>DIDT01000067.1 GCA_002418285.1 Phycisphaerales bacterium UBA5793
GAGGGTGCGAGGCGGCTCACGCAGGCTCGAAGTGACTGCGGCGTAAACTGAGGATGCGTCGCGAATTCCGCTTCCCCAAACTGCACCCGCGCCGCAACGGCGAGAATACTACAGAACAATGACTCAAGTGGTACCTCCGCGATATCGCCGAGAGTGGCTTGTACTGCTCGCGCTTCCTGACGAATCCGGTCCGTCAAAATGAACTCCAGTACGGCTGCATGCGTCGTCAGAGGATGCAGAGCATCTGCATCACGCTCCTTGTGGTAGCGGCGCAGCAAAGCGACGACGGGCGGGTCATCAAGGTCGATGGGAGCCAGCTCACCAAGACGAGACGCGACCGCCTTGGCCGCACCACGCACCAGTTCATCCTGGCGGTCGACGACGACGCGGCGAACACCTACGGGGATGTGTGGGCATCCGGCACGACGGATGTGGGTGGCGACATCGTGCTCGAAGAGCATCAGACGGTGTATGAATCGACGAACAGCGACAACGTCCTCATGAGCGTGAACATCGCCCGCCACCACAACGACTACGGCGTGACTGAGCGGGAGGGCGAACTTGATGACAACGGCGACGGGGATGTACTGTGTCTCACCGATGAGGATGTCAAGGGCCGCGTGAGCATCACGGCGATGTGGTACGATGACCTCGATCGCCTGACCGACACGGTGCAGTACGGCACCAACGGCATGATCGGTGATGAATCCGCCAGCGGCGGGACCTTCGATCGCGACGGCCTGAGCGTGCCCAGTCGCAGCGACACGGCCCTGCGCACCACCACGGTCTACGACGATGACGGTTCAGTCCTGGCCACCCTGGACTCGCAGGGAAGCAGCGGCGTGCGCACCGAGTTCACGCTCGACGCCATGGGCCGCCAGACGGCGGTCATTCGCAATTACGTCAACGGCACGCCTTCGGGCGCCACGGGCGATGATGACCTCTTCACCCGCTATACCTACGTCGATGGCCTGCAGACGGAGATCTGGGTGGATGTGGACGGAGATGACGTGCAGGATGCCGGCGTCGACCAGGTGACGCATTACATCTACGGCGTGACCAAGGGCGCCAGCGCCGGCGACTCGAAGATCTCCTCGAAGAATCTCCTTCATGCAGTGATCTATCCCGACTCGGATGATCCGACGGACCTCTCGGGCAACGGGACCGACACCGCCTATGACCGCGTCATGTTCGCCTACAACGCCCAGAGGCAGGTGATCTGGCAAAAGGACCAGGCGGCCAACATCATCGAGACGGACTTCGACACCGCGGGAAGAGAGACGCACCGCCGGGCCACGACCATCGCCGGCGGCTTCGACGACGCAATCAAGCGCATCAGCATGACCTACGACAGTCTGGGTCGCGTCGACACCATCGATCAGTACGACAACGCGACGGTGGGCAGCGGCACGATCCAGGACGAAATCAAGTACTCGCGAGACGGATGGGGCAACCTGACGGCCTTCGCGATGGACCGCAACTCGGGAATCGTGACCAGCACCGACGCCTCGGACGGGTATTACGACATCGACTACACCTACGCGAAAGCCACCACCGGCCGCAATACACTCCGAAGGACGGGCGCGACCCTTCCCGAAGGAACCGCGATGACCTATGGGTACTTCTCGGCCGGCGGCCTGCACAACGCGGATGCGAGTCAACTGACCCGGCTCACGGCCGGAGGCGTGGCGCTCGTGGAGTACGCCTACGGGGGAATGGCGGAAGTGGTCGGCACGCAGTACCCGCAGCCGGATGTCTTCATGACGCTCTACGACCCGGCGGATGAGGATGACTACGACCGCATGGACAACTTCGGCCGCATTACTGAGTGCAAGTGGACCAAGGACCTGGGCACCGATCGCGACTTCTACCACACGACCGTCACCTGGGACCGGGGCAACTTCATCACGCGCATCGAGGACAACATCCACAGCGGCTTCGACGTCGCTTACACGAACGACGATCTGGGCCGGCTCACCGACGCCACCGAAGGCACGTGGAACGGCTCATCCATCACGAGCGAGACGCGCAAGCAGACCTGGACGCTCGACCAGGTCGGCAACTGGGATCTGGCCCAGCTCGATGTGGATGGCGACAACAACTACAACGAGGCGAACGAATACAACGACGACCGCACGCACAACGTCGTCAACGAACTCACCGGGCGCGATACGGACGACAACGGCACGGACAACTACACCCTCGCCTACAACCTGCTCGGCCAGCTCACCAACGACGGCGCGAGCTACAAGTACAAGTACGACGCCTTCGGGCGCCTGGTCCTGGTGACGGACCTGAGCGACGCCACCCTCGCCGAGTTCACCTACTTCGGCACCGGCTTCCTCAAGTCCTTCCACGAGGACACCGAGCCCGACGGGGATGTGGATGCCAGCGATCCGGTCTACAACCTCGTCCACGATGAGCGCTGGCGGCTCATCGCCGTCTACCGCGCTGACGATGACAACCCCAAGGAACTCTTCGTTCCCCACCAGGCCGGCCTTGACGGGGCGGGCGGCTCCAGTTACATTAATGGCGTGGTGCTGCGTCAACGCGACGCCAACTCGGGCTGGACCTCGGCGGGCGACGGCACGCTCGAAGAGCGCCGCTACTACTGCCAGAACTGGCGCGGCGATCTCAGCGCGATCCTCACCAGCGGCGGACTGATCGCCGAATGGGCCAAGTACACCTCCTACGGCATCCCCTTCGGCCTGCCCGGCGGCGACATCGACTCCGACGGCGACTGCGACTCTGCCGACATCACCCAGATCCAGACCTGGATCGACGCCCCGGCGTACGACGTGCGCGGCGACATCGACCTCGACGGCGACGTCGACAGCACCGACAAGACCCTGGCGATCAACAACTACCAGGGCGCCACCAGCGGCTGGAACGCCCTCTCCGCCTCCGCCGTGGCCAACCGTGTCGGATACGCCGGCTACCAGCACGACTACAACCTCGACCTCAAGCACGTGCGAAACCGCGTCTACTCCGCCGAACTCGGACGCTGGACGCGACGCGATCCGCTTGGGTACGTGAGTACTCCGAATTTCTATTTATACGCGGACGACCATCCTTTGCCATTCGCTGATGCCACCGGATTGGTCTCCGTACCTTGCAACATCCAGACGGGCCAAGGCCAAGACTGTTGGAGTGACGTCCAAGAAGCGGGAAGTGACTCCCGGCTGAATTGCATTAGACGTGCCGTTGAACAGTCCTGTGGAAGCGTGCCACCCTTCAGGGTTGGCGAGGAATGCAAGCTTCAGAATCAGCAGGCATGCGCCGAGGGAAATGACCCGAACCCAGGCAGTCTCTGCGCGTTCTTTGACCGCGCAAGTCCACCCGAGATCTGCATTTGCCAACGTAATGAAGGCTGCCTCTACCCGTGCCAGTGTGAAGGCGACAGACTCCTCGGCACTCTCTATCACGAGCTCCTCCATGCTTGGCACCACTGCGAACTTGATACGGACGATCCAGATAGACTTCCACGTGCGTGTCACTATGAAGTGTTTCGCAATACGAGACGTTGCCACCTATGTCGCGAGATTTCATCCACATTCAACCAGCCTGGATCGGAGATTGAAGGGCTGCCGCCAGACACGGCATGCAGAGCTATTTGCGCTGTCTACTTTCCCGATTGGCCCGGATGCGTGGGTACTTGCATAACTGACTGGGATGACTGTACCGCATGGACCCCATGCCCTAGAGGGAACTGATTTCGCCTTTGCGATTGCGACGTTGTAGGATAGGACACATATGTACACGCAGCTCACCCTCTTTTGCGCCGTGCTCTTCGCATACATACCTACCTCACAATCACCGCCTGAGCCCGATACGATTCCAACCACTGCCGAGCTCCAGGCGCCAGTTGTGCGGCAAATCCTCGGACGGGTGCTTTCGCCACAGTCCCATGCCGTGACCGTTGACGTGATAGATCGCGTTCTTATCGACGTTCGAGTCAATTTGGATACGACCCGTATGGGTCAGGTGCCAGGAGACGCAGCCGACGAAGATCTTGTCCTTCTGAGGAGCACGGTTCTGGAGGAAGTCGCGTCGCTGCACGGCAGGTGTTATGCGGAACTAGAACGTGACCTAGACGACGAGTGTTTCAATATGGAGAACGCCATTCGGTTCACTTACGTCGGAGAGTTACCGGAATGGAGTGTTGTCCCTCTGGTGGCCATGTTCGAAGTGCATCCAAAGTGGCAGCATCTGGTGGAAGATGCTTGTCGACGTCTTGAGTTCGTGTATTGGGGTCCGAGGAGAGTGTACGTTAGAGTCCCGCTAGATCTCTCCACCGAGTTCGAGGGAGTCGAGATTAGTGATGGTGGTCTATTGGCTGCGGCCTCCCACGGCACGGGTCGGATTCCGGAGCCAGAGCTATCCGACCCCCAGGCGAAAGTGGTGATTACAGTCACGCCTCAAGTCGAACCCGATCTGCGCAAGATGGGATTCGATATCCGTATCACCAACGTGGGGAAGGCCAACGTTGTGATCCCGCGGTGGCGACTGACTGATTTGCGATTTGTTGATCGCAATGGAAGAGAGGCGGAGCGAGGCTTTAATCGTGAGGGGAATCGCAATCTGGCGGCAGTGCCGGCGTATATTTCGATACCGCCTGGGGATCAGCGATCGTTTACTGTGGCTATTGGCACGCGGCCAGATACGCTCTATGGCTCTTATGCGAGCGTCGGAGAAGCGGTCTGGCAAGTTATGTTGCCAAACCTGAATCGAGAGCATAATATCGCGGTAGTGGAATACAATGCACCCTCGGTAGACCTTTCGCTCGACTAAGATAGCAAGAATCATTGATCAGGGGAAGCGACGCGGCCAGCCTACACACGGCTCTGGTGGATGTTCGTGGGCAGAGGGGCGATGGGCGCGAGTGCCCGCAAGAGGCACTGAACACAGTTCTGCATGTGCCTGGCCGAGGTCGGCGTCATATGAGCAGGACGCTGACATCATGTCCGCATTGACGATCGTGCTACCTGCAACCCCGGTGCGAAGCGATCCACGATCGCGGTAACGCATGTGTGGAACCACGCTGGTGCAAGCGGACTGACGACGATGTCCGTCACCAGATCACTGAGGTTGACATGCAGGCCAAGCCCAGCAGGATACCGGTCGAAGTCCATGTCGAATCCGTGTTCTCCATCGAGCTTCTTCTGGATCTGCCATTTCACTACACGACATTCTCGTTCATCTCTGAAGAAGTGGCGCTTGATCATCGCCAGTTGGAGCGCATTGCCGTCATAGAGCATGTGGTCCGGGGAGACGTATCGTACCTGTCCAACGTAGACGTCTGGGGGTAGCGCACTAACCAGCCGGGAGTACGTGGTTCGTAAGGCTACTCCTGCGGCACCGCCATATACGCGCCACATTCCCTGCGTCTCGTGGTCCTGCAGGCACCAACAATTCACGTACAGTGAAGCCCGCATGAACGTCTCGCTTCGTTCCGCAATCGAAAACTGTAGGTCTTTGTTCTTCATGAGTTGACGGACGTGAGAGTCATAGGCAGCCCTGTACGTGGCGGTGTATCTGCCCTCCAATGGATCTTCGAGACTGCGAAGCTGAGCCATGTGAAGTTCGGAGCGATGCAGCAAGTCGACGAGTTTTGGAACGTCCATGTAGCGCCAGATAATCCCGTTCGAATCAGCAGGCTGGGGGAATGCTTGATGATCGGTGATCGCAGCCATTGTTCTCAATTCAATCCTCGTCCCCGTCGCACAGCTCATCCTCAGGGATCGAAAGGACGACGATCATCGTGTCCATGACCCGTGCCGGCAGATACGACTCCGTCACTGACAGTCGTTGCGCAAGGTCATCGTCGTACATGAGGAACCAGTCGCGAGCCCAGCCGCCACGCTTGGCAATCACATTGGCGCCGTTGAGATACTCCGTCCATGCGGCTTGGGCGGCTTTCGAGCGGAGCGGTCCCTTTTCTCCGGGATATATGCGTTGCTCGATCAGCGGATCGCTGCGTCGTGTCCAAGCAATTTCACCGTCCCGTACAGCAACGATGGCCCCGCAGAAGTGTGAGACTTCCACAGTCCGAAGCGACGCGCTGAGGAATGAAGTCTTGAACGTGTCTGCCACCTCGGTGATGAGCCCGATAGAGAGATCGTCCTGGTTGACGATTGACTTCACCAAAGGATCGGGCATGAGCAAATGAGCGGCAAAGCAGTCGGCCTGCTGTTCGATCGGCATCGAAGCCATGAACTCGCTGCGCGATCCGTGGCTCTTCCCGCCCGAGCGCAAGTAGTCGTGGTGATCCTCGATGAAGTAGTGGCCAAGCTCGTGAGCCAGGGAAAACCGCGTGCGTGGGGCGTGCCCGTCGGTCAAAGCGCGATCGTACTTTGTGTTGTAGAAGCATACAAAGCGCCTCTTCGAAGAGTGGTACTCGAGTCTGCCGTCGAAGGCGCTGCCGTAGTCACCGCAGCACAAGCGAAGGTGTTTGCGCTCACTGCGCGCGATCTGGACCGGGTCCACCGGCGGGCTGGAAATGCGGAGGCGCTGGATCAGGAATTCCGCGTCACGGCGGGCGATCCTGAGCCGGTGCTCAAGGGCTGCTCGTTCAAGATTCCGCGGTCCCCTGCTCATCGTCATCCTTTGTTTCATCTGCTTCATCATCGTCAGACAGTGCTTCCTCGCGCTGTCGACGCATTTGCTCTTCC
The DNA here is from genome assembly GCA_002418285.1 of Phycisphaerales bacterium UBA5793. Taxonomy (GTDB): domain Bacteria; phylum Planctomycetota; class Phycisphaerae; order Phycisphaerales; family UBA5793; genus UBA5793. The sequence continues at coordinate 6,672 of DIDT01000067.1, forward strand.
ACACCGGGGTCAGCCTCCCCCTCGTTGCGATATAGCCCGAGCACCTCATCCACCTCGTCTTCGATCTCCCGCTTAGGATCACCGGTACGTTCGTTGTAGCTCGGCTCGCGGGGAATCGCGGAGGCCGCAATCCGGGCGAACTCGACAACCTGAGCCTCCGAAAGCGGGACCTCGGGAGCCTCGTCGTACTCGCGGGCGGCTTCTTCGTCGGTGAGCGGGGCGAGATACAAGGCTCGTCGAATCTCGTCCCCCATCTCGTTCCAGAACCTGTCGTCCCTTGGGTCGGTCATGGCCTTGTGTCCTCACGGTAAACACCTCGCCGCACGAGATCCTCCCTGAGCTTCCGCTTGGCACGTGCGCGTGCTTGATGGATTGCATTGTCATTCGTACCCCAGGCTTCGGCCAACTCACCCGCGGGGGCCTTGCCGTCGGAATGAGCCAAGTCGGCGAGGATGACGCGGCGCTCCTTGGAAGGGAGCGCGTCGATGGCGTCGCGGACCTGTTGCGCGCGACGCTCGGCTTCCTTGCGATGCTTTGGCGTGAGAGTCTCTCGGGACGGTCTCCTCTTGTCTATCTCGATGTCCTCGTGCGCTTCGGCGCACGGGTGCTTCCTCTCGGCACGCAGGATCGACCTGGCGCAGTTCTGCGCCAGTTTCGTCACCCAGACGCGCAGCGACCCTTTCCCGGGGTCGAAGCGGTTGATCCGGTTCACAAGACGAATCAGGGCCTCCTGCCAAGCGTCTTCCCAGATGGTCGGGTATCGCCTTTGCAGGAAGCCCTGGACCTTCGGACCGTGTTGTGCGATGAAGGCGCGGATCGCCTCCTCATCGCCGCATGCGATGTTGAGAGCAAGGTCATAGTCCGTTTGCGTCTGTGCGTCTTCATCCATCAGCACGCGTCCTTGATGTCTGGGGCCGGGATGCACTACGCAGGCCCCTTACGCCTCATCGATGATCGCCAATCGGCGCGTCCGTAAGGGCCTCGCGTAGTGCTCACTGAAGGGGCGTTGTGCCCCGGACAAATCGAAACGGGCGGACCGCCCATCTTTCAAGGAGCCAGAAATGGCCAAGGGCAAGAACGTTCACGTGGTGCCGAACGGCAAGAACTGGCAGGTGAAACCCGAAGGCGGGAAGCCTGTCTCGAATCATAAGACCCAGGGTGCCGCCGCGAAGGCGGCTAAACCCATCGCTCAGAAGAACAAGGGAGAGGTCGTGATCCACCGCCCGAACGGCCAGATTCGTGACTCGGACAGCTACGGCAGCGATCCGAATCCTCCCAAAGATCGGAAGCACTGAGCGGACCAGTCGGGGGCGGGCCGCGCGCAGTACAGCCGCAGGCGCCGGCCCGCTCGAGGGCGTCATTGCGGGATATTGAGTCGTTCCCGAGCTTCTGCAAGGACTTCATGGTGGAGAGGCACTGGAGGTCGTATCCGCGTGCGCCATGGCGCCAGGCGATCTGAAGTCTGTCGAGACGGTGCCAGCACCGTCGAAATCCGGCTTTGTACGCACGTAGCGTCTGGAGTCTGTTCGAGCTCGATCACCCTCAGCGGCGCGGGCAGGTGGCATCACAGCATTTGCAGGAGAGAGTCATGGCTGCACCGGAAATTGATATTCTTGGCCCGATGTGGTTGATACTTACGGCAGTGGCGCAAGCGTTTTGGAACCTCCCTCTGTTACTGAAGATGTTTCTGATCATTGGAATCCTTCTGCGGATCGCCATTCCGAGCACGTGGGGGTCGCGCGGGCACTGAAGGCGGACATAGATGGCGTTGGCACGAAAGCGAGACGCGGGCGCGGCCGGAGCCCTGTATGCAGGGTATCGGCACTCATCGGAGCCGCTCGTTGCATGCCCAAGAGAGGACATGAACTCATCTTCCGGAGTCATTGATCGATGGCCAGATAACCTTGATAGGGCACCACCAACCATCGCAGGCACCACAATTCGCCGATTCTGGTACTGCGCTTTGTTCCTCTCGTCAATCGTCAATTGCGGCACACCCGAAGCCATCTACAAGTCCTCGTTTCGCCGAGTTGTTGCCTTTTTGTGTCCATATAGCAGCGTGACGGCTGATAGCACGCCGATAGAACTACTGACCACGCCTCTCATAAGGTCGGTAGTCGCTGTGTGTTCCACAGGCTCATAGTCGGCAAAGCGAAGCGTGCTTTCAAGCGCTTCGACATACTGATACTGTCGACACACGCTCGCGTACACGGACAACGCGCCGTAGCTGAGTCCAGATATTGCAGCTGACGTCAGCAGCACGTCAGTGATAGTGCGCCCTATGGGTAACTTCATTTTATACATTAGATGCTGTGTCTTTACTATTTAAAGGTTGCTCATGCACACCTATATCCAGAGTAACCGGTGCTCGCGCGATCTGTCGCAGCAGTTCCATCCGTGTGACGCCGCTGCCCTGAAGATAGCCTAGTCTAGCCCACGCACCAACAGCGTCTGCCAAGTGATGCCACAAGACTGAGTCAGCGTCGATGATGCTCAGAGCCTCATGAGCGTTGTTCAGGTTTGCTGGGCCCGCATTCCGGTGATCGGCGGCGAGTACTCGAAAAACCAGCATGCGCTCATACATGAGGCCACTGGGACGTTTCAATACGTGACTGCTGTCTACGTATTCTATTGCCGCCGCGTACATGGCGCCATGAACCGCCTTGTTTCCCCACACACACAAGAACACACAAGCAGCCATAAGCACCCACAGGGTGAGAACGGCGATGGCAATAACTAACATCCACTCACTCAGCACTACTGTTGCCCTCCAGAATGCTGTCGATCGCCGCTTCAAACTGTTGGATGTGCAGTCCAAATGTGCGCTTGGAGAACCACTTGTTTATTCCTGTCGCGATATCCTTCAGCGCCTTGGGTGGTGAAGTCACAACGGATAGTACAATTGTCCGGCGCCTAAGTGATGGAAACAGCAGTGGAACAACGAGGCCGATCTCGGGGAGGGACAGGAGATGCTGCACTCTCGCGGCTAGGTCCGGCTCGTTCATCTTTGTGTTCAATTGCTGCAAGATCTGAGAGCGCAATTCTTGGGCCGCACCCAAGGGGACGTACAGATCAAGGAGGATAACATCTGGCGGAGGTTGCTTCAGCAATCGTGCCATTGCACCCTCGACATCCAACGCCTCGTCGACTTCAAGTCCACGGGACTCCGCAATGCGATGCACCGTACCAAACTCAGCGCCGACATTCTCGATCCACAGCATACTCACAACCGATACTCCACTACCGCTGCGTGCGAAAACGCGCGGGAGATACCGGACAGATCAACTCAACCGTAGTGAGATACACGTTATCATGCTCATGCCTGCTGGATAATCGGACGTGGCCGCCGTGCACCGTGGCGCATCGTTGGACATGTGCTAAACCCATTCCGCTTCCCACGTGTCCGTGCTCGATGGCTCGTCGTCCTCGCTTGCCGGGCTTCAAGACTTCTGCAAGCTCGTCCTCATCAATCCCAATTCCGTAGCTCCGAACCCCCAGGCACCAGAATGTACGCTGGCTGTCATGGTAGCGCAACCAAATGTCGATGTGGCGGCGGGTGCCACCTCGGCTCTTGTGGCAGTACTTGACCGCGTTTGCGAGCAGGTTGTTGGTGGCGCGAGCAATGTACTCCGCGTTGACGACTGCTTCGACGACAGCGGCAGCATCCCGCGAGAGCATTTGAAGATGTACGTGCCGCGACGTAGCTCGCGAATCGTGGATGTCGACAAGCCTCGCGACAACGGGATACAGGTCGCATTGCGCCAATTCCATCTGTTCAGTTTGAGAATCACCAAGATACCCGGTTTCAAGAAGCCATGATTCTAGAACGTGATGCTGAAACGCGACTTCCGCGATGAGTGTGCGTGCCACATCAGCACACTGCCGCCACGCCGAACTTGATAGTGAACCATAGGGGCGAGCAATTGAATGCTCCAGAAGTTGGCATTGTGTCATTGCAGCTCCCAAGCTCTCAGCGAGGTCATGAATCACAGAAAAACATGGATCGGAGCTGTTCACTTGGACTCACCGCTTTCGTTCGTCGACTGATGCATTGATAGTGGGTCGTTCGCGATGGCATCCACAAAAGCTCGTATTTCTGGAACCTCCTCTACGGTCACGGCCGGAGGCAATTGGTCAACGTTGCCGAATAGCCAAGACAGTCCAGGTAGGTTACGAAGTTCCACGCGCCGGACAAAGTCCGGATCAATCGCCGTCGCCGCGATGCAAAGTCGTAGACTATCTGCCAGCCGATTGTGAACACGGTCAAACTGCGGATCATCTGCTAGTAATTCATCGTAGGCCAGCGTAGCTAACAGTTGAGCGCCGGTAATCAGCCACGGTGGCCGTGGTTCGCGAGCCAGGGCATCCCGCAGTTTCAAGTTGTATTGGAGAATACTGGCTCGCTCCTCCGCTGTCCATCTGCGGACACGAGACGAATACGGGTGCCAGTACGCAGATAGTATCACATCGATCAGATTATTCACTGTGCGGTCGCGTACTACAGTGGATGACGGTGAGCGATCTAGAATGCTCGTGAGATGTCGCAGTGCAATACTGTAATCAGGAGCATAATCAGGATCCGAATGCTTCCGAATGATGGCATAGGCAACGGCATTCGCGAGTGCCTCATGCAGCACTTGGTCGACGCGAGAGTGACTACATGAGGCGCTGCTTATATGAGTCTCCAGCCAGTCGGCCGCCTTCAGCACTCGGGTATCCATAGAGTCAAGCCACTCGGAGCTATCTGTGCCAGGCAGTATCAGCGTGGCCAACTTCCACCCCACGATGACTCGGAGGACTTCATCATGTGTGGTAACCTGCGCGGATGGCGCAGTCCATGAATTAAGAATGGTTCGGGCCGCGGTTGAACGCTGCGCCCGATCCATTGGCGTGCGGGCCGGTGCGACTAGCACGGCACGCAAAGCGGTACTGACGTCACGCTGTGCCGGGTAGTAGTCGTAAAATGGATGATACTCATCCACGCTGTCGAGGGCGAGAAGCAAGTTGTGCGGATCTGTATAATCAAAGGAGAACTCCGCGACTAGGTGGGTGAAGTGTTCAAAGAGGGCCAGAGAACGTTGGTGGGCTTGATGCAGAAAGGTAAGATACGACAATGATGCGAACGACAACGCGGTGAGCAACACGAACACGAAGCCGAATACGAAGCGATGATGGCGCACGGTGGATACGGGAATGAGGGATAGCAGAGAGAACAGGCAGAGCGCGACCGCTCGACGCATGTGGTGAGTCAGGGTGATCACATCTGCGAAGGTGCGGATGCGGTTTCCGAAAAAGGACAGTTGAGCGAGAACGCCCAGTGCAAGAATCAAGGTCAGTGGAGCATTGAGGAACGTCAATAGGGATTGAGGCCGGAGTACGCATACGATCGTGATAATTGCAGCAATCACTGCAGCAGGCAAGAGGAGCACTAGCCAACTGATGAGAACATACATGAGTCTGACGTGCCAAGGAAAGCTGGATGGCAAATAAATGAAAACGGGCACCCCGGCACTCCATCTAGGCAGATTGGTGAACTGGCACGGCGAGATGTCAGCGAGATAGTAGCCGAGGGAGTATGTGTCGGGCAAGAGCAAAAAGGAGGGTCGCGCGAAGGTGGCCAGGACTGTTCGAGGAACTGTGAGATTGCGCCACGTACCCCGTGAACGCAATGCGTATGGTGCCGTGAAGTGGTACGCAGACTCCAGGGCGTAGCATTTATATATGGGGATGCGCTTGATGGAGCAGGTGTCGCACGACCAGCCCATTCGCGCATGGCACGAGGCCGTGAGTAGTGCAAGGCGTGTGTTCATGGCTGCACTGAGGGGTAGCTGTGCCGTTTTGGTCAAGTGTCGCCGTCGGCGGGGACAGGGCGAGTCTGCCAAGCGCCGTTGGACCTGGTTTGGAATGCCAGCGCGCGGGGGCCCTCAGGATCCTGTGCGGAGTAGCCATCAACAACACTCCGAACGCCACGGAGTCGATGATCGAGGACATCCAATACGACCTCGAACGCGTCGCGAGGTGCACATGACAATGACGGTCGAGTGGGATCACCATCACATTTACGATGAGATACACAAGAGTCGACATCGCGGGCGAGACAGGGCTCTATGCCACGGTCAGCCGCAAGCGCAGTAGCCAAGTGATCAATGTAGAGATCATCGCACCGGGCCGAGTCCGCAAGATGGATGTCGGAGTTGGCAACGCACGGGAACAATGCGTTGCTGCCGAGGCGATGCAGAGCGAACTCGACGGACGACCAGGCTCAGCAGCCGACATCCGACCATACCAGCGAGTCATCGAGCACTTCCTTGACTGACTGTCCACACCCATCATCTTCATGACGAATCTCGCGAGGCGCGCCGCACGGACCCATCGTTACAGTGACAACCGCGCGCGTCGACCGACCTCAGCATTGTCCGGGTCCATCAGTATTCAGCCCCGTTCTTGGGCATCTGCGGCGCCAGCGCTCGCCCGATGCTGCCGATTCGCCGCCCAGACACGGCCGCATTCCGCGCACGTTCGGCTCCGCGGCCGCCTTTCTCCAGAATCATCAACATTCTGTCATCAAAGGACTTGCACTTCGAGCAATCCCATGGCTTCATGTGTCACGCGTCGAGCAGGCGGCGGCTGCGGGCGGACGACCACCCAAGTCTGCTCACGGCATCGGAGGAGACATCTGCCATGAAGTACAGATCGATCATCATCGAGGGAGAAGAAGAGAACATCGAGATTCGCCGCACCGATCAAGGAGCGGTTGTCTGCTCCCGGTACGTGAACATCGAGGTTGAGCGCACGGATTCCCGTGAAGACCGATTCGCGGTGGCCTACAACGCGGCCATTCCAGCTTCGCAACCGCGATGTGATGGATCTAACCTGGTCCATGCCTGCACGGGAGATTCGCGCAGGGTACTATGTCTCTGAGCCCCCACTATGGCAGGATTTCGGGCATGTCTATGGTGCTTGCCTGTTGAGCGAGCAGTCTTATGTTGGTCGGGGATTCACCGATTGCGCAGGATGAATTCGGGAGGTTCGACATATGGCACCGAACTCGCGCATCACCGTGTTCATCAGCTTCTCAGGACTCAGAAGTCGGAAGATCGCTGAGTTGTTGGCTGAGCTAATTGCGAACCACTTGAGTCGGCTGCGCGTGTTCTTGTATGGCCCCGAGTCTGGATCGCGTCACTTGGAGGATCTGGGTGGAGAATTGGATGTCCTGTCGTACGCGATCCTCTGCCTCACGCCGGAGAACATGCATGCTCCGTGGATTCACTTTGAGGCCGGCGCGATATCCAAACATCGCGCATCGGCTCGTATCGTGCCACTGACTTTTAGTCTGGCGCCTGAGGCATTGCACATGCCGCTGGCTCAATTCGGGGCGCGAAGTGCAGCCCCGACAGACATCACACAGCTGCTTGTCGACATGGCGCGCGATTTCGGGCAAGAGCAGCCTGACCCCGTTGCGGTCGAAGCCGATTGGCAGACAATGCTCGTGCAGAATGCGCCTGAGCTACGGGAACCGAGCGAGTTGGTTGATGAGAACAACCCGATCCACAACCGCATACGAAAGTACTGTCGAACAGTCAGTAGTCGATCGACCAGTTTGAGGAGGTACCTGGCTCGCGAGATCTTGAAGCGGACCCACGATGCATTGAAGGAGCTGGGTGACCAGCTCACGCGCATCAGAACGCCCGAAGAGTTCATCTTTGAGGTCGCGGACGCGTTGCGGGATGCGGAGTCCGTCGAGGCGCTTTGCGGTGGCAAACCGTGGGGAACCGAGCTTCGATCCAAGTACTATGAGAGTTGCTATCGGTTCGCGAGCCGCCGCAGCAGTAAGCTGAAGTCGAGAGCGCCTGTCATGGTGCGGATGTTTTGTGCTCCACAGTCAGGGAAGTGGAGCGACGATGACTGGTTTGTCTTGAAGGAGCATCACAAGCGAAGAAGGAGTGGAGTTCGACCATTGGTGCTGCAGCTTGATGTTGATGGTCGAGTGCCTCAAGTTCCTGATCTCAGCAAGGACATTGTCCACGAAGGATTCGGCTTCATTCTGATTCGGACTGCTACAAGAAGAGTCGTATTCGCACACCGGGGACGGGACCGGCATACGTTTCGGGCGGCTCCATTCCATACGGAATATGCGCTTCGCGAGATTGAGAGACTGCTGCTCATATTGCGCGAAGGATGCCGTGACTTCACTCCCGGAGAGTGGCCGGAGAACATGAAGCCTCGAGGAAAGTCAAAGCCGAGGCGCAAGCGCCGGTAGTACTTGGCGCGGTTGGTCGGCACTGCTCTACTGCACGAACGCGACATTGGGCAAGTCCTCGAACTCCTTGTCCCCAGTGAGGAAGCGCAGGTCGTTGTTGAGCGCATAGATGTATCCGCGTCCGACACACTTCCCTTTTCGACCTGGACCTCTGGCATCCGAACGAGGAACGGCCGGCGCCATCGATCCTGGAGCTTGATGATCGTGTGACCGACCGGCAGCATCGTGAACCAGCGCTTGTCATGCTCGTCTGCGAGGGCACACAAGCCCGCCGCTTTGGCCACATCGGCGGGATCCTTGAGATTGAGGCACATTGTCACCGCCGCATTCCCGAGTACAGCGCTTGAGATGAGGTGTCCTCCCGTGCCGTGAACATGTACAACGAGCCGCCGGGTTTGAGGACGCGGTAGCAAGCACTGAGGACCCGCTGGATGAGCAGGTCGTAGTCGAATGGGTGGTAGGTGTCCCAGGCGCCCCAGGCCTCATGGGTGCTCATGAGTTTGCCGCCAAGAACGATCAGGCGGTTCTTGGAGGCGATGTTGTAGGGAGGATCGGTCACGACAAGGTCCACCGACTCGTCGGGGAGTTGGGCCAGCCCCTTCAATGCGTCGTGGTGATGGATCCGATCCGGAACGATGCAGGTCTGCCCCGGCTGGCCAGAGCCCGTCTTTGAGCGCGGTCGGCGGGTTCGAGGCGTCATGTCCTGGCCTCCCGCGTATCGACTGGCGCCTCGGCTCCAATCAGAAGATGACGCATGTCCTCACCGACCGGCGTCAGGCGGTAGCGTGGATACCGCTCGCCGGGCAGAAGAAGTCGCTCCACCAAGCCACGCTGGAGAAGGAGCTTGAGGACATCGCGAACATTGTTGGCCGACATCCGGATTGACTCATCGCGCCGACGAGCGTGCCGCTTGATCATCGCCGGCTGGAGCGGTTCGTGAGCTTCCCGGATGACAGCGCTGCGATGACGGTGGCAAAGCCAACCGTAGAGCTCCCAGTCCACCTGGGGGAAGTCGTGAACCAATCGCGGCAACTGATCTTCACTTCGGACTCTCCGCTGGCACCGTGTGCCGAGCACCGTCAGCCAGTACAGACGGCTCTTGTGGGCGTGCGGGTTGAGGCACGCGATCAAGTGGCGGGTGAGCAGGACATAGAAGAGATACCGCGACCGATCAAGGTTCGTGGCCTGTCGGCGCGAAGACTGGAGGGCGGTCAGAGGCTGGTGCATCGAAGCAAGCAGCCTGCACGACTCGGGGTTGCTTGAGCGGAGCGAATCGCAGTGGGTCCGAATGGTGTTCATCCAATCATCGCAGCTCTCCATGTTCTTAGGGCTTGAACCGACGTGCCGAGCCAGGATCCCTTCGCCGAATCGGGTGAGGATTCATATAGGGGTCCCCGGCTGGTTGACGCCAGGAGGTGAAACACACATGCAATGCGCCAACTGCCGCAAGCCCCTGTCATTGGGAGTCGACGTCATCAGCGTCCAGCACGGCGTCATCGGACCACGTGGAGTGGTCCCGCTTGATGAGCCGCGTCTGTACTGCTGCGAGTCGTGCGCTGGGGCGGATCTGGATGAGGACCCTGAGATGAAGCGTCCTCGCCGGATTCCCTAGTCAGTCCAACATGACGTTCAGAGGACAACAATCTTAATAAATCTTGAGTACCTCAGCGCCGCTCTCTAGTAGGCCATTTTCGACAGGCAGCACTCGTCCATCACAGGCTCGCGGCCGCCAATCACGATCCACGGATGACGATTGGTACATAATATATACGTCGAAAGACAACCCGGCAGAGGAGATTGGCATTGGCCCACGGGCCGATGGCCGTACGGACTGCGCAGACTGCTTGACCCGAGAACCTCTCTTGAGTACCCTGCGGCTAGCTATCGTGGCGCAGTTCTCTATAGTTCACTCAATCGAGGGTACGCTATGGACTCCATCAAGAATCTGATGAATAGCGAGGCGGCTATTCTCGTTGTCGTCGCAGTGGTTATCCTATTCATCATTATCGGGGCAGCCAGCAAGTCCGGCTCCGGGGGTGGAAAGGGGTGCGGATGGCTGATCACGCTGATTATTTTGGGCGTCATCGGATACCTGTTGATTTCAAATGAAATCATAGTGTTTCCACGCTAGTCCGAAAGCATTATATAGTGCAATGTCGCTGGTGCTGGATGACAGTACTTGAAGTCTGCCCAAAATGTGGAGGCCACCGTATTCGAGGCGCCGCACAAAGCGATGGGGCTGGCGTGCTTTGGCATTACGCTGCGCCACGGTACCGTGTATGCGAGACGTGTGGATACTCTGCCGTAGCGTTCCCGATGGTGTCGCCGCGAAGAGCGCCTCTGCATGCTCGCAGGAGCAAACACAGCGAGCGATAAACATGCGTTGGCAACGAGATGCGACCTTGTACACCTTTCCATGTCAGGTGCTGCGCTATGAAGTGTCCTTGAATCTGTCGTGAGCGTGATGAGGCGGAGTGACATAGATCCGTACATGCGATGAAGTGCCTTCGAATGCACGATGGCTATCACCACAATCTTTATAAACCTTGGTTCCCCCTCTGCGCCCATGTACGAGCGCACTGGATCACAAACACTGTGATCGCGTGGTCAAGGGCAGAGATTCGATGAATCGAGTCCCGAGACATGGAGCCGAATGCTCTGGCCCCGGCAGGGGCATTGACCTTCTCTACGAAGGAGATGCTCTGGCCCCGGATCGGGCACTGAACCTCCGGTTCACTTCCGGGGGCATAAATCGGTTCATCTCCCTTCTGCCACATCGGTGCAAAGTACATAAACGAGGCAGAGCAGATGAATGGCAAGATGGCACCGGATTTGAGAGGGTACTACGAACGCACGAAGCAGGCGTTCCTCTCAGACCCGGACATCTGCCCCGAGAATCGCGAGCTGTTCACCGAATTCTTCGCCTTTGAGGAGCACAAACTCAAGCGAGTCAATGGGTTGCCGGACATCGACAACGGGTGCTGCAAGACTCTACTGGGCTACATCACCAGAATGTCCAATGTCAATCTCTGGTTCCAGAACAAGCCTTGGCGCGATCTGACCAAGGAGGACATCCAGCGGGTCTACGACGATCTTGAGGAAGGGCGGATCAAGCGGCGCGACGGCCAGCCGTTCCAGGACCGCAGCTCCTACTACAACAAGATCTTCAAGAGCAAGCCCTTCCGCCTAGCCGGCAAGGATGGACTGGCGAAGGACGTGATCGAATTCTCGACCAATTCGCCGAAGATCGTGCGGTACGTGACCGAGGAGTCCTTCCGCAGGCTCGTGAGCGTGGTGCGCAATCCAGTGCATCAACTGCTCCTCTGGCTTGCCTGGGACATCGGCGAGAACATCCAGACGCTGCTGGCGCTCACGAGGGAGGACTTCATTTCCCAGGTGAATCGGCACTCTGGAGAGCGCGAGTACATTGTGAATCTTCCCGCGAGCAAGCTCAAACGAAGTCGGTTGAGTCGAAGCGAAGTGACGCTCTATCCCGAAACGGCTCGATGGCTCGATCTTGTGCTGCCGAGTGCTCCATTGAACGATGGGTACTTGTTCAACAGTGGGTACCGGGCCGCGGCGAAGATGCTCGCCAAGGCCGTTGCGACGAGTGGAGCGACGAGCATGCCGCATGGTGATCCCTTGCGCTGGAAGGATCTGCGGTCCGGGATGGCCTGCCATCTGCTGAGAGCCGGTTGGACTCGAGATGAAGTCAATGCGCGCCTCGGGCAACCAATCCGCCGAGACACTCGGAGCACTCGTCCTGCGAATCACCGCAAGTCCTTGCCAAACCAGACACTTGGACCCGTGGCGGAACTGGCAGACGCAGCGGACTTAACACCCGCTTGGCGGCTGAACGAGTCCATCTGCTGCCAGTCATGCCCGCCGTGTTGCTGGATCTCGAACCAGCTGACTGATCACTCCGCGCAGTCGCGAGACTTCTCTGTTGAGTCGGTCCAAATCGCCTGCTGATGTCAAAGCCATATCGGGCGCCGTCGCGCCATGCACCACAATTCGAGTCTGCGGCTTCTGCTGATCGGTCTCCCGACCCCAGAGTCGCCGCTTTGTCGCCTCGCGATCGATCGCTAGGAAGTTGATGTAGGCATTGAGCGTGTCGGAATTCGGTGCGTGGCGCTCACTGGCGCGAGGACAGAGATCTGATGTGTCTTCTGGAAACTTGGAGCAGTCTACCGGAGGCGGTCAGGAGGGCGTTGGTTGCGGCTGCGGAGGCGGCAATCTGACAATCGTTGCCCAAGCTGGTTTGCCCGGCCCTTCTCGCCCTGGCACACTCGCGACTCTAGCGTTGTGTTGGAGGTCGCCAAATGCACCGAGCGGGCAACATTATCAAGCTCGCACCTACGGATCTGGCAAAGCACTTAGCCTGTCGCCACCTAACACAAGTCGATCGTGCAGTGGCTGAAGGACGACTAGCACTGCCAGATTGGAGCAACCCGAACCTTGAATTGCTCCGGCAGCGAGGGTTGGAGCATGAAGCTGCCTACATCAAGCATCTGCAGGCTAGTGGTCTCTCCGTGGCGAACCACACCGATCAAACCGATCGGAACTCGTCTCGCACGCTCGAGGCTATGCAGCAGGGCTTCGATGTCATTGTGCAACCAGAACTCGCGTCGGGCAGGTGGTACGGGCGTGCTGATGTTCTGCTTCGCGTGAAGGCCCCAAGTGCTCTGGGAGAGTGGTCGTACGAGGCAATCGACACGAAACTCGCCCAGGAGACTCGTGCGGGCACCATTCTCCAGCTCTGCTTATACTCCGAGATCATCGCAGAACTCCAGGGCCTCAACCCTGAATGCATGCACGTCGTGAAGCCAGGGGATGAACTACCTCGCGAAACCTTTCGCTGCGATGAGTTTCAAGCCTATTTCCGCTACGTCAAATCGAGACTAGAGGCAGCCGTGGATGCCCGGGAGCCTCCCGAGACGTATCCCACTCCGGTTCCACACTGTGACATCTGTATGTGGTGGCAGGAATGCGATGCGCGTCGTCGCGCCGATGACCACCTCTGTCTTGTGGCTGGGCTTCGCACGCTTCACATCGATGAGATCAACAGACAAGGCACGACAACGCTGGAGCAGTTCGCACTCCGCGCAGAGCCTTTGGCCGAACCACCAAGCCGCGGGTCCCTAGACGCCTTCGAAAAGGCCCACCACCAGGCCCAGGTTCAACTCCGCGGCAGACAGCAGAATGCTCCTGTACGCGATCTCTTGGCACCAGACCCCTCATTCGGACTATCCCGTCTCCCCGCGCCCTCGCCGGAAGATGTGTTCTTCGATATCGAGTCTGATCCCTTCGTCGATGGCGGTGGCCTCGAGTATTTGTTGGGCTTCTCCTATCTCAACGAAGACGGTTCCCCCGCGTACAAGGCCTTATGGGCATTTGATCGCCAGGCAGAACGCCAAGCGTTCGAGAGTGCCATTGACTTTCTGATCGAGCGCTTGGGGCGATATCCCGATCTACACGTGTATCACTTCTCGCCATACGAGCCGATTGCGATGAAACGGCTTATGGGGCGATATGGCACCCGTGGTCCCGAGGTAGACCGACTGCTTCGAGCCGAGCGCTTCGTTGATCTCCACTCAATCACCCGACAGGGCGTGCGAGCCAGCGTTGAGCGGTATTCGCTCAAAAACCTCGAACCCTTCTTCGGGTTCGATCGTTCCCTCCCACTCGCGGAAGCGAAAGCAGCCCGACGCCGCGTTGATTGCCTGCTCGAACTTGAACTGGCTCACGAGATCGTCGACGACGACCGTCAGGCCGTGGAGCTCTACAACAAAGAGGACTGTCTTTCCACAGAAGCACTCCGTGATTGGCTTGAGGAATGCCGGGACGAACTCGTATTGCAAGGCAATGCGATCGAACGCCCCGAGCTCAAGACCGGTGAGGCATCCGAGGAGCTGGACCAGAGAGACGAAGAGACCCAGCGGCTCTTTGACCAGTTAGCAGCAGGTATTCCAGATGAGCCTACTGAACGCACCGAGGAGCAGCAAGCCCGATGGATCTTGGCTCATCTACTTGAGTACTTCCGGCGTGAGGAGAAGTCGGCTTGGTGGGAGTTCTTCCGGATCAATGACATGGAGCCAGATGAACTTCTAGATGAGCGCAAAGCGCTCCATGGATTGCAGTTCGTGGCCCGCGACGGAGGAACCGACCGTTGTCCCATTCACCGCTATACATACCCGCCCCAAGAAAATGCACTGAAGGTGCGCGACAGGCTCCACGAGGTGCAAGGGATGGCAGTCGGCACCGTTGAGGGTGTCAATCCAGTCGCCTGCACTATCGACATCAAGAAGCGAGGCGACTCCGCGGACAATCATCCCATTTCTGTTCTCGCAAACACGATGGTCAGGGCCGCTCCTTTGGACTCCTGTCTGCTCGATCTGGGCCGAAAAGTGCTCGAATTAGGCATTGATAGGGACGGCCAGTGCCGTGCTGCACGTGCCCTACTCCTCCGCGAACGTCCCCGCTTTCGCAACCATACCAGCGACAACCTCCGACTGCCCGGGGAAACCGCATTCGACAGCGCTATGCGCTTGGTTGCCGATCTCGAAGACAGCACGCTGCCGATTCAAGGACCGCCGGGTACGGGAAAGACATATACCGGGGCGCACATGATCCTGTCGCTCCTGCGACAAGGCAGGCGCGTCGGTGTCTCAGCGGTCAGTCACAAGGCGATTCAGAATCTCCTCAAGGCGGTTCTCAAGGAGGCCGGTGAGGAAATCGAGGTTGTTCATCGGCTCACGAACCCAACAGGAGAGCACATTGAGGGCCTCGTCGAGACCACGAAAACTGACGTGGTTCATGATGCACTGAACGAAGGCAAGTTGGTCGGCGGCACTGCTTGGCTATGGGCCGCCGAAGACATGGCCGAGTCTCTCGACTACCTCTTCATCGATGAAGCCGGGCAGATGTCACTGGCTCACACCCTCGCGGCTGGACGTGCGGCTCGCAACATGGTGCTCCTCGGTGATCCCCAGCAACTCAAGCAGCCTCAGCGAGGTGCTCACCCTGAGGGTACCGACGTGTCCGCTCTGGACCACATACTGCAAGGTGAACAGACGATTCCGGAGTCCGCAGGACTCCTTCTGGATGAGACCCGCCGACTTCATCCAGACATCTGCGAGTTCACGTCAGAGGTCTACTACGCGCAGAAACTGAACGCTCACGAGAGTTGTGCTCAGCAGCGTGTCATTGGGGGAACCCGGTTTGCTGGGACTGGTCTGTTTCACGTGCCCGTCGTACATGAGGGCAACCAAAGCACCGCCCCTGAGGAGGTCGATGCGGTCGAACGCTGCGTCCAGGATCTCCTGCAGTCTGGCACGCAGTGGATCAACCAGAAGGGTGAGACCCTCGATCTGACTGTTGAGAACATTCTCGTAGTTGCGCCTTACAACGCCCAAGTCAGCGCTCTGGCTCTACGCCTCCCTGATCTTCGCGTTGGCACTGTAGACAAGTTCCAGGGTCAGGAAGCGCCAGTCGTCATCTACTCCGCGACAAGCTCATCAGCCCAGGACGCCCCACGTGGCATGAGCTTCCTCTACGAGCCGAACCGGCTCAATGTCGCGACGAGTCGAGCACGGTGCGTTTGCATCGTCGTGGCAACCCAGGTGCTCTTCGAGCCCGAATGTAGATCACCAGACCAGATGCGATGGGCCAACGGGCTGTGTCGCTATCGCGAGCTCGCGACTCAGATCGAGCTCCAAACTCGCGCTACTCGATAGTCTCCAGCGCCACGCCCGCGCTCCTCAGCAGTTCATACAGACGATTGATGGTCCTGCGACTTTGCGCCTCTGCTTGCGTTCGGCCTGGCCGAGGCCGTCGTTTGCTGAAGGTAAAAATGACTCGGTACTTGGCCCGTGAGAATGCGACAAAGAACCCTCGTGTCTCTTCGTCTTCGCCATTCTGAAAGCCCCATAGGGCCGAGTCTTCAAGGCCGACGAACACAATCGTGTGGTATTCGAGTCCTTTGCTCTTGTGTGTGGTCATGATGGGCACCGAATCCTTGCCTTCAAGGATATCTAGGACCTCATCCCAATTCCGTCCCGCCGAGTATTCGCCAAGGCTCGCACACAGCTTGTCAATCAGGTCGTCCAGGTAGGTACCCTGCTCATACTGTGGAAAGCGACTGGTGATGCGGTCGCGCTGAAGGAATGCAAGGATGACATCGATGACACAGCGCACTCCCGCCTCGTCGCGAGAGGCAGTGCCAAGTACTTCTCGTAGGTGCTTTACGTGCGCCCTGAGCCCCCGCTCTACCCGCCGAGCTGATTCCTGTTCTTCACCGCCCTCGAAGTCAAAGAGAAGATCCAAAATCGCTGCTCGGGCTTCGGGTGCTTGCTGCCGTGCAACTAGATTGAGCATGTCGAGTAGCACCGTCGTCACAGGCTCGGCGAGAAGATCCTGCAAATCCGACTCTACCCTCCCCTCAATGCCCTCTTGCTCCAATGCATCTCGCAGGCGTTCCGTGTACTCACCGGGTCGATTGCGAGTGAGAATGCAAATGTCCCTGGGGGCCAAGCCGTCGTCCTCGATCCAGCCCTTCGTCATCGCTGCCAGAGTCTCGGCCTCCTGTTGATAGTCTTCGAACAGAAGTACCCGACACTCTCCATCACCGTGGGTTCCGTCTCGTTGCGGTTCAGGAGGGGGCGCGTCCGCATCGATCGCGGCCGCCAAGTGTCCGAGAATGCGGACAAGCTCCGGGGCAGCTCTGTAGTTCCGGACAAGAGGTACGCGCATGGCGTCGAAGTCGTTCTTGAACTCAGAAAAGACATCGTCGAGTGCTCCCGCCCAGCCCATGATCCGCTGCTTGTTGTCACCAACAGCAGTCAGGACAGAGTGTGAATCGAGAAACGCCGTCGTGGTGAGGTCATACTGGATGCCAGTGGTGTCTTGAAACTCGTCTAGAAACACATGGCTGTAAGTAGCTTGTAGAGCCTTCAGGATTCGTGGATTCTCTCGCAGCACCAGCTCCGCCAGACGCCCAATCATCTGGAAGTTCAACGTCGAGTGAGACCCGTGGTGAAGGAAGTATTCCCAGAGCAACGACGCGGCCTGTTCTTCCCGGGACTCAGCAGCCCTGGGCTCGCCCTCCAGCGGCGTGCCGATGAACTCGTTGTTGTACATGCGAACCCGCTGCACGGCTGCTCGCTCTCGCATCGGCATACCAGCGGGCTCCAGCCAGTCTCCGATTCTCTTTTCGTTGATGCCGCGACTGGCGATTTGGTAGTCAGCCGTTGGTCGCCAATGGGGTGGCAGGCCGAGGCGGAACCGGTCGAGGAGGCTCTTGGCGAAGGCGTCAAAAGTGAGTGAGTCGAATCGGGCACCCAACGGTCGCCCGCACCGAAGGAGCACCCTATCTCCGAGGTTGCGCGCCGCGTCCCGCTTGAAGCTGATGGCCAGAATACGCCTCGGAGACCTGCATCCATGCGTTTGGAGGAGGAAGCATGCTCGTTGTGCAAGCAGCTCAGTCTTTCCAGCTCCCGGCCCGGCGATGACCACACAATGATCCGTCGACCGAACCACCCTCTCGGCCGCAGCTTCAAGAGACGAAACACCTACCGGTGTCCAGTCCTTCGGATGAACCCTAGCCATCGGCGGTCTCACCAGTCTCCGATAAGAGAAGCTGTCTTACTCGCTTGAGTAACCGTTTCAGGACCGGCGGACAGTTGTCCCTAAGAGCCTTGCGCTTGAGTTGCGAGAGAGCTGCGAGATGCGAACTTGGCTTGGATCTCCCAAGGAACAGGTAGGAATACCAGAAGAATCGCTCGATTTGCTCCTCAGAGTACGTTTCACCATCTCCTCCTGATGGCTTCAGGACGCTGTGAATGACTGCGTCACGCTCCTCATCGGCATCCTCGTCATCGTCCTTCGGAATGGAAGGCCCTTCGTCTTCACCTACTGTCGCCTCGTACGCCTTGCCGAAGTGCTCCAGCATCAGAAAATCGAGGTCCAATGGTCCGGAGAAGAATACGTCGTATTCCTCAAGGTCAGCGATCCACGCATCCATGTCCTCTGAATCCGTCACGTCACGTCTGTGAAATGCGTCGAGTTGGCCCTGGCTCAATACACCATCATCGACCTCTAGTAGGGTCTTTCGATCCCATCCGTTCTCAAGCAATTGGTTGAGAACGTATTTGATCCTTCCGTAACCGCCTCCGTATCGCTCCCTATCTAGGTCGAGAAGGGTGACGTACGGAATGTCCAGAGACGTCAAGAGTCGCCAGAGATGATTAACATGCCGTCCCCCCAGGGGAACGACCGAGACGAAGCTGCGATCGATGGGCATCTTGAAGGCCTCTGCCAACCGGGCAAGAACGATCTCTTCGCTGTCACCTTCCCCGAGTACAACTACGCGAGCGAAATACAGCTCGGGATAAGCAGTAACGGCTTCACGCACGAACTTGTACGCGTAATCAGACCTCTTCGGGAGTGTGATACGTTTGACGCTGCTTGTCTGGCCCTCCCCAGCAAGCCTCAGGTACCGAACTTCCTCCGGCGCGACCCGATGCATGATCGAGGGCGAGTGGCTAGTCAAGGTGACTTGGCCACGTTCGGACTCAGCCAGAGTGCGAAGCATGTTCATCATCCGCCCGAGGTAGTGCGGCGAGATATGATTTTCTGGCTCTTCGATTGCGAAAACCGTGAGCAACGGTGGATCTAGCCGATCCATGTCGAACGGAGCATTGTCTTCGTCTTCTTGATCGAGAGCCTCCCCCTCGACATCGAATGCCGCCCCGACCATCGCCAGATAAAACAGTGAACGCTGGCCGTCACTAAGACGTTCAATGGAGTGCTCGGCGCCTCCGGGGGACGGCTCAAATACTGCCTCTACTTGCCGAAGAAGATCTTCAAGCCGCTTGCTCACAGGGCGTATGGTCACACCGCTGTAGGTGAATGCTTCATGAATCTCATTCCAGCGATCTCCCAACGTCGTCTGGACGCGCTTGATGCCAGCCTCACCAATGAACGACTTTTGGATGTCCGAGGATGCCTCCGCAATATCGGTTCGGACATCATCAGACCAGTTAACGGCTTTGAGGAGCCGTGGCAGGATTGACCCGGAAGCGTGGCGGATTTGACGCAGCGGATCTCTGGTGGCCGGGACATAGTGCACTCGAATGCGCGAGCGATCAGTGGCTCGCATCTCTACGAGGTCCGCTTCGTCCCCGTCTTTTGGCCGCACCCAATACAAGTGCTGCTCGATGTCTCCTTCAGGAAGGCTGCTGTGATTCCACTCGGCTTGTAGGCGAATGCGACAATGCGGCGGCTCATCGGGGCCGGACACGACCATCTGTCGAAAGCAGTCGGCGATCGCATCGTCACCGCCATCTGCGTCCTCTTCCAACTCCGGGAAAGACACCTTCGCTTCAATCCACAGCGTACGTGTGGTTGCAGCAGGTTCCTTGCCGCTAGCTTCTGAGCGCGGGACGTGGAAGTCATCCATGTCGAGCAGCCGCTCCGCTTGGGTTCCCCCGAATAGTCGCGAGAGCGCACAGAGAACGGTCGTCTTTCCGGCTGCGTTGGCACCAATGAACGCCGTCAACTCGGACAGGTCAATTGTGACGGGTTCCGGCCCAAAGCAGCGGAACCCGCTCAAGGTCAGTGCGGAGAGTTGCATATTTGGTGACGCTCCTCGTGCTTGTCGGATAGCTCCAGAGACCGCAGTATCTCGTGCTATGGCCGCATATCGCAAACGCTGCGTCGACTCGCTGGCCTGCCATGCTCGCGTTCCGGGATCATAGAGAGCTGGGAGCGCGCGTGTTCTTCGTCAGCCGGGGAGATGTGAGTCCACAGTCTGTTTCGCACAATGCTCCAGAACAAACCGCAGGAGTTGTGCCCAAGCCGAAGTGAGTGAGCGCCTGCCCCGAATACGCGGAGCCGATCGGAGGTGGAGTCGTCAATCGGGCCAGACGCCACAAGACTGAGTCGCAATGCCTCAAGCCTGAGCGGCTCAGAGAGGTATCGTGTTACGAGCGTACCAATCCAGAACGGCCTCCCCCTCCTTATCCGTCTCCGGATACCGATCTCGCTCGGCCTCGTTCCGGGCGTTCTGTGCTTTCGAAGAAGGGTATTGTTTGGTCTAGGGCATGCATTGCGCCGGGCGGTTTCCCGGGGCGGCGGGGAGCGGCCGTCGGCTGCAACTAAGCTCCACGGCGAGGGGGGTCCGTAGCGGCTCATCTGCCACTGGGGCTCTCAAGAACAGTCAGCAAGCCCAGGTCGATGAGCGTTCGCCAGGCAGTCAAGTCAGTGGGAGAATGGGCACGTGAAGACTTCAAGAGCAAGCTGCGTGATGAGCTGCTTGCCGCGGAGATCTTGCATACTCTGAGGGAGGCGAATGCGCTGATCGAACGATGGCGTCTGCACTACAACAGAATCAGGTCGCACTCGTCGCTGGGCTACTGGGCGCCGGCCCCAGAAGCGATGGCCAGTCATTCAAATTGTACGGAAGAGAATATCTGATGCCCACATCTGGTTCACTAGACGATAGTTGCCGCAGACGGTCTGATTTTATCCGGGGACTCGTGCAACGTCCCAACGACCCCAATGCGACGGGCTCCAATTTCGTGCGCAAACCCCCGCGGAAAATCGTACATTTTTGGGACGATCTGAATCGACTGCCCGCGGATGTCGGTGAATGCATGACCACATGGGAGAGGGTCGACAAGCAAGGGTTCGAAAGAGTACGTTTTGACAAGCACCAAGCCAGAGAGTTCATCCAGGGGACATTGGGCCAACGATATACACATGCCTATGAGAAGTGCTATCACCCCGCGATGCAGTCTGATTACTTTCGGCTTTGCTACATTCTCGTGGAGGGTGGCTGCTTCGTCGATGCTGACGACGTATTCAACGACGCCCCAATCCAATACCTCTGTGACGACGGCAGATTGAAGCTCCAGCCGCTCTGCTACGATGTGGCGACTCACATGATGGTGCAGCCTTCACTCTTCGCAAAGCCAGGTGCACATGCGAGCGGCTGGATCTTCTACTTCAATATGAATCCCCTAATCGCTGGCAGCGGGCATCCGCTTGTGGATCGCGCGCTCGCTCAAGCCACGATAAACCTCGAACAGGATTTCACAAGCGGCCTGCCCGAAATCCAAGCAACTGCGGGTCCTGGCAACCTTACGCAGTCACTTTTTGATGCTGCCATGGATGGAGAAGAAGTTGCGCACGATATTTTGGTGTTGCACGATTGGGAACACATCGCAACGAGCAAGTGGCCTCTCAGCTATAGGAATGACGCTCGCAATTGGAGGCTATCGAACCGTCGCGCCTACAACGGTGGACATGGAGAGGGCAGATCGAAGGGGAACAAATGAACCTGCGCCTCAGGCGGAATACACCTTCGCAGTGCCTGTTTCGGCTGGCAATGAGGTGTCGGCGAGTTCTTCCACGGATGCGGTCCCGGTCATTCGGATGCTCCAGCGCGGAGAACTGCCCGAGAATAGAGCGCATTTATGTGATCAACTTGGATCGCCAACCATCACGTCTAAATGAGATGAGATACGAGTTAGAGCACGTGTTGGATTGGTCTGGGGCGAAGCTGTGGACTCTGACGAAGCGGTTTGCCGCTGTGGACGCCAGTCAGTTCATTGACGATCCAACAAGCGATTGTGACATCAATCCAACGTATACCCTGCGTGACCAGCTCTTTGTGGAGCCGCAACCGCTGGCACTCCCCGCGCAGTTCGAACTCGAATCTCCAATTGTCATGAGTCGGCCGGAAACTGCAGTGGCTCGATCACATGTAGGCATCTGGAGACTAATCGCATCCGGCATTCATGAGTACGTGCTTGTGCTTGAAGACGATGTGTGGTTTCGACCGGGCTTTGCGCGAGAGTTGGATCAGGCATGGAGCGATCTCATACGTTCTGACGAATCCGGGACCCACTTTGACATTCTCTATTTGTCGTACGAGGAGGTAAGAGATGGTGCCCCGAAGACACTGATATCGGCTAATGTGTTTCGCCCATTTCGGGGCTTATGGCATCTCTCTGGATACGTTCTCTCGCGCAAGGGAGCAAATCGCTTGCTCAGGCGTCTTCCTTGCCGCGGCCCCGTAGATCTGTGGCTGAATCACCAGTTTGGAGTTCTGGATGTGTTTGCGACCCGTCGCTCCATAATCAGCCAAAGATGCGATATGAAGTCCACAAATTCCTACTCAATACTCCCTTCACTCACGAGGATAGGTGCCATCACCAGCGAGCACGCCGCGTTGTTTCTTGTGCGTCCAAGCGAGAAGCCTGTGTTCGCTTTCGGGCCGGTCGACTCCGGTCTGTCATCACTTGCGATGGCACTATCGATGCTCGGCTACCGGTGTCTCAACGATCTCCAAACGATTCCGGCCCGAGAGCGCAAGGCACTCCTCGAAGACAGGGATCATAGGCTTTTTGACGCATACGTGAATATCGGGTCCTTGGAAGCAGACACCGCAGCACTCAGGAAGCGTTACCCGAACGCGAAGTTCTTCATCACCAGCACGAAGACGGCCGACAAAGGCGATCACCTCGCCCCTACGGTTTCTGACGCTCTACGTGGCGCCGACATCACGTTCATCCCAATCGACGCAGCGAACAAATGGGAATTGCTTTGTGAGCACTTGCGATGCGCCCCGCCGTCCTGTTCCTTTCCCGAGTTACCGGATCGCGGACAGCGGTCCGTTGTCTCCCAAGCAAACGAGACGGGCGCACCCCCGGATTGCAAAGCCGGTAAGCGCGACAAGTCGCCGTGGGTCATTGAGCGACACGCGTATTGGCAGGGGATTCGGTCCGCGCCACTACACAACGCACTTCCGATTGGCACAACAACGGTTGCCTTTATAGATAGGCTAGACTCGCTCGATACGCAACGCTGGCTCCCACGACACGACACGTTCACAGACAATTTGGCGTTGTTTCGTCCTACTAATCTCGAGTGTCGACCTGCGCATGGCGCAGCACTAAGCGTCAGACGTGAACCGCTTGGTGTCCGAGAATATAGTGCGGCCGCGATAACCAGCCGCGACCAGTACCTATTTGGGCGCTTCGAAACCACGATAAAGGCCTCAAATACACCAGGTGTGGTTACTGGTATGTTTCTGCATCGAGACTCACCCAGGCAGGAAATCGACATAGAGATTGCAGGCAATCGAACTGAGCGTCTCCTGGTCAATGTGTTCTACAATCCTGGTGGCGAGGGGGCGAGGTATGACTACGGTTACAGGGGCGCGCCAGGCTATGTCGATCTCGGCTTTGATGCATCAGTGGCGTTCCATCGATTCGCGATAGAGTGGACGCCGGGCGAGATTCGGTGGTTTGTTGACGATCACCTCGTTCACACACGCGTAGAATGGGAACCGACACCGATTCCCCATCTGCCAATGGCGTTTCATGTAAGTGTCTGGCCGTGTCGATCAAGGGAACTCGCCGGGAGGCTTCCCAGCGGTCAACTTCATGTCACCAGTTGTGTGAGAGGCATAGAGCTGCAAGCGAATCGACACGTGAGGTCCCCGGCACAATGAGAATACTTGCGTACAACTCTGGACATGATGGCGCGATTGCATACCTGCAGGACTCACAGCTAGTGTTCTCTCTTGAGGCAGAAAAGAATTCCAACTGGCGTTACTCCCCAATTTCCAGTCATGACGTGTTCGAGACTCTCGGCGACCTCAAGGAGATTCCGGATGTCATTTGCGCAGGCGGATGGTGGCATTCCGACCAATACATGAACTCACATCGGACACACGCCCATGCTGAGTACGGTGGCTTGGCGAAGAGTGATTTGATCGTAGACAAGACGTCCCTGCTCGGGAGACAAGTGCACTATTTTTCGTCGTCTCACGAAAGGTCACACATTCTGTGCGCATTTGGCATGTCGGACCTTCCCAAAGGCACACCGTGCTACGCATTATTGTGGGAAGGATCGATTGGTGGTTTTTACGAAATAGATGAACAGCTGAATATTTCACGGGTGTCTGATGTCATGAAAGAGCCTGGCCATCGCTATGCTCTTCTTTATGGATTGGCCGATCCGACCTTTGATAAGAATTCGGGATACTCCCGGCACTCGGACGCAGGGAAACTGATGGCGCTAGCGTCATTTGCGAACCGATTCACGCCCTCTGCCGAAGAGCAGGAACTCATGGACTATCTGTTGCAAGACTGCGTACATCTCGAGCCTCGAGCGTGCAACAACCTCAAACACTCACGCTACTTTAATGTAGGAGTAGACGATCCGGAGTTTCGAGATGTTGCTGGGATGTTTAGTGACAAGATCTTTGATATCTTTTATCGATCTGCAAAAGAGAACACAAGAAAGAGAATACCACTCATCATTGCGGGTGGATGTGGCCTGAACTGTGACTGGAACACGAAATGGAAGAATACGGGGCTGTTTCCTGAGATCTTCGTGCCGCCAGTTGCCAATGACTCGGGTTCGGCAATAGGAACCGCCATCGACGCGCAGTTCTACTATACCGGGAATCCAAAGATCGACTGGAATGTGTATTCAGGCCGGAGATTTGACTCGACGGGGTCGTTCGATGTCGCGCCATACGATGTCTGCGCATCTGATGACGTGATGATCGCGAAGATGTTGGCGAATGGGCTCATTCTGGGTTGGGTGCACGGTAAATACGAAATCGGCCCTCGGGCGTTGGGCAATCGCTCCATTCTTGCTGCACCGTTTAGTGAGTGCACCAGACTCAGGCTGAATGAGATTAAGCAGCGCGAGCAATTTCGCCCGATTGCTCCTGTGTGTACTGAAGAGGATGCGGCAAGATGGTTTGGATGCGACGTCGGGAGTCCGCATATGCTGTACACGTATAAAGTGAGAACAGATGCACTGCCCGCTGTGACTCATGTAAACAAAACTGCCCGCATTCAGACGGTGTCAGCCACGACCAATCAGCGCCTGCACCAACTACTTGTCGCGTTCAAGGCACGCACTGGCTACGGTGTATTGTGCAACACCTCTCTGAATTTCAAAGACAGGGGCTGCATTAATACGATCGGAGATTTGTCAGCGTTTGCGATACAGCGTGGGTTGGATGGGTTTGTCGTCGGGGGACAGAGCTACATGCGGAAGTCATCGAGCAAGTATCGGGAGTACCTAGGACTGAGATAACCCGCGGAAGGGTCAGCGTTCGATGCCGTGCTTTTGAAGCAGCGTCATCGGTATCGGTATGCGTCAGGTTGGCTTTGTCCTCGGTACAACCGAGCAAACGACGGGGATGGTGAAGTCGCGGAAAAAATAGTGGAGCAGGCAGATGGAGTCCGATTGACAAGAATCGGCCGTGCAGACACGTCGAGGCCGCTACGGTGCGACGTGAGCGAAGGTGTCCGGCCTCAAACCGGATGGAGTCGCCGGCATTGCAGGGGAGCATGACCCCCCGGAATCGCGGTCTCAGGGCACTTGGTAGCCAGCGCCTGGTGGTAAGACTGGCGAGTGTAGCATATCCTGATTGAGTCGAGAGTGCTGTGATGCACTGCCTCGACAATCTCAAGGGTTTCATGCCGCATCGGGGTATTCTGGTGGGTATTCACCGGGCTCATGATGCGTGCCCGACGCCGGCTTCGCCGGTCAGACTCATGGTGCGTTGGACGCCGAATTCTGCGAGGCGTCCGCGATGACGACGCCGGGGCTAATGACGCCGCGATCCAAATGGTGAAGCAACCTCGCTGAGGTTTGCTGCGTTCGAGGTACGAATGAGGCCCGGGTACGATCAATTCGTCTGTCCGCGGGATTGAGTTGACTTGCGGATGATGGTCGCCAGCAGACTCACATTGGGCGGCGTTGACGAAGCGAACGCCCCCAAGTACCGTTCGACTAGCGTAGCGACCGGTTCAAACGAGTGCCAGTTACCCCGACTTTCGCCCAGAAAAAACGCGCTGTGATGCGGTGCAGCAATCTTGTCCCCTGCGCACAAAGGTGTTATGGCCGGCGCTGGCAGGGCCTAGTTCAAACCGGTTGGAGAGGTAACTGGATCTGGAAACGCCTCCGCCCTCACGCGCGTGCCGGCGGCATTCGTCTGAAGTGCGTGGCCAAACAGGAATAAATCGAAGCAGTCGGCCGCGCGATCGTGATCCTTACTCC
Source organism: Phycisphaerales bacterium UBA5793 (assembly GCA_002418285.1). Classification (GTDB taxonomy): domain Bacteria; phylum Planctomycetota; class Phycisphaerae; order Phycisphaerales; family UBA5793; genus UBA5793. The sequence continues at coordinate 33,022 of DIDT01000067.1, forward strand.
GCACAAGAACAACGATTTTCCCAACCCGTGGATGCACTCCTCGCAACTCAAGAGAGCCAAGGCGGGAAGCCCGCCAGGGACAGGATTCCAAGATACTGCAAGCAAATCCAGTTGTGGCCATCGAGAGCGCTGCAACGGGTTTTGGGCCGATGGTCGCCAGCAGCAGCAAAGGCCCATTCTCGCTTAGAGCCGCCTCAATCGGTTCTCGAATATGCGGCATGTCATCGGCCCCTGGAATCGCCTTCATCACCGGGCTCTCTCGGCACGGACATGCCCCACTTGCGCACATCGGGGTATTGGAGAAGGGGCTATATCCCGAGAGTCCACCCGACCACCATACTGGTTGGCGCACTCACGCGCACACGTCCGTTTTTTCGAGGTATGAGGAGGAGAATCCCCCATACTTGAATGACCATTGCCGAGACTGACCATTGTCTGATTTTTGGTTATCGCTTGACCGATACCAGATTGGCACGCCGTCCGGATCGGTCTTCGTGTTGAGCCGATCCGGAAGACGGGCCCATCGGATGTGAGTTTGACCCTAAATGAAGTGGGTGGACGGGGTAGATGTCGAATGAAGCCCGCTTTTCCGATCCTCCGTCTTCTCAGCGAGGTGCTTCTGGGCATAGCGCTGGCGGAATCAGCGATCATGGTCCTTCTTCCGATCATCACTCCGGACCTGGGACCATTTGCCAAGATCTTGCTCGACTCCGCCACGTTGGTTGTCGTGGCGGGGCCTCTGTTGCTGTGGCGCATCAGGGCTGCGCTCAGGCGTGGTTCACGGCCTGAATCTCATACCGTCTGCGGTTCGGATCCTCCGATCGCGAACGTGTCGCGCCTCATCTATTTCTCGTCGCTCGGAGCCTTGGCGGTCGGGGTACTCTGGTCGCTGCTGGGAGCTTGGCAAGTCAACGACGGGATCCGTGCATCGGCGAGCGCTGACTTTGATCGTCTGACCCAGCAAATCAAGACCGAGACCACTCAACGTCTCAAGAAGTATACAGATGGGCTGTTTGGCATCCGCAGTCTGTACGAAGCCAGTAAGACGGTTGAGCGCGGTGAGTTTCGGTCCTATTTCGCGCCCGAACTAATGCAAAGGGAATTCGCCGGCGACTACTCGTTTGGGTTTATCCGACGCGTGGCAAGGGAGGACATTGACGCCTTCGTCTCCGCTCAGCGCATCGATGATGCGCCAGACTTCAGCATTCGTTCCACCGGAAGTGCTCCGGATCTCTTGCCCGTGCAATTCGTTGAGCCCTTGGAGCGGAATGCCGCCATGGTGGGATATGACGTTGGAACCGATCCAATCGCTCGCGCCGGCGCCGTGGCGGCCATGCGCACTGGCGAACCAACGCTCACGGGCCGGATCGCACTTCCGGGGGTGCGCACAAGCAGTCCAGCCTTCATGTACCTGTTACCTATTTTTCGCAAGGGCATGCCGCACGGCACTCCCGAAGAGCGTCGCGCCAGTCTGGAGGGCTGGGCTTTCACGATCTTGGCTGTCGCTGACATGATGACAGATTTGACGGCCGAAACAGATGGGCGAGTGGACGTTGAAATCTATGACGGGAACGAACCATCACCGAGCGACTTGCTCTATGACAGCGACAACATCCCCGACGCCATTGGTCCTGCGGCCACGAGCGGGCTTTTTCAATCCGCGTCGTTCAGCACGCGGGTCGCAGTTGAACTAGGTGGGCGCAATTGGAGTCTTTGGATCCGCACGACACCCATCTTTGAAACGGCCGTGGATCGAGAGGTCCCAATCCTGGTAGGAATCGGTGGTGTCTGCATTAGTGCCCTGCTCGCGATCATTGTCTGGAGCATGGGTTCCCGGTGGACTGTGGCACTCCGCCTGGCGGCCGACATGACCGCGGATCTCCGGGCGAGCGAGGCGCTCTCTCGCAAGACACTCGCCGAACTTGCCGCCTACCGGACCGCACTCGATGGTCAGACCATTATCGGCGTGACCGATCTGGACGGCATACTCCTAGACGTGAACGAGCCCTTCTGTCGCGCCAGCGGATATGACCGGCAGGAATTGATCGGCGCCCACACACGCCTCTTCAACTCGGGGCACCATCCTCCGGAGTTCTTTGCGGAGATGTGGCAAGTGATTACGGCGGGAAACGTGTGGCGGGGTGAGGTCTGCAACAGGTGCAAGGATGGCTCTCTTCGCTGGTTGGACACAACGATTGGGCCGATGCGCGATTCAGCGGGATTGCTGATCGGGTATATCACCGTTCGCAACGACGTTACGACGCGCAAGCAGGTTGAGACGGAGCTCCGACAAGCTCGTGATAAACTCGAAGAGCGCGTGATGGCGCGAACGGCTCAACTCGTCGAAGCAAAGCACTTGGCCGAGGAGGCCAGTCGCGCCAAGAGCGAATTCCTCGCGCAAATGAGCCATGAGATCCGCACGCCTCTGAATGGCGTGGTTGGCATGATTGATCTGGTGAGCGGTTCTCGTCTGAGCGAGGAGCAGAAGCGATTCATCGGTATGGCCAGAACAGCGGCGGGTTCGCTGCTGAGCATCATCAACGACATCCTCGACTTTTCAAAGATCGAAGCCGGAAAACTGGAACTCGTCCCCAGCGAGTTCGACCTGTGCCAACTTGTGGAAGAGATCATGGCGATGCAGGCGACGACGGCGGCGAGCAAGGGGCTGGAGTTGGCGTGCTTTGTTCATCCGAGTGTGCCGGATCGGGTGTTGGGGGACGCGGATCGCGTGAGGCAGATTCTCGTGAATCTGGTCAATAACGCGACGAAGTTCACCGAACGTGGCTCCGTGATTCTTCGGGTAGTGCTCGACTCAGTGACCGACGAGGTCCTGACAATCCGATTCACCGTCACAGACACCGGCGTGGGGATTCCGCCTGATCGAGTCAATCGTCTGTTCAAGGCGTTCTCCCAGGCAGACGCATCCACCACCAAGGTCTACGGCGGCACGGGTCTTGGTCTGGCGATTTCCAAACGGCTCGCCGAGTTGATGGGTGGGTCGATTGGCGTCGAGAGTGAATTCGGCCAAGGCTCGACGTTCTGGGTCACGTGCGTACTCAACGCACCTCAGCAGCAAGGCGGTCTGACCAAACCTCCAGTGAGACATCGATTCGACCCACGGACTTGGCGCGTTCTGGCCGTTCACCATGATGCGGCGAAACGAGAAGTTCTCGGCGATCAGCTCGCGAACTGGGGCTTTGGGGTCGGAACTGCGGCCAGTGGTGAGGGCGCCTTGGCGACGTTAGCCGAAGCCGCCGGGCAAGGAACTCCCTTCCGCGTGGCTCTGCTAAACGCCGAGATGCCCGGAATGGACGGATATGAACTCGCGGAGGCGATTCGGAGCATGCCGGAACTAAGCACGACGGTTCTCATGATCATGCTCGCGCCTGAAACGCATGTCAGCCCAGGGCGACTCAAGGCGATGGGATTCTCCGGCCACATCACCAAGCCAGTCCGACAATCCCGTCTCCTCGACGCAATCATGGACGCGGTATCCACCGATGGCTATAGGGCTGCTCCGGAGGAGTTGCCGCCGCCGGGGGATTCGGGATGCAGGCCATTCGAACAGCAACCGGAATTCGGGGTCGGTCTGCGGCTTCTCGTGGCTGAGGACAATGAGATCAATCAGATCGTGGCGACCGAAGTTCTGAGCAGATCCGGAATTCGATGTGATGTCGTCGACACGGGCCAAGCCGCCGTTGAAGCCGTCAAGCGAGAGCGGTACGACCTCGTTCTCATGGATTGCCAGATGCCCGTAATGGACGGCTTTGACGCGACGCGCGAGATTCGCGCGCTTGAGAATCGGAGGGGGGTTGCATCCTCTGGCGGGAGTCGCCTGCCAATCGTCGCGCTCACCGCCAACGCCATGAGAGGCGATCGCGAGCGATGCCTTGAAGCAGGTATGGATGCGTATGTGAGCAAACCAATCGATCCCACAGAACTCCTGAAGACAATCAGGCGGCTGCTCGGCAATCAGCCCCAAGCGGCCGACGCAGCGTAGGAGAAACAATGAACAAGTCATCTCGACCCGTCAGTCCCGCAGGGCATGAGGGCGGCACGCCTCCTCCGTTTGCGCTGACTGAGTTCCTGGAGCGGTGTATGGGCAATGTGGAGATCGCCACGCTCTTGCTCGGCAAGTTCGAGAAGCAGCTGACGACTGATGTGGTGGCAATCCAGGAGTGTCTCGCGGCGCGGGATACCGAGCAGATCGCCCGGACGGCCCATGCGCTCAAGGGCGCCGCAGGTGCGGTGGCCGCCGCGACGCTGCTGGATCTCGCATCCGAAATCGAGTCACTCTCCCGGTCCGGCCAGTTGGATGCCATTGCAGGGGAACTCAGTTCGCTGACCTCAGAAGTGGCGCGATGTCTCGACTACCTCCCTGCCGCACGCGCGGGACTCGCAGCCAAAGCAGCCGGTGAATCGACTGACCCCGGGACGCCACAATGAGAGTCCTGGTTGTTGACGACAACGAGGTTTCCCTGAATCTCCTTGGCGCCACGCTGACCGTGGCGGGCTACGACGTGGAGACCTCCGGGGATGGCATGGAGGCACTCGAGCGAGTCCGATCGGAGGGATTTCGACTCGTCGTATGTGACTGGGAAATGCCGCGTATGGATGGCCTGGAATTGTGTCGCGCCATACGTGCCGAAAGCGATCTGGGGTACGTGTACCTGATCCTCGTCACGGGTCATGACTCGCCATCTGAGATCGTGCAAGGGCTTTCCGCAGGGGCGGATGACTTTGTTCGCAAGCCGTTCAATCCATCTGAACTCATTGCAAGGACTCGTGCGGGAGAACGAATCCTCACATTGGAAACCCGCGATGTCGCGATCTTTGCGATGGCCAAGCTGGCCGAATCGCGCGACCCGGAAACGGGTGCGCACCTGGAACGTGTCCGCAGTTATTGCCGTGTGCTTGCAACGGACCTCGCCGCGTTACCGCAGTTTGAGAAGGAAGTCGACGACGAGTTCATTCGATTGATCTATCTCACCAGCCCGCTGCACGACATCGGCAAAGTTGGAATCCCCGATAGCGTGCTCCTCAAGCCCGGGCAATTGAGCGACTGCGAGTTCGAGATCATGAAGTCCCACGCCACGCTTGGCGCGCAGACGCTCGAGGCAGCCTTGCGCTCCTTCCCCGGCGTGAAGTTCCTCGAGATGGCCCGCGACATCGCTGCGACGCACCACGAGCGATGGGACGGCTCGGGCTACCCTGCGGGTTTGCACGGGATCGCCATTCCACTCGCCGGGCGCATCATGGCGCTCGCCGATGTGTACGACGCCCTGACCTCCAGGCGCGTCTACAAAGCAGCGTTTACGCATGAAATCGCCAAGTCCATGATCGTGGAAGTTTCGGGGACACACTTCGATCCGGAGGTCGTCTCGGCATTTCTTCGGACGGAAGCCATGTTCATGGAAATCCGGGCGCAATATGTATCCGCCGATGCCAAGGCGGCGTAGCTGAGCTCGACCACGGCGGAAAGGTCGCGCGCGTTCTGGCGGGAGCAAACCCCCGCCGTCAGCGACGTATCTGGAAGAGGGCAGCGGTGAAGTCGGACATGCATATCTCCGATGAATTGTTTTTGAAGTCCCGGCGGACGAATCGGCTATTTCGAGCGCTGGGCTTCTGCGGGAACGCTGAGCACAGGGCCTCTCGTTCGCGCATGTGCACTGACGGTGCGAATCGACCGATATTCGCGAAAGTAGGACCGGTCCGACCACGATCGTCGGGGGAAGCGATACTCGCAGTGGATATGTCGCGTGAGATCACGCCGTCGAGGGCCCAACGGAATCGACGGAGATCAGGATGGATTCGGCCCATGAAAGTGCTCATTGTCGAGGACGATGTCTTACAGGTGCGACTGGTGGCGGGGCTGCTTCAGCGCAGCGATGTCGAGGTTGAGGTGGAGACTGCCGACTCCGCTGCTTCGGCCGTGGCCGCACTCAAACAGGGTCGTCATGACGTTGTTCTGCTCGATCTGTCACTTGGTGATTCGGACGGTTTGGCGACGGTCCGGACACTCGCCCGTGCGGCCAGAGACACGTCGATTGTGGTGCTCACGGCATCTGACGACCCGACGATCGGGTTGCAATCGCTGCGAGTCGGTGCCCAGGACTTTCTTCGCAAGGAGGAACTCAGTGGCCCCGTGCTCGTAAAGACGATGCTGTTTGCCCATGAGCGAAAACAAGTGCAGCGCGCGCAGCGCGAGCGCCGCACGCTTCGCGATGCCGTGCGGGAGGCCGAGCGCGTGCTGGGAATCGTCGGGCACGAATTGCGCACTCCGTTGGCAGCTTTGCGGGCGACGACGGAGTATCTCCTGTCGCCTGAGGCCAAGGAGTCCGCGGAGTGGGACGTCTTTCTGAATTCGATACACAATGAAGTAACTCGAATGGCGGAACTCGTCAACAACATGCTCGAGGCCGCGCGACTCAACAGCGGACGATCCATGTGGTGTTGGGGGCCGGTTAACTTGTCTGAAGCCTGTGACGACGCCCTCAACGTCTTGCGCCCTCTGATCAGCCATGAACAAATCGAACTCCGCTGTATTCATGAGAGGGAGAACCTGCACCTGCGCGGAGACGCCAGTGCCGTTCAGCGTCTCATTCTCAATTTGGTCAGCAATTCGGCGAAGTTCACTGAGAGAGGGTTCATTGAGATACGGACCCGGCAATACATGGAGAAGGGTTACTCATGGGTCGAAGTCCGTGTCGAGGATTCCGGGACGGGCATCTCTGAAACGGTGGTCTCAAAACTCGGGGAAGCATTCGTGCTCAGCTCGGGCGCGCTGGGATCGGACTATGTCAAGGGGACGGGACTGGGGCTGTCCATCTGCAAGGCGATTGTCGCGGTGCACGGAGGCTACCTGACCGTCGCTTCGACAACCGGCAAGGGCACGGTGTTCACGGCGCGATTGAGGGCCGATCTCGAACAGCCAAAACGCGGTTCTCGCAGGATTCGGCAACGACGCGTAAGGAGCGCCGCATGACCACCATCATGGTCGTTGATGACATGGAGCTCTTTCGTGAGCCGATCGCAGCCGCCCTTCGGTCGCGTGGGTTTGAGGTCAAGACGGCGGGCGACGGTCACTCGGCGCTTCGGCTGGCGCGCAATCAGCCGCCGGATCTTGTCTTGCTGGATCTGGCGATGCCAGGGATGGACGGGCTGAGCGTTCTGGCCTCGATGCGAGCCGACTCACGCCTCAAGGACCTTCCGGTGATTCTCCTCACCGCCGTCGCGGACCGCGACTATGTCATCCGGGCGGGTAAGCTCGGAGCCAAGTACTACCTGCTGAAGACGCAGTTCTCGATTGATCAACTGGTGGAGCGAGCCAAGCTCGTTCTGGCGGAAAGCGCGGTGCGTCGAGAACGACCGGTTGATTGTGACCCGTCGCTCCCACAGCCGCTGTGCCCCGAAAAACAACCTCCACCGAGCCCGTCCGCGACCGATGCATCGGCGGAGCCAGCCGTCATTTCCTCAGCGGCACCGAGCGATCCCCTCACGGCCCTCAAGGCGACCAAGCCGCTGATCAAGCGCTCGGAGATGTACGATCGAATCGACGGCGCTGGTGAATTGCAGGCCCTCTCACCCACAGTCTCCAGGGTGATCAAACTGACGGAACGAGAAACCAGCACGGCGGAAGAAATCGCCAGAGTGATCAAGCAGGACTCCGCCATGGCCATCAAGATCCTCCGTCTGGCCAACTCCGTGGCATTTGCACGCGGGCAGATCGTGGACACGGTAGACAGGGCGGTGGCCCGTCTGGGCATCTCCGAAATCCGCCAGGCCATGCTCAACCTCAACGTTATCCAGCACTTCGGCGCCACAAATCTGTGCGGCAAAGTGAATATCGGGCAATTCTGGGAACACTCGATCGGGTGTGGGATCATCGCGGCGCAGATCGCGACGCAGCGAGCACCTGAGGAGGCGGATATCGCCTTCACGATGGGCTTGGTTCACGATCTGGGCCGCCTGCTCTTTATGCAGGAGCTGGGCGAGACCTATGAGCAGGTGCTTGAGACCGCCGAGCGACTGGGGCTGCCGCTTGAACATGTGGAATCCCGCCTGCTCATGGTCAGTCACGCCGAAGTGATGGACCGGCTCTTGCACGCGTGGCATTTTCCCAAGGAGCTGATCGATCCAGTCGTGTTTCATCACCTCCCGCTCGCAGACATCCGACACATGGCGTCCAAGCGGTTTCACGAAGTCGTCACGCTCGCGCTCGCGGATCGACTCTGTCATGCGATGCTGATTGGGGACAGCGGGAATCGGGTGCTCTATCCGATCGAAGATTACTGCGAGGCGCTGGGGATCGAAGCTGAAGTGATCACTCACATCGAACAGATCGCCCTCGACGAAACAAGTGATCTCAAACTCGGGCTGATGACGGAATCGTCGGACGAGGGCTGGATCGATGCGCGGGAGGAGATCCGTGAGCAGCTGCCTGACGGCTTCCGCCCGCTGGTTGTGTCTGAGAAGCCGGCATTCGATGCCGTGCGAATCTGGTGCGACCAACTGTGTGTGGCTGACAACGAGGAGCCGAACATCGCCATTGTGCATGCATTCTCGGCGGCGTCACTTCCGGGGTTGTTGGACCGCCTGACAAAATTGGAGCGAGAGGAGGGAGTCGCGCAGCTTCCGCTACTTGTGATTCTGCCGGAGGGGCACAACCAATCCGACACACCGGTGATGCAGCGAGCGCACCAGCAATTGCAGATGCCGCTCATGGAGTCGCGACTCCTCGAGGCCATCAGGAACCTCGACGCAGCTTCAACCGGCAGGAAAGCCGCCTGAGAGGTTCGCCCCGTCGCATCGGATGCTACGGGAAGCGGGCGACATGGATTCGGCGGGATCACGCCCGCCTAAGGAGGCGGCCCGTATTGGCCGATAAGAGGTACGGAATGTCCTTTGAACGCCGCCAGGCGATGGTCGCGCGATGCCATGGAAGCCAGGTCCAGTCATGACGGATCATCTCGTCGACTCGAATCCCGATCCCGAGATGCCCCGCGTCCCCTGGGTGTTGCGTTCGGGCTGGCGCCTGTACGGAACACTCTTTCTGGTCCTCGCGATCCCGACGATTGTTCTGATTTCCAGCATATCAACGCGCCTGAGGGGTCAACTCGAAGCAGATCTAAAGAACCAGAATGCCCTGATCAGCCGGACGCTGGCACTGGCCGTCGATGAGGAATTCAGAAGCCTGAGCGAACATGCCCGGGGCACCGCTTCGGCACCGGCACTACGAGATGCCGTGCAAAGCGGCGATGATTCCGCAGTACGATCACGGTTGGAAGCGTTCGTCAGCGGTAATCCTCGAATGACTCGCGCCTTCGTTGCCGATCTGGAAGGCGTCGAGCGATTCGACTATCCGCATGACGCCTCGGTGATCGGACGGAGCTTTGCTGATCGCGACTGGTTCAAAGGTGTGGTCGAGCGTCAGGATGCCTATGTATCCGAAATCTACCAACGTGCGGCACTGGGGCGGCCCTACGTCGTCGCCATCGCAACGCCGATTCGCGATGCACAGCAACAGACGGTGGGCTACCTGGTCGGCCAGTATCCACTGACCGACCTTCGCAGTCGTCTGGCGAGTCTGTCTCCAAACGCTGAAGTCGAGTTCCTGCTTTTTGATCAAGCCGGACACTCAGTCCGGGTTGGGGCGGATGAGTCCTGGGCTTCTCCATCACCCGACTTCAGCGAGGACGCGACCCAACTCTCGGTTGGTCAGACACAGGTGTTCAGATCCGAACATGGACCGAGTCGGGTTATGAGTACGACGCTCATTGCCTCGGCGAACTGGAAGGTGGCCGCCTACCAGTCCATGGAGTCCATCCGCAAGTCGATCGCCTCGTTGCTCGGGACGATTGGCGTGCTCTTCCTTGCTTGCGGTACGGGGATGGCGCTCCTCGGTTTGGCGCTGACCCGGACACTTGTGCGCTACAGCAAGTCCCTGGAGCGAAGCGATCGCGATCTGCGCCACGCCAAGACTGCGGCGGAACAGGCGAACCGAACCAAGAGCGAGTTCCTCGCCAACATGAGCCACGAAATCCGGACGCCCATGATGGCTATTACCGGCTACGCCGATCTCCTCCATGATCCCAGCCAAGGCGTCGCCGAGCGGGCGGAAGCCGTCGGCATCATTCGCCGCAACGCCAACCACCTGCTCACGATCATCAACGACATCCTTGATCTCTCGAAAATCGAAGCCGGTGAATTGGCCGTTGAACGAATCTCGTGCTCACCCTGCCGCGTCTTGTACGACGTGGTCTCCCTGATGCGCGTTCGCGCAGTGGAGAAGAACCTCGTGCTCAAGACTCGTGTTGACGGCGCGATTCCCGAGTGCATCCGGGCTGATCCGACTCGACTGCGTCAGATCCTCATCAATCTAGTCGGGAACGCCATCAAATTCACCGACTCCGGCTGGATCAAGATCACGAGTCGGCTCATCTCATCGGCGAACGGGCATGAGCCGATGCTGCGCATTGATGTCATTGATTCGGGGATTGGCATGGACGCCACCCAGATGGCCCGTGTCTTCAAGCCATTCGCACAGGCTGATTCTTCGACCACCCGAAAGTATGGTGGCACGGGACTCGGTCTGACCATCAGCCAGCGGCTCGCGCACATGCTTGGCGGTCGCATTGAGGTGGATTCGACTCCGGAGCGAGGAAGCTCTTTTTCGCTCTACATCGCCACGGGTCCGCTGGACGGGGTCCGGCTGATCGAAGACTGCAGCGAGGTGCTGGCGGAGCGGGAACCCACACCGGATGATTCAATTCCGGTGCATCTGCATGGGCGCGTCCTCTTAGTGGAAGACGGTGCAGACAATCGGGCGTTGCTGGCGCTCTATCTTCGGCTCGCCGGCGCCGATGTGACTGAAGCAGAGAACGGTCAGATCGCGTGTGAGATTGTGGAATCAGCAAGAGAGTGCGACGAGTCGTTCGCGGCCATCGTCATTGACATGCAGATGCCTGTGCTCGATGGCTATGGTGCAGTGCAGCGACTTCGCGCTCAGAGGATCGAGACTCCGGTGATTGCTCTCACCGCCCATGCCATGCCCGAAGACAAGCGCAAATGCCTCGACGCCGGGTGTACCGACTACCTGAGCAAGCCCGTAACTCGCGCCCGGCTGCTGCAAACGCTTGCGAATTACATGAACTGCGTGCAAACCACGCCCGCTGGCGAGACCGATTCTCCTGCAATAGCGCCACAACCGCAACTGACGAGCACGATTTCAGACGAAGCGGTTAGACCGTATCTGGATGCGTTCATTTCAGGACTCTCGACCCGTGCTTCGGAAATGGAGCGCGTCCTGGCGGAAGAGGACTTCGCAGCGCTCGCCGACCACATCCATCAAGTCAAAGGAAGCGGCGGGCTCTTCGGGCTGATGCCACTCAGCAAGCAGGCTGAAGTGGCCGAAGAGCAAATTCACCGACGTCAGTCTGTCGAAGCCATCGCGCGGGAAGTCGGCACGCTCATCGACTTGATGAACAGCGTAACGGCCGCCGACGGATCGACGGTGCCACCGCGCCATTAGGTGCGAATCGACGTGGTGGGTATGCCTGGCGGATCGGCTTGGATTTCGCCTGCCTCATGATGGCAGCCGCACGCCGCAGATGCTTCCTCAAGATCGATTGCGGGTGCTCTTCTTGCCGATGCGGTGCAAACTGTGGGCCAGGCGCTTCAATTGACGGCGCCGTCTTTGTGCGCTGAAAAGCATTGGCAATCTGAGTCCCAAGGACTCCCAGCTGTCGCGGCTCGATCTGCAGCATCAGAGCGTAGAACTACTGTCAAATCTACTTAGCTGATGCAAGTGGAGTGTCATTGACGAAGCGACTGCCCCCATGTACCGCTCGACGATTGTGGTGATCGGTTCAAACGAGTGCCAGTCACCCCGATTCGGCTGCGGAGATGCTTTCGGGAATCGCTGGCTGCCTGCAGAGGCGGCCAGCGATCGAAGCATCGTGCCACTCAGATCCCTGATCCGCCCCACTCGAACGGGCCCGTGGTCGGATCCGGCTTTTCGCGCAACTCGGGCCGCGACGCCTGAACGATGTAGCCCGCTGGGACTGATCTCGTCAGGAACACGCCGCCGCCGATCACGCAATCGTCGCCGATGACGGTGTCCCCACCCAGGATGGTGGCTGAGGCGTAAACAATGACGCGATCACCCAGCGTCGGGTGGCGCTTGAGTCCCCGGATGATGCGGCCGGTTCCGTCCGTTGGAAAACTCCGGGCTCCAAGCGTCACGCCCTGATAGAGGCGGCAGTTGCGGCCGATGTGGGTCGTTTCGCCGATCACGACACCGGTGCCGTGATCGATAAAGAAAGCTTCGCCGATCGTCGCTCCGGGGTGAATGTCAATACCCGTGATCGTGTGGGCATGCTCGCTCATGACGCGCGGCAGAAGCGGTACATCAAGGCGGTACAGTTCGTGCGCCACGCGATGAACCGTCATGGCTTTGATGCCCGGATAGCAGAAGATGATCTCGTCGGTATGCCGTGCGGCCGGATCGCCATCGTACGCCGCCTGTACGTCCAGCGCAAGCAGTCGGCGGATCTCAGGGAGGCGATCGAGAAACGCGAGCGTGAGCTGGTGCGCTCGCTCATCGCTTGAATCGCTACCGGCGGCGACCGCAGCGTTTTCATCGAGTCCCTCCATGTAGGCCAGCGCGGCATTGATCTGGCGTCTCAGGTCGATGGCAACGCGCTCCGTCGCATCTCGCACGTGCTCGGCGAGGTTGTGAACGGAGAGCGTTCGAGAGCCGAAGAAACCTGGAAAGACGAGTGCCCGGATTTCATCGAGAAGCCGGATGATCGTCTCTGTGTTGGGCAGATGCGTCGCGGCAAGGTGGCGCGTGTGAACGGTGAGCCGGATCGAATCAACGACACGGTCGACGGTCTGGGCCGGAAGTTCATGGGGGCTGGACATAAGCGGCGAATCCTAACCCGGCTCGATGCGTGGGAGAAGAAAAAACGAAGACCTGCCGGCTGGGGCAGGTCCTGTTGAATCCTGATCCGGCTGGCGCCCAGCGATCGGCGAAGACGCTCGAACCCCATCTACAGGGGGGTGCACGGTTCGGAGGCGGCAACCTTCCACTCTTTGGAGGCCTGGTTTTCGCCCCGAATCTGGTCGTGCTCCCATGGGGCTGGAAACGGTTCGAGCATGTTGGCACGAGCCGCCAGGCGGGCACGGAAGAGCGATCCGCCACATCATACACCAGGACGGCAAGAGTGCGAGCGAATCGGGTGCTTTGGGGCGCATTTTGCGACCAGTGGCCAATAGTCCCTGCATCCAGTTCACCGGCCCGGGTTGGCAGCGAGAGGTTGACACGAAGCCGGGCCGAGGCTAGAACAGAGTCTGACAATCGGTGGAAAAACGCCTTCCCAAACCCAGCGAGAAAGCCATGATGTCACGAAACGCCAAGTGTTTCCGTCTGCTGACCATCGGGGTGCTTGCCGCCACACTGATCGGCTGCGAGTCCAAGAATGACAACAGCCTGGAAGCGGAAGCCAACCGCATCGATCCACAGAAGGTCAACGATGAAATCTTCTGGAATCACACCGGGGAGTTGCTCACAACCACCGGACGTCCGTCGGATGTGGCGGGCCGCATCACGCGCCGGTTCAACTACGACAGCCGCATGTTCTGGGAAGACTGGATCAACTCGTTCTACTGGGATCGTCCCAGTCGACTCAACCGCCGTCCGATTCCCTGATCGATCGTCAGAAGTCTAAGTTCGCACTGACATATCCCCCGCCCCGCTTGCCGCTGCACACGCCGCAGCAGCCCGCGGCGCGGGGGATGTTCTTTTCCATCCAACCGGCCCCGTGCGCGTCTCGCGATTGAGCGATGCGCTCACGCGCGCACATGGGTTCATGAAATAGGCCGCGCGCGAGCCGATTAGCTCAATCGAGCGGGCAATCGTTTGCAAACCTCGCTCACTGCTCCATCCTGCCATAGTTGCAGGTCACTTCTCACCGGAGCACAAGCGATGAAACACGTACATCTCACGACTCTCCTGTCGTATCGAATCCTTCTGATCGGCACCCTATTGCTGACTGGAGCATCCGGTTGCAGCGTCGGATCCGTTGATTCAACCGATGCACTGACGGCCCTGAGTGACTGTCGCGATCGCCTGGAGTTGCATGAACAGCAGCAGGCGGCGCTGGCGGTCGAGCTGACTGAAACGATTGCCGATGTCGCCACGGAACGTCTGCGTCTGACGTTGCTTCTCGATATCGATGAACTCTCCGTTCCAGACGGCGAATTCGACCGAGCCCTGATCCAGCGCCTGCTGCAGGATGGCTCGGAGAATGCCGTTGTCGACGAAGTCCGTCTTGGTCGGCTGTCGATCGAGCAAGCCATCCAGCTCGTAAGCGATGCAACGGCGAGCCGCCAGTTGTCGCCTGAACTCCGAGCTGTGGCGGAAGAACGAATTGTCGAGCGCTTCTCATCTTGGCAACGCCTCGTCGCCACCCGGCGGACACTGCTCAGCCGGCTGAACAATCATCATGCGGCGGCGGCCCGGATGCTCAACGAGATGGCCCAACTCACTGATGCGATCCGCAGTGCCTCCAGCCAGCCTCGTCAGCAGCCGATCCGCGTCGGCGATCTGATGCTGCAGGCCACTGATTTCATTGAGGATCCCGAACTCCGCGATTCAACTCGTTCGCTCATTGACCTCCTGCTCAACCCCGCAGGCACAGTTTCCAAATCCACCGCAAGGAGTCAGAACTGATGAACCATGAAGTCACCGAAATCGATGCCGATGCGTTCGCCCTGATTCTCGATTCAAATGCACCGATCACCCTCTCGCCCCAGCAGATGACGCTGGTGCAGTCGCTGCTTGATCAGTTCGCAGCCGATCAGATCACGATGCTGAGCATGCAACGTCGACTGGAGCGCTTCGAGGAGTCAGGTGAGCGTGTGGATCGCATGTTGGCGACCGGGCTCAACCTCGTGGCCAGCCGACTCGATCGGCCGGCCGTCGATCGAGGGTTTGACTTCGCTGCGGCAAAGCAGATTCGAGAGAATCTGGCTGAGCAGATCGCCCGGTCGAGTCGGCCTGAGGAAATCTGGGCTGCGGCAGGTCGAACTGCAGTTCAGCTCATTCGACTTCTCTAGCCGGTGGCGCCAGCCGGTGACGTTACAATGAGGCGATGGTCGATCACCTGTTCGATACCGGGCAAGACGAGGCGGAGTCACCACCTCTCAACGAGGCCCAGCACGAAGCGGTTCACTACCGTGGGGGCCCACTCATCGTCCTCGCCGGACCGGGCACGGGCAAGACGCACGTCATCACCAATCGCATCTGGCGGCTGATCCATGAAGATGGCGCCGATCCTGAGACCATTCTCGCGATGACGTTCACCAACAAGGCCGCCGACGAAATGCGCACCCGCCTGGGCCACCTGCTCGGTTCGCCTGTTGTAGCGGAGCGCATCGTTGCATCGACCTTTCACAGCTTTGGCCTCCGTCTGGTGAGACAATTCGGCGACCGCGCCGGGCTGCGCGCTGAGCCCGATCACATTGACGAAGCACAACAGAAGGCGCTGATGCGGCGCGTGGTGGACGAAACGGGCATCGGCCGTGCCAAGTGGTTCTACGACCCGTACTCAATTGTGCCAACAGCGCTGCGGTTTGTCAGTGAAGCGCGCAATCACGCCGTCTTTCCCGCAAGCGCCATCGACTATGCACAACAGTGGATCGATCACGCGCGGGAAAACCCCGGCGGACTGGAAGGCGAAGAACTGCTCGCCGAACAGGCGAGGGCGGATCGATTCGCCAGTCTCTCGCGACTGTATGACGGGTACGAACGCCTGTGTCGCGAGCGAGGTGTGGTCACCTACGACGATCTCCAGACGCTACCGCTCCAGATCCTGCGCGAGCACGACAACCTTCGCGCTATAGTGCGCAGCGACTTTCGGCACATCATCGTTGATGAATTCCAGGATGTGAACCCGGCCCAAGTCGAGTTGCTCAAGTGCCTTGCCGGGGTCGACCATGATCTGTGCGTGGTTGGGGACGACGATCAGGCGATCTACGCCTTTCGCGGCGCGATGCAGAGCAGTTTCCGCCGCTTCACAGAACATTGGACCTCGACGCGCACAATTGAACTGACGCAGAATTATCGCTCATCATCGGTCATCCTTGCCGGGGCGGATGTCATCATTCGCGGCTGCAGCGATCGGTTCGCCGCCGACAAGTCGACCGTCGCAGCCGGCGTGAATCGCGAGTTGAGGCTGCCGATCGAGATGATTTCCTATCGGGGCACAGCCGGTGCGGGACCAGTGATTGGCCGCATGGTCCAAAGGGCCGTGCAGGACGGAGCGGCGTATCGCGACTTTGCCGTGCTGGTGCGCTCCAATACGGACCTCGATCGTGTGGCGGCGTCGCTGCAGGTACTTGACATTCCGGTCGAGATGCCCGAGCGTGGGCAGGCGTTTGAGCACCCGGTGGTCACCGATGTGCTGTCGTGGCTCCGGCTGCTGGCCGATGTGCATGAAGACACGGCCGCGATGCGACTGCTGCTGCGGCCCCCATTCGACGTCGATCTACCGACGATTTCAGGATGGCATGCCGCACACCGGCGTCGCGTGGCCGAAGCTGCCAAGGTCGGCGATGAAGCGGCGGCGAGCATGCCGTTTGTCCATCGCCTCATCGAGACGAAGCCAAGCGAAGCAGCCGAGCGGTTCGGCCGGCAGTACGTGCACTTGGCGGAAATCGCGCTCACCGAACCCGCCGATATGCTGACGCGCCAGGTGATTCACGCCACGGGAATGCTGACGATCGATCCCGTGGATTCAATCGAGCACCGCGCCCGCGTCGAGCAGCTCGGGCGCTGGCTTGCGTTTGTGACCGAGCGGCTCACCAGCATCGATCCCCCGAAGCGCGTTGGGGAGTTCATCCGCTACCTCGACGATCTCACAAATGGCTCTCTCGAAGCCATACCGGCTTCAGTCGAATCGCGCATGGACTCGGGAGTTGCGATCTCCGATCGCGATGCCGTGCGACTGCTCACGGCTCACGGTTCAAAAGGGCTGGAATTCGAAACCGTCTTCATCCCGCGCGTCAATCCCCAGCATGGCTATCCGATGATGGATCGCTCCGGCCGCGAAGAGGAACTACTTCCCGATGAACTCACGCGCGGCCACGCCTCCTCGCATGATGATGACGAGCGCCGTGTGTTCTTCGTCGCCATGACGCGGGCGCGGAGGCGACTGGTGCTGCTGGCGCAGACGCAGCAGGATTCGGGCCGCAAGCTCTCGCCGTCGGCCTACTGGAAGGAGATCGAGGCTTCGGCAGGCGACCCACTGCCGGTCGACTTTCTGGATGCAACCACCGATGATGCGGAACTGGATACGGCAGCGCTCGACGGCGCCGGCGGCATGAACGAGCCGCGCCGATCCGTGCGTGACAGATTGCGTCTCCGCTTGCGGCACGAGATCTTCGCCCTGCTGCACGAGCTGAGCGATCCACGATCATCAGTGGGTGCGCTTGCATCGCTGCGCGAGCGTCTTCAGAAGGCGGCGCTCCAACTGCCGGTGCTCGCTGCCGAGTCACCCACGCGGGTGCGGGCGATCCTTGATGCTGCAGACGCGAGAGACCGCGCCTGGCTCGGCGAGATGATCGATGAAATCGAGCGTGATGAACCGCTCGTGCCGCTCATCGCCGGTCCGAAGGCGCCGCTCGAGCTGAATTACTCGGAGATCGAGCTGTACCTGCATTGTCCGCGGTGTTACTGGCTGCGCCATGTCGTGCGCGTCCCGGAAGCGCGCAAAGCCGCGGCGAACTTCGGCTCGATCATCCACCGAAGTCTTGAATTCTTTTACGAGCGCATCTCCGAGGCGGAAAGCAATCCGGACCACGCAACGATGCCGACGGTCGACGACCTCCTGCAGATCGGCCAAGATGCCTATGACCAGATGCGCCCACCCGAGGAGATTCGCTCACGCGACATGGCCGAGCGCATCGAGAGCGCCCTGCGGCAATTCCACGAAAAGATGCACTCGCCGACGCTACACGTACTGCACACTGAAGAACGCATCCGATTCCCATATGAGCACAACGGAATCAGACACTACATCACGGCCCGTATCGATCGCATCGACTTGGATGACAACGGCGTTCACGTCATCGACTACAAGACCGGCAAGCCAACCAAGACCCGACTCGAGCCAAGCGGCACCGATCTCCAGCTGGGGATCTACTACATGGCCGCACTGGAGTCGTTTGGCGACGACCTCGCCGGCACGGCGGAGTACTGGCTCACGAGAACAAACCAGCGCGGCGTACTGGACTTTGCCGACATCAATCTCAAACGGATTCGCGCCAGGATTGACGAGGCCATCGAGGGCATTCTCGCTGGCTGCTGGGACGCTTCGGAGCGCTGCGGCAACTGCGAAGCCATTTTGACAGGCACTGAGGCGGGTCCCCCGCCCGCCGGGAAGTAGTTCCGCAGACATTCATCGAAGATTCGTGGCAGATCGCGGGGCAGATGGGTACTGTTACGCTTGGCGTCAGGCACCCAAGGGCAGAAAAATCAGCCCTTTGCAGCCGATTCGGACTTCCGGTGGAATGGTCCGGGGTGCCGGCGCATCCAGCCTTTGCGAAACCATGCTGTCCACGCGGCGCGATCCGCTCGGGCGACGATGAGATTGGGTAGCGCATGAATGAGGTATTGCGGGATCCGATGCCGGCCGTCGGCCACCTTCTCGGGCCGGGGTCGCGGCACGTCGTGGTCGAACGCGTGGTTGCCGCGATCGTCGCGACCGCCTGCCTGACGCTGCTGGGCGTCGCGGCGTGGCTGCAACCCTCTCCCACCGGCGTCGGAACGCACACCCAGCTCTTTCCGCTTCAGTCGTGCGCCTGGATCGAGTACGCCGACATGCCCTGCCCAACGTGCGGCATGACCACGGCCTTCGCCCACGCCGCTGACGGGCACTTCATCAGGTCATTCATCACCCAGCCGATGGGCTGTGTACTCGCCATCGCGACCGCCATGGCATTCTGGGTGTCATTGTACATCACGTTCACCGGCTCACCGATCTGGCGCGTGTTCCAGAGCATGTGGCGGCCGAGCGTTGTGTGGATCATGGCCATACTCATCCTCGCAGCCTGGGGCTACAAGATCTGGGCCTTCAAGAGAGGCATCGGAATATGAACAGATTTATCAGTGCATCACTCGCCGCTGCCCTGACCGCCTTCTCACTTACGGGGTTGTGCGCTTCGATCGGCTGTGAAGCCATCGGCTACGTCGCTCAGGCGGTGGACAGCGAAACCGAAGTCGAGTTCACCGCCAAGTACGAAGGACTGAACAACAAACGCATCGCCGTACTGGTGAACGCCCCTCTCAGTGCTCAGTACGAGCATCCGACGGCTGTGCCTCGCCTGTGTGAGTACATCAGCGCCGGTCTGCGCGACTCGTGCGAAGGGGCAAAAATCCTGCCGCCCAGCTATGCCGTGGCGTACCAGGCCAACAACATCAACTGGTACACGATGGAGATCCCCGAACTTGCCAAGGTCCTCGGGGTCGATCGCCTGGTCGTCATCGATCTCGTCGAGTACCGCCTCCAGGCGCCGGGAAACAGCTACCTCTGGGACGGCGTGATCATCGCGGACGTCAGCGTCTTTGAAGCCGACGGACTTGATCCCATGACCCCGTCCTTCTCCGAAAGGGTCAAGGCGCGGTACCCCAGCGTCGACGGTGTGCGGCGCGAAGATGCGCCGCAAGCCACCGTCGAGCAGGGCCTGCAGATCAAGTATGCCCAGGAAGCGACGAAGCTGTTCTACACCTACTCGCGCAAGAAGGGCGACATCGAAGCCGATGTCCGAAAGGAGCGTCACCGGCTATGAGATACGTTCAATCAGCGCTATTCATCTTTGTGCTGGCGGCGGTGCTCGTCGGAGCTTCGGGATGCAATCTCGTCGGAGCCGGAACTTATCTCATTCAGGGTCCGGCGAAGGTGCCCGCTCAGTTCACCCTGCCCCAGCAGACTGCAGTCGTCTTTATTGACGATCGCGCCAACGTGCTGCCGCGCAGCCGCTTTGTAACGCAGATGGCCCTGCGTACGACGGACGAACTGCTCAAGGTACAGAAGCTGGTTCCCGCGGCGATTGATCCGACAGCCATCACCCGCGAATCGTCCCGTGAGACAAGCCGGAGCCTGATGTCCATCGAGGAGATCGGCCGTAAGGTCGGCGCGGCAATTGTCATCTATGCCGTGCCGCGGCAGTTCACCCTTGTCGATGAGCGGGGCACCGTGCCAACGTGTATCTTGGACGTCAAGGTGGTCGACACCGAATCCGGAGCGAGGCTCTGGCCCGGCGCGATGGAATACGAATACCACACGCTGACGGTCGAACTCGCCGCCCAGTCGACGCTTCAGTACGACCCCGGCAAAGTGGACGAACTCCAGAAGAAACTTGCCGACGTCGCCGGTTTGCGTCTCGCGCAACTGTTCTACGCACATGAGAAGAACCCACTGGACGCCCGAGTCCCGGATTGAGCGAGCTTCTTCCCAGTTTGGCCACGCCTTTGACCCGGCGGCGCGTGCTTCATCTCATCGACCCCAGTGGACCAATGGTCGGCGCCTGCGCCACGACCATGCTTGGCGATCTGGCAGGCTCGACCGCCGCTCGCCGAATTGATCTCACGGCGCTCATTGTTGGCGGCAGCGGCGCGGAACGACTCGCCCGCTCACTGGGCGTAACCAGTCGCGACCGCGTCCCGTCCTACGGTTCCAGGCCGTGGCTCGGACTGGGCTCCCTGCGCCGCTATCTCGCGGAGGTAGGTCCGGTCGATCTGATCCACTGCTGGTCGCTACCGACACTGGCCATGGCCATGCTCGGCGCACCGGGCATACTGCGTGTGCTGACGTTGACATCCGAGCCAATCGGGCGTGAGCAGGGCCGCTGGCTCAGCGTGCTCAACGCGACCGGCCGCGCACCGCTGACGATCCTCGCGGCCAGCAACTGCATAAAACGGGCGTGGGCTCATGCGGGTGTCGACCCCTCGCTGATGCACGTCCTGCGGCCCGGACTGGACCTGACGCGCGTGGAGCCGGCCCGGCGAGATTCGCTGCGGATGGACTGGGGCGTGCAATCCAGTGGCACCACCGTCGTCCTCGTGCCCGCTCAGCACGGTCGCTGCATTGACGCCGCCCGGGCCTCATCCATCCTTGCCTGCGGCACATTGAGCGGGCTGGACCTCGCAATGATTGTTCCCGCCAATGCCGCCCGACGTTCGGCCGCCCGCGTGCTCGTACACGGCGGCGGCTCGCCTGACCGGCTCATCTTCGATGCCCGCCTCGAGCGGCCGTGGGAAGTCCTTCCCGGCTGTGATGTCGTGCTCAGTCTCGGCGACGATACGGCTTCGGTCGACGCGGAATGCCGCCCAGCCGAAATCGCCCCCACACCCCTGCGACAGGCTCTCGCAGCCGCTCGAACGCTGCTCGGTGGCCCGCCTCCCATCCGACCCGGACAGCTGCTCGGCGTGCTTCCAATGCTGTGGGCAGCCGCGGCAGGAAAGGCCGTCATCGCGGAAGCCGGCTACGCCGTGGCCGAGGTCGTTGAAAACGGTAAGACGGCCCTGGTCGTCAAGCCCGGCGACAACGGCGCCGTCGTCGAGCGCCTGCGCGAACTCATCGACGACCCACACAAACGCTGGTCCCTGCGCGACGCCGCCCGCTCTGAGGCGTTCTCGTTCTTCTCCCCCAGCCGCTATGCCGAGAATCTCATCACCGTCTATGAACAGATGCTCACGAGCCGGCCGATCGAAATCCCAGCCTTGCCGATGACCGGAGGCCTGGCGTTCGCGGGTCGCCGTTAACCGTGCCTGGCGTACCGGATCACCCTGCAACTCTTCGGCTGCGGTCGGGCCGGCACGAATCGGAGTTCAAGGCTCGACCCGCTGTGACTCCGCGCGACTATCTGCACCGGCTTCGGGCTGGGCGCGAATCACCGCTTTGATGTACATCTGCACCGCAGCCTCATCTTCCGACGGAAGCGAGGCCTCATGCGCCATGCGCGGGAGAATCTCACCCCATCGCTCCAGTGAGTACTTCGTTACTCGTTCGGGGCTGTGGCAGCGTGCGCATTTGGTTACATAGATGGTCCGGCCATGTTCAATCCTCCCGGCCGCGACTCCCCCGCGCGGAGCCATGGCCGCAAGCATCGCTTCATCGACTGGCGGTGCGAGTTGCTCGATGCTCGTGCACGCGCCCACAATCAGAGTGGCCAGAACAGCGCTGACGTATGTCGCTTCTCTTCGCATGATGGCCCCCCGATCAGAAGTCAAATCCAAAGAGCACGCGCACCTGGAAATCCGGCTCACTACTGACGTCGCTGACCTGAAAAAGCGGCGTCGTCGTGATCCACCAGTCGGCGGTGCGGTAGGACACGTTCGGACCGACGTACACCGCGTAATCACTCCAGTCGGACCAGTCCCGATACTCGATTTCGTGGAGAATCTCAGCCCCGGCGGTCAGGGAAGGCATGATCTGGTAACTCGCGCCAAGGCTCTGCTCGAACTTGCCGTTGTCTTCGCCGAAGTCCTCGCCCTCCCACTCCGCTTCAATGGTGCCGTTCCAGGCCACGACCCACTGGCCGATGTTCTTCTGGAGGATGATCTTGCCTTCAAGTTCGAAGAGTTCATCGCCAAACTTGATCTCGCCATAGAGAGCTGAGCCAAGGGCGTCAGCGGTGGGATCGGTCAGGTTGTACTTCAACTCCACGGCGACATTTCGCCACTTGGCGCCGTCATCAACCGAGTCGCCGCGCTGCAGGCGCCAGTCGCTGAGGTACAGACCCATCTGGAGACGATTTGTCAGGCCGATCTCGATCTCGTGGCGAATGTCGAAGCGATCAAAGTGCGGATCCGAGTCTTTGTCAGTCGCCCAGGTCACCCACTGCTCGTACTCGAGGGCCCCGGCGGGGATCGTCGTTGCCTCGTAAACAAACGTGAATCGCCGCTCGTCGGCACGCGCCGCACCAGTCGTGACGCGGAGGCTGGTGAGCCCTGCAAGGAAACAGATAGAGAGGCTGGAACACTGATTCAGTCTCATTTGGGCTGCTCCTTCTAATTGAGAATGAGTCTCAATATCAATGTTGCGCCAACCGTAGGCACTCTCCCGCGGAAGTCCAGCAGCCGAGCCGAGGCGCTCGCAATTCAGAAATTCGACCCCGAATAGCCAACCGAACCCGGGTTCGGCACAGCCAATAGCCCTGACATGGCTCCGTCCAACTCCAGTGGGAGAGGGATCGACCATCAGGTCTCAGTGCGCGGTCGGCGCGGGATCGCCCGCGCCAGCCAGTTGCCACTCGCTGGACTCATGAATCGATGGGTGGGCGACTGCCGTGCAGCAGGAATGGTCAGGCTGGCCGTTTGCAAGCGGCAGAACTCACTTGGTCCCGGGAATCGCCGCCATGATGAACGCCTTGAGTTCGTCGTGGAGCTTCTTCAACGACGGCTCGTGGATGTACATCATGTGACCGGACTCGTAGTAACCCATGCTCACGTTGGGCTTGAGCGTCGAATCAAGCGCCATGTGGTTGAAGGTGTACTGCGTGGCGAAGTACGGCGTGGCGAGGTCGTAGTAGCCGTTGCCGACGTAGACGTGGAGCGACGGGTTTTGCGTCATCGCGCCGCGCAGCGTCTCGGCCACGTCGAGGTACTGGTTTGTCGAGCGGCGATAGTTCCACGGGTGAACCCGACCGGTCAGGATCTCATAGGGCAGATCGTTCTCGTAGCCGAGGTCCTTTCGAACGTACGAGTTCAGAGCCGCGCTGTATGGCCCCTGGATCGCCGCGTAACTCGGGTCATACCCGTACGAATCACCTGCTGCGTCCCGGTCGATGCCAACGAAACGACTGTCAAGCCGACCCACGGTGCGCCGCTCATCGCGGCGAAGTTCCTTCACAAAGCGGCCGATGTCCGGACGCAGATTGCATTGCTCGATGAACTCCTGGGACACGCCGCAATAGCGAGCAAGCTTTGCAGCAACTTTGGATTGCTCCTCAGGCGACAGGCGATCGCCCTGGAGCAGTGCCGTCGCATACTCGCCCTGCGCGAACGCCTCGACTTCCTTGAGCGTCGCGGGCAAGTTGCGCTGGAGCATTTCGTCGAGTCGGTGGTGATACCACGCCGTGGCGCAGTAGGTAGGCAGAAAGAGGATGTAGGGCTGGTCATTGCCGATGTCGAAACTGATCGTCTGAAAGTCGAGCACGGAGGAGATCAGAATGATGCCGTTGAGATACATGCCATGGCGACCCTGGAGGTGCCCCGACAAACCGGCGGCGCGCGTCGTGCCATAGCTCTCACCGGCGAGGAACTTGGGTGAATCCCATCGCTTGAATCGCGTGGTGTAGAGACGGATGAACTCGCCAACGGATTCGACATCTTCATCCACGCCATGGAACTCGGCCGGCTTTGCATCGCCCGTCACGCGGCTGTAGCCCGTCGTGACGGGATCGATGAAGACGAAGTCGGAGACGTCCAGCAACGAGTACGCGTTGTCCACCATCTGAAACGGTGGCGGAACGGGCGTGGCGTCATCGTTCATCACCACGCGACGCGGACCGAAGAGACCCAGATGCAGCCAGACGGAAGACGAGCCAGGGCCGCCGTTGAACGTGAAGGTGACCGGTCGTTTGGCCGAGTCTTCCCCGCCGTCGCGCGTGTAGGCAACGAAAAACAGATTCGCTCGATCCTTGCCTTTCTCATCGCGAAGGGCCATCGTCCCGGCCGTCGCGGTGTAGGCGACTTCCTTGCCGTCAATAACGAGCGTGTGCTGGGTCGTAACGAGGTCTGTGTTCCACTGGGCGGTCATCTTGCCGCCTTCAGCGGGTGCTGCCTCGGGAGGCGCCGCTTCCTTGGCGGGCTCGGGTGGCGGCGTCTTCTCCTGCGCCAGTGAGGCGTACGGCGTCGCCCAAGTCGTCAGACACATCGCCACGATGCATGCGCACCCGCACCGACTCGCCATCCATTCACCCATGTTGCACCTCTAACTTGCTCGTGACTGATCACGTAATGATTTCGACGATCTCGAATCGCTTGATGCCGCGCGGCAGATTGACGCGGATGACCTCGCCGATCCGCGCGCGCATGAGCGATGATCCCATGGGAGATGTGGAGGTGACTTCGATGACTTCCTCGCTGAAGACGCCGGTCGCTTCGCCAACGAGCCGGTACAGCATCTCGTCCTCGCTGTCGACATTGCGAAGCTTGACGGTGGCGCCGAGGAAAACCATGTCGTCCGGGACCGACGAATCTTCACCCATGACCATCGCCTTGCCGAGACGCTCCTCGAGCTGGCGAATTCGGGCTTCGTTGACGCCCTGGTCTTCGCGTGCGGCGTGGTAGTCCGCATTCTCCTTGAGATCGCCCAGTTCGCGCGCCTCGGCGATGCGCTGGCTGATCTCGGGCCGCTTAGCCTTCATCTCTTCGAGTTGCTCGGTGAGTTTCTGTTTTTCTTCCGGGGAAATCATTTCCATCAGTTACACCTTCCTTCCCGGATCAACCTTGTCAATACGGACCATTCATTCGCGCAAAGCACACCCCGCGCCCGGTCAGGGTCAAAGGGAGGCTATGCCGTTGAGTCGGCGATGGCTGCGCGCTACTCGTCCAATCCAAGGTGCTTGAGGAACGCCCGCATGTCCGGTTCACGACCGAGATAATCGCGGACCATGTCCATGCCGTCCATCGTGCCGCCGCGCGCAAGAATCTTCTTACGGTAATACGCGCCGGCTTCGGGGTTGAGCATTCCCAGTTCCTTGAATCGCTGGAACATGTCTGACGCATACACGAGCGACCACATGTATCCGTAGTACCCTGCCTGGTAGCCCATCAGGTGGCCGAACGCCGCCTGGAACCACGTGTGTGGCATGGGTGGGTAGGGCAACAGTTGCTCGGAAAGTTCGAACTGCACCGCGGTCGTATCCACATTACCGCCCGGCGCCATGTGATAGGCGTTGTCGATCTTGCCCAGCCAGATCTGACCCATGGCAAACAGGCCCGAGTTGAGATGCCGCGCCGAGATCATGCGATCGAGCAGGTCGCGGGGCAACGGCTTGCCGGTCTGGTAATGCCGCGAGAACGTCGCGAGTACGTCCGCGTCCCACACCCAGTTCTCGAACATCTGCGAGGGCGCCTCGACAAAATCGCGTTCAACGCTGGTGCCGGCGAAGCTCTGGAGATCCGCCTCGCTGAGAATCGTGTGCAGGCAGTGACCGAATTCGTGGAACAGCGTCTCGACTTCGTCGTGCTGCATGAGCGAGGGCTTGTCGGCCGTCGGCTTGGTGAAGTTGCAAACGAGCGCGGCCAGCGGCTTCTGCACCGTTCCGTCCATGTACACCTTGTGCTGGCGCAGCCCCCATTGGGCCGCGTGGTTGTACTTGTTGTCGCGCGGGAACAGGTCGATGTAGAACGAGCCAAGCATGTCACCCGTCTTGCGGTCGTACACCTCGTAGAGCTTCACATCTTCGTGCCAAAGCGGCCGATCGGGCGTACCCGCGCTGGCCGTCACGTCGCGATATTCGATGCCGTAGAGTGACTGCGTAATGCTGAAGAGCCCGTCGAGCACGGCCTCAAGCGGGAAGTACTGACGCACTTCTTCGCTGTCCACGTTGTACTTGGTCCGCAGCAGGTAATCCTCGTAGTAGTTGCGGTCCCAGATCTGCACCACGGCATTCGGGTTGCCCGTGTCCTTGCGCTTGGCGGCGGTGAGGTCGGCGTAGTCCTTCTCGGCTTTCTTGCGCACGAGGGGAATGAGTTCGTCGTAGAACTTCTGCACCGCGGCCGAGTTTTTGGCCATGCGCGTCTCAACGACATAGTCGACCGTGTTGCCGTAGCCGAGCATGGTCGACTCTTCATCGCGCAGTTTGAGGATTCGTTCGAGCAGGCGGACGTTTTTCTGGCCGCCACGACGGACGTAAGCGAACCGCACCTTCTCGCGCGACGATTCGACCGAGCAGTGTTTCCAGACTGCATCGACGGACGGGTAGTCCATGGTGATGATGTACAAGTCACCTGCGCGATCACACGAATCAAGAAACTCCTCCGGAACGCCGGCCAGTTCGTCGCGCGTCAGGCCGACCACCGTCTCGTCTTCGCGAATGTTCGTCTCAAACTGGATCGCCAGTTCCGAGAGGGTCTTTTCAATCTCCTTGAGTTTGTCTCGCTGTTCCTTGGGCAGCTCCATGCCCGCGCGGCGGTAGTCGCGCAGCGTGTGTTCAAGCAGACGCGATCGCTCACCGGCGAGTTTGGGGCTGCTCGCCGCATACGCCTTGACGGCCTTGTAGAGGTCCTCGTTCTTGCTGAGATCGATCATCCACGACTCCATGCGGAGCTGGGCGGCGTTCGAGGCGTCGCGTTCGTCGGCGTCGGTCGAGACATAGGCCATAAACTGCGCCATGTTTGTCTGACCGTCAACCCGCGCGAGGAGGTCATCCAGCGCCCCGAGCGTGTTCTCGAAGGTGCGCTTCGAATCTGGAATCGCGATGATCGCGGCGATGCCCTCGTCAGCCTCGGCGATGGCCGATTCGATGAGACCCGGGATATCAGAAAAGACCGGCGAGCCGACCTTGCGTGCGGCTGAGGTCGCAGCTGTGCTCGGCGTACCTCGCTGCGCAACGGAGCCCACTTGAGCAGCCACCGGTGAGCCCGGCAGGAGCGACCATCCGAGTGCAAGCCCTCCTCCGACGATCGTCAGCATGGCCAGTCGTGATCCGAATCCCCGTCGATTCATGCGTCGCGGTGGGCGCGTTTCCATGGTCTAACCTCCTCGTTCAGGTAACAACGAGGGCCGACGAGCAGGCCGCCGACCCCACAGGATCATCATAGCCACGGTGCGACTGAACAGGCCCTTTCTCCAGTTCCAACCGGACGAGCCGGAATCAAGTGATTCGTGGCTGGATGTGATGCTATCTCCTTGGAAATCGACATGATCTGTAGAAAACCCGCCCGATTCACCATTGACAACCAGACGAGAATCTGGTAATCTGGGCGCACTTGGGAGCACCCCGACTCATGTCCCCAGTCGGGCACACCCAGGTACGTGGCTCGAGCGTTTCGACACGTTGCGGTCTTCGACCTCTTGCGGAGGAATATGCGATGAACAACTCCTGTGCGCGGTCGCTGCGCCACCTTGCGATCTCGTTCGGTGCAGTGCTGGCCGCCTGCCCCCTGCTTGCCCTCGCGCAGCAGCCGGGCGATCCCGTCATCCAGAAGGCGCTGGTGCACTACACCGCCGTATTGGGTGACCATGAGTTCTCCGGCCGGTTGATTGTGCGCCCGCTCCAGCCGAGTGCCTGGAAGGCCTCAGGCCTTTCCGAGCAGCAGATCCGGCAGCACACCGATGACGCCATCGCCGCCGTCAATCAGTACCCGTTGGTGGATTACGTCTGGCAAACGGACGAATACATCATCTCGGTGCCCGGAGGGAAGACCGAGAACGACGTCGCCAACACGCTGCTGGCCACCTCCAACTTTCAGTACGCCGAGCCAGACTGGATTCTCTATCCCGTCGATTGCCCGAATGATGCGCTTTTCAACAGCCAGTGGCACCACAACAACATGGACTCCTGTGCCGGCTGGTCCCTGCACACCGGCAATCCAACGGTGAGTGTGGGCATCTGTGACACCGGTATCCGCACAACTCACCAGGATTTCCAGCTGCATCGACTTGAAGGCTACAACGCCGTCGACCGCGTCTGGGAGGGACAGGGCGGCAACATCGGCCCCGTGCACCCGCACGGCACGATGACGACCGGCTGCGCCGCCGCGAACGGCAACAACGGCGTGGGCGTCTCGGGCGTCGGCTGGAACCTCAGCCATCGCATGCTCCGCGTCTCCAACAGCGGCAGCGGGAGTTCGTCTTCCTCCACGCTGCAGCACGCCGCACGGACGGCCATCGAGAACGGCGATAAAGTCGCCAGCGTCTCCTACAGCGGTGTGGACAGTTCGTCCAATCTGACCACCGCGAGCTACATCCGCTCGCTCGGTGGATTGCTAGTCTGGGCGGCCGGCAACGATGGCCGCAACCTCACGTACGGCAATCGTGACAACGACGACATCATCGTTGTCGGCGCTACCGACATCAACGACAACAAGGCGTCCTTCTCAGCCTACGGGCCATTCGTCGATCTCGTAGCGCCGGGTGTGAGCGTGTTTACGACCGATGCCGGAAGTGACAACGACTATGCGTCAGTCAGCGGCACGAGCTTTGCCACCCCGCTCACGGCCGGCCTGGCGGCTCTGATCTGGTCCGCCGATCCCTCCCTGACGCCGGCCGATGTCGAGGACATTCTCAAGAGCGGCGCAGATGACCTGGGCTCAAGTGGCGTGGACAACACGTACGGCTACGGCCGCATCAACGTGAACGGCTCGCTGAGTCTCGTCGGGGGCGGCGGTGGCAACCTGCCTCCTGTTGCCGTCCTCACCGCCAATCCGCTCAATGGCGATGCGCCGCTCAACGTTTCCTTTGACGCATCCGCTAGTTTCGATCCCGATGGCAGCATCGTGGATTACTCGTGGGATTACGACGGCGACGGCGTCTACGACGAATCCACCGGATCCAGCCCGTTTTTCGGGTACACCTACATCAATCCTGACACTTACAACGCAACGGTCCGCATCACCGACGATCAAGGCGCCACGGCCACAGACTCGGTCACCATCAACGTCACCGATCCGAACGGCACTCCCGTGTCGCTCGCCTCGGACGGCTTCGAATCGCGCAACTTCTCGGGCGGTTCAGGATCGTGGGTTGGCTCCTGGGCGACCAGCGGCGACATCACGCTGCGCTGGCGCCGCGATGGTCCGCACTCGGGCGATGGACACGTTCTCATGCGCCGCAGCACGGGCTACATGGAGCGCCGCGCCGATCTCGCAGGCGCGTCATCCGTGCATCTCACCTTCTGGGCCAAGGTTCGGTCGTTCGAGTCAAACGACACTGCCGATGTCTGGTTCAGCCCCGATGGCGTGAACTACACCAACGTCTTGACGCTCACCTCAGCGGTCAGCAAGAACCAGTACCTGTTCTATGACATCAACTTGTCGGGATACACCATGACGTCGAACGCCCGCGTTGTGTTTGAAGCAAACATGGGCGACTCGAAAGACTACTTCTGGGTCGATGACATCGACATCATCGGCATCCCGTGATCCGCTGATCGACTCCCATGGAAGTAGAGCGGGCCGCGCTGGACGCGGCCTGCTCTGTTTTTTGATTGGAAATAAACGCCCCGGGCGCGACTCGAACGCACGACCTGCGGTTTAGAAGACCGCTGCTCTATCCAACTGAGCTACCGGGGCTTGGCGTCCACTCATGATATGCGGATGTTTGCCGGTCGATGAACCTTCCAATCTTCCCACAGGTATGTGTGAGGAATGTGCGGTTCGCCCGTAGAGTTGATGGCTGGATGCCACCGCTGTCTCTGTTTGAACCTGACGCGAGGCAATAGCTGACCTTGAACCCGACCGACGCCATCCTCTGCTGGGCGCTGATCGGCCCGCCCGCCATTTTCGGGTTGCTCATTCTGGTGCGCGCCGCCCGGCGTCATGTCTTGCCGAACCACCCCCACTGCAGCAAATGCGCATACGACCTCACGGGCAATAGGAGCGACCGGTGTCCCGAGTGCGGCCAGGATCTGGACTCGCCAGCGGCCTTGCTGCGCAGCCGCCCATTCCTCGAACAGCTGCTCATGAGTGTGATCCTCATTGGTCTCGCGTCGTACGGCCTGCCGATCAAGAACCGGGTGCTGAACATCGAGGAGACGTGGGACACGGCTCTGATTCCCACGACAGCCCTGTTGGCGACTCTGCCCTGGATCACCCCGGAGAAACAGGCGATCGTGGAAGGACGCCTGCTTGAGGACGAACCGTACCACGAAGGATGGATGTGGCAGGGAGAGTGGCTCATTCGTCGCTACGGCGATCTGATTCGCTCGGATGACGATGCAAGAGCCATGAGCGCCGTCTACTGTCTGCGCAAGCTTGCGCCCCTGCACCACTCTGCCCTCATGACGATGTGCGAGGCGATCAGGGTTGATGATCCAGCCCGCCGGCGAATGGTCGCTCCAATGCTCGGGGCCGTGTATCCGGAGATTCCGTACGACGTCGATCGCGATACGGCCGCCACGTCGCTCATCAATACGATCAGCGAAGAGCCAGAAACCTGGAACCTGCTCATCGAAGTCCAGGCGCTTGAGCAGATGGGGCCGCGGGCCGTGGAGAGTGCCGTCGATCCACTGCGGGCATTGATGCGTCACCGCGAGAAGACGGTTCAGTCTATTGCGTTTGAGGCCATGTCCATGCTGGGCGACCGTCAATTTCAGTATCTGGCGGACGATGACCTGGCTCTCGTTCTTGACTGTTTCAACATCGAAATCTCGTTTACGGAAGGTCACACGATTCACTTCTACGGCCGGGGAGCCTGGAACAGCCCGCCCCCGGACCCGTATCTGCTCGAGATGATCCGCCGAGGAGGCTCGGCGCTCGAGCAGTGCCTGGAGGCGCATCTTCAAGTCCAAGACGCACCGCGCGAAGAAGAGGGTGACGAGTGGTTCAGCATGCCCGGGAAGGCGTACGACACCTGGCGGAGTCTCGGCCAACTCGAGGTGCTTACTGCCCTGCGACGCGTTCAGCATCAACGCGACCCGCTCACCGTTGAGGCCCAACTCGACGGCGATGCGCTCGCCGTTCGTCTCATCAACACCGATGTTGAGTTCAGGCCGCTGCTCGTGCAGCGAGGAGGCGACAATCGAGGGCCCCGCATGGAGCGGTTCCACGTCGAGGTCCGCAACAGCCTCGGCCAACTCGTGCCGACCCAGTACGAGACGGACAACTTCGGCGGAATCAGCTCCATCGGCGAACTCGCGGCAGGCGAATCGATGTCATACACCCTCAGTCTCGCCGACTATGCCCACATGCCGACCAGGTCCGGCGAGTACACGATCGTGGTCCACTACCACGATGTGCTTCAGATCGCCGATCAGGCCGATGTCTCACGTTTCGTCACGAGTCGCTCTGATCCGATCGCGGTCGCGATCAAGTAGTTGACGCTTCTCGATGCTCGTGACGCAACTGGCCGCAGGCGGCGGCGATGTCCCGGCCGCGGCTGGCGCGGATGTGGGCGTTCACACCGCTTTGCCGCAACACCTCCTGGAACCGGCGCACGGTATTGTCGCCAGGTCGTTCGTAGGGCAGGCCCGCCACCTCGTTGTAGCGAATCAGATTGACGTTTGCCCGCAGCGTCCTGGCGACCGAGGCCAGTTCGTCGGCGTGCTGCGGCTGATCGTTCACGCCGCCGAGCATGATGTACTCGAGCGTTACCTCGCGTCCCGTCTGACTGAAGTAATACCGTCCGGCATCCATGAGATCCGCAATCGTCGTGTACTCCGCCCACGGAATCAGCCGCCGGCGCAGTTCGTCGTTGGGTGCATGCAGACTGATCGCCAGCGTCACCGGCAGACCCTCGTTGGCAAGTCGTTCGATGGCGAGCGGCAGGCCGACGGTCGAGATCGTGATGCGCCGCCCGCCGATGTTCAGCGCCCACGGCGCCATTAGCGTGCGCACCGCCTGCATGACCGCCGCGTAGTTCGCCAGCGGTTCACCCATACCCATGAAGACGACGTTGCTGATGCGACACTCTTGCGCGTGCAGATCGCGATGGAGCAGCCACACCTGCTCGACGATGCGACCGGCCGTCAGATTTCCGTCCAG
Source organism: Phycisphaerales bacterium UBA5793 (assembly GCA_002418285.1). Taxonomy (GTDB): domain Bacteria; phylum Planctomycetota; class Phycisphaerae; order Phycisphaerales; family UBA5793; genus UBA5793. Next base: position 65,738 of record DIDT01000067.1, read on the forward strand.
TCCGCCGATACCCGAGGCGCAGAACGTGCAGCCAACCGGACAGCCGACCTGTGACGAGATGCACGCCGTGCAACGATCGTCGGTGGGGATCATGACACACTCGGTTTCCTGCGCAGCGCCCGCTCCATCCATGACCGGAAGTGAAACTCCGGAGTCGGCACGACTGCCTCTCGCGAGTGCGGTCGGCCAGCGTATGAGCAGCTTGCGCGTGCCGTCGCTGCCGGTCACGTCGACGATGGGCTCACCCGATAGAAACGTGATTCGCTCCGCGAGTATCTGCCGATCGCGGATCGAGAGATTGGTCATCGCCGCCGGATCCGCCACGGCACTGCGGTAGACCCATTCGAGCACCTGGTCGGCCCGAAACTTTGGCCAGCTCCACGACTTGATCAGATCGCGCAGCGAGTCAGGAGTCAGGTCAAAGATGTGCGGACGATCAGACGTGGGCATCGACAATGATAAGCGATGCGGCACTTCAGGAAGCGTCGCGGCGGCAAACGTCACGTGCGACGACGACGATACCCGGCAAAACCAATTCCGCCTAAACCCAGCAGCGCCAGCGCACCCGGCGCAGGGATGATCCTGATATCGTCGTAGTAGGACGTGGCTCCATCCGAGTAGAGATCGATATTCGCAATGGCGAGCGGGAACGTCGGATCTAGCCGCACCGTGCCCGTGGAGAGAAACTGGCCGTCGTACCAAGTCGTCTGAACGTCGTTGTCCAGATCAAAGTCGATCCGAATCTGAGCCCAGCGGTCATAGGCGATCGGGATCGGCGTCTCGGGGCGGAAGTCGTCGAGCACGGTGCCCGTCGAGACGTCAAACTGCATCTCGATCGTCCACCGGAACGGTCCGGGGAACTCGAACTCGTTGTGCACGATGAAATAGGTGTCGTCAACGTGATCCTCGCGGAACATGAGCATCCACGCCGACAGCGTCCACTGGCCTGACGTGTAGTTTGGAACGAAGGGGTGCACCGCATCGGTATAGCGACTGATGAGAATCGACCGGTTCCCGCTGTGCGCCTGCGCGCTGGTCGCCCTGCCCGCGACGTTCATTTCATCAAAGAAGCCCGACCAGCCGCCCACGTGGTAGAGCAGCTCGCCGTCGCCGTAGGATTCGAAATCGTCCGACCATTGGGCCAGGGCATTGCTCGGCGCCAGGACCAGTACCAACGCCCCTGCAAGCAGCGTGTTCTTCATCCGCAGTTCTCCTTCCACACATCATCTCCTGATGGTATTACCGCACTGACATGACTGGTTATTAGAAATGTTTCAGTTTGATGATGTCGCCTCCAGGCGCGGAGGCACCCAATGTGCCGCGAGCCCGTTCGCCACCGAATAATTCGAGGCATAACGAAAAAAACCGCGCCCGGGGAAGATCTCCGGGCGCGGCAAGCGAATCACCATGTGCTGGAGCCGAGGGCTCCAAGGTCAGTCAACTTCAGGCGCGACGACGACGACGGCCGGCGAAGCCGAGTCCACCGATTCCCAGCAGAGCGAGAGCGCTCGGAGCGGGGATGATGTTGAAATCGTCGAAGTAGGACACAGCGCCGGTCGAGAACAGGTCGATATTCGCGATCTCGGCAGGTCCGCCGTTGTAGGCGAGGACGCCCGTCGAGAGCTGCTGTCCGTCATACCACGTCGTCTGGGTGTCGTTGTCCAGATCGAAGTCGATGCGAATCTCGGCCCAGCGGTCGTACGCGATGGCAAGCGGGGCCGCATTGCGGAAGCTGCCGAAATCGTCGATGACCGTGCCGCTGCCCACGTCGAAGTTCATTTCGATCGTCCAGCTGTAGGGACCGCCGTGGTTGTACTGGTTGTTTACAATGAAGTAGGTGGCGGCCGTGTGGTCGTTGCGGTTGAGCAACATCCAAGCGGTGAGCGTCCACTGGCCGGAAGTGAACTGACCGGAGAACGGATGGATCGCATCTGCAGCCGAGTGGGCCTGGATCGACCGATTGCCGGTGTGCGCATACGCGCTGGTCGCGTTACCCGAGGCGCCCTGGGTGTCGTCCCAACCCGTCCAGCCGCCAACGTTGAACAACTGCTGGCCGTCGCCGTACGACTCGAAGTCGTCCGACCACTGAGCGAGCGCACTGGCGGGCGCGATGGCCAGCGCGGCGATCACAATGATTGCTTTCTTCATTCCCCTGATCTCCTTCTCAAGAACTGCAGACTCGATCAACGCTTGTCCATCGTGCGGCTGAACCGACGGTGACAAACAAACGATTGGATTTGCAGAAGAACGTCTCCCGCGAACCCTGAGTTGGCAACAACGAGCCTTGACTCTCTCCACGCAGTTGGACGCGAGTGCGCCCGGCTGCGACGGGAGGCCCCTAGAAACGGCCCCCACCCACCGATGACCAGTTTAATGGCTTCCGAACGTTTCGCAAGAGACTTGGCGAGGTTTCATCACATTTTCCCAAAATAGCCAGTCCGATAAATTAGCAGATTGCCTGTGTTCTCCATCTCATCAGGGAAACCACCCTGCCTCATCGTGACCGCACGAAGACGCCGCCGACTAATAAGTAAACTCCACTTGCTCAGCGGGCCAGTCGGACCCCGCAGACATCCGGCTATGAAAGTCGATTGCGCTCAGGCGCCGGCCCGCGCCGGAGCCGAAATGGTGATCCGAACCGGCTCGATGGCTCCGCCGCGCTCGTTGAGCCAGTCGACGATGCCGCTGCTGTGATCCAGCGTAATCGTGCGCCCGCTGGGGTCGACGCCGCGCTCGCGCATCAGTTCCTTGAGGCTCTGCGGCAGGCCGAACTCGATGCGCTCGTCGTACACGTCGTACTGCTGCACAATGGCGTTGTGATGATCGATCAACTCCGCCAGGATTTCGCGCACGAGATCCTCCGGAGCTGACGCGCCCGATGTAATGAGCACCGACTGGACATTCTCAAACCACTCGCGGCGCAGTTCGGACATGTCGTCGAGCAAATACGCGGTCGTTCCGGCTGCCTCGGCGATCTCTGTCAATCGAACCGAATTGGAACTGTTTCGCGAGCCCACCACCAGCACCAGGTCGCAGTCCGGCGCAATGCAGCGCACCGCCGTCTGGCGGTTCGTCGTGGCGTAACAGATATCATCGCTCGGCGGAGCCTTGATGTTTGGAAACGCTTTGCGCAGCGCATGAATAATGACTTCAGCATCATCGAGACTCAGGGTCGTCTGCGTGAGATAGACAAGCCGATTCGGATTGTGAATGCGCAGACTCGAAATGTGCTCGGGTGATTCAACAACCTGGATCGCATCCGGCGCCTCGCCGACCGTACCGACCACTTCGTCGTGCCCGTTGTGGCCGATGAGCAGGATCTGGTACCCGTCGCGCGCGTAGCGGATCGCCTCCATGTGGACCTTGGTCACGAGCGGACAGGTCGCGTCAATGGCAGTCAGTCGCCGCTTGCGGGCCTCATCGCGCACCTGCGGGCTGATGCCGTGGGCGGAGAAGACGACAATCGAGTCGGATGGCACTTCGTCGATCCCATCCACGAACGTCACGCCCCGCTCCTCAAACCTACGAACAACGTGCTTGTTGTGCACGATCTCGTGGTACACATAAATCGGTTCGTCGGGACAAAGGGCCAGGATCTGGTCCACCACGTCCACCGCCATGTAGACACCGGCGCAGAAACCACGGGGATTGGCAAGAATGACTTTCATCGACTCCTCAAATGCAACCGCGCGAAACGGCCGGCGAACCTCCGCCACGCTCGTTTCCAGGGTCTTTGGCCAATGGTAGCCACATCACTTCGCGACTCACCACAGGCCGGAGCCACGCCCGATCGGCAGTGACGCTGGCATAGGATTCTCCGCAGTCTCCCACCCTCCCGACTTCCACTTGAATCCGATGACCAGCCTGAAAGCGCCAGATACGAGCTCGCCGTCCTGCAGTGTCGAAGACTCCTTTCGCGCCTGCATGGAACTCGCGCTGAGTCACTACGAGAACTTCTCCGTGATCAGTCGACTCCTGCCGCGTGAGCACGAGCGGGACTTCGCCGCCGTCTACGCCTTCTGCCGCACCGCCGACGACGCGGCGGACGAGCGGGCAAGTAGGGACATTTCACTGGTTGAACTCGCCGAGATGCACCGGCAGGTGGATCGCTGTGCCTCCGGGCAGAGCGTGGAGGGGCCATACTTCCCGGCCTTGGCAATTGTAATGCAGAAGCACGGGGTGCCGGCCGGGCTGTTCCATCATCTCCTGGACGCCTTCGAACGCGACCAGCGCCAGAGCCGCTACGAGACATGGGAAGACCTCGTCACCTATTGCACGGGCAGTGCCGACCCCGTCGGACGCATCGTCCTGCTTATCACGGCACATGGCGGCAAACCCGAGATCGACGAGATGTTCCGCCTGAGCGACTGCACATGCACCGCGCTGCAGCTCGCGAATTTCTGGCAGGACATCGTCCGCGACCTACTGGATCGGGACCGAATCTACATCCCGGGGAGCATCATGCGCGAGCATGGCGTTACCGAGTCAGGACTTAGGGACATGATCCAGGCGGGCAGAGCGAATGACGCGTTCGTGAAGATGGAAACAGACCTGGTCGCCCGGACATGGCCGCTCTTTGCCGAAGGAAGGGGGTTGTGGCCCCATTTGAGCCCGAGGATCAGGCCGGCGATCCAGTTGTTCACCGCCGGGGGCGAGGCCATCCTTCATGCGATCCAGCGGCAGCGCTATGATGTCGTCGTGCGCCGGCCGACCCTCAGCCGGTGGGGCAAGGCCTCTCTTGCGGCGAGGGCATGGATCGGGCTTCGGCTCGGTTTGGACGTGTTTAGAAATGGGTGATGATGAGCCGATCCGCAGCCAGCACTGTCAGCGCTACTTCACTTGCTGAAGCACAGGAGAGTGGCGCCGTATTCGCCGAGTCCCCCGCTCTGCGCGATGCCTACGAGCAATGCCGGCGGATCACCCGCGCCAATGCTCGAAACTTCTACTTTGGCCTTCGATTGACCCCCGAGCCCAAGCGATCATCCCTATACGCGATCTACGCTTGGATGCGCCGGGCTGATGACCTTGTCGATGACAGCCTCGGCGACGAAGCCGCGCTGGCCGACTTCCGGGAACGCACCAGCCGCGTCTTCCGCGGCGCCTGGCGACCACACCGCGATCCTGAGCACGCCAATGAAGTCGATTCCGATCAGGCGATGTGGCACGCGTTTGCGGATACGGTTTCGCGGTTCCGTCTGCGCGAAACCGAGTTTCGTGAGATGATCGAGGGACAGCTCTCCGATCTGCACGGCGCCACGTACAAGACGCTTGATGATCTGGTCACCTACTGCCGACATGTCGCCTCCACGGTCGGCCTCGTGTGCATCTCCGTCTGGGGATTTGACGGCAGCGCCCGGGCCCGCCGACTCGCCGAGTGGCGCGGCATCGCATTTCAACTTACCAATATCCTGCGCGACTACGCGGAAGACTATGACGTCGGTCGTGTCTACCTGCCTGCCGACGATTTTGCTCGCTTCAATCTGACGCCTGAGGAGTTGCGCAACTGGTCCAATCCGGATGCATGCCTTGAGTTCATGCGATTCCAGATCAAACGGGCCGCAGAGTACTACGACCGCTCGGCCCCGCTTGGCGATGTCGTGAATGAAGATGGACAGGCTGCCCTGGCCGCCATGACTCGCATCTACCGTCGACTGCTCGAACTCATCGCCGTCACGCCGCGCCGGGCTGCGGCGGGCTCTGCTCGCATCCGCGTCGCCACCTCGCGAAAGATCGTCATTGGCCTCACGGCAGCCTGGACGAAACGGCGGAGCGGCTCGTGACCAAGGCGGCTCGCGTCGCGGTCATCGGCGGGGGTGTGGCGGGACTGGCAGCGACAGTAAGACTTCACGAGGCCGGCTGCCACGTCACGCTCATCGAAGCCCGCAATCGTCTCGGCGGGCGGGCAACCAGTTTCACCGACCCGACCACCGGACAACGCATCGACAATTGCCAGCACGTCGTGCTCGGCTGCTGTACCAATCTACTCGATCTCTACCGGCGCCTTGGGGTTGCGCATCAGATCGAGTGGCACGATCGGATGTACTTTGCCTCCGCCGACGGCAAGATCGACGTGCTCAAACCCTCGATCCTCCCGGCGCCGCTGCACCTCTCGCTGTCGATCATGGGCTTTGGCGCCTACTCGGTTTCGGAGAAGTTCGCCCTGACCACCGCTATGAAGGCGATCGCCTCAACCGACCGCCGCGCCTGCACCGACGTCACGTTCAGACAGTGGCTCAGACAATGCGGCCAGTCCGAGCGTTTGATTCGCCGTTTCTGGGATGTGGTCGTCGTGAGCGCCTGCAATTTGCCGTGCGATCGTGTCGCCGCCGAGCCGGCGTTGCAGGTCTTTCAGGAAGGATTCCTTGCCCACCGCGATGCATGGCGACTCGGCGTCCCGCACTGTCCACTAGTCGACCTCTACGACCCCGCTCATCAATTCGTGGATGATCTGCGCCTCTCAACGCGCGTGCAGCGGATCGAGGGATCAAGCCAAGTCGAACAACTGACCCTCGATGATGGCTCTTCGGTCGAAGCGGATGCCTACGTGCTCGCGTTACCCTTCGAGCAGTTGCCCGGCGTGATGAGCGACGATCTGCTGCGCGGGGACGCACGCCTGACCCAATCGCGCGAACTGCAGCACAGTCCCATCCTCGGTGTGCACTTGCACTTCGAACGGCCCGTGAGCGAACTGCCGCATGTCGTGCTGCTCGATGCGTCGGTTCAGTGGGTATTCTTCAAGAACGCAGGTCGCACGGCTCACGCCGTCATCAGCGCGGCCCAAGACTGGATGAACCTGAGCGCCGACGAGATCGTATCGCGCGTTCGCGCTGACCTGGCCTCGCAGTTTTCGGAAGCGGCGATCGGCGGCGCCAATCCGCTGCTCAAACAGCACGTTGTGAAGGAAAAACGGGCGACCTTTGCTGCGACACCCGGCGCTCAGAAGTATCGACCTGGCACGACCGGACCGACTTCCAACCTCCTCCTCGCGGGCGACTACTGCACCACTGGCTGGCCGGCGACGATGGAGGGCGCCGCGCGCAGCGGATACGCCGCGGCGGGCTCGATCCTCGGCGAAGATCTGATGGTCGCCGACCTGGCGCCGTCGCTGCTCTACGGCATCGCTTCGAGCATCCCGTGAGCGCAACGAAAAGCCCATGCAATTCCTTGCATGGGCTTTGAAATGAACAACTCGGTAACGTAGACCGTCAGAGATTGAAACTGATCTCCGGCATCGCGATGATGTACTTGAGGTTCATCGTCCAGCGCCCGACCATCTTCACCGGCACAAGCATCATGACCACGAACAGCACAGCCATCAAGTAGTAACGGGCGAAACCCATCTGCGTGCGCAGGCGGCCGAAGAACTTGATCTTGGTCAGCAGATACGGCAGCGCAAAGAACCAGAAGCCTGATAACACGAGTCCAGGCCACTCGCGCACCAGCATGCTGCTGGGCAGTTTGCCGCCGAGGATGACCACGTACCAGATGTCGCTGACGTTGATGTTCGTCAGGGCGTCAACGCGGTGCGAATCCCAGGTCTGGAAGGGACCGAAGAAGTTCCAGTTCGGGCCCCGGAGGAACGTACCGAAGACGATCAACACGCACCAGAGGATGAGGTAGCCGAACATCCACGTCAGAATAGCGAACTTGCGTTCTTTGAATGTGTAGTAGCCGTTGCCCTTGGGATTGGTGTCAATGTAGGGCATGGCAGCCAGTCCGAGGATAATCAGCCCCGGCAATACCACGCCCGCCATCCACGGGTCAAAGTACACGAGCATTTCCTGCAGGCCCAGGAAGTACCACGGCGCCTTGGAGGGATTCGGAGGGCCGGCCGGGTTCGCCGCCGCCTCGAGCGGCGCCTTGAGGCACACCGACCAGATGATCAGCACCACGGTGCACAGCACCATGGCCAACAGCTCGGTGTAGACGAGATCGGGCCAGCAGAGGACCTTGTCTTCGCGGTCTTCCTCGATCAGCGGTTTGCCAACCTCCATGTTGTGATCATTGATCGCCGCCTGACGCAACCCGAGCCACAGGAAGTAGAGCGTCAGGAAGATCATCATCGAGATCGGAACGTTGTCGGGCTTCTGAAGAATCGCGGCATAACTCTCGTCAAGCGGAATGAAGCCGAAGTAGACGATCGTGAAGACAAGCATCATCGGCCAGAAGATGATCGGCTTGGTCCACTTGCGGTAGCCGAAGAACGCACCGAGCATGAGCAGCAGAAACATCGGCAGGCTGTACTGCGGGACGCTCCATCGGTTGACGAAGTCCTTGAACTTGTCAAGCGCGGTCACCTGCTCGGCGCCGGCGGCGAGGTGGAGCATGGAGTTGGAGAGAAGCATGTGCATGGGCAATTTGATTCCGGTGGTGCCGGACCACGGTCCGGCATCAGTTCACAGTAACGATTTCCCGCCTTACATGGGTCCGCTGATGCCGCCGTCCTTACGTATGCGCCAGAAGTGCACCGCGATGAGGGTGGCGGCTCCGAGCGGGATGGCGATGCAGTGCAGGACATAGAAGCGCAGCAGTGCTGCCTCGCCGACCGAGTCGCCCGCCAGCAGGAGGAACTTCGCATCCGAATACGGCGTGACGATCGGAATCCCGCCGGGCAACTGGAGCAATTCGCGCCCCGGACCGTTCATGCCGGCAAACGGCGTCGCCTCGGCCATCTTGCTGCCGACCGTGATGGCCCAGATGGCCAACTGGTCCCAGGGGAGCAGGTAGCCTGTGAACGACAGCAGCATCGTCAGCACGAGTAGAATGACGCCGACCACCCAGTTGAACTCGCGTGGAGGTTTGTACGATCCCGTCAGGAATACGCGCATCATGTGCAGCCACACGGCGATGATCATGGCGTGAGCTCCCCAGCGGTGAATCTCTCGCATCACACCCAGTGTCAGCGCCGCCCGCATCTGAATGATGTCGCTGTACGCGTACTCGACGACCGGGCGGTAGTAAAACATCAGCAGCACGCCGCTGATCGTCTCGGCGATAAAGAGAAAGAACGTCAGTCCGCCCATGCACCAGGTAAACGAGAGGCGAATGCCGCTCTTGCGCACTGCGACCGGGTGCAAGTGCAGGAAGACGTTGGACATGATCGCCATGACCCGCGTTCGGCGATCGCGCGGGATGCCGTGCCGGAAGATCGAACTCCAGACCTGGCTCTCGCGAACTGAATTGATCACGCCCTGAAGCATTAAGCATTCCTCTCGTGGCCGGAATTGTTCCGCTTACTTCCGGTCACTTCTACGTTTCGTTTCACACGTTGAGGGTCTGAATTGGGCTCACACCCGGCGCGGCCGCCAAACACCAAAGCCGCGCTGCGCGATTCGCCTTCCCTCGTCATCAACTGCGCACTTCGAGAACGGCAGCCTCGCGCTTGGCGAGCGGTTTGCCTTTCTTGTCCACTTTGAGGCGCATCCATTCCGACAATGTTTCACGAGCCCTTGGCAGAGCCTCCTGCGGATCGGCCAGACTCGGCAACCAGAGTTTATCCCACTCGAAGCAAAGCCACCCGGTGTATCCGATGCCTCGCAGCATCTCGACAAACCGCTCCACTTCTACGTTTCCTGCGCCAAGTTCGCAGTAGCCCGTGCCTTCACCAATGTTCGTGTCTTTCACCTTCGCATAGCGGATCCGACTGTTGAGCGTGGTCACGCTCAGACCGGGCCGCTCGCCCACCGTCGCGGCGTACGCGACGTTCCAGCACACACCCACCAATGGATGATCGGTGTAGTTCGTCAGGTTCCACAGTTCGCGTGAGCGGGCGAATGAGCCGGCATTCTCGATGACGATCTCCACGCCACTCTCTTCCGCATACTCAGCCAGCTCAACATAGCGATCCGCCAGACGGCGCACGGCCGCCGCGGGCACTTCGCCAGGATAGATCATGTACCCGAAGGTCCGAATGCGCGGGCAGTTGAGCCGTGCGGCCATATCGACAAAGGACTTGGCGCTGGCCAGCGCCTGGACGGCCTCCGTCTTGCCCCGGTAATGCAGCGCCGCACTGGTGGCGAGGCAGGAAATCTGGATCGACGCCTGCTCGAACAGATGGCGGATCTTGTCCGGATCGCTGAGGGCGGGATCGCAGGCCAATTGACTCGATCCGGCTCCAAAGGTACGCAATTCGACGCCCTGGTAGCCGTACTCCGTGGCGGCAGCCACCACCTGCTCAATGCCCCATGTGGGACAGGCGACGGTGCTGAATGCCAAGGGACTGACGGGGTGCTGATTCGACGATTCGCTCATGACGCTCCTGCCCGGGCCGATGGCGCGGGGGCAATCGTAGTGAGGGCCCTCCGACGGTCAAACGCCGGGATGCAGCCTAGAAATGGTTCCTGATGAGGTAGTCAGCGGCGTCCCGCTCGCCCAGGTGCGACACATCAAGCACCACATCCGCCATCATGCGGTACATCGGGTCGCGCTGGGCCAGAACCACTTCGATTTCATCCGCGGCGTTCCGGCCGGTGAGCGAGGGTCGATCGCCCGGCAGTTCCGTGAGTCGGCGACGCAGCTCGCTCGCATCACAGGCGAGGTAGATAACCCTGAGTCGGCTATCGCGTCGAGATTGATCAATGGCCTCCTGCACGGAAGGCACCAGCGGCGCTCCACCGCCTGCCGCAATCACCTGTTCGTCTCCCTTGAGCAGTTCGACGATCACATTCGCCTCCGCCTGTCGCCACTCACTCTCGCCATGCAAGCGCCACACCTCGGCAATCGAGGCTTCAGCAAACTGCGCCAGCACGACTTCGTCCATATCTACGGCCTTGCGCCACAACGCATTGGCAATGATTCGGGCGAGCGTGGTCTTTCCACTGGCGCGGGCTCCAATCAACATGACGTTCATGAACGATCCTCATAGGTGGGACACGGAGTTGGAACGAATCTGGGGCACCGGCTCAATCAAGAGGTCCGACGACATTTCCCTAAGAGCCGACACGATGCGCGGATCGAATCGCTGTGAAATTGCGTAGCGCCATGCACGGAACCGATGTGCCTTGAGACGCTCGGCGAGACTCCGTGCGGGTTCGTTGCGACCCTTCGGCTCGATCAGGACGGCATCGCCCCAGAGCCCCGCAAAAGCCGCAAAAGCACGGGCCGAAGCGCCTGGAAGCGATTCGATCAGACGCGCCGCATCTGCCAGGTGACTCAGACAGCGCGATGTGTAGTGATCCATCAGTCTCTGACAACTCCCACGCAAATCAGCATCAGCGGCCCCCTCACCTTTGCCGCTCAACCACGACTCGAAATCAGAATCGCGAAGACCAAATCTCGACAGGACCTCCAACGGGACGAAGCAGCGATCGCCGTTCACAAACGAGTCCCGCACGCAAAGCAACTCCCGGGCCAGAGTCACAAAGCGAACAGCCTGCACCGACTCGTCTCGAACTACCGCGTCCGGGTCGGCTGCAAATGCGACGCTGCGCAGAATCTCGGCAAGCGGCACGGCGATCGAATCGACAATCCGATCGAGCGCCCGCTCGGTTGCCAGCCGCCGTACGGCCAAGGCAGCGCTGCACCCGTCTACGTATGCATCGAACGCGCCGCGTGGAAGCTCGGTGCCCCGCTGCACGGCAAGAAACGCCTCCAGGTCCGGCCGCCCAACGGCACCAGGCTTCGCTTCGTCAAAAAGAAACGCCACGACGTTGTGCGCCACCATCGTGCGCATCTCGATGGATCCTGAGCCACATCCACATCCTCCGGACTCTGACGCATCAGATTCCTGGTCGTGCGAATGTTCGCGTTCCAGTTCTTTTTCGACTTCGCGCCCGGCAACGATGTCCGAGACCAGCCGCAGAATCGCCGCCACGGCGAGCAGTTGATCGCGTGAAGCGCGGGGCAGGAATCGCACCGCGAGCCAGATATCGGGCGCAAGGCGACGGCAGGCACGATGGAGCAGTGCCGATTGCCGCCTGTCAATCTGAGGACTGCTCGGCCGCACGGTAGTGTTGGACCTGAAAGGGGATCTGAGACGCTTTGCTATCGACCGATAACTGGTTCCAAGAACTTGCCGCAGCTGGTCGAAGCAGCCTATTGCCTATCGGATGGACGTTCATCCACCAGAAATTCAACAAAAACCTGATTTTCCAATTGCATTCTGGGAGTGGCGATGCCATAGTATAGTATCAGAATTGGCCGTCCTAGGTGCGACTCCACCAAAGACTTACGACCGTGCCATCCACCCGCCGCCGATTCGGAGTTTCTCCGGTCGGCGGTTTTTTGTTTTCTACTTATCCACAATTCATCCCAATTTGGTTGAACTCCCCCAGCTTGCTTATTGCAGTTCGATTGCGACGTACGTTCTCGTAGGATCGTACCCGATGATGCGACCCATGGCATCCAGAACCGTTTTGCGCACCGTGAAGCGCACGATTGTCCCGGGCTGCTGCTGCTCAATAAAGCCCGACAACCACTTGGCCCAACTGCGGCCGCTGTACCCAACGCGCTCAGACCGCAACGACTGACCATCAACGGCCACGATGAGATCACCAGCCGAGATGCCGCTCAATTGTGCGCTGCGACCGGGCACCAGTTGCGCCACTTCCACGCCCGTTGTCTCATCCAGATTGCGCAATACCGCGTTGCTCAGATCTTCAAGCCGCACGCCAAGACGTCCACCCTCTTGCGGATCGATGATCGGCTGCTCGGCCGCATCGCCACCGGTCATGGCGCCAAGAGTGACTTCGAAGCTGCGCAGGTGCGCATTGCGATAGACCTCGACGAGGATGCGCTTGCCCGGTTGCATCATCGCCACCTGGCTGCGCAGGTCCTCCACGTTGAGCACAGGTTGCCCGTCGATCGAGATCAGCACATCTTCGGGCAACATTCCGGCGCGACCGGCGGGCTCCTCGGGACTCACCGATGTCAACAGCACACCAACCTGATCGCGACGCAAGCCGTAACTCGCCGCGAGCGTCGGAGTCAGATCCTGCAGATTCACACCCAGCCAGGCCCGCACGACCCGGCCTTTAGTGATCAGTTCGTGTGCGACGTAGCTGGCCAGACTTGTAGGAATGGCAAAGCCCAGGCCGTCAGAACCTCCGGTCTGCGTCACAATCGCGGCGTTGACCCCCACAACTTCACCGCGCAGGTTGAGCAGGGGCCCACCCGAGTTGCCTCGGTTGATGGCGGCATCAGTCTGGATGAAATCCTCATAACCGCGCCGACCAATCGAACTTCCAACAATGTTCAATCGTCGATTCGTCGCGCTGATCACACCAACGGTCACCGTCTGATCGAGCCCGAGCGGGAAGCCGACGGCGACGACCCACTCGCCGACTTCCAGTTGGTTCGACTTGACAAAGGGCAGCGCGGCGATTCCTTCGCTGTCAACCTTGATCACAGCCAGATCAGTGAGCGGATCCGCGCCAACGACCGTTGCCGGGCGGATCCGGCCGTCGCTGAATTCCGCAAGCAGGGTCATCGAGGCTTCGACCACGTGGTTGTTCGTGAGCAAGTGCCCCTGCTCGTCGATGAGGAATCCCGAACCAGTGACCTTGGCCCCACCAGTCCTGTATCCCGTGATGCGGGCAACACTCGGCTTGGCCTCCTGCGCGACGGCCTTGAATGCATCGCTGATTTCCATGGCGCGGGCGATCGCCGGATGATCCAACTGAGCCACGGCCGGGAATGCCGGGATGACAGAGGCCAGGACCAGAGCCAACACTGGTGCCCAGCAATGCCGATGCAAGCAAGTCAAACGGTGCAGAGTCATCTTGAATCCTCGATTCATAGGCTATTCTCTCATCACGCCTCAGAAACCAAAGACGCGACAATCCTGCGATACCTTTCACATCTGCCGATGGTTCGGCTGATCGGACCGCAAACCATCATCGACCCGATCCGCTACCGGAATCGACCGGCGAACCGAGTCCCACGGCCAGAGCGGGAGCACCCAGTCGCTCGGAGGCGGCATCGGCGAGCATCTCAGCCTCGAGGGCCGATTCACAGACGACGAACAACGTCGAGCCACTTCCGGTCACGTGCACCGGTCGGTCAGAGAGATCGGCCAAAGCCGCGGCAAGCTCTGCCAGCGACGGCTGAAGTTCGAATGCGGCCCGCGCCAGATCATTGAAAGGAGCATCCGTCGCCACGCGATCCAGGGCCGCAAGTGCCCGCACCCGATCGATGGCCTGGTCGAATTCCCGTTGATTTGGCGCATATGAATCAAAGCGACGGTACACTTCTCCTGTGGCGCAGCCAAACGGTGGCATGCACAACACGAGATTCAACTCGCTGATCTCACCCATCGCCGTGATGCGCTCGCCAAATCCCTCTACCAGTGCGGAGTGATGTCGGAGGAAGAAGGGCACATCGCTGCCCAGTTGCTCAGCCAGATGGTGCAACTGCTCGATCGGAAGGCAAAGATCGAACAGCTCGTTGCAGGCCAGCAGCATGGCGGCGGCGTCGCTGGAGCCACCTCCCAACCCGGCGCCGAGCGGGATGCGTTTTTCGATCTTCATCTGCACCGGCAATTCGCGACCCGTCGCCTCACGTAACAGCAAATGGGCTCGAACCGCCAGATCTTGGCGGATCGGCCAGTCGATGTCGGGTTTGTGCAACGCGTCCTCGGCCCACATGAGCGCATAGCGCGAGAGTGAACCCGACGGAAGTCGGTCAAGCGTGAGATCATCACAGAGCGAAATCCGAACCATCCACGAGCAGATCGGATGGCGGACGTCTCCACGACCCGGGTCGACGCAGCCGACCGCAAGCGCGAGATTCACTTTGGCCGAAGCACGAAATGAGACCGAATCACCCATGAGAATAGAGGATAGTCGGCGCACCGCGCAATCGCCGGTGTCTCGACTCCGAAGGCTCTCAACTCGCCGGTCCGATCAATCCTGGTGGGAGCGCTTGGGTTCCTGCACGGTCACAACCATGACAAGCACAACACAAAGCAGACCCAGCAGGTAGCCCATCCATGGCTTGGTCGAGCCACGTCCGCCGGCCGCCGGCGCCTTCTCAGTTGTTGCAAAGCTGGCGAGGTCTCGCTCGGTCCAGGGGGTGGGTGCGACGCGCGGCAGAGCCGCCCGCATTTCGCGAACAACTATGTGGCTTGGCTGCCAGTCCTGCGGGATGACAAACTCGAATTTCATCGGGATACCCGACGAAGCGCCGCCAACGCTGCTGGCTGCAAGATCTCCGCCGTCGAACAAAAAGCGACCTTCATCGGCACTGTCCGATTTGTACTTCTGAATGAACGCGCTGGGGTGGATGGGGATGTACTGCTCTTCAGCCGAACGGGTGCGGCAAACAAGATAGACCTGGGCCTTGGTCAGGCGCAGCTTGTCGCCCTTGTCGGCCGCCGCGTTGTCGATCAGCACATCGACGATGACCAGTTTGAATCGATCCCCGGGCGCCTGGAGATTACGGTCGATGCCCTTGGCTTGCTCATCGAGGAAGTTGCGTGGCAAACCGTCACCGTTGATCTCATAAACCTTGGAGATCTTGACCTGATCCGGCGCCATACCCTGGCGGCTCTCGCCGCCGTTAATGCTCTCGGAATAGAGGCTCGCGGCCTGGGCCAGCTCGGGGTGCCACCGTGCGAGGCTGTTGGGCGCATACATTGAGCCTCGGCTGGCCCATGTGTAGAAGTTGGCGGTCCAATCATCCGCGGGGATCCAGAGATGGCCCGACGTCCCGGAGGGCCGATTCACCTCGCCGTGTTCGTCGACCTTCCAGCCACGATAGCCGAGCATCTCAGAAGGCATCTGCAAAAACTGAATTCCCAACAGCAGGATGCCAATGGTGAGGATTCCCGAAGCCGCGCCGAGGATGGCGCCCCCGACGAAATTGACCGTGGTCGAAAAGTAAACCTGTGACGGACACGCCTTGCCGACGATCAGTCGCAGGATGAACAGGCTCAGCGTGAACACGATGACCAATGAGAGCCCCCATGCATAGTCGGGCATCTTGCTGCCCAAGAAGAGCATGACGATCGGCTCCCATGTCGCGAAGGCGATCGCTCCTGCCGTCACTACGCACGCAAAGTGCAGCAACGACGAGAAGAAGCCATACGCCGAAAGAATCCACGCGGTGATGGCGATCAGGAGGATGACGAGTAGGTTCATGATCATCGGAAACACTCCTGGACTCGAAAAGCCGCCGCCACCGCGCCGGCCCCGTGTACACCTGTTGCAAGCGAATCACATGTCATGAGACATGGATTACGCGACCTCTGCCTGTCCCGCGGCTGGCGGGGCTGCGCCGGTGCGCGTGATGCGAATCACCTCTTCGATACTCGTCACGCCATCGATCGCCTTGCGCAGAGCGGCTTCCTGAATGCTGATGGTCTTGACGCGTCGCATGTGTGTCTTGAGGCCGTTGAGATCGCCCGCTGCAACCAGCTTGCGCGCGTCGTTGTCGAAGACCATTACCTCATACGCCCCCGTCTGCCCGCGGTACCCGAGTCCGCCGCACGCCGGACAGGTCTCTTCGCGGTTGCGCTCGACGACCTTACCCGAGTGTTTGTACAGTTGCTTGATCTGGTCCGGCGGAAGTCCGAGCTTGCGCAGCTGATTCGGATCGGGCTGATACGGGACCTTGCAGTTGTCGCATAGCTTGCGCATGAGTCGACTGGAGACGACGGCTTTCATGGGCTCAGCCGCAAGCTTCAAATCGCCCACCGCCTTGGCCCACTTGGCCAGCGCTTCGAGCCCGGAATCCGCCCGCACACCAATGTACTGCAGCGGACCGCGCATTCCCGGAGCCGCAGCCTCCTGAGCCGTGCGATTATCGACAATGTCCTCGATCATGACGATCGTGGGGTCGCGCCGCAACACGGATCGCAGTTCCGTCGCAAAGTCCACGCCCTTCTCTGGCTTGAATTCGGCATGACCGACGCCGTCGATCAGCACCAGGCGCTCGAACTCGAGCGTTCGAATGTTGGCCGTAAAGGCGTCGTGCCGTCGAAGCATCGAGTAAAGCGTGGTCGTGCGGCCGTTGCCCACCGGCGATGAGACCAGCACGATGCCGTGCAGATCTTCGGTGGCCTTGTCGAGCGCCTCCACTTGCCTTGGAAGCAGACCGAGATCCTTGGGCTTGATGTCGACACGCTTCTTGAGATCGATATCGAGCGTCAAACTCTGACCGGCTGAAGACCCGGCGGATCGGACGCGGATCTCGTGACTCTCGGTGCCGAAACGGGCGAGGAAATCACCCGTCTGGCGGCGGCGCTTGTCGGCGACGTCCAGTGAGGCGGCGCCCTTGAGGTAGTCGATGACCGCGTTCGCGACCCCTGCATCGAGGGGCTCGCGGCGGAACCGCACGCCGTCCACCATCTGGCTGACCTGGTACTGACCGCTTCGATTGGGAATGAGTTCGACGGAAGAAGCCCGCTGCACCAGGGCGGGGGTGAGCATGTCTTCCATGGTCATATGCACGACGAAAAGCGGATCTTCCTTGCCGGGCAGGCCACGCGCCACGCCGCTGGCGTCGACAAGCGAGATGGCCGCGGCCTTCTGCTGGCGAGCCGCCGAACGAGCCGCCATGCGCTGACGGAAGCCCTCGGCGGAGATGCGAAAGACCTGGTCCTCAGGAACGTTCCTGTTGTGGTAAACCCAGTAGGCGATACTGGAAGACCACATCACCAGAAGTCCGGCGGTGAAGCCGACGGCCGGCCACCAGATCACTGGAATGGGCAGGATCATCAGGGCAAATCCGAGCGTCCCGCAGACCAAGTGGCCGATGTTCCACGCTTCGCGGTTGAAGTGCCAGTAGACGGTGTCCTTGTCCCAGACGTTGGACGTAACCCATCCCCAGAGGCACAAAAACCCTAGCGCGATCAGCGGCACCCAGGGGCCGACCAGGATGTACCACTCAACGGCGAGCGAAAGCGGCATGGTGGTCCTTTCGAGCGATCAACCGCGCGCCTGCGCGGCGTTGAATGCGACGTCCTGCAAGATAGACAAGGCCTGCGGCAAAGCAAGTCGGCGGGCGGTAATCGCTCCATCCGCCCTGCTGCCGCAAGACCATTCAAGTGATGCCCTTGAGACGCATCGAGAGCTCCTCCGGATTCGGAGTCGCCTCGAGCGCCACTTTGTAATGAATGTACTCCTGCTCCACCAACTCCACGAGCGAGCCGGTGAAGTCAATCATTCCCGCGTCCCGATTCGACCGGATGATGTCCAGCAATTCACCCTCGCGCCCCTCGAGAATGTACTTGCGAGCCGGAGCGTTGTTGAGCAGAATCTCGATCGCCGGTATTCGTCCGATGTTCTCATGGAGCGTGGGAAGCAACTTCTGATACACGATCGCGCGGAGGTTGTATGCGAGCAACTTGCGGATCTGCTCGCGCTCCTCGGGATTGAACAGGTCGTAGATACGACCGAACGACTGCCACGCCGATGATGCGTGGATGGTGCCGAAGACGAGGTGGCCGGTCTCGGCCGCACGAATGGCCGCTTCGAATGTCTCCTTGTCACGCATTTCGCCGATCAGCACGACGTCAGGATTCTCACGGACCAGTGCGCGAAGGGCATCGTTGAAGTCAAGGCAGTCGATGCCGACTTCACGCTGGTTCACGAACGCCTTGGCGTCCTTGAAGATGTATTCGATCGGGTCCTCGATCGTTACGATGTGCACGGGCTTGCGCTCGTTGATGTACTGGAGCATCGCCGCGATCGTCGTGCTCTTGCCCGAACCAGTTACACCCGACAGGAGCACGAGGCCCTGGGCGTTCATGGCGATTTCGGCCATGGTGTTGGGAAGATAAAGATCCTCGAATCGCCGGATCTTGCTCGTCACGAGGCGGGCCGCGATCGCCGGCTTGCCGCGAGCCATGAAGAGATTTACGCGGAAGCGGTTGTTCTCGTCGTAGTCGTGGGCAAAGTCGATCGAGCCGCGCGTCTTGAAACTCTGGTACTGATTCTCATCGAGCACGTCTTTGGCGATCTGGAACATCTGCTGTTCCGTGACCGCTTCGATCTTGAGCGGTTTGAGGGCACCACGCAGGCGAATCTTCGGAGAGGCGCCCGACTTGACGATCAGATCGCTCGCTTCGAAGCGAATCGTTGCATCGAGGAATTTGTCGATAAGCGTCTGGCCTTCGCCGGTGACCGTCCCAATGTCGTGGTGCACCGAGTTGATGGACAATCCTGCAGTATGAACGCTCACAATGAACTCCTTCTGTCGTCAAGACGGGGCCTGGCGACGCCTCCCGCACCGGCAAGTGTGTCGTGGTGGCAACCGTCCGAGCCCGCGCCGCTCGAACCTGGTCGGTGCCTGCCCGGCATGCGGGCTGCGTGCCCCTCAGGTTTCCGGGCGGCAGTCGGGATTATAACCTCGCCAGCCCGTCGCTGCATTCCCGTCGAGTTGCGCTTTTCGGACGTCTTCGTCCAGCCATGACCACTTCGTCGGCGAGGAGGCAAGGGTTTTCCCCGAGAAGACACCCTTTGGTATATTCAATCGTTGACATATATGAATTACATAATACTATGTGACGACAGGAATACCATGGCACGAACCGCCGCCCAATCAACCATCGCCGACGAGACGCTCGATCGCGCCGCAGCAGTGCTCCGCGTCTTGGCCCACCCCATGCGCCTGCGCATCGTCGACCGCCTGCTCGCCGGCCCGGTCCACGTCTCTCAACTGGCTGAGGAACTCAACTTGCCTCAGTCGGTTGTCAGCCAGCACCTCTCGCAGATGCGGGCGCATGAGATTGTGCAGCAGCGGCGCGAGAGCCGCCGCGTCTTCTACGACGTCATCAACCCCCACGCCGAACACCTGCTCGAGTGCATTCGAAAGCACGGCGACGGCCGGTAGGAATTCCCCCGGCTCGCTTCGATGCGAGGCGGTTTCCAGTGAAAGGAACTGTTCATGATCCGCCTGTTGAAACAATCTCGCTGGTCGCCCTACCTCGTCGGGACCGGTGTCGGCGTGTTGTCCTGGGTCACGTTTGGACTCATGCACAAGGCGCTGGGCACCAGCACGAGTCTTGTATCCATGGCCGGAGCGATCGAATCCGTCGTCGCACCCGAGCACGTCAAGAACAACGCCTACTACACCAAGACCATGCTCGCCGATGGCAAGTTTTTCCTCGACTGGCAAATGATGCTCGTCATCGGTCTCGTCCTCGGCGCCATGATCTCGGCCTGGCTCAGCCGGTCCTTCAAGGTCGAACACGTGCCCGACATCTGGGCCGCCCGCTTCGGCCCGAGCAGGGCCCTGCGTTACGCCGGCGCTTTCGTCGGTGGCGTCCTGCTGCTTTTTGGCGCGCGACTCGCCGATGGCTGCACCTCCGGCCACGCCATCAGCGGTTCGCTGCAGCTGGCCATCAGCAGCTGGGTCTTCTTTGCATGCTTCTTCGCCGCGGGGATTGCCACCGCGCTGCTCGTCTACGGAAAGGCAGGTCGCCGCAATGCTCAAGGCTGATCCCAACATTCTGAATCTCGTCTACGGCCTGCTCACCGGGCTCGTCTTCGGCTTCCTCCTCCAGCGCGCTACCGTGACTCGCTTCCGCACGATCGTCGGCCAGCTGCTTTGGGCCGATCACACCGTGCTGCGAACCATGTTCACTGCGGTTGTCGTCGGCGCCATCGGCGTCTACGCGATGCATCAGATGTGGGACGTGCCGCTGCACATCAAGCCCGCCACTCTGCTGGCCAATGTCATCGGCGGAGTGATCTTCGGCATCGGCATGGCCATCCTCGGCTACTGCCCCGGTACCGGGCTCGGCGCCATCGGCGAAGGTTCGCGACACGCGATCTTCGGCTTCGTCGGCATGCTCGTCGGCGCCGCGATCTACGCCGAGGCCTACCCGTGGATCAGTACCAACATCCTGCCCGTGGCCAACCTGGGCAAGGTCACCATCCCCGATCAGACCGGCCTCTCACCTTGGTTCTTCATCGTACCGCTCATCGGCATTGCACTGATCGTCTTCGCGGTTCTGCCCGGTCGGCGCGAGGGGGCCGACCGCGGACTGCCCGGCAAGACACTGGCCCCCGCATGAGGGCCGTTCTTCCCCGGGGTCCCGGGGTGCTGAACTGCTGACGGTCACCGAGCCCTGGCCATGAAGTTGCCGGGGCTTCTTTTGTCATGACTGAGTCGTTTCCGCAATTTGGTCCGCCGGACACGTCGAATTGACTCCGGTTTCCCGCCATTTCAACCCGCCATGCGGTAACATACGCATCCGTGGCTGACGTCCCCCAACAGATCGGCCCCTATCACATCCTCCGCGAAATCGGTCGCGGCGGCATGGGTGTGGTCTACCTTTGGCCGCGACACGCGGCTTGAGCGCGATGTCGCCATCAAGTGCCTGCCCGAAGAACTCGTGGATGATAGTGACCGAAGCGCCCGTTTGGGACACGAAGCCGGGTCGTCACGACGGGAAACGGCTCAATCATCCCCATGATGTTCGAGGAAGATCGCGCTCCGAAGAGAGTTGACGCCCGCTGCCGCGCTGGCGCGTGGTGAACCTGATGCTGCGTCAACACGTATCAATTCAAGCAGTCGAGCGGCCTGAATTGAAAGGGGGATCCATGACCAGCGCTCAGACCGATTTTGATATTCGCCGCGCCGAAGATCGCGGCACCACCGAGATCGGCTGGCTTCACGGCCGACACTCGTTCTCCTTCAATCGTTACTACGACCCCACGCGCATTTCGTACCACACGCTGCGCGTGCTCAACGATGACATCGTCAAGCCGGGCCGCGGCTTCGGCGAGCACGGCCACGAGCACATGGAGATCATCACCTGGGTTCTCGAGGGCGAGCTCGCCCACGCCGACAGCACCGGCACGCGCGGCACGATCAAACCCGGCGACGTGCAAGTCATGTCGGCCGGCCGCGGCATTCGTCACAGCGAAATGAACGCCTCCACAACCCACCCGGTCCACCTGCTCCAGATCTGGATCGAACCCGCCACGCGAGATCTTGATCCAGCCTACGCGCAGAGGTCTTTCCCGGCGGACGGCCGCGCCAACAAGTGGCAACTCGTGGCCAGCCCCGACCAGCGCGACGGCTCGCTGCTCATCCACCAGGATGCCGCCCTGCACATCGCCGATCTCGATGAGGGCCGGCAACTGGAAGTCGACCTGTTCGAAGGACGATTCGGCTACCTGCACGTGGCAACCGGTAGCATCCGCATCGGCGAGCACGAACTTAAGGCCGGCGACGCGGTCAGCTTCTCAGGCCCGTCCGAAGACAGGATCGAAGCGATCGAAACCAGCCAGGTGTTGCTGTTTGACCTGCCCTAGGGCCATCGTCCCATCAGAAACCACAAACCCCGGGGTTGGCGAACCCCGGGCTTTTGTGCTGTTGAATTACGCAATGCGCGGCATCGAGAACTGGGGATGAAAGATTCGAACTTTCACTAACTGATCCAGAGTCAGTCGTGCTACCGTTACACCAATCCCCAAATGGTGACCGTTTTCTTCACCGACCACTGAAATGTAGCACCCCTTTGCACGCTGGCAAGTGCTTTGGCACTCTGGAACCTCACCCGACGAGGGGTTTGGCGGACGTCGACCCCACCCATTGTGCCGACGTCCGCCACTCAGCCGCGAACCAGTGGCTCTGCGGCGGGCATGCCCCCGCTCGATCCATTCGACAGGCCGGATTGGGGCGTTCAGCCGGCCTCAGCCCGAGGGTGGGCGTCGTCATACGCGTCCCGCAGGCGTTGCGTCGTGAGATGCGTGTAAATCTGCGTCGTCGAGAGCGACTGGTGGCCAAGCAACTCCTGCACGGATCGCAGGTCAGCCCCGTTGCCCAGTAGATGCGTGGCAAAGCTGTGCCGCAAGGTGTGCGGACTGATGCTCGGATCCAGCCCGGCTTCGCGCAGGTACTTGTCGAGTTTGCGGCGAACGGAGCGAGAGCTCAGCCGACCGCCATGCTTGTTGATGAACAGCGGAGGCCGCTTGCCCGCCGCTTCGGCTTGCTTGTAACGAGGATCCTGGTGGAACATCGTTAGGTAGTGCCGGATGGCGGCCAGGGCGTGCGAACCAAGCGGGACCAGCCGCTCCTTCTTGCCCTTGCCGCGGATGTGCAGCGCTTCGCCATATTCGTCGAGATCCGTTGAATCGAGATCGACAAGTTCGCTCACGCGCACGCCTGTCGAGTAAAGCGTCTCGAGAATCGCTCGGTCTCGAGCGCCGAGCAGTTCGCGGTCATCGGGCGCGCTGAGCAGACGTTCGATCTCCTCGACGGTGATGGCCTTGGGCAGGCGCTTGGCCTGCTTGGGGGTGCGGATCATCACCATAGGGTTGCCCTTGACCAGGCTCGTGCGGTCTGCCCATTTGTAGAACGAGCGGAGCGTCGCGATCTTGCGCGCCATCGTCGAGGGTGAGTAGTTCTGCTCGCTCAAGTGCGAGAGGAACGCGCGGATGACATTGATGTCCGCCTGCACGATGGTGCCCGTCACCGTTGCAGGAGCGGTCGTGCCATTGGACGAACCATTCGATCCATGGGCTCGAGCATGTTGGAGCGCCTTGCCTTCCTGCTCGGTATTGAGGGCAATGTCAAACTCGTCCGCAAGATAGTCGCCGAACTGCCGCAGATCGGCGCCGTAACACTTCGCGGTGTAGGCGCTGAAGTGGCGCTCGTGGAGGAGGTAGTTCAGGAACGACTCGATGATCTGGAGGTTCGCCATGGGTGTGGTTCCCGTTTTCAGGTTGATTCGCCGCCACGTGAAACCCAACGGCGCGCAAGGACGGGCGCGCCATTGGCGTACGGTCGTCTTTCATTGATGGAGGGGATTTCGGCTTCCATGCCGGTCCTCACTGTCCCTTCGCAGCCTCCTCCGAGGCGGCGTCGAGTCAGCTGACTCGGCAACGCCTAGGGGGCAGGCCGTTGATTGGCCGTCGCCAGCCGCTGGTTGTTTCTCGTCCGCTCTTCCCTGAGCAGATCGCGAAGCAGGCGGTCGGCGACATACTGCGTATACAGATCCATAACGACCAGATAACGTTCCCAGTTGAGCGCCGAGTCGCTTTCCGTGCGACCTCGGGCAAATTGTTCCAAGCTCAGGCGCACGCCGTTGTCGGCAGCATCCAGCACTGCCGCGGCGCTCGAAATCGGTCGATCGCCCTCCCCGAATCCATGCAGCGAAGCATCCGAGGCCGCGGTGCCGATCTGGTCGATTACATCGTCCCCTGGTTGCATCGCGTTCGCGTGATACAACTGCAGGGTCAGACCAAGCATCGGCGGCTTGTACGGGTCGTACGCCGTGATCGAGCCGATGATAATCGCATCCGCTCCGATCACACGGGCAAGCGAGCGAGCCGTCGCAGGCGAGTCAATGCTGCCGATATCCATGGCGCGCATTCCGTCGAGCACGCGCTGCACCGGCAGGGCGTCAATGCCGTGAATGTTCTGCACTTCGTGGGCGATGATGTCGGCCATCGCCAGCCCGTCCACGGTGCTGACACCTGTCTCATTTGCGAGCGGCGCCACCGCCCAGGTCACGGGTTCGCGATACGGACTAAGCAGGGGAGCGTTGATCATCGTCTGTTTGCGCATGCATCCGGCCGCAAGAGGAAGCAGGCACAGGAGTGCCGCCGCAATGAGGCGACACCTGTTCGTCATGATCTGCATACTTGTCATGGCGTCCTGCCATCCTCGACGGACTCCGCCCGCCGGCACGTGAATCAGAACTCAATCCGCCGTCTATTTTCGGACCAATGGCCCTTTAGACTTTGGACGAGCCTTACGGGTTCGTCTCAACCTCCGCCACTCCCGTGTTCGGATTGGTCATCGCGGGGCCCTTGGCGGTCAAAATCGCTCGATCCGGCCCGATCGCCCAGATGTTGTTGATCCCCGCTCGGTTGGAGACAAACAGGACGCGCCCGTCGGGGCTCCAGGCCGGTTCGACGTTCGTGTACTCTCCGTTGGTCAGGTTGACCTTGTTGGACCCATCGACGTTGACGACCCAGATATCCGCCCAGGTGTCCCGTGCCCCACGGCCAGGTTCGCCGGGCCGACCCGGTTCGGTGACCGTCGTGAACGCCAGCATTTTCCCGTCCGGGCTCCACGAGGGGTTGATCGCCGCGGCGTTGGTCGCGCTGACAATCTCCGTCGGGCGGGTCCCTTCGCCGTTGACGTACTCGATCGTCCAGATACTGAACAGCCGGCTGCCTCGCTCGCGCGGGCTTTGATAGGCGATGAGGTTCGAGGCGGGATCGGGGTTCCACTCCGGACACAGGCCGTACCCGATGAAGCTCAGCGAAGTAAAGTTACTCGTCTCCGTCACCCACATCTCCCAACGCCCCGACTGCTGCCCCAGCCGCGAGAATACAATGTACTTGCCGTCCGGCGACCACGACGGGTGAATCTCGTGGGCCGTGTCATTCGTGACCTGCACGGCCTGGCCACCATTGGCGGCATCAATGATGTAGATGTCGTAGTTTCCGGCGCGATTCGAACAGAACGCGATCTGCGAATTGTCCGGGCTGAAGCGAGGCATCCGATCGCTTGCGGGATCATCAGTCAGCCGCCGCATCGTCAGACCCGTTACGCTCTTGACAAAGATATCCGGCGACCGGCTATGCTGCGTGCTCGAATAGGCAACATACTCCCCGGTCTTGTCCACATCGGGTTCGGCGTCTCGACCTTCCGTCGCAAACGTGACCTGGGTGATGTTCTCAACTGCCGACGTTTGCGCCGATCGACCGCCGTAGCCGTCGATCTCTCCGTAGAGTCCGAGCCAGGGATCGAAGTTGGATATGCCGGTGTCGGCGGAACGGAATGGCACAGGCGGATTGGTGGGAGTGTCAGTCGACGTGGCAAGCGAGTCGTCAAGGCTCACATAGTGCGATCCATTCGAATCGTCGGCGCCGGCAGGCCATTGATTGGCCGCTCCTTCGGCGCGCGCTTGCGGAGGCTGAGTCAGCGCCTCCCGGCCATTCGAGGCGCTCGGATTTGGCGTGCCGGCGCAGCCGGTGATTGAGAGCACAACGACCGTGCCAAGAACAAGGCACGAAGGGAACTGCACAGCGCGCGTCGTCATATCGGATCTCACTTCTGGATGCGAAGACGTCCGGGGTGGGTCAAGCGCCCTCTCGCCGCTTGGCCTTTATCGGACGACTTTCTGGGCCAACTCCATCGAATCACCGCCAATGCGGCCGTTGGGTTATCGACCAACGCTCGCGGCGATGTGAGTCCGTTTGCGCGATCCGGGACCGGAATGGGTTGATTTGTGGATGGGGCAAAAATGCAGGAAGGCCGGCACTCCCCTTCTGGATGCCGGCCCTCTTCTGCTCCTGATCCGGAGATCAGGAATTGTCGGGTACAGGCCAGCACGAGCAGGATCACACCCGGCTCCGACGAGTCGGAACCCACAAATGCTCACTGCCGCGCATACCTGTCGCCGTCAGTTGTCCGTCAGTCTTCACCACAAGCAATTCGACGCGATTCCAAGTTCGTTTATAGCTCGAATTCGAGCCACCCACCCGAATTGATCGCGGAAGGAGCCATGCCTTCATGCTCGTGCGGGCGACTTGGCCCAGACGTAGAAATAGTCTATCCCAAAGAACTTGTTTCGCCAGCGAAATTGACGCTTTCCGGCAAAAAATGCCTGAAATGAGCCAGCTACACCCCCGGATCAGGGGCTAGTCTGCGAACCGCCAACGAACAGCTCCGCATTCTCGAGGATACTTCGAGCCACATCAGCAAGCGTTCGCCGATTGTCGCGGGCCTGCTTCTGCAGCCGCTTCATGGCAGTTTCTTCGTTGATCTGGAGGCGCTCAACAAGAATCCACTTTGCCCGCTCAATGATCTTGCGGTCCTCGAGCCGTTGGCTGAGTTGCGCGATCTCGTCCTTCGCCGTGCGACTCTCGAGGTACCGGGCCCAGGCGATGGTCATGGCGGCCTCGAGATCGTCGCGGGTCACCGGCTTCAGGAGGTAGCCGAACACTCCGACGTCAGCGCCGGTTCGGAGATACTCTGAGTCCGAGAACGCGCTGACGATGACGACGGGAATCCCCATCTCGCCGTAAATCACCTTCGCCGCTTCCAAGCCGTTCATTTTCGGCATCTGAATGTCAAGCAGAACCAGGTCCGGCCGGTCTTCACGACACGCCTGCACGGCCTCTTCGCCGTTCTTGCAGTTGCCCGTCACGGTGTAGTTCAAATCGCTCAGGCTTCGCGCCAATCCCTCGACCACAAGGTGCTCATCATCGGCGATGAGGATGCGTCGAAGTCGCGAAGTTCCGTTGGAAGATCCCATGATGACGCCACTCCACTCACAACTGGTTTCTTCACCATCCAGCCAAGCCGAGGCGGGACCGGAGGCAGACGAAAGCAGCCTTTTGCCGCCCAGTCCGG
Source organism: Phycisphaerales bacterium UBA5793 (assembly GCA_002418285.1). Taxonomy (GTDB): domain Bacteria; phylum Planctomycetota; class Phycisphaerae; order Phycisphaerales; family UBA5793; genus UBA5793. Next base: position 92,999 of record DIDT01000067.1, read on the forward strand.
CCATTGTAACCGAACAGATTGCTCCACCGCCCGAGAAATCCCACCGGCGGATCAGAAATGTCGAATCCCCACAGTGTACCGTACTCCCGGCCTCGATGCGATGCGCAAGCACATGGAAACAAGCGAATTCCACACCCGACATCCGCACCCAAAAGTGCACTAATCGAGCCAGTCCTGCGCCTTGAGCCGGTCGGGTACATACACCTCCGTCACATACGAGATGTCCTTGGTGATCAGCGACTCGACCTCCATCTTGAACCCGTTGCCCAGCAGCGTGCGGATCTCTTTCTGCCACGGCTTCTTGTCCGCGAACCACGGGTATTCTGCAATCTGCTTGGCGCGCGTGCGATCGCGATCGGTCAGCGCGATCTGCACGTCATCGCTCAACTTGTACCGGTCATAGTCCATCGCTCGAATGCCCAGGAACTTCGCATCCGGCACCGCCATTCGACGCGATTCGAACGCCAGCGAGATCGATCCCTGCTTGATCACGCTGTAGATGTAATGCCCCCATGGATCGCAATCGAGCAGGCAGTAGATCGGCAGCCCCAGCTCCCCATTCAGCCGCTGCAGCAGACGCCGCACGCCGCGCGGCGGCTGTCCGTTGCCGTGCGTGAGAATGCAGTTGTGCTTCTTCCAGAACTTGTCCTCGTTGAAGCGCTGCCAGACCGTGTTCTTCTCGACGTGCAGGACAAACTTCGCCTCGCACTTCTTGAACTGGATCACGCGCGGCTCGGTGATGCTCGGGATGCCGTACCCGCCTGAGCCCATGCGCCGACAGTCGATTTCGTCGCCGTTGTCGATCAGTGTGATGTTGCCGACCATGTCGCCGCGCTTGTCGGCGTAGACATGTAACTCTTCGCGCAGCGATTCAAGAGTGACTTCAAGATCCTCAAGAATGGAATCCGATTCGCTCTGGTCTTCGAACGTCTTTTCCTTGGTGCCCTCAATGGTGTGCAGGCCGGCGTAGAACATACCGCGGAGGCTCGCCGTCTTTCCGCGCTCGATGAGGTCCTTGCACCCCTTGGCCAGCAGCATGGTCTGCATGAACTTCTTGGCCTGGCCGAGGTTGAAGAGGTTCCGCCGCTGGCTGGCGCTGCCCATCTCGAGGATGCGCTTGGTCTTGTTGTAGCTCGTGTTCGACAGACTGCGCGTGGGGATGTCGACGAACGGATCACGCCCGGCCATCGAAGTCTTCACAACGGCTTGCGCCACCGTATCAATCCGCTTGAGCGTCGCCGTCGCCTTGGCGGCGTCCGAGCGGCCAGATCCATCCTTGCGGGTGCGCGGCTTCTTGGCGCCCGTCGTCCGTACACCGGTTGTCTTGACTTTGGCCATTCTTGTACACCTCCGTGTGTGCGGTGGGAAATCTACGGCAAATCGCGCCCGAGCAATACTCGTAGTTGAATCGCGAGTTCCGGCACTTTTTCTGTTAGTACAAACCAGACGATGGCCGGATCCAGCGCATAGTAGCCGTGCACGAGGATGTGTCGGAAGGCGATGATCCGTTCGTTTTCCGAGATTTGTGCAAGCATCTCCGGCGCCCGCTTTGACAATTGAAACACCGCTTCACCGATGATCTGCAGCTCCCGTTCGGAAGCTGATCGAAATGCTCGGTCGTTTCGATAGTCATCGATGCTTCGGCCTGCGACATGCCCCGCCAGAAAGTCGCATGAGTCCAGCGCATCTTCGAGGTACTTCTCTGGATCATGCGGCATAGAGCAACATCCGGCTCTCTTCCGCCCGGCGGCGCACGATGGGATTGCGAATCGTCTGGGGCTCGATCAGATCGATCGGACGCCCAAACAGGTCCACGAGCGCTTCGAGTAATCCGAAGTAGTTTTCGTAGTGCGCCCGCGGCTCGCAGGGATGAAACTCGACGAGAAAATCGAGATCACTCCGTTGTTGGTCGAAGTCGCCTCCCGTGGCCGAACCGAATGCTTCGAGTCGGCGCACGCCAAATCTGAGGCACAGATCCCCTAGTTCGCCACGATGTTGTTGCAGGATCAGATTCATGTTCGCTCCCAATGATACCCCCGCATACGGTGCGTCAAGACTCGCATCTGGCTGTGGAGTCAGCCACCAATAGCCTCAAGGAGCCGACGGCGGACAAATCTGGCCACTGCGCGATCACGAATCGAGTCGTCCAGAACAACTTGCTCGCCCTCAATCGTGTGGCAGATGACGCTGTACTCGTAGCGCGCCGTATTCCCTCGCCGCTCAAGGGTGAGATTCTCGATCCGGGATGCGTCCACTCGCAACGCTCGTCCCCAGCCGGGAAGTGGGCCCCGACTGACGGTGAGAGTCAGACCGTCGAATCGAATCGCCGTCGAGTTGCACAGCTCGGTCAGAAACGCCATGAACAGGATAATGAAGTTGGCGTCAAGCAGCAGCAGCACGACCAGGTCACGGATCGACGCAGATTGCTGGAACGCGGCGACAGTCACAGCGCCGAAGGCCACGGCGACTGCAAAGAAGAACAAAACATAGAACACGTGCGACTTCGCTCTTGACTGACTCCAACGCCAACGGATCTCCAATCCGCCATCCGCCTCGTTCACTTTCAGCCAGCGGGGAAGAGCCTGATCAAGCGCAGCGGCGAGCGCCACGTCGGACGAATGATTTCCATGGCTCGCGGCCTGATTGGCGACCTTGTCCAGTAGCATTCCCGCTTTGCACTTCGGGCACTCGATGCGACCACCTTCAATCACCACCTCATTGGTGTCAAAACGCTCGCCGCATTGATCACAACAAACCTGCATCGCACCTCAATGCTCACTGGCCGGCATGCGAGCGCCGCTCCAAGACGTATCGACTGAGCCGCTCCTTCAGGTAGTACGCTCCGGGTCTGTCCCGGACGATTTCAACGAGTCTGAGCGACTCCCCATCCGTCGTCGCGCACCAGAGCGGATGGACCGAGTCATCGTGCTTCGCCTCCCGCGCCTTCGACCAGAAGTAGGCAATGCGCGCCGTCTCAACCTGTACAAACCGTGTGTAAAGTGGTATCGGCCCGATGCGCACGGAGACTGTCCGGGCGTCGGCGCTCACCACCGTCGAGTTGAGCCACATCCCCATCGCCAGACAGACCAGCACCAGATCAATCGGAGCGAGCACGACCAGCGGCATCACCTTGTCGAACCAGTCGCCTCTGGCCGTGAACGCGGCCACCAGAAGCCAGATGATCCCCGCCAGCAACCCCAGCGCCAGCAGCGAGAGAACCCATATGATCTTGCCGCCGCGCTCGGACATGCGCCAACGAACCTTGAGCCCATCGTCGCTTTCGGTCACGTGCATCCATGAGGGCGCGGCGTTTGACTCAACGAGCGACGAGTGTGCCGGCGTGTCAGCCCTGCCCGCGGCACGGGCCTTAATCACATCGTCTAGATCAATGACCGCCGCGCAACGCGGGCAAGCCATCTCCCCGTGGTCGATGACCACATCGTTCGAATCGAGTGGTTCACCGCATTGCCCGCACATCACTTGCATGATGGCCCACCATCAGCTAGAACCAGATCACTCACCTGCCGTGTCCTTTCTCTTCGGCAGGATGCGCTTCAGATCCACGAGAAACCAGATGAAGACGGCTGTGGCGCCGGGTCCGAGGATCAGCACCGCCGCCCATGTCGCGAAGTTCATCATGTCGGCTTCCTTCCCAGCACATGACCAACACCGAATCCGATGGCTGAGACCGGCAGCGCGAAGAGCACGGCATACTCGCGCCAAGCTTCGAAGGCGCCGATGCGAAGCACCATTGATTCGTACTCTTCATCAAACTCGCCGTACATCGCCACCACGATGTGATACGCCGCGTAGACCACGAGACCGGCGCACGCGCTGCTCCAGCCCGCGAGCTTTGGCGGCTTGCCGAAGATCGCACCCAGGGCCGGCACCAGCACAACCGACGCCAACGCCCCGCTCATGAACACCCACGCATCCGTGATGCGGTGAAACATGAGCGACATCCACGATGCAAAAAGCAGCACCGCGAAAATGCCGATTCGCGTGAGAAGGATGAGTTCCTTGTCAGACATGGGTTTCTTGCGCAGCGGCCGGTAGATGTCATAGACCAGATTGCCGCTGGCGAGCAGTGAGTAGGTGTCGGTGCTTGACATCGCCGCAGCCAGCACGCCGCCAAGGAACAAGCCGCGCAAACCGATCGGCAGCGTCTGCATGCAGACCGCCATCAGGGCGTGCTTGCCTTCCATATCACCGGTGAGCAGCCCCTTCTCCACCGCCACGCGGGCGATCATGCCCACGATCGTTACGCCCCAGTCATACGCCGCCCAGAGCAGGATGCCGATGAGCATCGCGTAGATGACCGACTTGGAGTCCTTGGCCGCAAAGATGCGCTGGTAGAAGGCCGGCTCGACAAAGACCGTCAGCGCCCCCACCGACCACGCGAGGATGATCCCCCAGCGCAAGCCCCCCGTCGCCGTCATGTGCTCGGCCGGCAGGACGCTGAATGACTCGAATCCGCCGATCCAGTTGAGCGCGATCGGGATCGCAATCGCCAGTGCCACGCACATGAGTACGAACTGGATGGTGTCGGAGATGGCATCGGCCCACAGTCCGCCCATGGCCGTGTACGCAGCGCAGATCCCCATGGAAATAAGCAGGGCATCGCCCTTCTTCCACCCCAGCATGTCGAACATGATCGTCATGCCCGCCAGCGCCGTGATGGGCAGGCTGTAGACAAAACACGCCGCGGCCCCTGCAATGCGAGTCGGTTTGCCGTAGCGCTGCTCGAGCAGGTCAGGCAGCGTGATGCAGTCGAACTTCTTGAGCCGGGGCGCCAGCAGCAGCGCGCCGATGATGATCGCAATGTAATACGGTCGGCTCAGCCAGAACCACGACACCAGGCCGTAGTAGTATCCCTGCTCGCTCACCGCAAAGGTCACGTCCAGTTCGTAGTACGTGCTCACCAGCGTGCACACGAGCAGCGGCGTGGTCAGCGCGCCGTCGGCCAGGAAATACTGCTTGAAGCCTGAAATGCGCGTGACCAGGAACCCGCCAATGGCCATCATGCCCAGCATGTAGGCGATGAGAATGGACCAGTCGATCGCGTGCAGGTGCTGGTCGATCAAGGTGCCGATTGTAGTGCGGGCAACCATTGGAAAGCGACGCCACCCGCGCCGCTACCAGCCCGACGCGCCGGCAAGGACGAACCGCTCTGGCCCGAACACCAGCGTCTTCCTCGCTCGCGCTTCAGTCTGGTCCCGCTGCACCTACTTCCGCTTGCCCGGCTTCTTCGACTTCTTGCGCACGCGCTTGACGGGCACGGCGTCGCCGTTGCCATCGCCGAAGAGATCGTCTCCGCCCTCGCCATCCTCGCCGGCGAGGTTGATCGCCGCCCGCCGCTCTTCGCAGATGATCACGCCATCATCGTCCGCCAGCCGCCCGCCGTCATCGACGACGTTGCCCGAGTCGTCGAGCACGTAATCCGCCTCCGCCGTGCGGCGCTGGGCCTGCTTCATCAGCGCGTCGTAGAGCGCCTTGCCGTCGGTGCCCGTGATCGACTCGCACGCCTTGCTGATCTCGCCGATGTAGCGCAGAAACGCGCCGCGGCGTTCGCCCTCACGTCGCATCTTGCGCCGGCGGTTCAAATAGGTCTGCAACTTGCGGCCGCACTCCTGCAGCGCCAGGCGCATCTCCTTGCGGATCTCGTCGTAATCCGCGATCGCCTCTTTGCTCTCGCTCGTGAAGGGCACCCACACCGAAGCCATGTGGATCATCACCACCAGCGGACCCACCGGCAGCGAGTTGCGAGGCTGCGTCATGCCGTAGTTGCGCCAGTTCGTCTCGACCGCCGCCTTGAACGCCGAACACGACGACTGCTGATAGAGCAGCGGCACCCGATTGGCGAAGCGAATCACCCGCGCTTGGTCTTCGCCCGACAGATCACCGCCATACGCCAGCGCCGCTTCGATCACGAACGGCCGGCCGCGATACACCGCCGCCGGCCGCGTGCTCGCCGAGTAGAACTCCGCCTTCACTTCCTTGAGCAGTCCCGCCAGCAGCGTGCGCGTGCCGATCGGCTGCACGCAACTCGTCGGCGGGGCCATGATCTTCACATCCTGAATCGCCTTGTAGAGTCGCTCGGCGTCGTTGTGACCGACCTGCTTGATCCACGTGCGGTCCGTCAGCTTTGCCTTGGCGCAGATCTCCTTGGCCACGCTCGGCCCGACCCGGCAGAACTCCTTCTTGAAGAACGCGCCCAGTTGCGTCGTCTCCGTGCGCTCGAGCATCTGGATCAATGTGCCCAGCTCGATGCCCTTGGGGTGCGGCTTGATCTCTTCCGTCTCAGGAGGCAGTTCGTCAACCGTGCGCGCGTACTCAACGCGCTCGTTCGTCGGCGGCACATACGTAATCCGCGCGTGCGGGTTGGCGATCGCCGTCTGCTCGAGATACTCATCGATGCTCTGGCGTCCCTTGAGGTACTTGCCTTCGAGTTCGATCGTCACCTGCGTGCCGTGGCCGTCGGCGAACAACGTGTCGTCTTCAGGGTGTTCGGTCTCACTGACGACGTCGGCCTTGTTCTTGCTCGTATCCATCTTGAGCAGAACTTCATGCGCCGGTTTGTTCTTCTTCGTTTTACTGATGATGAGGACCGGCTTGCCCGTCGTCATCAGGCCGTACATGCCGGCTGCCGAGATGCCGATGCCCTGCTGGCCGCGGCTCATCTTGAGCCGGTGGAACTTCGAGCCGTACAGCAGCTTGCCGAAGATGTTGTCGATCTGCTTGCGCACGATCCCCGGCCCATTGTCGCGGATCGTCACCTTGAAGCGGCTCTCATCGGTCTGCAGCAGCTCGACGTGGATGTCCGGCAGGATGCCCGCCTCTTCGCACGCATCGAGCGAGTTGTCCACCGCCTCTTTGACCGTCGTCAGCAGCGCCTTGCGCGGATTGTCGAAGCCGAGCAGGTGGCGGTTCTTGGCGAAGAACTCGGAAACTGAGATCTCCCGCTGCTTGCTCGCCATCGACTCGGCCGTGGCTCGCGTCCGGGTCTTACCCTTGCCGCGCGAAGTTTCCGCCTTGGCGTCCGCGCTGTGGTCGGTGTCCTCGGCGGCGGATTCCTTCGCCAGACGCAGCTGCGGCGGCTTCTTGTTCTTCTTGGATGGCATGTCGGGATCAATCGGGGCGGGTGCAAACAGTGAAGTCATGAATCAAGCCCTCCGTGGCTTGCAATGGCGTGCAATTCTCTTCGGCATTCAATGGACGATCTGGGCAGCGATCCAGTGGCGGCGGCCGCCCCTTGCATCACCCACAGTGTTTTTTCTCCCCAGGTGCAGGTTTTCGCGCCAGCCGGGCAGACCATCGAGTACGCTAATGGAGCACATCGCGCCACCGGCATCCCCACCACGGTGCCAAATCCAAGGTTGCAAGGAAGGGCCAACGATGAACACTCGACTCGCACTGATCGGCACACTTGCTCTGGTCACCCACGCCGCACACGCCCAAACCATCATCCCGCCGGACCGTGTCCACATCATCGAACCCGTCGCTGCGCCGCAACTGCATCTCGGCGGCGAATCACCCGCCTACGGCATCACCGTCTACGACAACTCGGTCAACTTCAATCTCCGCACCTACCAGCCCGGCCAGGCCAACGTCGAGATGGCTGACGACCTGCACATGGACCGGGCCGGCAATATCGTTTCGCTCCACTTTGCCTACTACCACGGCTTCTCTGGCGGTGGCACCATCACGGCCACGGTGACCGTGTATGACAATGATCCCGCCAACTCCATTTACCCCGGCAACGGCGCCAACCTGCTCGCGACCTATGTCATCCCCGACCTGCCCCGTAGGGCCATCTCGCTCATCGGCGTGCGTTTCGATCCACCCGAGCCGCTGCCCGTGCCCCAGAACATCTGGATGGGCGTCTCGTTCAGCAGCGCGAGCACCTACGCCGTGCTCTGCGACCCGCCAGTCGTCGGCACCAGCGAAGACATCTTCTCGCAGAATCCTCCCGGCGGTCTCTACTACTTCAGCGGCAATCCCCCGGCCAACTTCTGGTGGGCTGTGCAGATGGATGGGCAAGGGGTGCTCGTCGAGCGCGCCCCGACGCCCGGCCGCGCCGGCACGACCAACACCCTCAGCGTCTACGGCGCCACGCCCGGCCAGCGCGTCTACTTCGCGTACGCCCTGCGCGACGGCCAGACTCCCGTCCCCGGCTGCCCTGAGGTCGTTCTCTTCCTCCAGCGACCGGTTGTCATCGGCAGCGCCGTCGCCGACGGCAACGGCGAAGCATCCCTCAACGTCTTTGTCCCCGGAGCCGCCCGTGGCGTCACCGTCGTACTCCAAGCCCTTGAGCGCGACCTGTGCAACGAGAGCAATGCGATCTTTCATACGTTTGAATGACGGGAAAGAGACAGCGGGGATGCAGACCCTCGCTGCCCGCCCCGCAAACCCTTCCCGCCCCTACCATTGGCGATGATTCGGCGGGACCGGTTTCTTGACTACGTCGATCGCCTTGCCTCCGCCCGGGTGCTTGTCATCGGCCCGGCGGTCGCGGAGCGCGATGTGCACTGCGCCGTCAATCGGCTCGCGCCGGACTACCCGATGCCCGTCTACCGCATCGAGCACGCCACCGTGCACCCCGGCGGGGCCGCCTTGACCGCCGCAACCGCCGCGAACCTCGGCGCCCAGACCACCTTGCTGTCAGTCGTCGGCAAGGCCGAGCCGGGCATGGCCCTGCGCCGCACTCTGGCGGAGTCGAAGGTCATCTTGCTCGAAGGCTGCGACGACCCCGATTGCCGCACACCCGAACTCTTCCGCTACCTCGCGCAGGGGCGGCAACTGCTCCAGGTCCGCCGCGGCTGGGGGCCTCAAACCACCACCAATTTGCGCAAGGTTCTCAACCGACTGACCGGCGGCGAAGACGTCCGCGCCGCCTTCGATTGCGTCTGCGTCGTTGCCGGCGAACCGGCCACACTGTCGCCGGACGATCTCCAGACCATCGCGCAGTGGTGCCGCTCGCAGGGCGTGCCGCTCGTGTACGATGCCGCCGGCGCCTCCGTGCATCCACAGGCCGATCAGGCGGACCACCTCATCGTCAACGAGCGCGAATCGCGCCAGATCGCCGCCGCCTGCAAACTGAACGAAACCGACGGCCACATCGACCGCCTCCGCCGCCTGTGCGCCGCAGTCGCGCCCAAGGTCCTGCTCACCCTCGGCCGGCAGGGCGCGGTCATCGCCTGTCGAGGCGAAGACGCCGACGCAGGCAAGCCCGAGGTTCATCCGCTGACCGTCCCCGCGCACGCCATGGTCGATCGGCGCGGCATCGGCTACGTCGTCTCCGGCGTCTACGCGGCGCTCACCGCCATTGGCGCAAGCCCCAGGGAATCGGCCATCCTCGCGTGCAGCGGCGCCAGCCTTGTCGCCTCCCAGCCGGGCCCCAAGCGCCTCGATCTCGAATCACTCCTTCGGCTTGGCTATCGCGAGATCGAGACCCATGTCGCCGACGGCATCGAGGTCTTCACGCGCATCCGCGACGAGCACCTGCCCGTCATCGATCGCGCTGCGCGCCTGCTCATGGAGGCGTACAACGACGGCAGGCAGGCGCTGGTCTTCGGCAACGGCGGCAGCGCGGCCGAGGCGAATCACCTCGTCGGCGAACTCACCGGCCGCTTCAAACACAACCGGCCCGGCCTGCCGAGCATCTCCCTCAGCGCCAACGACTCGCTGACCACCTGCCTCGCCAACGACTACGGCTACGAGGACGTCTTCGCCCGGCAGATCGAAACCTTCTGCCGCGAGGGGGACGTCGTCATCGGCCTGTCCACCAGCGGCCGCTCACCCAACGTCATTCGCGCGATGGAACGGGCCCGAGATCGCGGCGCGCGGATCATCGCCTTCACCGGCCGCGACGGCGGCGCCATGGCCGAACTGGCCGATGTCGCCATCATCGTGCCTTCCGAGAGCACGGCCCGCATCCAGGAGGCGCACCTGTTCATCATCCACGTGCTGTGCGACATGCTCGACAGCCGCCTCGATTCGCAGGGCCGCCTGCACCCCTCGGCTTCGGAGATGTGATCGTGACCAGGCCGCGCGACATCCTGCTCGTCGGCGACGCCATGGTCGATGCGTACCTGCGCACCGAACCGGTCGGCATCTCCGACGAAGCGCCGGTGGCCGTGCTCGACTGGGTCGGCGTTCGCCGCACCTTCGGCGGGATGATGAACGTCGCCGCCTCGTGTGCGGCCTGTGGCGGCGTGCGCGTCATCGGCGTCATCGGCGACGACGAACCCGGCCAGTTCCTCCGCGAGGAAACACAACGCTGCGAGATGGACGCCCACTGGCTGCACGACGGCCGACCGACCGTTGAGAAGACCCGCGTAGTCGCCGGCGATCAGGAAACCATGCTTGCCCGACTCGACGTTGAAGAGACCACCCCCATCGACGACCGGACGGCCGAGGAGTTGATCGCCGCCGTGCACGATACCCTGCCTCGCTGCGGCGTACTGCTCGTCTCCGATTATCGTAAGGGCGCGATCACGCCAACCGTTGCGCGCGGCCTGCTCGCCGCGGCCAAAGACCACGGCGTGCCCATCCTCGTCGACGCCAAACCCGAATCGATGGACTGGTTCAAAGGCGCCACGCTGCTCACCCCCAACGAACGCGAGGCCCGCCTCTTTGCCCAGCAGTACGGCATCGAGTGCGCCACCACCGATGAACTCGGCAAGACCCTCGCCACCACGCTCGACGCGGCCGTGCTCATCACGCGCAGTGCCGAGGGCATGACGGTGTTCGACAAGGCCGGCAATCGCCTGGCCCACTTCGACGCCGAGGTCGATCGTCCACTTTCGACCAGCGGCGCGGGCGATGTGGTCATGGCCGCCATCGGCGTTTCCATGGTGCGCGGCAAGACGCTGACCGAGGCCGTTGAAGCCGCCGCCCGCAGCGTCGCCAAGGCGATCCGCCGCGACGGCACCTGCCGCATTGAGCCGGGGGATCTCTAAGAACCGACGCTGACCGCGAAGGAGGTGGAACGATGGCCAGCCAGGACAAGACAGTCGCAGACGCTGCGGGTGCTTTCGCTGCAATGGATCGCGCCAGTGTCGCGTCGTGCTTCTTCGACGATCATCTGCTCGAGCACGAGTTCGTCCAGGCCCATCCTCAGCTTCGCAAGCAAGCCGAGTCGATCTCCGATGCGCTCGCCGACTTCTATCAGCAGTGCGCCAGCGTCTGGAGCGACCTGGAGGGGACCCGAGCAGGTGGCTGAACGCCGCGCGCGTTACCCGGCCGCTGCCGGTGTCTCCGAATTGAGCCATTCACCCTATGTCTCGACCTTCGTCCGATTCAGGATGGACCAGTACACTTACCTTTGGGTACAGATGTCCGCGGCCACTCCTTCGGGAAGGATGAATCATGACTGCCACGCGCGTTGAAAAAGACTCGATGGGTGAAATGACCGTGCCGGCTGAAGCGCTCTACGGCGCCACCACGCAGCGCGCGGTAGAAAATTTCCCGATCTCACATCGCCCCGTGCCGGCCGAGGTCATTCACGCGTTCGGCCTGCTCAAGAAAGCCTGCGCCGAAGCCAACGTGACGCTCAAGAAGCTCGATGAGCCGCGCGCCAAGGCGATCATCAAGGCCGCCGAAGCCATCGCCCAGGGCAAGCACGACCGCGAGTTCCCCATCGACATCTTCCAGACTGGTTCGGGCACGAGCACGAACATGAACGTCAACGAGGTGATCGGCAACCTCACCTGCATCGCCGCCAAGCAACCCATCGGCTCGCGCACGCACAAGAACGCCGTGCACCCCAACGACCATGTCAACATGGGACAGTCGAGCAACGACACCTTCCCGACCGCCATGCAGGTCGCCGCAGCGGTGTCGATTGATCGCGATCTCATCCCGGCCCTCACCCGCCTCGCCAAGGAACTCAAGAAGAAAGCCAAAGCGTGGGACAAGATCGTCAAGGTCGGCCGCACGCATCTCATGGACGCCACGCCAATTCGGCTCGGCCAGGAATTCTCGGGTTACGCCGCCGCCGCTGAATATTGCGTGACCCGCGCCAAGCGCGCCATGCAGCGTTTAGCCGAGAACCTCCCGCTCGGCGGTACCGCCGTCGGCACCGGCATCAACACGCATCCCAAGTTTGGCTCGATGGTCGCCGCTGGCCTGAGCAAGGCCACGGGCGTCAAGTTCGCCGAAGCCGCCAACCACTTCGAAGCCCAGGCCACGCGCGACTGCGTCGTCGAAGCCTCCGGCGAACTGAAGACCATCGCCGTCTCCTTGAGCAAGATCGCCAACGACATCCGCTGGCTCGGCTCAGGGCCGCGCTGCGGCCTCTTCGAACTGGCCCTGCCCGCCACCCAGCCCGGCTCATCCATCATGCCCGGCAAGGTCAACCCCGTCATGTGCGAGTCCGTCATGCAGGTCGCCTGCCAGGTCGTCGGCAACGATGCCGCGGTCACCATCGGCGGCCTGGGCGGGGTCGGCTCGCTCTTCGAACTCAACGTCGCCATGCCCATGATGGCCGACAACCTCCAGTCGAGCATTCACCTGCTGGCCAACGTCTCCAACGCCTTCACCGACAAACTCGTCATCGACCTGCAGGTCAACGAGAAGATCGCGACCGGCTTCGTCGAAAAGTCGCTCATGCTCTGCACCAAGCTCGCCCCCGTCATCGGCTACGACAACGCCGCCAAGGCCGCCAAGGCCGCGTTTGCCGAGGGCGTGACCATCCGCGAGTATTGCAAAACCCACAACCTCGTTGATGACAAGACACTCGACAAACTGCTCGACGCCAAGTCGATGACCGAGCCGGACAAGGCATGACCGAGTTCGTTGAGCGGCGACGGAGGGGATGAGGATCCACGTGCATGGCCGCGACGCATGCGTCGCGGCCAAATCTCGGGAACGCCACCCCTTTTCCACATTTTCTCGGCCCGGCCCCGTATTCGGACGCAAGTCGCCCCGACGACCATCCGATAGCCACAAGAGTCTCCGAACCGCCTCCAACGAGGGCTGGGTCATGGAATCTCAAGTCAAGACGGGCCAGGATCGCCGCATGAGTCCACGCATCGAAGCCGCCCACGCGGCCAAGGTGTTCGACCCGCGCGCTCAACGCTACCACCCCGCCGAGACCTGCAACGTCTCCGCAAGCGGTGCACTGCTCAAGGTTCAGCGGTCGATGCCGGTCATGAGCGGCGATCGTCTCGACGTCATCATCGACGCGGGCGAAGAGATGCAGCGCATGCTGGCGCTCGAAGACTCCGTCCCCTGCCGCGTGGTGCGCGTCTCGGCCATCGATCGATTCAGCCAGGCCATCGCCGTGCAGTTCAATGCCGCCGCCGACATGCCCGCGACGGAGTCTGACGACCCGATCATCCACACCTACGTCAAGCCGCAGCACGAGCGCATCGCGGCCTGAGCGTTCAAAGACGACCCCAGGACACCTCCGTCTTTCGCAGCGCCTCGTCCAGCCGCTGCAGGTACGCCTCGCGCGCGATCACCACGCAGCCGAACTGCTCGAGATGCGCATTGACGAATTGCGTATCCAGCAGCGAGTACCCGCGCGTGCGCAGATGCTCAATAAGCGCCACAAGACACACCTTGCTTGAATCGGTACCGCCAATCTCCGGGCGGCTGAACATCGACTCACCAAAGAACGCGCCGTGGATGGACACGCCGTACAACCCGCCGACCAGCTGCCCACCGCGCCACGCTTCAACGCTGTGCGCCCATCCGCGTCGATGCAATTCCGTGTACGCCGCGATAATGGCCTCACTGATCCACGTCTCCGGCTGCCCCGGCCGCGGCATCGCACACTGCCGCATGACCTCCTCAAAGACCGTATCCGCCCGCACCTCAAACACGCCTCGCCGCACCGTCTTTGCCAGCGAATCGGACACTCGAAAATCGCCCAGCGGCAGGTGCCCGCGCGGATCGGGGCTGTACCAGTGCACCTCCCCCGTCTCCGGCTCAGCCATGGGGAAGTACCCCATCGCATAAGCTCTGATCAGCGTGCGGGGTTCCAACGATTCATCCTGGGAGGCCGACCGGTCCACTGCTGAGACGATAGAATCGCCATTGACCGATCGCCGAACGCAAAAACGCCACATGGATGGGAGGAATGGATGAAGTATCGCCGGCTGGGCCAATGGGGTGTGCAGGTGTCCACGATCAGCTTCGGCTCGTGGCTCACCGTTCGAAAGCAGGGCGCCGAACTCGCAGCCCGACTGCACCGCACCGCCTACGAGAACGGCGTCAACTTCTTCGACACCGCCAACGTCTACGGCAACGGCGAGGCCGAAGCCGTGGTCGGCGCTTCGCTGGCCGCCTTCCGCCGCGACACCTACGTCCTCGCCACCAAGGTCTTCTTCCCCTACGGCGACAACCCCTTCCCCGGCGTCAACGATCGCGGCCTGTCGCGCAAGCACATCTTCGAACAGTGCCACCGCTCGCTATCTGAACTGCGCACCGACTACATCGACCTCTACCAGTGCCACCGGTACGACCAGAACGCGCCGCTCCACGAAACCTGCCGGGCCATGAACGACCTCATCAACCAGGGCAAGGTGCTCTACTGGGGCGTGAGCGAGTGGACGAGCGATCAGATCCGCGAAGCCGTCTCGATCTGCGATGAACACAACTGGCACCGTCCCGCATCGAACCAGCCGGTTTACAACATGCTCGAGCGCGGCGTCGAGAAGAACATCCTCGAAACCTGCGCGTCACTCGGCCTCGGCGTCGTCGTCTTCAGCCCGCTCGCTCAGGGCATTCTGACCGGCAAGTACAAGCCCGGCCAGCAGCCCGCCAGCGGCACGCGCGCCGCCGACGAAAAGCAGGGTCAGTGGATGCGCCCGCGCATGACCGACGAGAATCTCCGCAAAGCCGCCGACCTCGCCAAGGTCGCCGAGGGCATGGGCTGCACCGCATCTCAACTCGCGCTGGCGTGGTGTCTGCGCCGCGAGGAACTGAGCAGCTGCATCGTCGGCGCCAGCAGACCTGAGCAGCTCCTCGAGAACATCGGCGCCGCCGACATCGAATTCCACGAAGCCGTGCTCGACCGCATCAACATGATTCTGGGGGCGTAGCGCTCCACGCTACGAATTCGCATGAACCAGCAAAACTCGATTTCCCGCCGTCAAGCTCTGGCCATCGGTGGCGCTGCCGTCGCCGCGAGCGCGACACGCCCGCTGCTCGCCACAACGTCAACGTCCTCATCGTCGATGGTGCAGGCATCGACCGCCACTTCGCGACTCTACAAGAGCGACGAACCGCTGCAACTGCGCTTCGCCGTCAAGTGGGGCATGATCAACATCGATGCGCCCATCATCGAGAAGTTCCGCATCCTCCAGTCCATCGGATTCGACGGCGTCGAACTCGACAGCCCGGGAGGGCCCGACATCAAGGAGATTCGAGCCGCCAGCGAAGCGACCGGCCTGCCCGTGCATGGTGTGGTTGACTCGATCCATTGGAACGTGCGCCTCTCCGACCCTGACCCCGGCGTGCGCGAGAAAGGTCGGCAGGGTCTCGAGACGGCCATTCGCGACAGCAAAGCCTACGGCGGCTGCGCGGTGCTGCTTGTCCCCGGTGTCGCCGGCAACAAGGAAAACGAAAACCAGCAGCAGTGCTGGGATCGCTCCATCGAACAGATCCACAAAGCCCTGCCCCTCGCCGCTGCGCTGGGCATTCACATCCTCATTGAAAACGTCTGGAATCGATTCTGTTACGACCACGACGGCGGCAACGACCAGAGCGCCGAGCAACTCGCCGCCTACATCGACGCCATCAACAGCCCGTGGGTCGGTTCCTACTTCGACATCGGCAACCATCGCAAGTACGCCAGACCCGAGCAATGGATCCGCACGCTCGGCAGGCGCATCACCAAGTGCGACGTGAAGGACTGGGGCGTCAAAGGCGGCTGGGCCGAAATCGGCGAAGGCGACGTCGACTGGGCCGCCGTGCGCAGCGCCCTGCGCGACATCGGCTACACCGGCTGGTGCACCGCCGAGGTCGGCGGCGGCGACGAGAAACGCCTCGCCACCATCAAGGCCCAGATGGACAAAGTGCTGCGGGCGTGACCGGACCGCTCAATGGCGCCCCGGTACCGCGCCCCAGGTCAGGCCGGTGCTCAGCTAGACCTGACAATGTCGACTGAGATCTCTACTGCGGCAATCGTGCCCCGGTTCTCGAGCCAGTGCACGGTGTTCCGATCTTCGGGCCACCCCACTCCGGGGCCGTAGTCGGTCGCGATTCCGTTGCGGTGGTCGGTGATCGTCCCTTGCAGGATGTACACGGCGCCCGGCCGGTCCTTGTGATCGTGCACAGGGCCGAACACGCCACCGGGCGCGATGGTCACCTTGCGCATTCGAAGTTGACGCCCCGCCATACCTTCGATCTCAGGGCCAAGATCGACCGTCGCGAGCAGTTCCACGCTGACACCCTTCGTCTCCGGCGCCGCGGCTGCATTGCTCATCGCGCTTTCCTCCCCGCACATTCGTCACTCGACTAGTTCACCAATCCGACGGCATCGCGCGGCAACCACGTTTCGCGCCCGTCGGCCAGTCGCGCCAGCAGCCAGTCCTGACGATCTTCAGCAACGGTAAACTCGACGCCCTCGGCCAGCGGCTCGGTAAAACTCGGTTCATAACCCGCTTCCGACGGACCCTTGCGCCCTGTCGTCTCCTGCATCACCACGCCATTGACATGCTTGCCGGCATTCACTTGCTCGACCGTCAGCGATGCAACAAGGGCCAGAGCGAGCGCGCCCGCCGCCCAGCCGGGCCAGCGTGGCCAGGCAGCGAAGCGCGCATTCAAACGAGCCAGTCCCCACAGCCACGCGATGCCCGACAGCAGCGTCAGCAACATCAGACGCGTGCGCGTTGACCAGTCGTCATGCCAGAACAGCAGCGTGCGCTCGAGCATCGCGCCCGGCTCGGTCTCGATGTGCGTCATCACTTTCCGTCGCGCCTGCTGCAGGTTGGATACAAGATGTTGCTCGCCGCCGATGTACAGCTCCGCCTTGCGGTACGCCAGGATCGCCGGGCCGAGTTGGCCCGCCAGTTGATGCGCGTTGCCGATGTTGTACAGCAGCGCGCCGTTGTGAATGTCCTGCTCATCAACGAGACCCTGCCAGATCGACGCCGCTCGTTCAAAGGCCTTGGCCGCCTCCGCTGAATCATCCTCGCGCTTCGCCAGCCCTTCGTCGAACGCAGCCTGCCCCTCGTCAAAGAGAGCCTTCA
Organism: Phycisphaerales bacterium UBA5793; assembly: GCA_002418285.1. Taxonomy (GTDB): domain Bacteria; phylum Planctomycetota; class Phycisphaerae; order Phycisphaerales; family UBA5793; genus UBA5793. Next base: position 110,200 of record DIDT01000067.1, read on the forward strand.
CATCGACCGGCGCCGGCGGCGCTGACTGATCCTGTCGCGCTAAGGTGGGCGCAAGGGGCAGCAACATCACCACAATCGCAATCATGATCGACAGTGGTGTTTTCATGCCGCCACCGCCTCTCTGCGGGCCGCCGCTTTGTCAATCTCAGCCAGCAGTGCTTGCGCCTTCGCCTGGAGATCACCGCCGGGTGCCGCACCGGCCCCGCCGTATCGCGCCGCATCGCACTGGTGCAGGATCTGATCCAGGCGCTTGGCCAGCGAAGTGTCGATGGGTTCGAGCAACTCCACGCAGTCGGCCGTGGTCATCCCTGCCGCAGGTCGATCGAATCGATCCGCCATGTACTGCCGCACCACGCGGCCCACGCGATCGGGTGGCGACTCGCCCGCGATGGTCTCGCCCAGCGACCGTTTCGCCACCGCCATCGCCCGGCGCTGCCGCCGTCCGGTTTCATCGGCCTTGCCCCGCTTGCGCCACATGAGCATGAACGCTGCACCGAAGTACAACACAGGCGGCCCGCCTAGCGCCGCAATCCAGATCGGGGACTCCAGCGCCTCGCCGAGGACGAATCGTTGATCGATCAGCGATTCGGCCGCGCTGAAGTTGTGCTCGATACCCCCCTTGGTGCTCTCAACATCCGTGCCCATCGGCCCGTCCGGCGATGCGCCCACGGCATCGCCCGCCGTAACGATCCGTGTCGGTCGCACGTTGAGCGGGATCGCGTTCGTCGATGCCACGGCATACTCGCCGCGCGCGGTGTCGAAGTAGGGAATCTCGATGGGCGGAATCTCCTTCACCGAGTCCTTCAACGGACGGATCGTCTGTTCGTAGACGAGTTGCCCGTTGCGCCGCTCGGGTTCCGATTGCGTTTCCGTCACGCGGAACTGATCGCGAAAGCCCGGCAGGTTCGCCAGGTCGATGCGTGGATCGCGGAGCACGGCACCGCTGGAACCCACACGAATGGTCAGCGTGATCGGATCGCCAACGTAGACATCCGCCGCCGAGGCAGCCGCCGAGACGGTGTAGCGCCCGATCAAACCCGTGAAGTTGGCCGGCTTGCCTTCTTCGGGCAGCGTCTTGACGTCGAGTTGAATCGCGTTGGACGGCACGGACGCCCGCTCGACCTGGTCATCGTCGAAGAACGAACGCGACTGCCGAATCACCACCTGACAACTCAACGTCGCCGGACCGAGTTGCTGCTGCCCCTCGACAAGCGGAACGATCAGTTTGCGCACGGTGAACGTATCGAACTGTTGCCCGTCAAGCGTCGCCTGGCCGCGCTCGCCCTGCACCCGGCTGCCAAGAAACTCCACCGGCGCCTGTCGGCCGTTGCGAACATCCGCCCCCGGTACGTCGTAGGTCTCAAAACGCCCGTCAAGCCTGGGCAGGCTCACCGAGACGTTCTGCACGGTTGATCGCAGGTACAGCGTCGCGCGCAGTTCGACGGCTTCGCCAACATATGGCGACGTGTTGTTCACCTCGATGCGCAGACGCACGTCAGATCGACTCTGCGGCTCGCGGACATTCACGGTAACGGAGCCGGTTCGGTACTCCTTCCCATCAACCACCACCGTCAGCGCCGGAATCGTCTGCAGACCCGGTCTCTGAAACACAACCTGGTAGTTGAAGATGTAACCCTCGAAGCGGTGTTCCTCGCGCCGCCCGTTGATGATCGTGATCGACGACTGCGTCGTATTCTGCCCGCCCTGCGGTTGCACATCGACGCCCTCGAGCTTGGGCCAGACCGGCTCGGCCGGCGACTGCGACCCGTTGACACGAACCTGAAAAGTGACCGGCTGACCAACGTAGATGCTCCGGTCCGACACGCCGGCCTGCACCTCGATGTCTCGCTGTGCGAAACTGGCGCCGGCAAGGACGCCAAGCACAAGCAGCATCGCCATCACGAACTCGCACCTGATTCGTCGACACATGTCATGGCTCTGCATCATCACCAGTCCTTTTCCACCGGCTGCAACTGGCGAATCCGCGCCCGCTCGGCCCGGTCGCGGATCTCCCGCGTCTGCCGCTCGCGATCGAATAACTGCTCGACGAACTGGTCCGTCGGATTCACATCCTGGCCCGACTGCTGTTCATCGCCCTGCTGTCCCTGTTGCGGCTGCTGCTGATTCGGCTGTTGTTGCTGCGGCTGGTTCTGCTGTTGCTGCTGTTGTTGCTGCGGCTGGTTCTGCTGTTGTTGCTGCTGATTGCCTTGCTGGTCTTGCGACTGCTGAGGCTGATCGGGTCGAAGCGCCTCGGCCGCATCGCGCAGGTGCTGGGCCGCCTGCTGCTGGTGCTGCTGCGCCTGCTCCAGTTCGTCCTGCTGCAACGACTCGGAGGCCCTGTCCTGCTCTTCCCGCGCCTTGTCCAGCGATTCCTGCGCCTTCTCAAGCGACTCGCGGTTGACAGAATCGTCGGGCTGGGGCATATCGGGCAGGGGCTGCTGCTGCGCCTGATCGCCCGAGGGTTGTTGACCGCTCTGCTGCGGCGGTTCGTTCTGCTGTGACTGCGGCGGCGGCTGGTTCTGTTGCTGACCTTGCAGCTGAGGCTGGCCCTGCGATTGCGGCTGCTGCTCGCCCTGCTGCTGCCCCTGCTCGGGCGACTGGTCCTGCTGGTTGAGCATCTGCTTGACCTGCTCCTGCAGCTGCTTGGTCAACTCGTTGAGTTGTGACTGCATCCTCTCGAGCTGCTCGCGCGTGGGCGTCTCCTGTTCCTGCTCGCTGGCCTGCGACTGTTGCTGCTCACTCTGTTGCTGTTCGCTCTGTTGTTGGTCGTTTTGCTCTTGTTGCTGCTGACTCTCAGTCTGTGCCTGGTCCTGTTGTTGCGGCTGGCTCTGCTGATTCTGTTGCTGTGAATCGTTCTGCTGCGATTGCTGGTTCTGGTTCTGTTGCGAATTCTGTTGCTGCCGATCCTGCTGCTGCTGTTTGGTCTGATCTGCCGCCTGCTGCTGCTGCTGAGCCAATTGATCAGCCTGCTGGGCCGCATCCTGCCGCTGCTGCTGCATCTGCGCCATTTGGTCCAGCGCCTGCTGGATCTGCCGCCGGGCAAGTCGTGCGTATTCGAGGTTGCGCGCCGCATCGATGTCCCGGGGATTGCGCTTCACCACATCTCGAAACGCCCCTTCCGCACGATCGAGCGTCGAGATCGCCGCTTTCGGATCCTTGGGAACCTGCTCACGCGCCTGATCGAGCAGCAATCGCCCGATGTTGTAATGTGCCGCGTCGGCCAGTTCCTTGGGGCAATTGCGCGTCGCCTCGACCTGCCGGAACAGATCCATCGCATCATCAGCGCTGCCAAGCTCCGACAGCGCCACGGCCTTGTTGAACGTCGCCTGCACCGGCGCATCGTCCTGCTTCATCGCTTCGTCATAGAGCGCCGCAGCTTCCTTGAGTTCACCAGCCTGGTACTTCTCATTACCCTGCTGCACCAGATCGCGCGCATCGGGCTGCCCCAGCGCCGTGCCGGCCAGCACGAGCGCCGCGGCCAGCCACACCGCCACGCCTGGCTTCGCATCAACTTGTCGTGCGTTTGCGACCACTGATCAGTCCTTCCATCACAAGCAGCGTCAGTCCCAGACCAAGGAAGATCTGAAACTTCTCTTCGTAGCGCAGCGTCTCTTCGCTCGTCATCTCGCGCTGCTGCGCCTGCTGTATCAGATGTTCGTACACCTTGTCAAGCTCAATGGTTCCCGTGGACACATTGAGATACTGTCCGTCCCTGCTGGCCAGCGCCATCTCGCGCAGCGTCTTGGCGTCAAGCCGCGTCATGACCGGCTTGCCTTCGTACATCACGTACGTCTGCCGGCCGTATTCATCGGTAATGGGAATCCGCGTCCCCGCAGTTTCATCACCGATGCCGATGGCAATGATGCGAATGCCCGCATCGCCCGCCGCCTTGGCCGCCTCAACGGGAAAACTCTCCATGTCCTCGCCGTCGGTAATCAGGATGATGTCCTTGTGGCTCGCCTCTTTCGTGTCGAAGACTTCGCGCGTGGCCAGGCGGATCGCGTCACCGATCAGTGTCCCGCCGCGCACCACGCTGTCGGGCGAGAGATCATCCAGCGCCATGCGAGCAAAGCCGTAGTCGTGCGTCAGCGGGCACTTGACCACCGCCGAGCCCGCAAACGCGACGATGGCCACGCGATCGCCCTTGACACTGGTCAGCGCATCGCGCACCCAGATCTTCGTCCGCTCGAGTCGATTCGGCGCGAGATCCTCGGCCAGCATGCTGCGCGACACGTCGATCACGAAGCACACATCCCGCCCGAACTTCTTGATTTTCTGCGGCTGCGCGTTCCACTGCGGCCGAGCCAGGCCAAATGTCACCAGCCCCAGCGCCCCCAGCAGCAGGATTGACTTGAGGATCGGCCGAATCCGACTCGCCGACGCCGCCAGCTCAGGCAGCAACTTCGCATCCGCCAGACGGCGCAGCAGTGCCGCCCGCCGCACCAGCGCGTACACCATCACCACCGCCGCCACCGGCAGCACCCACAACGCCACGAGCCAGCGCGGATCGCCCAGATGCATCACGGCACCCTCCGCAGCAACGTCGAATTCAGCAACAACTCAATCGCCAGCAGCGAAGCCGCAGCAAGAGCCCACGGCACAAACTGCTCCTCGTACGACGTGTATTCCTTCGAGTGAATCTCGGTCTTTTCGAGCCGGTCAATCTCCTTGTAAATGTCATCAAGTGTCGCTTCGTTGCTCGCGCTGCGATAGGCGCCGCCCGTCATCTCCGCGATGCGATTGAGCAACTGCTCGTTGAATCCGCCGCCACCCGTAGGCACCTGCCGCTCACCGAAGGGCGTCTGGATCGTCATCATCCCCGAACCGCCGCCGATGCCGACGGAGTAGATCTTGATGCCCCAGTCCGCACACAGCTTGGCCGCATTCGGCGCCGAGATCGTGGTGACATTCTCATCACCGTCAGTGAGCAGCACGATGACCTTGCTCTTGATCTTGAACTCGGGATCGCTCTCCCCTTCCTCGCGTTTGGCCAGCTCGTTCTCCGCGTCACGCAGCCGGGCCGCCGCCAGCGCAATGCCCTCCCCGATCGCCGTTCCGGCATCAACGGACTGGGGATGCGCCAGCTGAATCGAATCGATGAGTTTGGTCAGGGTCTCGTGGATGCGCACAAGGGGAGCGACCGTTTCGGCGAATCGACCAAACGTTACAAGACCGATGAGATCATCCGGCCGCCCTTTCAAGCCGCGGTTGTTTCCCTTGATGAACTCATTGCAGAGCCGTTTGACGACGTCGATGCGCGTGGTCGGATCGCGCTGGTCGAGCAGTTGATTCATGCTCCACGATCGATCCACGACGAACATGAGTGCGATGCCGTCTGCCGTCGTTCGCACCTCGCCGATGCCTTTCTGTGGTCGGGCCAGCGCGACAATCAGGCACACCAGCGCCAGAAAATGCAGCAGCGGCAGCGTCCAGAGCAGCCGCACCCGCCACGACGGCCGCACGTCGCGCACCAGATCGCGCGAGGAGAAACGCACCGAACCCCGCCGGCGGCGCCAGCTGCTCAGCCACGTCAGCACCGGCGCCAGCAGCAGCAAGAGCAACAACCATGGCGAAGCGAAATGCGGCATCACGCCATGCCCTCCACCGGCTCAGCCGCACGACCCGCATGTCCCACCGCGGGGAACTCCACGATCGCATCTTCCGACTGCGTGCGGTTGATAAACGCCCGCACCGTCTCCAGCGTTGAATTCATCTGCGTCGGGTCCGGCACGTGCTCGGCGAACTTCACCATGTCGCAGTGCGTGAGAAACTCCTCGAGCAACTCCAGATCGCCCGCATTGAATTGCCGCGCCGAGCGCGAGGCGTCAAGGAATTCCTCGGTCGTCTGCTCCGGCGCCCGCAATCCGAATCGATCTTCGATGTATCTTCGCAGAATACTGGAAATGCGCTGGTAGAACGGCTTGTACAATCCTCGCTCGATGAGTTGCGCGGCGATGAGGCGGCCCAGTTCCGCCAAGGCGACGTCATGCGCCTTCTTGCGAATCGGTTCCGGTATGTAGGGTCGTCGTGAACGCGCAATCAGAATCGCCGCCAGGGCCATCGCCACTGCGAGACCACCGCCGAGGCTCGCCCAGACCCACCACGGCCACACCGCCGCCGGCGCATCCACCACACCCCGCAGCGCTGCCGGCTCGCGAGCCGCTTCACCGCTGGGCCATTCCGAAACGACATCAACTGGCACGGTGATCGAGTGCAGCACCACGCGATCGTCCGAAGTGCCCGCGTCACCCTTCAGATCACACGTGATGTCAAAGGGCTTGATCTCGGCGTGGCCAGGCAGATACGGTTCGATGGTGAATTCAAATCGCTCGGTTCGCTCCTTCGAATTGGCCGATCGCGTCGTGTGCTTGCGCTGCGTCACACTCCAGTCCTGCGGCAACGACTCATCGAGTTCCAGATCTTCGATACTCGCCGCCGCCGGCACAGTGACCTCCACCGTCAACTGCACCGAGCCCGATGTCCGCACCTGCCGCGGCTGCAGCGTCACCGTCGCCCGCACCTGACCCTCTTCCACCCGATGGGAAATCGGCTGCTCTGCCGTGCCGACGCTGCTCGGTGCCGAGCGATTGCACCCAACCAGCGCCAGCGCGGCCGCAACGATCGCGATCATGCAGCATCGACTCCTCACCGTCGCCGCTCCCTTCGCCGGAACAGTTGCATGAGCGTCTGGATGAACGGCCGCCCCGTCTGCACTTCCACGTAGTCGATGCCGTGTCGGCGGAATTGCTCGGCCAGCATGCGGTCTGTCTCATGCATCCGCCGCTCGTAGTCTCGCCGCGCCCGGCGCGATCCGGCGTCAAAGTAGAATCGCTCGCCCGTCTCGGCATCTTCCAGTTCGAGCAGTCCCACCGCCGGCAGGCCGTGCTCCAACCGATCGGACACACGCACGGCGATCACATCATGCCGCCGGTTGAGCAATCGCAGCGCCGTATCAAAATCCGCCACCATCCGGCCATTGCTGCGTCCGTTGTGATGCCCGTTGCGCGAGCCGCGCTCGATCGGCGCGAGGAAATCCGAGACCACGAACACGACGGCCTTGCGCTTCAGCACACGACCAAGATACTCGAGCGAGGCGGCGATATTCGTCCCGCGGCGCCGTGGATTAAAGTCCAGCAGTTCGCGAATGAGGCGCTGCACGTGCCGCGAACCCTTCTTGGGCGGGATGAAGTGCTCGACGTGATCCGTGAAGATCAGCAGCCCGACCTTGTCGTTGTTGGCAATCGCCGTGAATGCGAGCACGGCACACAGTTCCGCCGCCGTGCGATTCTTGAAGCGATCGACCGAGCCGAATTCGCCCGAGCCGCTCAGATCGACGGCAAAGATGATTGTCAGTTCGCGCTCTTCGACGTACTTCTTCACAAAAGGCGTGCCGGTCCGCGCCGTGACGTTCCAGTCGATCGTGCGAACATCGTCACCGGGCTGATATTCGCGCACTTCGGCGAACTCCATGCCGCGCCCTTTGAACGCGCTGGAGTACTCGCCTGCAAAGTCCTCGTTCACCGCCCGCCGGGTGAGGATCTGCAACTGCCGAACCTGTCGCATGAGCTCTTCAGGAAGCATCTCGCCCTACCACAGCATCACGGCACTGGAACGTGGTCGAAGATTTTCTTCACGATGGCGTCGTTATCGAGTCCCTCTGCCTCCGCCTCGTAGCTCGCGATCACGCGATGTCGCAGCACATCAAGGCCGACGCTCTTGACATCCTGGGGCGTCACGTAGCCGCGATGCTGCAGAAATGCCCGCGCCTTGCCGGCCAGCGTCAGCGCCAGTGTGGCGCGCGGCGAAGCACCGAAGTCGATGAGTCGGCCGATGTCCAGGCCGTACTCCTTGGGCTCGCGCGTCGCGTGCACGATATCCACGATGTAATCTTTGATCTTGTCGTCGATGAAGATCTGATCGACGATCTGCCGCGCCTCGCGAATCTCATCGAGCGTAATGACCGCCTGGATCGGCGCGCGCGATTGCGTCGAAGCCATGCGGTCGAGCACCTGCCGCTCTTCGGCCTTGCTCGGATACGTCACCTTCAGCTTGAGCATGAAGCGATCCACCTGCGCTTCAGGCAGCGGATAGGTGCCCTCCTGTTCGATCGGATTCTGCGTCGCGAGCACGAGGAACGGGTCATCGAGGGGATACGTGGTATCGCCGATCGTCACCTGCCGCTCCTGCATCGCTTCGAGCAGGGCGCTTTGCACCTTGGCCGGCGCGCGGTTGATTTCGTCGGCCAGCACGATGTTGGCAAAGATCGGCCCCTTGCGCGGCGTGAACACGCCATCGCGCGGGTTGTAGATCAGTGTGCCCACCAGGTCGGCCGGGAGCAGATCCGGCGTAAACTGCAGACGCTGGAACTTCGCATGGATCGCCTGCGCGAGTGTCGACACTGTCAGCGTCTTGGCGAGTCCCGGCACGCCCTCGAGCAGCACATGGCCGTTGGTGAGCAACCCGATGAGCAGCCCGTCGATCATGTAGCGCTGGCCGACGATCTGCTGTTCGATCGCCGCAACGATGCGACTCACGAACGCGCTTTTGTCCTCGACTGTGCGGGCGATTCCCTGTACGTCAACAGCCATCAGTCATGACTCCTGTGGATGAGAATGGTTTATTCGGCCGTCGGTCAGCCGCGTCCGCACCGTGGGCGCAGGGTGAGGGGTGCCGTACTGGTATACTGATGCACGAGGCACGCGTTTCCGGCATCCTCCAAGCGTCTCGGTCGCTTCTTTCGCGCCGCTAGCCATCCGCCCGCTCAAGATCTTCCAACGTGTTCACTTGAGCCACCTCAGGCCAATCACCCGGCACGGGGAGATCAATGTGAGCGACGCTGTCGATGAGCTGATTCACCGCCCGCCTTCCCGCATCCAGATGGGCTCGAACGACAGAAAACAGACGAACGTGGTACATCCCCGGAAACGGATGCCGTCCGTTCGAATCGAAAAACGAAACCACGAGTGAGTCAGTACGTCGCCCTGACGCCAGCAGTTCGATCCAGGCGGGTCGGACGACCGTCAGGTCGCATGAGAAGATGATACACCAGTCCACATTTGGCTCGTGACGGTTTTGAGCATCGTCGAGCGCCGCCTCGATTCCGCCAAGGGGCCCGAACCCGGGCCGAAGGTCCGCGAGGGTGCGAAGACCGAGATCGGCGTACCTGTCCGCCAAGTTGGCAACGACGGTCACTCCCTTCGCGACGGGCTGAATCTGGTTCGCAAGCCGCACGATGAGCGGCTCGCCGCCAAGCAGGGCCCGCGCCTTGTCGCTCCCGAAGCGCGATGAGCGTCCCCCCGCGAGAATGTACACCGGCAACCGTTGCATGCCTGACCAGTCTAGCGGCGATGCAGGCGTCGCCGCCAACCTGGTCAGCGCCGCCGCAAACGACGTCAACTGAATAAATCACACCCCGCGCGCAAACTGCTGCTGCGCCCACGACCACGCCGCCACCGTGCGCGGCAGCCCGCATGTGTTCATCGCCAGCAGCACCGCCTGCTCGATCTCCTGCTCGCTCGCCCCGGCCTGCATGGCCCGGCGGACGTGGCTCCGCATCGCCGAGTCCAGCCCCGCCCCGATACAGATCCCGATCTTGATCAGCGCCCGGGTCTTCTCATCCAGCGGTCCCGCTTTGTCCACCGCCCGCGCCACGCGCTCGTGCGACTCACCCAGCGCTGGAAACTTCGTGATGAAGTCCTTATACGTCTGCGGCACGGTGGATGTCTTCTTCGACTTTGTGTTTGGTTTCTTCTTGGCCATGAGGTTCCCCGCTCTGAGTAGGGTCCGCCGTGCGGACCGGTTGGACAACCGATGCGCAGAACTCATACGGATCGCGCTGTCTCATTCTAACGGCGTCATCCGGCTGAAGACGTGCGCGTAGTTGGGGATACGCCGTGTTGGTCCGCACGGCAGACCCTACCAATCTCTCCCCACCCCGATACACTGGACCCATGCAGTATGGCTTTGTCATCAATCACGAGGACTGCATCGGCTGCCACGCCTGCACCGTCGCGTGCAAGGCGGAGAACAGCGTGCCGGTCGCCTCGTTCCGCACCTCGGTCAAGTACACCGAGCAGGGGCTGTTCCCCGATGTCCGCCGCATGTTCCTCGTCCAGCGGTGCAACCACTGCACCGACGCGCCGTGCGTGACCATCTGCCCCGTCAACGCCCTCGAAAAACGCAAGGACGGCATCGTCGATCTCGATCGCGACGCCTGCATCGGCTGCCGGGCGTGCATGCAGGCCTGCCCTTACGACGCGATCCATCTGAACGAAGACCTTGGCGCGGTTGAGAAGTGCCACTACTGCGCCCATCGCATCGAAAAGAGTCTCGAGCCGGCGTGCGTCAACGTCTGCCCCGTCGGCGCGATCGTCTCAGGCGACATGGATGATCCCGGATCGCGCATCTCGCTGATGGTCCTCAACAACGAGACCAAGGTCCGCCGCCCCGAGCAGGGGACGGGGCCGAATGTCCGCTACATCGGGGCGTCCGACGTCGCGCTCCACCCGGGCAGCGCCGCGCGACCCGAAACCTACATCTGGAGCGATCGTTCGCCGCACAAGCGCGATCCGTGGCCGGAGTCGGTACCCACAACGCCACACGCTCGCACCGTACTTGACGCCGGGCATAAGGTCGAGTGGGGCTGGCCGGTGGCGCTCTATCTCGTGACCAAGGGCATCGCCGCCGGCGCCGGCATACTCGCGCCGTTCGCCGCGTTTCTAGGGCTCGAATACGGCAGTTGGGCCCAGCGATACATGCCCGAAGTCGTCGCGCTGCTCTTCACCGCCATCACCTGTTTCCTGCTGGTCGAAGACCTCGCCAAACCCATGGCCTTCTACCGGATGGTGACGCGTCCCAACTGGAAGAGCTGGCTCGTCAAGGGTGGCGTCATCCTCGGCCTGTACATGGCCACCAATCCGCTCGCGATCATCCTGCGAATGCTCGACGCCAACGGCGCTGCCGACGTCCTTCGCTGGATCAACCTGCCCCTCGGTTTGGCTGTCGCGGGCTACACCGCGTTTCTCTTCAAACAGTGCAAGGGTCGCGACCTGTGGGAGAGCAAGTGGCTCCTGCCGCACCTGATCGCGCAGGCGGTGCTCCTGGGCAGCGCCGTCTTCGTCGCATTTCAATCAAATGCGTGGCAGTTCGGGGTTGAACACAACGTCATGATCAAACTCCTGCTCGCCGCCAGCATGATCGCTCATTCCGTGATCGTCACAAACGAATGGAAAGGCCATCACGAAACCGACAACGCGAAGCAGGCGGCCGGTTTCCTCGGCACCGTGCGTTGCGGATTGATCCCATGCTTTTCCAGTTCGCTGCTTATCGTCACGGCTCTGACCTGCTTCTTATGGTTCTTCCCCGGCCTGTTGATTCTCACGATCCCCTTCGGCCTCTACCTCTACGAATACGCCTTCATCCGCGCCGGCCAGCTGCCGCCGCTGTCTTGAGAGAGAACTGTGCGATCACACGATCCTGACAACATGACCGTCACGCCGCTCGAGTCGTTTCCGCCGATGGATCAGTGGGACGACTGGGTGGAGTATGACCCCGCTGCGTGGCCGCGCAAGGTGGAGAAGCGCTACCTGCTCGTGCCGACGACGTGCTTCAACTGCGAAGCCGCGTGCGGCCTTGTCGCCTACGTCGAAAGGATCGACCCCAAGGACGCGAACAAACGCGGCGCTGAAGGAACCCCGCTTGCGTCTTCACTTCCCCAACTCGTCATCAAGAAGCTCGAAGGCAACCCGCACCACCCCGCCTCGCGCGGCAAGAACTGCGCCAAAGGCCCCGCCACCATCAACCAGGTGAACGACCCCGGCCGCATCCTCTATCCGCTCAAGCGCGTCGGGCCGCGCGGCTCGGGCAAGTTCGAGCGCACGACGTGGGATGAAGTCCTCGACACGTTCGCAAACCGCATCCGCAAGGCGCTGATCGAGAATCGCCGCGATGAAGTGATGTACCACGTCGGCCGCCCCGGCGCGGATGGCTACATGGATCGCGTGCTCCAGGCCTGGGGCGTGGACGGTCACAACTCGCACACCAACGTCTGCTCCTCGGGCGCCCGCGTCGGCTACACGCTCTGGACCGGGGCCGACCGCCCGTCGCCCGATCACGCCAACGCCAAGTTCATCCTCATGCTCTCGGCTCACCTCGAGACGGGTCACTACTTCAACCCGCACGCCCAGCGCATCATCGAAGGCAAGAACAGGGGCGCCAAGATCTGCGTCATCGACGTGCGCCTCTCCAATACCGCGTCGATGGCCGACCACTGGCTCGCCCCTTGGCCGGGCACCGAGGCGTTTCTGCTTCTCGCGATTGCCAACGTCCTGCTCAAAGAAAGCCTCTTCAACCGGCCGTATGTCGAGCAGTGGGTGAACTGGCGCGACTACATGCGCGCCAAGGCCGACGTAGGGTCCGCCGTGCGGACCAGTTCGCCGTCCGATCACGCACCTGAGTCAACGGCTGCCCAAGACGGTCCGCACGGCGGACCCTACGACTTTGACGACTTCATCGAACACCTCAAAGCCCACTACGCCTACGCCTCACCCGAAGCCGCCGAAAAGGAATGCGGCATCCCCGCCGAGCAGATCCGCACCATCGCCCGCGAAATCGGCGCTGCCGGTTCCGCGCTCGCCACCCATGTCTGGCGCAACGCTGCAGCCGGCAACCTCGGCGGCTGGCAGGTCGCGCGCTGTCTCCAGTTCATCGTCGTCCTCATGGGCGCCGTCAACACGCCCGGCGGCAGTCATCTCAACAGCAACAACAAGTTTGTACCCCCGCCGTTCCTCAAGCCACCGCCGCAGAATGTCTGGAGCGAACTGCTCTACCCGCGCGAGTATCCACTCGCCTATCACGAACTCTCCATCCTGCTGCCGCACTTCCTCGAAGAAGGGCGAGGCAAGGTCGATACCTATTTCACCCGCGTCTACAACCCCGTCTGGACCAATCCCGACGGCATGATGTGGGAGAGAATGCTCCGCGATGAGAGCAAGATCGGCCTGCATGCCGCGCTCACGCCGGTGTGGAGCGAAACCGCGCAGTACGCCGACTACGTTCTGCCCATGGGCAACGGCGCCGAGCGCCACGACCTGATGAGCCAGGAAACCCACGCCGCCAAGTGGATCAGCTTCCGCCAGCCCGTGCTGCGCGTCGCCCGCGAGCGCGTCGGCCAGAACGTCGAACTCACCTATCAAGCCAACGTCGGCGAAGTGTGGGAAGAGGACGAGTTCTGGATCGAGCTCTCCTGGCGCATCGACCCCGACGGTTCGCTGGGCGTGCGCAAGTACTTCGAGTCGCCCTACCGCGCCGGCCAGAAGATCACCATCGAAGAGTACTACCAGTGGATCTTCGAGAACTCCGTGCCCGGCCTGCCCGACGCCGCCAAGAAAGTCGGCATGACGCCGCTCGAATACATGAAGCGCCACGGTGCGTTTCTCGTCGAAGCCGACACCTACACCGGTCATCTCGCCAAACTCAAGGCCGAGCAGTTGCACGGCGCCGAGACGCGCGACGACGGCACCATCGTCAAGGACGGCAAACCCATCGGCGTCAGGAACGGCAACGATGCCGCGATCGGCTTCAACACCCCCTCGCGCAAACTCGAAATCTACAGCGACACCATGAGAGAGTGGAACTGGCCCGAGCACGACCTGCCCGGCTACATCGACAGCCACATCCACCGCAAACACATGGATCGCTCCAAGGGGCAGTACGTCCTCATCCCCACCTTCCGTTTGCCCACGCTCATCCACACCCGCAGCGCCAACGCCAAGTGGCTCTACGAACTCTCCAACACCAATCCCGTCTGGATGCACCCCGAAGATGCACAGTTGCTCGGTGTGCACACGACCGATCTCATCCGCGTCGCCACGCGCATCGGCTACTTCATCAACAAAGTCTGGGTGACCGAAGGCATGCGCCCCGGCGTGATCGCCTGCTCACACCACCTCGGCCGCTGGCGCCTCTTTGACGACCTGGGCGGCGATCGCATGGCCGCGTGCAAGGTCGCGCGCGAGGAAATCGCGCCCGGCCAGTTCCGTTTCCGCAAGATCGAGAAGATCCACGCCTACGCGAGCAAAGACCCCGATACCAAACGCATCTGGTGGTCTGATGGCGGCGTGCACCAGAACCTCACCTTCCCCGTCCAGCCCGATCCTATTTCCGGCATGCACTGCTGGCACCAGGCCGTCACGATCTCGCGCGCCGCGCCCGACGACCAGTACGGCGACGTCTTCGTCGACACCAACAAGTCGATGGAGGTCTATCGCGAGTGGCTCGCCAAAACGCGCCCGGGCCCCGGCCCCGGCGGCCTGCGCCGCCCGCTCTGGTTCGCTCGCGCCGTGCGTCCCGCCGCCGATGCGTATCGCGCGACCTGAAAGTCGCAACTCAACACGCGTTCACAGCACGCCGAGCATCTGCAGGCTCACCCAGATCAGCAGCACCATGAACGCCCCGCGCAGCAGGCGCTCGGGTAGCGCGTGTGAGAGACCAGCCCCGGCAAACGCCCCGATCATCGCCGTCGGCGCGACGCACAAAGCGATGGCTACGCTCAACCGATAGTCAAGATTCAGCGGCTCGCCGTTGGCGCCGACCAGCGTCTGGAGATCCCAATTCTTCTGAAAGGCGCCGAAGGACGACGTGATGCACATCACAGCGCTGCTTGTGGCGATCGCCTGGCGCACGGGCAGGTGGCAGATGCGCTGCAGCAACGGCACGGCAATCGGTCCGCCTCCGATCCCCAGTAACCCGCCGAAGAAACCCATCAGTCCGCCAACAGAGCCGACGGCCGACCATCGGATGTTCGGCTCGCGCACGTCCGTTCGGCCGCGATCCCGGAACAGCCGAAGGCCGTAGACAACGAAGACAACCAGAAGAAACAACCCGAAAATCCGCTTGAGCGTCGAACCATCGAACTGATTGCCCACCAGAACGCCAACGATCATGCACAGCAGACCGGCCGGCAGCATCCGCCGCATCACGTCCCATCGAACCGCTTGTGCCCGATGATGCTTGACCAGCGACAGGGTCGCCACAAAGACATTGACGATCATCGCGGCCGCCTGAGAGACGTGCTGATCGTGCCCGAGCGCGAGCGTCAGCACCGGAATGATGATGAGCGACCCGCCCGTGCCCATGACGCCACCGAGGCAGCCGGCAACCAGCCCCGCCAAAACAAGTTGCCACATCTCGACAATCCCGATTCCGAGCATCGCAGAGTGTATCCTCGCAACACCTCACACGATGCAACGCAGACACAACGCATCGCATACGCCGTTTTGGGCCATTTCCAAAGAAAACCGTTGACTCTCCGCGTGTGCTCCGTATGGTGAGGTGTTGAGCTGCGCGCGTGGCTTGCACCGTTCATCAGGCGCTGCGCGATCAAGCGGCCGACACGCTTAGTCTACGTTCATCTTCCAAGGAGCCCGACGATGTCACTGACATCCGCGTCTACGCACCATTTGACCGACCAGGTCGCTCAGTTCCATCTTCGCTTTCCCATCGACTCGGATGATCTCGATCAGGACCAGGAGTGGTGCGAGTTTCGCATCGATGGCGAAGATGATTGGAGTCGGATCCGCTTTCACAACTACCACGAGATCTACGAAGTGCCCGGTCTCTACGAGGCCCTCTTCTACCAGTGCCTCAAGTGCTGTTCGCCATACCGCGTTGTGCAGCTGCTCAATGATGTGCTCATGGACGACCCACACCACATGGAAGACCTGCGCGTGATCGACCTCGGCGCAGGCAACGGCATGGTCGGGCAGGAACTGCGCAACGTCGGCGTCCAGAAAATCGTCGGCGTCGACATCATCCCTGAAGCCCGCGAAGCAACCTACCGCGATCGCCCCGGCATCTACGACGACTACATCATCACCGACATGACCGATCTCGATGAATCCACGCGCCAACACCTGCGCACTGCCGAGCCCAACTGTCTGACCACCGTCGCCGCTCTGGGCTACGGCGACATCCCGACCGACGCGTTCATAGAGGCCTACAACCTCATCGATACGCCCGGCTGGCTCGCTTTCAATATCAAACAGGACTTCCTCGACGACATGGAAGATGACACCGGCTTCGCAGGCCTCGTCCGCAAGCTGATGCGCAAGAAGTACATCGAGATCCACGCCTACCGGCGCTACTGCCACCGCCTGAGTATTCACGGCGAACCACTCTTCTACGTCGCCATGGTCGCCCGCAAACTCAAGCCGATCTGAGACAGACCACCGATTCATGCCCAATGTTTGGCGGCGACGCGCGCGTCGCCGCTAAACTTCATTATGGCCCCACCAACCGCAACAGCCGAGCAGTGCTCCATCCGCCTCTCCGTCGAAGGCATGAACTGCGCCGGCTGCGTGGGCAGCGTCGAGAAGGCCCTCAAGACCGTCCCCGGCGTCAGTTCCGCCAGCGTCAGTCTCGCCCATGCCTCGGCCGACATCACGGGCTCGGACCTCCGCGCCGACGATCTCGTCAGCGCTGTCGATCGCGCCGGCTACAAAGCGAAAGCCGTCGAGAAACGCGCCTCCGTCGCCGACCAGCGCAGCGACATGGAACACCGTCAGGCCCACCACGCCACTGCCTGGAGACGCCGCACCATTGCCGGCGTCATCGCCTCCATCCCCATGATCCCCCTGCACCTGCCCGCCTCATGGACCGGCCTCGAGCATGTGCATGGCGATCTCACGTGGTACACGTGGCTCATCGTTGCGTTGTCCACCTTCGTGCAGGTCTACGTCGGCAGCGCGTTCTACAAGTCCGCATGGCACGCCGCGACCAAGCGCACCACCAACATGGACACGCTCATCGCCATCGGCGCGACGGCCGCGTTCGGTTTCTCAGCCGTGGTGCTTGCGCTTCATCTTCTGGGCATGGATCCGCACCAGCCGCTCTACTTCACCGAGTCCGCCGGCCTGCTCACGCTCATTTCCATCGGCCACTGGCTCGAAGCCCGCACCACCGCTGCCGCCGGCTCAGCCATCCGTGAACTCCTCTCGCTGCAACCCGATGAAGTGACGCGCCTGGACAACGAAAACGACAGCACCGGCCAAACCGTTCCATCCGCCGACATCGAGCCCGGCGATCTCATGCTCGTCAAGCCCGGCGATCGAATTGCCGTGGACGGCGCCATCATCAGCGGGCAGTCCTCGATCGACGAGTCCGTCGTCACCGGCGAGTCCATGCCCGTTCAGCGGAGCAGCGGCGGCAAGGTCGTCGCCGGATCGCTCAACCAGACCGGCCGCCTCATCGTCAAGGCCGAGACAAGCGGCACCGACACCACCGTCTCGCGCATCGCCGAGATGGTCCGCCAGGCGCAATCCAGCAAGGCCAACATCCAGCGCCTCGCTGATTACATCAGTTCGATTTTCGTGCCCGCCGTGCTGGGCATCGCAGCACTCACATTTATCGGCTGGGCGATCTTCGGCGGCGAAAACAACTGGACGCTCGCCCTCGTCAACGCCACCACCGTTCTCGTCATCTCCTGCCCCTGCGCGCTGGGGCTGGCCACGCCTACCGCGGTCATGGTCGGCAGCGGCGCTGCCAGCCGGCGCGGCGTGCTGGTCAAGAGCGCTGTCACACTCGAACGCAGTGCCGCGATCAATCTCATCCTCTTCGACAAGACCGGCACGCTGACCGAGGGCCGCCCTGTCGTGCACCACGCCGACGATGAGCCGCTGCGGCTGGCCGCCGCACTCGCCAGCGCCTCGACGCACCCGCTCAGCAGGGCCATCATGAACGCGGCAAAGGAACGCCAGATCGACCCGCCGCGCGCTGCTCACGTCGACGAATCAAGTGGAAAGGGGCTGACGGGCCAAGTCGATGGCCGGGACGTGCAGGTCGTCTCGCCCACAGTCGCTCGCCACCAGGGGCTTGCGTTCGACGATGACGGCGACGAAGCGACGACGCGCAGTGTGGTGATCGCCGATGGCAAACTCATCGGCGCGATCGATTTCACCGACGCCATTCGCCCGCAGGCCGGAGATCTCATCGCATCACTGCATGACCAACAGATCGAAGCCATGCTCCTCACCGGCGATCGCCGGGCCGTCGCTCAGCGCATCGGCAAGCAGGCCGGCCTGAACCCAGACATGATTCGCGCTGAGTTGCGACCCGAAGACAAAGTAAAGGCTGTGCGCGAAGCAGCTCAGGGCGGCCACGTCGTGGCGATGGTCGGTGACGGCATCAACGATGCAGCGGCCCTGGCTGAGGCGGCGTCTCAGGGCGGCGTGGGCGTCGCCATTGGATCAGGCACCAATATCGCCATCGAAGCCGCAGACGTTGTCATTCCCGGCGAGAGTCTCGATCACCTGCTCGATCTCATGCACATCAGCCGCCAGTCGCTGCGCACGATCAAACAGAACCTCTTCATGTCATTCATTTACAACTCGGTGGCGATTCCCGCAGCAGCCTTCGGCGTCCTTGGCATGCAGGGGCCGCTGCTCGCCGCCGCCGCCATGGGCTTGAGCGACGTTTCCGTCATCGGCAACTCGGTCCGCCTCAAGTGGCGCCTGGCGAGATACTTCCGCCGCAGGAGTTAGCCGCAACGCGAAGACTCTCCTCAGTGCAGCGCTTCGCCCAATCGTCCGCCGCACTTGGCAAGTCGCGCCTCGGCCGTCGCGCGCACCACCCCGCAGCGGTGCATCACGATCGCCGTCTTCACCGTTCCGCCCGCCGCGTCGAGCAGTGCCAACGCCGCAGCGCGATCAAGATCCGTCAGCGTCATGATGATCCGCGCCGCCCGGTCGCGCAGTTTGTCGTTCGTGGCGCGCAGATCGACCATCAGATTCTCGTACACCCGCCCGCTGCGAGTCATCAATGTCGTCGAGATCGTGTTGAGCGCCAGCTTTGTCGCCGTACCCGCCTTCAGGCGCGTTGAGCCCGTGAGCACTTCAGGGCCCGTTTCCAGCACGATCAGATGATCAGCAGATGTGGGCCTCTCCATCTCACTGCACGCAAGCAAACCTGTAATTGCGCGTCCCCCTCTGGCGCCATCGCTTCCGCAGCCCTTCACGAACTCCAGCGCTCCCAGCACATAAGGCGTCGTCCCACCCGCCGCGATTCCGAGCACCGCATCATCAGCAGTCAACTGAAGCGCCGTCAGCACCGCATCCGCGCCGTGCCGATCATCCTCCATCCCTTCGCTGCTCTTTCGCAGCGATGCGTCCCCACCTGCGATAATCCCGATGATCCGATCGGGCGGCACCTGGAACGTCGGCGGCGTTTCCGAGGCGTCGAGCACACCGAGCCGACCCGAGGTACCCGCGCCAACGTAGATCAGGCGCCCGCCGCGCACGAAACCCGGCTCGATTGCCTCGATGAATGCGATCAGCGCCGGCCGCGCCCGTTCCATCGCGTCAAACACAGCGCGATCTTCACGCTGCATCACCTCAACGCACTGGGCCACGCTCAACTCGTGCAGGTCCATCGTGCGCTCGTTGCGATGCTCCGTCCGCACGTGGCTGCGGTCAGGTGGATTGGAAGACGATGAGCCCGGTATGCTCACGGGTACACCCACGAACCCGCCACCGGCGCCGGACCACTCAGCCTCGTTACCTGCGGCAGCGTAATGGGAATCCGCTCCTGGCACAGCGCACCAAGGATGGCCATGGCCATCGCTTCGCGGTACGGCGCAGGCACATCAAGATCATCGCTGCGATTCACGGGCGCTCTCGATCGCTTCTGGAACTCGCCCAGCAGCGCCTTGTTGAGCACGCCGCCCCCCGAAAGGATCAACCGATCGACCGGTCCGATGTGATCCAGCGCCACGGTCGCCAGCGCGGCGCATGCCGAGCGCACAAGCGTCGATCGCGGATCGGTCTTAACCGCGCTGCCATCCCGGGCCTGACTCTTCCTAATCCCGTCAAGGCGCTCCGCCAGCTCGTCATCCGTGCCCAGCGACCGGCCGAGCCCGACCTGATTCTCGAACATCTCGACGAATTGCTGGAAGCAGGCGTCATCGACCTGTCCCGCCAGCGCCTGCGACCCGCCTTCATCAAACGGCAGGTTGAACAGCAGCCGGGCCAGTCCGTCGAGCACGTGATTGCACGCACAGATGTCGCCGGCCCGGATGTCATCGACCACCTTGTAATGCTCCTGCCGCGCCGTCTTGGGCGGCAGCGTGGTGTAGTTGCAGAATCCGCCGAGATTGAGCACGCCGCGCCGCTCCTTGAGATCGCGAAACATGATGTAGTCTGCAATCGGCGTGATCGGCGCCCCCTGCCCTCCGCTGGCCACGTCCGCCGCGCGGAAGTTGCACACAACCGGCAGACACACTTCACGCGCCACCATCGCCGGTTCGAACAACTGCCACGTCAGCGGCGGCGCGTGGAACACCGTCTGCCCGTGCACCGCTACAAGGTCGGCTATATCGCGCCCGATCGCCTCGCGAATTGCCGCCACGTGCAGCAGACCAAAGTCGCGGCTGAGTTCGGCAATCGCTCGCGCCGTCATCGCTTCCTGCTGCGCAAATCGCCGCAGTCGATCACCCAGCGAACCAAGTGAATGACTCACGGCGCGCACCAGTCGGGCCCGCATGTCCAACCCGCTGCCACCGATCTCAACCAGAGCCACGTCGAGCGCATCAATGCTCGTGCCTGTCATGCAACCCACGACCAGCCGCGTACTGCTCATGCTCTTGCCCGCCATCTCCCGGCTGACCGGCGCTCAAACGGCCCGTTCGAGTTCCTCGGCCACCACCTCATAGTATCGGCAACTCTCCGCCAAACCCCCTGCCCGGCAGCGCTCCAGCCACAACCGGCGGTGCTCGCTGATGATTTGGCGGACATCGCAAGCCAGTTTGCCGCAACTGATCCCTGCTTGCCCCCTTCGCATCAATGCCCGATCAATCGCCACTCGGGAGACCTCCAGCGTGAGGAGTAGTTCCTCGCGCATCAGCCCATCCTCAAATTGCGGCATCGACGCTGACAACTCGCTCAGCCGATCGCGCACCGCCAGCCAGTTCGTCATCGCTCCGCGAAAGTGCGGCTCAATCGACAGCGGCTCGTGCAAGTCAACGAACATCGCGCTCGTATTGAGGAGGCGCTCCCCGACCGATCCGTCGCGCAAGGCAAGGTCAAGATCGCCCAGCCCCTCCATCCATCGGCCGAGTTTGCCGGTCGTATCACCCATCAACTGAATCCACGCCGCCCGTGCATCAAACTGATCGGCCGCATCGGCGTTCCACGCCACCGCCGCACCATCCGCCAGGCCGTGCAGCGCCACCGGCCATTGCTGCCGGTGCCCGTGATCGCCCCAATCGGTGACAAGATACCCTGTGGCGCCGTGAGCCAGGCCGGCTCGCGCCGCCGCCACCAGGTTGCCGCGCCGCTCAGTCGTGCGACCCGTGATGCTCCGCCAGCTGCTCGTGCCGGGACACATCCAGATTTCGCGCTCCCCGTGCGTCGACCCGCGAATCGCCCGACACCACCTGTCGAACGGCGCATCCGCCTCGTATCCCCACACCAGCGCCACGAGATTTTCATCGAGCAGGTCCAGCGCCGCCGGCTCGCGCAGCGCGATGTCCGCCCAGAACATCGGCTGCGCTGGTTCACCGCGACTTGCCTGAACCTGTTTCCGCGCGATTGCCGCCACCGCGTTGACATACTCCGCGTACACCGCCGCCCGCCCGCGCTGCGACACCGTATCCCGACTGCGTCCGGCCCCAACGTCAAACGTCTCATCGCAGCCAATGTTCACCCGCGGCGACGCAAAGCACGGCAACAACTGCCCGAGCAGATCATCCACGAATTCCAATGACGCCGGATCGACCGGACACAAACTGAACGGCCCGCTTCGCGGCACCCGCACTTCACCATTATCGAACACCCACTCCCCACGCGTCTCCGCCAGCGGCGCATAACGCGGCAACTTCAACCACCGCGTCAAGTGCCCGAAGCAGTTCTGATTCGCCGCGAGTTCAATGCCGCGATCGGCCGCCAACTTACTGAGCGTGACAATCTCCTCCGCCGTCAGCGGTGAAGCATCGCGCCAGACTTCCTCGTGCCCGATGTATGCAAACGTGTGCTCCATGTAGAGTTGAAGGTGATTGATCTTGAGCGCTGCAAGCTGCCCGATGATCTCTCGCAGCATATCCATCGTCGGCACGCGATCGCGAGAAACATCCAGCATGACTCCGCGAATTGCAAACGCCGGCTCGTCTTCGATCACCATCTCGCGAATCGTCCACCCGAGTTGTGCGCAGCGCATGATCTGTCGCAGCGTCACCAGCCCATACCGTGCCCCGCTTACGCTCGTTGCTTCGACCCGCGCCAACCACTTGCGCTCTCCCCTGCCCTGCGCCATCTCCAGTCGATACGACTGCCCTCGAATGCTCCCCGGATCAACGCCCGATTCCGTCACGCGCACCAGAACGTCGGCCGACGTTTCGTTGTCCGCCTCGAACCACTCCACCCCGTCCTCGAGTGCAGCCACATCGCACAGTTCACCCCCAGCCACATGAATGCTGTGTTTACCGACCGGCAACGCCACCGCCCCACCCGTCACGCGCACACTCTTCGGCGTCGGAATCAGCGGCAGCGGCTCACTCATCGCGCCTCATCATTCGACGCCAGACCGTCGGCCGCCAGCCCCGCCGGACCCGAGATGCACACCACCAGCGCCACCGCCGTGCTCGCCAGCAGCCGCCACGGATACGCCGGCTTCATCTCCACCAGAAACGCCGGCTTGAGACTCTCAAACATTCCCGGCGTCAGGTAGATCGCCATCGCCGTCCCGACCACGAGCGCCGCCATCGCGCTGACGCTGTTGCCCAGCCGCGTGAAGATCGCCACCAGAAACACCGCCAGCAACCCCGGGTACGCATACGTCATCACCGATAGCGCAAAATCGATCAGCGACTGGTTCGTGCTCTGATGCCAGCTCATGCACAACCCCGCAAAGACCGTCAGCACCACCCCCCACCCCACGACAGCCGCGCGCCCGACGACCAGGTAGTGCGAATCCTCGCGCCCGCGCACGACATGCTTGTACACGTCGTTGGTAAACGCCGACGCCATCGCGTTGAGCGACGAGTTGATCGTCGACAGCCCCGCAGCGAATAACCCCGCCATCATCAGCCCCGGCAACCCCGCCGGCAGTTCATTCAAGATGAAATTCAGAAACACCTCGCGCGTGTCATCCACTCCCGCATGCGGCCCCGCCGCGCCCATCACGTCCGGCCGGTTGTAAAACACAAACAGTAGCAACCCGATCAGCATGAACACAAACGTCACCGGCAATCCGACAACGATCGCCCCGATGACGCTCCGACTCCCCTTGAGCGCCGACTGGCACGTCAGCGTCCGCTGCGCCAGATCGTGATCCGTCCCGTACGCCGCGATGTTGAACAGCACAAACCCCGTCAGCGCCGTCCACAGCGTGTAACTCGACGCAGGATTCGCCGACACATCCAGCAGCGCCAGCTTCGACGGCGCCCCGTCGCCCGGCGTTCGCAGCACATCAACCAGCTCTCCCGCCCCAATCGGTATGCGATCCAGCAGCACCGCCGCCGCGATCACCGCCGCGCCGACGAACACCACTGTCTGAATCACGTCCGTCCAGATCACGCTCGCCACACCGCCGACAAACGTGTACCCGATTCCCGCGATCATGAAAAGCAGCACCGCCAGCAGCACATGCCGCGCTTCGATGTCGCCGAACACGATGAGCGACGCCGGGATCGCCGCAATGTACACGCGCGACCCGCTCGCCAGCACCCGCCCGAGCATGTACATCACGCTCGAACACAGCCGCGCCGTCGGCCCGAAGCGCCGCTCGAGCAGTTCATACACCGTGCTCACGTTGTAGCGATAAAACACCGGGATGAAAAACGCAGCCACGATCAACACTGCGATGATCGCCCCGATGTTCGCCGACAAGTACGTCAGGTTCCCGCGGTACGACTGCTCAGGTCCGCCGATGAACGTCGCCGCGCTCAGCGACGTCGCCAGCACCGAGATCGCCACCGCCCAGGCCGGCACGTTTCGCCCACCCAGAAAGTAATCATCCGTGCTGTCGTGCTTGCGCCGCGAGACCAGCCAGCCCGTCACCACCAGCAGCGCACCATACCCTAGCAGCACCAGCCAGTCGACACCTGCCAGCCGACTGACCGCCGAGATGTGTTCAATGGGTTCCGGCGTAGGCACGCGCTCTCCCGCCGAACGGCAGGGTCAACCAATCGCAACGGGGTGCCGTGGTCTAAGCGAGGCTCTGCGAGCGCAGGCCACGCGGGCGTGCAAACCGGGGTCGACGAATCACCCCGCTCGACCGCAGCGCCATCGCATGGCCTTTACGCCGCTCCGTCTCCGGCGTCGCTTCGTTCAGACCATGGCACCCAACGGGATATCCATCGGCCGGTGCGCCAAGTCACCGCCAAAAACAACAGCGCCCCAGACTTTCGTCAAAGGGCGCTGCGAAGGAGAGAGAGACTTGTTTGCGCCCGTCTATTCTCACGAACCGTCAGTTCGTGATCGGGCGATGATCCTCAACGGGTTCGCGGTAGAGGAAGCGCGTCTCCAGTTCGCGCCGGATCTTCGCCAGCGCCTTCACCTGGATCTGTCGCACCCGTTCCTTGCCCACGCCGACGATCTGGCCGACCTGCCCAAGCGTGAGGTTCTTGTCATCCTCGCTCTTGCTGCCCAGGCCGAAGCGATGCCGGATGATCGACATCTCCACGTCAGTCAGGCCGCAACGGTTCTCCTCGACGATGCTCGCAACTTCCTCGGCGCAATCCTGGTCGAGCGACTCGCGCCGCTCGTCAAAGGGTTTGGCCGTCTCGAGCTCGGGTTCGAACTCGACAGGAAACCGCTCGCGGTGCCGGCTGGCCTTCACGCCAAGTCGGCTGAACGCCTTGAGAATCGACTGGCACGCATACGTCGAGAACTTGAAGCCGTAGTCCGCGTTGAACTTCTCGGCACTGCGCAGCAGCGCCATGTTGCCCTCGCTGACCAGGTCGGCAAACTCCAGATCCCGAATCCGCGTCCGACGCGCCATGGCAATCACCAGGCCGACGTTGCTCTCGGCAATCTGAATCCGCAAATCCTCGACCACGCGATGCCACTTGAGCATCTCGCGGATCTGTTCAATCGTCGGCTCCACCGAGGCCGGCTTGTCGTCGTCTTTCATCCCCAGTTGCTCCTGGATCTGACGGATCCGGAACTTCGCATAGTTGAACTGGTGGAACAGGACCTTCTCCTGCTTGCCCGTCAACCGCTTGATCTGCCCGCTCGAGACCGACTGGTTCGGCGAGCGCGTCAAGCGATCCATCAGCGGCTGGTACCAGGAGATATCCGGCTTGGCGATCGACTTCTCGTAAATCCGGACATCCGCCTCGCTCTCGTGGAACGCGGGGCTGTCAATGAAATCGATCGGATGACTGAGCAGCTCCGCAATCGCACGCGCCTCATCAGGCCGCAGATCGGGCCTCGCCGTGGTGCGGCTGGGCCGGATCGGCGCCTGCAGGCCGTCGTGGTACTGCATCTGCTCGAACGGAGATCGGGTTGAATGGAAGGTCTTTCGCATCATTGCCTCATCCATATGTATGGAAAATGACGCGCAAAGGTTCAAATGATTCTAAGAAACGCACACATTGGCTGCAAATCACCCCTATTCCGCAAGGAAGTCAGGGTTTACCCTGCCTCACATCGACCATCTGCCCCGCCCGAGCCGAATCCCGCCCCTCACCCCCACCCGGCCAAATCGCCCCCTGATAGGGGATGCTCGGCACCATCCCACGCGTCGCAGAACTCTCCCGCCAACCGCAGCCAGCCTTCTCGACCCCTCGCTGTACGCCTCTCCACAATCCTGAGCAACGTCGAAGGGCAACCTCGCCTCCCCCATGTTTAGCCGCGACGCAGGCGTCGCCGCCAAACGTCGGTTACCGCTGGTTTCAGTCGAACCGATGGACGACGAGTTGGCTGATGGCGCATTCGTTCTGCACCACGGCCTGGAACAGAATCGTCTGGCCGCGTGCAATGAGGGGGACGGGTCGGGTGATGGTGGCGACGCCGTTGCCGTTGGCGATCGCCGTTCCGATGACGGTCGGATTGTCGAGTTGCAGCGCGTTCTGCTGGAGGTCGCAGCCGGGGATGCGCGTCCCGCCGCCGTGTCGGGAGTAGAGGAAGGTGACGCGCGCGCCGGGGGTGATTTCGGAGACGGTGATTGTGTTGTCGGTGCCGGCGGTGCCCGGAGAGGGCTGCTCGAGACTCATCGTCGGCGTTACTGGCGAGATCAGGAATGCGCGGAAGTACGACTCTGGGTTCGACCTCGGTGTCGAGTACCCCGAGATCTGGCCGGCGTCGTTGATACCAGTTGCCGCGTACGGGAACAGCGGCTTCTGCGGGGGCACAAGGTCAGCAAGCAGCTGCATCCCACGATTGCGCTCCCAAATGAACGCCTTGACGCTGCCGCTGTCCAGCGCGTGAATGCCAACTACCTTATTGGAGTTGTTGATTGCGTAAGCAAACGACTCCGAAAGTGATCCGAGCGTGTGGATATTGAAGACTCTCCCGCCAATCCAGATGCATGCCGTGCTCCTGTCCGCATCATTATCAGCCCAACCGGTGATAGTTCCCGACGCGTTGATGTCACGAGCCTGGCTGAAGCCACCGCCGTCTAGGCGAAGCGTGCCGAGATCACTGATTTGACCATTCTGCCACAACGCAGCACGATCAACGGCGAATTGTCCGATTCGCCGGGTACTTCTTCCGACGACCTGTTGTTGTAAGTTGATGCCGTATGCGAACGAGACACTCTCAGACTCGAACCCATCCAGAAGCGTCATGACTCCACTCTGCCAGATGAACGCTCCGATGCGCCCGTGACTCCCGTCGATGTACGACTGTCCAACGACGATGTCGGAATCGTTTATCGCATTCGCCCGGGCGACGTCACCACCCAACGTTCCAAGATCGAACACTTGGCCTCCTCGCCACAGGGCGGCACGTTCATCAAAGATCCCACCTCCGGGCGGCAGAGCCCAGCCGACGACAGATCCGACCGAATTGACGGCAATCGCGGAGCTATCCGTTCCCCCAAGTGTCCCAAGATCGATCACCTCGGTATCACGCCAGAGCGCAGCGTGAAGCACATTGCCCTGAGTCACCGAGGATCCAACAACCTCACCCTGTTCGTTGAGTCCCCAGGCGAAGCCGTTGTTGCCGCCCAGCGTCCGCAGATCAAAAAACGCGTAGCGGTAGTCCTGCGCCTGAAGTGTCGCGACCAGCGCGGTGGTTGTGAGGATGGCCGTCAGCAGGTGGCGGGTTTGCATGGCGTGGCTCCGCAAGTACCTTCAACATAACCGAAAACCGGCGGCGCTGCCAGTGAATTCCGACCATCCGGCGACAATGGCCCGGCGGACACGATCCGGGGCGGCTTTCGCTGGTCTGCACCTGCCCCACCTACCATTGATCCGCATGTTCATTGACGAAGCGGTGATCCAGGTGCGGTCGGGCAAGGGCGGGGACGGGTGCGTCAGCTTTCGGCGCGAGAAGTACATCCCCAAGGGCGGGCCGGACGGGGGCAACGGCGGCGACGGCGGGAGCGTCGTGATCGTCGGCGATCCCAACATCAACACGCTGCTCGACTACCGCAGCCGCTTCCACTGGCACGCCCGCAACGGCCAGCCGGGCACGAGCCGCGACTGTTCGGGCGAGGCGGCGGATGACCTGCTGCTGCACGTGCCGCCGGGCACGCTGATCTACAACGAGGACACGAGCGAACTGATCGCCGACATCGATGCGCCGGGCAAGCGCGCGATCGTGGCCAAAGGCGGGCGCGGCGGGTTCGGCAACATTCACTTCAAGTCATCCACGAACCAGACGCCGCGCGAAGCCGAGCCGGGCGGGCCCAATGAAGAGCTTCGCCTGCGGCTGGAACTCAAGCTGATGGCCGATGTGGGGCTGCTGGGCATGCCCAACGCAGGCAAGAGCACGCTGCTGCGCGCAGTATCCAAGGCGCGGCCGATGGTGGCGGACTTTCCCTTCACCACGCTCAAGCCGCAACTGGGCATTGCCGAACTCGACGCGGAGCGCCGGCTGGTGTTCGCCGACATCCCGGGATTGATCGGAGGCGCCGCTGAGGGCGTGGGGCTCGGGCACGACTTTCTCAAGCACGTCGAGCGCACGCGACTGCTCATCCACCTGCTCGACGTCGCGCCGCTGGACGGCAGCGACCCGGCGGAGAACTACCACGTGATCCGCCGCGAACTGGCGCACTACTCGACGGACCTGGCGGAGAAGGACGAGATCATCGTGATCAACAAGATCGATCTCGTGGCGGCCGAGGAGCGCGAAGCGCTGATCGACAAACTCGCCGGCAAGCTGGGCTTTGGCAAAGGCGAGCGGCCGATGGTCATCAGCGGGGCGACGCGGCAGGGCGTGCGCGAACTGCTCGACCGCTGCTGGCAGATGTCGGCGCGGGTGCCCGAGAAGTGGGCCTGAGGCGGGGTCGAGCAAAGCAAGCCGCCCCTGTTGGCCCGCCGGATACCCGAAAGCGGCCCCGATGTGACCTCTTTGCGGTGCTTTGCACGCGCCAACTCGAGTTCCTGACAGAAACTATTGGCTTGGATGGTCGACAACAGACGCAGACGCAAGTCGCTGATTTAGCCGAGACATAGTCCTTCTGGCATCGAGTACGCCATGACCGCAACCCGACAGAGAAACGACGATGAGATCCTCGCGGACATCCGGCGCGAGATGCGCTGGGACCCGCGCATTGACCAGGCCCCCGTTGAAGTGATGGTCGCCGACGGCGTGGTCACGCTGACGGGCGTGGTCGAAAACGTCAGCCGCCGCCTGGCCGCATTCGAGACCGCGTCACGCGTCAGGGGCGTGCGCGGCGTGATCGACAACATCGAAGTCCGCGTGCCGCAGGTTCAGGTCAAACGCCGGCGCTGATCACGTCCGGGGCCGGCTACACCTCCGATACACCTTCGCGAATCGCGAACCGCACGAGTTCGGCGGTGGAGTGGATGTCGAGCTTGGACATGATGCGTTCGCGGTGGCCGTCCACCGTCTTGGGGCTGCGTGAGAGGCTCTTGGCGATCTCGACGCGCGACAGGCCGCGGCCGATCAGGCGAAGCACTTCCTGCTCGCGCTTGCTGAGCACATCGAGTTTGGACTTGGGGATCGTGGCGACGGAGCCGGGGCTGGTGCGGGTGCCATGCGTGGGCCGGCATCGTTCGGCGACCTTTGGCCCAAATGCGAATTCGCCGCGCGACACCTTGCGAATGCCCTGGATAATCTCGTCGGTGTCATCGCTCTTGCAGAAGTAGCCCCACACGCCCGCCTTGAACGCGGCGCTGATGTAGTGGTCGCGTACATAGGCGCTGAGGATGACGACCTTGGTTTCGGGGAAGCGAACGCGGATGTCGGCGGCGGCCTCGAAGGGATCGGGGCCCGGCATTTCGATGTCGAGCAGCACGATGTGCGGGCGAAGGCGTTCAACTTCGTTGATGAGATTCTCGGCCGTGGGCAGGCGCCCAATGCATTTGAATCCCGCCTCGAGTTCGAACTTGGCCTTCAGCCCATCGACGAGGAACGCGTGATCGTCGACGCAGAGGATTTCAATGGTCCGGTGTGTCATGGTATAGCTCCTTCGTAGGCATCGATGGCATCGCGGAGGATGCTGCGCACCTGCTCAAAATCGTCCGTCCGTTCAATGTGAAAGACGTCAAGGCGCTCCCAGGCGGTCCCGACCGGGCCGCAGACAACGATCTGCCGCTCGGCTCCCTCGCGCAGGTATCGGCGCGCTTCCATGAGATTCGCTTCGACGGGTTCGACAATCCAGATCCCGGCGTCACCGGGTTTGCCCGGCTCGCCCGCTTCGACTTCAAAGGCCTCGGCGCGGAGCATGGCGGTCATCAGCGTGCCGAGACGCGCATCACCGACGGCCAGGCAGGCCATGCGACGCGCTTGGGCGTCGCATTCCATCACGCGGGCGACGGGTATGTCCAGTCCGATGGTCGTGCCCTTGCCCGCCGCTGAATCAAGGAAGATCCGCCCCCCCACCGACTGCGCCACGCCTCTCACCAGCGACAAGCCCATCCCCGTCCCCAGGCCGCGCGACTTGGTCGTAAAAAAGGGGTCGAAGGCGCGCTGCTGTACGTCGGTCGACATTCCGCGGCCATCGTCGGTGACGCTGACACGGATCCAGCCGCCGGCCGGATCGCGCTTGGCGCAGAATCGGACGTGGCCGCCTGCGCCGATCGCTTCACCTGCATTGACGACGAGGTTGAGCACCGCCTGGGTGAGTCGATGCGGCTCGACGGCCAGCTCGATTGAGCCCGATTCGATTTCGCTCTCAAAGTGCGCCTGTTTGGGCAACGCCTTCTGGAAGAGCACACTGACCTGGGCCCACCACTCGTGCAGATCCGTCGTGGGTTGCGAGGCCTCGCTGTCTTCCGGATCCAGCGCCAGCAGGTGGAGACCATCGCTCAACTGCTGGAGATAGTTGCACAGACGGCGCACGATGGCGAGTTCTTCGCGAGCGGCATCTGGCAATTCCATCGATTCAGCTGCATCCATGCGGCATCGCATGGGCAGCAACACATTGTTCATGTCATGACCCAGTCCCGCCGCCAGCGTACCGATCGACGCGAGGCGGTCCGCCTGCCGCAACTGCTCGTGCGACTTGAGTAGTTCGGCGGTGCGCTCCTTGACCAGGCCTTCGAGGTTTTCACGGTGTTCGGTGAGTTCACGCTCGATACGTCGCTGGTTGGTGATGTCCACACCCATGCCCGCCACGCCGATGACTCGCCCGTGCACATCACTGATCATCGAGTTGTTCCAGGAGATCAGCCGCTTCTCGCCGGAGCGCGTCATGATTTCGTTTTCAAAATGCGGCTCGACGCGGCCGGATTTCATGGCGTTGTTGAAGACCATCAACGTGCGCTGCTGCTCACCCTCGGGCAGGCACATCCTGAACCAGTCATGCCCGATGATGTCTTCGCGGGTCCACTCGGTCAGTCGCAGGAAGTAGTCGTTGCAGTAACTGACCGTTCCGCTCTCGTCGAGGATCACGCTTACCAGTTGCACGCGCTCGAGCATGTCTCGAAAGCGGCGTTCGGATTCCGCCAGCGCATCCTGCATCTTCTTGCGTTGAATCGCCGGTCCAAGCGGTGCAATGGCGGCGGAAACGAGATTGAGCCGCCTTTCATCAGCCATGCGGCGCTCGTGCATGTAAAACGCCACAACCGCAACGACTTCGCTCTCTGAAAGAATGGGAAGAGCCACGCCGCTGTGAAAGCCGACTTCACGCGCCGCTTGCGCTCGCAGGAAGAGACGCTCATCAGTCAGGTCATCGAGCCACTCGCTCCGGCCGGTCTGCCAGACGCGGCCCGGGAGCCCGACGCCCTTCTTAAAGCTCAGGCCGCGCGTCGCCTGCTGGAATTGATCGTGTTGCTCACCGAAGCTGTACCACACCGGCGCATCGACAATCACTTCGCCGCTCGAATCCGGCACCCACGCTTCGCCGTACTCCCAGCCCGTGACTTCACAGATGCGCCGAAGCGTCATCATCAGCGCGGTCTGCAGGTCCGTGGCTTCGCCCACCGCAAGACTGAGTTCCTGCAACAGGCGCAGCTCTGCTTCGGCTCGATGTCGCTCGGAGATGTCATGGATGATGCCGGTAAACAGTGGCAACTCCTCGCCGGGCACGTCCACGCGCGAAACGGAGATCTCGATCGGAAAGATCGAGCCATCCTTGCGGACGGCTTCCATTTCGCGCGTCTGTCCAAGAATGCTCGTCACGCCGGTCCGTTGATACTCCGCCATGTAACCGTCGTGGGCGGCCCGATGCGGCTGAGGCATGAGGACCGTAACACTCTGCCCGCACAGTTCTGCGGGGCAGTAGCCGAACACCCGCTCGATGGATTCGCTGACGGAGACGATCGTGCCGCGCGAATCGATGGTGATAATCGGATCGAGCGTCGAAGCCAGCACCGCCTCGAGGCGGGCGAGCGACTCCCGCTCCGTCATGGGACGGTTGGAGCTCAACTTCTGGCTGTTCGACTGCGTGACGGCCATGTGGCGACTTCTTTGAATCGGCGGGTCAGCCGACAGATCTCACGGAGCACCGGCCGTCGTACCGTGGTCCGAAGCGACCGCGCCCTCAACAATCAATACATGAACAAAATCCATGCCATCGCAGCCGCCGGATTGCTCTTCATCGCGTGTTCCGGGTGGGCACAGGAGAAAACCACCCCGGAAATCCCACCTGACAGTGCTGGAGCGACGCAGGCCCTGATCGATTCTCCCAGACATGGCGAATGGATTGAGGTTCAGATTCCCAATACTGAGACACTGATTCACACGTGGGTCGCCTATCCCGAGCGATCGGACAAGGCGCCGGTGGTGATCGTGATCCACGAGATCTTCGGCATGTCCGACTGGGTCCGGGCCGTCGCCGACCAGCTCGCCGCTGACGGCTTCATCGCCGTCGCGCCCGATCTGCTCTCGGGGATGGGGCCCGACGGCGGCGGGACCAACTCCTTCAAAGGCGACACGGTCCGCGAAGCGATCCGCAAGATCACCGATGATGAACTGACCGCGCG
This sequence comes from Phycisphaerales bacterium UBA5793, assembly GCA_002418285.1. Classification (GTDB taxonomy): domain Bacteria; phylum Planctomycetota; class Phycisphaerae; order Phycisphaerales; family UBA5793; genus UBA5793. The sequence continues at coordinate 142,745 of DIDT01000067.1, forward strand.
GCTCAACGCCGTGCGCGATCATGCCCTGACGTTCCCCTCCGCCTCCGACAAGTCCGCGTGCATCGGCTTCTGCTGGGGCGGGACGAGTTCGTGGACCTTCGCCACGCGCCAACCGGGGCTGCAGGCGGCGGTCGTCTACTACGGTACCGCGCCCGGTGAAGAGGCGCTGAAGAACATCAGGTGCCCCATGCTCGGTTGCTACGGCGGCGATGACAATCGCGTGACGTCAACCGTCGAGCCTACGGCTGCGCTGATGACCAGACTCGACAAGCCCTACACGCACCACGTCTACGAAGGAGCGGGCCACGGCTTCCTCCGCCAGCAGACCGCCCGCGACAGCGCCAACGCCAAGGCGGCGCAGAGCGCGTGGAAATCGACGCTTGAGTTTCTGCGCGAGCACCTCGAAGCGACAAAGTAACACAAACGCCTCGGCTACCGACCGCATTCCGGACACACCGCGCCTTCGGGCAGGCCAGTGAGGGAGTAGCCGCAGTGGACGCACAGTCCCTTGCGCCGGCGGCGCCGGCGGCGCAGTGCGGCAATACCGATCAGTGGGGCGAACCACACCGTCGACCACACCAGCCAATCGACCACGAAGCCCGGCCAGACGGGAGTCAGCGGCAAGGCTCTAGGGTGGAAGTCCTTGTCGCGCGGCAACTGCACGCCGCCTTTCACGGCGTAGATGATGTCGGCGTTGCGGATCTGATGCACCCAGTGGATCGAGCACGTCAGCGCCGGCAAGGGCCAGCCGACTTCGCGATACCACGCCTGCATGGCCAGGTCGTCAACAGACACCGGCTGCAGGTGTCGCGGCAAGGCGTTGAGGTCAGCCTTGTTGGCTTCGTAGTCCTCGATCCGAATCATCACCGCCTGACCCGAGATCTGGTTGAACCAGTAAGACACGACGTGATGCCAGGCATTGCGACCTTCGGCGAGGGACCAGATCTTGTAGCCATCGGAGGTGCGCGCATACCCGAGGTCGGTTGTGGCGGGCGGGCCGTAGTAGTTGCGGCCGTCGCGCGGAACGAACATGGCCAGCCAGGCGAGGGCGACGGTGGTCGAAAGTCCGAGAAGCAGGGCGAGAGCGAGACGGCGGCGATTGGAGTTCAGCCAGTTGGCCATTGCGTGACGATTTGCGGCGTTTTTGCTCATCCGGGCCGGGATTCCCCGTTGACAGTTGCGGTAATATCGGTTACTCTGGGCCAACTGACGTGCCTGTCGGCGCGTCCTAACAGGAGGGAATCCAGATGAAGCGGTATCTTAGCTTGGGCGGTGCGGCCGTACTGGCCCTGTCCACGAGCGCCATGGGGCAACGCATGATCGCCTGCGACAGCAGCCGGGCTCTGTACGAAGTGGACATCAACACCGGGGCCAAGACGTCGATCGGCACAATCAGCAGCAACGCCGGCACGACGGGCGAACTGGCTTGGGACGATGCGAATGGCATCATGTACCTGTCGTCGACTTCGCTCGACTCGCTCTACACGCTCGACATCACCACCGGCGAGGCCACGCTTGTAGGTGCGTATGGCGGTTCCGAGTTCGTCATGCACGGCCTCGAGTATGACTCAAGTTCCGGCATCCTCTACGGCGTGTCGTCGCACGACAACGGCCTCTACAACATCAACAAGACCACCGGCTTGGCCACGCTCATCGGCACCTCGGGGCTGAGCAGCTTCAGCAACCTCGGCTACGACTCCGATGCGGACATCATGTACTCCACCAACAGTGGAGCCGACAGTTTCTACACGATGAACCGCAGCACGGGCGCCACCGCGCTCGTGGGCCCGCTGGTCAACTCGACCAATCCGAACTCGCTCGCTTACAACCGCGACAACGGCGTGCTCTACATGGCGGACAACTCCACTGACAACTTCTACTACATGGATGTCAACACGGGCGTGGCCAATGTCATCGGCTCGATGGGCAGCGGCAACATCCTCGGTCTGGCGTACATTCCGGCCGAGCCCAGCGGCCCGACGCTACGTCTCACCGGCGCGTGCCCCGGCACCGTGCGAGTGGCATGGTCCAATGCGACGCCCAGTCGGACCATGGGCATCGTCTTCGCCAGCAACACCGGCAGCCTCGTGATCCCCAGCGGACCATGCCAGGGAACACAACTTGGCCTGAATTCGCAGAACATCCAACTCGTGAACACGATCAATACCGGCAGCGGCAGTGGCGAGGTCAACGGCAGCGCCGGCCCAGGCGCCTGCAACGGATACCTCCAGCTCGTCATCGTTGATGGCAATCCGTGCTCGACGAGTAATGTTGAAGCGATCCCGTAAGGTTCATCCGCCGTCCCTTCGCGGCTCCATTTCGTTGCTTCCAATGGCGGTCTCGCTGGCCAAGTGAGACCGCCTTTTTTCAGATGCGACGACCTCGCTCGCCCGACTGATCGGTCGCACGCCAACGGGCGCGGCGAGACTCGCATCTCGGTTTCGTCGCCGGCCATCGGATTTTTGTGCTCTGTCGGTTCGCCTGCCGATGCACGGAGACAGAATGGGTGTTTCGAACAACCTTCACCCGGCGGGCATCAGCACAATCGTCAAGGCAGCCGGCGTCATCCACCGCCGCATCTCGGTCTGGACGTGCGCTGCTTGCATGCAGGCGGTTGTCAATGATGGGCGCGCCTGCAAAGCCCAGCTTGATCGGTCACATGCCGAGTCAATGACGACTTGCGCGCCTCGATCATGCGGAGTGCGGTCATCTTGGCGCTAGCTCAGACGCGATTTAGCGTTTGCTCCTCAGCGCTTAGCCGACTTTTTTGAAGCTGCTTTTTTTGCAACTTTCTTTGTCATCGTTTTCGAAGCGATCTTACTCGAAGTCGAGGTTTTCGCTTTCGTCTTTCTGGAGGAAGGCCCGCTCGATTTGCGCTTGCTTCCTGCCTTCACGACCGACTCGTAGACGTCGATGAACTTCTTAAGGGTCGCGCGCTTGACGGCGTCGCCGACCACTTCGAGCGGCACATCCTCGAGCTTCTTGAAGCGCACGCAGCCTTTGCCCATGTCGAGCTTCTTGCCCGTTGCTTTCCACGCCTTGGCGAAGCGCTCGGCTTCGCCGGGCAGGCAGTAGATGCAGAACATGTAGATCGCCATGTGGTTCTTCTGCGAAGCGATGCTGGCAAAGGGGAGCGGCTGCCTCGGATCGCAGTGGTAGCCGTCCGGGTAGACGCTGTGCGGCACGAACCACGCGGGCATGCCGTACTGCATCCCCTCCTGAAACTCTTTGCCGATGTTCTGATTGATGACGGCGCGGACAGCCTGGATAGCCGTGCGGCGGTCTTCAGGAAGCTCCCTCAGGTAGGCTTCGACGCTCGTGGCTTTGCTTTGCATGCGGCAAGTCTACTCCAGATGATGGCGGCCGTTCGCCCCCAGAAACGCGCCCGCTCGAGCCTCCCCTGCCCCGCCGGATTAGCGCGAAGAAAAAACTTCATCCGACCGCTTGCCTAGACCAACCGGTCGGTCTACGCTTAGCTGCATGACTGACTCTGAGACCAAGACCCGACTGATTGACGCCGCCTACGGCCTGATGCTCTCCAACGGCTACGCCGCCACGGGCGTGGCGGAGATCTGCGAGAAGGCCGGGGTGAGCAAGGGCAGCTTCTACCACTGCTTTGACTCCAAAGAGCAGTGCGCCCTGGAGACGCTTCGCGACCACATGAGTGGGGCTATTGAGGACATCGAAGCGGGCGTCGATCTCACTGGACTCAGTCCCGCCGAGGCGGCCGTCAAGTACATCCAGCACGTCGAGGAAGGCTCCGAAGAGATCTGGCGCGACGGCTGCCTGATTGGTGCTTTTGCCTTGGAAATCAGCGAAACCCAACCCGCGATCCGCGAGGAAGTATCCCAGGTCTTCCGCGATCTGGCAGATCACATGGAGAGGATCTTCACCCCACTGTGCAAGGCGGCGACTCAGCCGGGCGCACCGTCGGCGCGCGAACTGGCGGAACAGTTCATCGCGGTCATCGAAGGCGGCGTCGTCCTCTCCCGGGCGCACAACGACATCCGCTTCATCCCCCAGGCGCTGCGGACGTTCCGCCGCTACCTCACACTATTGCTACCCAACTCCTAGCCAATCAGCCGGACAAATGAGCGGCCGGCTGTTTCCTCACGCTTTCATAAATACCAACCGGTCGGTCTATTACGCTCTCTCGTTTCCACTTTCAGAAAGGACAGACACTCATGGAAACACTTACGCCCGAACTCGAAGCGCTTGTCGGAAAGGTCATCACGGATCTCGGCGGTACGAGCAATGCGCTGCTCGTGATCATCGGTGACCGTCTCGGTCTCTATGAGACCCTGGCCAAGATCGGCCCGCTGACGCCGGCCGAACTCGCCGCCCACACCAGCACCACCGAGCGCTACATCCGCGAGTGGCTCTGCGCCCAGGCGGCATCGGGCTACGTCGAGTACGACGCGGCGACGGAGCAGTTCAGCATGACGCCGGAGCAGGCCATGCTCTTCGCCGACGAGAACAGTCCGCTCTACATGGCGGGCGGTTTCTTCTCGGCTGCATCACTCATGCGAAGCGATGAAGAACTTGCCGAGGCATTCCGCACCGGAGAGGGCATTGCGTGGGGCGATCACCACGAGTGTCTCTTCTGCGGCACGGAAAAATTCTTCCGACCTTCTTACGCCAACCACCTCGTACAGGATTGGATTCCCGCCATCAACGGAGTCCAGGAGAAGCTCGAACGCGGCGCCGCCGTCGCGGACATCGGCTGCGGACACGGTTGCTCAACGCTCATCATGGCTCGCGCGTATCCCAATTCAGAGTTTGTCGGCTTCGATGCGCACGAACCCTCCATCCGTCGGGCCAGCCAGCTCGCCGCCGAAGAGGGGCTCAGCAATGTCCGCTTTGAAGTGGCCACCGCACAGGATTTCCCGCGGCGCCTCGATGCCGAGGGCTACGACTTCATCGCCACATTCGATGCGCTGCATGACATGGGTGACCCGCGAGGGGCCGCCCGGCGCGTCCGTCAATCGCTCAAGCGCGACGGCAAGTGGATGCTCATCGAACCGGCCGCCGGCGATCGACTCGAAGAGAATCTCCATCCCGTTGGTCGCGTGTACTACGCCTTTTCGACGGCGGTCTGTGTGCCATCCGCCCTGAGCCAGGAAGGCGGCGAGTCACTCGGCGCCCAGGCGGGACCGTCGCGACTGACTGATGTTATCACCAGCGGCGGCTTCTCCAAAGTGCGCGTGGCTGAAAAGACCCCCTTCAACATCGTTCTCGAGGCGGCCGTGTAGTGCCCCACCTCGCGAGCGATGGATCTCCCCAGAGCCCGGGCATGGCGATGTCCGGGCTTTGGCGCGCTGTAGTGTAATGGAACGGGCCCGCCATCTGTGCCATCATTAGCCCATCGACGACACTCCTGCACCCTCCCGGAGATTCCAGATGTCTGCGAACACCACTGCCAAGCGCCTGCGATTCAGCGTTGCTCTCGGCCTGGTCGGACTACTCGCCGGCTGCAATTCCGAATCGACTGTGGGCATGGTCCTCAATCCCGCCAACACTGCGACGATCAGCATCGAAGGGTCCAACCCCATGGTCTTCGTGAACAACGATGGCCCCGGCTCGGTCATGGTGCTGTTCGTCCCACACGGGATGCTGACCGAACTGGCGACGCCGCTCATCCGAGGATCGATGGCCAGGACCATGCGCGACGGCGGCGAAGTTCGCATCACCAATGAGTCCGAGGAACGTGCCGTGGTGCAGATCCGCATGCAGAGGCACTCCGGAGCGACAGTCAACCGGCCTAAGAACGAGTAGCGCACTCTGGAACAGGCTGCCGACGAATCAGGTGATGAGCGCAGCGCCAGCAGGAACGAATCGCGACATGGTGGACATCGATTGCATCATCGCTGACATCACGACGCTTGATGTTGATGCGATCGTCAACGCGGCCAACGAGCGGATGCTCGGCGGAGGCGGTGTCGATGGAGCGATCCATTGCGCCGCGGGGCCCGGACTGCTCGCGGAGTGTCGTCGCCTCCCCGAAGTTCGCCCCGGCGTGCGCTGCCCGACGGGTCACGCGGTCATTACGGCTGGTCACCATCTGCCTGCCCGGCACATTATCCACACCGTCGGCCCGGTCTGGCAAGGCGGCGGGCACAACGAAGACGAACTGCTCGCCTCGTGTTACCGTCAATCCCTGATGATCGCGGCCGATCACGACATCGCGACAATCGCCTTTCCCGCCATCAGCACCGGCATCTTCGGCTTTCCCGCGGATCGAGCGGCCGCGATTGCGGTGCGCACCATGCGCGAGGTCAGCAGCGGACTCAGGTCGATCAATCGCATCATCGCCTGCTGTTTCGACGCTTCGAGTGCTGCTCATTATCAGGCTATCCTCGCCTCGTAGGATTCGACATCACTATTGTTGCGCGTGACCGGATGGCAGTGGACACTCTGGTCGGCCGGCCTGCTCGCATGCGTACTCACGTGCGTGTGGGCGCTGTTCTGGGACCAGCATCGTGGGCGCATGCGCTGCCCGAAGTGCTGGTATGACATGCTCGGCAGCGCGGGCCGCACCTGCCCGGAATGCGGTTACGTGACCAGGCACGATCGTGACTGGCGCCGCACGCGACGGCGATGGAAGATGGGCTCGGTCGCATTGCTCGCTGCGGCGTGCATCGCCGTAGCGCCGTTCGGCAAGACGCTGCTCATCCACAATGTAAAGCGCCTGCCGAGCACCGTCCTGATCCTGATTCACGGCCGGATCAGCACGGATGATCCTCAGTATGCCTGGGCGTTTCAAAATGAATTGCCGACACGTCTGCAGGAGTCACCGGCGTTGTGTGTCGATCGATGGAACCGCGATGCGCTCTGGCGCTGGCAATGGAAACTGCTCGCGTCGCGGGATGAACCGGACATGGCGTACCTGCAATCAGTCGCCGAGGTCTTCGCGCAGGCCCCGCCCGCGCAGGTGCCGATTGTCACCCACGAAGACATGCTCTCGCTGGATCATGACGCCGACGGCAAGCGCTTCGGTGCATTGCTCCAGCGCATTCAATGGCCAGCGGATACGTTCGTGGCCGGCTACGAATCGCAATTGAGCGTCAAGTGGCTGGATGTGTCGGCTACCGACGGCGCCCCGGCGCGGATCTACCTCATCTCGAGCTTCCAGCGCTTCTGGCTCGTCGCAACCCGGCAGGCAGGCGGCGCGTGGCGCTTCGCCGGAGCGTACAACATCTGGAGCAAGTACGCCGACCCCGACATTCGCAGGCTCGAAGATGATGAGACGACTTTCGAACTCCATTCCATCAGCACGGGCGGGACTGGCACCTGGACCGGCGCCGCGGCGTGGTGTCAGATCGACGAGCGCGGCCTGCACGTCATCCACGACTGGGTCACGGGCCATGAAGAGAACTACAGCCACGCGGCGTTCAACTACGAATTCAGCACGTCGAATCCTGTCATGGGCCGCGACGACCGAGGCGCCTTTATTGAGCAAACGCTGACCGTGACGTATACCAACGGCGATGTATCGTGGGACGAGTCTGAGTGTGAGCCGGCGGACGTTGCCGCCGTGCTGGATGTGCTGGATGTGTTCACTCGAAGCGGCCGGACGCGCTACCGAAGGGATGCGACTGACCATCGATACCTGCTGAGTCCTGACGAATCGGATTGGACCGCCGCGCAGAGTCGCGGCTGGCTCGACGGAGACGAATCGTTCATCACCCAGAATTTCGACACACTCGTTGGTTTCGCCACCGGCGATGACCCGGCAAAGCGCGCGTGGGTGCGGCTGATGTTGACGCGGTTGGATGACTGCACAGAAAAGACACGGGTTTCGCGCGCCATCGCCGAGCGAAACAGGCGGTGACCGAGCCGGACATGCACACGGCTGAGCACGGCTGTCGAGAGCGACCATTGGCTGGGTCAAGAAAACGACAGCATTTTTTCTGCTTCTTCGAAGCCGACACCCGCGAGCCCCGGCCGCACCAGGTATAACTGAGCGAGCGGGCCGACGACCACGCTCCTCGCAGCCACGAACCAGAGTGGAGAAGACCATGTCAAAGCACATCTGCATTTCAGGCAGTTCGCGATCTTCTTTCCGGCGACAACTTCGACACGCGGCGCTGGTGCTGCTCGCGGGCCTGCTCTTTGCTGCCAGTTCACCGTGCACACTTGCACAGGGTGATTGCGGCGGTTGGGCGCAGATCGAGTACTCGGGGCCGAGTGCGCGAACTTGGTCCGCGCTGGCGTATGACAGCAATCGGCAGGTGAGTGTGTTGTTTGGTGGTTACGACGAGAACAACCAGTCGCTTGATGATACATGGGAGTTTGACGGGCAGGAGTGGACGAAGGTCGCCGATACCGGGCCTTCGGCTCGAATCCGACATGCCATGGCCTACGACAGCAGGCGGGGCGTGACCGTGCTCTTCGGTGGAGGATACGGATTTGAAGCACGTGAGACTTGGGAGTGGAACGGAAACCAGTGGGAACTTCGCGCATCTTCAGGCCCGTCAGGACGGTTCGGTAATGCGATGGCCTACGACAGTCGGCGCGGCGTAACCGTTCTCTTTGGCGGGAGCTTCGACCTCAACGACACATGGGAGTGGGACGGGCAAGCGTGGACCCAGGTGGCCAGCGGCGGACCTGACGGCCGACGATATCACTGCATGGCCTACGACGAATCTCGCGGTGTAACCGTCATGTACGGCATGAATTCAGATCTCGAATCTGATACGTGGGAATGGGATGGGATCACCTGGCGTCGAAAGTCCCTCAACGGCGGTCCGACCGGAAGAACCGGAATGGCTATGGCCTATGACAGTGTTCGAGAGCGCATCGTCCTATTCGGGGAGAACGGTCCTGAACATACGAGCGAAACCTGGGAGTGGGATGGAGGTACCTGGACACTCGCGTCAAACCGCGGACCAGTCGGAAGAGAGTTCCACGTCATGGCATACGACAGTCGCCTCGGGGCATGCATCGTGTTCGGCGGAAGCGTCTATGGGTCGGCAAAACTTCGCGACACTTGGCTCTGGAACGGTCACAACTGGACGGCGTCATCGTCATCTTCACCCAGCCCGCGACTTGATCAGGCGTTGGCGTACGACAGCGCCCGCCAGGTGGCCGTGCTGTTTGGCGGAGGCGCCACCCCGCAAACACCGGTCGGCAATACTTGGGAATGGGATGGCGAATCGTGGCGATTCAGAACATCTAACGGACCCCTACCGCGTGATCACGCCGCAATGGCGTACGACAGTTGGCGCGGGGTCGTGGTGCTCTTCGGCGGTCACAATCCCGACGCCAGGGACCTCGGCGATACCTGGGAATGGGATGGGCAGACCTGGACGCAAGTGGCCGATACCGGCCCCTCGCCACGCCACGCGTCAGCTATGGCGTTCGACGTGCAGCGCGGCGTTACAGTGCTCTTCAGCGGCAACGGCAACACCCAGGATACCTGGGAGTGGGACGGCCTGACATGGACACAGGTCGCCAGTGAAGGTCCGATTGGACGGTACGATCACGCGATGGCGTACGACAGCGCTCGATCCGCAGTTGTTCTGTTCGGCGGTCGAAACCGCATTACCGACCTCGATGACACCTGGGAGTATGACGGGATTTCCTGGCGCCACGTTCTGGATGGCGGACCGACGGCAAGACGTGGACACCGCATGGTGTACGATGAATCACGGCGAGTCGTCGTGCTCTGTGGAGGTGGGGATTCGCTTGATCGTACCACCCAACTTACGTGGGAGTATGACGGCATGCACTGGGTGCAAGGTGCGACCGCGGACGGTGGGCTCGGCGCTCGCTATGCCCCCGGAATCGCTTACGACACGCAACGCGGCGAGATTCTGCTATTCGGCGGTGAACAACGGGCCCACGCCACCGGCGACACCTGGACCTACAACGGCAAACACGCGTTCACCGAGCAGCCGCAGAGTCAGTTCGTTGACCTGCACGATTCCGTCGACTTCCACGTCGCCGTGCGCGAACCCGAGACGGCGGCGTACCAGTGGACGTGGAACCGTCGCCCGCTCCGCGACGGCGGGCCGATCTCCGGCAGCCGCACCGACACGCTTCGCGTGACCAACGTCACCGGCGCCTACACGGGACAGCTGCAGTGCATCGTGCATCGCAGCGGCTGCAACGATCAACTGAGTGTCGTCGCGCACCTCATTGTGCTCGACCCGGCGATCTCACTCGCAACGTCCTGCCCAACCGGCGGCGAGGCCGTGTTCGAATGGGCCAACTGCACGCCCGGCGGCAGCGTCGCGCTGCTCGGCGCCAACGGACCCGGGCAGTTCATCATTCCCAACGGCTCCACCTGCGCCGGCACGGCGCTCGGCCTGAGCGGCAGCGGCCTGACACTCATCCGCTACGCCCAAACCAGTCCGTTCGGCGACGGCCGCATCGTCAACGTCGCCCCGGCTGGCTGGTGCGGCCGCTACCTGCAATTGGTCGATCGCGATACGTGTCGAACATCCAACGTCATACGCATCGAGTGATGGCGCGACGGCGCTATTACTTGCCCGGCGCGGGTCCGTGAATCGCCCACAGATCGAACACAAATAGGCACGGCCCCGTCGTCGGCTCGGAATGCCAGGCGACGAGCCAGTGCTCATCTGGCGAGATTGACATACTCATGGCGCCGATGCGTGGTGGAAACGCCAACGGCGAAAGGTAGCGATCGGTCTGACGTTCGTAGGTCGCAATCATCGGCGTTTGGATGCCCGCATTGAGACCAGTGCTCCACGTCGCATAGCTACTCAGATACAAACGCCCCGAACGCGCTGAGTGAATTGCGACGATCCGATCGAGCGGAATACGCCACGCCTCATCAGGGCCGGTTTGTCCCGGCGCCCAGCGCATGATCGGTCGGCCGGTCGATGGTGCAGGTCCCGCGCTGCCCCACTGAAACGAACTGAACAGCAACTCTCCAGGCGACACGCCGAAGTTGTAGTCCACATCCCCGGATTCGCCGCGAACCGAGCACACCGTCTCCAGCGTGGCCAGGTCGATCAGGTCGAAACCAGACTGCGGAGCCCGGCGCGTGAGTCCGCGTCGGAGGATCACCGTGTCGAAGCCCGCCATGGGAAAGAGCGAATACATCAGGAATTCGGAGTAATCCGGAAAGCTTACGAGCTCCGACCAGCCGCCGCTGTCCAGATCCCATTGTCCGATGACGTGATAGGCCACATAGGCGTACAGAATCGGCTGCGAAGGATGCAGCGCAATATCACTGATGCCCATGCGCGGTTCGCCGACTTCAGGCGGCAGTACATACTCGCGCACGATCCCGCCACTTGCAATGTCAATCTCGGCTGCGGCTCTCGAGGTCATCAGGAACAAACGACCGCGAGTGGTTCCGGGGAACAGGCGCGAATTCCAGGTGGTTCCATCGCGCCGTCTGTCGGGCGCGTTGAAGATGGTGCGTTTGGACAGACCCGTCGCAGGATCAAATTCGATGATGCGCACGACCCACGCGGGAGGTGCAGAGAGACTCCAGTATTGATGCGCCATCGCCCAGTTGTACAGACGCGTAGAGGGCCAGTAGAACCAGTTCGACGCCGCGCCCTTCCTGGGAACATGATTGCGAGCAGCGAAGTAAGCGCCGACGACCACGATCATCAATGCGACAGACACTATCACGGGCCAGCGCCGTCGGGGGCCTCCAAAGACAATTCGTCCTTTTCCCAGCGGCAAGCCGCACTCCGGACAATGGGAGGCATCGCTGCGTCCCGTCAATTGGTAGCGGCACCTGGTGCAGTATGGTTCACCTGACACCACGCGCCGCCATCGCCAGCGCTTCTCGAGTAGCCGCAGCAGAATGACGGCGAGAATGAAGCTCGTGGAGACAGTTACGATCTCCGGCCAATAGCGCACGAGCAGCGGCCACACATTGACGGCCGAGACGTTCATGGACACGCAGGCACTCGATGAATCGGAACTCCAGAGTACATCCTGGATGGTGCATTCATCCGGCAGCGTGACCGACGCGGTCGGCTGCACGGGCTGTCCCATGAGCTGCTCGGTCGTTGACAAAGGACCCTGCATTCCCACAGCGGGTGAAGCAAGACCGAGGACAACCAGTAGTACGGTCGTCAGACGCATCTGCAGATCCTATCGCACTGGGTTACCACTCCTGCCCGAGCCAGTCGGCGAACTGCGCCTTCTGCTCGTCAGTCGGTTCCTTCGCTTTGCGCAGCGTCCACGAACCATCCGGCACGCCGGCGAGGGTGATCGTCAGTTTGCGCAGCTCATTGCGCCGAAAGAAGCTGATCTCGATCGTGTCGTCGGGCTCGAGTTCATCCACGCGGCTGTCGACTTCGCCTTGCGAAGTCACGCGCTTTCCATCGACCGCGACAAGATCATCGCCCACCATCAATCCCGACACGTACGCCGGGCCATCGGACGGCATCGAACTGATGCGAGTGCCGCTGATGTTCAGACCGAGATAGGCCTTGAGCGGGATTGAGTCGCTGTCGGCTCCGGGCTCATCATCCTCGCTGTCTGACTCATCATCGTCGCGCTTCGCCGGCTCGAAGACGAGTTCCAGGCCGCACGCATCGGCGACTGATTCGAAATCGAAATCCTCGGTGCCGCGTATGTAACGATTGAAGAACTCGGTAAAGTCGCTGCCGCTCAACTCATTGATGACGCCGAGCAGATCGTCGGGTGTGTAGCCGCCTGCGCTGAGTGGAAAGCGCTCGTATATGCTGCGCATGACGCCATCGAAGTCTGCCCGGCCGCCGCTGCGCTGTCGAATGGTCCAGTCGAGCGCAAGCGTGGCCATCTCGCCGCTGCTGTAGAAAGAAATCGTCGAGTTCACATCATCCGGCGTCGAGCGGCCGTATTCGAGCCACGCATCAAATGACGCTTGCTCGACACTCTTGACCAGCCGACCAGGACGGCTGCGCAGGGAGGTGATCGACCGCGAAAGGTTCTTGAGGTATTCCTCGGGCTTGGTGTGGCCAGTGCGAACGAGCGTCAGGCCGCCGTAGTAGCTCGTGCCTCCTTCGGCGAGCCAGAGCAATCGCGTGTAGTTCTCGCGCTCGTAGTCGTAGGGATCGATCCCCGCCGGGCGGAGCTGCTTGACATTCCACGTGTGGAAGAACTCGTGCGTGACGAGGCCGAGAAATCGCTTGTAAGCGCCATCGCTCTGGAACGAAGCCGCCGATGTCTGCATGATCGTGGAGTTGAGGTGTTCGGTACCACCTCCACCGCCGCGCCCGACATGGGTGATGAAGACGTAGCGCTGATAGGGGAGCCCGCCGAAGATATCGCGCTGGGCGCGGACGATCCTGCCGAAGTCTTCCGTCATCTTCGCTTCGTCGTATTCGATGTCCTCATCGCCCCAGAGGATGATCTCGTGCGGCGTGCCGTCGACATCGAAGTTGATGCGCCTGTGCTCGCCGATCTCCAGCGGCGAGTCGACGAGCACATCGTAATTGGGGGCCACGACAGTGCGAGGCTCGCTTGGATGATTCTCCAGTCCCGTGGCGATGTCCCAGTTCGACGGCGCATCAACGTGCACGATCACGGGATCGTCGCGCCGCTGAGGGCTGTACAGGAACACGGACGAAGGCGAGAGAAACGCGTGCGTGTCATCAACGTGACGAGTGCGATCGCCCAGCGAGTTGGCGTAGACGCGGTAATCGACGCGCACGGTCTTGGCGCCCCGGGTCGTCACGCGCCAGGCGTTCTTACGAACTTTCTCGATCGGCAGTCCTTCGCCAGTGGCGGCGTCGCTGGCTCGCACTTCGCGCAGCGTCGAAGATGGATCGAGAATCGTGTACCGTCCCGGCCGCCACACCGGCAGGACAAATTCGAGCGAATCGTCGTGAACCTGCGGCACGGTGATGGCCATCTCCACCATCTGCGTCTGCGGCGCGGGCAGCGCGACGGTGTACTCGACGGGAGGACTGGTGGCCGCACAAGCGACCAGTGATGAGAGCAGCGCCAGATGCGTCGTGAGAAACGGGATGAATCGGAGCGTCATGATCGGCCAATCCCCCGATAGTGTGGCGGTGGATGTGTCTCGATTCGGGAGCAAACACCCGATCCTACCGTGCAGCATAGGTGCGGATTCCCCCCTTTCATCTGATTCCGCAGATTCCGCGCGAGGCGGCGACCGGGCCACTGTAGCATCGATCGAGGTGCGATCGGCTCAATCACCCCTAGGAGGAGTTCCGATGTCGTTACACCGCAAGATTCGTACGCATCGCAATCACGCCGCTCGACGCGTCGCGTGCATCAATCCACGATTCGTGGGCGTTGGACTTGCCACCGTCCCCATCCTGGCCGGCGCCGCCCGCGGCCAGACGTTCTTCGCGACCGAACACAACGTGCATGAAATCAAATCCGCGGATTTCAACCGGGACGGCTGGGCCGACCTTGCCCTCTTCGAGCTCGGCGGGCGACTTCACATCTGCCTCAGCGCCGGCGACGGCACGTTCCTTGAGCCGGTCATCTACAACGCGGGCTATGACAGCGTCAGCGCGATCGTCGCAGACATGGATGGCGACTTCGCTCCCGACCTCGTCGTCGGTAAGCGCGTGTCGCCCGGGTCGCCGGCCAAAGTCGGCGTGATCCGCAACCTCGGGGACGGCACGTTCGACCCGCAATGGTCGACGCACGTGCTCAGTGGAGACGCAGTACCGATCATCGCCGTGGCCGACATGGATGGCGACGGTGACCGCGACGTAGTGTACATCCGCAAGGCTCCGCTGTCCCCGTCGAGTCGCCTCTACTGGATTGCCAACGACGGCGCCGGCCATCTCGGAACGCTGCACGAAGCCCAACCTGCGACCGGTGAGTATCACTACGGCGTGGTCACCGGCGATCTGGATAACGACGGCGACAACGACATCGCCCTCACCAGCGCCATCATCGACCAGTACGCTTATCCAACGCAGCAGGTCCTCAATGTCATGCTCAACGAGGCAGATGGCGAGGCCTGGACAACCTTCGCGTTCAACGTCCCCCACTCGACGCACTACTGGAGTTCATCTGGCGATCTTGATCTCGGCGACTTCGATGGCGACGGAGATTTCGACGTGGCCATCGCCAACTATCAGTACAACAGCGGCTCGCACCTGCATATCGCAACCAACGACGGATGGGGCGTGTTCGATTTCGTTCTCGATATGCGCACGAACCACGACCACATCGTGCGTTCAACGGATATCGATGGCGACGGCAATATCGACCTACTTATCCCTCTCTATGCTGAAGACCAGACGAAGATCGCCCGCAATCGTGGCGATGGATCGGGCTTCGATTTTCTCAGCTTTGCTGTTCAGGGAGGATCGGCAGTCGAGCCGTGCGACATCGATGACGACGGGATGCTCGATCTCGCCACCGGCCAGCGACGACCCGAACCTGGCGGTCTGATCACGATCAACCCGCTGCGCCCCGACCGGCCCCGTTTGACAGTGTCTGCGCTTATCGCGGGAGAGCAGGCGAGGTTCCGCGTCGGCAATCTCGCACCGGGATCAGAAGTTCACTTCTTCTACAGCCTCGATGGTCTGGATGACGGCTTGGGCCTTCCCGCGCTGGGCGGCGTCTGCCTCGATCTTGCGCGGCCGATGATCGAAATCGGCAGCGCCGTCGCCGACGAGCAAGGCACGGCGCGTCTGGTCCGCCCGGTTCCCTCCCGCGCGCCTTTCGCAACCGTCGTGGTGCAGGCCGTAGCGGAGTCGGGACCACAGGGCGGCGGCTGGCTGAAATCCAACTTCGAAACCCAGCCGATCACCCGCTGATGAACGGCTCCTCGGAGGGCGAGCGCGACTGCGACAACGCGCTCGCACGACTACAATCGGCACCGCAGCATTGAACCGGCGGGCAGGGGCGCGTCGTCGCAAGCGCGGCCCCTGCGGAAACAGTCAAGGTGCAGATCTCCAGATGAAAAAAGCTTTACGCAAGTTGTGGTCCAAGTCGCCGCGATCCATGCGCGTCGCAATGGGCCGAACGTGGAAGATCCGCGGCTCGTTCGAACGACTCGTGCTCGGCGAGAAGAAGGTCGATGCCTACCTCGCGCGGACCAACCTTTTCTTCCTCATTGGAAGCGGTCGCTGCGGCACGCTCTTCGTCTCATCGCTGCTCAATCTGGACAAAGGCGCCACCGTGCGCCACGAGCCGCATCCCCACCCTGATCTCGACTCGCGCACCCGCGCCCGGCGCGATCCGGCCTTTGCCGACTACTACATCGAGCACTACCGCAAGTACGTCATCTACCGCGACATTGTGAACACGCAACGACCGATCTACGGCGAAGTATCGTCGCCGCTTCGCTGTCTGGGCGCGGCGCTGCACAGGAGCTTCCCGCACGCTCACATGATGATCCTCGCGCGCGACGGACGCGACACGGTGCGCAGCGCCATGAACCGCCAACTCGGCCGCCGGCCCGGCGCGGGGCACGACCCCGTCCGCCCGCTTCCGGGCGATCCTTTTAAGGACCGCTGGGAATCGCTCTCACCCTTCGAGCGAGCTTGCTGGTGGTGGATGGATTCATATCGCATGCTGCTCGATCACCTGCCGCAGCAGCCGATTCTCCAGTTTGAAAAGACGTTGCGCGATTACGACTATCTCAAGGCCAATGTGCTCGATCCCATCGGCCTGAAGATCTCACAGGAAACATGGGCAGCGCACAAGGCCCGTCCCAGCAAGAACTCGGCGACGGAATACCGCGTGCCGCATTGGCGCGAATGGACCGATGCGGAGAAGAAGTTCTTCGACGACACGTGCGGCGAAACGATGGAGTGCCTCGGCTATCCGCGCAACAGCTGGGATTGAGTCGATGATCTCGATTCCGAGCGTGTGAATCGACGAGCCTACATGTACAGTCCGCCGTTGACGTTGATCTCCTGGCCGGTGATGTAGGACGCCAGAGGCGAGGCCAGGAACGCCACGGCGTGTGCGATCTCATCGGGCTCGCCGAAGCGGCCGATCGGAATGCCGGCCGTGATCTGCTCGCGGATATTCTCGGGCACCTTGTTGGTCATGTCGGTGGTGACAAAACCGGGCGCCACGCAGTTGACGGTGATGTTCTTGCGCGCCAGTTCCTTGGCCAGCGACTTGGTCAGCGCGATGAGGCCGGCCTTGGCCGCCGCGTAGTTCGCCTGACCGAAGTTGCCCGTCTGTCCGATGATCGAGGTGATATTGATGATGCGGCCCCAGCCGGACTCGGTCATCTTCTTGATCATCGCGTGGGTGATCAGCGCGGGACCTGTGAGATTCACATCCATCACTTCTTCCCACTGCTCGCGCGTCATCTTGGCGAACGAACGATCGCGCGTGATGCCGGCGTTGTTCACGAGGATCTGCACCACGCCGAAGTCCTCGTGGATGTGGCTGAGCATCTCGCGGTTCTCTTCGTCGTTCGCGACGTTCGCGCGATAGATCTTCGCCTTGCGGCCCTTGGAGAGGATCTGGTCCCACACCTCGCGGGCGGCTTCCTCCGAAGTCGAGAAATTGATGGCGACATCGCAGCCTTCGTCGGCCATAGCCAGCGCAATGGCGCGCCCGATGCCGCGAGCCGCACCGGTAACGAGACAGACTTTGCCTTCAAGTGGTAGAGCCATATTTCACCTCTCTCTTTTTTGTAAACAGCGGCGAGGCCGATAACCTCGCCGGTCTAATTCAGTGTACCGGTAGAATGGGACCAATACTACGGGGTGAACACCCTGTAGTGAATGCGTGTTGCAGCGTGCCTCAGGCCGGCGGATGCCAGCCGGCGTCCACCCACAACGCGCCGCTGGTCGCCGAGTTCTTGATCATGAACAGGATGGCGTCCGCCACTTCCTCGGGACGCAGCAGACGACGTAACTGCGTGAGCGGCAGGATCTTCTCGCGCACGAGCTTCTGGTCCATCTGCTGCACCATGGGCGTATCCGTAAACCCGGGATGGATGATCGCACAGCGCACGCCGTGGAACATCGCCTCCTTGGTCAGCGTCGATTCCGCGCCCTCGAGGCCGGCCTTGGTCGTCGCATACGAGATCTGCCCGCGATTGCCCGCCGAAGAAATCGACCCGATGAATATGATCGTGCCCTGGACCTTCTCTTCCGGCTCCCAGCGGCCGAGTTTGCGCGCCGCGCGATCCTCGGCGATGGTGCCGATCATCTCCATCGCCCAGTAGATCGGTGCGAGCAGATTCACTTCGATGACCTTGCGGAAGAGATGCTCGTCGTAGAGCGCCGCCTTGCCGTGTTGATCGATCTTCACCGCCAGTGCGTCGCGCACGATGCCGGCCGCGGGTACGCAGATATGGACCGGGCCGAAGCGATTGACCATCTCGGCGTACACGCTCGTGCGAAACTCGGTATTCGTCACATCACCCTTGAAGGGCACGAGCACTTCGCGCTCGAGGTTGCGGTTCCCTTCTTCACAGGCCTTGAACACATCATCGGAAACGTCCACGACACCGATGGCCTTCACGCCTTCGCGGGCCAGTCCCAGGCAGGTGGCGCGGGCAATGCCGCTCGCTCCACCGGTGATCACCGCGACTCGATTGTTCGTTTGCACGTTGCTATCCGCCTCCCTGCACGTACCTGACCTGATCGCCAGTGCGCCCCGCGGCGCCGAGCCTCCATGGTTGTGGCCAGACGGGCTATTCAATCGGCTCAGATCGCGCCGCCAACCACTCGCACGCGCGCGGCCACAACTCCCGGTGCGCCCTGCTGCCCACCGCCAGTCCGATGTGTCCGGCCCGCACCGTCATCACTTCGTAGTCAAGCGAACTCACGTACTCCCTGGCCGGCAAACTCTGCCCGCACGGCACCAGGTGATCCGCCTCCGCCACGAGGTTGAGCATCGGGCAGGTGATGTTCGCCAGGTTGATGCGATGCTCGCCAAGCGGGAAGCGTCCCTTGATCAGCAGGTTCTGCTGCAGGCCGTATTTCACGAAATCGCGGTACACCTCGCCGGCGATGGGGATGTCGTCGTTGCTCCACGTCTCCATCGCGAAGAACTCTTCGAGGAACTTCTCATCCGTCATTCGCTCGTAGAAACCCAGCCACTTGTTGATGTACGTGTCGATCGGTCGCAGCATGCGGAACGACGAACCGAGGAACTCGGGCGGGACGTTGCCCAGCGTATCGACGAGGTTGTCCACATCAAAGTACTTCGAGTCGGTCCACAGCGCCAGCAACTGGCTGCGGTCGGTCCAGTCGACCGGCGCCGCCATGAGAATGAAGTTCGCGATCAGATCCTGGTGCAGCGACGTGTACATGGCGCTCATCGTGCCGCCCATGCAGTATCCCAGCAGCGAGATCTGATCGACGTCGCACGCCTCAAGCAGGTACTGCACGATGCGATGCAGATGACCCTCGATGTAGTCGTGCAGCGTGCGATCGTTGTCGGCCGGCGTCGGTTCGCCCCAGTCGATGAGGTAGACGTCAAATCCACGATCGAGAAACTGCCGGATCACGCTCTTGTGTTCCAGCAGATCGAGCACGTAGGGCCGATTGACCAGCGCAAACACGCACAGCAGCGGTGTGGCGAACTCCTTGGGCACATCGCTGCGATACCGCCGCAACTTCACCGGGCCGGACTCGAACACCACCTCGAACTCGGTCGCCCCCCGGCGAGCCTTGCGGGCGTACTCCAGCACCTTGGGCATCATCCCCACCCGATCGAACCAGCCCTGCATGTCGGCGGTGGGAAACGGGAACATCTGCCCGATGAACGAATCGGCGGACTCCGATGCTGGGTGCGTTTGCTGTTGCGTGCTCATGATGCTCTGCTGGCTTTCAGGTTGAACGGATGCGGCTGATCACGTCGCGGGGCGCCATCAACGCTTGCGTTTCTTGGCCGTCTTCTTGGCTGACTTCTTCGTCGTGGGGCGCTTGGCCACCTTTTTCCCGCCCGGGTTTGCGCTTCGGCGCGCCGCCTTCTTCTCCACGCCGAGTTTCTCTTCGATGGCGCCCAGTCGAGCGGAGATCTCATCGATGCGCCGCGTGATCCACGACTCGGCATCGCGCACAGCGCCGACCGCGTCATAGATCCCCAGCGTCGAGCCATACGACTGTTCGGATGCCTTGCGGATGAACTCCTCCACCTGCCGCCGCATCGCCAGCGCTCCTTCGAGCGATTTCTTCATCTGATCGAGAAACTGCTCACTTCGCATGTACTCATCAGCCCAGCGCGCCATGGTGTCGAGATAGGCTTTCTGCATCTGCTTGAGCATCTCGACGGGCATGTCGGGGGGCGGCGCCTGGGGCTGGCCGGTCGCCTTGGTGAACTGCCCCATCATCTGCTGCCACATGGCCTGCATTGCCGCCGGATCAAACGGAGGAATCGAGAAGGGCGGATGGTTGGAGTGCTGGGTCATGGTGCGGGTTCCTCTGGGTATGGCGCATCACGCCCCGACTGCTCGGGGCGAGGATCATCGTGCGGGCGCGGGTCACGAAATCAACTCCGCCGAAGCATGAAAGAAGGCCGCAAGCCGCGCCTGGGCGCCACAGCGGCCTTCTCCGGGGTTGACGATCGCCGCCGCGCACTCAAGCCTTGACGCGAACACGGTTCTTCGCGTCCGCCGAGGTCTCTCCGTTGGTCGCGCTGGTCGCCACGGCCGCAAAGTTGTTCATCATCGAGCGGCCGAAGTCGGCGGCGTCGTTGATGCGTTCGTTCACGAACGCCATTTCGCGGTTGATCACGTCCGCCGTTGTCTTGGCGGTTTCCTGCATGAACTTGTCGGTGGCCTGACGGGTCTTGTCCGCGTCGATGGGCCACACAAACTCGGGCTGCGCCTTGAAGAACTCGCGGGTGTGCTCGATGCCGTCGCGCACCATGTTGGTCATGAACTTCTCACCCTCGAGGGTCTGGCGGGTCGCGTAGTCCATGCACTTCTCAGCCGTCTCGCGGGCCTGG
This sequence comes from Phycisphaerales bacterium UBA5793, assembly GCA_002418285.1. GTDB lineage: Bacteria > Planctomycetota > Phycisphaerae > Phycisphaerales > UBA5793 > UBA5793. The sequence goes on from DIDT01000067.1 coordinate 163,580, forward strand.
GGCTGCAGGTTCTCGAATCCGGCGGGCTTGTTGAAAGCGTTCACCATGTTGGTCACGAACTGCTCGTGCACCTTGACCGCGTTGAGGGCGGCGTCGGTCCACTGCTGGTTCCAGTTCCGAAGGGTTTCGTTGTATTGTTGTGCGTTTGCGTTCATTGCGGTGCTCCGTGCCGGCCCATCCGGGCCTTGGTGTTTGACTGACGAAAAAGGCAATCCTGACCGAACTATGATACAATGGATCGGCCGAACGTCCAGTGCAGAATTGTGCGATCGCAAAAAAAATTGTGCAAAGGCACAAGCCAGCAGCAATCTCGGGCGACGACCCGAGTCAGGGAGGCCCCATGGCCAGAAAACAAACGAAAAAGAAGACGACCGCCGGACCCGCCCGCCGCAAAAAGAAGCCCGCATCCCGCTCGAAAAAGCAACCGGCGCGCCCGCTGGAGCCGGCCGCAGCAACCGCCCCGCTGGGCATCGTGGTGATTCGTAAATACGCCAACCGACGCCTCTATGACACCACCACCAGCCGGCACATCACGCAGGAAGAACTCTATCGATTGGTGACGCGCGGCACGATCGTGCGCATCCTCGACGCCTCGACCGAGGAGGACATCACCAACCAGACCCTCGCGCTGGCCCTCATCGAGCACGATCCCGCCAAGCTCCGCCTCATGCCCACCTGGCTGCTGCACCAGATGATCCGCCTCCACGAACAGGCCCTCGGCGGGTGGATAAGCGCGCTCTGGCAGCCACTGGCCGGGGGTGCCATGCCGATCCCGGGCTGGCCCGCGGCCGCGACGGCCTGGCCGGGTTCAGTGGGCTCCATGGGTGCGGGACCCTGGAACCCGTGGGCGCCCATCGGCGCGCCCGCCACGGCCGCGACACCATCCACCGGCGACGCTGGTGCGGGGCGCGCCTCTGACCTGGAAGAACTGCGCCGCGAGGTGGCTCGACTGCTGGCGCGAATGAGTGAACTGAAGCAACCTGATTGAGGGAGAGCGATTTGAGTCGATCGCCCTTTGTTCGGTTAATAATAGGGGATGACTTTGACTTTTTTTCGCAATCCAAACGATTGACGCGATCCTACCCCTGTTCTCATGCTATTCTTTACCATTGGTGGGATTGATCCCGGCTAGGTCGTCGGGAGAGCAGGTTTGAGTGACCGGGCTCGGCTTGCGCAGCATTGTTGCCAGCGGACTCTCGACGGAGCACGCCGGCAAAGGATTCCGGTGGTTGAACAACGCAGCACAGGCGAAGTTTTTGCTTCACTTTCGACGCAAAGCTGAAAATCCAGAAAGGGGTTGCGGAATGTCACGCAAGTCTGTCCGAGGTTTTACACTGATCGAGCTTCTGGTGGTGATCTCCATCATCGCCCTTCTCATCGGCCTTCTCCTTCCGGCTCTCAGTCGAGCTCGCGAGTCCGCTCGCACGACCGCGTGCCTGAGCAACCTCTCGCAGATCATCCGCGCCTCCGGCATGTACCAGGATGACGGCGAAGACTACATGCCCGTCATGCGGCCCTATGGGGGCAACTACTGGTCGAACTTCAATCACGGCGGCCGCTACCCTGTTCAGGGCAGCTCGTTCAACGCCGGCAACTACTGCTGCTTCCCCTTCGATCGACCCCTCAACAAATACGCTCACCCTGACCTTCCCCGTGGCGGCACGGCGTGCCTCGATCCCGCGCAATGGGCCAACTACTCCAGCCGCATGGATCGCGGCCTGAACGCTCAGGACTTCCAGAAAGCCGACAGGTTCAACTTCCCGATCTTCGAGTGCCCGGCTGACAAGTCCGGTGGCTACAACTATCAGGAGACCGGCGGCAACATCGGCTACGGCCGTTCGTGCTACCAGGCGATCGGCACCTCCTACATGTTCAACTGCTACTGGCTCCAGATCCTCTCCGGTCACCCGCGTGCCAACGGCAGCTGGTCGTGGCCCCGCGGCACTCGCATGTACCGCCGCGCCCGTCTCGTCTATCCCAGCCAGTTCGTCGGCTACATCGACGATCCAACCGATGCCACCTTCTGGCAGAATCGCGCCCCCGAGCGCACCCACCATGGCCAGCCGGACACCAACTCGTGGTCCTTCCTCGACGGCCACGCAGCGCAGGTCAAGACGGTCTACAACGGCAACAGCAACCGGCCCGAGTACAACACCTCGGAGTACTTCACGGTCTTCCCCGAATACCTCCAGTAAGTTCCGCGGCATCCTCAGCCTGATCAACCACAAGGAGCCCGCACCAACGTGCGGGCTCCTTTCGTTTTTGACTTTGCAACTCGTGCATCGCTCGGACCACGGGCTTTTTTCACTCCTGTTTGCAAAACAGGGCAAAATCCTTGCAGGATTGCTGAATCCCGGTTATACTGAGCTCAGCCACGTGACAGGAACGGCGGTCTGAGAGGGCTGGTCCGCACGTCGCCGCGCTGGCCAACCCATTTTGAAAGGGGTCATGGCATGTCTAGTCGAACTCGTCGGGGCTTTACACTCATCGAACTTCTGGTGGTGATTTCCATCATCGCCCTGCTCATCGGCCTGCTTTTGCCGGCGCTGAGTCGAGCGCGGGAGGCGGCCAAAACCACTGCGTGCCTGAGCCAGATGGGGCAGATTATTCGAGCCTGCTCCATGTATCAGGACGACCAGAACGACGCGATGCCCGTCGCCTATCCCTACGGCAGCAACGGCAACTCCGGCAATCTGTCCAATTACAACCACGGCGGCCGCTATCCGATCGCCACCAGCCGAAACGCCCAGTTTTGCGTGATGCCGTACGATCGGCCGCTTAACAAGTATGCTCATCCCGATCTGCCTCGCGGCGGGTCGGAGTGTCGCGATATCACGCAGTGGGCGAATTACCAGCAGCGCATGGATCCGGGGCTCACCCGGCAGGACTTCCAGGACGGCAACAAGTTCAATTTCCCGATCTTCCACTGCCCCGCTGACAAGACCTGGAACTACCAGGAAAACGGCGGCCAGATTCTCGACGGCCGCTCCTGCTACGAGGCCATCGGCTCGTCGTACCTGTTCAATATCTACTGGCAGAGCTGGGCGAGTCGTCACGCGCGTCGCAACGCGACGTGGAACTGGGAGCGCGGCACCAAGATGTTTCAGCGAGCTCGCCTCGTCTATCCCAGCCAGTTCATTGGCTTCTTCGACGACCCACTGGATGATACGTTCTGGCTCGGCCGCACCCCGCCGCAGACGCACCATGGCCAGCCGGACACCAACTCCGTCTCCTTCCTCGACGCACACGCCGAGCAGATGAAGACCGAGTACGTCAACAACGCACCAGCCTATATCACCAGCAAGTACTTCCTGATCTATCCCGAATACATTCAGTGACTTGCACTGATTCGAAACCGGCAACACCCACCGGGAGCCCGCACGCACGTGCGGGCTCCTGTTTGTCGGGCCACCACCAGTTCGCGGGAATTCGGAAAAGACTCTTGCAGATGAACCAGAAATCGGTTACACTGATTTGAGCCACGTGAGAGAATCGGCGGTCTGGACAGGCTGGCCAGTCGGGGCGCTGCGTCAGCCAACCCACTCGAAAGGGGTTTTGGCATGGCACGTCACATTCGTCGGGGTTTCACACTCATCGAACTTCTGGTGGTGATCTCCATCATCGCCCTGCTCATCGGCCTGCTGCTGCCTGCCCTGAGCCGCGCGAGAGAAGCGGCCAAGACCACCTCGTGCCTGAGCAACATGGGACAGGTCATGCGCTCCTGCACCATGTATCAGGACGACTCCAAGGACGCCATGCCCGTTCGCGCGCCTTACGGCAGCAACGGCGAGAATGGCAATCGATCCAACTTCAACCACGGCGGTCGCTATCCCACCACCGGCAGCGGCATGATGGTCTTCTGCGTTTATCCATTCGATCGCCCGCTCAACAAGTATGCGCATCCCAATCTCCCGCTGGGCGGAACGCCAGGCCGCGAACCCGGCCAGGGAACCTTTGATCACGGACTGGGTCCCCAGGACTTTCAGAATCCAGAGAAGTTCAACTTCCCGATCTTCGAGTGCCCCGGCGACAAGACGCTGGGCGCCAACTATCAGGAGGGCTGGGGCACACTCAAGTATGGGCGCTCCTGCTACCAGGGCATCGGCTCGTCGTATCTCTTCAACATCTACTGGCAGAACTGGGCCCATCGCAACCACAATTCCAGTTGGACGTGGGCGCGCGGCGTAAAGATGTTCAAGCGAGCCCGCCTCGTCTACCCGAGCCAGTTCGTCGGCTTCTTCGACGATCCCACAGACGTCACCTTCTGGCAGAATCACACGCCTGAGCGCAACCACCACGGCGAGCCGGATGTGAACTCAATCGCATTCCTCGACGCCCATGCAGCCCAGGTGAAGATCGAGTACGAGAACAACGGCCAGAGCACCCTGCCCAAGTACAACACCTCCAGCTACTTCTTCGTCTACCCCGAATACCTGCAGTAGCGCCGGACGATCAACAAACAAGCCGTGCTCACCAGGAGCCCGCACCACCGTGCGGGCTCTCTTTCGTCGGGTCGCTCAAGGGTTGGCGCGCCGGCCGGTCCCATCAGGGTCGCTTCCCTGATTCGCGGGAAAATTACCAGGTTGATCGTCCCGGACCTCCGGCGCGCGTCATAGTAAGAGACGGTCGAGGTGCAACGCTTCGACCCACCGATGTTGCTGCGGCTGCGGGCACAGTCAGCCCGGCACGCCGGCGCACCAATCCTCTCTCGTGAAAGGGGTGACGCATGTCAATGCCCAACCGACGCGCCTTTACGCTCATCGAACTGCTGGTGGTGATTTCCATCATCGCTCTGCTCATCGGCCTGCTCCTGCCCGCCCTGAGCCGCGCGCGCGAAGCCGCTCGCACCACCGCCTGCCTGAGCAACCTCTCGCAGATCATCCGCTCCTCGCACATGTACCAGGACGACGGCGAAGATTACATGCCCGTGATGCGGCCCTACCAGGGATTCGCGTGGTCGAACTACAACCACGGCGGTCGCTTCCCGGTGCAGGGCTCGCCCATGGGAACCGGCGGGGCTTTTCCCTATTGCGTCTTCCCCTTCGATCGCCCGCTCAACAAGTACGCCATGCCCGATCTGCCGCGCGGCGGCACGTCCTGCCTCGATCCGGCGCAATGGAGCAACTTCAACCAGCGCATGGACAACGGGCTCAGTGAGTCGGATTTCCGCAACCCTGAGAAGTTCAACTTCCCGGTCTTCGAATGCCCCGCCGACAAGTCAGGTGGATACACCTACCAGGAGAACGGCGGCAACATTTCCTATGGCCGCTCCTGCTACCAGTCGATCGGCACGTCCTACATGTTCAACGTCTACTGGCTCCAGATCCTGACCGGCCACCCCCGCGCCAATGCGACATGGACTTGGCCGCGCGGCGTGAAGATGTATCGACGCGCCCGCCTCGTCTACCCGAGCCAGTTCGTCGGCTACATCGATGATCCGACCGACGCGACCTTCTGGCAGCGCCGCGCACCCATCCGAACCCATCACGGCGCCCCGGACACCAACTCATGGTCCTTCCTCGACGGTCATGCGGCGCAGATCAAGACGATCTACAACGGCAACAGCAGCTATCCGGAGTACAACTCCTCGGAATACTTCACAGTCTTCCCGGAGTACCTGCAGTAAGTCGCTCCACAGCTGACTCGTGTATTGCGCATGGAGCCCGCACCAGGATGTGGGCTCCTTGCGTTGGCGCCAGGACATTTGCCTGGGACCGCATTGCGGCCGGCAGGGCCCGCGCCGAACTGGCTCGCGTATGATCGAGCACTATGGGTACATGGTGGGTCACGAGACTTATCGAAACCGGCGGGTACATTCTGCTGTTCAGTTGGGTGTTCTGGGTGCTCCTGTCCATCTGCCTGCATGAACTCGCGCACGGCTGGGCGGCGCTCGAACAGGGTGATGACACGCCGCGCCTGACCGGCCACATGACGATGAATCCCCTCGTCCACATGGGGCAGATGTCGCTGCTCATGTTCGCTATCGTCGGCATCGCGTGGGGCGCGATGCCTGTCAATCCCAATCGGTTTCGAGCCGGACGTGTCGGCGACGCCCAGGTATCGGCCGCGGGGCCGGCCATGAACCTCGCCCTGGCGCTGGCCACCCTGACCTGCCTCGGCGTGCTGCGCGCCATGACCGCGGGGAACGTCAACGGCGCCCCGCCAAACCTCTTCGTGCAGAACTTCGGCACCTTTCTGCTCGTCGGCGGATGGCTGAATCTCACGCTCATGGCGTTCAACCTGATTCCGATCCCGCCGCTTGATGGCTCGACGATTCTCCGTTCGCTCGTGCCCATAACCGAACCCATCTACCAACACGAAGGGTTCGACCGCTTCGGCCTGCTGCTGCTGCTCGGCGTGTTCTGGTTCGGCGGCCAGTATCTGTTCCGCTACGCGCTCACCGCCGCCGACTGGTGGGCGACGTTCATCAAGACGTCGTTGTTGTAGCCGACCGACCGCAAGGAACGGGGTGGCAAAAGGTGTCTGACACCTTTTCCTACTCGATGTAGCCCAGGCTGCGTAGGCGGTCTTCGAGCACCTTCTGCTCCTGCTCGCTGTACTCCGTCTGTTGCCGCGGCGGCGGGCACGCATCGCTCGGCGGCGACTCGTCGTCGAGCACGCGCACGGGATGATCCGCCAGCCAACCCGGATTCATCGCCACCTTCATCACACGGCCGTCCATGTGGCTGGGGATCTTCTGATCCTGCAGGTGCAGAATGGTCGGCGTCATGTCGAGCAAACGCAGCCCCTCGCCGATGCGCTCGCCCTTGCGGAATGCCGGACCAATGCCGAGGAAGATGCCGTGGATCTGGTGATCGCCCGAGATGACGCGCGGATCTTCGCCGGGCATGACGGAGAGTTCTTCCTGCGGCGCTTCGTACCCCTTGGGCATCTGCACGCCGTGGATGACGATATCTTCGCGCCAGCGCACGAGGATGTCTTCGCCGGGCCCGGTGTGCGTGCCCTTGTAGATTTCGCTGCTGAAGAACACATCGCGCACAATCGGCTCGCCGGAGACGCTGTCGCGCATGGCCTTGAGCTTGCCACGCAGTTCGTCCATGAGTTTCGGCGCATCCGCCTGGTCGACGATGCCTTCGCCCTCGCGTCCCTTGATGTTCAGGCGCAGGCGAGGGAACTGGGCATCGCTGTACACGCGCGTTTTGGACCAGTCGACGCCGGAAAACAGCGCCTTGCTCTGCGCCCAGTTGCGCACGCCGGGCATGAGCCGCGCGAGTTTTTCCTTGGTGCCGCGACTCGTGTGCGAAGCGACGAACTTGAGCGCCTTGCTCACCGCATTGGGCTTGGTGCCGCCCTCTTCGTAGACAAGATACCGATGCGCCGCGAGCCACTGGTTGAGCTGGCTGCTCACGGGGCACTTGTGCCCGAAGCCGTGATCGCTGATGACCATCAGGTGATCATCCGGCCCGATGCGGTCGAGCATGTCGCCCAGCGCCGCGTCGAGCTTGATGTACACGCTGTCGATCACGCCGCCGAAGCGCTCGATCTCTTCCTTGCTGCACTGCGCGTGCTTGGGGTGCGTCGGATCCATCCACTTCCAGAAGCAGTGCTGGGCTGCATCGAGACTGCGAAAGACAAACAGCAGGCAATCGACGGGCATCGAATCGAGCATCGTCACCAGCGACTTGTGCTTCGACTCGAGTTCCTCTTCGAGCAGCTCGACGGCTTCCTCCGGCTTGCCGCGCGCGATCGCCCCCGTCAGCCCCGGTTCAATCACGTACTCGCAGCCCATCTTTGTTTCGAGTTTGTCAATGAAATCACCGGGCGAGCAGAAGCGAGGCGACGCCTTGCCCGGCCCGTCGAGGCCCGCGATCACATACCCGCCCTTGATCGGCTCGGCCGGGTACGTCATCGGCGTGTTGATCACCCCAGCCGTCTGCCCCGCCTGTTCGAGGTAGGTCCAGAAGCCGGGGACGTGCTTGTACCCACCGTGGATGTATTTGAGCGAATAGGTCTGGGGCAGGAACTCGTAGAACTCATAGATACCGTGCTTGCCGGGATTGCAGCCGGTGAACATGCTCGTCCACGCCGAGGCGGAGCGCATGTTCTCGACGCTCTCGAGCGGGCCGTAGACCCCCTCATCGACAAGCCGCTGAAAGTGGGGCACCTTGCCATCGCGCAGCAGGCGAGACAGGACGCTCCACGTGGCGCCATCCGCGCCGAGAATGTACGTTCGACTTTGTGGCATGGGGGGAATGGTAGACGGTGCGGGTGCCGCTATTGGTCCGGCGGGTCTATTGCGGGCTTTGGCCGGCGATCCACCTTTGTGATCGGCACATTCTCGAACACGATTTCGCCGCCCCAGATTCTGCTGGGGAAGATGGTCATCTTGTGCTCGACTACGGCAGGATCAGGCCGCAACACGACCGTGATCTGCGAAGCGTCGAAGTCAGGGATGCGGTATTCGCGGCCGCCGAACGACTCGACACGCCGCCGGCTCGCCTTCTCGACCGGAAGCGATCCTGCGAGGTATTCCCGGCCGTCAATCACGAAGAACACATTGAAACCCACATTCTCACGGAGGTTGCGAATATCAGCCGCGCCACGCGGGTAGCCGCTTTCGCTTTCGAACAAGACCTGCAGCGGGCGCAGCGGGCGCAGCGTGATGGCGTTGCGCATGGCCTCCTTCAACTGCGGATCAACAACAAGAGATACGACTGACTCGTCTCGATCGACAAATCGGATTCCGCGCGCCATCTCTCCGTCGAAATGGATGTTCCGAGCGGTCGCTCCGCCCGGCGTCTGAATCCACATGGACCACTTCACTTCGATTTCCCAATCACCCGCCGGAACGTCGACCGGAGGACACTCGTGAGCCAGCCAGTGGTAGTCGGCCGCCTCCTTGCCTTTGATCGGCGTGCCGATTCGTACAAAATCCGCTTCCGAAAGCCCCGCGTACCGGCGCACAGCGTGGCCTTCCATCGTCATGGACTTGATGGACCGATGCAGGACCGTTGGCGTATTGGGCATCCCCCGAAAGTCCTGGACGTACTCAGAGATGATGTATGGTTCGCCGACTCTGATCTCCGCAAGGTGATCGAGCGACCAGCCGAATACGAACCCGCGCCCATACCGCTCTACTTGCTTGTCCGTCACCTGTCCGTTGTTCCATGCCGATTCAAAAGCGGCATCCCACCTGCCAAACCAGGCGCCGTGCGGATCGGCTTGCGCGTCGAGAGCGCGATTGACAAGAAAAGCCGCCTGCGCGTCCGAGAGACTCCCCTTGCCAAGACGAATCATGAGTTCATCCGTCGCCGGCGATGAACCTTTGTCGGTCTCATCACAAGCCTGGAGGACCAGAATCCACGACGGAACCCACGGCAACCAGTTGAACCCAGTTGCGCGGCCCCAGAGCCACGCTCCCAGCAGCGCCGCGACCGGCACAGTCAAGAGTAGACCAAGTGACAACAGCAATGGCTGCACCCTGCGTCGACCCCAACGAACCGCCCCGAACGCAGAAAGGATCGATCCGCACTCAGGGCAACGCTTGAGATCGCCTGCGTGACCACCAAGGTCATAACCGCAAATCCGACAACTTGGCCGATTGTCCACGAGCCGACCGCGCCACCCGAGCACAATTGCGGTGAGCCCCAACAGCAGGATGATGCCAAAGCTCAGGACGAACACGCCCCAGTCCCTCGTGGCGGTGGTGCCGCAAACATGATACAGCAAACCGCGCGTTGGCAGTCCATTTACGTACCGTGATTGCACATTCCGGACCAAAGCCGACTTGAGACTCGGCCGATGGTTCCTAACCTCCACCCGCCGCTTTTTTCGGACTCATCCACTCCCTCCTGAACCACGCAAGAGCCCACATGGCGAAAAAACGCCCCTCCAAGAAGACAAAGGTCACCGCAAAACGCGGTAAAGCTGCGACGCGCAAGAAAACGACCAGGACTGCCCCGAAGGGCAAGTCTTCCGCCCACGTCATCGGTCGCATCGAGCCCGCCGAGCGCACGCCCAACGCGCGCGTCATGGGCAACCAGTCGCTCGCCACCATCCCCACCACCGGCCCCATCATCGGCCACGACAAGCCATCGCAAGTCGGCACGGCCATCCTCGGCGCGGGGATCGCCGGCATGTCCGCCGCGCTGCACATCAAGAAGGACTACGCCATCTTCGAACAGGCCGAACGGATCGGCGGCCTGTGCTGCACCGAGAACTTCGGCGGCTACCTCTTCGATCGCTCGATCCACATCCTCTACACCAAGCAGCCCTACGCCAAGAAGTTCATCACCGGCATCCTCGGCAAGAACTTCGACCTGCGACCCAAGTACTCCTACATCCGCAGCCACGGCGTCTACACCGCGTACCCGTATCAGTCCAACACCTTCGGCCTGCCGCACGAAGTCGTCGTGCGCAACCTCATGGGGCTGATCGAAGCGACATACACCAAGCCGCAGCGCGAGCCGCGCAACTTCAAGGAGTGGGCCTACGCGACCTTCGGCGCCGGCATCACTGAAGAGTTCTTCCTGCCTTTCAACTACAAGGTCTGGGCGATCGACCAGGAGCAGATGAGCTACGACTGGATCGCCGACCGTGTGCTCACGCCGCCGATCAAGACGGCCATCGAAGGCGCGATCGCACCGAGCAAAGGCGACTACGGCCCCAACGCGAAGTTCTGGTATCCCAAGAAAGGCGGCATGGAGAGTTTGCCGCGCTCGATGGGCGCGCATCTCAACGATGGCAGCGTGCATACCTTCACGCGCGTCAAGACCATCCACGTCGGCAAGCACATGCTCGAGTTCGAAGACGGCTCGACGTGCAGGTACGACTCGCTCATCTCGACAGCGCCGATCAGCAAACTCGCACAACTGGCGGACAGCGTACCCGCCGAAGTGCAGGCGGCGGTGGACAAACTGAAGTGGAACACGGTCTACACCGTCAACATCGGTTTGGAGATTCCCAACCTCACGCCGATGCACTGGGCGTACTACCCCGATCCGAAGTTGATCTTCCACCGCCTGAGTTGGCCCAAAAACTTTGCGTCGAGCATGGCGCCGGCGAACTGCTCATCGGTCGCGGCCGAGATCTCAGTCAGCCAGTGGAAAGACGTCGGCCCGACGGACGCGAAGACACTGCTCAAGAAAACGATCGAAGGCCTCATCGCCATCGGTCTCATCACGCGCAAGCAGGCGAGCAGAATCAAACCCGAACACTGCGGCGTCGTGCGCCTCGATCCGGCCTACGTCATCTACACCTGGGACCATCGACCCGCGACCAAGACAATTCACGACTGGCTTGAGAGCAACGACATCTACGCTTGCGGCCGCTTCGGCGACTTCGAATACCTCAACATGGATCACTCGATCCTGTCAGGCAAGCGCGCCGCCGAGAAGCTGATGAAGCGCGATCTCAGCGCGTTCCCGTTGAAAGGCGTGGATGAAAAGGCGCTCGAGCGCTGGATCGCCGCCGACTTCCAGATCGGCGTAGCCCACACCGACGCGGCGATCGACGCGAAGTTGAAAGCGCACGGCGCGTAGAAGCGCCCGCCACCAGACCGAAGCGCGAGCGAGGAAGGTCGGATTGGTGGAACGGGCGTCCCGCCCGTACAACGCCAGCGGGCCAGAGGCCCGTTCCACCGACCTTCCCACCCGTCCCCAATCGCCGCAATCGAGACATGTCCCTGCGCCAGCATGATGTAGTATGACATCATGCGAACGACCCGGCCAACATGCAGGATCACCAAGCGGCGCGTCATCTGGTCCGCCTTTGCCGTCATCACTCTGCTCATCCTCTGGCAGGTCTACGACATCCTCACCGGCAAGCCGCAGCCGACGATCGACTACGCCACGCAGTTCTACGAACTGTGCAGCAGCGCCCAACCCGAAGGCGAGAACGCCTGGCCGGACTTTGTCGAAGTGCTCCGCCGCGCCGAGACGGCCAAGACGCTGCTGGAGCAGGATCCTGCTGCAAAACAGACCCTCACTGATGGCAGTACTTCGCTTGGCGGCTTCCACGACCTGCTCTACATGCCGCTCGATTCACCAAAGGTGCAGCCGCACATTGCCGCCCTCGATGAACTCTGGGCAAACGGCACGTTCAAACTGATGGCCCGCGTCGCCAAGGCGCCGCGCTGCGTGCGGCCGCGCATCATCGGCACGCCGTTTCACGAAGCGTACCGGCAGGAGCAATGGCCGCAGATGTCGCAACTCCGCCAATTAGCGCGCATCGAAGCAGCCCGCATGCGCGTGGGTGCCTACGACGGCAACTGGCGCGAACTCCTCGCCGCCACCGACGAAGCGCTCGCCGCAGATCGCATCAGGGAACTCGAACCGACGCTGATGAACCATCTTGTTGTCCACGCGTGCATCGACCTCACGCTCGGCGAACTGCGCACGCTCCTCTACGAATATACACTTGACGAGTCCACAGCTCGTGCGCTGCTTGCGATCGTCGATCGACGCACGGATCTGCCCTCTGCCGAATTCACCTTGTCGGGCGAGCGGCTCATGCGCCTCGACTACCTGCAGAACCAGTACACACCGTCGGGTCGGCTGCCGCTGAGTTCGTATGGCCAGTTCAGTGTCGATCCCATGGCTATCGTAACTGGCACGAAACAACAGAAGACTTTCGACCAGACGCTCGGCGATGTGTTGTCGATCGTCCTTCCCGGCCGGGCGCGCGCCATCAAACTCGACGCCGACTACCTCGACACCATGACCCGATTCGCGGCAGTCGACGCGCCGGCGCCGAGTGACGACCGGGATGCAGCCTGGCTCGCCAGCCTGCCGCTGCACCAGGTGGTCATCAAGGCCACGGCACTCGCGCCGGAACGGACCGGATCCACCTGGCGCGGCTTGCGCTTTCAGATCGACTCCACCCGCCTCCTGCTCGCCATCGAGATCTACATCGCCCACCACGGCCGCGCGCCTGCAAGTCTCACTGACCTCGTTCCCGACATTCTCGCGAGCAGCCCGCACGACGCGCTCACGGGGACACCCTTCGGCTATCGCGGCCCCGACCTGCTCGGCCCGGCCGACGAATACACACTCTGGTCCTACGGCAGCGACGGTGAAAACAACAATGGTCATGAAGGCACTCGCTCACGCTGGCAGGATGACGAGCCGGGGACCGATATTCTGATCAACCTGCCGCGTGACGTTCCCGATGGGATCATGCCGTAAGAGAGGCGCAGGATGAACGCCGCAACATCGACAACCTGGGACCGGCGCTGGCTCCGCCCGCGGCGGATCGTGACACTGCTCGCATGCGGAGTTGCCCTCTGGCTCGCGTGGCAGCTCTTTGACATCATCACCGGCAAGCCGCAGCCGACGATCGACTACGCGACGCAGTTTTACGAACTGTGCAGCAATGCTCAACCCGAAGGCGAGAACACCTGGCCGCTGCTGGAGCGCGTTCTCAGTCGCTTGGAAGAAGTCGAAACGCAACTTATGCGGGATCCGATGGCCGTGCAATACAGTCACGACGCCCAGAGTTGGCCCGGCACCTTCGACGACCTGCTCTACGGCAGACCGACCGCCCCCAACTTGCAGCCGCACCTGCGCCTGCTGCGCGTGCTCCACGAGGAGGGTACATTCAGTCGATTGAGCGAACTGGCCGCAATGAGCCGATGCGTTCGCCCGAGAGTTGAAGACGTTTCGTTCAACAAGGCGTACTTGAGCGCCACGATGCCGCACAACGCCCGCGTGCGCCGTCTCGCACGATTGCAGATGGGCCGCCTCGTTGTTGCCGCCGAGAGTTGGGACTGGCCCGCCGTCGCCGAGATCACCGAACAGTCCCTTGGCATCTTTCAACTCGTCAGTCGTCAACCTTCGCTTTACGAGTTCCTCGCAGCGGAATCGAGCGCTGAGGGCGTCCTGCGCGAACTGCGCACCACTCTTGTCGAACGTCCGCTCGACGAGGGTTCTGCTCAACGCCTGCTGAAGATCGTCGAATCGCACCGAGACTGGCCGGCGCCGGAATACACGATGAGCGGCGAGCGCCTGCTCCGCCTCGACAACATTCAGAACGAGTACACGCCCAGCGGTCGCATGCCGCTGAACACGCTCGGCCGATTCAGCAAGTCACCCACACTGCCCGACGGCCTCACGTCGAATCGATCGATCCAACTCACCTGGGCTGAAGTCGTCGCCATCACGATTCCCGGTCGCGACGCCGCGGTGCGCCTTGACGCGCGATACATCGATGACATTGTGCAGTTTGCGAATGCGAACGATCCGGAGACGCGAAGTGCCATCGACGACGAGTGGCGCCGGTAACTGCCAGGTCATCAACTCGTGCTGCGCTCCACGATGCTGCCGCCAAGTCTGCTCGTCGGCGGCTGGACCGAACTCCGCCAGTCCATCGAGTCCACCCGCCTCATGCTCGCCATTGAGATCTACATCGCGCGCGAAGGCCGCGCACCGACTTTGCTCGACGATCTGACGCCTGACATCCTCCCCGAGGTCCCGCTCGACCCGCTCAACGGCCAGACGTGGGGCTACCGCCGACTGAGCCAGACTTCAGATGGCACGATGTACCTGCTCTGGTCCTTCGGCGAAGACGGCGTGAACAACAACTGCTACGAAGGCGATGAGAAGAAGTGGAACTACGGTGAGCCCGGCACCGACAACTGGATCAACAAGCCGCGGTACATTCCAGAGGGATTGATGCGGTAGACGCTGTGCGCGCCTTGAATACTCCAATGCCTGAGCCACCTCGCAAACCTCGCCTCACCAAGCGCCGCATCATCGGCCTGATCGCAGCGCTCTTCACACTGTGGATCGCGTGGCAGGCCTACGACATCCTCACCGGTAAGCCGGATCCGAAGGTGGATTACGCAACGCCGTTCTATGAGTTGATCGACAGTGCGCAGGTTCGCGTCGGCGACAATGCGTTTGATGCGCTCAATGAACTCTTCCGTCGCGCACGCGACGCCGAGCATGGCCTCGCCGAGGGACTCGATCCACTCACGATCGACACGGACGACTACGATGCACAGTCATCATTCACCAATATGTTGGACGGACCGTTCCGGCCAAGCCGATGGGTGAAGCAGATCGAAGCGATCAAGAGTCTGCGGGCCGATGGCACGTTTGATCTTGCAGCGCGGGTGGCAACGCTGAAATGGTCTGCGGCTCCTCGGGTCACAACCGCGCCGTTCTTCATCATGTACATGGATGCTCGTAGCGGCATGATCGGCGAGATCAGATCGCTGTGCAAACTCCAGGCCGCTCGGATGAGGCTGGCAGCGCACGCGGGCGACTGGGAGGACTTCGTTGCCGCATTCGATCAGTCGATGGCGGTGATTCGTCTGGTTTCGTTTGAGCCGACGTTCGTTGATTCGCTGGTTGCCGTTTCCTGCCACGCATTGATTCTGCAGCAGTTACGATGGGCCCTCGTGGAGTACGAGATTCCCGAGGCGACGGCCAGGGCGTTGCGCGACGCACTGGATCGCGGCATTCGGTTGCCTCCACCTGACTATGTTCTTTCTGGCGAGATGTACTTTCAACTTGACTCACTGCAGCACGAGTACACCGCCTCCGGCCGGCTGCCGGCCAGCTCCTTCCGCATCTACGCCGACGATTTCCGCTCCAGCGTCGGATCGGCGCTGGCGATCGCTATCCCCGGGCACAAAACGGCGCAGCGACTGACGCGCGAGGCTTTCGAGGAAATGAAACGCATCTCGAACCTGCCACTCAGCGAGATTGTCGCGCTTGAGCGATCGGGATGGTCGGTGCAACTGCCGCTGAGCCAGGTGGCGGTCTCCGCACCAAGCTCAACTATTCCGAAGATCTGGGCGAGGCGCGATGCGGAATTCGCCGCGACGCGACTCATGCTTTCAATCGAAGTATTCATCGCGCACAGAGGCGAAGCGCCGGCATCGCTCTCCGATCTTGTCCCGGGCCTCCTTGATGCGGCGCCAGTCGATCCAGCTAATGGCAAGCCCTACGGCTATCAGCGCGTAGCCAACGATCCGCACGGCCGCGAGTATCGTCTATGGTCTTTCGGCATCGACGGCGGGGACAATGGTGGCGCGGAGGATCCCAACAACCCGTGGTGGGACGCCGACGAGGAAACCGACTGGGTAGTCAACCAGCCACGTGACGTACCGGCGGGCATCCGGCCGTAGGACTTGCGGCGCTCCGGGATCAGGCTCGGGTTGCCAAAGCGCATTGAAGTCCCCTGCGCGACCTGAGACCCCCTCCGTTTGGAACGAAGCAGAATTGCGTCCGCCGGCCGTTCAGTTGGTTTGGTTGAATCGCGGCGGCGGGATTTCTCCTCGCTCGCGCGTCGGTCTGGTCAATCCGCTCGTGCCACTGGTGCTTATCGGCCCCCGTTCCACCGCCCATCAGGCATCTCCCTCACTGGCGATTTTCGACCCTCGCGCTATACTCCCGCCCATCGCAGGCCAGGCGCCGGGCCATCGCAACCGGCCGCCGGTGGGTCCATCCGGCCTGCGAGCGCTGCCGAAGTCCCGTGCGGGATTTCAAGCCAATTCTGAACCTGCGGCGATCGCCTGCCATCGCAAGGCGGCCGCATCACCCCTGCGACTGATGGAGAGGATTGCTCAAATGTCCAACGGACTGATCGCCCCCCACGGCGGCAAACTGGTCAACCGCCTTGTCGACGCCGCCACGGCCGCCAAACTCAAGTCCGAGGCCCAGGGCCTGCCCCGCATCAACCTCACCCCCAAGCAGTCCTGCGACCTCGAACTCATCGCCAACGGCGGCTACAGCCCGCTGACCGGGTTCATGGGCAAGGCCGACTTCGAGAGCGTCTGCAAGAACATGACCCTCGCCGGCGGCGATGTCTGGGCCATCCCCGTGCTCCTCTCCGTCGACAAGGCCAAGGCCCCCAAGGTCGGCGATCGCGTCGCCCTCCACGCCCCCAACGGCGTCCTCCAGGGCGTCATGAGCGTCACCGAGGTCTATGCCCACGATAAGAAGCTCGAGATTCCCAACGTCTTCCGCACCGAAGACCCCGCCCACCCCGGCGTGGCCAAGGTGCTCGAAGAGGGCGACACCTGCGTCGCCGGCCCCGTGGATGTGCTCACGCTTTGCGTCGATCCCGAGGGTCCCGAGGCCTTCCTCGACATGCGCCTCACCCCGCTGCAGACGCGCGAGCAGTTCAAGCAGCGCGGCTGGAAGACCATCGTCGCCTTCCAGACCCGCAACCCGATCCATCGCGCCCACGAGTACGTCTGCAAGTGCGCCCAGGAGATCGTCGACGGCCTGCTCATCCACCCGCTGGTCGGCGAGACCAAGGCCGGCGATATCCCCGCCGACGTTCGCATGGACTGCATCAACATCCTCGTCAAGGACTACTTCCATCCGGAGCACACGATGGTGACCGTGCTGCCCGCCGCGATGCGCTACGCCGGCCCGCGCGAGGCCATCCACCACGCCATCATGCGCAAGAACTACGGTTGCTCGCACTTCATCGTCGGCCGCGACCACGCCGGCGTAGGCAACTACTACGGCACCTACGACGCACAGGCGATCTTCGACGAAGTCGATCTCGACAACCTCGGCATCCAGCCGCTCAAGTTCGAGCACTCCGGCTGGTCGAAGAAGTGCGGCGGCATGGTCAGCGGCAAGACCTTTGTCTGGGAAAAAGACGACATCGTCTTCCTCTCGGGCACCAAGGTTCGCGACATGCTCAAGGCCGGCCAGCGTCCCCCAGCCGAGTTCAGCCGCCCCGAGGTCGCCGACGTGCTCATCAAGTGGGCGCAGAGCACCGACGATTGACCCGCGCGCGATCGCGATTGAGCACGAACACAGCAGAATTAACTCCAAAGCCCATGTTCATCGAACATGGGCTTTGGTTTGCGCGATCACTGATTGCGCGTGACCTTCACAACCGCGTCGAGACCGTAGGTTGTAATGAAGATCTGCCACGTGCTGCGGAAGAGGGTTGCATCGATGGGTATCCGCACGTGCAGCAGCGGGCCGTCCAGCGTCCGCTCCACGGCCCACTGACACTGGCCGCGCGGCACGTCCCGATGGTCGCGACTCGTAGTCAGCGATTCGACCTCGACCGACTCCACATCCTGCCAACTCTCAGGCAGGATAAACACGCGATGCACTTCCATCTTCAGTTCGTTGAGCACATCGGGCGTCTGTACGCTGTAGTAGTCCATGAGCCGCGCCTGTGGCAGCATGCCGTCCAGCTGGTTCACGGCGCCATCCCTGAGCGGCTTCATCGCGATCGTGCAGCGCAGCGTCGATTCATCGATCTCTTCCGTGCCGGTGGTCAACAAGTGTGCCGCCTTGTCCTTGAAAGGCGCGAACGCCGGGTCGCCGTAGACAATCATCCCGGCACCATTGCTCAACCGGTTGTCGTGGCCTTCGCCGGCAAAGTGACGCTCGGTCATGGGAGGGTAATGAACGCGCTCGGGCGAAAAGGCGAGCGCAAGACGATCGGCCATGCGCTTGCTCGCTTCACCCAACCGCATGCCATCGTCAACAACCAGCAGGAACACCTGGTTGGCCAGCGGACCATGCCACGGGTCGATTCCGCCAAAGTACCCCGCCACGCCCGAGTCGATGACCGCCAGCGCCACTGATTTGTCAGGATTGATCACGCCACGATCGACGTACTCACCGGTCGCAAAGTTCGGCTCCCACCATCGACCAGGCGCACCGTTGTAGCACGCACAGTTGATGAGGATCGCGCCGTTCAGATCAACCTTCCACTCGCGCAGGTCCGGCGCCTTGAAACATGAAACCATCTGATCAGGATACCCGTGCGAGAAGAACAGCAGCACATCGCGCGTGGCGAAGTCGACGAACGCCGCTCGGGCCTTCTCCGCGCGCCATTGCTCAAGTTCCTTCACGCCGATCAAGTGCACATCCATGTCCAGGCCCAGCGCCTTGGCCGCCCCGCCGCCACGGTCGATCTTTGGAATGGGCATGCCTTCCCACGATCCAAAGAAACCGGCGCGCGAGCCATACTCGCGCTGCTGAGCCGTCTTGATGCGCTCAACAAACCTCGATGCAGCGGTGCCGTCGCGCCCCGTAATGAACGCGTACTCAAAATCAACAAACGGATCATCATCAACATTCGTCGCCACTTCGAGCAGGCGATGCGCGACCTGCACATCGATGCGATCGGGCGGCATCACATACGCCACGTAGCGCGGCTGTCGCTCCCCTAGCGTCGCAAGCAGCGCTTCGGTGTCATCGACATCGCACGTCAAAACCTCGCCATCGCGCAGCTCCGCCAGCGCCCGGGCCGCCGGCAAATACGCGTCGTCGGCGCCCGGCTCAACGAGCACGAGATAGCCACCCTGAGGCGGGGCAAGCATCGTTGCCAGAACGACTTGCGTGGCGAGTGCACTAACCATCAGCATCCCTTCAGCGGGGCATGTTAACAATACGATACGCGGCTGCCGCACCGCCGCAAACCGAATTGCACGTGTGTGGGGATTTGGTGCAATGGCCGCGAACTTGTCGGACATCGCCCAATGGAGCCTTGTGCCAATGTCTATCGTCACCCCTGATCGGCACATATCAAGCTATGGAGGAATCACGATGCCACGCACGATCCGCCGCGTTTTTGCCTGGTCACTTGTCGCCGCAGCCGCTCTCCTGCCATCGACCGCGTTGGCGCAGCTTGTTCCCGTTCAGCAGCATCGCAACGTCCTCACCCTGCTCGAGACGGAGCGGTGCGCACACGGGAATTTCGAAAAGACTAATTCGAGCAATGGCACGGAACCCTTCGCGACCCGCTTGGTCGTCCACGACAGGTGCCCCGATGGTCGAGCTGTTGCCGCAGCGGCCCAGCGCTCGTCCATTGCGTCCAACGCCATCGTCGCCGAAGGCGCGGCCTACAACGCGAACAGCGCAGGTGGGACAGGACTGATCAACACCCTCAATATCTCGACCGGGACATTTGATTTCCAGGTGCCGGCCAACACCGAGGTGATCATCAGCGGCACGCTGTCGGCGCGCAGCAGCGATCGGATTGACCTCGCCGAGGCTTCGCTCTTCTTCGGCTTCCTGCACGGCAGTCCGACATTTGTCAAGCAGGCTCATGCGGAAGGCAACGGCGAGCGCGTGACGGTTCGATTTGAGCAACACATGACGCTTGATGGCGGTCTCTACAGCCTGCAGATAGCCGCGCGCACCATCTTCGCTGATTCCGAAATCTCCGCTCAGCGAGCAGACGCGTACTTCAACATTCGTGTCGACGTCGTGAACTAGCGCTGGGCGGCGCAATTTCAGGATCGACGGCGGCGTGACCGGACCACCGACCTCGAAGGTGGCGCCAGGCCCGCTACAGCATGCAGTTGTCACCGAAGCCATCATCAGCCACACGCCGATTCCGTTGAGGGGAGACATCTCGAGCACGCAGCCGCGCGGCTAGCATCATCCATCGATTGGAGGGCCAGCGTGACGCACCACCATCTTCCACGCCCGACGTCGCGAACGCTTCGATTCACTGCTTCGTGCGTTGTCATGGCAATGACCATCGCGGCACTTTCCGCGTGTTCCGTGACCGTCAGCGAACCGGAACGCCAGCCTCAAATTGGTCCAGGGTCAGCCGAGCTGGTTATCGCCGACACCACGGGTCGAGTCATCATCGTCAGCGCGAGCTGGAAACCCAATATTGACTCGTGGATGCTCGTGCGCTCCGACAGCGACGTGCCGGTCTGGCGACCCATCAAGGTCGTGGAGGAGTCATCGCAGCCATGGACGCCGATGGAACTGGCCGATCCACAGGCCAGCGTGCTCAGCTGGACTCTGGATGCGATCGTCAATGAGCGGGGCCAGGTGATGATCATCATGCGATACGACGCGACCTACGTGCTCAGCATACTCGCCGATGGTACGATCGCCTGGCGCCGCCTTGCCGGAGAAGACACTCCGGCCAGAGCTGACGATCCCACCGCCCTGTCTCCCGGCGGATTCGGCATTCAGGGAATGTGGCACATCAACGCGCCGTCGTAGTGGGCATTGCTCCAGGCCCCCCTGGTGCCGCACGAAAGTAGGTCGGCTACCTCACCCCGCCGCTCGCATCTGCCCGCGTACCATGAGCAGTAGACACTCCGCACACGAAATGGAGTACTGATTGTGTGGAAGCGCATACTTGGCGTTGTCGTGGTCGCGGGTGTGCTGGGCGCGCTGCTGTGGTACAGTCAGTGGCGGGCCGTGCCACGCACCGTTTCAGGTCTGATCGACGCTGATGAGATCCGCGTCGGCTCGCGCATCGGTGGGCGCGTGCAGCAGGTCCTCGTGGAAGAAGGACAGAGCGTCAGCGCCAACGACGTTCTCGTGCAACTCGACCCGTTCGATCTCGTCGAGCGCCAGGCGCAGGCGACGTATCAGCTCGCCGCCGCCAAAGCCGCCTACGACGAACGCCTCGCCGGCTACCGCGTCGAGGACATCGCGCAGGCCAAGGCGCGACGCGACAATCTGGCCGCAACGCTCGACAAACTCGTCAAGGGCCCGCGCGAGCAGGACATCGCCGCCGCCCGCGCCGAACTCGATCTCGCCAAGGCTCGCCGCGAACTCGCGCAGTCGACACATGACCGCGTCAGCACCGCACTCGCGCAGGGCGCCGCCACCGATTCTGAGATGGACCAGGCCATCGAGTCACTCAAGGTCGCCGAGGCCACCGTGACTGCACGACAGGAAGCGCTCAATCAGTTGCTCGAAGGCACGCGGCCCGAAGACATCGTCGCCGCCCGCGCCAGTCTCGAACAGGCCGACCAGCAGTGGCAGCAACTCAAGAACGGATATCGCAGGGAGGAGATCGCGCAGGCCAAGGCGTCGATGGACGCCGCCGAGGCGGCGCTCCAGATCATCACGAAACAGATGGACGAACTGACCATCCGCGCCCCCGCCGACAGCGTTGTCGAAGCCATCGACCTCGAGCCTGGCGATCTCATCGGCCCCAATGCACCGGCGCTTTCGCTGCTTGATCTGAACAGCCTGTGGGTCCGCGCGTATATCCCGGAAACCGCGCTTGATCTCAACATCGGTAACCGACTGTGGATTTATGTGGATGCCTATCCCAACGAGCACTTCATCGGCCATGTCATCTTCATTGCCCGGGAAGCCGAGTTCACGCCCCGCAACGTGCAAACGCCCGAAGAACGATCCAAGCAGGTGTACCGCATCAAGGTCCAGATTGATGAGGGCCTCGATCGCCTGCGGCCGGGCATGTTCGCTGATGTGCATCTCGATGAGCGACCGCCTGCCGGCCCTGCTTCCGAAAGCACAACCAATCAACCGGAGAGCGGTGGGTAGTGTCCGCCGACTCACCCATCGTCATCGAGGCGAGCGGCCTGACGCGCCAATTCGGTTCGATCAAGGCCGTCGATGGCGTTTCCTTCGACGTGCGAAGCGGCGCGATCTTCGGATTGCTCGGCCCGAACGGCAGTGGCAAGACCACCATCATCCGCATGCTCTGCGGCGTACTCCAACCAAGCGCCGGCCAGGCGAGCGTGCTTGGCCTGGAGATCCACACCCAGGCCGAACTCATCAAGCAGCGCATCGGCTACATGTCGCAACAGTTCAGCCTCTACGCCGACCTGAGCGTCCGCGAGAACATTGAGTTCTACGGCCGCGTTTACGGCCTCGACGCCAACCGACGCAAACAGCGTCTGTCCGAAACGCTCGAACTCACCGGCCTGACCGATCGCATCGACCAACTCGCCGGCACACTCAGCGGCGGATGGAAACAGCGCCTGGCGCTGGCCTGCTCGCTCGTACACGAACCCGAACTCATCTTCCTCGACGAACCGACCGCCGGCATCGATCCCGTCGCCCGCCGCCAGCTCTGGGATCTGCTCTTCGATCTCTCGGGCCGAGGCGTGACCCTCTTTGTCACGACGCACTACATGGACGAGGCTGAGCGCTGCTCGCCCGTCGGTTATATCTACATGTCGCGCCTGCTGCTGCTGGGCGAGCCCGAAACGCTCAAGCAGTTGCCCGAAGTCACGCCGACTGGCACCCGCCGACTCGAACTCGAAGCCCACAATCCCACGCAACTGCTGGCGCCGCTGCGCCGCATCGATGGCGTGCGCGACGCGACGCTCTTCGGCCAGGCGATCCACCTGCTGATCGACAAACAGCTCACCGGACCCGAAATTCGCGCCCGCCTTGATCTTCCCGAAGACGCCGCACCGATGCGCGAGATCGCGCCGACGCTCGAAGACGTCTTCGTCACCTTGACAGCCGACGCACAGAAACGTGTCGCCCAGGGCGAGCCGCTTAATATCCATCTTGAGGGTACGACTAAGACAGCCGAGGATGAAGACAACCCGGTTGGCAACAAGCCTGCGCCAACTACCGCTCCAGCTTCCCCGCAGCACAAACACCCTGCCGCCCACTCGCGCAGTCTTGCCGGCCTGCTGGCGATTCTCATCAAAGAGTTCACGCACATCCGCCGCCAGCCCGCCACGCTCTTCTTCATGCTGCTGGTGCCGCTGCTCCAGACGCTCATCTTCGGCTACGCCATCAACCTGCAGATCGAGCACATCCCCACCGTTGTCTTCGACCTCGATGGTCGCGACCAGGCCAGGCAGCTGATCGAGTCCTTCGTCAATACCCGAAGTTTTCAAATCATTGAGCGGGCCAACGACGAGCAATCATTCCGCAGCGCACTGAGCAGCGGCCGCGCCAAGGTTGGCATCGTCGTCCCGCCCGACTACACCGACCGTCTCCTCAAGCGCCAGCAGACGACGGTCCAGGTGCTCATCGACGGCAGCGATTCGCAGGTCGCCACCACCGCGCAGAACACCGCCGCCCTGCTCGGTTTGCAGGCCTCCATCGCCATTGCGCGCCCCTTCGGTGAAGCGAACCAGGTCGCCCCCTCGCGCGACGCGACCGGCCACTCCGCGGCGCCAATCGAAGTCCGTCCGCGCGTCCTCTACAACCCGGATCTTGAAAGCGCCAACTTCTTTGTCCCCGGCCTGGTCGGCATCATCCTCCAACTCGTCACGCTCTTTCTCACTTCGTTCGCCGTCGTGCGCGAGCGCGAACTGGGCACCCTCGAACAACTCTTTGTCACCCCAGTCGGTCGCGCGGGCCTGCTGCTGGGCAAACTGCTGCCCTATGCCGTCGTCGGCTTTCTCGAGTCGCTGCTGGTGCTCTGCGTGATGGTCTACGTCTTTCACGTCCCCATCCACGGCAGTCTGCCGCTGCTGCTCTCGCTCACCTGGCTCTTTCTGGTTTGTTCGCTCGGGCTGGGCTTGCTCGTGTCCACATTGGCGCGCTCGCAGGCGACCGCCATGCAGTTTGCGTTCATGATCATGCTCCCCAGCGTGCTGCTCTCGGGGTTCATGTTCCCGCGCGCCGAAATGCCCCTGCCCATCTACCTCATCACCTTCCTCATCCCCGTGACCTACTTCCTCGAAATCCTGCGCGGCATCATCCTCCGCGGCGCCGGGTTCATCGACCTGCTCCCATGGTCCGTCGGCCTCGCCATCGCCACGATTGTCGTCCTGGGCATCAGTATCTCTCGATTCCGCAAGACGCTGGTGTGAGTCAATTGGTGCCGTGTCCCCGGGGTTGATCCGCTTATCATTCCACAAGCGAAAGGTCAACCCGATGAATCGACTCGCGATAGTTCTCACCTTGCTCCTGCTTGGCGGTTGCAGCGGAACCAATGAGTGGCAGATGTCCTACCGCACCCTCACGGAAACGCGCCTGACCCCGCTCGCCGAAGACGCGCCCATCCAGCTCGTCGATTGCTCCACGTACGCCGACGAACTCTACCTCAAGAAAGTCAAAGAAGCTGAAGCCGAGGCACAGTCGCTCGGCTACAGCAATTTCGACATCAGCCGCACGCGCGACTCAGGCTCGAAGATCCAGTCCGCCTACGTCCCGGAATTGATTCAATTCGCCCGCTCCATCGGCGCCGACTTTGTCATCTATCGCATCAGCTACGTCGATACCGAGCGAGGCCAGCAACTCGACTCTTATGAGACGCCGCGCACCGACACCAGCTACATCACCACCACCCGCCGCAACTCCGACGGCACCAAGTCGCGCTCCACCACGACCGTCACGACCACCAACTGGGAAACGCACCTCATCACGCGCACCGTTTCCATCGACCGCTTTACCGCGTCCGCCGCTTACTTCCGTCGCTCGCCGGACTAATGGTCTTCGGCTCATCGATCAGCCTCTCGATGGACGCATAGCGCACCTCAGTCTCCTCCAAACCGCATAAGATTTCACCCGCTCATCCGTCGTATCTCCAGCCCCCTCACCTTCTGGAGCCGACCATGCGACGATTCATTGCCCTCGCACTCACCGCCGCGATCGTTCTGCCCGCGTGCCATGCGGCATCAAAACCGTTCCAACAGTCCACCGTTGCCAACGCCGTTGAGTCCGAGCCTGCGCCCGAGCAGACTGCACAAGCGCAAAGCATGATGGAGCAGCTTAAGAAACTGCTCGCGGAACAGCAGGCCTCTATCCGAGCGCACCCGCCTGGCGGTGCCACCATCATTCCGCCTCTCACCGTAGATCCGCTCTTCACGATTCCTGACGAGCAACTCATCAAGCAACTTGAGAGACAACTCCGCATTCAACTCAATAATCCGCAGAAAGTGCCCGAAGACGACCGGTCCTGACACCAGCGCTCCGCTTGCAACCCGGCTCTAGTCCACGCCTTTGTCTTGCACCCGTTCTACTCATCTCATTTGCATCCTCGCTTGGCCCTACGACAAATCTGCTGCGGGTTTTTTCAAAATATCCTACCTACACGGCTGGTTTGGTGCAACAGCATGTTATACTGCGAATGTCGGCGACCAGCATCACCTCGGGGAACACAATATTCACCGGCGGAAGCTGATCGTCACGTGTGGCTTCAATGGTCTTATCTCTTGGTTAATGCGACGTACCAGCTCGGATGCCGGGCAGGTCGCTTCAGCCGCCCGGTCGTCAGCGTTGGCGCCCGACTTCGCACAGAGTCATATCCCTGAAAGGAGAGGACGAACATGTTTCGAATTATGGGAATTGCCATCACCACCATGACCCTGGCGCGGCCCGTGCAGGCTCAGGTGATGCGTCAACTCGAACCGGGCGAAAACTTCGCTGCCGCGGACCAGAACACAACTCTCAGCGGACTCGCCCTCAATGCGCGCACGTCCTGTCCAAGGAGCGGCCCGCTCGATCTCGAGGCGAGCGGCGGATCAGGCGGCCGCATCGTCTTCCTCTATGCCACAAGACAGGGCAGCTTCCCAATTCCCCACAACCAACCTTGCGCCGGCACCGTGCTCGACCTCGGCGGCACACTCTTCATCGCCGGCTCCGCATCCGGCAACCCCGCCGTGCTCCACTTCAACTACGTACCCGGCCCCGCGTGCGGCCGACTCTTCCTTCAGGCCATCGACCTCGGCACCTGCACGACCTCGAACGTCGTCCGCTTCCAGTAAAGCGCACGTCTACAACATCACAGGCCGCACCGCGCTCAAACGGTGCGGCCTTGTTGCGTCGTCTTTGCCTCGCCGCACTCAGAACACACGCCACCCGTGCTACCGCGCAGGTCATATCCGCAGTTAGGACAGAGTCCCGCAGATCGACGTCGCGCGCAAAGTGCGAGTAACACCAGTGCCGGAACGAGGATCCCGCAAAGAGGGATGCTCACTTCCTCTGACCATCCAATTGGAACTCCAGCCCACGCAGTCGGCCAAAGTGCATAACGCACACCCATCTCCGACATGCTGATCCACGTTCCGCAACCCATTCCCAGATCGCCGACACCACCGTAGATCGCACCATTCGACACAACCACGCGCACCTGGCGTCCGCTCGGAATGTCGGCAACCCAACCAGCCTCGACAAAGCCGCTGGCAATGTACGAACATATCGCCGCCGTGATCAAAAGAGGTCTAAGAAATCGCCGCCACGTGCTCATGCGATCCGCCCGCCCTACAACGCCGACCTGTTGACGCCCGCCCACTCCAGAGCCTGCTCCCGATCGGCAAACGTCCGCCAGTGCACCGCCGTGCCACCGCGGAACGTGTACACATCCGTGACCGGCCCGTCGATCCAATCCGTGTGATTCTCGAATCTCACATGCACCTGCGCGAACACAACGATCTTGTCGCCGGCCATAATAAACCGCTCCGGCTCGCACGTCCCCTCGGCCCATTGCCCGCGCATCTTTGTCACGTGCCGCTCCAGCTCGCCGCGCCCACGATACGTCCCGGCCCCCGGAAACCCCGCCGGTTCGCTGTACTCGATCTGCGGATCAAACAGCGCGACCATCGCCGAAACATCGCCCCGATTCAGCGCCGCATACGCTGCCCGCAACGTCTCCGTTTCCGCAGCAAGCGATCGATTCACGTCGTTCATATATGTCCCCGCTTTCCTGAGATGGTATTCGGCTTGATGTTCCGCCGGGGCAAAGTCAGACAGGCATGTCATTCCCGCGAAGGCGGGAATCCACTCCAGCGCCAATCCGCCCAGCGCACTACACCCCTGACACTCACTTCCCACACACTACCGCACCCGCCCCAGCGCGCCCGGCCGCACATACCGCTCACCAACTGCCGCGCCCGTCACGCGCTTCGTGCTCTTCCGCCAGCGCTCCATCAGCCCCTTCACCTTGCCGTAGTGCAATCCAAGACACTTCCCGCACACCAGTCGGCGCGGCCCGAACAGCGGCGCATACCGCGCCGCAACCACCTGCTCATCCAGCGTCACCGCCGCGCTCAGCCGCCGCGCCCGCCGCAACTCCTCCATCATCTTCAACCACCCCAGCGCGATCAGCGAGTCATCCAGCTCCGCGCGCGTGCACAACGGCAGGAACAACTTATAACACTTCCCCGTGCAGGGCTCGCCCCACGCCTCGCGCCCCACCGCCCACCACCACTTCTGCCGCTCCGTCGGCGTCACCCGCCGCGCATCAGGCCGCCACACCGGCACCGAGTGATACCCCAGCCCTCGACCCGGGCACACCAGGTAATGCCGCCTGATCCGCCGATCCCACTTCGCCCGCAGGTTCGGCAGCACATACGCCCGATCATCCACCTTGCCGATGCACCACCGCTCCACGACCAGCTCCTGCCGCCACTCGTGCAGCGGCAACCCCAGCATCTTCTCCACACACGCCCCGCGGTTCGGGTTCGCAATCAGCATCGTGCTCCGCTCCGGCCCCATCTCCGGCTCCGCCAGATCCTTCAGCGACCGCTCCCAACGCTTGTCGCGATCCCACCCACGCACCGGCTGCATCGCATGACTCTTCCACCGATAGTCCCCCTCGATCTCGCGCGGCTTGCGGCTTTCATGCAATCTCCACAACCACCGCGCGTTCATCACGATCGTCCCGCGCGCCTCGCACCCGCCCTTGAACGACCGCACCGGCGTCATCGCCTCGATCCGCCGCCACACCTCGCCGACGCGCACCTCCGCGCACGCCGACCGATCGATCCGACCCGACCAGCACACCCACGAAGGACGCTGGTGCAACGTCCGCAAGTTCGGCACCGCCGGCAATCGCTTCTGACTCATGCCCAACAACATGCCGCGCAAAGCCATGCGTGCAACTGCAAATCTGCAATGACACCAACTCCGCGCTCGCCCGTGCGCACATTCACCGACAAACCAACCCGCACCGCGCAAAACGCGCACGCCAAAGCCCAGGGATAGCCATCCCTGGGCGTTCCGCACACAAACCAACTCCGCCTACTCCACCTCGCGCAACCGCACCATCGACCACACGACCGCCCCCTCCTCCACGTGCCGCCGTATGTACGCCACCACTTTCAACTGGTGCGCCCGCGATCGAACCGGCTCGATGTGCGACCGCGCGCCCCACACGCCGCCGACGAGCCCATGCTCGCGCAATACGAATGCCGCATGCTTCTTCGCCATTCCGATCACATGCCGAGGCACAGGATCCCGCCCATCCTGCAGCGAGTTCGCCATACAAAGCCCAGGGATAGCCATCCCTGGGCTTTGCCAATTCGCAAACCGCACCAAAGCATGAAAGTGCGTCGTCCCCACGCACATGTCCACGAGTTCGCTGCCCAGCGCAATCAACTTCTCCGCGATTGCCGTGCACGCCGCCTCACGCTGCGCCGGCGTCAACACGACAGCCGGCCGCTTGATCAGCGCCCGCGACAACCGCCGCTGCGAAGCAAACGCTCCAGCCGCTGGCGGCCGCTTGTAATCCCCATCAACATGCTCGCGATGATGCCGCGCCCGCCAGCCTCGCTCATCTCCGCGCAGCCACGACCCATACGTATGCCCCATGCAGTGATACCAGCCGTTCCAAACCTGCATGCCGCACGATATGAGTTAGGGCTTTGTCAGGCAACCGTACCCTGAGAAAAACAAAGCCCCCAAAGCCCAGGCATAGCCATGCCTGGGCCGCATCCCCATCGCCGCCCGATCCTGCCTGCCTCCACCGCCTGAAGGATCAAACTGCCACCGCCGCAAGAGCAAACGCGGCCGCGTCTGCTAACCGACCCACCCAACGCCCAGCAACGAACCACCCCCACAACGCCCGGGCATAGCCATGCCTGGGCCTCAGCCCCGCCCGATCCGCACTCTTCAATGCGACAGCGTTCGCTTGCCCGCCCTACTCCTCCTCAAGCGGCGGAATGCTGCTGTGTTGCCAGGCCAGCACACACAGAATCACGCTCAGAAACGTGCAGCCGCCGATGTGATAGCCGGGCGTGAGCATGAGGTTGTGCCAAGAGACTGAACCATCCGGCGGCTCGGGCTCGCGATACTTCGCATAGGCTTCGCTGACCCGGTCTTCAAACTCCCGCCCGTGCAGCACCCAGAGCCAGAGCGGCATTGAAAACGCCAACGCCAACATCAGGAAGAAACCCCGCATCGTCCCGCGCCGCAGGATTCGCACATCGCGCTTCTTCATCTGCTGTTCAAACTTCAGACGTTCGTCCTCGACTCGCTCTGATTCAATCTGCGCGTCGACTTGATGCCCCCGCGCCTTGGCAGCGCTCTCCTGCCGACTCAATCCACCGGCCTTGCTCATGCCCCAATGCTACTCGCCCACCCCCCACAACGCCCGGGCATAGCCATGCCTGGGCCTCTCCTCTCCGAAAACTTCCTGTGCATCTACAAGGCAGCCATCCTCAAACGCACCGCCAGGGCCGCCCGATCCTGCCTGCCCCCACCGCCTGAAGGATCAAACTGCCGCGGCCGCAAGCCAACGCGCGGCAGCATCTGCTGACCACCACACCTCACCCGACAAAGCCCGTGGGATAGCCATCCCCGGGCGATTCGCACTCCTCAATCCCGTACCAGTCCCGCTTTCCTGCCCGCGCGACGGCTTGCCCTTGTCTCACTCCTGCGATTCGACACTCTCGCGCATTTTGACAAGCTCCTCGCTCACGAACGGCTGCCTGCCTTTTGTCAGCGTCGGCAGCAGTGATTCCAGCGCATCGATCTGCTCGCGTGCTTCAGCCAATTGGCCCTTTCCGAGCACATACCGAAACCACGTCATTCGAGCGTTGATCGCATCGTCCATAGACCACGGCGGGTATTGCTGCCATCGATCCGCAAGAGGCTTCATCACCTCGTAGGGCTCATCAAACTCGGTGCAGCCCCAGCGCACGGTCCGCCCAAGCACCACTCGCATCAGATAGTCAGTGATCTCCGCCGCTGCGGCTGCCTGGCGAAAACGTTCGATAGTGGCTTCGTGCCCCGCGCGCGTTGCGGAGAAGGTCCACCGCTCCGGCGCGCTGAGCCACCCGCGATCCAGGTCGTTCAACGCCGCGCCGATTCTCGACTTCAATGCATCTTGTGGATTCACGATTCGATCCTACTCCGGCGATGACGGGCTACTTGTGCCACTGGAGCTGGCTTGCTTCACTTGCCGATCATGCCCGCGTGAATCATGGCTTCCTCAATGAGCGGTCGCGCCCAATCGGGGCACGGATGCACTCGCTTGGATGCCTGCAGACGGTTGGGAGCAGCCCGCGTGGTCAGACCGTGCATTTCCTTAACATGTGCGATCCAGCATGTCTTCACAGTCTTACCGTACCTGATTCGGATGTGGTCCTGGATCTGAGCATAGGTTGCCATTGCATCTCCCGAGGATGGGGCAGGCGCTTCGATTCGCGCTCACGTCTGGCGAGTCCCGCCCCTTCGTTCCCGCCAGCGCCGCTTGATGATCGCGTCGTAGCGCTGCTTCGTATCAGCGACATTCTCGGCAAGCAGAAGGCGCTGCACTTCGTCCAGATGCCGCTCGACAAACTCGATCTCATCGGGCGTGGCCATCCCGTCCGGCCTTGCGATGCCGTCGAGCAACTCCCACGCGACCGAACACGGGATCGCAAATCGCGGATACGCCTCCGGCTGAAACTCGATGGTCACGCCGGGATAGCCGAACTCCATCGCGAGGCAGATGCGCACGACGCCATCGCTCCAGCGGACCCAGCAACCACGAAAGACAGTCTCCTTTTCTACGACCCGAAAGCCGCGAGCGCAGAGAATGCAGTCCAGCCTTGCGCCGGTCGCCTCGAACTCGGATTCTGTCTTGCGATCATCCACTGATACCGTACCAGTGCCGCTTTCCTGCCCAAGGACCTGGCAGGCTCAGCCGTCCGTGGCGCGCCAACCGCTGTCGATCTGACCGGGCAGGATCCAACCGTCGATCCAGCGAGTTCCCGGATGCATTTCCCCGGACGTCGTGTATATGGGTGGGGTTCGATAGCGTGGCGATGGGCCCTCTTGCCTCGGAGAATGCTCCTCGGCGCGCTTCGGATCAGGTGGTGGCCAAACCTGAATGATGAAGGTCATGCCACCGACGAGTACGACAGTTGCGTTTTGTAGGTGTCTGTTCATATGAGTATTATCGGAATTGACCTACCGAGATTTTGAGCGTGTGGCTCCGCAAACTTCATTTCAAGCGCGTAGGGTGGGATAAGCGATGGCCTCGGAGCGCATCCCACCGGGTTCAACAACCGACCGTCAAGCCATCTGCCGATCCCGCGAACCGGCCATCGTAGTCGCGGCGTCCGCCTTCGTGCCGAGGTGCGACCAACGAAGGTGGGATGCGCTTCCCAAGCCGCGCTTGTCCCACCCTACTTGCTAGTTCGGATGCAAACCACCACCAAACCACTCACCAGTTCCTTGCCACAATTCATAGAATACGAGCCACTCGGAAGTCCACGGAATAATCGTCGTCGCCAGCAACATTGTCGCATCCCACTCCATCGACCTTGGGTAGTACAGGCACAAGTCACCAGCTCCGTAGACGTGTGGCGGCCGTTTGCCCCCCCGGGATTTGAGCCTCGGTTTGAGTACCCTGATTTTTGGTCGCTTGCCCTTTTTGTACGTGACCAAGACCGTATACGTTCTACTCAAAGGAGTTGGTCTGATCAGCCCATGCCACCGGAGTTCCCCACGTCTAACAACGCATGATGCGTCTGGGAATCGCCGCGTCAAGTGAATGCGCTGCACTTCTAGTGGAAGCCGCCTAAGTTTCGTGAATATCGCCATAGAATGTGTGTGGTGCCACCTGCAGCGCACCCGTGCTTCCCAGCATCGCTCGCCCCGACGATGCTCTTAGTGTCCCAGACTCTCTAGACTCAAGCAATGCACCGCCATACCGATTTGCGGCCGCCTCTGCATACGAATCGCCGAACATCCCTCCAAGTCTCTGCACCACATGATCCAGACCCTTCGACCGAATTGCCGCGGTGGTATCACTCGCGACTTGGGCCAACCACTCAAAGAACCTCACAGCACGCTCGGGGTGCTTATTCCACTTGTCCGCAAAGTTCTCGCGAGGATCTACAGGGTTGGGAATCCAATACAGTCCACTACTCCTCTGGACGAGCGTCGGCATCTGGCTCGTGACCTCCAGAAATAAGCTGGATAGATCACGACCACTAGCGGTCGAAAACGAAAGCGCCGCCAGAGTCGTAATGATGATCGAGATCGGCTTATCGTCTGGGTTTCCAGAATATCTGATATCTCGATGCCGCTTGAGCAACTGAACGATCCGTTGAAGATGTGTCTTCACGGTGTGCTCAGGTATTTCCTCGACATCGACATTGGTCGCCTTCGCCATCGCCGCGCGAGCCTCGGCCAACGCTGCTGTCATACAGGATCGAAACCACAATGCATACCCCTTCGGATTGCTGGGCTGCCACCGGCGAAGTTCCCTATCGGTAATGATGATTCCATGTTCCGGATACAGCGAGCTGCTTCGGCTCGCGTCGTCGTCCGGCAGCGAAGGAAGTACATCCATGTGAAAGCCTCGCGGGTACTGCAACGTCCAACAGCGACCGCCCTCTGACAACGAGGGAGCCTCGCCGCCCGTTGAAGCGATCTCACTCACAAAGTTGCGTAACTGGATTCCAGCCTCGGACTTGAGTTGCTCCTGAGTGATGCCATTGCGGGCTAGGTCCCGGCAGTAAACCACGTCGACGTCAAGGTCGTCCGTCGCCTTCACCGGCGGGACCATTGTTCCCAATCGACGCGACCCTTGGACATATACCGAAGCGCCCGCGCCGACGCTCCCCGCTTGGTGTGCCTCGAACCAGCGGCTGAGATCGTCGTATGCCGCTCTCAGCCGACGGTCCATTTCTTCCGGAACATCCAGAGCATCGGCGGTATGCTGAAGCAGCATGGCGAACTGTTGCTGATTTGCATTCACGAGGTACCTCCTGCTGTTGTCACAGCGCTCTCAAGCGACGTGCCGATGGGCATTGCCGGCGTGAAGCCGCCAAGACTGTTGTTCTGTTCATAAATAATCCATGGGGAGTCTGCCTTCGGCATCCGGACTCGCCCGAATTCGATGGCCGCGCTCACCGGCATGGCCGGAAACACATGAATGCACTCGTTCGAGCCATAGACTGCCTTCATCTGATCCAGAGCCCGTCGAGTGATCTGCCTGAATGCTCGCAGATGATGCTTTGCTTTCATGAAGTCGTTGTTCGGCTGATCGATCGATATCTGCCAGATGGATGCGATTGGGCCAAGAGCTCTCCGAATACGCTCCTCGACTACTGTTCCGCTCAACGAGAACACCAAAGCAAGCGGACCGCCGCTTGGCTCGCCGGTCGTCAATGAATATGACAGAGTCGAAGTACTGTCTTCCCATCTCCAAGATGGCGGTTCGCGATGCAACTGGTACACATCAACAGTTGGGATATCTGTCAATAGGGTCCCAAGCAGTATGAGAAGTGGTTGGGGGGCAAGACCAAACACGGAGAGGTGTTCCAATTCTCCAACATCAAGTCTTTGAGTAATCTTTTCCGCGAACTGCCGCCGTAAATGAACTTCCTCGATACGCCAGAATTCAGGGTCGACATCGCGCCATGACGAGTTGACCATCTGCAAGTTGATCGCACGATCCTCTGCGGGGTATCGCTCTGGGAAGAGTGCAGGCGCCACCGTACCAAAACTCAAAGGGCGCCCAACGCTGCCGATGGGAGCACCATAGAGAACCAGATGACTTCGCTTTGACGGATCGATTCCAGCTACTCTCTCGATGCGAGCCTCGTGCTCGGCCTTCCACGCCAGGAGCAGCTGATCCGGGTACCTGCCACCGTCTTTGTCCGCATCGATTTTCTTGTGACAATCGTGACACACAAGCATGAGATTGCACAACGAGTTCAGCGATTTGGGTTCAATGTCGATCAGACCACGCGGACCATCCTCGCTAGCCGCATAGATGTGCGCCCGTTCTGCCAGGTTCACAGCCTCTTGGGTCACTGGCGATTTCCAGAGCGGCCGATTGCAGCCAGAAAACTGGCACCTGCCGGCCGCTCGACCCCACAGAATCTGAGATACTCGTGAAGTGATTTCACTCTGCTTTACGCGTCGAGCCACTTGCTCTCCTTGCCGCTTCCCGTGTGTGACAACCTCGGCCCGGATTCGGCCTTGCGCTGTCGGGTTGTTGCTGAGGAGCCGGGCGGACTCGAACCGCTACAATCACATGGAAGCAACCCAGTGGACGGTTACCCAACCGTCAATTGGCTCCATCGCCCTGTTCGCGCAGGGCGATTTTTTATCCAATTTCCTCCCCCAGTTTTCGTCGAACAAGCACGCCAAGGGTTTCATCCGACAGTTCGGGAATAACTCGGGTTCCACATCGCATGCAGTACTTGGTATCACCGCGGTCAAACCACTTGCCACACTTCGGGCAACACTTCAGCAGCTTCCCTCCGCATTCCGAGCAATACTGAATCTGCTCGAAGATCCCGCCGTCGAATTCGTCCCATGCCCAAACAACCTCCGGCTTTGCTCCTCGCCGAGCGATGATCTCGTTATCACTGCACATGGGGTTTGTGCAAACTACCCAAAATTCATCATGCTCCGTTGGAGCCATCATCAGCGGAAGCGCCCCCCTATCGGGCACTTCCTCCCTGGGAGGTATGAGGGCAGATACTGGGATGCGCAACGCCGCGGACAAACGGTGAACGGTGCGCAGGTCAACGGCTACATCGCCTGCGGCGTTCTCCAGCCGCGAGATTGTCGCCTGAGAGACCCCGGCTTTTTCCGCAAGATCCGATTGGCTCATCCCGCGTCGCTGCCTCCAAAGGCCGATTTTCGCCCCAATTTCCTTGCTCATATCCAATCGTAGCCGCCGAGCGGTTATCAACCACTACGAAGAATACTATTCCATGAATATAGCAGTGAATTAAGGTTAAAACCCTACATTTTCCCATTGCTCCGCTCTTCGATTGCAGAAAGCGCGTTATCACCAACGCATACCACCGTCCGATTTCCTAAATCAGGGTATTCACAGCGACCGCCAAGACACTACCAAGTTCAGGAATCTGCAGCTATGCCTGCCCATCTTTCCACGTTTGCCACACTCGGATCCATACAAAAACGGCCGAGGGGGTGAATCCCCTCGGCCTTTGGAGCGGTCTGAAACCGCGTTGTCGTACTCGTCGCGAGATTCGATCAATAATCCATCTCATCCATGCCCCCGCCGGCGGGGGCCTTGTCCTTC
The DNA here is from genome assembly GCA_002418285.1 of Phycisphaerales bacterium UBA5793. GTDB lineage: Bacteria > Planctomycetota > Phycisphaerae > Phycisphaerales > UBA5793 > UBA5793. The sequence continues at coordinate 199,445 of DIDT01000067.1, forward strand.
TTTTCCTTGATCTCGGCGATCGCACAATCCGTCGTCAGCAGCAGGATCGCAAAGTCATACCTCACGCGGCAATCATACACGGCCATCACTCCTCCTCAATACTCAATACCGTCACCCGATCGTCGGCGTCGGTGGTCGGGTTCTCGCACTGGATGACCCAGCCGGGGACGACGGCTTTGAAGGTCTTGGAGCGCGCGTAGTTCGCCGCGGCGCTGCGCACCGCTGACTCGATCTTCACCTGGTTGAGCGTCTTGCGGTAGATCACATCCGAAGCCGCCGTCTTGAAATTCAGATTCATGGGGGTCCTTCAAAAAGCAAAACGGCCGAGGGGAACAGTCCCCTCGGCCATTGAAACGGTCCGTAGATGCAGAGTCGAACTCGTGGATGTGGGTTGCAGTACCGGGCCATCACCCTGCCCTCTCCCGCGGGGAGAGGAGATCATGCGTACCTCAGCCGACCGCGCGGCTTGGGGATGGGCCGGCCCGCCGCCTTGGCCGTCTCGATCCACTCGCCCGCCAGCATCTCGGCGGCGCTCAGCGCCTCGGCGTACGTCGGACCGTCCGCCATGCAGCCCGCCAGTTCCGGCACCTCGGCGATGAACCTCCCATCCTCCTCGCTCCAGTAAATGATCACTTCGTATTTCACTCACTCACGCCGCCCGGAACGGCAGGTTGTCTACGACGATCTGGGGAAGGTCGCCTTTGCCGAGCACGTTGCGGGCGTCGAGAATCTCGATTCCCACGAGCGACTCATTGGGGCCAATGTTCAACGCGACCTCATCGGTCAACTGCACCACCCGGCACTGCTGCTCGCCCTCGATCAGCCGGATGTACAACGCGTCTACTTCACTGTCGTAACTGATTCGCATGGTTCTTCTCAGAAGTAATAGGTATAGACCGTCACAACGACGAGTTCGCCGGGCTCCTCTGCGACGACCGGGGCGACCTGCTTGATGGCGTAGTGCCGCCCCTGCCAGGTGCTGTTGAACGCGAAATTGTAGCGAAACAACGTCCGCCCACGCTTGGCCGGTTCGGCGTCTCCCTCGCGAATCGCCTGCACCACCTCCGCTTCCGTGGCGCCGCGCTCGATGCACTGCTCCCGCGCGTGCATCGAGAGTCGAACTGGTTTGCCCGCTGCATCGCTCATGGTGGATCATAAAACACCGCCGCCGGTCTTTCGACCGGCGGGGGTGGGTCAATCAGGTTGTCATTCTCAATAGTCCATGTCATCCATGCCGCCGCCTGCGGGCACGGCGGCCTTCTTTTCCTTGATCTCGCAGATCGCGCAGTCCGTCGTCAGCAGCAGGCTGGCGATGCTTGCCGCGTTCTGCAGCGCGACGCGCTCGACCTTGGTCGGGACGATCACGCCGGCCTTGACGAGGTCTTCATAGGTCTGCGTCAGCGCGTTGAAGCCGTAGTTGTTGTCCTTGGCTTCTTCAACCTTCTGCGCGATGATCGAGCCATCGAGGCCGCAGTTCTCGGCGATCTGCTTGATGGGAGCCGAGAGAGCGCGGCCGATGATGTCCACGCCGATCTGCTCGTCGCCCTTGGCCGCCTTGCGGGCCTTCTCGAGCGCCTTGCGGCTGCGGAGCACGGCCACGCCGCCTCCGGGCAGGATGCCCTCTTCGACCGCGGCGCGGCAGGCGTGCAGCGCGTCTTCCACGCGGGCCTTCTTCTCTTTCATCTCGACTTCGGTCGCAGCGCCGACGTTGATCTGCGCCACGCCGCCCGCGAGCTTGGCCAGACGCTCCTGGAGCTTCTCGCTGTCGTAGTCGCTGGTGCTGGCTTCGATCTGGTGGCGGAGCTGGGCGATGCGGCCCTGGATGTCGCCCTTCTTGCCCGCGCCTTCGACGATCGTCGTGTTGTCCTTGTCGATCGTGACCTTCTTGGCCCGGCCGAGATCGGCCAGCGTGAGCTTCTCGAGCTCGATGCCGAGTTCATCCATGATGGCCCGGCCGCCCGTGAGGATGGCGATGTCTTCCATCATGGCCTTGCGGCGATCGCCAAAGCCCGGGGCCTTGACGGCGCAGACCTTGAGCGTGCCGCGCAGCTTGTTGACCACGAGGGTGGCCAGGGCTTCGCCTTCGATGTCTTCAGCGACGATGAGGATGCCCTTGCCCTGCTCGGCGACCTTGCCGAGGATGGGGATCAGATCTTTGGCGGAAGTGATCTTTTTCTCGTGAATCAGGACGTAACAGTCTTCGAGGACGCACTCCATGTTGGCCACGTCGGTGACGAAGTGCGGGCTGAGGTAGCCCTTGTCAAACTGCATGCCTTCGAGCAGTTCGACGTCGGTTTCGAGGGATTTGCCCTCTTCGACGGTGATGACGCCGTCTTTGCCGACCTTATCCATGGCCTCGGCGATGATCTTGCCGATGGCCGCGTCCTGGTTGGCGCTGCACGTGCCGACCTGGGCGATTTCGTTGGAGGTGGTGACCTTTTTGCTCATCCCGCCAAGCGCCTCAACGACGGCGGCGACGGCGGCGTCAATGCCCCGCTTCACCGCGTTAGCATTTGCCCCCGCAGTGATGTTTTTCAGACCCTCACTAAAAATGGCCTCCGCGTAGATCGTGGCAGTCGTGGTGCCATCGCCGGCGTCTTTTGACGATTTTGAGGCGACTTCCTTCACCATCTGCGCGCCCATGTTTTCGTATGGGTCGTCGAGTTCGATTTCCTTGGCGACGGTGACGCCGTCCTTGGTGACGGTCGGGGCGCCGAATGATTTTTCGATCATGACGACGCGGCCGGAGGGGCCGAGGGTGGTGCGCACTGCGGCGGCGAGTTTGGCGACGCCCTTGCGAATGCGCTCGCGGGCGTCGGATTCAAAGGCAATCTGCTTGGCAGCCATGTGATTCAATCCTTCCAGTTAGTGTTGAGTCTTCAGTGTTGTTTCAGTTGATGATGATGTTCAGTTGCGCCGGGCTTCGAGTGATCCGATGACGTCAACTCGCAGAGCGGCTTCGATGTCGACCGGTGTTTCGCCGTGCGGCGGCCGGACGACGGCGACGCGTTCGGCAATGACGGATCCGCCCCAGTCGATGCCCGTCACCACGACGGTCTCAACCTCGCCACAGCGCACGTGCTGCACGTGCAACCGGCCGAAGGGCAGGTGAGGCACGGTGGTGTCGGAGATGAGTTGCGGGGAAGTGGGCAGGGGTTTGGTCATGATCCATCTCGATATCTCCCGGCATCCGGCCGGGCGTGCAATTCAGCCGATCTCGACCCACGCGATGCGCTGGGCGTCGATGACGTATTCCTTCTTGCCGTCGGTGAGTTTGATCAGGTTGTCAGACTCGACAGGGACGAGGAACGCGTTGGTCACACAGAGCATTTCTGCGCACGATTCGAACATGAATCGCGTGGTGCGATCACCCTTGAGGCCGGTGAGTGCGGTGCGGAGTTGCTCAGGTGTCATCTGTTGCCTTTCGCTTCGCGCGGATGTCGATCGCGGGTTCGTCAGTCGATGAGCGCAAGGATGGACTCTTCGTTCATGAGGAGCAGTTCCTCGCCATCAATCTTCACTTCGGTGCCGGCGTAGGAGTTGAACAGGACGCGATCGCCCTTCTTGACGCTGAAGGGGGTGTAGTCGCCGGTATCCTTGTTGAGGCGACCCTGGCCGACGGCCTTGACGACACCGGTGCGCGGCGTGTCCTTGGCGGACTCGGGGAGGTAGAGGCCGGAGTCGGTCTTGGTCGTCGCTTCGTCGCGCTTGATGAGGATCTTGTCACCGAGTGGGCGGACTTTCATGTTCAAATCTCCGATTCAAAGGTGTTGATGGTTGACGTTGGAAGAACATTCATCCCCGCCGCGCGGGGCATGGTGTGCAGTGTTACCCGATCGAGCCCGGATCGGGCCCGCAGCCGGTCGGCCAGGCATCGCTGTAGTGACGACGCAGGATGCGGCGCATCAGTTCGAGCAGGTGCTCAAGTTGGACGGGAACATCGAGAACGGTAAACGCGCCTTCGCGCAACGCTTCGTGCAGCGTGCGTTCGTTACCGTGCGCCTTGTCGACGGCGCGGCGAATGACGATGGTCGGCGGAGGGGCGTCAAGACGGCGAAGGATCTGAAGCAGCCGCGTGCCGCCGGTCTGGCCTGCCGGACTGGGGGTGGCTGACGTCGACTTGCCGTCAATCGGCAGGTCGAGATCGACCACGGCGATGTGCACGCGCTGGCGCTGGATGACCTCTGAGGCCTCCCGGCCCGATTGCACCCGGAACGAGGCGATACCCATCGGCTCGAGGAGCTGGGGCAATTGCTCGGCCCAACTCTGCGACCGCCACCCTGCGTAGCTGAGCAGGAGATTGAGGCGATTACCGGGCTGGCTTGCCGGGTTCGGGTTGGGCTGCATGGACACCATGCGCGGACAGTCTCCGTTGAAGATTGAGGCAGGAGACTGTTGCAAGGGCGGTGCCGGGGTCGACTGGACCCCAAATCCCGTTTTTTCAGACCGTTACGACTGATATCCCTAGGCGTCCGGAGGCGTGCCGCTGCCAAGGGACAGGCGACGCCGGGTCGAGGGTGCCAAGGTGGCAGGGAAACGGCGGCGCAGGAGAGACCAGTGCCGTGACCCGAGCGGCCGCATGGAACGACAGGGCCAGTATGCCGTGGGTGATCGAGTGAGCTTTCGTTCCCCTGGCGCACGGATGTGACCAACCGACCGTCGGCGCCCGCCAACGGGGATACAAACCCGATATTGAGTAGTAGAGCCCCCTCCCGTGGCAGCGAACCGCGATAGGCGCATCCCGCCGGTGGCGTACTGTGTACAGTACTCGACCTCGTCGGCAGGTGAGATTCCACCGGCCGTCTTACGAAGGACCCTGATGAGCGATGTCCAAACCAAACGTACAACCTTCGCCGACCGGCACCGCATCCAACGACCCAACGCCGTCCATGGCAGTCAATGGATCCGCAAAGATCGGCGGGCCCGCGGGTAATCCGCTCGAGTCGCCGCAAAGCGAGGCATTCACAAGGGACACACTGCATCGCACAGCCAGTTTGGCGGGGATGTTCCTCGACCTGGAGCAGCGGGAGCCGGTCGCCCCTACTGTGGCCCCCGATGACCTGGCAGAGCAGCTCGATCTTGGGCTGGGCGAGGCTGGACTGCCGCTTGATCGCGTTTTCGAGTTGCTCGGGCAGGTCATGGAGATGACGCCGCGAACCAGCGGCCGCTTCTTCTTCAACCAACTCTTCGCCGGACGCGACGCGGTTCCCACGGCTGCGGAAATGCTGACCGCGCTGATGAACTCGTCGATGTACACCTACCGCATCGCCGGGCCACACGCGCTGATCGAAGACGAAGTGGTGCGACACATGTCGGGCAAGGTGGGGTACGCCGAAGGAGAAGGCATCTTCTGTCCCGGAGGTTCGATGTCGAATCTCGCAGCGATGATCGTGGCCCGCAATCAAGCCTGCCCCGGTGCCCAGCAGGACGGATTCGATGGACGTTCGATGACCGCCTACGCCTCTGCCGATGCGCACTATTCCTTCGACAAGGCCGCCGGAATGATCGGGATTGGTCGGGCGAATGTTCGGAAGATCCCCACTGATGCGCGCGGCGCCATGATGCCCGAAGCGTTGCGTCAGGCGATCCGAAACGATCTCGAACACGGCGCGCAGCCGTTCATGATCATCGCCACGGCTGGCACGACTGTCCTCGGGGCATTCGATCCGATTGATGCCCTGGCATCGATTGCGGAAGAATTCGGACTCTGGCTGCACGTGGATGGAGCACTGGGCGGTTCGTTTCTGCTGTCGCAGAAGCATCGACCGCTGCTCCGCGGCTCGGAGCGGTCCGACTCGTTCAACTGGAATCCGCACAAACTCATGGGTGTGCCGCTTAGTTGCTCGGCACTACTGGTGCAGCGACGCGGGCTGCTCAGACGACACTTCAACGAGCGGGCCGACTACCTGTTTCAGGCTGACGAAGATCGGTTTGATTTTGGCACGATGTCCATGCAGTGCGGCCGCCGCAATGATGCGTTCAAGATCTGGGCGGGCTGGAAGCGGCACGGCGATGCCGGATACGCCAGGCGCGTGGATCGACTCATCGAACTTGCGCAGTATGCAGCGCAGTGCATTCGATCCGACCCGCAATTCGTGCTCACTGCCGAGCCCGAATCGGTGACCGTCTGCTTTGAAGTTCGCGATCGCGCGAGTGATGCGATTTGTGATCGGCTGCTGCACGATCAGCGGTCGATGGTCGGTCACGCGGTGGTGGGAGGCCGGAGAATCATCCGAATTGCTTGCGCCTCTCCGGAAGTCACTGAGCGCGATCTGGACCGTTTCTTCGAGCACGTTCGAGCTGTTGCGGCCGAGCTGGTTCCGCTGACGACAAGTGAACGAAAGAGCGGTTCTGCCTGTTGACGAGCGAAGCGCAAGTGAGTCTGCCAGAGACGGCAGATCGAGCGAACTCAGACGCCTGCCGCTGCAAATCGAGATCGCCTCAGGTGTTTGACTGCTCGTCCGGTTCCGGTTTGTCGCCGCCGATGAGCCGTCCGGTCAGCATCTCCCAGGCGGCGAACAGGGCGAAGATCATTCCCCAGATGCTCATGCCGAAGTAGCCGAGTTGGTTCATGTACTTGATGTCGATGTCCTCCAGCAGCCAGCCGGCAGCCAGATACGGGCGGTAGACATCCCAGTGAAACAAGACTGAGATCGTCCCCCACACGATCCAGGCAAACACAACGGACCACGCAACGGTGCGGTGCACCCAATGCGGCGCCCACCTGCGGGTGATGATCGGGATAAGCGACACACCGATGAAGATCAGCAGCACTCGACCCGAAAAGGCGACGACTTCCGGTGTGGGTGTGCTCGAGAAGAAGTCAACCCAGAATGGGGTCATGGTCCGCGTCTCCACGGCGCTCGCTTTGCCCTTGCCTCAAGCGCATCATATTTCGCCGGCTTGCTGCCTGCCCGCCGGCATTCATCTGAACGTTGAGCGGATCACGCTCCGATACGGCATGTAGAGCAACCCAAGAATGATCAACAAGGCAGTGGAAGCGGCGACCGCGCGCCCGAGGCGAATCGTCGAGCGAAAGCCGCTCCACCACACGACTTGCGGGGACGAGTCAGGTTGCTCCCGCCACATTCGGAATTCGTAGTGATGGAAACCTCTGTCGAGCGAGCATCTGCTCACCAAAGTGGCTTCGGGATGCCGACTCCGAATGTCCTCATCCTCGGAACTCAGCGCCAGCCACGGCCCGACGCTAGCAATCTCAGTCACCCAGTTCGGCGACTCCATGCACGTATCCACAACTGCGACAGGCGCTGCGACGAGATACAAACACCAAATCGAACCGATGGCACAGAACACTGCCGCGGGAATCAGGAGCAGGAGAATGATTCTCATTGTCCCCATTGCAACTTGGTTAGTTCGCTGCGTGACATCGTCCACAACCAGACGGAGTATTGTGCCACATCGGCGGATCGGACGCAAGGCCGATTCCCCGAAATGCAAGGGAAACTGATGCCGTTTTGCGCCTTGCCACGTCCCTTGCACTCTGGGAGGTGCCGCAACGGTTTCTACTTCACCGGCTTGCTGCCAGCAATTGCTTCGACGACCTCGGTTTCGAGGCGCTTTTCAAATGTGCGGCGAAAGGCCTTGCGGCGGTCGAGGACGCCCCAGACTTCGAGGCGGCAATCGGCGCCGGCTTCGATGCAAAGGGTGATCTTGCCCTTGCTGTTCTTGCCGGCCTGCTTGCTTTCGCTCTTTTCGCCCGCCTTGTTCTCGCCGTTGCCTTTCACTTTTCCTTTACGCTTGCCGCCGAGCTCGAAACGGGCGGCTGTGACGGCGCCCATGTGGCCGCGATCGAGGCACTCGGCCAGGCGCAGCAGGGTGCAGCAGATTTCTACCGCGCGCTGATCGTCTTCGGTGAGCGCGGCGACCTCCGGATGCGTTCTGGAGGGGAACGACTTCTGGTGGTAGCGGGCAATCAGCGCGATGAGATCGATCTCGCGATCGTCGAATCCGAGCAGTTCGGCGTGGCGGATCAGGTAATGCGAGTGGGTCTGGTGATTGGCGTATGAAATGAACGTGCCCACGTCGTGAAGCAGCGCAGCGTATTCGAGCAATTCGCGCTCGGCCGGACCGAGCTTGTGCAGACCGAGGTCGCGGGCGGAATCGAAGAGCATGAGCGCCAGTCGCGCGACTTGAAATGCATGCGGTTCATCGAACGAGCAGGCGCGCCCGAGGCGCAGCACGCTGCGCTCGCGGAAGGAGGTCGAAGTGAGCGGCATCTGTTTGGCGCTGCGGGCGAGGTAGTCGATGAGCATACCTTCGCGCAAGCCGCGCTCGCTGGCGCGAATAGCAGGAACGTTGAGTTGCTTGAGCAGAGTTTCGAGAATCGCCGCGCCGGCGATGATGATGTCGGCTCTATCGGAGTTGATGCCCGGCACCTTGCGCCGCGCGGCGAGCGGCAGGGCGCACAACTCCTGGGCCATCTTGCTGATGTCGGCAGTGGAGACGGTGTCATCGCGCTGGGCTGGTCGTCGGAGCGATTGTCGCGTGGCCATGTCGACCATGTTCTGGATCGTGCCGCTGCTGCCGATGGCGATGTCGATCTTGTGTTTGCCGAGCGATTGCACAGCGCGCACCGCCTGATTGCGAACGTGCTGCACGATGCGACGGTACATCACAGCGCTCACGGGGCCATCGAAGCCGGGCTCGAAGAACATCGACGTCACGCGAATGGCGCCGAGTTTGAGCGAGTCGATGAAGAAGTGCTCGTTCTGGTTGCCGAGCACAACTTCGGTGCTGCCGCCGCCGATGTCGATGAAGAGGGCTTTCTGGTCGTCGATGCGCGTGCCGGACGCGACACCGAGGTAAATGAGGCGGGCCTCTTCCTTGCCGGAGATGACGTGAAGATTGATCTTCGCCTCGTTGCGCATGCGCTGGAGAAAGGTGCGTTTGTTCTGGGCTTCGCGGGTGGCGGAGGTGGCGACCGCGATGACTTCGGTGGCATCCTTGGCGCGGGCCATCTCGACGAAGCGGCCGCAGACCGCCACGGCCCGGTCCATCGCTTCCTTCTGAAGGCGTTTTTTCCCAAACTCGCCCTCGCCGAGACGAATGACTTCTTTCTGCTGCGAGAGCGTCGAAGTGGCCCCATCCGGCGCGACGCTGACGAGCAGGAGGCGCGCGGAATTGGTGCCGAGGTCAATGAAGGCGACGGTGCGATCGTTGGGCATGGTGGGACGGTGTTTTCCGGGATTGATCGCCAAGCGGCCGATTCTGCGCGGCCAAAGGCGAAACTGAAGGCAAGAGTAGGTGGCCAGCCGTCGGGGAATGATCTGAAGTTGAAGGCGGCAAGCCCATTAGCCGAATTCTAACATATCGGATGCTTGCACGCGCGTCGTCGTCGCGATACCTTCATGGGCTGCGCGGCGACCGACGGAGGGGTCGATGAACGCCAATACGCCTGAGTCCACGCCTCTCGCGATCAATGCGGGCGAGTCCAAATCGCCGCCGGCTGAGCCGCGCGCGCTCGAGCCGGGCGATCTGCTCAACCGCGAATTGTCCTGGCTCGAGTTCAATCGGCGCGTCCTGCACGAAGCGATGGACGATCGCACGCCCCTGCTCGAGCGAGTGCGCTTCCTGGCAATCTTCACGAGCAACCTCGACGAGTTTTTCATGAAGCGCGTCGGCGGGCTCAAGCGACAGGTCGCCGCCGGGGCGGTCCATCGCACGCCGGATGGCATGACACCTGCGCAGCAACTGGCCGCCATCCGCCAGACGGTTATTCCGATGCTCCAACAGCAGGCGGATTGCGATCGCGGCATCATTCGCCCCGCGCTTGTTGAGCACGGCATCGAGATCGTCAAGTGGGAAGACCTGAGCGGCCCTGAGCTGCGATTCGCCTCGCAGTACTACCGCGAGAATGTGTTCCCCGTGCTCACGCCGCTGGCCGTTGACCCGGGACACCCGTTCCCGTTCATCTCAAATCTGTCGACCTCCCTGGGCGTGACGTTGCGCCATCCGGAGAGCACCGACCACCTCTTTGCCCGCGTGAAGATTCCGGAAGTGCTGCCGTCGATCATCCGCGTCAACCCGCAGGACAACGGCAACGGGAAATACCGATTCGTGCTGCTGCAGGAACTCATCGCGCGCAATCTCGATGATCTGTTCCCGGAGATGGTCATCATCGACATCATGCCTTTCCGCGTGACGCGCAACGCCGACATCGAGCGCGATGAGGAGGACGTGGAAGATCTGCTCGAATCGATCGCGCAGGAACTTCGCCAGCGGCGGTTTGAGAAGATTGTGCGGCTCGAACATGGGCCGAATCCCAATCCGGAAATGCTTGACTTCCTTGTGTCGGAACTCGAACTCTCGCGCTCGGATGTTTACGAGATGCCCGGCGAGCTGGACTACGGCGACCTGGGGCCGATTGCCGACCTGCCGATACCCGATCTGCGCTACAAGCCGTGGAACCCCGTCAAGCCGCTTGCGTTTGCCGATGACACGACTGACATGTTCAGCGTGATCCGCAACGGCGACCTGCTGGTCCACCATCCGTACGAGAGTTTCAGCGCCAGCGTTGAACGCTTCGTTGCAGCCGCAGCGATCGATCGCAACGTGCTCGCCATCAAGATGACGCTTTATCGCACAGGTGATGACAGCCCGTTCGTGCGGCGGCTCATCCAGGCGGCCGAATTGGGCAAGCAGGTCGTGTGCCTCGTCGAACTCAAAGCGCGCTTTGACGAAGAGCGCAACATCCAGTGGGCGCGAACGCTCGAAAAGGTCGGCGTGCACGTGGTCTACGGGGTGCTCGGGCTCAAGACGCACACCAAGACGGTGCTCGTCGTCCGCCGCGAGGGCAACAGCCTGCGCTCGTATGCCCACATCGGCACGGGCAACTACCACGTCGGCACGTCGCGTCTCTACACCGACATTGGTCTGTTCACCTGCAATCCGACGATTACTGAAGAACTCATCGACCTTTTCCACTTCCTCACTGGCCGGTCGCTCAAGCGAGATTACACCAAGCTGCTGGTCGCGCCGGTCAACATGCGCGAGCGGTTCATCGCGATGATCGATCGCGAGATTCTGAATTGTCGCGCCGGCAAGCCGTGCGGCATCGTGGCGAAGATGAACAGCCTCGAAGATATCGGCATCTGCCAGGCGCTCTACCGCGCTTCGGGCGAGGGTGTGCCGATTGACCTGATCGTGCGCGGTTTCTGCTGTCTGCGGCCGGGCGTGGCGGGTCTGAGCGAGAACATCCGCGTGACGTCCATTGTCGGGCGGTTTCTCGAACACGCGCGACTGTTCCACTTCCGCAATGGATGCGACAATCCGGCAGAGGGCGAGTTCTACTTCGGCAGCGCCGACTGGATGTATCGCAACCTGACCAATCGCGTTGAGGCGATCGTGCCCGTCGAGGAGCCGGCTTTGCGCGAGAAGTGCTGGGAGATCCTGCGGATTCAACTGGCCGACCAACGGCAGGCGTGGGACATGCAATCCGAGGGCGGCTATGTCCAGCGCACCCCAACGGATCCATCCAGCGAGCTGAGCTGCCACGAGCAGTTCATGCGTCTTGCCCGCCAGCGCGTGGGTGAGAGCGACGGGTAGGCGCAGCCCACGCCCCATCCTTTCTGCCCGCCGCGCTTGGTCGACGTACCGTGTAGTATGCAACGGCGTCTCAACATGAGGCTGGCGCGCTGAATGTGGCTCAAGCGATACATGCACTGGCTCCACACGCAATGGCCGGCCGGGACCGTTGAGCCGCTGCCCGTTGTCAATGCTGATGGCACGACCAATGTGCCCAACCTCTGCATCGTCGGCGATCTGACCGGCATTCCGTTGCTCAAGTTCGCCGCCGACAGCGGGGCGCGAGCGGTGCAGCATCTCGTCGGTCGAGAAGGATTCGCGAAGTCTTGCGACGATGCGGTGCTTGATCTCATCATCATCGGCGGCTCTGTCTCAGGTATGGCGGCAGCGCTCGAAGCGCGGAAGCACGGCCTGCGCTTCGAGGTGCTCGAAGCCGAGCAGCCCTTTGCGACGATCGTCAACTTCCCCAAGGGCAAGCCGATCTTCACCTACCCGGCTGACATGGAGCCGGTGGGCGCGATTCACTTCACAAAGCGCAGCAGTGTCAAAGAAGGTCTGCTCGATGAACTGCGCGATCTGACGGTCAATGCAGGGAATACGCCACGCATCATGCGGGTCGATCATATCGAGCGGCGCGGCAGCGTGTTCGAGATCATCCCGGCTGACGGGCCCAGCGGCGCTCAACTCCGCGCCCGGTACGTCATCATTGCCGTCGGGCGCAGCGGCGACTATCGTCGACTCGATGTGCCCGGCGAGGATCGCGAGCGCGTCTACAACCGCCTGCACGATCCCGCCGACTTTGCCGGCCGCGAGGTTCTCGTCGTGGGTGGTGGTGACAGCGCCCTCGAAACAGCCATGGCGCTGACAGAGGCCGGAGCGCGAACGACACTCAGCTATCGCAAGGCCGAGTTCAGCCGACCCAAGGCGGAGAACGTCGAACGTTTCAACGCGCGTGCCAAGTCACGTCAGACGCAGCTCAAGACGCTGATGCCCTCCACGGTTCAGCGCATCGACTCTGATTCGGTCGTCCTCAGGGACGAGCGCGGCGACGAGCAGACCATCCCCAACGACGCCGTCTTCACCATGATCGGTCGAGACGCGCCGCTCGGGTTCCTCCGGCGCAGCGGCGTGCGAATCGCCGGGGATTGGCATGCAGGAAAGATCGTCGGGCTCGTCGTGTTCCTGCTGTTCTGCCTCTGGCTGTACCACTGGAAAAAGACGGGCGTGACGATCGCGCCCTTCCCGCCCTTCGACTGGATCGCGCACCTCGGCGACTGGTGGACGAGCAAGGGCTGGTTTCCGTACAACGTGCCCAACTGGTGGGCCGGGCTTGGCGCGTGCATGGATCGGCCGGCCAATGTGCTGGGCACGATGCGCATCACGCTGGGCGAGTCGGGCTTCTACTACTCGCTCGTCTACTGCCTGTGCGTAGTGCCGTTCGGCATCGATCGCATCCGCCGCCGGCGCACGCCGTATGTGACGTGGCAGACGATCACGCTGATGCTCGTGCAGTGCATACCGCTCTTTCTGCTGCCCTACATCCTGCTGCCGTGGATGGGCAACAACGGCTGGTTCGATTCGGGTACGGGTAAGTGGCTCGCGGATCAGTTGTTCCCCCTCGCCCATTACGGTCATGGACGGGAATACTGGCGCGCGTTCGGCTTCATCCTTGCCTGGCCGCTCTTTATCTGGAACCTTTTCAGCGATCAGCCGCTGATGCTGTGGCTGCTCATCAGTTGCGTTCAGACGTTTGTCATCATTCCGCTCATCGTCTGGCGCTGGGGCAAGGGAGCGTACTGCGGCTGGATCTGCTCGTGCGGCGCGCTGGCCGAGACGATGGGCGACCGCCACCGCCACAAGATGCCGCACGGCCCGATGTGGAACAAGGCGAACATGATCGGACAGGTGTTTCTGGCGTTCGCACTGCTGCTCCTCGTGTTGCGGGCGATTTCATGGGGCACGCCGACGCCGTTCGAGGCCGTGGTCGTATCAACGGTCGGTGACACCGAGTTGGACATCAACCTGACACTTCCCGCGGGTCGGTCGGCGACGGAAGCCCGCTACGCGCGCTTTCCGGAGAGCGAGGATAATGGCAGGCGAACATACAAGTTAGACAACGCGACGAACTCTTCAATCACGCTGTTCGCCGATGCGCCCAGTGGTCTGACTCCGGGGCAGCGCGTCGAATTGCGGCCGCGGTTTACGACCACGCACGAGTGGACGACCAGTCTGTTCAACGGGCTGATGTACAAACTCCCCTTCTTGAATTACGCGTGGTTCGTCGATCTCTTCTGGGCCGGGATCATCGGCGTGGGGATGTACTTCTGGTTCAGCGGCCGCGTCTGGTGCCGCTTCGCCTGTCCGCTGGCGGCGCTGATGCACATCTACGCGCGCTTCTCGCGCTTCCGCATCTTCGCCGAAAAGAGCAAGTGCATCTCCTGCAACGTCTGCACGAGTGTCTGCCACCAGGGCATCGACGTGATGAACTTCGCGAACAAAGGCCGACCGATGGAAGACCCCCAGTGCGTGCGCTGCAGCGCCTGCGTGCAGTCGTGCCCGACGGGGGTGCTGCACTTCGGCCGCGTCGGGCTGGACGGGTCTCAGGTAATTGACCCCCTTGTCGCTTCGCCACTGCATTTGGTGGAACTGCGCGTTGGCGGCAGGCGTATCACATGATTCACCGCGCGGCTTGAGCGAAGGACTGGCGCCATGGACATCAAATATGCCCGCAACCCGGCCATCATCCTGGCCATCCTCGCCAGCGGCGACCCCTACCGCCACGCCACCGCTGAGGCCCCGGCTATCCACCAGGCCCAGCCGGTGCCTCACACGATCGTTGACCACGGGATGTTTAATGAGATTCTCATGCGGTGCGTGAAGGGTGAGCGCATCGACTATCGCAGCCTGCAGCTGACGCCCGGCGCTGCGGCTTCGCTGGATTTTTACCTTGACACCATCAGCCGGGCCGAGGTCGAGGCGCTGCCCCGCGATGATCAACTCGCGCTCTACATCAATCTGTACAACGCGACGATGATTCGCGAAGTCCTGCAGCACGATCTCGACACGTGGTCGCCGGATGCCGATGACTTTGGGGTGTTCAAGCAGCCGATCGTGAAGGTGAACGGCAAGCCGATCAGCCTCAACGATCTCGAGAACGACATCATCCGCAAGCAGTTCAAGGAGCCGCGCGTGCACGTGGCGCTGGTCTGCGCTGCCAGCTCGTGTCCGCCGCTGCTCAACCGCGCCTATATCGGCGCCGATCTGGCCGAGGTGCTCCAGGCGAACATGCGCCACTTCATCAACGACCCGAATCGCAACACGATCGACCCTGCTGGCAAGCGGCTGGTGCTTTCAAAGATCTTCGAGTGGTACGCCGACGACTTCGGCGGCAGGGACAAACTCGCCGCCTACATCGACGAGTTCACGCCGATGCACACAGCCGACTATGCGATTTCGTTCCGTGACTACGATTGGAAACTGAACATCGTCGATTGATGTCTTCACCACTGATTCGGCGGGGGCGCGGTGACGCGACTGCAACGACTCTCGTCGTGGTTGGCCATCCTGACTGGACTCACTCTCGTCTGGGCATGGCTTTGCTTTGCGCCCCTCCAGCCAATCATCGAACGACAGTGCCTGCAGACGACCTGGCACCCGGGCGGTCCGCCCCCGGAGCTCTGGGGCCTGCGCGTGCTGGCGTTTCCAGTGGACGCGGGCAACGACGACATCCCGAATCGCGCGATCATGCTTGATGAAGATGAATGGGTTGGAGCAACAGAAGTAGGCGTCTGGGTCGGTGACGCGCAGGTTCTGTATCCGAGAACGGCCTACTCACTGCTCCCATCCAGTCCGACCGACGCAGCGGCACTGATCGCCTCGCTCGAATCGGCAACGCAGGATCGAAACTCGGACTGGTCCGAGTTTGCATGGTCATCAGAGCCGGCCGCGTCGGGACGGCAGCGGTGCGAATTCCAACACTCCTGGGGCCGCAGGCGATTCGTTTACCACTACGAAACGGATGGCGAATTGCTCAAGCCGATTGATGTCCAGGAGAGCAGCGACGTACTCGTCATCATGCGCACCGGCATGTGGATCATCGGGGGTTGGGCATTGATCCTCATTCTGGCGGGCGTTGTGGCGATATTACGGCGTCAATCCGTTTCCCAGCCCCTTGCGGAGCGCCCGGTCAGTCTGTTATGATTCACAGATCGAATTCCGGATCGCTGAGGTACCTCCATGAGACTGCCACTCACACTCGCCGCCCTGCTCGTCTCTTCAGCCACGTTCGCCGCTGACCCGCCGACCCTTGATCCGCCCTTCCGCGTCAGCGCCGGCGACCAGTGGATCGACGTCGATATCGGCCACGCCGCGCCGCTGCGCCTCGACTGGGATGGCGATGGAATCGACGACCTGCTCGTCGGGCAGTTCGGCGAAGGCAAGCTGCGCATCTATCGCAACGTCGGCACGCAGGCTGAGCCGAAGTTTGATGAAGACTTCGCTCTCTTTCAGACGCGAAAGGGACTCGGCTCGATCCCATCGGGCTGATGCGTCGGCTTTGGTCCGCAGGTTGCGGATCTCAATGGCGACGGCTCTCGCGACATGATCTCCGGCTCGTGGCCCGGCGAGATCTTCTTCTTCGCCGGCGCCAAAGACGGCGCGTACGAGGAATCAGTCAAACTCAATGACGAGAGCGGCAAGCCGGTCAACGTCGGCCAGGCGTCGGCCGTGGCGCTGCACGACTGGGATGGCGACGGCGATCTCGACCTGCTCATCGGCGTGATCGAAGGCGATGTGAAGTTTGTGCCCAACCTGGGCGGCAACGGTGTGCCTCGCTTCGGCGCCGCGCAGGCTGTCAGCGCGGCGGGCGACAACATCAAAATGACCGGCGACGCCGGACCGACCGTCGCGGACTGGGACGGCGACGGAGTTGATGATCTCATCTGCGGCGACGGCAACGGCTCGGTGTGGTTCTATCGCGCGACCGGTCGCGGCGAGAAGGGCCTGCCCACTCTGGCCGCAGGCGTGGAGCTGATTCCAAAGATCTCCAGCGACGAGCGCAAGGCGACATTTGAATCGACGAGCGGCGATCTGGAAGGCCGCAACGCCAGGCGCGCCGGCGATCGGCCGAAGGTCTGCGTGACCGACTGGAACCACGACGGCCGCCCCGATCTGCTCGTGGGCGATTTCCAGATGACCTCCGGCGCGCTGCCGAGCCTGACCGACAAGGACCTGGCGGAGCAGCAGGAGCTGCGCGACAGGCAAGCGGAAGTCATGAAGCGATACTCCGAGTTGTGGCAGCAACTCGATGCGAAACTGCGCGAACGAATCGGCATCGACAAGCAGGCCCAGATGACGCCGGAGCAGCAGGATCGGTGGGGTCAGCTCTGGGATGAAGTCGCTCCCGAAGTGGAGGGCTTCAACGAAGTCGCCGCCGAGGTGCAGGACCTCTTCGCCAAACTCGCTCAATACCAACCCCAGCGACGCGATCACGGCTGGGTGTGGGTGTACCTGCAGAAGCCAGGCGCCAGCGCAGCCGCCGAGTCCGTCGAAGCGCAGGCCAGGCGCATTGGCCTCGATGCGCCCACGGCCCGGCGACCGTTCAGCGCCGGCATGACCGTCGTGCGCGGCACGCCAGACGATCTCGTCACTGTCATTGTTCGCGGGCGAATCGCGCCGGGATGGCACGTCTACGCGCACGTGCCCGCCGATGAGCCCTACATTCAGACCGAATTGAAACTGCAGTTGCCGCCCGGCGCGGAGGCCGTCGGCGAGTGGTCACGGCCCGAGGGAGTCATCGACCCGCATGCGCCCACGCTGCGGCTGTGGATGGGCGATCTTGTGTTCTCGCACCAGGTGCGGCTGCCTAAGACCACGGCAGGACGCGCCGCGATCAGGATCGGCTGCACGATCTCCTACCAGTGCTGCGATGAGAACTCATGCCTGCCGCCGGACGAGATTGAACTTTCGTCCTCCGTTGAACTCTCGGCACTCGAATTGCCGTTGTACGAGCTAGCTACCGACCGAGATTGGCGCCTTCCGGAGGGTCTGCGCGATCTCCGGTTGCTCGAATTGGTCGGCTTGGAGCAGCCTTGGCGATGCGCGTTTGCCAGTGATTCCAACGACTACCAAGTTGACTTTGCCGCGTATGTCACGCCCCCGAAACAATGATGCAGGCTCAAACGGTCATGGTTTCACCGAGCCGCGCTGCAGCGATCCGACACCGCGAGCGTCGATCATGTGCCGAGACGAGCCGCACCGTCGCCACGAGCGATGACGCCCAGTCCCACACCTGCTGGTACGCCATGTAGCGGGCGTGCCACTGCGGGTGAAACTTGCTCTTGTACATCTGCAGTCCCTGGTAGTTGTAGAAGCGCTCGGCTCGCGTGGAGAAGAGGTGCAGCGCGCGCTCGACCAGTCGCGACGAACGCCACACCCCCACTTCGCTCAATGGCGCACTGCCCAGGCTCAGCGCCGTGTAGCCCTGCTGGGCCAGTGTCTGCATCGTGCGGATGAGCACAAAGTCCATCACGTGCTCGATCGAATCCGGGTCATAGCGCATCAGATCAATCGTCGCCGGCCCGCCGGCTCGCGTGGTGAGGATGTTGACGAACGCGATGATGCGTCCATCGGCGGTACGCGCTACGCCGACCGGACTGCGCTGCATATACGCCGGCGAAAAGCAGCAGGCGCTGAACTGCAGTTCGTGCCCGCCCTTGCTCGCCAGCCAGGCGTCGCTTACATTCCGCAGCGCCGCGACTGTCGCCTCGGAGAATGGAGGCGAAAGTACTTCATACGTGACACCGGCCCCTTCCATGTCGCGAAGTGTGCGCCGATGCCCGGCGTGTTGGCCGCCCGAGAGTGTGAAGTTCTCGAGCGGCACGATGGCTTCTTCGTTGATCTTTAGGAAATGAAAGCCGAAATCGTGGAGCCGCTCCATCCACTGCCCGGAGATCGTCGCAAACACGAGATCCACATCCAGCGTGTGCGCGTGCGCCATCAGTGCGCTGATCAGGGCCGGCGCGTCAGCCTCATCGATGAGCAGCGGGTCGCGGAAGACGATCATCTTGTCGCTCGAATGCTGGAAGAGCACCAGGCCCCGCCTCTCGCCGGGATTGGGCTCCCAGAACCACACGCCTTTGTCGCCCGCGCCAACCATCAGCGCCTCGGCTGAATCGGCGTGCATACGGGCGAACGCTTCGGCGTCATCGAGATCGTTGCGACTTGGGGTGACCCACACGTGCTCGGGCCGCAGTGCCTGCCGCACCAGCACCGCCATGGCCGCGATGACCATCAGCAGCAGCACGCGGAGCAGGCGGCTCGACGCGCTGCGCTCGAGCAGCACCGGCCACCACGACTCGTGGATGGGAATGCGATCAAACACGGAAATGCCGACGACGATGAGAAATGCCAGCGCCCCGACGCCACCGGCCAGGGCGAGTTCGCCTGCCAGAGGGATGCGGCCACGCCGCGTGAACGCTTCGCGCACGCCAAAAAGCATGCCCATGAGGATGACCGAAGCCAGCGCCTCCTCCACGTTGCCGCCATTGAGCGGGTGCGCCGCTGCAGCGGCCCCGAGCAGGGCCATCGACAGCACATAGGCGCCGCGGTAGCCGTGAAAGAGACCACGCACGAGAAACAGCATGACCACCGCCGCCATCGTGGCGACGGTGCGCGACAGCTCGATGGCGCCAAAGGGCATGAACCGCTCGACACCCTCAAGCCGGTGCCCGAGCAATGGCATCACCGTGCTCACCAGCAACAGGATCGCATTGAGCATGACAGCGCCGGCGACGATGCGCCGCTGCCAATCGCGGAATCGTTCCGATTCGCGGACGAGCACGACGTAGAACGCGATCAGCGAGAAGACCCACGGCAGCAGGTAAAAGCCGGCGCGGAACATGAGCACCGCCGCCCCGGCCGCCTCGTGCCCGACGTCCAACAGCGCAAAGCCCTTGAACCACACGCCGTCCGCGCTGCCGATGCCGCCGGGAATCATGCTCAGGATGCCCGCGAGATGACCGGTGAGCATCGTGCGGCCGGCGCCGACCGGGCTGATGACCACGCCCACCGCGCGCGTAAGCAGCGCAAAGGAGAGAAGCGTGAGTCCCCAGTCAAAATAGCTGACAATCGCCAGGCACACGAGGGGCGGCGCGGCGACCGATTCCATCCATCCGACGCGACGAATCAGCGGCAACACGAGGCGGCCGATGAGTTCCGAGAAGATCATGCTGAAGATCAAGGCCAGCGCCATGCGGATGGGAAACTCCCAGGGCCCGCTGATTCCCGGCAGCCAGACAGCCGCCAGCCAGCCGATCAATCCCGACGAGGTTCCGACGTAGTGGCCGACGAAGCCACGCGTGATCTCCGACCATTCCAGACCGGAGCGTCGATAGGCCAGCACGCGCAGCGCCGGTCCTCCCAGGGGTCCCATGGATACGAAGTTCGTCCACCCGAAGAGCACCATGCCCAGCAACCAGCGCCGCGCGAACGAGAGCGTCCCATGCACGCCATGCGGAAAGGCCACGGCGTCGTACAGACCCATGACCGCCACGGCCGCGAAAACAGCCAGCACACCGAGGCCGAGCAGTCGTCCATCCGCTTCACCGATGTGCGTCCGAACCTCATGGAGATTGAGCGAATGAATCTCGTGCCATGCGAGCCAGACCACGAGCAGCGGCAACCCGATCTGCAACGCGAGGCGCACCCATGGCCAGGCCCGGCCCCATCGCGTGGCGACGGGCGCCGCGTGGTCCTGCTCGCGTTCCAGCGCCGATTGCGGGCTGTCTTCAGACATCCCCAAAGCGTATCGATGCCCCGGTGATGACGCGAGTGCCTCGGTTATGATCAGGCATGGCTACCCATCCCAGAAAACCCCGTGCTGAAACGGGAACCTGCCAGGTATGCGGCCGCTCGCTGCCGATCGCCGAAATGGTTGGCGCGGGCGCGGTGCGCAACGCTGTCGCCGAACGCATCCGTTGCGATCATCCTGACTTCGATCCGGGCGGCTACATCTGCCAGCCGTGCAATGCCAGGTACCGCGCCGACTATGTTCGTTCGCTGCTCGAAGAAGATCGCGGCGAACTTTCCGCGCTTGATGAGCAGGTCATTGTCGCCCTGCGCGACCAGGACATCGTTGCCGCCAACCTCAACGAGGAATTCACCGAGCGCATGACGATCGGCCAGCGCGTCGCCGACCACGTGGCGGCGTTTGGCGGCAGTTGGACGTTCATTGGTCTCTTTGCGATCATCATCCTCCTCTGGATGAGCATCAATGTCGGCGTGCTCTTGGCCAAGCCGTTTGATCCTTACCCGTTCATCCTGCTCAACCTCGTGCTCTCGACGCTCGCCGCGCTGCAGGCGCCAGTCATCATGATGAGCCAGAATCGTCAGGCGGCCAAGGACCGCATGCAGGCGGAGCACGACTACCGTGTCAACCTCAAGGCCGAACTCGAGATCAGGCTGCTGCACACCAAGCTGGACCAGCTCCTCACCCACCAGTGGCAGCGCCTGATTGAGATCCAGCAACTCCAGATGGATCTGATGGAGGAAATCGGCCGGGGGAAGAACGGCAAGTAGAGGCGGGGAGCGCGTCGCCGCCAGCCGCACAGGGACACTTGCCATGGCTCGCGGGGCGGCCTTGTAAAGCACGCCGAAGACCGCCGGGACGCATCCCGAAAAAAATGTAGCAGAAATGCACCTTTCCACGCCGGCGCTACGCAAGATTATGCTAATCTATTGAAGTGACGAGGCTCGAGACACCGCCCCTCCGAGCCGGACCACACTAGGGTTCGCGTATTCACCTCACACAGCGGTGCAACCATGCTCCGTTCCGAGGAGGCTAGAAAAGGAGGCAACCATGCTGAACCGATCGAATGTGCGCGTCTGCGGTCTCGCATTGGCTGGCGCTCTGACGACGACGGTATTTGGACAGGAATGGTCTGAACGAGGAGAAGCGCCGGAGTTGCTTCCGGGCCAGGAGACGCTGGGATCAAATCCGCTAACGCTGATCAACGGGCGATTGAACATCCCGTATGACGTGGATCTCTATTGCATTCACATTGTCGATGTTTCACAGTTTCGGGCCAGCACGGTTGGGCTGAGCGAAATTGACACTCAGCTCTTCCTCTTCGATGAGGATGGGCTTGGGATCACGATGAACGATGATGAAGTTGATGGGGAGTCCTATCAATCGACAATTACCGGTCAGTTCGTTCCGGGTCCCGGTTACTACGTGCTGGCGATCTCCAGTTACAACAACGACCCGTTGCGCGACGGACTGTGGATCTGGGAAGGCAACAGTCGACTCGAACATCCTGCCGACGGTCCCGGCGCCCCTGGACCGGTTGATGCATGGAACCACCAGTCATTCGACGGCCCGGGTCCCTACAGCATTGCGCTCAATGGCGCGGAATTCTCAAACCTCGGCGGAGGCGGATACCGGCTCTCGATTGACGGCGCCTGTCCCGGTCTGGTCACACTCTCCTGGAGTGGCGCAACCGCTCACGGCAGGCAAGGTCTGATCTTCGGTGCTCACCAGGGAAGCACCACGATCCCCAGTAACCTGCCCTGCGCCGGCACCGTCCTGCACGTTGTGGGCAACGTGCATCTCCTCCAGCCACCCGGGTACTTCAGCACTGGCTCAAACGGAAGCGGTTCGATTTCCGGCAACGCGGGATCCGGCGCCTGCGGTGCGTATTTCCAGCTTCTGCAAGGTGGAGTCTGTCGCATGAGCAACGTTTCGCAGCTGCTCCCGTAGTCTCTTCAGCGCAAGCAAAAGCGCATGCCGCGCGAGCGGCATGCGCTGTGAAAGGAGTCAGCCCCTCCCGGCTACTCCTGATCGGTCATTAGTTCTTGATCACCATGTACAGCGCTCGGCCAGCGCGGTCGATCTTCAGCAGCACGCCCTTGCTCAGGTCGCGCGTCTGGTTCGCGAGGTCGCGAACGCTCGACACCGGCGAGTGATTCGCCTCGACGATGACGTCCTCGGGCTGCAAGCCCGCATGGTCTGCGGCCGAACCGGGCTCCACATCGGTCACCAGCAATCCGCTGGCGGCCGAGATGCCGAGTTGCTGACGGAGGTCTTCGTTCAGCGGCTGAACCGCCAGACCAAGCGAAGACTGCGCTTCGGGCGCCTGCGGCGTCGAGGTGACTTGCGCCTCGCCTGGCCGAAGCGCCAGCGTCACGGGCACGACCTGCTCGGAGCCGTTTCGATCAACGGTCAACTCGATCCGGTCGCCGGGCTCTCGCTGGCCAATCGTGTTGATCAGCGCCCGCGGTGAGTCGATTGGACGACGATCCACTTCGATGATGATGTCGCCGGATTGCAACCCACTCTTCTGAGCGGGCGTGCCATCCATGACGTCCGTCACGACCACACCGGTCGAACCCGAATAGTTGAATGCACTGGCAAGATCCGGCGTGAGCGGCTGCACACCGACGCCGATCCATCCACGGTCAACGCGTCCGTCATCCATGAGCGACTGGGCGACATGCTGAGCGAGGTTCGACGGGATCGCGAAGCCAATACCATCGCTTCCGCCCGTTGAACTGTGAATCGCGGAGTTGATGCCGACCATCTCGCCGCGCAAATTGACGAGCGGCCCACCGGAGTTGCCCGGGTTGATCGCAGCGTCAGTCTGGATGAAGTCTTCGTAGGTGTTCAGACCGATGTTGCCGCGCCCCTTGGCGCTCACAACACCGGCCGTAACCGTGTGGTCGAGGCCAAACGGATTGCCCACGGCTACGACCCAGTCGCCCTGCTGCAGCGCATCGGAGTCGCCAAACTTCGCAGCGGGCAGGCCGGTGGCGTCGATCTTCACGACGGCGAGATCGCTGTCCGGATCGGTGCCGACGACGGTCGCGGAGTAGTCGCGCCCATCGACGAGTTTGACGTGCAACTCATCGGCGCCCTGCACAACGTGGTTGTTGGTCAGGATGTAGCCATCAGACTTGATGATGACCCCCGAGCCCTGGCCGCGTCGCTCGGGAGCGGGTTGCGGCTGAATGTTGAAAGGAATGACATCGCCCTGGCCGTCGCCGAAGAACCGCCGAAAGAATTCATCGGGAACCTGTTGTCGCCGAAAGCGCAGTTGAGGTTGCTGCTGGTTGAATGACACGTTGTCCGGCCGATCGACCATGGTGATGTTGACCACCGAAGGCGAAATCGTCTTGGCGGCGTCTCGGAACGCGGCAGATATCGACTCCGCCTGGGAGATCGCCTGCGGTGGAGCCGGCGAAGCCCCATCTCCGCCAAGCAGGACGGGCGCGGTCAGTACAGCGCACGCGCCGGTGGTGAGCACCAGCGCCAGAAATCGGCGCGGCAGATATCCACGGAATGTTTTTTCAGTTTGCATTGTGTTGTTCCTTTCATCCTCGCAGGCCAGCCATCACCACGAACGTCGTAATTCGACCTGCATTGTGGTGATACGGATGGCGTTCGTTTCCAGTTCTCGCGCAGCGGAAAAAGTTCGACGAGAGCGAATCGCGCGAACCGTTACCGGCCGCAGCCCGTATCACCGCATTGCACCCGGCTTGGTTACTCCACTCGCGCGGCGGGCGGCGGCGCTGTCATTATCGGCGCTGCCTAGCGGTCACCAAGAAAGCGGACGTGGATGTTGCGGAATTGCACTTCCATCGGTTCGGCATTGTCACCGACCCCGTGGACCTGGAATCCAATGAACCCGCTTTCGCGCCGCCCGTCATACACCGCAGCCGCGGGGACGCCGTTGAGCCACGTGC
The DNA here is from genome assembly GCA_002418285.1 of Phycisphaerales bacterium UBA5793. GTDB lineage: Bacteria > Planctomycetota > Phycisphaerae > Phycisphaerales > UBA5793 > UBA5793. Next base: position 223,727 of record DIDT01000067.1, read on the forward strand.
GAATCACCGGCCCCTGCGCCACCACGCGATAGTGGTTCCATTGCCCATTGCGAAAGGCCCGACGCGCATAGGGCGCATCAAAGAGTGGATAAAGCCAGCCCCGATCGCGCTCTTCATACACCCCTGCGCAATAGGCTCGCTCGCTCGGGTCGATCTCGACCTGGTAGCCTCGGAGACCACCCTCGCGATTGTCACTACCGCCGATGACCTCACTGCGGATCTGCACGCCGCTGTTGAGGCGATCATCCACTTTGACATCGAACAACAGCTCAAAACTCGCATATGGATTCGTGGTGGTGAAGAACGTGTTGGACGTGTTCGGCGCCGTCGTGCCGATGAGTGTGCCATCCTCGATGCGGAACGTGGCTGCACCGCCGCGCACCATCCACTGATCCGATCTGAGATCGGCCAGCATGTCGATCCACTCTCCGGCCTGCCACGGATGCGCTGACAGCGGCGCCATCCAGACATTGCGGTAGCGCACGGAGCCCTCGGCTGCGGAAGCATGATCCTGCAGGCGCAGCGGCCCGAGCTGCATCCGCCCATCGCCGCCTGGCTGCTCGCCGGCGCTCTGTGCAGCGCCGGTCGGGTGCGGGACCGCAACATTGTCATGCACGAGTACACCGTTCCAGTACGTCGTCAGCCGCGCGTCCTCCGTCTTCTCTCCATTCTTGAATCGCGGCGCGCGGAACCAGATGTCGTACGCCTGCCACTGGCCCGGCCCCATTGATGCGTTGTGATCTGCCGCCTTGAGGTTGTAGATCGCTCCCGCTTCGTTCGCCGCCGGCGGCCCTTCACCTGCGGGTGTACCGAGCACCTGCACCTCGTAGCGCGACTGGAGGTAAACGCCGCTGTTGGCCGCCATCTGCCCCTGCCCGCCCGGCGGACAATACCACTCGACGTGCAGGCGGCAGTCGCCGAACTCGGTGCGCGAGATGAGATCGCTGCTGCCGTTGCCGACTTCGACGTAGTCCGGCCGCGCGATGAGATCATCCTGTGTGTTGTTGCCCGGCAGTTCTTTCTCATTGGCGAACTTCATCGCCATCCCTGCCGAACGGCCGATCAGCGTGACAGCATCAGCCGGCGGCAATACGCCTGCGCCGAGCGCTTCGGGCTTGATCGGCAGGCCACCGATGGACGACGCCTGGATCGACTCGCGCCGGGGAATGGCATTGAGCGTGTAGTACGCATCAGTCGACCAGATCGCTTCGCCGGCTGTCGACACCGGATCCGTCTGGATGTGAATGCAGTCGCCGGTCTTCAAGCCGGGAATCGTGAGCGAGACAGACAGCCCATCATCTGCAGGTCGCGCGCTTGAAACGCGCAGCGTCTGCGTATCGACTTTCGGCCCGCCATATTCCTGCGTCGGTGCGTAGTGCCACTGCTGAACCGAATAGTGCGATGGATCCTCCAGCCATGCGCTATCGACGGGCTTGGTGAATCGGATGATAAACCCATCGGGAGTGGCGCTCACCGATTGCATTTCAAACGCCAGTGTGTCTGTTGGCTCGAGTCGCTGGAGGCCGAACTGCGTGCCGTTCCAGTTCCAGTTGCCGCCGGCGCCGATCCCGCCGACGTAGAGGGCGCCATCGGGGCCCCACACCATGCGGTTCACGCCGCTCTCGAGCCCTTGTGTGAATCGAAACACGCAGCCCTGCAATTGCCCGTTGATGCGTTCGAGAAACACACGCCGGATTCCGCCCGCGGTCAGTTCACCAACGAGCATCTGTCCGGCGAAGATCCCCGTTCGAATCGCCTGCGCCTGGGTCGGAGAATTCGCCAGCTCATTCTGCGGCAGGTACACTGCCGCCGGCGTGCGCGGCAGATCACACCATGCGCTGGGATGACCGCCGTTCGGAAAACGCTCGGCCAGCTTGGGCACGAAGCGCGTCCAGTTGTAGTGGCCGTAGAAGCGGCCGGGAATCACCTCACAAAGCGCGCTCGTGGGCATCCAAGTCCCCTGGTTGTCAAGGTAGATGAGCGTGCCATCCGTCGTGACGCCAAGACCGTTGGGCGTGCGCGTGCCGCCGGCGATGAGGCGCACATCGTTGGAGGAGAGATCGATTTCGAGAACGCCGCCGCGCATCGGACCGTTGGGGCCCGCATTGGTCTGCATGCCCTCCCAGCCGGGCGGGGCCATGGTGGTCGAGAGCGCTGCGTACAGCTTGCCGTCGATGTGCTCGAGGTTGAAGACGAACTGGTGATAGTTCCACCCTTCCCAGCCGCTGGCCACATCTTCGTGCGTTTCAAAGTAGCCATCACCATCTTTGTCGACCAGCCGGGTGATAGCCCGTCGATGCGCCACATAGAGCACGCCATCCACCACGCACAGGCCTGTTGGCTCGTACAACCCGGTCGCACACTCCTTGACGATCACCCTCGACGCATCGCCGGTCATCACCCCCGTGAGCGCAATGAGCGTATCCGGCGGTTTGGATTCGATGTCCGGCAGATTCGTCTCGTCGCGCTGCAATGGATCGAAGGTGCCGATGATGAGTCGTCCATCGGGCATGAATGCCAGTGCGCCGACCTTGGGTTCGAATCCCTCCGGCCGAATCGCCGTGACACGCCATGAAGGGTGCACGGCATCCAGCGCCTTGCCGTCGCCCGGTCGGTGCGCATCTCGCACGCGCTTGGCGCCCGGCGACGTGACGCGCGTCGGGTCAGCCTCCGTGCGCAGTGCCGCATCCGGCAAGGGCATGAATCGGTCTGCCGCCGCCAATTTGAATTCGAGTCTGAGACTCCGCGACCCGCCATTATCGAAGTGCGCGACAAACAGCTCGTGCAGCCCGGTCGCCAACTTAATCGGCTCACTCACCTTCGACGTCGAACCGTGCAGGCCGTCGTGATCGATGCAGACTTTTCCGTCGATCATCAATCGCGAACCGTCATCGCTCGTGAGTCGAAACACGTAGGCATCATCGCGGGTGATGTTCAGCCAGCCGGTTACCGTGCTAAAGAGCGGCGCAGGCACACCCGCAAATGCCTCGTTTCCAAAGTCGATGGTCGGCGCGAGCACATCAACGTTGGGCGTCTGGTTCGGTTCGAGGGTTGGCAGCTCGCTCAGGCTGTGGTCCGCCTGGTAGATACGAAACGTCACACCCCGATCGAGCGAAGTCTCGGGCGGCTGGGTCAGACTCGCAACAACGCAGAGAACAGTGAACAGATTCATGGCGATGACCTCCGCGGCAAGCATAGGAGATCGTGGCCACGATCGAGCCTGCTCTAGTTCGCCCGCCGCGCGACCAGTGTCGAATCGCCGTCCTTGATCGTCAGGTCGAGCCCAGTGCCCTCGATGACACTGAAGACGATCTGCACCCCAGGCGCTCCGGCCGGGTGGAAGATGTGATTGCCTTCGTGGCGCAGGGCGCGCGGCGTGCGTGCATCGCGCTGAAATGTCAGGCCGTTCTGTTTGGCGCTCCAACTGATGACCAAACGCGTGAACGGCATGCCGATCGGTTCGTATTGCCCGGTGTATGCCTTTGCGGCAACTTCATCGAGCGGCAGGTCGACTGGTGATTCATCCGCGCCGCCGAGTTGCGTCAGATACTCCACAACATCCTGCGCCGGTTCTTTGCCTGCGATGGCATGCCTGAGCAGCGTAATGCCGTGCGGCCCGGATGTACGCTGGATGCCTGGGTTGGCGGTGCAGATGGCGCGAACGACATCCACCTGGCCGAGCATGGCGAATGTAAACAGGTTCGGCCGCGCACCGTGAGCGATGAGCACCTCAGCAATGTCGCGCCGGCCCATGTGCGACGCAGCGCCCAGCGCGCTCTCCCAATCGCCGAATCCCCAGTCCCACGCCGCCTTGGCCAGCGTCGGCCGCTGGGTCACCACGGATGTCACCTCATCAAGCCGCGCATGCGCCGCGCCGACCAGGTTCTGCACCGTGCCGGGATCCTGTGTGGGATAAAGCTCACCCAGCGCCGGCCCACCATCGATTTGTCGCAGCACGGCCGCAACACTTTGCTGTTCACTACTCAGTAACGCGGGTAGCACCACCGTTGGCGCGGCAGCCATAAACAGACGACGTGATACTGATTTCATTCTGGCTCCTCGGGCGGCACGGCACAGTGCGCTCCGAACAGGATACCACTGCCAAGCGTGGATGTTGCATCGACTCGAGGTGGAGGGCCGTGGTATCATGTCCAGCGCCTCCACCGCCCTCGGGCCCCGCCGCGACGGCGCCGTGAACCACCAGGAACCGAACGACACCATTCTTCAGGAGCAAGATCATGCGACGTACGATGCAATGTCTCAGCGCCCTCGTCCTGTGTGCGATTGGTTTCGCGGCGGGGCGACTGACCCTGACTCAACCCACGATTGAATTCACCCCCGCCAACCGCGCCGATGTGCTGCGGACGGCCCTCCACATCCAGCCGCCTGGCGACGCAGACGATGATGAAGGCGAAGAGGGTGAAGAAGGCATGGATGCCGAGGCCATGGAGCGCATGATGGAAGCCGGTCAACCGGGCGAACATCACGCCGCACTCAAGCCGCTCGAAGGCAACTGGAAGGGTTTCGTGCGCATCACCATGGCCCCGGGTGAGGAACCGATGGAAATGCCGGCGACCATCCACCGCGAGTGGATTTTGGACGGCCACTTCCTCCAGGAATCCGTGACGAGCGAATCGGGAGATGGCTTCGAATTCCACGGCATGGGCATCGTCGGCTACAACAACATTGACGGCGTCTACGAGTCCATGTGGATCGACAACACCATCACGGCGATGATGACCGAGTCGGGCGCTTACAACCAGAAGAACAAAACTTTTCACTTCTGGGGCGCGCATCGTGATCCGATGAGCGGCCACATCGCGATGAGCAGCTCTGAACTCGATCTCTCCAACCCCAATCGCCACGTCATGAAGGGCACCCAGATTGGCCCCGATGGCTCCCCGTACCAGAACTTCTACGGCGTGTTCGAGCGCGTGAAGTAAGCCTCACCAGGTCCAGCGAGACTCAACTCATGGCACAAGACCTGCCGCGACAGCAGCAGGTCTTGTTGCTTGCGCGCCGAATGGGTCAGTCTTTCTTCTCAACTGACTTGCTCAGCAGGTTTACCCAGTACGTCTCCCACTTCTGATCGCCATAGAGAAAGCACTCCATTGCGAATGCCTGGCCGTTCTCATCGAAATAGACGGTAACCCGCTCGCTGAGCACCGGGTCCGCCGATCGAATGAAGAAGTCATGACCATAGTCAAACGAATAGATCTTGAACGTGGTGAGAGAGGTTGGAGCCGTGGGGCTGGCTCCAGCCCTGCTGGTCGACCCCAGCTTCTGATCAACAAGCAACTCCGTATCGCCTGCCGTGATACCGAACGCGAGAAACTCGAAACTGTGTCGCCCGCTGTACGGGTAACTTCGACTGTGGCGATACAACCACCACGCGTGCGTATTGGACGCGGCTTTCCAGCACATCATGAGCAGGCAGAAGCACGCAAACACGCCGACGCCGATCGAGTAGCGCCGGCGCCGCCTGATCTTCTCTGCGCGTTCGTCGGTCATCGCCGACCTCCCGCTACGACTCCCGCTGCGCCAGCATCACCTGGAACGCCAACTGCTCCAGTTGCACCGCCAGATCCACGCTGCTGATGGACACATGCGCCGGCACCTGCAGTCGCTTGGGCGCGAAATTGAGCAGCCCCGTCACGCCGGCCCTGACCAACTGATCGCACACGCTCTGCGCCGCGCCAGCCGGGACCGCGATCACGCCAAAACGCACCGATTTGCCCTGCACGACTTGGGTCAGATCGGTCATCGGTGAGACTTTCACGCCGTGAATCGTCTGCCCCACGACCGCGTCGTTGACATCGAACGCCGCAACGATGTGGAAGCCCTTGCGCTTGAATCCGCCGTGATCGAGCAGAGCCCGGCCGATGTTGCCCACGCCCACGACGCAGACGTTGGAGACCTGATCGCTGCCCAGCAGCCGCCGCAACTCCGTTGCCAGTTGCGAGACGCCATAGCCGATGCCCGGCTGGCCAAACTGCCCGAAGTAGCCCAGATCCTTGCGAACCTGGGCATCGGTCAGGCTCAGCGCCTGACCCAGTTGCTTGGAAGACACCGTCGTGCGACCGAGTTCGAGCAGATCCTCGACCTCGCGCAGGTAGAGGCTGAGGCGCTTGATGGCCGGCAGGGGAATGCTCGGCCCGGGTTTGCTGGCATCGTGGTGATGGGACATGGGAAACCCGGGCAGGCAGGTCTGATAACTCAATCAGCGATTCGAATGGGACGCAATTCTTGCAGGTTGTGTACCATATTCCATCGGCACACGCTGAGCGAGTGATGATGGCCATTCCATCGTAACGTCGCTCCAGCACCACACTTGCATGTGGCGTGCCGGCAACAGGCCGCAGAGCCAACGTCCGCTTTGCCGCCTGATGACATGCAATCAACGCGCGGCACGGACCTTGCTTTCCGTCCTGCGGTCTACACATCTGAAGAAAGGCACCACCATGAGCATCCTGCTTCTCGGCGCGGCGTTTGCGCTCAACGCCGCACAACCCAACTACATTCTTGACGAACCCGAGAGTCGCGGCGGCCTGCGCAGCGTCCTGCTCGAATGCACGCCCTATCCCTACGGCCGATCGCGCGTCGTCAGCCGTTCCGCGCCCGCCACGCCCGACTACCTCGTCGCGGGCGATCGCGTCCTCACGCGCACACCTGCCGATCGCAACTGGTGCGCCGACCCCGGTCCCGCCTGGTATGGCGCTCCCGCAGATTCCTTCGCCCGCGCCCACGCATGGGTCGGCGAAGTGATCATCTCGTTCGATCCGTTCGCGCGCTTCCACGAGGGTACACCCGGCCAGCTCCGTCGCGCTCAGAACATCTGGCTCAACGAAGCCGGTCTCGTCAACCAGGCTCGACTCGTTCGCCGCGCCAGCGCTGCTCCGGTCATGGATGATGCAGCCCAGCGTCCGATGCCCGAGCCGATCATGATCATCCCCAAGCCGCAGAAGAAGACGACCAGCGACCTGCCGCTTGAAGTGCATCGCCTTTCGCCGACGCACATCATGATTACCGACGGCTCGGTGCTGCCAACAATCGAAACCGCCGCCGCGACGAAGTAATCGTCGCCGCCTTCCATCGGTCACTCCTGGCTCACGACGCCGATCCAGCCTCGATCGGCGTCGTGGCCGTTTTCTACCGTGCGCTGCATGCCCCGGATGCCGACGCCGTTGCTACCCTCGCAGCACGCGATCCAGCGCCACCCGGAACCTGGCATGCCTCGCCATCGCCAGCGCATACGCCCGCTCCGACCGCTCGCATTTGCCCAGCACGATCGCCCGCAACGCGGCTCGCTCGGCAGCGCTCCACCGCGATACCGAAGCGCCCAGCAGCGATACGATCGGCGCCAGGCGCCGCAGACTCTCACGTTTGACGGGCGCTTTGAGATGACTTCGGGTGATGCCCAGTCTTCGCGCCACCTGGGACGCTGTCTGCTCGGCCGCCGCCACGCGACTTTGCGCTCCGCGCTTCGCTACCGCGCGGCCAACCGCCGTCGCCATCCGACCGAGATTGGCTTCATCAAACAATTCCCGCGGATCGCACCCCGGCAAGGAGAGCACAAGATCGCTTCGAGCGAGTCGCTGCAGATTTCTCGCCGTCGTGCGATGAGACCGGTCCGCCCTGATTCGCTTCCATTCCCGCGCCGCCAGCACCTTGACGGATCGCGCACTCGGGCGGAATCCGAGCCGGTAGTAGAACCAGAAAGCGCCGCTCTCGATCGCCTCATCATTGTCATCGCCAAACTGGTACGGGCTGGCGATGAAGTGGCTGATGCCGAAAAGCGAATGAAACGCGCGAAGCGTCATCGCGAAGAGCATCGCGGCCTCGCTGCCGCGAAACTCCTCGAAGATGTTGATGCCGGTGTTTCCCTGCGCAAACAGGGGACTCACGCCGCCGTATCCCACGGGCACACCGCCGGCAAAGAGCATGTAGCCGTAGTTCGCCTCGAGCGGTAGGCGCTGCGCGGGCACGACGCCGAGCACCGCCAGCTGCACGTTCTCGCCGAGATCGATAAGGTAGACTTCGTCAAGACTGGCGTAGCGCATGGCATGCACTTCCCGGCCGCGCGCGGCCAGCGCCGCCACCGTGACGGCGATCACCTCTACAGCACGCACCCGCGACAACGGCGCCGGAATGTGCAGCGGCGTGGCGATCAGCGCCCCGGCGTCGCCGGGTTTGCGAAACGACCCGCGACCCCGTGCCCGCTCCCAGCCGGGCAGGCGCAGCAGCGTCGTCGAACCAGTCGATCCTTCGAGATTCCAAAGTACCGGGACTTCCGCGTCTTCGAAGAGAGCGATCGCTGCGTCGCGATCCCGGCCGCGCGCTTCGACCTCGCGTACCAGCCAGTCCACGGCCGTGCCGGCTCGCCTGCCGCGCGCCCGGTCGACCCACTCGTGTGTACTCAGCTCACCATCATCCAGCGTCTGCTGCTCGGCGTTCAGTGCGATGCGGTACAGCAGGCCGTCCAGCCGCTCGGGGTCTTCGTAGCCGTCCCAGTCAATCTCCAGTTCGCCCGGCCAGCGCTGAGCCAGCGTACACAGCGACTCGTAGCCGAAGGTGTATTGCGTGTGCGTACCGATGACGCCGGTGTCAATGAGCGTTGCACGCTGGCGCTCCGTCAGTGAAGCGGTGCGTTGATCGAATCGCCGGAGCGCGGCCCGCGCTGCGCGAACAGTCGCAGCCATTCTTCCAAACGCGCTCAGAAACAGCAGCAAACTGTGGTAGCGCCGAAGCAGGGCCACCGTTGTGGCCGCATGTTGTTCGAGGTCGTTGATTGCGGTCACGATCAGCCGGGTCTGCGCTGCCGACCCATCGCTCTCGCGCAACAGTCGCGCCAGCGCGTTGATCTGGGCCGACGTCATTTTCGCGCTTGAAGTATGCTTGCGTTGCACGCGTCAAGTCTCCACGGGGTGCCGTGGTCTAAGCGATGCCTTGTGAGCGCAGGCCACGCAATCGCGCAATCGACACCAGACTTGGTTGCCCGTCCAATCTCCGCGCGCGTGGCCTTCGCTACGTTTCACTTCGTTCCACTCCGCTCAGATTGGGATGAAAGCCTGCTG
>DIDT01000008.1 GCA_002418285.1 Phycisphaerales bacterium UBA5793
GCGGATTCCGTCGCGGCGGCGGTGGCGGCGGATTCCAGCCCGGCGGCGCTCCCCCCGCCAACGGCGGAGCACGAGGTGGGCGAGCCGGCGGTCGCTCCAACAGCGAAGGCGACAAGGCATGGCTCGAATACAGCACTGACAAGCGCAACGGCGAAGGGTTCGTCGAGTGGACCGACTTCGATCACCCGCAACTGGGCAAGGTGCAGATCGGCGGTTTTGTCCCCTACTTCCGCGTCGATCCACCGGCTGAAGAACTCGAAGATCTTGCGGCCAAGCAGGCCGACTTCATTCTCGATCTACTGGACAGAATGCCCGAGGTGTCGCTGACGACGCCGCAGGTCACCAAGCTCGCCTCCGGCCTGTACGAGGTTAAGGCGGCGCTTGTCAACGACGGCTTCCTTCCCGCCGGCACCCGCATGGCGGTGCGCAATCGTCGGGCCCTGCCCTTTGTCGTTCGCGTTGATCTGCCGGAAGACCAGGTCGTTTCCGGACCGCGCATCTCGAAGATCTGGTCCGTCGCCGGCAGCGGCGGCCGCAACGACTTCCGCTGGATCATCCGCGCTGAAGATGGTTCGACCATCAGGTTGACGCTGTACAGCGCCAAGTACGGCAGCTCGGAAGTCAACGTGACGCTCGCCGGTTCAGGTAACTGATCTGACATCTCCCCACACTCGTCTTCAGACGGGAGTTCTTCGATGACCAATCCGCTACGCTCATTGATTGCAAGCTGCTCACTGCATCGCCGGACGCTCTGTCTCGGCGCTGCCCTGCTCACCGCCGCCGCCGCGCCGACCGCGGCGCACGCCCAATGGCAGTACCCCAGCAAGGTCGACATCCAGTTCAACCGTTTCTACGACCACGCCGGGATCACCGAGCTTCTGAGGAAGCTCGTCGCCGCGTATCCCGACCTGCTGAGCATGCAGTCGCTGGGCAAGAGCATCGGCGGGCGCGACATGTGGCTCGTCACGCTCAACAACCCCAAGACGGGGCCGGACACCAGCAAGGCGGCGATGTTCATCGACGGCAACATTCACGGCAACGAGATCCAGGCCGCCGAGACCATCGTCTATTCAATCTGGTACCTGACCAAGAGCTACGGCCACGTGGATGCGCTGACCGAACTCGTCGACGAACGCGCCTTCTACTTCCTGCCCATGGAAAACCCGGACGGCCGCGACACGTGGTTCCACGAAGCCGCAACGCCGCACTGGCTGCGCGGCGGCCTGCAGCCGATGGACGACGACAACGACGGACTCGTTGACGAAGATTCCTACGACGATCTCGACGGCGACGGGCACATTACGCAAATGTATCGCCGCGACCCGCTGGGTCGCTACAAGCCCGATCCCAAGGATCCTCGCTTCATGATTCGCGTCGAGCAGGACGAAGAACCGGGCGGCTGGTCCCGAGCCGGCTCGGAAGGCATCGACAACGACGGCGACGGTGACATCAACGAAGACGGACCCGGCAGCTACGACCCCAACCGCAACTGGCCCAGCGACTGGCAGCCTGACTACATCCAGGGCGGGGCGACGGACTACCCCTTCAGTCTGCCCGAGACGCGCTGCATTCGTGATTTCATGCTGAGCCATCCGAACATCGCCGCGTTCCAGAGTTATCACAACTCCGGCGGCATGATCCTGCGCGGCCCCGGCGCCGATTACGTCAACTACCCCTTCCAGGACATCCGCGTTTACGACCAGTTGCAGGAAGCGGGCGGCTTCATGCTGCCGGGCTATCGCAAAATGGTGCTCTGGTCAGATCTCTACGTCGTGCACGGCGGCGAGGTGAACTGGGCTTACGAGGGCCTGGGCATCACTGCATTCACGAACGAACTGTGGAGCGACTGGAAAGCCAACCAGAGTGACGACCCCGGCCCCGACGCCGACAAGCGCTTCACCGAACTGCTCCAGTTCGACGAACCGCTGGTGCCCTATCACGTCTACAACCATCCGACGCTGGGCGAAGTGCTCATCGGCGGAAGCAAGAAGTGGTCCAGCCGCGTGCCCCCGCCGTGGATGAGTGAGGAAGATTGCCACCGCAACTTTGCGTTCACGATGTTCCACGCTCGCGAGATGCCCAAGGTCGAGTGGGGCGTCAAACAGGTCAAGTCGATGGGCGGCAACCTGTGGGATGTGCGCGTCGAACTCAAGAACGACAAGATCATCCCGTCGATCACCGCCTGGGCTCGCCAGCACAACATCGGCCGGCGCGACACGCTCACCTGCACGTCCGTTGGCGGACGGTCCAGCGTCGTCGCCAGCGGCAGCGTCAATTCACTGCTTGAAGACGCCCGTTTCAACCCGGTGGAGCATGAGCCGCAGCGCCTGTGGATCGACGGCGGCATCGGCGGTAAGTCGACCGAACTGTTCCGCTTCATCGTTGCAGGCAGCGGCGATGTCGAACTCGTCTACGAAAGCGAAAAGGGTGGAACCATCAAGCAGACCGTCAACCTCTCCGAGCAACTCCTGCCCAAGGCCGAATTGCCCAAGGAGATCACGGAGAAAAAGAAGTAGCGGTCGGTCGCGATCGGATTTATGCGGATCACCGATTGCGCTTTGAGAGAAGGAGAGGCGGGTGCGTTTGATCGGAACGCACCCGCCTTTTTCGATTGATGGGCAGCGTACGCCTCGCTACTGAATCTCCCACGCGGCGCTGACGCCGCAGGTCGTGAGATCGAGCATCTGCAGTTGTGAACCGCAGACTCCTTGCGGCACGTTGACCATCAGGGCTTTGTGCCCGCTGTTGCCGGTCGGTCCGGTGTACACGATGCGCAGCCCCTGAGCGCTCAGGTCCAGCGCGGTGCCGGGACAGGGTCGGTTGTTGGGAATAGTGAATTGCCCGAGCGTCGGCGCCATGAGCAGCGCGACGAGTCCGCCGGGTGTGGCGCGGTTCCACGCCAGCCGCGCGGATCCGCCATCGGGACAGACCGCTTCGAGCACGAGTTCAAGCTGCGGAGCGCGAGGCGCTGCATAGGTGAAGTCGTCCGCGCCCCACACGTGTTCACCATCAGGGTCGAGAATGCGAAACGACGTGAAGCCTCGCGTGTCGATCACGCCGATAAAGCTATGACCCGAGCCGATGCGCACCGTGTCAACAAATTCGCCATTCACTTCGATCGCGATATCGCCGAGATCGGGGTTGGTGTTAATCCACCCGCTGATGGCGAAGATGGTGCGATCCGTCGCGCCGAAAAGCTCGCTGGCGCTGAAGCCGCTGATCTGGTCTTCATAGATGCCCCAGCCGCGATAGTCGCGCGCCCAGTTGTGGTTGGTGGTGATGAGATTGCCCGGCCGGGCGTGCCACGTGACTCCGAGATTGGCAATCGACTCGACCGAGTGACGATTGAACGGATCGGGTGAACGCACGCCATCCCAGGCCGGACCTTCAAACCCCTCGGCATACGTCTGCCATCCCGCAGCGGCGACAGCGTCAAAGAATTCGGTTTCATTGCTGTAGACGGTCTGTTGTGCGCTCGCGACGCTCGCGAAGATCAATACGCCAAACAGGGGCGCGACGAGTCGACAAACGGGGCGCAGTGGATAGCGGTCCATGATCCTTCTCCTCGCATCAGTACGGGCGGGTGACTGGGGAAGTGTATTCGAAGTCTGAATCCGGCCGAAGCAAGATTAATCCCGATCACACCAGATCGGGAATCTCACCCCACTTCGAGATTGTCTGGCTGCGCGCACGCGGTCCGGTAAAGACCTGATCCCAACTGAAGCTGGAGGTCCCGGGGAACTGAACCGCTTCGTCAACCGAATCCACTGGTGCGCGGTACACTCATTGAACGAACACCTCCGGCGGGAGAGAACCATGCAATCGTCGAATCGTCGTCCCATTGCGGTCAATTGCTGCACCCGGCTTGCGCTTACCGGCGCCGGTCTGGTGGCGCTGAGCGTCACGACAGTCGCGTGCGCCCAGCCGCTGCGCGTCCGCGTCGTGCGGGATGCCGAGTGGACCAGACTCCTGGATCGCGACCACGGCTGGAACGGCGCAGACGGCTGCATCTCGATCCCGCTCAACGGCATCGAAGCGCCCGGGCTCGATCCGCATCCCCGCACGCTCTTCACGTTCGGCGACTCGATCATTGGCGACGTCGGCCCTGACGGTCGGCGGCTTCCGGGCAACGAGTTCATCAACAACTCGATGCTCTACGTCGATGGACTCGATCCCAGCCCGGCGCGCAGCGAGTTCATCTACGTGCGCGACGACGGCAACGGCCATCCGCGCTCGGCGTTCATTCCGCGGACTGCTGATGCCGAACCAGACGACTACTTCTGGCTGATGGACGGCATCGCGCTGGGCGACTGGGTACACATCTTCGGCATCCACCTGCGCCCGCCGCCGGGCGGCGGCTGGCCGGAGAATCGCGGCATCACGATGATCACGATCCCCAGGGACAGCCGCCCGCCGTTTGACGACCAGGTGCAGGTGAAGGTGCCGCTCTACGCGCCGCCGAATGGTGACATCGGGCCGTACCAGTTCCCGTCGTGCATCATGTCCAACACGCAGGCCGCCGGGGCGCCGCATCCGGATGGCTACATCTACATCTACGGCGCGCGGGAAGACCCGTTCATCAAGAATGCGATCGTCGCGCGCGTGCTGCCTGAGCAGTTTACTGATTTCAACGCGTGGCGCTACTGGAACGGCAGCGAATGGGTCGAGGGCCTGACCAACAGCGCGCCGATGACCGGCCGCATCTCGGGCGTCTACAGCGTCACGCCGATGGAAAGCGGCAAGTACATCATGGTGTTCCAGAAGGACACGATCGCGCCCGAGGTGGCGATCCGCATCGGCGACAGTCCGACGGGACCATGGGGCGCCATGCGCGAGATCTACCACTGCCCGGAGACGGATCGCGACCCGGACATCTACGCCTACAACGCCAGCGCCCACCCGCACCTGAGCGAGCCGGGTGAGTTGCTGATTTCCTACAGCGTGAACTCGTGGGATTTCGAAGATGTGTTCTGGATCGCCGACATCGGCCGGCCGCGGTTCATCCGATTGGTGCTGGAGGGGAATTGATCGCTCGCATTCACTGAATCGTCTGGTCGACAACATTGTTCATCGGGGTTCCGGGCGGAGTTCCCGGCAGCACGGCAGTTGCGCGAAGCACCGGGACCAGATTAACCAAAAGACGGCTGGAACGAGCCAGCGGATTCCCGGATTCGCCGTGGGTTTCCCGGCTCGGTCCCCTTGCCACACCGAACCCCAACCCCGCTCCAGAACGCAGGATGCCTCGCCCAACTCGCGGCATAGACTACGGCCAGACACAAACGGGAGGATGTCCATGAAGGTGATCTGCGATCGTGCGGCTCTGGTTGAGGCTCTCAACGTCGTCACCGCGGCGGTGGCCTTACGAACCCCCAAGCCGGTCCTCACGTGCATCAAGCTCTCGGCCGGCGACGGCTGCCTGACGCTGGCCGCGACCGACCTCGAAGCGGCCTTGCGTCTCTCCACCGAGAAGGTCGACATCCACGAAGACGGCGAAGCGCTGATCCCCGCCGACAAGTTCAGCCAGATCTGCCGCGAGTCGGTCGATCCGACGCTGACCATCGAGGTCAAGGACGACGTGGCCAACATTCGCGGGCAGGATTCCAAGTTCAAGGTGTTCGGCTATCCGGTGGGCGACTTCCCTCCACTGCCCGATTCAGCCGACATCGGCAAGCCGGACTTCACCATCGACGCCGGACAGATCACCACGCTCATCGAGCGCACGCGCTTTGCGACCGCTCGCGAGAACTCTCGCTACGCGATCAACGGCGTGCTCATGAAGCGAAAGGCCAAGAAGGTCGAGTTCGTCGCCACCGACGGCCGGCGCCTGGCCGTGTCGCGCGGCTCGTGCTCCAGCATCGGCGAAAAGGGCGAGAGCCAGTGCATCATCCCCAGCAAGGCCCTCAATCACCTGATGAAACTGACAGGCAACCCCGAGGACAAGGTCGCTGCGTACATCACCGACAGCCAGGCGATCTTCATCGTCGGGCAGGACGGCCGCGAAGCGATGCTGGCGACGAACCTCGTCGAGGGGTCGTTCCCGCCGTACGAAGATGTCATTCCCAAGGATCTCGACAAGAAGGTGACGTTCGAACTCGACACGCTGGCATCGGCCGTGCGTCGCGCGGCGCTGCTGACCAACGAGGAGTCCAAGGGGGTGCGTCTGGCGTTCCGGGCCGGGTCGCTGGTAATTACGAGCCGAGCCCCGGAAATGGGCGAGGCCGAGATCACGGTGCCGCTGGCCAAGTACGAAGGCGATGACGTCGAAGTGGGCTTCAACCCCTCGTTCATCACTGATGCGCTCAAGGTGATCCACACGAGCGAGATCGTCTTCGAACTCAAGGGACCGACCAAGCCGGGCATGATCCGCGCGGGCAACGATTTTACCTACGTACTGATGCCGGTGAGTCTGAACTGATCGACGGAATCAGTGCGCCGCCGCCTGCACACTGCGCGAAACGTTGGAATCGCTGGTCGTGGCGCCTTGCGCATCCCAGGTGATGAGTCCGGGGATGAAGGGCGTCTGCATGCGATCATCATTGGGAATCACCCGCACCGCCAGGCCGCGCCGGCCGGACTGCTGCGCGACGATTTCTCCGGTGAATCGATGTCGCCCATTGCCGAGGTCGGCTGCGTGGTTCATGTTCTCAGCCACGCCGTTGATGAGGTCGCCGCTGGCGGCCACTGAACCGGTGTAGATCTGCACGCGGACTTCCGCAGGACTGAGTTCGCCCAGCTGAACGATGGTTTCGATTGGCATCGGCGCTCGAACCGGCAGCGGCCGATGCGTATCGGCCACGACGGATTCGATGCGAATGCGCTCCCAGGCGCGGCGGTAGCGCTCGATCTGCGCCGCCAGGCCGCGCGCGCCGGCCATGTTGTCAGCCGCGAGGCGCTTGGAGCGCAGGTGGCTGTTGACGTAGAAGAGGTCGGCGTACTCGTGCACCATGCGATTCGTGTTGAACATCGGCGCCAGCGACTGGATGCAGCGCTTCATGCGATTAACCCAGCGGCGCGGCACGCCGGCGGCGTCGCGATCGTAAAACTCGGGCAGGATGTGTCCTTCGAAGAGATCGTAGAGACTCGCCGACTCGATCGCATCGGCCTGCTCATCGCTGGCGTAGCGTTCGCGCCGGCCGACGGCAAAGCCGGCCTGCGGCTCAAAGCCCTCGTCCCACCAGCCATCGAGAATCGAGCAGTTGATCACGCCGTTGACGGCGGCCTTCATGCCGCTGGTGCCCGAGGCTTCGAGGCCACGGCGCGGCGTGTTGAGCCAGAGATCACAGCCCGTCACGAGATAGCGCGCGACGTTCATGTCGTAGTTCTCGAGGAAGACGATGCGCGCGCTCTGATCGGCGGCGCCTTGTGAGAAGCGCACGAGTTCGCGGATGAACTCCTTGCCAGCCGAGTCGGCCGGGTGCGACTTGCCGGCGATGAGGAACTGGATCGGGCGCTCCGTGTCGCCGAGCATGCGGAGCAGTCGCTTGGAATCGCGCATCATCAGCGTGGCTCGCTTGTAGGTGGCGAAGCGCCGGGCGAATCCGACGGTGAGCGCGTTGGGATCCAGCGCCGCCACGGCCCGCTCGGTTTCCTGCAGGCTGCGGCCGTAGGCTTCGCACTGCTCGCGCACGCGGGCGCGGGTCCAGGTGATGAGTTTGCTGCGCCGCTGGTTGTGGACGGCCCAGAGTTCTTCATCGGGAATGTCGTTGATGCGATTCCACACGGTAAAGTCCGCAGGATCGTTCTGCCAGCGATAGCCGAGGTAGCGGTTGAACAGGTCCGCCAGATTGCGCGAGAGCCACGAGCGCGAGTGCACGCCGTTGGTCACGTGAACAATCGGCACCTCTTCTTCGGGGATGGCCGGCCAGACGTTGCGCCACATCTTGCGGCTGACTTCGCCATGCAGTTTGGAAACGCCGTTGCAATAGTTCGACGTGCGGATGGCGAGCACTGCCATGGAGAAGTACTCGTTGCGGTCGAAGACGTTTTCGCGACCCAGCGCCTGTAGACCTTCCATGTCCAGATGCAGGCCGTGCACGTACTCACCAAAGTAGCGATGCATCAGCGACGAATGGAACCGATCGATTCCCGCGGGCACGGGCGTGTGCGTGGTGAAGACATGGCCCGCCGACTGCATCGCCGCCGCTTCATTGAAACTGACACCGGTTATTTCGATGAGACGGCGAATGCGCTCGAGAGTGAGGAACGCGGCATGCCCTTCGTTGATGTGGCACACGGTGGGCTCGATGCCGATGGCCGCCAGCGCGCGGATGCCGCCGATGCCCAGCACGATCTCCTGCTGGATGCGCGTTTCGACGTCGCCGCCGTACAGGTTGCGGGTGATCTGCCGGTCGTCGGGACGATTCTCCGGCAGGTTGGTGTCGAGCAGGTACAGCGGCACGCGACCGACTTGGCACTTCCACACCGCCACGTGCACATCGCGCTCGGGCAGGCGCACGGTGACTTTCACCCAGTTGCCGTCGGTGTCGCGCACGCGATTGATCGGCTGGTTGGCGAAGTCGAGATCGGGATAGGTTTCCTGCTGCCAGCCGTCGGCATTGAGGTATTGCATGAAGTAGCCGTGCTGGTAGAGCAGACCGACGCCAACAAGCGGGATGCCCAGTTCGCTGGCGGACTTGAGATGGTCGCCAGCCAGAATGCCCAGGCCGCCCGAGTAAATCTGGAAGCACTCCGTCAGGCCGAACTCAGCGGAGAAGTACGCCACCTTTGCGTCCTTGGCCTCGGCGTGGGCATTCGAGAACCAGCCGTGCGAAGAGACGTGCTGATCGAGTTGGCTGTAGACGCGATAGATCTCGTGAAGATAGCTCTCATCGCGCGCCGCCTGTTCGAGTCGGTCCTGGCTGACGTGGCCCAGGAGTTTGACCGGGTTGTGGCCGTGAATGTGCCACTGCTCCGGATCGAGGCGGACGAACAGGGCGATGGCGTCCGGGTTCCACGTCCACCAGAGGTTGCGCGCGATGTCCAGCAGGGGCTGCAAGGCATCGGGCAGAGAGGGAATCACGCGGAACGGGCGGATGTGCGCCTGGTCAGATCGAAGCATGGGTCGGGTATCCGGGCCGCTCGCGCGGCATGTGAGTCAGTCGTTGTGAATCCGATTCTACGAACATCGGCACGGCCGCTGGCGTGTTTGAGCGGTTCCGAGCCTTTCTTATCGGTTCCGGTGCCATGGGGCCTCGCAATCTGCACTTAACCGGCGTCATGTGGTTCCAACCGCCATTCTGGCAGGCACGCGAGCCTCCCTGTGCCGAGATTCGGGCATTTCACCCCCATCAGGGCCGATTCAAGCGTCTCAGGGGCATTCCGAACTGGCATCGTCCTTGCGACGCTCCCACAGGGACCGATCCCAGCGGCGGGCGCCGACGGATCTCCCGTACAGTTGAGAATCACCCGGAAGGAACTCCGTTATGTCAAAAATCATTGGTATCGACCTCGGCACGACCAACTCTGTCGTCGCCATCATGGAAGGCGGCCAGCCCAAAGTCCTCATCAATTCCTCAGGCAACCGCATCACCCCCTCCATCGTCGCGTTCACCGACAAGGGCGAGCGATTGGTCGGCCAGCCGGCCAAGCACCAGCAGGTCACCAACCCGAAAAACACGATCTACTCCATCAAGCGGTTCATGGGCCGGCGCCACAACGAGGTCCAGAACGAAGAGAAGATGGTCCCCTACCCCGTCGTTGGCGGCGGCGATGAACTCGTCAAGGTCAATGTCCGCGACAAGACCTTCACTCCGCCGGAAGTCTCCGCGATGATCCTCCAGGATCTCAAGAAGACGGCCGAGGACTATCTGGGCGAAAAGGTTGACCGCGCGGTGATCACCGTGCCGGCCTACTTCAACGACAGCCAGCGCCAGGCCACCAAGGATGCAGGCGAGATCGCCGGCCTCAAGGTCGAGCGCATCATCAACGAACCCACGGCTGCCGCGCTGGCCTACGGCCTCGAGAAGAAGAAGAACGCGAAGATCGCGGTCTTCGACCTCGGCGGCGGTACGTTCGACATTTCCATTCTCGACATCGGCGACGGCGTGTTCGAAGTGCTCAGCACCAACGGCGACACGCACCTCGGCGGTGACGACTTCGACCAGTACCTGATCGATTTCGTGGCCGAAGAGTTCCGCAAGAAGGAAGGCATCGATATCCGCAAGGACGCCATGGCCCTCCAGCGCCTCAAGGAAGCGTGCGAAAAAGCCAAGTGCGAACTCTCCACCACGATGGAGACGAACATCAACCTGCCCTTCATCACGGCGGACCAGAACGGCCCCAAGCACCTGCTTGTCACGGTGACGCGGGCGAAATTCGAGTCGCTTTGCGAGCCACTCTTCACCCGTCTCAAGGGTCCCTGCGAGCAGGCTCTCAAGGACGCGAAGGTCAAGCCGACTGACATTGGCGAAGTGGTTCTCGTCGGTGGATCCACCCGCATGCCGCGTGTGCAGGAGATGGCCAAGCAGATCTTTCAGACGCAGGAACTCGATAAGTCGATCAACCCCGACGAAGTCGTCGCGGTTGGCGCCGCCATTCAGGGTGGTGTGTTGCAGGGCGACGTCAAGGACGTGCTGCTGCTCGACGTCACTCCGCTGTCGCTGGGTGTCGAAACGCTTGGCGGCGTGATGACCAAACTCATCGACAAGAACACGACGATCCCCACGTCGCGCAAGGAGATCTTCTCCACCGCGGCTGACAGCCAGACCAGCGTGACGATCCACGTCCTTCAGGGCGAGCGCGAGTTTGCCCGCGACAACCGCACGCTGGCTCGGTTCGATCTGTCTGACATTGCCCCGGCTCCGCGCGGCATGCCGCAGATTGAAGTCGAATTCGCCATCGACGCCAACGGCATTCTCAACGTCTCGGCCACCGACAAGGCCACCGGCAAGCGTCAGCAGGTCGAGGTCAAGGGCTCCAGCGGCTTGAGTAAGGAAGAAGTCGAGAAGATGCGCCGCGACGCCGAGGCTCATGCGGCCGACGACAAGGCGCAGCGCGAACTCGTCGACCTCAAGAACCGGGCCGAGAACATCGTCTACCAGACCCGCAAGCATCTCACCGAGCACGGCGACAAGGTCTCGGGCGACGTGCGCGGCCAGATCGAGTCGGCTTTGAGCAGCGTCGAGAGCAAGCTCAAGGAAGACGACAAGAGCGCGATCGAGTCATCGCTCAAGGAACTCGAGCGCGTCTCCATGGAACTCGGCAAGGCGGTCTACGAGTCGCAGACCAAGACCGCGTCGGGCGGAGCCGCTCCCACCGGCGGAGAAGCCGGCGGCGAGTCGAGCAAGAGCGACGATGTCATCGACGCCGAGTACGAAGTCAAGGACGACAACAACTGATCGTCGTCATAAGAAGTGATAACTCACATCACACAGAAGCCCATGTTCAATGAACATGGGCTTCTTTCCTTTGGCTTGCTGTGTGTCGTCTGGCTTATTGCTCCGTCAGCGCCTTGCACAGGTCGCTCATGCTCTTCTTGGCATCACCGAAGAACATGAGCGTGTTCGGCGCGACGAAGAGTTCGTTTTCGACACCGGCGTAGCCCGCAGCCAGCGACCGCTTGCAGACGATGACGGTCTGGGCCTTGTCGACGTTGAGGATGGGCATACCGTAGATTGGGCTGGACTTGTCGTGGCGAGCGGCGGGGTTGACGACGTCGTTGGCGCCCAGGACCATGGCGATTTCCGCGGTCTCAAACTCGGGATTGCACTGTTCCAGGTCGAGCAGCCGGTCATAGGGAATATCCACCTCGGCAAGCAGGACGTTCATGTGGCCCGGCATGCGACCGGCCACGGGGTGGATACCGAAGTACACCTCGGTGCCGGCCTTCTCGAGAATGTGGAACAGGTCGCGCACCGCGTGCTGCGCCTGGGCGACCGCCATGCCGTAGCCCGGCACGATAATGACCTTGCGCACACCATCGAGCATCATCGCAAGTTCTTCGGCATCGACGGAGCGCACCGGGCGCGACTCATGCTCGGTGCTGCCGCTGCCGGTGCTGTCATCGGTACCCACGCCGCCAAAGAGCACGTTGGCCAGTGAGCGATTCATCGCCTTGCACATGATGGATGTCAGGATGATGCCGCTGGCGCCGACGAGAGCGCCCGAGACAATCAGCGCCTTGTTGGGCGGGTCGAGGATGAATCCGGTGGCGCATGCCGCCATGCCTGAATAGCTGTTGAGCAGCGCGACCATCACGGGCATG
The DNA here is from genome assembly GCA_002418285.1 of Phycisphaerales bacterium UBA5793. Lineage (GTDB taxonomy): Bacteria > Planctomycetota > Phycisphaerae > Phycisphaerales > UBA5793 > UBA5793. The sequence goes on from DIDT01000008.1 coordinate 12,203, forward strand.
TCGGCGCCGCCGATGGCGATCGTAAGCGTCACTCCGAGCACCGAGGAGAGTGCGGCGATGACGAGCAGGGTCCAGCCGACGGTGTTGTCCCACCCGATCCAGATGCTTGCGGCAAATGAAATGCCGAACATCAGCGCATTGCCGATGAGCTGACCGCGCCACTGCCGCGGCCGCCCCGCAATCACACCCTGCAGTTTGCCGTATGCAACCATGCTGCCGGTGAAGGTCACGCAACCGATCAGCACGCTGAGTCCCATCGTCAAACCCTGGTCGAAGGTAATGGGCAGACTCGTGTCATGCGAACGGCGGAGGTATTCGCTGCCGACGACCAGCACCGAGGCCAGGCCGCCGAAGCCGTTGAAAAGAGCCACCAGTTGGGGCATGGCGGTCATCTGGATACGGATCGCAAGCACGGCGCCGATGGCCGACCCGATGATCATCGCCGAAATAATCCAGACCACGCTCATGGCGTTCTGGATGTAGAGCGTGGCAATGATGGCCAGCAGCATGCCGACGCCGGCCGTCATGTTGCCGCGCCGCGCGGTGCGCGGCGAGCTGAGCTGCTTGATGCCGAAGATGAAGAGAATCGCCGCCACCAGGTAGGCGATGTCCTGAATCAGGCTCACCCAGAGAGGAATGGCGGGCGTGACAACGGTTGCGAGAGTGGGCATTGGTAGATCCAACCACAGAGGCGTGAGAGTCGGGTTCACTTGCGCTTGAACATCTGCAACATGCGATCGGTGACGAGAAATCCGCCGACCACGTTGATCATCGCAAACACGATCGCCAGAAAGCCCAGGATGGTGATGAAGGGGCTGCCCGGCTCCATGTGAATGATGCAAATGAGTGCGCCGATGATGGTGATGCCCGAAATCGCATTGCTGCCGCTCATCAGCGGCGTGTGCAGCGTGGCGGGCACCTTGGTGATGATCTCAAAGCCATACAGCGACGCGAGCACGAGAATAAACACGACGGCGATCAGAAGCGGCGCGCGACTCGACTGGACCGAGTCCTGCGCGAGAACCATCGAGATGGCGTTCAATCCTGCAATCATGAAACAGCTCCCTGTGCTGCGGCGATTTCAGCCTTGAGGCCCATGGCGTCACGCACGCGTGGCGAAACAATCTCGCCTTCGTGCGTCACGGTCATCCCCGAAACCACTTCATCTTCGAAATTCAGGGCCAGGTTCCCTTGTTTATCTGCAATGGTTCCCAGCAGCGTTGTGAGGATGCGGCTGAGCATCTGGCTCGCGTGATATGGGATCGTGGCGGGCAGTCCGGTGAGGCCGATGATGGTCACGTCATGCGCGGTGATGATCTTGCCGGGCTGTGTGAGCGTGCAGTTGCCGCCCGTCTCGGAAGCAAGATCGACGATAACCGAGCCGCTGTTCATCCCGCGCACCATGTCATCATCGATCAACTTCGGCGCCGGTCGGCCGGGAATCGCTGCCGTCGTAATCACAACATCAGCCCCGACGACGACGGCGTGCATCTGCTTGCGCTGCTGCTGCTGTTCGGATTCGCTCTGCGCTGCCGCGTAGCCGCCTTCGCCCTCTTTCTTTTCGATCTGGAACTCGATGAATCGCGCACCAAGGCTTTCAACCTGCTCTTTCACAGCCGGTCGCAGGTCGTAAGCTTCGACGATCGCGCCCAGACGCTTGGCGGTGGCAATGGCCTGCAATCCCGCCACGCCGGCGCCGATGATGAACACCTTGGAGGCGTTGATGGTTCCCGCCGCCGTCATCATCATGGGAAACTGCCGAGGCAGGTGCGTGGCCCCGAGCAACACGCCCTTGTAGCCGGCGAGACTCGACATCGCCGAGAGCACGTCGACGGCCTGGGCGCGAGTAATGCGCGGCACGAGTTCGTAAGCCATCGCCGTCACGCCCGCTGCCGCACAGACGTTGACAAACTCTACGTTCTGCAACGGCGCCAGCAGGCCGATGAGCACGGCGCCGCGCTTCATGCTCTCGACCTGGGTTGCGGTCGGCGCGCCGACGAGAGCAATGACGTCGCACGCGCTCCAGAGTTCATTGGGGTCCGATGAGATCGAGGCGCCTTCGTAGGCTTTGTCCCCAAACCCGGCGGCGACCCCGGCCCCGGATTCGATCGTGACCTTGATGCCAACGCGACTGAGCCGCTTCATGGCGTCAGGCGTCAGCGCGACGCGCCGATCACCCGACTGGCTCTCATTGGGAATACCGAGCGTAATCACGTTGCCTCCAAAGGAAAACGGCAATGAGACAGAATCGCACACCATGCTAGGTGAGCGAACAGGCTATGGCAGTCCGGAATACCTCTTATTGGCCTGCGCCAGCGCGCTTCAGGGCGAGATTACTGAATCTTCCCCGCCGCGATGTTGGAAACGGCCCCTTGCTGTGCGGCCTGAATCCACACCGGCCGACCCGCTCCGCTTCCAGGAATGCGGCGGCTCAGCGTCGCGCGCCCCCCACCGTCAGCCAGCGCATCACCCGCACTCGTCGGTCGTCGCAGTCCGAGCGTCACGCCGAGTTGCGGCACCGTTTGGGTCCCCAGCCCGGTCAGACTGTAGATGAAGTACACGCGCTGGTTCGGCATGGCATCCCTCACGACGAACGTGCTCGTCTGCCCCGCTCGAAGCGCATCGTATGACAGCGTCATGCTGGGCGCATCGCCGCCCGTGACTTCAACATTCAGCTGGAGACGCAGCGAAGGATCCGCGGCGTACTCACGGCTGTGAAAATAGCCAAGGCGCGAAGCGCCCGCCGACTCAAACGTATTCTTGAACATCCAGCCGAGATGTGATCGGCTCGTGATCTGGCTCTGCACCAGGGCGGTGACGTCCCAGTCGATCCAGCCGTGGTAGAAACTGTCGCCCGTCTGAGCCGTCGCCCAGACCTGGCTGTCGTAGGCCGGCTGGTTGGCCCAGGTGACCGTGTTCTCAGTCCAGTTGGCGGTCACGCGATGCACGTTGGTGTCCAATCCGCCTGCCGCCGGTTCGGTGCCGAACTGGTAGGCCGACAGACTCGCCGCGCTGACCACATTGGGGCTGGCCGGCAGCAGGCCAAGCAGATCGAAGCGCACGAACGTGCGGATATTGCCCAAATCCCAGAACGCGCCGCGGCCGATCCAGATGACATCGGATGAGCCATTGTTCTCGCCGGGGGCAATGTCGCGGGTGTGGGAATCAGCGGTCGGGTAGAGCGTGACCACGCTCTGGGCCGCGGCGGCGCCGGTCAGCAGGGTCATTGAAAACAGACTCGTCAGAATGGTCGTGGGGCGCATGTCTCTCTCCTCCATGGCGCTGGAACCGCAGGTGTCTCGAACCGTCTCAACAGGATACAGGAAACCGCCACAGAACGCAAGGGGGGATTCCCCCGATCGCGCCCATGCCAGGACTCCGCGTCGCGGCTCTGGACCCCCACGGAATAGACGCCCGCCGGCCGGCGTCATTCATGGCGTGGGCCGACGGCCCGTATTGGAGAGATGACCATGTCCCGGCAGTCCAACTCAGCATCACGCATTGACCGCTCCCGCAGAACGCTCACCTTTCTCAGAACCCGCTGGCCGGAGTGCGGCCTCGCGATCGCCTTGATGGCCGGCGTCATCGTTTCGGGCTGCAAGGCCGGCTACTGCTGGCAGGGTCCCGATGGCCACACGCGACTCACCTCAGATCCCCCCGAGTCGTATCCGGCGCAGGAGCTTGTCAACGTTCATCCCGCCGAATGGCGCTGAGAATCGAGGCGAGGGCCCCCTGAGTCGAAGCAACGGCCGTTCCAGCCCCCCGGTGGGGCCCCCCACCAGCGGCGGCTATGATCTTTTGCGGAACACCACCGGGTTTTGGACGTACAAGAACTTGTGGCAGCGCCATTTGCCGCAGGGTTTCTGCTGCCTGACTGAAATCGAAGGGAAGACTCATGATGCCCCACGCTGGCCGTTACTCTGTTGCCGCTCTGTGCCTCATCACTCCGATCGCGCTCATGCCGATCACGCTGGTTGGCTGCGGCGGCGAAGGCGGCACAAGTGCGGCCGTCGAAGAAGCCCAATACGTCGTCCCCAAAGATGAACCGGGTACACCGATCGCCGACACGAGTTTCATCACCATCGATGATCGCATCGTCGGAGGGCGTCTGACCTCGACCATCGCGAGCAAGATGAACCTCACCGATGACAAGCCGCGCAAAATTATCGACGGCCGACAGATCTTCACCAAAGAGCAGTACAACACCTTCATCAATTCCAACACACTGCGGCTGGACAAGATCGCCTGCCCCAGCGATGCGGTCGTGGTTCTGGTGGATGTCGGCGCTTCGTCAGGGTTCCCGCTCAAGTCGGTTTCCAGCGCCGATCGCAACAAGTTCATCCCTGCCCCGGTACTGCACGATGACATCGGCAACACCTACTGGCCGATCGGATACTTCTACAAGGATCTCGACAACGAAACGCTCGAGATCAACATCGATCTCTCCCGTCAGTTCAAAGATCTCAACCGCATTCCACCTCTGAGCCGTTCAAAGAGGCAGGATCTGACGCTGATTTTTCAGGTGAACGCCGGCGTGAATCTCACCGGTATCAGCTACGGCGGCCATGAAAAACGCACCTTCCAGATGTCCACGGAAAAGCAGTGGTGAGTTAAGCGCTAGCTGAGACGAGCGAGCGTTTCTTCGAGCACGTCCAGGTTGATCTTCAACACAATCGGGTTGCCCTCAGTCCTGAGGTACGCCGGCGCCGACCCCGCCAGCAGCAGACGGCGAATATCCGCCAGACGCTGGTAGTTCTCGCCGCTGCTCAATCCTCGTTCAGCGCGCTTCTTCGCAATGAGTTTCACCGGCGGATTGTCGGCGATGCGATCGGGCCGAATCCAGTAGAGTCGTTCGAGGTAGACCGCGTCCTCGAGCCAGTGCCCCGGTCGGATTTCGGCCAGATCAATGAGCATGGCCGGATCTTCGGGGCGGTTGGAGCGCGACATCGCGTTGGCGGGGTGCAGGTCGCCGTGGCACCATTCGCCGGCGCTGCGGCCTCGCCATTCGTTCACCCAGGCATCAAGGTTTTTTTGAGCGGCCTTGATCGTCTTGTTCCATCGCTGCTTATCGGGGAGGTTGTTGGTCTGACACTGCTCACGGGCGCGATCGAAGTGGGCGTTCCAGTCTTCGCGCTTGTGTGCTCCGGTCACCGGAAACTCGGCAGCCCGCCAGTAGAACCGGGCCGCAGCATCGGCCATCAGATCGATGGCGTCCATGCGCTTGAGACCAAAGAGCGGCCCTTCCGGGAACCGCTCCATGATGATCCACGCCAGGTCGTAATCACCCAGCGACTGCCCGCAGGCGAAGAGCCGCGCGGTGATGCCATATGGGTCTTTATCGTTGGGCTGAAGGCGCTGGTTCCACGTCAGCTCGGTGGGGCCGACGGGGACCTTGACCACGACGGAAGCCTGCTCGCCGTCATCCGTACGGAAGGTGCTGCGGCCGGTTCGTGCTCCGCCGCGCTGCCAGTCGGTACGGAACCACGCGATGGGACCCAAGCGGCCCCCACACGCTTCCTGGAGCAGTGCGGCGAACCGGTCACCGAGTCCATCGACGCCGACCAGTTCCTGGGGCAGTTCACTCTGCCCCATGCTGCTCATCATCTTCCATGACGGAGGTCTCCTCGCTTGCAGGTATCCTATGTGCCTCGCACCACCCTGGGCCGGACCCGGGGCACGGGAGTATGGTTCGCATACGCCCTGAGCTGCTCGACCGTGGAGATTGCCTTGAAAACGCCCCGGATACCCCTCCTGAGTTGTTCTACTGCCATGACCTGTGGTGCGTTGCTCTTCGCCGCCGCACAGCCTGCTGCGGCCCCGCCCGCAGCGCAGGACCGCACCATCGCCTACTTCCCGCGCGATCAGCGGAACGATCAGGTGGGCTACGAGGTCGCTTTGCGGGACCTGGTCTCACCGGACCAACTCCGTCGCTGGCACGATATGACCTCCTCCCAGCCCCACATCGCAGGCACCGCGGGTGACAAGCAGTTGTGCGATCGGATCGAGGCCGCCTTCAACGAGATGGGCCTCAACGTCGAACGGCACGAGATCGATGTCTATCTTGCCTATCCCGTCAGCGCGGCGCTGTCCATCATCGCACCCGAGCGCATCGACCTGCCCATCACCGAGACGCAACTCCCCGAGGACCCGGACACCTCCAATCCAGACCTGACATTTGGCTGGAATGCATACAGCGGCAGCGGCGAAGCGACCGCCGAAGTCGTCTACGCCAACTACGGCACCAGGGAGGACTTCCAACTGCTGCAAGATCTCGGCGTCGATTGCGCCGGCAAGATTGTCATCGCCCGCTACGGCGGCAACTTCCGCGGCTACAAGGCCAAGTTTGCCGAGCAGGCCGGCGCCGTCGGCCTGATCATCTACACCGATCCAAAAGACAGCGGCTATGGGCGCGGCAAGATGTATCCGGAGGGCGGCTACGCAAACGAAACCTATGTCCAGCGCGGCTCGCTTCTTACCCTCGACTACCCCGGCGATCCGCTCACGCCCTTCCTGCCGGCGGAAGAAGGCGTCGAGCGAGTCGATCCCAACACACTCGCGCTGCCGAAGATCCCGGTTCAACCCGTTGGTTGGGTTGCGGCGCAGGAGATCATGTCGCGCATGACCGGAGAGGCGGTTCCTCCGCCATGGGCGGGCGGCATGCCCATCGAGTATCGCGTCACCGGGGGGTCGGCGTTGCAGGTGCGCATCGCCGTCCAGCAGCAGCGCCGCGTGACCAGGACTTCCAACATCATCGCCACACTGCCGGGCACCGATTGGCCAACGGAGCGCATCATCATCGGCGCGCACCACGATGCGTGGAGTTTCGGGGCCGGCGACCCGAACAGCGGCACGATTGCGGTCATCGAAGCGGCACGATGCTTCTCCGAGCTGGCCAGGCAGGGTCGCCCGCCACGCCGCTCGCTCGTGTTCGCCTGCTGGGGGGCCGAGGAATTCGGCATTCTCGGCTCCACGGAGTGGGTCGAATCGCGCGAGACCATGCTCAACAGCGGCGCGCTGGCCTACTTCAATCTCGACATGGCCTCCATGGGTTGCAACTTCGGCTCTTCTGCCTCCCCCACGCTCAAGCCGGTCGTCATGGACGCGACGCGCTATGTGCAACAACCACCCCTACCCGGCGAACCACCCTCCGACGGCCCGGCCGGCATGATCTACGATCGCTGGCTCAAGCAGGCGCAGGCGGCAAAGGAAACCGATGAGCCTCGCCTCGGCGACCTCGGCGGCGGCTCCGACCACGTCGGTTTCTACTGCCACCTCGGCATTCCGTCCGCCTCGATTGGCGGCAGCGGCGCGCAGGGGCACTCGTATCACTCCAACTATGAAACGCTCACCTGGTACCGTCGCTTTGTCGGTGATGATTACGCTTCAGCGCGCATGGTGACGCAAGTCACATCACTTGCCGCGGCACGGCTGGCCAATGCGCCGATCATCCCACTCCAGCCGAGTCGCTATGCCACCGACCTGCCCGGACACCTGCAAGCCTTGACCAAGCAAGCCCGCGAAATCGGATTTGTTCACGAACCCGATCCGATCGACGCATCCGCAGAAATCCTGCCGCAGTTTCAGTCGATTCTCGACGCGGCCCGCTCATTCCAGAGCGAAGCTGATCTGCTCGATGGCCTGCTGCGATCGCCCGCGATCGTGGCCCGCCAGGATGCTGACACGTTGCGACAGATCAATCGCACGCTGCTGATGCTTGAGCGCAACTGGCTCGATTACCAGGGTGTGCCCGGCCGACCCTGGTTCCGCAGCGGGTGGGCGGCGACCGATGAAGATTCGGGCTATGCGGCGTGGATGTTGCCGATGCTACGCGCACCAATAGAGCACAACGATCAGCAGGCCTTTGATCAGGCTGTGCGCTGGTACGGTGAGGTATTCACGATCTTGCGCAATCGGGTACGACGCCTGCGCGAGTCGCTGTCATTGTGAGGTGGGTGGGTCGTGCCGGGCGACGCTCACGCTTCGACCGGCGCCCTTGAGAATTCGCTGATCAGATCGCGCAGCCGCTCGACGGGTTCGGCCAGGCGCTCGTCGCCGTCATCCAGCGCGATGCTGATCGCCCGGCGGGCTTTGTCGACGCAGCGCTGCCGCTGGTTGCCCGGCGTAGAGTCGCAGAGGTTGTCGTAGACATCGGCGAGTTTGACGAGCTTGACGCGCCAGTCTCCCTCAGACAGTTGCCGGTCGTAGGCCGGCTCGCGCTCCGCATCGGGCAGGCGCATGTCCTTGGTCATGGCGGCGACGATGTCGGCCACTTCGGTGCCGCAGGCGTAATACACATCGTCGTAGTCCGCCGGCGTATCTTCGATTACATCATGCAGCAGTGCGCCCGAAAGGATGATCGGATCGTGCACATTGAACACGTTGGAGACCACGATCGCCACGCGGAACGGGTGGGCCACGTAGGGCGTGCGGCCGTCCTTGCGGGCCTGGTTGACGTGGAATCGCGCAGCCAGCGACGCGGCTTTTTGCCAGAGATGCGGGTTCCCGCCGTGCTCACCGGTCATGGCGTTCACATTCCTTTCTGAACGAGCAGGGCCACGACGTGGACCGCAATGCCCCGTCCATCACCCAGCGCATCGAGCTTTTCGTGCGTTTTGCCCTTCAGGTTCACCCGCTCGGCCCCGATTCCGAGTTCCTCGGCCAGATGGCGGCGGATGGCGTCCTTATGCGGGGCGATTTTCGGCTCTTGAAGGATAATCGTCGCATCCAGGTTTCCCAACTCGTATCCGGCTGAATCCATGCGACTTACGGCCTCCTGCACAAAAATCGACGAGTCCGCTCCCTTCCACTTCGGGCTCGTATCCGGGAAAAGCTCCCCGATATCGGGCTGCCCCAGCGCCCCGAGGATGGCGTCGGTCACCGCGTGGTACAGGGCATCCCCATCACTGTGCCCGACGGGACCAAGGTCGTGCTCGATGCGGATGCCGCCGATGACCAGCGGGCGCCCCGCCCCGGCCGGCGCCAGGGGCTCAAGACGGTGGAGGTCAAAACCATGACCGATGCGGTAGGCGGGTTTCGCGTGAGCCATAGAAGGGGAGGATACGCGAGACCTCGCGCCGATTCAGTTGGACAATCGCCAGATAACCTTCATGCGGACCCGGCCTGTCGAATTGGACTCAAGCCCACCGATGGTCGATTCCGAAAGACTGACTATCGCGCGCTAGGATTTGGCGACCCCGTCGGGTGAAACGAGGAACTCAGCATGAACACGTCGAAGAACTCCACACGTGCCCGCCTGTCCCTGACGCTCGCGCTCGCCCTGGGCAGCCTGGCGCTGTCACTTTCCGGCTGCGGCTACCGCGCCGGCGGACAGGGTTGGACCGGCTCATCCGAGACCTGGCCCAGCACCGAGTTCCTTCCCGCCACGCTCACGCTGGTGGATATCCGCACGGGTGAGGAACTCTGGACGCAGGACATCCCCGTCGGCTACCAGATGGTCACCCACTTCATCGAGGGTGGCGGCACTGACAAGGTTGAACGACCCGATCGACTCGAATACACACTCTTCCTGAACGGCACGAAGTACGGCAAGCTGCGCTCGGCCATCGCCGTGCCCCCGGCCCAGTGCCGCCGCTGGGAACTCACCTACCGCGATGCGCCTGAATACGCCCAGCCCGGCCTGCGGAACGGCGGACTCGGAAACGCGCCGCCCTGGTTCGAGCTGCCCGCCAAGCCGCTGCCCGATCTTGACACCGATAGCGGTGACATGTACGAAAAGCAGTAGTCGCCACCCATCCGCAACCCGAAGGCGTTGGTCGGTAAGCGAAGAGCATTCGCCCGTTACCCGCCGTGCAGCCGCGGATCGGCGAGATCCAGCCGGTACATCACCTGGTTGTAGTCGTAGCGCGGCGTGGCGATCGGGTTGTTCGTGAACATCTTTGTGTACGTGCCTTCGAGGTAGATCAACCGCCCGCCGTCCTGATCGAAGAACGGATGCTGCACGACGTTGTAGAACGAGTAGTTGTCGTGCGTGATGATCTTCCGCGCCGTATTCCATGGCCCAACGAGCGTGGGCGATTCGGCATACCAGATCTCGCCGAGCATCGATGAGCCCCACACCTGCTGCAGAATCATGATGTAGCACTTGCGATAGTCGTTCCAGTAGATCGAGCCGCTGTGACCGATGACTTTCTCGCCGGTCTCGACATCGCGCGTCTGGATAAATGCCTCGTCTTCCGTCATCAGTTTCGCGTTGATAAGCTCGACCTGCTGGTTTGCCTCGACAAGGCCGGTGTTGCGCTTCCAGCCGTAGATGAGTTTGCCCGAGGCGTCGCGGTCGAGTTGCGACTTCTCCTGGGCGTACTTCGTGCCTTCCTTCAGACACGTGAACGCCTCGTACGCGCCGGGGTCGATCAGGCTGTCATAGTCAGCCTTGCAGCGCAGCATTGCATAAGGCGACGGGAAGTAGTAGTACTCCACGTCGTCTTCGGTGACCTTGATCGGATTGGCACGTGCGTGCAGCGGCGTATTGGTCGGGAACTGCTTGATAGGCTCGAAGATGTCCTTGTCATCGTTGTACAGCGCAAAGCCCGCTTCATACAACTCGCCCAGGGTCTTGACGCGGATGTAGTGGCACAGCAGGCGCTCGCGCCCCGACGAATCCTTCGCGGTGACCAGACCATCGAACCACACGGGCCCGGGCTTGTCGCCCAGCGGACACATTTTCTTGCTGAAGCCCTCTTCGTTGACGAAGTAGCGCAGGTTCACGCCCACCGACGGATCAAGCCCGCCCTTGCCGGGCAGATCTGACACCGCGCCCGAGCCGGCAAAGTTGCCCAGCGGATAGGACGTGCGGCTCGTGTCGCCCCAGAACCAGTGAATCTGCCCGCGATAGATCACGCGCTGCACCGAATCCTGGCCGAACACCTGGCCGTTGAGCACGGGCTGGTCGATGGGCGGCTTGTCACCAAGCTTGACGCTGTCGCTGTAGATGCCTTCGCCGGTGGTGCGATAGAGTCGCTCGGCGATGTTGACTCGATCGACCTGCAAAGTCTCCTTACCGCCGGGCGTGACGTCGAGCGCTTTGCCCTCGTAGCCGAACCCGTCGGCGGGAAACGTGTAGCCGTGGCTCTTCACCCAGAAGTACACGCGCTGGTTCATCAGGCCGGGGTCGTCGATAGCGACCACTCCGGCGCTGTCGGTAATGAAGGTAATCTCGTTAACGGTGCGCAACTCGATCAGCGGGACGCCGCGATGCGTCTTCGAATCGACGACGGTGATGCGAAAAGGCTGGGCGAGGAGGCGGCCGCTGGAAAGACAAACCACCAGAACGTACAGGCAGCTCAACATGGCTCGGCGGATGGGATGCACGGAGTCCTCCATTCATACGGACAAATGATGCGAATCCAAGTCAACCATAGAAGCATGGTGTCATGAAACGGACACGTCACGAAAAAAGCCCCGCCGATGGCGCCACCGGCGGGGCGATTCAAAGTCACAATCAGGGTGCCTTTCGCTATTCGATCACCACCTCCACGACATTGCTCACGCGCTGGAACTGGGCCGCCTGCATCCAGACCCGCGTGCCCTGCGTGCCCGGCGGGATGCGCTTGCGAAGCAGCGCGTAACCGTCCTGGTCGGCCGTCTTGATGCCGGCCTGCGCCGGGCGGGCAAGATCAAGCGTCACATCCAACTGGGCGACGTACGTGCTGCCCAGTCCGCGAACGCTGTAGACGAACACCACGCGCTCGCCGGGGGTGGCGCGGGACACTTCGGCGTCACCATTCACGCCCGCGACAAAACGCGAGGTCGTCAGGCGGATCGGAATCTCGCCCGAGAACGCGGCCTCGATCGCGTTGCGCAGGTTGATGCGGCCGTAGCCGTAGGTGTCATCAATTCCCTGCGAACCAAGGTCGTTGCAGGTCGTCTTGAGGAAGAACTCGACTTCATCTGGCGACAACGCCGGGTTGGTGGACCAGAGCAGTCCCGCAAGACCGGAGACCTGCGGGCAAGCCGCGCTCGTGCCGCTGAAATTGCGGTACGCGTTGTCCGATTCGCTCGAGATGTTCCAGACTTCTTCGCCGGGCGCGACGAGATCCACCATACGACCGTAGTTGGAGAATGATGATTTCACGTCCTGCCGACTAACGGCGCCGACGATGATCACGTCATCAGCGTCGCGGTCGTTCGTGGTCAGGTTCTGGTTCGCGTTGCCGGCCGCCCAGATCATCAAGCCCCCGATCGACTTGATGTACGTCGCCGTGTCGCGCACGGCCTGGTTGTCGACGCCGCTGTAACTCAGGCTCGCGACCTTGTCGCCGCTCTCGATCGCCGTCACCGCCGCGTGGTTGAGCCACTCGATGGAAGATCCACCGCCCTGACTATTAGTCACACGGAGCATGCGATGGCTGAGGTTCCAACCCATACCCGTGACACCGATCCCGTTATTGCCGTTGGCCGCAGCGCAGCCGGTCGCATTCGTGCCGTGGCCGTAGATGTCATTGATCTGCCCGCCATTGCTCTCCCACAGCTGGTCAACGGCGTTGTAGCCTTCCTTGCGATTGAGTTGGAGATCCTCGTGCGTGAAGCGCACGCCGGTGTCGCACACGCCAACGGTGGTTTCCGACGTGCCGGTGTGGATGTCCCAGCCCGCACAGGAATCGAATCGATCCACGCCGTGATACCACTGCGACCCAAACTGCGCGTCGTTGGGGCAATCCTGCGGATAGACGCGCCAGTTGGGTTCGACGAACTTGAACAGGCCCGTGGCGAGCAGATTGTTCGCCACGCCATTTTCAGTAGCGCCCATTGGCAGATCAAAGATGTACTGATCCGTCTGCAGCACATGCACACGCGGCGGAGCGATGGCGCTGATGACCCGAACCGCTTCGTCGTAGCGATGCTGTGCATCGTTGGCCGCGACGCCTTGATCGATCCAGTGCGAAACAGGCCAGGGTCGGGCGATCATCGAGCCCGAAAATTCCTGGTAGCCGGGCTGGGGTACGAATCGTTCGTTGCCCCCTTCGCCTGCAAATGCTCTCCCGCCCGCCAGATTCGGCAACGCCGCGCCGAGCAGACTCAAGCACAGCACCAGTTTGGTTCGTGAAATCATGCGAATTCTCCTCTCCGTGGTTTCGATTGATCGCGGCCGACAGAATCGCCTCGGTGGTGAAACGGCCGCGTTAGATTTAATACGCCGCCGGGACGCATCATTCCTTAATGTCCCGAATCCCGTGATCCCATTCAGAAACTCGGGGATTCAAATCAGGGATTTGAACGCATTCAGGACCGCCTAAGCAGGGATTCGACTTCATGACGCGTTGGCAGCGAGGGCATCGCACCGGCTCTGGTGACCGCCAGCGCGCCCGCGGCACAGGCAAACGCAAGCGACTCCTCGATGCTCTGTCCATCGCACCAGGCGACTGCGAGGGCGCCGACGAACGCATCGCCCGCCGCGGTGGTGTCAACAGGCTTGACCACAAACGCCTCGCGTTGCGTGAGCGTCTCGCCGTCAAAGTGCACCGCGCCTTCGCGACCGAGCGTGATCACCACGTGGCCGTGCGAGCGGGCGCTGAGGTGTGTCGAGATCTGGCCGTGCGTCAGATTCTCATCGCGCAGATCAGCGACAATGCGACTCTCCGTTTCATTGACGATGAGGATGTCGACGAGTTCGAGCAGGTCGGTCGGCAACTGCTGCGCCGGGGCGGCGTTGAGAAACACCGGCACGTCGGCCCCGCGGGCAATCTCCGCAGCCCGCTGCACGGCAGGCAGCGGCGACTCGAGTTGCATCACCAGCGCATCCGCTTGCTCAATCGCGTCGCGGGCCGCTTCGACATCGCGCGTCGTCACGGCCATGTTCGCGCCCGAAGCAACGACGATGGTGTTCTGCCCCGACGCGTCAACGGTGATCACCGCCGCGCCTGTCATCTCCCCACCGCGCGCGATCACGTACGTCACGTCGACCTTTTCAGAAGCGAGCAGCGATCGCAGTTCGGCTCCCCATGCATCGCGTCCGACGCAGCCGACAAACGAGACCTCCGCACCGAGCCGCGATGCCGCCACAGCCTGGTTGGCGCCTTTGCCGCCCGGGAACGTCTGAAACGCGCCGCCCAGCAGCGTCTCACCCGGCGCCGGGAATCGAGGCGTGGTCACGACGAGATCCATGTTGATCGAACCCAGTACGACGATGGGCGGCATGGGGCATCATATGGCCGCCGACTCAATCGCCAGCAGTCTCGCCTTTCGTGCGGTGCACCGTCGCCCAGATCTTGCGCTTGGCGTCGAGATCACGGTACTCCTTGCGACCCATCACCATGTCGGCGTACACCGTCGCAATCTCGCGCGGCCTCATGCGGAAGGTCACCTGCGACCATTCCAGCGGCTGGCCGCGAAACTCGTAACACTGACCCGTGTTTGGATCGATCGCCCATTCCGGCGGCTCGGCGGGCGTCACGTCGAGCCAGCACGTATCTTCACCTGCCGCGACGTGCGCACCGACCTCGCCCATGAGATTCGTCTTGGCGGCGCTGGCGACGGGGCCAACAAGCTTGAGTGTGACCTCGGCCGGCTCGCCGTTGTACTCGACAAGCCGAATGACAAAGGGATGTGTGCAGGCGCCTTCACTCCGCCGCACCATGTCGTGCCCCGCCCAGTCCGGCAGATGCTCGCCAGACTTGCTCGACTCGCGGAAGAATGCCGAAGCGAGCACTCCGGGCGCACCCTCGACGCAGAGCGGGCCGAAAACAGGCGGCACATCACCTTGCGACGATCCAGCCGTTTCAATCTCGCACAGGCCGTACACGCGGTTGCACTTGTTGGTATGCGAATAGTTGTGCTCCCACGCAACTCGCATCAATTCCGCATGACTTGCCCGCGCGAAAGGCCAGATGAGCATCTGCATGTCACCCGACCATGCCTCGTCTCGATCCTCATCCCATGGGTCGTAGACTTTGAGAACATGCTCGGCTCCGTCATCCGAACGCGAGAACTGCTGCGCACCGTCATGAACATACGCAACGCCACGCGACGATGATTCCGTTGCATCTCGGAACGCAACGAAGTGTTGTGCCGTGAAAGGGCGCTCAATCGTCTCGAACCACTGTGGCGAAGTCATCCAGTCGCCCTCGGGATACTTGCGCTGAAATGAGCCACTCGGATCAATCACTCTGACTGCGCCGGCCGTATCAGCTGCAAGCGAATGGGCAAAACCCAGGGCTATCGCGCTGCGCAGCGCGCCCGCATAGCCGGGATCCGGCCTCCCGCTCTGATCCATCACCTCAATCAGCACCGCATCGAGCGTGTCGTGCAGGCTCACGACGATGTCGATGGCCGCTCCCGGTTCGTGGTCACTGGTTCGATAGATACCGACGCATTGTCGGCGCGGCTGCGCCGATTCGCCATCAACGCGCACGATGGATTGAGTGAAGCGATCCGCCCTTCCGTTGATGACGCGCTGAAATGACAGGAGGGGCACATCGACACGCAATATTCCACCAGGGAAAGTTTCGGATCGAATCTGAGTAATCATGCCGCGATTCTGATCGATGTCGACCTGCAGCGCGCCACGGTGAAGGCGCAGCATGGTGTCATCTATCTCCTGCACTTCCGCCACCGGACGCGGTCGCGTAGCTCGTGTATGCGGCAGCGCGAATCCAAATGGCGGGACTCCGTCGGCCAGCCGCAATCCGGACGCCTCTCCACCCGGAGGGTAACGCAGCGGCACCGGCCACGCGAGTTGATTCGTGAGCACGGGCGCCGGCGGCCCGGCGATGCGGGCGCCGATGATCGCAGCCGCCCGCTCTGCAATCCGATCCGCCATGCTCCGCGCTCGAGTAAACTGCTCGTAGCCGACGAAACCGCACAACCCCTCACACTCGTGATTGTCGTGATGCTGCGCAGCCAGCAGCTCGCGCCACGCTTCGTCAATCTCCCACGTCGGGTAGACATCCCACTGCGCGTACGGCCGACCAAGCAGACTCGCCGTAGCCGCCAGCGATTCGGCGGCAAGGATGGCGTGCTCGGCCGCGCGACTGGTGCGAGGATGCTTGTCGCCGTTCTTGCCGAGCGTCATCCCGTGCCAGACGTCGTCCATCGTGTAGCGGCGCACCGGCGCATCGGCACTGCCGATCTTCGCAATCACCTCCGAAAGCGTACCCGGTACGATTTCAAACTCGGGATTGGCAATCAACTCCTTCAACTTCGGCAGCAGCACTTCGCTGCGGCACATCCAGTCCTTGCTGGGCATCAACTCGACCCACTGCACGATCGCCGGCTGATCCAGATCGCGCAGCAGCGCTGACTCAAACAACGGACCGAAGTCTTCCGGCCACTGGTGCAGGTTCAGTTCGTTACGCGGCAGCGCGGGCAGTTGCGAGCCGTCGATGCCTTCCCAAAGAACCAGCGCATGCGGCTCGCGCGGCACTTCCGGCGTGTGCCAGGTCCATTGAAAGAACAGACACGCCCCGGTGTAGCCGCACTGGCGAAGCATCTGCGGCAACTGCGGGAAGAAGTAGAACTCCTCCTCCCAGAACGCGCGCGGCCGCACGCCCAGCAGCCGCCGCGTCGAGCGCACGCCATAAGTGAGCTGGCGGATGTTCGATTCGCCGCCGTTGAACAGGCCGTATGGCTGGCCGTACGAGCAACCGACGGGCTCGACGGTGCCCTGGGCGATCGCCTCGCGCAATTCGCCGAGCGCCTCGGGGCATTCGGCGGCCATCTTCTCGTAGCCGATCGCGTCGAAGTTGACGTTGCCTTTGATCCCCGTTTCGCGACAAAGGTGCAGCATGTCGCGCACCGAGCCAGGCAGCACCTCGTAGCCCCACAGCCACTGCATGTCGACCCAGTGCATGTGGTTGCCGAAGGTGAAGTGCACTGGCTTTCGCACAATCTGCTCCTTATCCGCCGACCGCGGCCGCAGCACTCTGCGTCAGATCGTACCACAGCGGCGCATCGGGCCCGAGCGGCCAACCCATCTGCATCCAGATGATGAGCATGAGGGTCCAGACAATGGTGAACACGATCGTGTATGGCACCATCGCGGCGATCAGCGTACCCATGCCCCCTTTGGGTACATATTCCTTCATGAACACAAGGATGATCACGAGATACGCATTGAGCGGCGTGATGACGTTGGTAACGGAGTCGCCCACGCGATAGGCCGCTTGCGTCAACTCAGGCGAGATGCCCACGAGCATGAACATCGGCACGAAGATCGGCGCGAACATCGCGTACTTGGCGCTCATCGAACCCACGAACAGGTTGAAGAACATCACAACAAGAATGAACACGACCATGAGCGCCCAGGCGGGCATGTTCATCTGCCCCAGCGTCTGCCCGCCCCACTCAGCCAGCATCGATCCCAGATTGGAATGGTTGAAGTACTTAATGAACTGGCCGGCAAAGAACGCGAGCACAATGATCGGCCCCATCATCGCCATTGACTCAATGAACAGTTTGGCCAGATCCTTGTCGTTTCTGATCTTGCCCACCGTGATGCCGTAGGCAACGCCTGGCAGCAGGAAGCTCAGAAAGATCATGGGGACGATGACCAGAACCCAGCGATCGAATCGCTCCGCCGTCGGCACGATGATGGTGCCGTCATCAAGCGTGTAGGCATCCTCTGGCAGCGGTGCATCGGGGCTGGGTGGCGTGTAGATGTCCGCAATCGGCGTCTTGCCCGTGCTGTCGGGCGTCGGCATGCGATAGGTGTAGAGCGGCGCGCCCGGAACGGCGCTGAGGCCGACCAGCGTTCCGATCGTCAGGAAGATCACGACGATGCCCGCCAGCAGTCCCTTGACTTCAGTCCAGTTGAGCCGCTGTGATTGGAGATCTTCGGCGGATGCCGGGACAGGTCCGCCTTCTTCCGGAGACTTGTGAGCCATGCGGCGTTCAACGAACCACGCTGTCACAGCCCAGCCCGCAAGCGTGATCAGAAACGTCGAAGCGATCAGGAAGTACCAGTTGCAAGGCGGCGTGACCGTGTAATCTGGATTCACGATGCGCGCACCGGCAGTGGACAACCCCGAAAGCAGTGGATCGAGCCCGGTGATCAATAAGTTCGCATTGAATCCTGCCGAGACTCCGGCGAACACGGCCGCCAATCCCGCCAGAGGTGAGCGCCCGACCGACTTGTACAACGCAGCAGCCAGCGGCGGCAGCACGATGTAGCCGGCATCGAGCGCCATCGAAGACATGATGCCAACAAAGACCATTGCCGGCGTGAGCGCCCACGACGGAACGACGAGCATGAACGCCTTCATCAAAGCGCCGAGCAGACCGGTGCGCTCGGCTACACCAATGCCCAACATGCCCGTGAGCACAATGCCCAGCGGCTCAAACTCGATGAAGTTCTTCACCAGGTTGTCAAAGCACCAGAAGATGCCCTCGCGGCTGATCAGGTTCTGCGGCGTGATGGGATCTCCTTCGGCCGACCACTCCAGTTTCGGCTTGCCGGTCGATTCATCGATGACCGGCTCCATCTGCACTTCACCCGTTTCCGGGTCGATCACCGCCTGACCGTCGGCGTCGAGCACCTCGGTCATCACCACGTGCGGGCGCATCGGCTGCACCTGGGCGCCGGTCTTGGCCAGCACGTAGGAGAGCAGCATGACGACCGCAGCCCCGAGCAGAAACAACGTCGCCGGATCCGGCAGTTTGTTGCCGACCCACTCGATGAAATCGAGAATGCCCTTGGATCCGGAGGATTCGCCGCTGGTGGTCGGATCGGCCATCGCCTTGTCTCCTGTGGTCTAAGCCGGGATTCGCTCGAATGCTGTGCGGTGGTTATAGCGTGGTAATCGCCCTTTCGAAAGGGCTCGCGGGCAAGATCCGTCTCAGAACCGTCGGGACCGCCGTCGGTCCCCACCACTGCCGGGTCATTTCAGTCATCTTCCCGTCATGCCCTTCCCCAAAGGAGATATACAATTACCACTTCACCACCCCGGGCGATCGCCCACGAATCGGATCGACGCGCACTGTGAATCGCACTCTTGCAGGCAGTCCGGGCACACCGCTCAACCCATCGAGCGAGTACGCGCAGGTCTGGCGACTCAGCGACAGCGCCACGCGCTGGTTGGTCTTCGTCATTCTCCTGGCCCAATGCGCTCTGCCCATGTGGCTCAGCCTCGACGACCATCCGCTCTACGCGCCAGATGAAGGGCGCTACGGCACGGTGAGCATGAACATGCTCAACAGCGGTGACTGGCTCGTCCCGACCATGAACGGCCAGCCTCACCTCACCAAGCCGCCCATGGTCTACTGGCTGCAGGCGGCTTCGCTCAAACTCATCCATGAGGATGAACTCGCCCTGCGGCTGCCATCCGTCGTTGCCGCCACGCTCACCGTACTCATCACCTTCGGCCTGGGAATGAAATGGGGAGGGCCGAAGCGCGGACTGATCGCCAGCGGCCTGCTGTCGCTGATGCCCTTGCATCTCATCATCGGTCGACTGGCAATTACCGACTCGCTACTCACGCTGTTCTGGCTGGCCGCACTCGCGGCTGGTTTTCTCGCGGTGCGAGCCGGCGCCGAACGCTCACGCGGATCGTGGGGATGGGCAGCAGCGATGTGGCTCGCCGTCGCGCTTGGATTGCTCACCAAGGGCCCGCTGGCGCTGGTGCCCGTCGGAGTGCTGTTGATCTGGCTGGTGTTGGCCGGCCAACTTGGCTCGATCCGCCACCTGCATCTCTGGGGCGTACTGCTGGCCGTCGCGCCCATCGGCATCTGGGTGTGGCAGATCATTGCGCACGAGCCCGAGGCCGTCTCGATCTGGAAACACGAGATGCTCGATCGCGCTTCGGGCAGCAGCGGCGATCACCCCGAACCTCTCTGGTATTACATTCCAATCGTCATCGGCGGCCTTTTCCCAGCCACCGCCACGCTCAGCCTGCCGGGTCTCGAATACGCCTGGAGCCAGGCGTGGACATATCTCCGCAAATACGATCTCGGCAGCCTGCTCGTCCTGGCGGTCATTGTCCCGTTCATCGGCTTCACGCTCATGAGCGGAAAACTCGCGACCTACGTCCTTCCCCTCGGTCCCCCGCTGGCCATCCTGGCGGCCTCTGTCGTTGAAGCGAGATTCCTCGGTCGCGATGAGAATCCGCCCACGCCCCGCAAGGCCATGCAATCCATTGCCGCCGTATGCCTCAGTACATTTGTGGTACTGGGATTAATGATCTTCGCCATTATCCGTCTCAGACCGGAGAGTCTGTGGGTTGCATGCGTATCGGCCACGCTGCCGCTCGTTGCCCTGGGCCTCTGGATCCGTTGGCCAGTCATCTCTGGCCGCGCCAAGTACCGAATCGCAGCCGTCACCGCGCTGTGGCTTGCAGGGGTGATTGCCTGGATCGGCGTATTCGAATTCGAAGACTCGTTGGGCAAGGTGTACGGCACACAGCAGTTGATTGAACAGGTCCAGGCTCAGCCTGGATTGCGCGACCCAATCGTCGCCACCGTGGGCTATCAGGACCCGACGCTCTTCCGGTATCTCAACCACCCCGCATTGCCGCTGAAGAATGCAGAAATCGATGACTGGATTGATTCGCTCTCGGCCGATGATCGTTCGCGCGCTGTGCTCCTCGCGAAGGAAGAAGTGTGGTCAGAGATCATGGCGAAGCGGCCGGAAGTGACGAATCGATTCGTCGACACGGGTCGAGGAACCTATCGCATCAACACGCCGGTGCTGATCCTGCGGCCGAAGCCACAGTGAGCAGGAGCAACACGCGCGGGATCAGACGGCGGCAATGATGTTGGGCACCGGAGCGCCACCACCCGGCTCACAAAGCACGACCTGACCCTTGCCGCTCCGCTTGGCGACATACAGCATCTCATCGGCAATGCGAATCAATTCTTCGCCTGACACCGCTCGACTTGTGCGAGCGCACGAAATGCCCATCGACATCGCGAGCACGTGATCCGAGCACACGGTGCGCTTGACGGCATCTTCGAAATCTTCCTTGATGCGCCGGGCGAGATTGACGGCGGTTGTGGAATCCGTGCGGGGCAGTACGATGACGAACTCGTCTCCCCCGTACCGTGCCGCCAGGTCGGAGTCGCGTCGATTCGCCAGGATCACGCGACCGGCCAGGCGCAGCATGTCGTCGCCATGCTGGTGTCCGAGCGCGTCGTTGAGCATCTTGAAGCCGTCCAGATCGATCATGATGCAAGCCAGATCACCCGCATGCCGTGTCGTCTCGGCGAAGATGCGCGGCAGGTCTTCGTTGAGATGACGCCGATTCGACAGGCCCGTCAGGGCATCGGTCAGCGCCATTTCCTCAAGCCGCGCCACCATCGACGTCAGTTGCGAATGCGAGCGCCGCACTTGTTCGAGCGACAGTTCCAGTTCCCGCTGCAGGCGGAAGTTTTCCTGCTTGGTGCGCCACCGCGAGAGATTTTTCTCAACCATGAGCGGCAGAACGGAGAGGAATTCCCCCGCCTTGACTACGTAGTCGTAAGCACCGAGCCTCAATGCCTCGAGCGCGGTGCGGTGATCCGACTCGCCTGTCACCATGATCACTGGAAGCGTGGTCTGCTTGGACAGGAACTGCTCAAGTGCGTTCAATCCAGTTCCATCGGGAAGATTGAAATCGCACAACACCAGATCAACCGCCGTCAGATCCGTGCTGACCGCCTGCGCAATGGTGCCGTAGACACTGACACAATCGCACTCAAAGTGCTCGTCGAGCACATCCTTGATCAGCGATGCCGTGTCGGGATCGTCTTCGAGAACCAGGAGTCGTGGTGGTTGCGTACGCTGCATCATGAGCTCGTCATTCTCCAATGACATGGTGTGCGGGCGATCCTCGCCCTGTTTCCGCAGAACCTTCAGGCTGCGGATGAAGACTCCGACAACTGGCGGTGCACGGTCGTCCAGTAGATCGCCGCCGCTTCGATGCGACGGAGCATGTCGTCCGTATCCTGTACCTTGCAGGTGTAACTGCTCGCGCCGTTGTCCATGGCGCGCCGTTCAGATTCGTCGTCATCCAGGCCCGTCATCACCACGACAGGCAGGTCGCGCAGTCGCTCGTCCGCCCGAAGCCGCACGAGCACTTCGTGACCATCGGCGCCGGGCATCTCAAGATCCAGAAGCACGAGATTCGGACGCGGCGAAGCTTCATCCGCACCCGCCCTCTGAAGGAAACGGATGCCGTCGCAGCCGTCGACGCACTCGAACACCTTTATCGGGCGGCCGAGCGATTCGATCGCATCGCGCACCAGCATCCGATAGTCCGGGTCATCATCAACGAGCAAAATCACAGATTCACTCACTTGGTCGCCTCGCGTTCTGGTTGGCATTCCGGGGAACTCCTGCATTCGGTTCTTCGGCCGGGTGCAGGACGACATGAAGGCAATCACGCCGCAGACTTTGACCTTGGAGAACCCAATTCGGCAGAGACGATACGGCTCGCCGGGATTGACACAGTAAATGTGCTCCCCACCCCCACCTCGCTCTCGAGTCCGATCTCGCCCCCCCAGTGCTCGACAACCGCTCGCACGCTGGCCAGTCCGATACCTCGGCCCGGGACGCTCGACGTGCCGGCCTCAGACCCGCGACGGAACACCTGGAACACCCGCTGCTGATCAGACGGCGCAATGCCCGGACCCGTGTCCGCCACCGACACTTTCAGCCAGCCCGGCTCAAGTTTGTGTGAGATGGCGATCGATCGCGTGGGCCGCTCGCCCATGTACTTGGCCGCATTATCGATGAGATTCAGAAACACCTGCCGCGCCAGATTTCGCTCCACGTCAATCGTGGGCAGCGGCGCTTCGATCCCGCACGCAATGCCCCGCTCCGCCAGTTCGTGCTCCAGCGCCTGCGTGATTCCGCTGATCAGTTCATTCAGATCCACCGCCTCACAGTCGCCCGGTCGCGTGCGGATACGACTGAGTTCGAGCAGGTCATCGAGCATCGCCGATTCGAGCTCAACATTGGCGCTGATGCGTTCGAGGCGGTGGTTGACCTCCTCGGGCAGCGTTTCCCCGAACCGGCGGCGGAGCATCGTTGTCATACCCGCAATGTTGCGCAGCGGGGCGTTCAGATCGTGGCTCACAGTGCGGAGAAACTCATTCTTGGTCTCGATCTCGACTTCGAGACGACGATTCGCCGCATTCAGCGCCGCCGTCCGATCTTCAACCTGCTGCTCGAGTGATGCGTTGGCGAGTACCAGTTCAGTGCGCGCTCGACTCAATCGCTCCGCAGTCTCCGCCACCGAGCGTGCGAGCATCCCGAGTTCATCCTCACGTTTGAGCGGCAACGAAGGCACTTCGCCTCCCGACGCCAGCATCGTGATCGCTCGCATGATCCGCCGCAGCGGCCGCGTCAGGCGGCGCATGAGCAGCGCTGTCAGTGGCACCGAAATCAGGCATGCGATGCACACCACGCCAATCACCAGGGCCCGCATCTTCTGCAGCGTGGCACGATGCGCCGGATCGACCACGACAAACGTCACGTGGCCCAGCAGGTCGGGCGCGCCCATGACCCCGTTCGTCGAAAAGATCGGCGTGCGCAACACCCGAGCCTCTGGCGACCGCGCATAGCCAAGCAGCGTCGGTCGACTCTGCGTCAAGGCGACTCGCTCATTCTGCTCGCCCATGTGGGAAGTGAAGTGGTCGTACAGATCGGTGTTGTTGATGCGCTCGGCCATGACATGGCCCGCGCGATCTTCGATCTGGACAAAACCCAAACCCGGATCGGCGGCAACAAGATCGAGATGCTGCTCGATCGACTCGACGCTGTGCATCATCAGCGGGCCGCGAAACTCATCGGCCAGGTGTTCACCGATGCGCAGCGTCTCGCGCTGCAGCGTCTCATTCAATTGCGACTCGATCAGCCGCGCGAGCATCCAGTTGCTTGTTCCGACCGTGACGACCACCATGGCCAGCACGAGAAACAGCACGCGAAACTGCAGGCGGTGCCGAATCGGCACAGCAAGATTCGAGTTGTCTCGAGCCGGTTCTGCCACGACCAGACCTCTCGGGTCCGTACGGACCTCGGGCGCGATGCACTCGAATCCAATCGGCTATCGGCTGTCGAGTGTGCGGCCCGAGTCTGAGAACCGCGTCAAGACACGCCGCCTGGGACATCACAACTCGCGCCAGACCGCACAATCGCTACGCCGATCGCGCTGCGCGCTTACCGGACACGCAACGCGGACGCCATGCGTATTCGTGAGGTGGAGCGCGGTTCCCGGACCTACCGTCTGGAATCGCCCCGCTCCATCGATACGCACGTCGCACGAAAGGTCCGTCATGGCTTCAATCCATTCCGATGCACTCGTCCTTTTTGGCGCCACCGGCGATCTGGCGCACAAGTCGATCTTTCCGGCGCTCTACGCCATGGCCAAACGACGCAACCTGAACGTGCCCGTGCTCGGCGTCGCATTGCCCGATTGGAGCATGAACCGGCTCCACAACCGGGTGAAAGACGGTCTCAAGCGCTACGGCGGAATCGACAACCAGCGAGCGTTGAAAACACTCCTCTCAAAGCTCAAGTATGTCAGCGGTGACTACAACGATCCCGAAACGTTCAAGGCAATCCAGCAGAACCTCGCCGGCTGTAAGCACCCCGCGCACTATCTCGCCATCCCGCCGTCGCTCTTCGGCACCGTCACCGAGAACATCGGCGCCGTCCACCTCGACGAGGGCGCGCGCATCATCGTCGAAAAACCATTCGGCCGCGATCTCGCCTCCGCCCGCACGCTCAACCGCATCATCAGCGAGGTCTTTCCGCAGGACGACATCTTCCGCATCGATCACTTCCTCGGCAAGGAAGCGATCATGAACATCCTCTACTTCCGATTCGCCAACTCGTTCCTCGAGCCGATCTGGAATCGCAATCACGTCGCCAGCGTGCAGATCACCCTCGCCGAGAAGTTCGGCGTCAACGGGCGCGGCTCGTTCTACGAATCCGCCGGCTGCCTGCGCGATGTGATCGAGAACCATCTCTTCCAGATCGTCGCGCTGCTCGCCATGGAGCCGCCCGCATACCAGGATTACTCCGCCGTCCATACCGAGAAGTTCAAAGTCTTCAAAGCCATGCGGCCACTCAAGCCGGCCGACATCGTGCGCGGCCAGTACGAGGGCTATCGCAACGAACCCAACGTCGCCAAAGACTCCGATATCGAAACCTATTGCGCCGTACGACTCTTCATCGATTCATGGCGCTGGAATGGCGTGCCGTGGTACCTGCGCTCGGGCAAATGCCTCGCCAACACCGCCGCCGAAGTCATCCTCGAACTCAAAGCACCGCCGCAGCAACTCTTCGACGACTCCCATCCAACCGACGGCCGCGGCAACTACATCCGATTTCGGCTCAGCCCCGATTCCGCCATCGGGCTCGCGGCCCGCGTCAAGAAAGTCGGCCGCGAGTACGTCGGCGAGCAGAGCGAACTCTTCCTCGACCAGCACGACCCCGACAACGAACAGCCCTACGAGCGGCTGCTCGGCGACGCCATGGCCGGCGATCGCGCTCTGTTCACCAGCGAAGATGCCATCGAAGCCGCGTGGCAGGTCGTCGATCCCGTCCTCGACAAACACGGCAAGGCTCATCCCTATCGAAAGGGCACGTGGGGACCCAAACAGGCCGATACGCTCATCGCCAACGACGGCCGCTGGCACAACCCCACCTCCAAAGCGAATCGCGCATGACACCACCACCCACAGTCGTCTTCCTCCTCGATGTCGACAACACACTCTTCGACGGCGACCACCTCGTCGATGATCTCAAACGCCACTTCGCCCAGACCCTGGCCGAAGATCGCCTCGCCGAATACTGGAAGATCTTCGAAGATCGCCGCGAAGTCCTCGGCTTCGTCGACTACTTCGGCGCCCTCGAGCAATACCGCATCAACTGCCCCAGCGACCAGCGCTGCCAGCAGATCTCCGCCATCCTCATCGACTACCCCTACGCCGATCGCGTCTTCCCCGGCGCGCTCGATGTCCTCAAACGACTCGGCGACTGGGGCACCACCGTCATCGTCTCCGATGGCGACACCGTCCTCCAGCCGCGCAAGATCACCCGCGCCGGCCTGCGCGAAGCCGTCGACGGCCGCGTGCTCATCTACATCCACAAGGAGCATCAACTGGCGGAAATCAAGGCTCGCTACCCGGCCGAGCATTACATCTTCGTCGATGACAAGCCGCGCATCCTCGCCGCCGTCAAGCAGGCCTGGGGCAGTCGCGTCACCACCATCCTCCCAAAGCAGGGCCACTACGCCCTCGAACCAACCGGTCCGACCCCGGCCCCACCGCCGGACCTCGCCATCAGCCAGATCGCCGACCTGCTGGATTGGGATCTGTCCGGGTTGATCGAAGCAGCCACCACGCGCTCCTCGTAGTCCAACCGCAGCCGGCGACGCTCGCAAGACACTTCGACGTTCTTCTCCAGTTTGTCGCTTTGACCCTTGCACGATTTAGGTCTGCCGTATCTTGGATCGAGCAGCGAACGGCGTATCCGGGGTCGTCGAATCCCGCGGAGAAGGATGGTGAGATTCGCCAGACCCGGCAGGCAATCGCCTGCCGCCCCGGCTGACGCCCATTATGAAGCATGCGTCTTGCAGTCACAGAGACATGCATGCCCAACAACCGTACCTGTCCCGTTTTCGTCCCCATCTGACTCAATTGTCCGGACGCCGCCAACCGCACTCACTGCAGTACTCTGCCGCAGATCCAGAAAGGGGATAGGAACAATCGGGGCAACGGCTCTTGCGTATTCGACCCTTGTTCCGTACTGTTCTGCACATATTGGAAATACATGTGGCAGCAACAAACATCCCCGCTGTCCACAACAATATCCGCATGCTGGCTGCCACAACGCCTACTGAGCTGACGCTAGTGCCGATCGGCAGTTTGTGTGTCACGCCGGACTGTCTCTCGAGTTTGAGTCTCTGGCCGTCATTGCTCCATGTCGGCTGATTTCCTGTCCACGAAATCTTCGAAAGCCTTGGCGCAGGGTCGTCCGGCCAATGCACAATTGCAGATTCAAACGCGTCAGATCGCTCGCAAACAGCAAACTGGCTGGTGGACACAGATGGGTCAGCCTCCTGGCGCGTGAGGCGTACTTCCACATTGTACAACCAAGGAACCGTGCGTCCGCTAGCGCTGATGAGAATAGTCGCCTTACAAGGCGCCTCGTCGACCAAGCATGATACGTCCCATGCGGCAACCGCCTTCATTGGATCAAGTAAGTAATACCAGATTGATGCACCGAAGGCCACTACACAGCATGTAACAGGCACAGCACCAAGAATCACGGTTGCCCGAAACTGGTGTATCATGAGTGGTGTTCAACTTTTGAGCGCCCCACATTCTCAATCATCAATTGCATGCTCCATAAGTCTTCTTATCCGAACATCGCTTGTTTTCATAGCCAGTCTCAAAGACGTACCCACCAACTTCATAAGTCTTGAAATCATACCATCCTGGCTGATCGGAAATTCCGCCGCCCGAATCGGTAATCTGCCACCCCGGGCCAAACCAGAAGAACATTTGCAGCATTATTTCTACGCGATGAGTAATCGATAACCGGTCCGTGCCTTCGCCGTCTACATCGGGTATTATTCGCATACGAATCCAGCCAAGCGGTGATGTGTCGTATACGTCAAGCGAGTTCTTATAAAACAGTTTGCAAGTACCTAGTGGGTTCTCCTCTGTCCAAACTTCCGTAGTGCGAGTGAAACTCAAACTATCTTCGACTGTCCACGTGCCCACCAAGAACTCGTTGATGTCGAGCAAACTTAGCGTCCTCATGTGCCCGGCAGTAACGTTGACCGACGTGTCAACGCCGGCCCAAGTGTCCTGAGGATCGTTATTTCTGAAGTACCACCCTCCATCGGTTCCTTCCGATACGATGCGATAATCAGCGGATGCAAATCGAGACCACCAGCTGGACTCCTTCGAGTCCGTCACAAACGCGCCGGGATACTTGTACTGGCGACCGGTATAATACCATTGCGGTTCCACGCAACTCGGACTCTTCGTCAAACACAGCGGGCATCCCAGGCGTAGACCCAGTGGATCGCCGAAGCTAGCAGGCGACGAATTCACATATTCATACAGACTCATCCCATCGATGTACCCGAATGGATCTCTGCGTGTCCACCGTCCGAGTTCGGGTGAGTAGACGCGGTTACGTACGTGGCTGAGGTCGAGGTTGATGTCCTTCTGGTAGCCGGCGTAGCCGATACGGTTGGCGACGGCGGCCGCGGAGAGGACGTTCCAACCGGTGCTGGCGGTGTTCGCATTGGCCAGGGTCTCGTCATCGCCGTCGATGTCGCCGTCCAGGTCGTAGTCGTAGCGCACGTCATACCCGACCGCCCAGACGTGGATGGCGGACTCATCGCTCGAGTCGCAGTCCCCGTCGCTGTCGGTGTCGCCGGCCGGCAGGCTGATGGGGATGCCGTACGCGGTGTACTTGTCCCATTCGACCATCACGCCGCCGCTGGTCACGATGGCCGAGACGTCGGCTCGCCAGTTCTGGCAGTAGTAGCGGCGCTGCTCGAGCGTGCCATCAGCCGCCGAGGTCCAGCCCGAGTCGGGGTGGGTGGAGTGCGTGAACACAAGAGAAGTGTAGTGGGCCGGAGTGCCAGGAGGATGGGCGGTGGTCGGACGATCGCCAGGCAGGAACGGCCGCGCGTGGCGGGAAGAAGCGAGGGGGATGGGACGGTCGCGGCCAAAACATCGTACCAGTCCTGTTGTCTTCCCCAAAATATCGTACCAGTCCCGTTTTCTTGCCCGACCGAATCGGAGGTTTTCTAGAGAGCATACCTGTCCCGCTTTCCTGCCCCCGGAGACCATTCGCACTACACCCCACGGCGCTTGCGCTATTCTTCAAGTCGGGACACTAGCGATCAGGATTCGGTGGCTCATTCGTCGAACCTCGCTTCATCATCATTTGATAGTATTTCGGCAGTTTCAACACTGACCATACATCCTGGTCTTTGTATGTTTGAACTGCTTGAGTATCAGCCCACAGGACTGCGATTTCTGGAATTCCAATACCTAAGTTATCGCGAACACTGAGTATGGGGAATGAGGCAATCCAAGGGCTTTGGTTATCATCATAGGTATCGACGGTGACCAACCATCTGTCGGTATCTTGACTATCGTCCGTTAGTGATGTCGTTGCAAAGGCCCAAGCTGTTGAGCCTCCGGGAGGCACGAATTCAAACCTGTACAGCCCGTCAGAAAGGAACCAAATTTTGCAGATTGGAGTATTCTTGATGTACACCTCGCGACACTCCAAATGTGCTGGCGGCTTCGCAACCCCTTCGGGTAAGTGATATGGAGATGTTCGGGGCCATGATTCTGCCTGCCTAATGTATGGCTCTCCAGCTTCACGTGCATCATAGATGGATATGACGTCGATTGCTACGTAGAGCACCCCACATACGGCCAGAAGATGAACAATAATCGCGTACACCGTCCTGCTCGTTTGTCCGCCGAAATCTCGTTCACGTGAGTTTGCCATATTCAATACTGTGTCCAAGGTTGTTCAAAAATAATGGTTCCGGATGAGAGGGTGCCACAGCCAACCGGAAACCCTGGCCGGGCAAGAACACGGGGGCAAGAAAACGGGACAGGTACGTTTGTTTGGCATGTTCTTCTCTCCGCCATCCGGGTGCTCCTACTCAAACCGCTACACCACCCACTGACTGATCGCGCACTTTCCTTGCACGACGGCCTGAAACAGAATCGCCTGCTCACGCG
>DIDT01000015.1 GCA_002418285.1 Phycisphaerales bacterium UBA5793
TCCCGGCACGGTTGTGTCGGGAGCCTGTCATTTTTGTCGGGTTTCAGCGAGTGGTGTGAGGCAATGCATCCTCGAGCCGGTACGCTTGTGGCGATGGGAGCAGGTATGGATGAATCGCCGGAGGAATCCACTTGCGTTGACCCCGCGCCGTTTTGCATTCGGTGCAAGTACGACCTTCGCGCGACGCCCGCCGAGGGGACGTGCCCGGAGTGCAGCGCTCCTTGCGCGTGGTCGCTGTGGTCGGGAACAGCAAGCGGCGAGCGATGGAGATGGTATGTTCGTCTGGGGGCGCTGCTGCTGTGCGCTGCATTGGCGTCACAGCTTGCCATTAGCTTCGTGTGGGGTCTGCTCGTCTTCCGCCTGGGCTGGTATCAGTTCCACTGGCTGTCGTGGGGATTGAACGTTGTGCCCTTCTACGGATTGCTCCTGGGTGGATCGGTTTGCCTCACGGTTGCCGCCCCGGTCGCCATCGGTGCGCAGTGGAGCGTGTGGATCAGACGACTCACGCGGGGGCTGGTGATCTTCGGAGCGGGAGGGCTGATCGCCCTGCCGTTTCTTCGGATGCTTCTCGATTCTCTCGCGTATGACTACTGGTTCTATCACCGACCCGCAGCCGGGGCGGTCATCGAGTTCGCTCAGGACTGGTCGGAGTCTGTGTTTGGGACTGGGGCCTGGCTGGGTGTCTGCCTGACGGCGCTTCACGCCGTATCCGTCGTCAGGCACCTCCATGCGCCAGGCCTGCTCTGGCAATCGAAGCGGTCCTTCATTGGATTGCTGATCTTGGTTTTCATCTGGCAGATGACGGGTCCGGCGATTGATGCACTGCATCCCATCATCGGCGACGGCTGGTACTTCACGATCCTCGATTCGAATCTTCTGCGATACGTCATGTATGGTCTGTGGCTGGCGCGATGGGCCATGTCGATCTGGGCCGCCGTTGTGCTGTGGAATATGGCCCGGTCGTTCGCGCGGGCGCAATGATCGGGGGGCGGATCGCCTCTCGTGACATTCTGTTCGAATCTGTTTCTCCGACTCAGCCGCACGCCGTATCGATGATGGACTCGATCGCCTGTTCGACTTCCTGCGCTACCGGCGCCAGCGATGCCTGGCCGAACATCTCCAGCAGCATAGTGGGCTTGAGGGTCGCCACGATCGTCTTGCCGTTTTGGTCGTAGACGCTGATGCGGCACGGCAGGGCGGTGGAGATGGATGGATCGGCGTCGAGCACTTTCTTGGCTTGTTGCGGACTGCAGACCTCGTAGACGAGGCACTCGTGATCGTACTTGACGCCTTTGTCAGCCATCTTCTGGCGAAGATCGTGCACGCCGAGTACGCCAAACTTGTGGTCGCCAGCCGCGGCGGCGATGCGGTCGCCGATTTCCTTGACGGTGCCTTTGGCTTCTTTGGTGTAGAGCATATTGGGCTCCCCTGTTCTTGCGGATTCTGCTGTGCGTGCGCTTCGGTAGGCGCACCACAAAGAGAGTACGCCCGGCCCAATGGTCTTGTGCGAGCGGAAGCCATGGGGAATCATCCCCGATTTGGCGCGGCGCGATTGCTGCATCGCAAGATCGCGGAGGATAGCAGTCAGCGTGTCGTTGCAGCCACCATGATCGGCTGCACCCAGGCCATTTGGTGATCGCCCTTGGCGAACGGGTTGGGATGCGGCTTTGACGAGATGATGACGGCGCGGACGTACAGCTCGTCGCCGGCGAACTCGTAGGTGGCGGGGTTGCTCATCGTCTCGTCGAGGACTTCGCCGACGTCGCCAAGGTCGGGTTGGCCGTCGCCGTTCGCATCGGCTTTGAGGCGCGTGCCGACGAAGCGCGTGGTGTAGGCGACGCCCGGCTCGGCGTCGATGTGAATGGTCAACTTGTGTGGATCGCTTTCGATTTTGTTCAGCGTCACGCCGCTGCTGGCGTAGAAGTCGCCGCGATGCATGGCGTCGAGGATGGACTCGGCGTCGAGCGACCTGGCACGCACCATGATCCAACCTCGGCCGGGGTTCGAGTGGCCTTCGGGCAGCTGGTAGTGGTTGTGTGCGTCGTCGGTGGCGAGGCCAAAGAGGGGACCGAGGTCGAGCTCGGTCAGGCGTTGGGTGAGTGCGGCGTCCCACATCTGCTCGGTGCCGGGGTGGGTTTTGTCGCCGTAGTTGTTGACGCTGCGGTGGCCGTTGTAGACCTCAAAGAAGTTCTCGCCGCGGATGTGGGCGATGTCGTCGATGGTCAGGCCCCAGCCAAAGTTCGGATGGTTGACGTGGGCGAGGGTGGGGCGGTTGTGTTCGTGGCCGTGTTCGATGACGGCGTCGATGTCGTTCTGAATCACGTCGCGCACGCTGGCCCCGCCGCGCGGTTTGATGAGATCGACGAGGTTCATGCCGTTGAGATGGACGGGCGCGTTGTTGAAATGGTCGGTGATTTCTTCGCCCTGGATGAAAAGGAACTGGCCTTTCTTCTCGTATTGGGCGCGGAGTTCATCGAGTGTGTGCAGGCGCATCTGTCGTTTGCCGTCGACTTCGCGCGTCTGGACGTGATCGGGGCCGTAGCGGGCGATGAGGTCGTCGACACGCTCGCTGGTCAGGCGACTGTTGGGCGCATCGACGACGGGAAACCATCTGTCGGTGTTCGAAAGGATGTTGTGATCGGAGAGGACGAGGAAGTCGTAGCCGTGCTCGACATACCACTGCGCGACGAGTTCGGGCGCGCCGTCGCCATCGCTCCAGAGGGTGTGCGTGTGAGTGTTGCCTTTGTACCAGTGGTTGGTGGTGCAGGCGGTGGAGCCGAGAACGAGCGGCAGGAGGATGAGGGTGCGTCGCATCAGGGAACTCCTCTTGTGGGCAGTCTGTTGCTGGCATCTTACCGGATCGGTGCAGTGCAGGCGGTCTCGTGATGACGGCACTTCGATGTTCATCGAAACACGCTACTGTTCCCTAAGCGACGCAAGTGCGGAGGTCCCATGTTCAGCGAGAAGATCACCACGCAGCGAATCAACGTCATGCGGGCCATTGTGACGTGGGTCATTCGCGGGGTCGCGCTGATCCTCGTGGCCCTGGGCGTCTATCTGTTTCTGAAGCGGTTCATCATGGGGCTCGGAAGCGGTTTTGACTTCAAGCTGGTCTTTCAAACGTGGGAAGGTCTGGATCGCCAGCCGGTGTACTGCGGCATCTCGATGGTGCTCGTCGGCCTGCCGCTGGGGTTCTGGTCGAAGAAGATCGCCGCCTGGGTGATCGCCATGCCGCCGACTGGGTGTCCGCAGTGCGGCTACGCGGTAGCGCCACCTGAGGGGGCGGCGCCACCCAGCCGCTGCCCGGAATGCGGCCTGCCGCTGGACTCTTGAAGCCCCGCATGGGAGTTTGCCGGAGTTGACCGGCTCCGGAGCATCCATATACTGACGGGCTTTTCACAGCGCGCCGGCCTCGTGGCTGGTGCGGCAACCCGGTGGTGGGCCATGCAGGTGCACATGCCAGCGGCCGTGGAGCGGCACGAACCGTGTCGTCTCCCTTGTCGCAGTTCGATAGTTGACGACTGATCCAGGTGACTCAATGACCGAAGCCAAGATCCGCATTCGAATGGAAGCCTACGACCACCAGGCGCTGGACGCCTCGGCCCGCGAGATCGTCGACCACGCCAAGCGCACCGGCGCCCGCGTGTCCGGCCCGATTCCGCTGCCGACCCGCATTGAGCGCTATACGGTTCTGCGTGGCCCGCACATCGATAAGAAATCGCGCGAGCAGTTCGAAATCCGCACCCACAAGCGCATCATTGATATCCAGGAACCCAATGCCCGCACCGTCGAAGCGCTCAACCGCCTCGTCGTCCCTGCGGGCGTGTTCGTTAAGATCAAGGCCTAATTTGAGTTCATTTGTCGCGGTCGCCTGAAAGGGCGGCCGTTTGCATTGGTGGGGTGCGGCGAGCCGGGTTCCCGGATCGCTCAAATCCCTGAAAATCAAGATCTTCAGCAACGGCCACGTCCCGGCGGCCCGACGGTGAATGTTCACCGAATCGACGCCGACGACCTCTGGCTCACCTCGGAGCAACGTCGCCATGACACACGCACTACTGGGCCGAAAAATCGGCATGACACGCTACTTCACCGAAGAGGGCAAGAACGTGCCCGTGACGGTGATCCAGGCCGGACCTTGTTTCGTGACGCAGTTGAAGACCAAGGATGCCGAGGGCTACAGCGCCATCCAGATCGGCTTTGAGGATGTTGAGGCGGGGCGGACGACGATGCCGCTCATCGGCCACGACGCCAAGGCCGGTGTGAGCCCCAAGAAATTTCACCGCGAGATCCGCCTCGAGGACGACGCCAAAGACACCGAACTCGGCCAGGAACTGACGGTGGAAGTCTTTACAAATACAAAGTTTGTGGATGTCATCGGGGTCAGCAAGGGCAAGGGATTTCAGGGCACGATGAAGCGGCACCGCTTCAAGGGTCTGACCGCGACGCACGGCACGGAGCGCAAGCACCGCTCACCGGGCTCGATCGCCGGCCATGCGACCAACCGAGGCACCGGCCCCAAGCCCAAAAAGGGCAAGAAGATGTCCGGGCAGATGGGCAACGTGCAGATCACTTCGCGGAACCTCGATGTCATCGAGATTCTGCCTGAGAAGAACATATTGTTGGTGAAAGGGGCTGTCCCGGGTCCGAACGGGGGCCTACTCTACGTCCGCACTTCGCGGCGGCTGGGTCGGGCGAAAGCGCTGGCGGCCAGCGGCAAGAAGAAATAACTCCAACAAGGTGAGTGCGAATGAGATGCGGGTGGGGTGAGACTCCCCCCCGGCTGGGAAAGCCCGACGCTCAATGGGAACTGCCCGGCGACGACAGAAACAGTAGTGCGGCTCAGCGCTGCATCAGAAAACCGAGTCGATTCCTGCCACGCCGGATCATCAATGGATGGCGTCGGAGGATAGGCGAGAGGTGAAAGCACCATGATTGAACTGCCCATTTACGATTCCAAAGGCAAGCAGGTCGACACGTTCAAGGTCGACGAAGCGCTGCTCGGCGGCGAGATTCGCCCCGCACTGCTCAAGCAGGCGTACGTGCGCTCTCACGCGAATCAGCGTCAGGGATCGGCCCGCACCAGGAACCGAGCCAACGTGCAAGGCTCGACCCGCAAACTCTTCAAGCAGAAAGGCACCGGCAACGCCCGGCGCGGCCCGGTCCGCACCAACGTCATGAAGGGCGGCGGTGTCGCTTTCGCCAAGACGCGCACCGGGGAGGATTTCCGCAAGGACATGCCCCGAAAGATGCGCCGCCTGGCCAATCGCAACGCGCTGCTGGCCAAGGCCATCGATCAGGAAATCAAAGTCATTGACAAGATCGACTTCAAGACGCCCAAGACCAGCGAATTCAAGACCATGCTCGACAAGGTCGGCGTCGACCGGACGTGTCTGATCGCTCTGGACTCAGCCAACGTCAACGCTCGCCGCTCGGCTCGCAATCTCGACAACGTGGACACAATCCGCTGGGAGCAGCTCAACGCCTTTGAGCTGCTCAATCACCGTTACCTGGTGATTGAGAAGGCGAACCTGCAGGCATTCATCGACAGCCAGCACCACACCGGGCCGGCCGCCGACAACGGCGCCGCGGCGACCGCGAAGGGAGGCCGCTAATGGAATCGACCACCGTCATTCGCAAACCGCTGGTGACTGAAAAGAACACTGCGGGCACCGAGATGAACCGCTACGCGTTCGCTGTTGATCGCCGCGCCAACAAGCTCGACATCAAGCGGGCGGTTGAAGACCTCTACAAGGTGCGCGTCATCAGTGTGAACACGAGCCATCGCATCGGCAAGTTGCGCCGCACGCGGTACGGCTTTACGAGCACCGGCGATGTGCGCAAGGCGGTCGTGCGGGTGCATCGCGACGACCGGATTGAACTGTTCTGAATCTCCGCGCCGTCGCACGGGCGACGGCCAGGATCGCGAGGATTGAATCATGCCGATTCGAGTTTACAAGAGAACCAGCGCCGGGCGGAGAAACTCCTCCGTCAACCTCCACGCCGAGGTGACGAAGACGACGCCCGAGAAGACGCTGCTGCGCCGGCAATCGAAAACGGCCGGCCGAAACAACCAGGGCAAGATCACGGTCTGGGGTCGGGGAGGCGGTCACAAGCGCCGCTATCGCGCCATCGACTGGAAGCGCAATCTCGACGGCATCCCCGCCAAGGTCATCGGCATCGAGTACGATCCGAACCGCTCGGCCCACCTGGCCCTGCTCGAGTATGAGACCGGCGAACGCCGCTACATCATCGCGCCCAAGGGCATCAAGGACGGCGAAGTGCTGCTCAGTGGGCGCACTCGCATCGAGCCCAAGGTCGGCAATTGCATGCCGCTCAAGTACATTCCCACCGGCCTGAACGTGCATTGTCTTGAGATGGTGGCTGGCAAGGGCGGCCAGCTGTGTCGGGCTGCGGGCATGTCGGCTCGCCTGACCAACCGCGAGGAGAAGTGGGCGACGATCGTGATGCCGTCGGGCGAGCTTCGCCAGGTGTCCGTCGAGTGTCGCGCCACGATCGGTGAAGTCGGCAACGCGGATCACCAGCAGGTTCGCCTGGGTAAAGCTGGCCGCAGTCGGCACAAGGGACGCAAGCCCAAGACCCGCGGCATGGTGCGCAATCACTATGACCACCCGCTGGGCGGCGGCGAAGGCAAGTCCAAGGGCGGCCGCGCTCCGGCCGGCAAGACCGGCGTGTTCGCCAAGGGTGGCCGCACCCGCAAGCGCAAGCTCGCCTCCAACAAGCGCATCATCCGCCGTCGTCGCAGCAAGCGATACGGCCAGTTGACTCTCTGAGGGATTTGAATCATGGCCCGATCATTGAAAAAAGGTCCTTTCGTCGAAGAGCATCTCTTCGTCAAGGTTACGAAGATGGCCGAATCCGGCCGTCGCGAGCCAATCAAGACGTGGTCGCGCCGTTGCACGATCGTGCCCGAGTTCGTCGGTCACACGTTCAAGGTGCACAACGGCCGGTCGTTCCTTGACGTGTTCGTGACAGAGGACATGGTGGGGCACAAGCTCGGCGAGTTCAGCCCGACCCGCCAGTTCCGCGGCCACACCAACAAGAAGGAAGGCATCTCCGCCGGCGCCAAGCGCTGAGTTGCCCGAGAGGTTGACGCATCATGAATCTCAACACACTCAAGTTCAACGCCCGCGTCAAGTCGGCCGGCATCAAGCCGGAAGATCTGGCGTCCGAGATCAAGCGGCCGGGAATCAACGCGACTTCGGCGTTGCGCAACTGGTCCAAGGGCAACTTCAAGCCCGCGCCCAAGCGAGAGGATCTTCGCTCGCTGGCTGCGGCTCTGAGCGTGCCGGTGACGGACATTGTTCGCTTCGACGGTGCTCACAAGTGGGCTCGCATCTCGGCCCGCAAGATCCGACTCGTTTCGGATCTCATTCGGGGCCAGGACATTGACTCGGCATTGACGATGCTCAAGTTCAGCAAGAAGCGGGCGGCCGTGTTCGTTCGCAAGGCTCTCGAATCGGCGATCGCCTGTGCGGAAGAGAACGACGCCGATGTGAGTCGGCTTGTCGTGAGCGAGTCGCGCGTGGATGAAGGACCGACGATGAAGCGTTTCCAGCCCAAGGACCGCGGGCGGGCGCACCCGATCATGAAACGATCCAGCCACGTTCACGTGGCGGTGGAGGTGGCGTAACCATGGGACAGAAGTGTCATCCGCTTGGATTCAGAGTCGGCGTCACTGAGCCGCATCGCAGTCGGTGGTACGCGCCCAAGGCGCTGTACGGCGAGCTGCTCGTCGAGGACTACCGCATCCGCGAATACGTCGACAAGCGACTGAACCGCACGCCGCCTTTTGCCGCCGTTTCGGAGATCCACATCGAGCGGACCCGTCAGGAACTCTCAATCGTGCTCAAGACGGCACGACCGGGACTGGTGATCGGCCCGCGTGGCGCTGAGGTCGAGAAGCTGCAGGGCGATCTGCAGACGATGACCGGCCGCCAGGTGTCGATCAAGATCGTCGAGATCAAGAGCCCGGACACGAATGCGAAGTTGATTGCTGAAGGCATTGCCGAGCAGCTCAAGAAGCGCGCCAGTTTCCGCCGCATCCTCAAGATGCGTGCCGAGGGCGCGATGCAGGCCGGGGCCAAAGGCGTGAAGATCAGCGTCTCGGGTCGTCTCGGCGGTGCGGAGATGAGTCGAAGCCTCACCGTGAGCCTCGGTTCGATTCCCCTCCAGACGCTCCAAGCGAACGTGGACTACGGCTTCGTGCCCAGCTTCACCAAGTCCGGCACCATCGGCGTCAAGGTGTGGGTCTACAAGGGTCTCTACGAAGCGGGCGAAGAAGCCGAGTCGACCGCGGCCGGCGGTCGCGCCCGGGCCAGAGGACGACGTTGAGTTGACGGATTGCGGGAAGTGATTGACAAGCCGCGACCGTAGGGACGCGGGTTTGAAAACGAGAGGATGAATTCCGATGCCTCGGATGCCCAAGAGAATGAAGTTCCGCAAGCAGCAGCGCGGCCGAATGCGCGGCAATGCAACGGCGGGCAATTACGTTGCGTTCGGCGACTACGGATTGCAGGCGCTCGAGCCGGCCTGGGTCAGCGCCCGGCAGCTTGAAGCCGGCCGCGTCGCATGTGCCCACTTTCTCCAGCGTGAAGGCAAGGTGTTCATTCGCGTCTTCCCGGACAAGCCGATTTCCAAGAAGCCCATCGAAACCCGCATGGGTAAGGGCAAGGCGGAGACGGATTACTGGGCAGCGCGAGTCAAACCCGGCACGGTGCTGTTCGAGATCGCCGGCGTGCCGCACGCTGCGGCGCAGGGCGCCCTGGCCCGCGTGGCGATGAAGATGCCCGTGCGGTGCCGCATGGTCACGAGACGGCTGAGCGTCTGATCGAAATGCAAGAAGGGCTCGCGTGAGCCGCTTCACAGATGGGATGATGAAATGAAGGCCAAAGAAGTACACAAACTGAGCGACGAGGAAGTCGATGTCGAGGTCGATCGCATTCGGCGACACCTCTTCGACCTGCGCACGCAGGCCGTGACGGAGAAGATTGAAGACTCCTCGCAGTTCGGCAAGTCTCGCAAGGATGTGGCCCGGTTGCTGACCGAGCGCAAGCGTCGCGAGATCGAAAGGCAGACGAAAGCATGAGTACCGAAGCCACCGCCAGCCAGCCTCGCAAGCGCAATCGTCGCGTCGAAGTCGGCATTGTCGATCGCGCCTCGATGGACAAGACCCGACGAGTGCGCATCGAGTTCCAGGTGCGGCATCCGAAGTACGGCAAGTTCATCAAGCGTCGTTCGTTCCTCACCGTCCACGATGAGAACAACGTGAGCGGCGTGGGCGACCAGGTGCAGATCATGCCCTGCCGTCCGGTCAGCAAGACCAAGCAGTGGAAGGTTGTTCAGGTGCTCGCCAAGGCGGTGGGTGAAGTTCGGCTTCACGATGAAAGCCCGGCGTCGGTCGCCTGAAGGATGGAAGCGATCCCGTACGGCGCCGCTGAGAGCGGGCCGGACGCGGACCAAATGAACGGATCAAGTCATGATACAGCAGGAATCACGAGTCGAGGTGGCGGATAACACGGGCGCGAAGATCGCCTATGTCATCCGCGTGCTCGGCGGCTCCACCGCCAAGGGACGTTTCACCCGCCGCACCGCCGGCGTGGGTGATCGCGTCATCTGCTCGGTCAAGAAGGCGCTGCCCGGCGGCGACGTCAAGGCCGGCGACAAGGTGAAGGCCGTCGTGGTGCGCACCGCCTACCCGACACGCCGACCGGATGGGTCGGTCATCCGATTTGACAACACCGCGGTGGTGCTCATCAACGACGACGGCAATCCGAAGGGCACACGCATCTTCGGCGCCGTCGCCCGTGAACTTCGCGAGAAGAACTATCTCAAGATCGTCTCGCTTGCGACGGAGGTGCTCTAGTCATGCCAGCCCATGTGCGCAGCGGTGATACGGTGATTGTCACGGCCGGGTCCGACAAGGGTCGCACCGGGACCGTGCTCAAGGTCATCCCCAAGAAAAACCAGGTCGTGGTGCAGGGACTCAACACCCGCACCAAGCATCTCAAGCCTTCTCAGACCAATCCGCAGGGCGGCGTCATCACCAAGGAGATGCCCATGCATCTTTCCAACGTGAGTCCCGTTGTCGATGGTCGCGCCACACGCGTTCGCTTCACCATCAAGGCTGACGGCTCGAAGGTGCGCGTCGCGGCTCGCGGCGGACAGGAACTCGGCGCCGTTCACGGCCCGCGCGCTGCGGGAGCTGGAGCCGGCAAGACTGGAACCCGCAAGACCGGAGCCAAGAAGACTTCGAAGAAGAAGGGCGGCGGAGGCAAGGCCGGTGGAGGCAAGTCGACCGCCAAGGCCAGCGGCAGCGCCGCCAGCAGCATGAAGAAGACCGGAACACGCAGGAAGGTTTAATCGCGATCGAATTCCTCGACGCGCCAGATACGACTGGATAGCAGATCATGAGTACAGCAACCGCTGCCCCGACATCCCACAAGACCGCCATTCAGGAGAAGTTCGAGAACGAAGTTCTTCCGAAGGTGAAGGAGAAGTTCGGCATCACCAATCCAATGGCGTTGCCGCGCATCGACAAGGTCGTAATCAACACGGGCATGGGCAAACAGCTCGAGAACAACAAGCTCAAGCCTGAGATCCGCGACACCATCCTGTCCACGCTCTCGACAGTCTCCGGCCAGAAGGCCGTGCTGATTCTCTCGAGAAAGTCCGTCGCGAACTTCAAGGTGCGCGAAGGGGCTACGGCGTCGGCGATGGTCACGCTGCGGCGCGATCGCATGTGGAGCCTGCTCTCGCGGCTGATCCACCTGGCCATCCCGCGCGTCAAGGACTTTCGCGGTCTCAAGGACACCTCCTTCGACAAGCAGGGGAACTACTCGTTCGGCTTCAGCGAACAGGCGGTCTTTCCTGAGATTGACATGGGCAAGGTGAATTTCAACCACGGCATGCACATCAACATCTCGTTCCGCAATTCGACCCCCGCGATCAGCCGTTTCGTCCTGGCTGAACTCGGCTGGCCGTTCAAGCGGGAAGAGTCGTAATCAGATTCAGAAGGTAATGAACGCGGTGAACGCCGCGGAGGATTGGACAGATGGCAACGAAAGCGCAGATGGCAAAACTGAAGCGAACTCCCAAGTTCTCAACCCGCGTCGTGCGGCGTTGCGAGATCACGGGGCGATCTCGCGGTGTGTACCGCAAGTTTCGAGTGAGTCGCATCATGCTGCGCGAACTCGCGCACCAGGGGCTGATCCCCGGCATGCGTAAGGCCAGTTGGTAAGAAGCAATCACCCCGCAGGCGCGATGGCCAAGTTCCAAGAACCTGGCCAGCCGTCCGCGACCGAAAGAACACAAGAGGGTTTGACTGATGTCATTCAATGACCCGATTTCCGACCTGCTCACCCGCATCCGCAACGGTCTGCAGAACCGCACCAAGACGGTGAACTGCATCAACAGCCGCGTCTGTCGCGGCGTGTGCGATGTGCTTCGCGATGAAGGCTATATCGAGAGCTACGACGTGATCGACAATGGCCTCGGCGGGCTGATCCGCGTGCACCTCAAGTACGGCCCGCGCGGCGAAACCGTTCTGCACACCCTGCGTCGCGAGAGCAAGCCCGGAAAGCGCGTCTACACCGGCATCGAAAACCTCAAGCGGCCGCTGGACGGCCTGGGTATTTCGATCGTGTCCACGAGCCACGGTGTGCTCAGCGATCGCAAGTGTCGTGAATTGAAAGTCGGAGGCGAATTGCTGGCGACGGTCGATTGACCCGCCGGTCGGAATGCACGGCCGGTGGAGCGCCGCCATCACGGCCAAGTGACAGCAGGAGCAGATCATGTCTCGAGTCGGAAAAAAGCCAGTACCCGTCCCCGCCGGGGTGAACGTCACGATCAACAATCGCGACATCACCATCGAAAAGGGCGACAAGAAGTTGCACGTGACCCATCGTCCTGAAGTGACCGTCGAGTGGGATGCCGGCAAGCGCGAAATCGCCTGCACGATTCCCGAGGCCAAGATGCGCAATCAGGCGTACAAGGCCTACTGGGGCACTACACGCTCGCTCATCCAGAACATGATTCAGGGCGTGACCAAAGGCTACGAAAAGAAGCTTGAAGTCGTCGGAGTCGGCTGGAACGCCAACGTGCAGGGTAACAAGCTGGTCCTCAACCTCGGTTACTCGAAACCCGTCGAAATGCAGGTGCCTGCAGGTCTCAAGGTCGGCGTTGAACGGCAGATCATTACCCTCAACTCGCCCGACAAGCAGTTGATCGGGCAGTTCGCGGCGACGATTCGCTCGAAGCGCAAGCCTGAGCCGTACAACGGCAAGGGCGTGAAGTACACGGATGAACAGATCATCCGCAAGGAAGGCAAGACGGTCGTCGGTCGCTGACGCACCGCACTACACCGCTACCAAGTGCTCGGGCCAGGGCCCGGGAGGATATCGAAATGAGTCGGACATCGAATCGAGTTACTCGTCGGGAGCGTCGCAAGCGGGGGATGCGCAAGCATCTCTTCGGTACGCCCGAGCGGCCGCGCCTGTCGATCTATCGATCGCTCAAATACCTCTACGCCCAGGTCATCGACGACGTCGCCGGACGAACCCTTGCCGCGGCCAGTTCGCGCGATCCGGAGTTCAAGGGCGAATCGACGGGCGACACCAAGGCCGCCAAGACGGTCGGCGCCCTGCTCGCCCAGCGTGCTGTGAGCGCGGGCGTCAAGAAGGTGCAGTTCGATCGCAACGGCCTGCGGTATCACGGCCGGGTGAAGGCCATGGCGGACGCAGCACGCGAAGCCGGACTGGAGTTCTAATCGCATTCCTGCCTGAGCAGGGAGCAATCGGTCGCCACCAGCGTGGCCATCAGAATCGGATCAATGAACATGATTGACGAAACAAACGAATCCCAGAGCTTTGAGTCGAACACGGTCGGCGTGTTCCGAACCGCTGCGACGGTCAAGGGTGGACGCCGCTTCAGCTTCGGCGCGCTCGTCGTCGTCGGCGATCGACGCGGCAAGGTCGGCTATGGCTACGCCAAGGGCAAGGAAGTTCCCCCGGCCATCGAAAAGGCCGAGAAGGACGCGCGCCGCAGCCTCAACAAGATTCAGCTCATCAAGGGAACCATCCCGCATACCGTGCTCGGCCGATTCGGCGCCAGCCAGGTTCGACTGCTCCCGGCCAGCCCCGGTACGGGTGTCGTGGCGGGTGGTACGGTTCGCGCGGTTCTCGAACTGGCCGGCGTGCGCGACTGTCTGACCAAATGCTATGGGTCGACCAACAAGAAGAATCTCGTCAAAGCCACGATGGAGGGCCTCAAGCAGCTCCGCTCCAAGCAGAAGACTGAAGAGCTGCGCGGCGTTTCGATCGAGACGACTCACGTTGAAGACTTCACTGCGAACGCACCCGAGGTCGAGTACGTTCGTAAGGAACCCAAGCAACCCGAGCAGCAGGGCGGACGCGGTGGTCGTCGCGGCGGACCCGGCGGCAGCGGCGGTGGTCGCG
>DIDT01000057.1 GCA_002418285.1 Phycisphaerales bacterium UBA5793
CAGGGGGAGTGTGCGGTCAGCCAACTGGTGGTCCATCGGTTTGAGTAGGAGCACCCGGATGGCGGAGAGAAGAACATGCCAAACAAACGTACCTGTCCCGTTTTCTTGCCCGGCCCTGACCTTGATGCGACTCGGAACGGATGTTCCATGACGCCTCTAAGTGCGACTCTCCAAACGCTCGTCGCGACGGCTGCATTGGTTGGTGGACTCGGGCTCTGCACTCAAGCGCGCGGCCAGGAGGCCGCTCGCTTCGCGATCGTTGACATGGGCAACATCGGATTCAGCAACACCGCGACGCCGCGCGCGATAAACAATCGCGGGACGGTAGTTGGCGATACCTTCGATATCTCTATCGGTCGAGTGCGGGCCTTTGTCTGGCGCGATGGCGTGGTCGAGTTCCTGCCTTCACTGACTGAGGGGTTCAGCGCCACCGCGTACGACGTTAATGAGGACGGCGAAGCGACAGGTGTGAGTTATGTTCAGATGAGTGTACAGCACGCCGTGAAGTGGCTCGCGGACGGCACGGCAATTGACATGGGCACATTGGGCGGCGAAGACTCGTTCGGC
The DNA here is from genome assembly GCA_002418285.1 of Phycisphaerales bacterium UBA5793. GTDB lineage: Bacteria > Planctomycetota > Phycisphaerae > Phycisphaerales > UBA5793 > UBA5793. The sequence goes on from DIDT01000057.1 coordinate 568, forward strand.
TACGGGATTAGTGATGCGGGGCTGGTTGCAGGCTCGTCGGATCGTCCGGATGGAGTGCGACACGCCTGCCTGTGGGAGAATGGTCAGTTGATCGATCTGGGCGATCTCGGCCGTCCGGCAAGCGGCGCGACGGCAGTGAACGAATCGCGGCAGGTCGTGGGAATCGCCGGGATTCAACCGTTTGGTAATCGGGCGTTTTTGTGGGAAGATGGAGAGATCTTTGACCTCGGCACGCTGCCCAATGGTGCACAGAGCATCGCGAACGATATCAACGACGCCGGAGTGATTGCCGGATACGCTACGGCGTCAACGGGAGAGCGACACGCGGTCGTTTGGGAGAATCGAGCAATCCGGAGTATTCACCGACCCGCGATTGGGTACGAGTCGCTTGGGTACGCGATCAACTCGATGAACCAAATTGTCGGGTATCTCGACGTTGATGGCGAGTTCGACCACGTTGGCGGGTTCCTGTATGAGGGTAACGGACCGATGGTGAATCTGCTCACCCTCCTGCCTCCGCGCCACACCTGGCGGCAGATCGTCACTGGATTCGACATCAACGACCTTGGTGAGATTGTCACGTACGGGGATCGTGATGGTGGAAGCAACTATGCGTACACCGCCGTCCTCATCACGCCCGTGCACCCAACCTTGACATTGCAGGGCCCGCAACCCGGCCGGGCCGGGACGCTCAACGGACTGCGCGTCACGGGCTGCACGCCTGGTGAGCGGGTTTCATTCTTCTACAGCACACACGGTGGTGGCACTTTGGTCCCCGGCTGCAACCACACCGACGGCGTGACGCTCCAACTCGATGACCCGATCCAGATCGGCTCCGCCGTCGCCAACCAGAACGGCGTCGCGACGCTCACACGCTTCGTCCCGATCGGCGCCCGCAACCTCGGCGATGTGCTCATCCAGGCCGTGCAACAGAACGGCTGCAGGATCAGCCAGTTGGTGGTGGAGCGGTTTGAATAGGAGCAACCGACCGCGGTCCGAGGAGCAGTGCATGCCCAACAATCGTTACCAGTCCCGTTTTCTTGTCTGGGTGGACACGTATGGGCTGTTCATTGAGGACGGTTTCGAGAATTTGCATCCCAATGCGCTGGAGTGATCATTGTCGATTGTAGGTCAAACTCGAGTTCCGCCTGCACTCTTGGAAAGAAGGGTGCAGGCACTTTCTGAACCGCGAAGTTGCTGTCTGTCAGCGCGAGAATAGTGGAGACACCAAAGATGCTGTACTTCCTGTCAAAAATCGTGGCGTTAAGCTCGCTGGTGTGCGGATTGGGTCCAGACGCGAATCCACCTCGGTTCGCGATCATCACCATTCCGGGTTTTGGCGGAGAGTTGACGACTGCACGGGGGATCAATTCGATCGGGTACGTCACCGGAGCGTCGTTCATTGAGAATAACTACGACTACTTTCCGTACGTCTATCGCGACGGCACCATGGCCGAACTTCCACTGCTGCCCAGCGGGGAGGTGGCAGAGGGCAGGGCAATCAACGACTTCGATGAGGTTGTCGGAGAGACTTACCTGACAAACGGCCGACTCGCGACGGCGACCATGTGGGACCGCAACGGGCAGGTGATCGACCTGAACATCTGGCAGTCCGACTTCGCGCGTGCGTGGAGTATTAACAACGCTGGCCAGGCCGTGGGTGAGGCGAACAATCCTTCGGAAGGCAACCGTCGTCGCGCCGTGCTTTGGGAGAATGGGCAAGTTACGGACCTCGGAATCCTGCCGGTGCCGGGGCACACTCGCTCAGGCGCCATAGACATGAACGAATCAACCGAAATCGTCGGGAATTCAAGCGGAGCAATTCCTGCGCGCGGTTTCGTTTGGAGCAGTGGACAATTGACAAACTTGAACTGGCCGGAGGAAGAACCGACTGGCGCGTACGGCATTAACGATCTATCGCAGATTGTGGGAACCGGCGACTCGAACCGCGAGGCGGTGCTGTGGGACAACGGAATTCCCTCGACTCTGGCATTGCGACCGAACGATTCTTCTGTAGTCCCCCGGCACATCAACAACAGGGGCAACATCGTGGGATACGTACAGCGTAATGTGAGTGGAAGCAGCATCTACGTCATCTGGCCGAATGCCCAGTCGCCGTACGTGGAGGTGCAGGACCTGCTGCCGCCTCAGTCGCTCTGGCGCAAGATCGAAACGGTCGATGACATCAACGACTCGGCACAGATGGTCGGACACGGCAAGCGCGGGCCGGACTCCGGCCTCGATGCGCACGGCTTCCTGTTCACGCCTGTCAACTGGACCTTCGGCCTCGCGGCGCCTTCACCCGGCCGGGCGGAAACAACCAACACGCTGCGCGTCTCGGGCGTAACGCCCGGCGCGACGGTGCACTTCTACTACTCCGCCCACGGCGGCGGCGCCGTCATCCCCGGCTGCACCATCCAGAGCAACGCCATGCAACTCGAGAGCCCCACACTCATCGGCACCGCGACGGCCAACGGCAACGGCGTCGCCAGCCTCTCGCGCTACGTCCCATCCATCGCCCGCAACAAGTCAATCCTCTTCCAGGCCGCAGTGCAGGGGGAGTGTGCGATCAGTCAGCTGGTGGTGTGGCGGTTTGAGTGAGGCTTGAAGCGAAGGCGCGAGCGTACGGCGGATGGTTTGGAACGCTGGTTGCGCGTTCGCACTCAGCACCGCAGAGCCGGATTCGGCGTGGCACCCTGGCGATTTGAGATTGATCGTTCATCGCGCAATCGCATGGCCTGCGCTCCCCGGCATATGGGACTACGGGTGTGCGCGGCGGGAGGGGAATCAGCTGAGATGTTGGGCGATGGCCTGGGCGAGTTTCGGGGCTTGCTCTTTGTCCAGCGATCGAGCGGGCCAACTGTGGGGCAGGCCTGAGCCGTCGGCATACTTGGGGATGATGTGGAAGTGGACATGCGGGATGGCCTGGCCTGCGGGGCGACCGTTGTTCTGGAGGACGTTGTACGCGGTGGCCCCGGTGGCGGTGATGACGGCTTTGGCGATGCGCGGCAGCGCCTTGCCCAGCGCGACGGCGACGTCTTCGGGCAACTCGTCGAGTTTGACGTAGCGCTTTTTGGGAATGACGAGCGTGTGGCCGCGACTGAGGGGATTGATGTCGAGGAAAGCGAAGACGTGCTGGTCTTCGTAGACGCGGTGCGAGGGGATTTCGCCGGCGGCGATTCGTTCGAAGAGGGTGTCGAGGTCGCTCATGGTGGGGTTTTCCAATGGGGGATTGTGAGGCCTGTGTGAGGATACCCCGGCCCACTAGAATGGCCCATGCCTGCGGTGGACCAGCAAGGGCAAACCGGGTCGCGACCCCGCGTGGTTTTGCTCGGGGCCAGCAACCTGACGCTGGGGATTTCGACGATCACCCAGCTTGCGCGCCGGCAGGTGGGGCAGCCTTGCGACATGTATATCGCTCTGGGGCACGGCCGATCGTACGGACAGTGGAGCCGCATTTTGGGCCGGGGTCTGCCGGGCATTCTGGAAAGCGATCTCTGGGAAGCGCTGGAGAAGTCGGAGAGCGGGCCGACGTATGCGCTGGTGACGGACGTGGGCAACGATGTGGCGTATTGCGTGGATCCTGAGACGATCGCGCGGTGGCTGGCCGAGGCGGTGGCGCATCTGCGGGCGCATGATGCGCGGATCGTGATGACGTCTCTGCCGCTGGAGAGCATTGCGCGGCTTGGGCGCAAGCGGTTTCATCTGTTTCGCCGGCTGTACTTTCCGACCAAGCCGCTGACCTATGAGATGATGCACGAAGCCATTGGCGTGTTGGATGAGAAGATGCGGACGATGGCCAAGTGCAGCGGCGTGAAGATCGCCGAACAAAGCGGCAGATGGTACGGCTTTGATCCGATCCACCTGCGCATGTGGCACTGGAACCATGCGTGGCGGCAGGTGCTGGCGCATTGGGGCGAATCGGATCGCGAAGCGATCAGACCCGCGGGAACCAAACCACATCACTGGCTCTCGCTGTGCAGTGCGACGCCGGCGCAGCGCACGCTGTGGGGCATGGAGCAGGCGGCGGCGCAGCCGAGCCGAACGTGGAACGATGGGACGACTGTGTCGTTTTATTAAATGGCGCGAAGCGGTAGCGCGAGTGTGGTTTGCTCGGGGCGCGGCGGTGGGGTTCGTCCTCGCTGGCGCTTCGGTCTGGTCGGGACTACAACTGCCCGGTGGCGCGGCGCCAGAACCACTCGGCTGCGAGCAGCGCCAGCAACAGGCTCAGTACCCAGGTCCGATCCCAGATTGGTTCGGTGACCGGCTCGGTTTCCGCGGCGATGGCTTCGGCGCGCAGATGGTCGAGCAACGCTTCGGGATGGGACGCATCGTACATCTGGCCCCCGGTGGCGTGCGCCATGGCGATCAGCGGCGCATGATCGGCGGAGAGATCCAGCCGCTCGCGACTGGGATCGTGTACGACGAATCGACTCGTAAGCGTCGGCGGCGACATGCCCGGCGCCTCGAGGCGCACTGAGTAGAGCCCTTCATCGAGTGGCGTGTACTGCGCGGTGAGGCGCGTGGCTGATTCGTTGGTCGGGCTTGCTTCGAGCGTCTGCTCCACGCCGTCGGGTTTGATGACGGTGATCGTCGGATCGAATCGCGATGCATCGATGTATCGCGTCTGCACGGTGATCTCGACATTCTGATGCGGCTGCACGTTGAGGCGACTGAGTGAGAGGCCGATGGACTGGCCGGGCAGCAGTTCGCCGCCACCTGCAAGCCAGCGCACGGCGCGGGTCCAGAAGAGTGGAAAGACGGGATCGAAGTCTGCATCGTTGGGCGGCAGCAGGGCCCAGCGCCACAAGCCATCGACAAGAATCGCGAGGATGCGGCCGTGGCCGACCTGCTGCGTGGCGACAGCAGCGGGCAAGGCGCCCTGCTGGTCTGTCGCATCGGAACGGGCCCAGATGATCGACGCGGCTCGTTCGTTTTCGATGCGTGTCTGGGCGATCATGCCGGGCATCTGCGAGAGGATGAGATCGGTATCGCCGAGACCTTCGAAACTGAGTGGATCGCCGACGGACATGGAGCGGGCAGCGCGGAGGTGGCCGGCGCTGATTTTGTCCTCGCCCCACTGGACGGGGACGACGGGATCAAGCGCGGCGGCAGCGGCGACACCGCGCGCGGTATCGTCACCGAAGGGCCGGCCGCGCGCGAGCACGAGGCTGCCGCCGTGGTCGGCGAGATAGGTTACAAGTGTTTCGGCTTTCTCGCCGGGGAACCATCGTTCGATGCCGCGCCCGAGGATGACGACGTCGTAGCGGCTCAGATCTTCGATGGTTGCGGGCGCGGTGGGCGGTCCGGCGGGTTCATCCGGTTCTTCGCTGACGTAGCGGGTGATCTCCTCGCGCCGTCCGATGCCGATGATCGTCGTGAGATCGATCTCGGCCGCGCTGCGCAGAGCGTCGATGAGAAACTTGGTATCCCAATAGGGCTCATTCTCAAAGAGTGCGATGCGAATGTGCTGCCGGGTGATCTGGACGAACGCGTAACTCTGATTGTTGTCGGTGCGACTTTCGGCGATCAGCGGCTCCACGCGCAGGCGAAACTCGCAGAGCGAAACCATCTCTGACGCAGGTGCTCCATCGTTCGGCGCGGTCGGTGTCACGTTGAAACTGAGTCGAGCCGGCTCGGCGCCGAGGACGATCGCAGCGCTATCGATCGGCTCACCATTGCGTTCGAGAACGGCCGTGACGTGCTGGCCTTCGAGACCGACCTGGTTGATCTCGCCGCGCAGAGTGGTGGACTGGCCATCGTGGACGAAGGCATGGTCGGCGGTCAGGCGGATGTTGAGATCGGGTTGCTGGGCGGTGGTGCCGACGGGGACGCTGGAGACGGCGATGCCGCGGGCGCGGGCGAGCGACGAGATCGTTGACGCCACAGCGCTGGTCGTATCGCGACCATCCGTGAGGAGGACGATTGAGCCCAGCGCCGCGTCGGCGTGCTGGATCGTGTCGCGCAGCTCGTCGATCAGTCGCGTCTCGCTACCTGTGGCAGCGAGGCTGTCGAGCGCCTCGGCGGGCAGCAGGCGCGATTCGGCATCGAAGGCTTGGAGTCGCACGTCGGCCTGGCGGGCGAGTTGGTCGAGAAAGGTCGGAGTGAGCCAATGCTGGCGCAGCCGATCGAGGCGCGAGAACGATTCGCCGCCATCGGATTCATCATTGACGCACATGCTCGAAGAAGTGTCCACCAGGAGGGTGACGGCGTGGCGCTCGAATTGCGTTTGCCCCGGGCGCTGACTGACAGGATTGAGCAGCAGCGCGAGCAGCATGGCCAGAGCAAGAAGGCGAATCGTCGCGCAGACGCCGACGTGCAGCCGCGCCAGCCTTGGCGGCCAGATCATCGCAGCGCTGAAGCGCATGGCGCCGATGCCGAGCGCGGCGGCGGTGATAATGACCAGAACGATCAGCAGCGGGTGGAGCACCGGCGCCAGAGTCATGGAGGGGAGCGAGGCGGCGGCAATCATGTCTGCGCCTCCCGCCGCGCGGCGATCAGCGTGATGGAACCTTCGGCGATGGCGCTGAGAGCGGCGGCGAGCAGCAGCCAAGGCCAGAACTCGATCAGTCGACCTGCACCACGCGGCAGATCACTCGCTCCAGCGCGTTGCGGCGTTTGAATCCTCTCCCGATCCGGCGCACTCTCCAGAAATGCCATGGTCCCGGTGTCGGCAGCGCGCAGATCTGACTCACGAGGGTCGATTGTTACACTCGCTCCGGCCAGCCAGCGACCCGTAGCGACATCGAGCACGCGCAGGTCACCGACTGTGGTCAACTCATCGAAGTGGATGAGCCGTCGAGATTCATTGATGATCTCCGTGTGCGGCAAGTCTGGCTCGACGCGGACAGCGGTCGCAGTTCCAACTCGGTCGGGCAAGTCGATGATCGCATCGCGGCCGGGATGCAGCACGGCCAGCGGCCGCTCGCTGGCGCCGAGCCAGGCCATCCACTCATGAACGAGCGCCGGGAAGAGCGGGCGGCGGGTGAGTTCGGTCGAATCGCGAGCAAGTGAACCGTTGAACATGAGCGCGCGGCCGCGCCCGATCGGGCCAGCCGCCACAATGGGTGAGCCATCGTCGGCGCGAATGAGCACGGCGGCTCCCGGCGCTGCGTTCGCTTGTGCGAACCGACGATGCCGCACGCCGAGCAACGAACCGAGAGCCGGGCCGTCGAAGGACGCCAGCGCTTCGTGGAGGGAATCGGCGCTGCCCCACACGGTCGGCCGCGGCTCAGGGAGCAGGTTGGCAATAACCAGCGGCAACCCCGGGGCATCGGCGTCAATGGACGCAAAAACGTCTGTTGATGCCGCTGCATCGTTTGAATCGACGATCCACCACAGTGCACCGCCTCCGCGGACGAATTGGTCGAGTCGTGCGAGCCAGTCGAGTGACAGGCGGCCCGACTCGCAGAGAATGATCGCGTCAAGTTCGTTCCACGGGACGGGATCGGCACTGTCCTGCGAGGCATTCACGCGCTGAACTGTGTACGGCGACTCGTCGTCGGGGTGGATTGCAGCGGAGAGATACGACGCAGTGTCGCGCGGCCGGGGTGGCGCGGCAGTCACGAGTAGCACGCGAGTGCTCTCACGAATCGATACCGTCGCGGCCATGGCGTTGTCGGCTTCCAACGCATCGGATGGGATTGAGACGCTCAGGCTCATCGCGTCCGCCTGGGTCGCTTCGCACGCAAATACCACCGTGGCAATGGAGTCGGGAAGAATCGTGACCAGCGCTGGTCGCGGAGCAATCGCGCCGGGTTCAACGTTGCATTCTACTTCGATCGTGGCTGCATGCGAACCGTGATTGGCCACGGTCGCGCTGACCGTGAATGGACGGCCTTGCGTCGGTCGGGCGGGCCCAACGGACATGGAAGTCATGGCGAGATTGTCGACTTCGGCTTCGCCGGCAACCGATTCGATGGAGAGGTCACACGAGGCGATCGCGCGCGCCACTCCCTGCAGATCGTCAAGGTGTTTCGCCTGGGCATCCGTGAGCAGGATGATCCGACGCACGGGCGCGGTTTGTGAACCAGACTGGTCAACGCGCGCTCCCGGCAGGCGGTTGGCCAGGCGCACGGCCTCCGCGAGGTCGGCGGAACCCAGCGTCGGCTGCAACTCATCAAGCGCGTCGCGCAATGCGGGAAAGTTGCCCGTCAGTCGCGGCAAGGCGGGTTCATTGGTGACGCCGGCGATGATGAGACCGACGCGATCGCTCGCGGGATCGAGTGAATCGAGGATCTCTCCCGCGCGGCTCACAGCGCCGGCGAACGGCGTAGCGCCATCAATTGTCCGTCCCATCGATGCTGATGCATCGAGAATGATCACAACTTCATCGGAACCATCCGCCGCGCTCTCCCGACTCCCTTCCCGCCATCCCGGCCGGGCGAAGGCCAGGGCGATGAGTGCGATGATCGCGATCCGGAGCAACAGCAGGAGCCTCTGCGAGAGGCGCAGACGCTGGCCACGCTGGGCCTGGGCTATGGCCAGAAAGCGGGCGGTGGGCAGGGCAATGCGCTGCGAGCCGCGCCGGCTGAGCAGGTGAGCGACGATCGGCAGCGTGACGCCGGCCAGAGCCCAGAGCATCGTCGCGCTTTGCCATTCGAGGAATGCGATCGTCATGTTCGGTTCCGCCCGCTGCCGGGCATGGGGTATGTTCTCTGCTGATTAAACGGTCGATCGCCGCCGGCGGCCGCAGGAATGCCTCAAGTCGATCCGTGGCGGGAGGTTGCCGGTCCGAGGCCCTTTCGGTATGATCGCCGCTGGTGGGTGTGATGCAAGCCTCCATTCTGGTGCAGCGTCTCTTGATCGCTCTGGCAGCGACAGCGCCATGCTTCTCGGCCGCAACCGCCACTCGGGCGGGCGAATTGCGAGAAGTCGGCTCGACCTCCGGATTGGAAGCCCAGCCCATCGGCCCCGGCATGGGATCACGAGCGATCTCACTGCAGGGCGTCGGCCTCGCTCCCGTGGATGGCGACGCCACCCTTTCGTCACTTCGCGCCACGATCTGGCGCGAAGGCGAAGTGCAGCGGATCTACCTTGACGGCTGGGTGTCGGCCAAGGTCGGCCCGTACGAATTCACCGCTGAGCGGGCCATCGGCTGGATCAACCGTCACGACGAGGGCGACGGAGTGACGGTCAGCGAGATCGCGCTCTACCTTGAGAAAGTCAGCACCGTCGCCCGACCTTCGGGCATGAGTTCTGAAGGCGACCAACTGCTCATCACGGCGGCGATCAACGGAAAGGTCAGCCTGCAATGCGATGACTTCAACGAGAACATCGAAACCATCCCACCGGAGATTCTGGATCGTGGCGAAGTACGGCTGCTCAGCCATCTCGCCAAGCAGGGTGAGGCTCCGGCGCCGGGGATGCAGGTCGAACGCATTGCGCCGCCTGAAAAGCCCGCGCTGATCGAGCAGCCCAAGCCGAGCCAGCCCGGTGGACCGCCGCTCGACTTTTTCCGGCCGCAGGTCGGTATTCCGCCCGAGGCGACGATCGCCTTTCGGATGGACGGTCGGCTCGAGTACCACATCAGCGACGACGGCTCGGAAGGCACGATCACCCTGCGCGACAATCTCGTGGTGCAGTACATGGAACTGAGCGTGCGTCCTCCCGAGCGAGAGCCGCGGCAACTCACGCTGACAGCTGATCGGGCCGTACTCTTCACGGACCCGATCGCGCCGGAACAACTGCAGCAACAGCAGCTCAGCGCGGATGCGGTGCGCGGGATCTACCTCGAAGGCAATGTCGTGGCCACGGATGGTCGCTACACGATGCGCGGGCCGCGCGTGTACTACGAGTTTGCCACGAACCGCGCCATCGTGCTCGACGGGCTGGTGCGAACGTACAGCGAAGAGGCGAAGGTCCCGATCTACATGCGGGCCGAAGAGATTCGCCAGACGACGCGCAACGAATGGCAGGCTGACAAGGTGCGCATCTCGACGAGCGAGTTCTACACGCCGCACGTGGCCATAGGCGCAGGCACGGTCACGCTGCAGAAGCGAGAGAATCCCGCGACGCGCGAGGCGCAGGACTACGTCAACGTGCGCAACGCCACACTGCGAGTGGGTGATGTGCCGATTTTCTGGCTGCCGGGGTACAAGGGGCGGGTGGAGGATGTGCCGCTGCGCCAGGTGACGGTCGGCGCGAGCGGACAGAACGGCGCGACCATCAAGACCGAGTGGGATCTGCTGGGCATCATGGGCTGGGAAACACCCTTCCAGAGTGATGCGAGCCTGCTGCTGGATTACTATGGCGAGCGCGGCCCGGCCGTCGGACTCGACGTGGCCTACAAGACGGCCAGTTCGCGCGGGCGATTCTTTGGCTACCTGATCCAGGACGATGGCGAGGACAAACTGTCCTCCGGCGCCAAGCGCAACGTCGACAACGAAACGCGCGGCATCGCGACGTGGTCGCATTATGCCCGACTGCCCGACGACTGGGTCGTGATCAGTGAGTTCTCGTACATCTCCGATCCGAACTTCGTCGATTCGTTCTACGACGGTGACGCCGAAGAACGGCGCGAGTACCAGACGCGACTGTTCGCCCGCCAGCAGCGCGACAACTGGGCGTTCGAAGCCTACATCAAGTATGACCTGAACAACATCATTGCCAACGAAGACCTGCTGCAGGCTCAGGGGTACCTTGTCGAGAAAGTGCCTGAGCTGGGTTACTACCGCTACGCCGACAGCCTGTTTGACGGCCGCATGACGTGGACGAGCGAGTACCAGCTGAGTCGCATGCGACTGAGTTTTCCGGATTACACGCTGCGTGAGATCGGCCAGGGCCAGGCGGGTTTTGGCATGCCGCCCTCGACGAACCTGTCGGCTGCGGCGCTGATGGCCGGCTATCGCGAGGATTATGTCAACCGCTTCACAACACGGCAGGAACTGACGTACCCGATGCAGCTGGGCATCTTCCGCATCGTGCCGTTCGTGGTCGGTCGCTTCACGGCGTATGACAACGACTTCAGCGAATTCAGCCGGCAGGCGGAAGACCTGCGGTACTTCGGCGGTGGCGGCGTTCGGATCGCCACACAGTTCTCGCGCGTGGATAACACGGTCGAGAGCCGGCTGTTCGACCTGCATCGACTGCGGCACATCATCGAGCCGAGTGTGACGTTCTTCTCGGCCGATTCCGACGCCGGACCGGGCGACTATCCGATCTACGACCTCGATGTCGAAGGCATCTCGACGGGCAGCGTGATGCGCGTGGGGATGCGTAACACGTGGCAGACGCAGCGCGGGGGTCCTGGGCGATGGCGCAGCGTGGACGTGTTCACGCTGGATACCGATTTCGTACTCACCGGGGCTGAAACGCAGGGCGACTATTCGGTGCCGCGCTACTTCGACTATCGCCCGGAACTGTCCCGCTTTGGCGACCACTTCGCCGGCGACTTCATGTGGCTGGTGAGCGATCATTTCGCCTTGGCGGGCAACCTCATCTACGACCTGGACGAAGGCTCAATCGCCCGCAGTGCAGTGGGGTATCGTCTCGATCACTCGCGCGATCTGTACTCGTACACCGATCTGCGTTATGCCGAGGCGGACAACTCCGACCTGCTCACAGTCGGTCTGGGGTACACGCTGACGCCACTGTACCAGTTCCGCGGCTCGGTGACATTTGATCTGAATCGCGATGATGCACAGAGCACGAATCTCGAGCTGATTCGCAAGACGGCGCAGATGGACATCATCTTCGGGTTCAATTACGACCAGATTCGCGAAGACACGACCATCAGCGTCAGCGTCTCGCCGCGCGGCACCGGCGGCCACCGCATCGGCGGCGCGCTCAACCCGCGCGATGCGAATCGGTAGTTCGGTCAGTCGTCGAGTTCATCAAGCAGCGCCAGGTCGGCATCGCGCAGGTCGGTCTGCGCCATCTCCAATGCCTGATTGAGCGATGCGATGAGCCGCTTGGTGGAACTGATCGCCTGGTCCATGCTCTGGCGACTGACGATGCGGCCTGAAAAGGGCGGCGGCTCCTGGCGATCAACCGCCTGCTGCGCGTTGAGGAGACTGGCGAGGAGCACCTCGGCCTTGTCGCGCGCCGCGTTGGTCTCGATGACGATGCGCAGTCGCGAGCCGAATCGATTGGTCCGTCGAACTTCCATCTCCGTCGTCTCCCGCGGCCGATAAGCGGAAGCCGACGAATCGGTTCGTCGAACCCCCAGCCGCGTTGTCGCTATCGACCGATTGGACGAAGGGATGAACTGAGTTCATGCCACGCGCGATTCGGCGCGTCGCATCGGGATCGTTGCGGGGATTACCGGCTGTTGCGCCATCTCGGGGAGTAGCGAGCGGATTGTCGCGTCGGCCCGCGCGGCGTCGTCCTGTTCGCAGCAGTTTCGCAAGGCGCGCGTGAGGTGTTGCACCTGGACCGCGTCGGGCGGCTGCATGGTCCAGATGTGAATGCCGGGATGGCTGGTGGGGAGCATCGACTCGCCGTGACACGCAAGTTCTTCAAAGAGTTTTTCACCGGGGCGGATGCCAGTGAAGATAATGGAGATATGACCGCCGTGAGGCTTGGCGCCCGATGTGCGGGATTGATCTTCGACGCATGGTTCGAGGCCATGCGCCTGGATGTAGCGCCTGGCGAGATCGAGGATCCGGATCGGTTGTCCCATATCCAGCAGCAGCACTTCGCCGCCCTTGCGGTCTTCGAGCGCGGCCGCCTGGATGACCAGCGACGCCGCCTCGGGGATGGTCATGAAGTAGCGCGTCATGTCCGGATGGGTCACGGTTACCGGGCCGCCCTGGCGGATCTGGTCCGCCCAGGTTGGCAGGACGGATCCTGACGAGGCCAGAACGTTTCCGAATCGCACCATGCGGAAGATGGTCTGGCTGTGCTGCTGATTCATGTGCTGGACATACAGCTCGGCGAGTCGCTTGGTGGCGCCCATAATCGACGTGGGATTGACGGCCTTGTCGGTCGAGATCATGACGAAGCGCTCGCAGCCACAGGCCGCAGCGGCGTCGGCAATCGCGACGGTGCCGAAGAAGTTGTTGCGAATCGCCTCGTTGGGGTGATCCTGCATCATGGGCACGTGCTTGTGGGCAGCCGAATGGAAGATGATCTGCGGCTTGATCTCGTTGCAGAGCGCCAGCGTGCGCGGCGCATCAGTCACATCTTGCAGCACGGCCCGGCGGCGCAGACCTGGCGCGAGACGCGCGATCTGGCGGTCGATCTCGAAGAGCGCGTTTTCGGATCGCTCCATGAGGACAAGTTCGGCGGGGTGGAACTGGGCGCAGCGGCGGGCCAGTTCAGAGCCGATCGAGCCGCCCGCGCCGGTGATGAGCACGACGCGGCCGGCGATGACCTTGTTGATGGCTTGCTCATCGATGCGATGCGGGCTGCGGCCGATGAGATCGGCGACGTTGATTTCGATCTGGCTGCGCGGCCCGATGCCGGCGAGTTGATCTTCGATCGTCGGGAAGAAGCGGTCCGGCACACCGAGACGCCGGACGCTGGTGCGCAGCGCGGCGACGGCCTCGGACATGGCAGCCGGCAGGGAGATGATGACGGAGTCGATTTGCCCGGGGCGGACATGCTCCTCGATCTCGTGGGCGAGACCGAGGATCCTTACGCCTGAGACCAGCAGCGATTGCCGGACAGATTCATCCGCGTCGCGCCACAGAAGGGCCCCCACCACCTGCGGCCGGGCCGCGTCGTCGAGCAGCGCCAACTGGCGGGCCACCTGCCCGATGGTTCCGGCGGTGCCGATGAGCACGCAACGGATGGGCGTGGCAGAGTGATCTGGAGACGCGAGAGACTGAGTGCGCATGGGCTGTTCGTCGGCCGAATGCCGTGCGCCGATGGAGATTTCCGCATGGCGGCAGGGGAAGAACGGCCCACGGGCGCGGCTCGGCGCGTCTAGGATTTCGACCATGTTTCCAGACGCCTACGGAGCAGCCTGCATGACCCCTTCGGCCCCGCCTGCCATTCACGCATCGATCGTCGCATCCATCGATGCCTACCTGGCTCGCGTCGTGGCCGAGACGGACGTTCCGGCAAATCTTGCGCAGGCGATGTCCTACTCCCTGCTCCAAGGGGGCAAGCGGCTGCGGCCGATGCTCGTGCTGCTCAGTTGCGAGGCGGTCGGGGGGCGGCAGGAGCAGGCCCTGCCGGCTGCGGCGGCGATCGAGATGATCCACGCCTTCAGCCTTGTCCACGACGACCTGCCCGCGATGGATGATGATGACCTGAGGCGGGGCCAGCCGACCTGCCACATCAAGTTCGGGGACGCGATGGCGATTCTTGCCGGCGACTCCCTGGCCACGTTGCCGTATTTGCACATTGCCCGGAGCGTGGCCGATGCCGACGTTCGCTGCCGGCTGATCGATGAACTTTCTGCGGCGACGCTGGCGATGATCGCAGGCCAGACGCTCGACACCCTCGGCGGTTTTGTCGAGGGCCTGACGCCGCTGGAGCGGCTCGAATCGATTCATCATGCCAAGACGGGCGCTTTGATCCGCGGATCGTGTCGCCTCGGGGCGATCACGGCGGGCGCGACGGATGCCCAACTGGCCGCGCTGACGTCTTATGGCGAAGCGATCGGCCTGCTCTTCCAGGTGGTGGATGACATTCTTGATGTGACGCAGTCCGCTGAGCACCTGGGCAAGCGATCGGGCAAGGACGAGGCGGCCGGCAAGCTGACCTACCCGTCGATTCTGGGTCTGGACGAATCCAAGCAACTTGCCGAGCGTCTCTGCCGCGAGGCGATCGAGTCCATCGAGCCCTTCGGCGACGCGGCGCACACCCTCGTCGAACTCTGCCGTTACATGGCGGTGCGGACGAAGTAAGGCTGCGCCGCGGCCGACCGCTCACTCAAACTGGTGCACAACAAGTTGGCTGATGGCGCATTCGCTTCTGACGAACGCCTGGATGAGAACCGTTTCGCCGGTGGCGATTCGGGGGACGAAGGCGGTTACGGAAGCAGTGCCGTTTTCGTCGGCGGTGACGCGGCCGATGATTTTGGGCGCGTCGAGCTGGAGGCAGTTGGTCTGGAGTGTGCAGCCGGGGATGGCGGTGCCGCCGCCGTGGCGGGAGTAGATGAAGGTGACGCGTGAGCCGGGCGTGGCGCCGGTGACGGTGAGTGTGTTGTCGGCGTTTACAAGGCCAGGGCTGGGTTCACTCAGTTCCATCGTGGGATGGACGGGGGTAAGGAGATAACCCTTTGTGTAATCCGGGTTGTCAACGCGAACGCCCGTGCCCGTGATCTGTCCGGCGTCGTTGTTGTGGATGGCGCTCCCGATGAACCAGTTGGACTTCGGGGGGATGAGATCGTGCAGGTACTGCGGCGGCTGCTGCCATTGCCAGATGCAGCCGATGTCCTCATTTCCGAATTGCTCGACAACGCGACACGCACCGACAATTTCGCGGCTGTCGTTGATTGACCACGCGTAAGAATTCCTCCAGCGACGCTTCTCCGGCAGGGGCTCCACGACGCCATCGCGATAGATGAACGCCTGGTAAGTGAAGTAATCCTCGCGAGCGGTGTATCCGACCACATCATTGAGTTCATTGCAGTCAATGCAGATGCCCACACCACCGTTGTCGGGGCGGAAGGTGCCGAGGTCGATGATCTGGCCGTTCTCCCAGACGACGGGGCGCCACCCGTGCTCCCAACTGGACGCCTGTCCGACGATCAGCCCCGCGTTGTTGATCGCGATGGCCTCGCTGCTGCGGAATTCCCCGGTAATCGGCAGTTCCGACATGACGCCATTCTGCCAGATAAAGGCGCGATACACGGGAAAGCTGGAGGTATCGAGACTCGACCAGCCAACGATCTGATTGAGATCGTTGATGCCATACGCCTCGGAAAAATCCCCGTCCGCGAGGTAGCCGAGATTGATCATCTGGCCGTTGCGCCAGAGGAAGGCGCTGTTGTCGTAGCCGGTCTGGCCCGGCGCCTGTGCCTTGCCGACGATCCAACCATTCGAGTTGATACCGCGACACTCGCTGAGCTCGCCGCCCAGAGTGCCGAGATCGATCGGACTCTGCCCATCACGCCACACCGTCGCGTGAAACACATTGCTCGGGAGAAAGGCGCCGCCGATGACATCACCGCGCTCGCTCACATCCCAGCCCTGACTGTGCTCTCCGCCCAGCGGCGATAATTCAAAGACGGCGTACGGCGGAGGCCACGGTTGGGATTGAGCGAAGCACGGCTGGGATATCGAATAGGTGAGGGCCGCACCAGTGCAGAGCAGTACGGGAGAGATAGCGAGCTGATTCATGTATGGCCCCTTCTCGTCGACCTGTAAGGAACTCGGCGGGTGGCTCTCGCCACCCGCCGACGCTTGTAACTCAATTCCCGCCGCAGACGGCGCACTCATCTTCGTGGGGATTGAAGAGGTTGATCTGGAACCCCGTCGATCCTGCCGCGTTCTCATAGTACCCCGCCAGCGGAGTGATCTCATCGGGGTCTGTGATGAATGCATCGCAGACGTTCTGGGCCCGGAGCGCGGGGAGGTCATAGAGCGGCTGCGGGGATGACCCCTGCAGCGTGCTTCCGTAGCAAGCCACCGTGAACTGACCTGGGTGGGACCAGATGTAGTTGAGAACGAGATACAGGCCGAATTGGCTTTCGTTGTCGAATTGTGCCGAGTGCCATCCAGCGATGTAGGTCTCCCAGTCGATGCCGGGATTCTGGTCACAGGCGGGCTGGTTCAAAAACATGTAGAATCTCACTTTGTTGAGGAACTGATTATTCCTTCACCAACCAATCGTCTTGTCCAACTGCGGCGCCCACTCTCGTCGAACTCTGCCGTTACATGGCGGTAAGGACGAAGTAAGGCGGGGCGAGCAGCCACGCTTAATCTAATCGCTGGACCACCAATTCGCTGATGGCGCATTCGCCGCGCACCACAGCCTGGATCAGCACCGTCTGTCCATGGAGACTCGGTGGCACGTAGTGGGTAATGACCGCTCGGCCATCTTCATTCGCAATAGCGGTTCCGAGCAGTTGCGGATCGTCAATCTGCAGTGTGTTGAGTCTTGGCGAACATCCTGCGATGAACGTTCCACCGCCATGGAGGCCATAATAGAAGACCACAGTTGCACCGGGAGTGGCCCCGGAAGTGACGAACGCGTTAGAGCGACCTGCAACACCCGGGAGAGCCCGTCTCAGTTCAATCGTCGGATGAACCGGGAAGAGGCAGAACGCCGTTCCGATCCCGTTATTCCCAAGCCGCGCGGAGGCGCTGATCTCAGATGCGTCATTGATGTCGCGGGCCCAGATCTGGATCCACACCGACTGTGGCGGAGCCAGATCGCTCAACCATCTGACACCGTGCTGCTCACTCCAGTAGAACGACTCTGGCCCTGATTGCCCGATGACTTCATTGCGATTGTTGATGCTCAGCGCCACCATGTCACGATCGCCCCCGGGGTCCAGGTCGCGCATCTTCCCTTCATACCAGATGAAGGCGCGACTCGAATATCGCTCCCCGGTTGCGTTGCCGACGACATAGCCGGCCTCATTGATATCGGAAGCCCAGCCGCGGCCGGTGTTGTTACTTTGGAGTGTTCCAAGATCATGGACACCCGACTCGTCCCAGAGCACTGGTCGCCATGCACCGTACGTCGAGGAAATGGCCTGACCGACGATCAGGCCGGCAGTGTTGATGGCCAGCGGCTGGTCCGATTGGCCGGACAGGCTCGGCAGTCTTAGCGCACGACCGCGATCCCATAGAATCGCATGATATGGCGACCCCGCCGAGTACGAAACGCCGACGATCTGACCTGAATCGTTGATGGCAGTTGCGTCTCCGTAGTCGTCGTCGAGTGTACCGAGCGCGATCATCCGCCCATCACGCCACAGAACCGGATACCGCTGCGATATGTCTTCACCCGGCTCCCTACAGGACCATCCAACCATCCAGTCATGACTGTTGATTGCAGCGGCTCCACTCCATCGACCGCCGAGCGTTCCCAGATCGTGCGCGCCGTGTTTATCCCATAAGGTCGCATGCTGTTCCTGGTTACCGCCCAGGCAGGCCGCGCCGACAAAGCGGCCGCGAAGATTGGATGCGACTACGGATCCAGAATCACCACCGAGCGCAGGAAGGCGCACAAGTGAGAACGGGTAGCGTATCGATTCCACCTGAGCCCAAACCGTGACGGGGAAGCACACCGCGTGGATCAACGCGCACGCAGGAATCACCATTACCGCCACCCTTCGGGGCACTCTCGGGCATCGCTGGCTGGAACTCATTGTGGACCTCCTGCAATAGTTGTGCTGCTATTGAAGATGGATTCAATTGGCCCCCCCCTGCGTCAAACCGTGGCTGGAGGAGCGAGTGCGTCAGGATGATCCACGGCTTGGATGGGGCGTGCCGACAAGACGGACACCATTCTGACTATGCACAATCTACCAGATCCTGATGCAAGGCACGGGGGGAAAAGCGGACCCGCGGTGGATTTGCGAGAATTCGGGGAATCCGCCGCCCGGCGAGTTTACCGCTACGCCGGGCTTGCCGCCCACGCTCTCCCACCTCTGATCTGCCTGAGCCCCAGGGGGCGCGACTAACTGGCTCCGGCCCCCACCGGCCGCAAATGCCCGATGGTGCGCGGCTTGAACGGGAACGCTTCGTAGACGGCGCGGACATCATCGAGCGTGACGGCCTGGATCTTGGCGAGTTCTTCTTCGAGCGTTGAGTAGCGCTGGAGGTAGGTCCAGACGCGGCCGAGGCGTTTCATGCGGCCGGCGGGGCGTTCGCCGGCGATGGTCACCGAGGTCGCCGTCTTGTTGCGCAGGCGCACAAGATCATCTTCGGTTACGAGATCGAGGCACTGCGTGATCTGATCATTGACGATCTCTTCGACCTGCGTCGCGCGCTCGGGCGGGCAGGAGGCGAAGACGTAATACTCGCCGACTTTATCGCGGCCGTCGAAGCCGACCTGCGCCTCTTCGGCGATGCCGGGTTCGACCAGGGCCCAGTAGAGCAGCGAGCCTTCCTGATCGCCGAGCAGGTTGGCGAGCATCGACGCGGCGTAGCGGCGATCGTCATCGGCGGCCGGGGCCGGGGCGATCATGAGCATGTAGTGGCGATTGGCGTTGGGGTCATCGAGGGTGAAGTGATGGTCGCCGAGACGCAGGTCGCCGTAGTGGCGTTTGGTGTCGGTGCGTTTCCATGTGCCGCACCACTGGCCCACAGCGTCGACGGTGGCGTCGAAGTCGAGATTGCCGGCCAGTGCGAGGACGGTGTTGTCGGCGGAGTAGCGGTCGTTGAAGTAGGCGGCCATGGCATCGCGCTGGAGATTGCCGATGGTTTCGTTGGTGCCGAGCACGCGGTAGGCGAGCGGGTGGTCCTGGTAGTAGTGCTCCATGGAGGCTTCGTAGAGTCGCCAGAAGGGCATGTCGGCGTACATGGCGATTTCTTCGAGGATCACGCCGCGCTCAGTCTGGAAGTCCTCCTCGCGCAGGGCGGGTCGCATGATGTCGGCGAGCAGGTCGAGGGCGGGCGCGAGATACTCGGGCATGACGTGAGCCCAGAAGGCGGTCATCTCCTGACTGGTGAAGGCATTGTAGTTAGCGCCGAGTTCGTCGAACTCGCGATTCACGTCGTCGGCGCTGCGGCGCGGCGTGCCCTTGAACATCATGTGTTCGAGGAAGTGGCTGACACCCATGAACTCGGCCCGCTCATCACGGCTTCCGGTGCGGACGAAGAAACCAGCCGCGGCGGTGTAGGACTGGGGATCGACCTCGGCGACGAGTCGCAGGCCGTTGGGGAGTTCAGCGGTTTTGAATTCGCAGGGCATGGGCATCTCGAATTGGTGATCGAAGGCGGTTGTTCGGACGTGCGTCTGCGGATCATACGCGGGCGCGGAAGCGGATCGCGCCGCATTCGGGCACGGGGGAATGCGAACGACGCACGAAGAGCAGAGCCTAAGATCAGGTCCATCAGACTCTGGGGGCCGCTGCCGGGCCAGCTGCTTGCACCATGCCGCATACCGCCAATCTCACTGTTGCCGTGTTCAGCGAATCGTCGGGGTGGAAGCTGCCTTCGCGCCTGGTGGACCAGATTGCGGGCGTGAGTGATGCGATCCGGGTGCGAGCCGTGGACCGCCGGGCCGAATTGCTGTCACTGCTGCCTGAGACGCAGTATCTCGTGGGCTTTCCGCTGAGCGATGAGGATTTCGCGCGGCACGGCAAGTCGCTGCGATGGATCCAGCTGACCTCGACAACGCCGGACCTGCGCATCGAGTTGCCTCGATTGACCGCGTCGAGCGTACGAATCTGCACGGCGTCGACGATCCAGGCATCGCAACGAGCCGAGCATGCGGTAATGCTGATCCTGGCGCTGGTGCGTCGGCTGAATGAAGCCTACAGCGCGCAACTCGACCACAGTTGGGCGAGCGACGACCTGTCAAACACGATTGCGGACCTCGAAGGAATGACGGTAGGAATCGTCGGCATGGGGCCGCTGGGGCGGGCGATCGCCAAGCGACTGCGGCCATTCGACGTCGAGATCATCGCGACGCTGGGCGATCTCAACAATCCATTCGGGGGAGTGGATGAGATGCTGGCGCCTGAGCGCCTTGATGAACTGCTTGGGCGCAGCGATGTTGTGGTGCTGGCCGTGCCGCCGACTTCGGTGCGTCGCATCGTGCTGAACCGGGCCATGCTGGAGAACTGCCAGAAGTCGGCGCTGCTCGTCAATGTGAGCCACAATCGGGTGTGCGACGATGTCGCACTGGTCGAGATGCTTTCGCGTCGTCGGCTGGCAGGCGCCGGGCTGGATTCGTTTGATTCAGCGCCGCTGCCCGAGAGTTCGCCGCTGTGGAGAATGACCAACGTGTTCATTACGCCGCGCGTCGCCAGCGTAAGTCCGCGCTACTGGGAACGCGCGACGAACATCGTGTGCGAGAATCTGCAGCGGCTGCTTGGCGGCCAGTCGCTCGTTGATGAATGGACGGCTGAAGAGGGCCGCGAGCAAACGAATCCACCCGAACCAGCAACATCGACGACCGCCATCGAGACTGCCGCCAAGTGACTACCCCACGCGAGACGAATGAGTATGTGCTGGGCACGCAGGACGCTGAACTGCTCCGACTCGGCTTCCAGCATCGGCTCTGGTCGCGACAGGCTGCGGAGGCATGGGAGGCGGCAAAGTTTTGTCCCGGCCAGCATCTGCTGGATGTCGGCTGCGGGCCGGGATATGCGACGACGGAACTGGCGCAACTTGTCGGCGCCCAGGGGCGCGTG
This sequence comes from Phycisphaerales bacterium UBA5793, assembly GCA_002418285.1. Lineage (GTDB taxonomy): Bacteria > Planctomycetota > Phycisphaerae > Phycisphaerales > UBA5793 > UBA5793. Next base: position 21,776 of record DIDT01000057.1, read on the forward strand.
CTGGGGGTCGACACGTCCGAGCGCTTCATCAATCACTTGCGAACTCGCGCGGAGGCGATCGGCCTGCCGCAAGTTGAAGCACAGGTCGGCGACGTGCAGACGATGAACCTGCCTGAGGCGTCGTTTGACGGTGCATTTGTGCGCTGGGTGTTGTGCTTTGTCAGCCAGCCGGACAAGGTGATTAAGGCGGTAGCCCGCGCGCTCAAGCCTGGGAGCGCGTTCGTGCTGCAGGATTACTATTACTACCGCGGGGTGTCGATCTGTCCGACCAAGCCAGTCGTGCGAAAGGTGGTCGAGGCGGTCGATCAGAGCTGGCGTGTGCGTGGCGGCGATCCGGATGTCGGCAAGCGACTGCCCAAACTGCTCAAGCAGGCGGGATTTGACGTCTGGCGCGTTGAGCCACTCGTGCGTGCGGCCCGACCGGACACGGCGCTGTGGCAGTGGCCAACTACGTTCTTTGTTAACTACCTGCCGGTGCTCATCGACATGGGCCTGATCACAAAGATGGATGCAGATGCCTGGAACGAACACTGGGCGGACTGCACGGCTGACCCGGCGAGCGCCTTTCTGACGCCGCCGATGCTGAGCATCATCGCCGTGCGGCGCGACACGTAAGGGCACTGGCTGCCATGGGCCACTCAAAGGGCAAACAGAAGATTCGAGTCCTCTCGCTGGCGTTGATCCGCGATGGCGATCGGGTTTTTCTGTCGCAGGGTTGCGACCCCGCAACCGGGCGCACGTTCTGGCGGCCATTGGGCGGTGGCGTGCATTTCGGCGAAACCAGTGCCGTGGCGCTTCAGCGTGAGTTTCGCGAAGAAATCGACCAGTCGATCGATATCCTCTCACCCGCGATTCTCTTTGAGAATCTTTTCATCTTCAACGGCTCCCCGGGGCATGAGATCATCCTCATGCACGAGGCTCGATTCACGGATGAGGCCATGCGGAGCGTGGAACCATTCTCATTTGCGGAGGCGGGTCCGGGGGGCTCAGCGCATGTCGTGCAATGGGTGTCGATCGATCAATTGCGAAACGGACCCGATCCACTCTTTCCTGATGGACTGCTGAACTACATCGAAAGCCACTGAACCATGCGCATTATCTCTGGAGAGTTTCGCAGTCGTCGCCTTGCTTCTCCACCGCAGAACATTCCAACGCGGCCGATTACCGATCGTGTGAAGGAAGCGGTCTTCAATCTGCTTCGCGGGCATTTCGAGGATGAAGCGGTCGTTGACTGCTTCGCCGGCGCTGGGGGAATCGGTCTGGAGGCAATCAGCCGGGGCGCAGCGCACTGCCTGTTTGTCGAACAGAGCCGGGTGTGCGCCAAGACGCTCAAAGAGAACATCGAGTCGCTGGGCGCCGGGGATCGCAGCGAGGTCGTGATTGGCGATGCGCTGAGCCCGGCGCTGCTTGTGCGGATTCGCCGGCCGCCGCACGTGATCTTTCTCGATCCGCCGTATGCGATGACGGACGATGTCGGCCAGCGCGGGCAGATTCTCGAACAGATGGCGCGGCTTGCCACGCACATGGACCCATCCGGTTTTCTGGTGCTGCGCACGGCCTGGCCGCTGGAGGATACGAGTTTCGTCCACTCGCGACTGCTCGGCCCCGAGACACACGAGTACAACAGCATGGCGGTACACTTGTTCCAGCCGGCGGCGGCAGGCGTGTAATTCGACCAGTCCGATGCGCAAGCGAGGCGTTCGGGTGCGCCACATCCGCTCCGGCTTGGAAGGATCAGGCAGGAAGAGGTGAACCTCGCTGGTGCTTCGGACCGGTGGCGTGCGCTGCGAGGTTTCTCGCCTACATCTCCATCACGGCATGCAGCAGGCTCTGATCTTCGAGCATGTTGCGACCCTTGAGATCAACGAGTTCGATGAGGACGGCAATTCCCACGATATTGCCTTCGAGGCGTTTGATGAGGTCGCATGCGGCTTTGAGTGTGCCACCCGTGGCGAGAAGATCATCGACGAGCAGCACGCGCTCGCCGGGCTTGAGTGAATCGACGTGGACTTCGACGGTGTCCTTGCCGTATTCGAGGCCATAGGCCACCTGGTGCGTGGCCCGGGGGAGTTTGCCGGCTTTGCGAATGGGAACGAAGCCGCACGAGAGGGCCTGGGCGATGGCCGTGCCGAAGATGAAGCCGCGCGACTCGGTGCCGACCACGGCATCGATACCCTGACCTCGAAATGGGTTGGCCATGAGTTCGACGGCGAGCGCGAGTCCCCCCGGGTGGCGAAGCAGTGGCGTGATGTCTTTGAACAGAATGCCGGGGATGGGGTAATCGGGCACATCGCGAATCAGCGATTTGAGTTCCATCATGTGGGCAGCCTCCGAAGCGGCAGTGTAGCCGCAACGGCCGCGTGCTGCGACGGGGAGCGCGGCCCCGTTCTCACTTGCGGTCTTGTGATCTCGCTTTGATTGTGCGAACCGTTTCGGCCACAGATCGAGAGCGCGGGGTCGATGCAAATGCATCCGCGATGCCACCGGCAGCATCGATCGCGGTGATGTACACCTTGACCCATGCGGCAACAGGTTTGTCGAGTATGTCGCGCGGCAGCGTTGCTTCGAATTGCCCGCCCGGCCCGAGCGGGATGGTCGTGCGCCAAAGGATTTTGTCGTTGGCGAGTACGTAGTTGTTTTCGAGTGTCGCATCGAGGACGCGACCGCCAACACCGACGGCGATCTGCAACTCGTTGCCACGCGGAATCGTTTCGCGCTGCGTTTCGATGGTGATGAGCACCTCACCCTTGATCGCAGCGGGAACGCGGCCGCTGGCGCGGGCGGTGATGGGGTCGAATGTCCAGTCGGTGATCTGGTCAGGCGGATACGCGATGCGCGTGGCAGGATCGCCGAGCAGAGCGTACATGCCGATGTGCATGAGGCGCAATTGGGCCGGCGTACTGTTCCATTTCATCGCCAAAGCGATCGGCTGGGCGAGGGTTTCGAGTTGACGATCGATGTCGTCGGGGCTGGCCAATTCGCGCATGGCGGCGAGGTGCGCCGCGCCGACGGTGGCGCGCCGCTGCAGGCACAACTGCTGCGTGAACGCTTTTTGCACAAGGGCATTGGCGTAGGGATGGCTGATGCGCGTCGATGCGATTACGGCGATGGGCCCGTTACGATTGAAGAGCATCATCTCGCCGAGACCCCGCCGATTGGCAGGGAGATCGACGCGCCCCGTCCAGCAGGCGACGAGCAGGGCGATGGGCATGCGATTGCCGTTACTCGCCAAGCTCTTGAGTGAATCGATGCTGCAAATGTCATAGCGCTGATCATCCACGGTGAATCGATCGAGGCGGTCGATCTGGCCGTGACCCATGTAGTTGATCAGTAGCGCACCCTCGCTGAATCGATTGAGGACGATTTCACTGAATCGGCCGGGAGGCGCGCAGTAGGGCGAACTCGGATTGGCGTAGGTCATGCCCACGTCGAAGTCGTAGGGCACGATCTGATCAACCATGCGAATGTAGAGACGTTCGAGCAACGTGTCGATCGGGCCAAAGCCACCCTCGCCGGCGAGGTAGGTGAGTCGGCGGCGCCACGGGCCGGATGGGGCCTGCGTTTCGTACCGCTTCACCTTGTCGAGCGCGGCGAGAGCTTCTTCCGCGGTCCGGGCGGGTACGCGGCCGAGCATGAAGTCCGGCAGGTCATCACGATCGTCGGCGAGTTGGTAGTTGAGATCGGTCGCGATGTCGGCCAGACCGTCGCGCCCGATGAGATCCGGATCATGCTGCGGGCGATGCCACGTGGGAATCGCGGGTTGACCATTGGCATCCGCCACCGGGCCCAGCAGGAGGACGGCGAAATTGCCGCCGCGCACACCGCGATTGCAGGCGTCCGCAAAGCGCCGGCGCAACTCGGCCTGCACGACGGGGGCGATCGAGGTTGAACTCTGATCAGCCGGCGACAGTGTGGAAACGTCAAGATCCTGCACGCTCCAGCCGGTCTGTCGGCGGTAGTCGCACCACTGGCCGGCAATGGGCGCGAGTTCCGGCGGATGGACGACGATCCAGACGCGGTCACCCTGTGCGGGGGCGGGCGCGGTGGTCGCCAGCATCCTTCCAACAGCCACAATCGCAATCAGTCGTTTCCACATGGGCCGCATTGCTCGGAGGATAGACCCGCATTGGCTGGTCGAACCGTCGGTCAATCGGCGATCCCGCCACATGCGGGCCCACCTTTTTGCGGGATTGTCCAGTTCTGGAGCCGTGTGCGAGATCTGGCAGGGAGGGCGTCCTCCCTTGCGACTGAAAGACCGAACACCCCAACCAGGAGTCCAAGCATGATGTCTCGTCATCTCACCATTCTCGCCTTGCTGGCCCTTTGCCTGCCCCTGATCGGATTTGAGTCGAGCGCGCAGGCGCAGGATCTCGAAGTCAGCGGCACCTGCCCGGGCGAGGTAACCTTCACCATCTCCGGCTGGGAAGGTGAGGAAACGGTTGCGGTCGCCTTCTCGACGGCGCGCGGATCGCTGCGCATTCCCAACGGCTACCGCTACTGCTCAGGCACGGTCCTGGGTCTGAGCCCCCGACACATTCGCGTACTGATCAACTTCTTTACGGACGAGTTTGGTTACGCGACCTACGCGTTGGAGTTGCCGCGAGGTCTGTGCCGCGGCTACGTGCAGGCGATTTCGCTGACGAACTGCAATCTGTCCAGCGTCGTGCGACTGCCGTAAGTCTCTGTTGAACAACAACCCGACGGGTCGCGCCGCCGCACAGGCAGCGCGGCCGTCGGTCACTTTTGCGGTTCGTGATCGATGGGAACGGGCGCCCCGCACTCGGGGCAGATCGGTTTGGTCAGCTTTTCAGTCGAGTAGCCGCAGCGCAAACAGACGGCCCTGGGCGCCGGGACGAGCCAGCGCGCGATAGAGGTGCTGAACAGCGCCAACAGGATGGTCGGAGCGAGCTGTTCCAAGCCGAGGTAGAGCCACTCAAACGCGTCGCTGGAGGGCATCAGGCCGGCTTTGATCATCGGGCGGCGATCAACGTACCACATGACCCCACGGATCAACGTCACGGCGGCCACCGATGCGAACACGATCGCGGCACCGCGACACACCACGACCACCACCATGCGCAGGCAGCGGGCGAAGTGGTAGGCGCGATCGAGTTCGGACATGAGCCTTGTCCCTCGCTTCAGAACTGACTGCAGAAGATCAGTTCCCGAACAGGTCTCGTTGGGCAAACATCCCCTTGTCTTCGAACCACTTCAGCGCTTCGGGTACATCGCGGAAGATCTTCGTAGCCGTCTCGGTGATGAACGGCGAGGGATTCTTCTTCGGCTTCCACACAACATAGACCTCTTTGGTGTGCTCGAAGGCGTGCTGGAGTTCGCGCTCCACGCCGCTGCTCAGGCCCGGGATGCCGCCGGGCAGTTCGGGGATGAGCGAGACGATCATGTCGGCCTGATCGATGAGTTTGAAGTCGCGCATGTAGATCTGGCCGTCCACATCGCCGGCGATGTCAAGGACCTGGCGCACGGGCACGCGAATTGGATCTTCGCTGATCTTGCGACCGCCAAAGGAGTGCGGCTCGACTTCGAGGAAGTCCTTCCCGGTGCGGGCGCCTTCGATGGCGCGTTCGAGGAGCAGCTTCTCATCCACGTCGCCGGGGTCGAAGGTGATGAAGTGCCTGGCCAGTTCGCTGCGGAACTGATCGATCTCGGCGAGCACATCGGGCATGTCGAAGACGTGGCTCATCGGAAAACTCGGATACACCTTGCGCATGTCGTTGCGGGTGATGAGTTGCACGCAGGATCGAACCGTGTCCTGATGCCGGCCGCGCGCGAGGATGTAGAAGTGCTCGCGGCAACCGACGGCCTGGGCCATGAGTTCGGTCGCGAGGATTTCCTCTTCGCGCCAAACCATGCAGTCTTTCATGGTGGCGTCGATGTCGTGCTCCTTGTGAAGCCGATGGTGGACGACTTCGATGTTGTCCACGAGGCAAATGAGCATGTCGGGCTGCATCGCCTGAATCTGATCGAAGTCGAAGGCTGAGAAGAGGCCGTGGCGCCAGCGGAAGGTGGCGTGGGTGTTGACGATGATGTTGCGCATGCCGGCCGATTGCGTGATGATGTCCTTGAACACGCTGCGGCGCAGGGCGTGCAGGCGGCTGAGCGGCAGGTCGAGGATGCGGCCGGGCCGGACATCGGGCGCCTCGGCGTACATCATGTCGCCGACGTGGAACGGTTCGATCGCCGTGCCCTGCTCGTTGCTGAGGCGTGCAACGGCGTCCAGGTATTCCTTCTTGTTCATCCCAACCTGGCCAGTGACGATGGCTCGCATGAGGCCATTCTAGCGGCGATGATCGGCCTGCACCGGGAGCAGGAGTTGATCACGAGATTCGAATGAACCGCCCTCTCGACCGAGGCTACGGCTGCGTGATCACCGGCCAGTCATCCGTGCGGAAGGGCGAGGCGGACAGATCGGCTCCGTTGAACAGGTTCGGCTCGGCGTCGTCATCCCAGCCGTACCGGACCGCGACGGGCTCGGTAACGTGGCGCGACCAGACAACGACGTGCTGACCCCAGACGCGAGCCTGCGCGGGGACGAATTGCTGATCGCTTCCCGCGATCTCGAAGCCAATAGCGTCGTTGCCGCGCCAGTGCAGACCATCGGCGTGCGTGAAGGCCAATTCGATGCGCTCGCCTTCGACCTTCATCGATTCGTAGAGCGGACCGGAATATTCACCGACGTCTATCCCATACGTCTTGGCCAGCGCCCATAGCGCCAGTCGGCGGCCCACTGCCTTCTTGTTGCGCGGGTGAATGTCGCGGACGTTGCCGACATCCATGGTGACGACCATTCCGGTGTCGGGCGTGGTCTCCATGGTGACCAGTTGCGATTCGCGCACGACGGGGGTTTCGCCGTTCTCGCCCCAATACCCGAAGGGAGCGATCTGCACGAAGTAGAAGGGGAACTGGGCGGGTTTTGCACCCCACTGCCGACGCCAGTTGCCGATCATCTCCGGAAATAGTCGGCGGTAGTCGTAGGCGTTGTTGCGATTCGATTCGCCTTGGTACCAGATCGCACCGCGCACAGCGAATCGATGGATCGGCACGATCATGCCGTTGTAAAGCACCGAAGGCGAGTTGGCGTGAAGTTCGGAACTCTGCGGCCAGGCGCCGAGTTGCTGCATGCTGGCGCCGCGCTTGGTGCGCCACGTGCCTGCAAGGGCAATGGTCGCGTCGGTGGCGCCGTCTGCATCCTGCGGCGGGTGAATGACGAGTTTGAGGTCATTGGGCGAGCTGCTGAAGCCGCCCGCACCGCCGGTATCGAGCACGCGCACCACGATCGTGTTTTGCCCTTCGCGCAGCACATCGGACGCCAACTCGTAGGCGCGGGGGATGTACCACGTGCCGGCGCGCTCGTTGCCCGCGACTCGCCGGCCGTTGATCCATACCGTATCCATGTCGTCAATGGCGCCGAGATGGAGTGTCGAGGCGCGATCCGCCGTACCGGAGGGAACATCGAAGGTACGGCGATACCAGACGATTCCGTCAAACGCATTTGCGGGGAGCGCATCCCACACGCCGGGAAGCGCCGCCTGCTCCCAGGATGAATCATCCAGATCATCGCTTGACCAATCCGGCGTGGCACTGCTGCCCGGATCGACTTGGCGCGCGTGATCCCACCACTTGCCCTCGCGCTCGATGGCCAGGCGCTCAGGCAGCCCGGGATCCTCCTCGAACCGCTGGAGCAGGTCGAGTTCTTCGGTGCACACACCCAATGTGCGGAGGAGTTCCTTGCTCATCCAGGCTTCAACGCGCGTGCCACCCCAGTTCGAACTGACGAGTCCGACGGGAACGCCAAGTGTGTCGCGCAGCGATCGAGCGAAGAAGTAGCCCGCAGCCGAGAACGAGCCAGCCGTCTCGGGCGAGCAGACCACCCATTGTCCGCCGCAGTGTTCGGTCGGAGTGGCGGAGAGGATGTTGGGAACGTCGAAGTAGCGCAGTCGTGAATCGGTCGCACCCGCTTTGACCACTGCGGCGCTTTCAACGCCGGTTTCGCCTGGGCCAATGTTGTCGATGGTCATCTCCATGTTGGATTGACCGCCGCAGACCCAGACTTCGCCGAGCAGGATGTCGGTGACAGTGATGGAGTTGTCCGGTCCGTTGATCTGCAGCGTGCTGGGGCTTCCTGCACGGGGTGTTCGGAGCTTTACGCTCCAGAACCCGTCGTCTTTGCCGGCGGTGGCGCTTTGTGGGCGGGCGCCCGGCCATGATGCCGTCACGACGATTCGATCTCCGGGATCTGCCCAACCCCAGATGGTCGCGTCGGCATCACGCTGCAGGACCATGTGGTCGGAGATGATGGAGGGGAGGGAAACGTCAGCGCTGGCGAGTTGGACGGCGCCCACCGTCGTTGCAAGCAGGGCGAGCATACCAGCACGACGCATTGATGTTTGGCGCGAGTCAGTGGTCGTCATCATCGCTCGTCTCCTTGCCCTCTGAGGGTGGCAGTTTCGGCGTCGTTCCCGTGCCGGCTGGTTGTGATTCGCCCACGGCTCGTACTTCGGTATGGCGGATCTTGCCGCCCAGATGCCCGGTCCAGCCCATCAACCCCGCCGTCACTGCAACGGCAAGCAGCGCGACGATGGCCAAGGGCATGTTGAACTTGTCGGCCTTTCGGCAAACGAACCAACCGATCAACGCAATGGCGCCGGCGATTTGGAAGGCGATATTCGCCTTCTCAGCCATTTCTTCATGATCGTGGACGTAGGACGTGAGATCGACGTCGTTGATCCCCTGTTTGTCGACGACATCTTCAGCCCCCTCGCCCGTGAGGTAGGGCGCCCAGGTGAGTACCGCGCCGATGATGATCAGCTCAAGCACGAACTTGAGCCGCGCGGGGCTCTTCGTGACAAGTGCAAAGAGCGCCAGCAGCGCGGAAACCACGGCCAATGCGATTGGAAAGTGAACGGAGCCAAGATGCAGCCACGCGAAGTTCATGCGAGCGAGCCCTTTTCTCGGGTCATGGGGGATCAGCGATGCGAATCCTTGTCGTGAGGATAGGCGAATGGAGCCCGTGGCGGGGCGAGGCCCTTCGTGCTGTCGCGCCTAACCTCGTGAGCATGAAAGTCTGGCTTGATGGGCAGTTTGTCGAGCGCGACGCGGCGAAGGTCAGCGTCTTCGACGCCGGATTCCAGCACGGCATCGGCCTGTTTGAAACGATGCTGGCGGTGGGGCCGAACGTCTTCCGAATTGATGCTCATCTGGCGCGACTGGCGGAGTCGGCCAGACAACTTCGATTGAGTGATTCACTGCGCACCGGCCCACTGGCCGAGGCGGTGGAGCATGTCGTCGGGCAGGCGGCGCTGCCTCGCTCGCGCGTTCGCCTCACCCTCACGGGAGGCGATCTCAATCTGCTGCAATCCCAACATCAGTCGCCAGCGCATCCGACGATACTCATCGTGGCGCAGCCGGCCACCGAATATCCCGATGCGTTCTTCGAGCGAGGAGTGCGGGTCACGATCGCTGACGCACGGCTCAACCCGCTCGATCCGGAGGCGGGGCACAAGACGCTCAACTACTGGCCGCGGCTGCGAGCGTTGCAGCAGGCTGCGACGACCAGTGCGGCTGAGGCGCTGTGGTTCAGCGTAAGCAATCACCTCATGTCCGGTTCGGTGAGCAATATCTTCCTCGTCAAAGACGGCACGCTGCTCACTCCCATTGCGCGCGGCGAAGAAACGGATGGATCCCTCCACGCACCCGTTCTGCCCGGCATCACCCGCCATTTCGTTTTCGAGTCTGCCGCGGCGCTGAACATCGGTGTGGGCAAACAGATGCTCGACATCGACGCCCTGCTCGATGCCGACGAGGTGTTCCTGACCAATTCCAGTTGGGGCGTGCTGCCGGTCATCGGCGTTGAGGCGAAGGCCGTTGGCGATGCGCAGCCCGGTACGGTGACCAAGCAACTGCGAGAGGCGTGGGTTGCAGCCACAACAGGGTGAATCTGCGACGCAGCCTCGCCGATAACAGCAATGCAGCCTGCTACCCTACTGGCCCGAATCGCTTTTTCTGCTGAAAGTTGACAGATGTCCGTCGATGCCACCACCCCATCCTCCGCCCAAATCAACAGCCATGCAACGGCTTCGGCTGCCGGCGCTTCCGCCCCGCAATGCGCGCCCGACCCGGACGGCAAGCGATACGAGTTTGACGTTTCCATCGGACTGCTGTGCTATCGCGACAAGCAGTTCATCGATGACCTGCTGGCGTCGATTCTCGCCTCCAGCCGCCAGTATCGATACGAGTATCTGCTCTCAGACAACGGTTCGACGGACGGCACGCGCGAGATGATCCGCGAGAAGTATCCGTTCGTCACTATTCTCGAGAACGGCTCAAATCTCGGTGTGGCGGGCGGGCGCAATCGGCTGTTCTGGAACAGCCGGGCCAAGTACACGATGATTCTCGACTCTGACACGCTCGTGCACAGGGGAGCGATCGATACGTTAATCGATACGGCGGAAGCGAAGCCGCGAGCGGCGATCGTAGCTCCCAAACTCGTATACCGCAACGGCAGTCTGCAACTCAGTTGCCGACCGTTCCCGCGGATGCACCACATTCTCATTGAGGGAACGAAATACCGCAAGTACTTCGAATGGACCGGCATCCCGGCGCGGGTGGACATGCGACATTTCAGCCACGATGAATTGATGCAGATCGACTGCGTGTATGGAGCGGCGATGCTCGTGCGCAACCGCGTGGCGCGGCAGGTCGGCGGGTTTGATGAAGGTTACTTCTACCAGTACGAAGACTATGACCTGTGCTTCCGCGCCAAGCAGGCGGGATACGAGAACTGGTACCAGCCCAAGGCCGCGGTCACCCACTTCTACGAGCGCGAGGAGCGGGGTGTCTTTCATTCGCGGCTCAAGACCCACCTCAAGTCGATCCTGCGCTTCCAGGGGCGCAACATGTGGCGCGTGTGGAATGCGCCGGTGGTGAATCGGCGCGACCTGGACGGGGACAAAGTACCGCAGGCGATGTGACCCGACTTTCGGCGCGCGTTGGCGCTAGTGGGCGGTCGACGCCGATCCGACAGACGCTGGGTTCCGGCGCTGACGCGACCAGGAGCGTGTCAACGCGCGGGTCGGGGCGCTGAGCGCATAAGCCGTAAACCCGATGGCGAAGGCGTAGGTCGGCAGGAAGATCGCGAAGACAAAGATAATCGCGAGCCGCACGACGTAGCTGAACTTGGCGTGGCCCCGAATGTACATGTTGATCACATGGGCGTAGGGCAGGCGGCTGACCATGGCCAGCGCACAGAGCAGCAGGATGAACGCCATTCCCAGCCCCGTGACACGTGCGGCCCAGGGAAACGTAGCGGGCTCAAGCACCTGTTGATGCAGTAGAATGAGACTTGCCACGCATCCGGCGGCGCCGGGCGAGGGCAAACCGCGAAACATGCGGTGATCTTCCACGAGAGCCGAACCCGTTTCCACGTTGAATCGTGCCAGGCGCAGTGCTGTGCATGCAACGTAGATCGCGGCGATGGCCCAGATCACACGGGCGAAGACGTCATCGCTCGTGGGACTGATGATGTAGGTGTTTTTCGCTGCAAGGTAATACTTGCTGACCAATTGCAGCGTCATATACGCCGGCGCGACGCCGAATGTCACAATATCTGCAAGCGAATCGAGTTGAGCGCCGATGTCCGACGTGGTGCGCGTCAGTCGCGCGACATAACCGTCAACGGCATCGAAGAACATGCCGACGAAGATGAGCATTCCGGCGACAGTCAGCGTCGTCCAGTTCTTGGGTCCAAACTCCGCGGTGGTCGGTTTGGCGGCAAAGTGGATCGCGGCGAAACCGGCAATCAGGTTGCCGAGCGTGAACAGCGAGGGCAGGACAGCCACGGCCTTGGCGCGGCGACGGCGCTGCTTGCGCTTTCGGCGCAGCCGACGACGATACCGTTGTTCCACTTCGTCTCGCACTTCAGGCATAATCCCACCGCGCTGGAACCGGCTCGACTGGCCCCTGCACCGCAATCCTATCGAAGAAAACCAACCTGAACCTGTCGCCCGACGGACCTATCTGATCTCCCGCATTTCATCGAGGCGGAGTTTCCAGAGGGCCTCTTCCTTCGATCCGGCGGCATACGCGGCATTGAGCCAGAGGCCGGAAAGCACGGCAAATCGCCGAACACCCGCCTCGTCTTCCGCTGCGACGAGCAGCCACAGGCTGCGCAGGTCGGGCGCACTCCGCACACCGAGATAGTCGCCCCGGATGATTGCCTCGCCAGAGCTGTCTGTCGTGGTGGTGCCATTGGGCGGACGATCGGCCGTGACCCCCTGGGTCTCGTCTCCCTGCGCCCGGGGTAGCGAACGGAACCACTGCACCTTTAACCCTGTAATCGGCTTGTCGTCCTTGTCGAGGATCTGGAGGCGCACACGGTCCGGCAGCCAGCGCCAGACGTGGCCAAACTCGTTCCGCGGATCTTTGCACGAGCCAAGTTGGGCAACGCCTGCCTTGCTGTTGGCAACGGCGGCTGCCAGCGCACCGATTCGAGGTGACTGAGTTGGGCGATTCATCAGATCATCCTTGAACGGTTTATCGAGGTCGATCGCATCATCGCACCGTCCCGGTAACGCACCCGCCTCGATGCGATACATCGAGTAATCCTGCACGCCGCGGAACTCGAGCAGCGACTTCCACAAAACCTGTTCGGCTGCATCGGAGGTCAGGCCACTATCGCCTTCCGGAGCAGTGAAGTTGTAACCCACCGAGAACTGTTCCGGCCAGTAGCCGTTGAATGGGCCATTCTCGTCACAGAGCACGACGACGTCGTAGTTCGGATGCGTGTTGAAGATCTCGGGCCTCGTGGACGTGTCCATCGAGTCTGCCGGACGATCGAAGAGTTCGACGCGCTCGATGCGGAATCGATCGGTGATCGGCTGTCGGGTCAAGCCCGCTTCGGCTGGCGCGGAAGTATCGGTGAATGCGTCGTGCAGCGACTCAAGTGATGCGCGCATCGATCTGGTGAATGAACCAAATGTCTTGTTGCCCGCATCCCAGGTGCGGCGCTCAACGAGCAGGGCCACACGCATCGTCTTCTCACCGTGCAGCGTGGCCCGATCAGTTTCTTCGAGTTTGTGGATCTCCATGTTGTAGACCTGGGCGAGGATCGGTTTGTCGTAGGGAATGGCGTCCTGTGGAATGGTGATGGACACCGCCTTGGACTCGCCGGGAATGAGATTGCCGATCTCCTGTCGCTCGGCTGCTCCGGCCCAGTCGACTGCCGCGTAGACGTCAGCGTCGCGCAGATTGAAGAGAAACGCGGTCAGGCGAGCCTTGCCCGGCTCGATCTCCGGCTCAAGAGCAAGGTACTCGATGATCAGATCGTTGTAACGGTCCCCCGATTTCTGCTGCGCCAGGGCGACTTCTGCCATCGCGGGACAGAAAAGATTCAGGAGCAGGAGGGTCAGGCAGAAGCAGGAAACGCGCCGGGAGTGGTTCGTCTTCATGATCGATCATGATAGGCGAACGCGGATATCCAACGACGTGATTTGGCTAGTAGCCGCCAAAGGGCGATCGCGGGAATTTCACGTATGGGAGGCGGATATCACCTCCATTTGTATGAAGGACGATGTCGTCGGCCCGCCGCACACTGGGGCCGAATACCTGAAAGCCAGTCGCGGCGGTGAAGGACACGAAATCGTCCTGCTCGATTCCATCGCCGGATACTCCCACTCCGCCGACGAGCACGCCGTTCTTGTAGAGCGGCACTGAGCCCGGGAAGATCTGCGTGCCGTTGCGGGCGGGCAGTGAAACATCGGTCACGCCGCCGCCGCCGATGACGCCATCCTGAAACGCCTGAAGCGCGAGGCCCTCATCGCCGAATCCGTTGAAGTCGCCGAGGAATGCGACGAGGTTGGTCGTAAGCAGTTCGACCTGGAGACCGGTGTTGAAAATGCTGAACTCATCCGGATTCTGGGCGCTGAACGGGCCGGGCGTGGTGCCGGGGATGCCATCGGGCAGGAAGGGTCGCGAGAGGAAGCCGCCCGTGCGATCAGACATGGCGACGCTGCCGTCGAGCATGACGCCGAGTGCGGCCGCGTTGTCCACAAACGTCGAGAAGGCGCCGCCCTCGGCTGCGCTGAGCAGGGCGCCGGCATCGTCGCGGCTGAACATTGCCGCAGTTCGCGCCTTCTGCACTGAGACATCAAAGCCGAAGACGGGTGCATCGGCCGAGCGGAAGGCGCCCAGCAGGTTTCCGTCAATGTCGACGACACTCACGGTGACCTGAGCGATTTGTGGTCGATCCCGACGAATCGCGGCGCGGAGCGTCTGGCTGAAGTCGATACCCTGTTGGAGGATGGTTTCGACATCAGTGCTGGTGAGCTGCTCGCCGCCGACCATCACGCCGTCGAGCGTGAGCATGGAGTTGTCCGGCTGAGTGAGTTGCAGCAGATTGGTGAGCACGGTCACATCGTCGAAGAGATTGGCAAACGCCTGCTCATTGCGCGAACTGATGCCGATCATGTAGTCCGATCCGCCCGTGCTGAGCAGACGACCCTGTTCGAGGACCGCATCGCGATCGCGAACGCGCTGCGGCTCGCCGACGATCGAGCCGTCGGCGGCGCGGAGCGTCATCTGACGCCCGGTCGTGGCATTCTGCGCGATGAGTACATCATCGCTCGTATCGAGTGTGCCCTGATCATCGTACATCAGCGCCGACACGCTTTGACCGCTGCGGATGGCACCGTCGGTGCTGGCGGCGAGATTCGCCACGACCGTGATGCCCGAGCCATCGGCCGCAACGCGCACGAGTTGGCGAGATGAGCCGAGCGCCCGCACGGCATACGCCTCCATTGCGCCCGCGGCGGTGGAGAGCGTGAATGACTGGATGCGGCCGTCGAGCGTGGTTGTCAGTTCGGTGTAGTTGCCGGCGTCGGTAAAGTCGGCGGCGTCGATGCGGTACATCTGGCCCGTAACTTTCGAAATGCCAAGCATGTCGCGGCTGCCACCATCGTCGTACACCACGGCGTCGCGCAGTAGCGCATCGGAGACGGCGAGCGCCTGGGGTGCACTGACTGCGGCCGTGGCGAGGGTGACGCGCCGGGCGTCACCCGTGGAGCCGTTGAGGATTACAACGGTGTCGTCGGCCGCGACACCAGGTGTACCGCCGTCGTCAAACATCATGGCGGTGACATAGTCGCCGGGCGTAAGTTCATTGGCGCCGCCGTCTGAGATGTTGGCGAGCAGAGTCACGGAGCCCGAGGGCACATCAATGCTGATAAGTTCGCGCTCGCTGCCGGAGGCGGTGCGCACGGCGTAGACGGTCGAACCCTCACCCAGAGCAATGGCTTCCATGCGGCCGGTTGCGAAGGCGTCAATCGTCTCACCGATGACGTTGCCAAGGGTGGTCGGGGTGAACATCGTCGCCGGACTGGTGGTGGGCGCAACCAGCACGTCGATGAGGCCGCCGCCTTCGAGCGTGTCGAAGTCGGGAAGCACGCCCAGCGAAGCGAGCGAGGGCGGCTCGATGTTGGAGAAATCGAGGCGAATGCCGTTGAGGAATACCTGATCAGCGCGAATGGCGTTGGGGACCTTGAAACCAATCTGGCCCGCGACGGCAATTCGCTCCTCAAGCGTGGCCCGCCCACCGATGCGGCTGGGATCGAAGGTGTAGGTTCCGTCGAGTTCAACGCCCACGCCACCGAGCAGCTGCCCGCCGCGGTAGAGCGGCACGCCGCCCGGATCGGCAGAGAGGCCGAGCGGCAGGCGGTTGATATCGCTCGTCGGCAGCGAAGAGAATTGCACGCCAAAGAGCGGGCCCGACGCCTGGAACTGCACACCTGGCGGGAAATTCGGCTGGATGATCTGGCCGGCAGTACGAGTCGTGAATGCGTTGCCAGTCGTCGAGAGGAACGCGGCCGTTCCGGCCTTGGTCACTGCGGTGATGGAGGATGCAACGGTAACGCCTTCGAGTCCCCCACTGCCGCCCCCGGTTATTGTCGAGGTACCCGGATCCGCCGTGAGCGAGGGATCGGTCATGCGCACCGTGGCCAGGATGTTGCCCTCGCGATCGGTAACCGCCATCGTGGCGTTGACGCCGAGTTGAGTCGCGCGGGCAATCATCTGTTCGAGGATGTCGAGAACATCAGTTTCAGTGAGGGCGTTGGCGGCGTCGGGGAGCGGATCGATTACGGCGGTGCCGATGATGCCGGCGCGCAGTCCATCCGGCTTGCCATCAAGTCGGTAGCCGCGCACGCGGAGCTTGTCGATCTGAGCCGAGTAGACACCCGGGTTGATGTGCTCACTGTGAACCCCGGCGACGTACCCACCGACGGTGAGCCGAGCGATCGATCCGCCCTCGAGGATTTCGTGATCGCGGAAGAGTCGATCTGCGCCGGGATCGCCGCCGGATGCGATGATGGAATCGAGCAGGTCTCCGCGGATGGTGATTTTCTCGATGGGCGCCACGCCGAAGGCTGCATTGTCGAGAGCGAGATTCGCATCGAGTCGAGTGCCGGCGAGCAGCATTGAGTCGCGCAGAGAGCCGCGAATGTTCAGGTTCCCTAAAGCTGCTTGAGCCGCGATGATCGAGTCGGCCTGCATATCAGAGCGGACGCGCAGCGTCGTCAGCTCGCCGGTGATCGCCAGACGGGTGCGATCGAGTGTACCGGATGTTTCGGCTCGATTGGCGGTAACAGCGAGACGAGCGAGATCGCCAGCGACTCGCGCAGATACGTTGGAGAAGGCGTTGGCGCGCCACTTCTGAACTGAGCCGCCAACGGTCACGGTGGTGTCGAGGATCTGACCGTCCAGTCCTCCACGATCGAACACACCCATGCGTCCGAGATCCGTCGCGACCTCCAGAGTACTGTTCGCAACGTTGCCGCCGCGCACGATGATCGCCTCGGCGGCGGCATCCAGGTGAAGACTCGCGCCGATAACATCACCGCGAAATCGGGCAGTGCCAAGTTCGCCGCCGACTCGAAGTGAAGTGGGCTCGTTCGGATCGCCCGTGACACCGGCGAGTTCGAGCCGGCGTATTGAACCGTTGATATTGAGCCCGTCACCGATCAGCGTAACGTGGCGCAGGTCGAGGCGGTTGATCGAGCCGTCCGCGTCAAGGGAGGCGAGAGACGTTTCGCCATCACCGCCCTCGCCGGACTGTATTTTGATTCGCAAGCTGGTGCTTTCATCGACATGGGTCATGACGACGCGGGCGAGATCCGCATGGTCGGCCACATCGTTGGTGAGTGTGAGTTCGGCTGAGCCGCGCCCGATGAGGCGAACCATGACGGTGTCGCCATTGGCATCGCTGAACTCAAATCGGCGCAGGTTTGCGTCGAGGACCATGGCCGAGAGCAGTGTCCGCCGCTCGAGAGGTTGCAATACTGGCCGCTCAAAACCCTTGGTGGACTGGGTCCGCCTGACAAATTCGCGACGGCTGCGACGAGTACGAATTGCGGTTGTCTTCACTGGAGGAATCCTCCTCGCAAGGTGAGCCGTTGGCCACGAAACGGCGAGAGAACAAGATCCCGGCGATGAGCATCTTGCCACATTCAATGTCGTTTGTCCACCCGGTTTCGCTGGAGTGATTCCACTTCCTGTGTTACGGACAACTTGGTCCGGGCTTGCTGAACGCGATTTCGGCGGATATCTTGCACCACGTGGCACGTCTCTTTCAGGGTGATGGACGGCAACCTCGGTGGCACGATCGCGCTGCCGTCGCAGCACTGTGCGCCGCGGCGGGAGGGCTATGGGGCGCCCCTGCGGCTCTGGCCATCGAGCGGCCACCTCCTCGGCCGACTGAACCAGCGCCGCCGCCAACCGAACCGGAGCATGCGAAAGAATCAGAACCCGAGGATTCCCAGCCTACAACTGGTGAACCACCGGCGGAAGCGCCAGCCGAGCCACAACCACCCGCGAATGAACTGCTCCCGGCCGTGCCCCTGCAGCCGCTGGGAAACGCAGGAGCGCGACTCGACGGCGACTGGATTCTGCGCGAGCCGGCCGTGCCCGTGCCTGATCGCTGGCGCATTGGCTGGTTGCCGTGGGATCGATATGGACGGCAGGCACCGAGCGACGATCTCCTGACGAACTGGTCGGGCGGCGATTCGCCGTACACGCGCGGCCACGCACTGAACCCATACGACCGCAACATTCTCAAGGGCGACTACCCGATCATCGGCGACAGCATCTTCTTCAATGTCTCAGCGATCTCTGATACCTTTATCACGGCGCGCAAACTGCCAACGCCATCAGGCGTGAGCGCCGGCAACCCGGGCGCGTTTGATTTCTTTGGCGATGGAGACCAGTTCTTCGTCAATCAGAACTTCATTTTCAGTTTCGAGATGTTTCAGGGCTTCACGGCGTTTCGCCCGGTTGACTGGCTCGTTCGCGTAACGCCGGTAATCAATCTCAATCACCTTGAGCTGCAGGAGCACAACGGCGCGTTCATCGATACGCGGCGCGGCGACATTCGCGATGACAGCTTTGTCGCGCTGCAGGAGATGTTTCTCGAATTGCACCTCGGTGATACGAGTCCAAGGTTTGACATCGCTGCGCTGCGCATCGGGCGCCAGCAATTCAATTCCGACTTCCGCGGCTTTATCTTCAATGACAATTCCGATGGCGTGAGGCTGCTGGGAAACTTTGACAGCAATCGCATCCAATACAACCTCGCGCTTTTCAACCAGACCGAGAAGGACACGAACAGCCAGCTCGATGAACTCGACTGGCGCGACCAGCAGGTCTTCATCGCCAACCTCTACATCCAGGATTTCATCTGGAAGGGCTACACGACGCAGTTCAGCTTTCACTGGAACCACGATCAATCCGACCTGCGTTACGACGAGAACGGCTTTCTCGTGCGACCGAGCCTGATCGGAAGCGTGACGCCTCAAGACATTGACGCGTACTACCTCGGCTGGACGAGTGACGGGCACCTCGGACGCATCAATGTGAATCACGCGCTGTACTACGTGCTGGGCCAGGACCGGGACAACCCGATCGCGGGTCGTGATGTGGACATCAGCGCATTTCTCGGCGCGCTCGAACTCTCGTATGACATGGACTGGCTGCGGCCGAAGGTGTCGCTGCTCTACGCCAGCGGCGACAGCGATCCGACGGACGGACGAGGCGAGGGTTTTGACGGCATTTTTGACAATCCTTCGTTCGCCGGCGGGCCGAGCAGTTTCTATCAGAGCCAGGCATTGCGGCTTTTTGGGGTCGATCTCACCAGCGCCAAGAGCTTCTACAACGATCTGGCCGGGACCAAGGCCGAGGGCCAGTCGAACTACGTCAACCCGGGTTTGCTTCTCATGAATGCGGGGCTTGATGCCGAGATCACCCCGAAACTCCGCGCCAGCCTGAACGTCAACAGCCTCTGGTTCGCCAACACCGATTCGCTCGAACTCATACTCAATCAGAACAACATCGGCTCGCACATCGGTGAGGAGCTCAACCTGAGCGCGCAGTATCGCCCGGCGCTGAACAACAACATCATCCTCACGCTGGGCGGGTCCGTCTTCTTTCCCGGCGACGGGTTCACCGACATCTACGAGAGCGACGACACGCTCTGGCAGGTCTTCGCCGGCGTGACGCTTGCCTATTGACGGGTGGGGTATGGAACACGAAACGCGATTGCTGCAAACTGAGTCAACGAAAGAGGGTGGAACCGCACGCGTTGTGGGAACCACGTCGGCGTATTCAATACCACTCTGCCTTTGCGGCCTGCTGTTCGCGGTTCTCGTTCTGGCCGCATGCGAACATGCAAAGTACTGGCGCGATGGTGAGCCGTATGACAAGGCGTTCATCGCGCGCATGGCCGACCCGGTTGAAGCGCAGCGCGAACTTGACGACCGCATGACGCAGACTCCTTCGAGCGGGCCGGAAAAGCCGGACGGCAGCGGCGCCTACAGCGCTGAAGAGTGGAGTCTGCATCAGTCCACCGGCTGCATGACCTGTCATGGCGAGTATGACAAGGCCACACGCACCATGCACGACTCAGCCAAGGCGATCGCGGTCGGCTGCACGGGGTGTCATGGCGGTGATGCGTCAGTTGAGTCTCCGCTCGATGCACCCGGGCGGCCCGGCGAACCGGGGACGGCCATCACGGATCGTGCTTACCTCGAGGCGATGCATCGCGCCCACGTGCAGCCGCGCAATCCGCAGGCGTGGTACGGACAGCATGATGATGCCACGTTTGCATCCCATCACACCGAGAATGATCCTGTCACATTGCACGGCTCGCGCAATCCCGAAGTTACCGCCGCCCTGCTCAACCAGGAGTCGCCCGAGTTCGTCCGCTTCATCAATCCCGGCGACATCCGCATCGCCGACTACTCCTGCGGCGCCTGCCACTACGAGCAGGTGCAACTCGTCAAGCGCTCGATGATGGCGCACGGAGCCCAACTCTGGGGCGCCGCACTGTACAACAACGGCGCGATTCCCAACAAGATCCCCAACTATGGCGAGAGTTATTCGCCCTTTGGCCTGCCGCAACGCCTCCAGGGTGTGGTCGAGGTAACGGACGCTCGTAAAGGCGAAAGCCATGTGCGGCCGGTCACAGAGGAGGAAACCGGGCGGGGTGTCGTACCGTATCTCAGCCCGCTGCCCCTGTGGAACATCAGCCAGCCCGGCAACATCTTGCGCATCTTCGAGCGCGGCACGAAGCTGCCCGTGCCCGGCGGCGCGACGCCGAACACCAATCCCGCGGAGATCGGGAACCCCAACGCGCTCGCAGAGACGGGGCGACCTGACAAAGGACTCTCGCCGCGCGGCCTGGGCACTCTCAATCGAACAGATCCCGTCTTCATCGGTCTGCAGAAGACTCGCCTCCTCGATCCCACGCTCAACTTCCTCGGCACCAACGACCATCCCGGCGATTATCGATCTTCGGGCTGCACCGCCTGCCATGTGCTCTATGCCAACGATCGGGATCCGGACCACTCGGGCAAGATGCTTGCGGCGCATGGCAACATGGGTTTCGCATCCGAACAGGTTGATCCCAACATCCCCAAGGATGAGTCCGGCCACCCCGTTGCGCACGTCATGACCAACGCCATTCCCAACAGCCAGTGCATCACCTGCCACGTACACCCCGGCACAAGTTACGCCAACACTTACCTCGGCTACATGTGGTGGGACAACGAATCCGATGGTGAGTACTTCTACCCCAAGCGATCACACAAACCGACGGCGGAGCAGGAGATCGCCGCGCTGCGGCGCAATCCGGAGGGTGCCGCGCTCAAAGGCCTCTGGGATAATCTGTATCCGGATGCGGTGTCGCACGCTGGCGAACGAAGTGGCGATGGCTTCCTCGAGCGCAGCGGCGCGCCGCGCAAGGGTGACGGCTCCACACTGAATGACAGGCTTGAGCACAACCAGATCGCCGACTTCCACGGCCACGGCTGGGTGTTTCGGGCGGTGTACAAGAAGGACCGCCAGGGCCGTCTGCTCGATGCTGATGATCATGTCGTCAACTTCGACGATCCGGACAAATGGGACAAGGCGGTGCACCTCGGTGATGTGCATCTCAAAGCTGGGATGCACTGCGTGGATTGCCACTTCACGGTCGATGTACACGGCGACGGGCGACTCTACGGCGAAGTGCGCAACGCTATTGAAATCACCTGCATCGACTGCCACGGCACGTACACCGAGAAGGCGACGCTGCGCACCAGCGGGCCGGCTGCGCAGGAAGGTGGCCGCGATCTGGCGGATCGCAACAAGCCGGAGAACCTCGTCTTCGGCAAGCCTCGCTTTGAAACGGCGCGACGGAACGATCGCGATGGCAAATACAAGCGCGGCGACATCCTTCAGCACTCGTCAATCGAGCCCGATGTCGTGTGGGTGATTCCGCAAACGGTGGACACGATCGACCCGGATTCGGACTGGGCGAAGGCGAACCCCGAGGCGGCGGCGCTGAGTCGACGGGCCAAGACCATGCGCCGCGATGGCGCAACGTGGGGCGATCTGGCTGTGGATGACGCGCGCGATCTCGAGTTTGCCCACTCCTCGGACAAGATGGAGTGCTACACCTGTCATTCGTCTTGGATGACGTCCTGCTTCGGGTGCCATCTGCCGATGGAGGCGAATCAAAAGGCCCCGATGCTGCACAACGAGAATCTCTTCACACGCAACTACACGCGCTACAACTACCAGGTGTTGCGCGATGACATCTTCATGCTGGGACGCGACTCAACGGTCAAGGGCGGCCGCGTCGTGCCGGTGCGATCGAGCAGCGCCGTCATCGTCTCAAGCCAGAACGCCAACCGCGAATGGATCTACCACCAGCAGCAGACAATCAGCGCCGAGGGTTTCAGCGGGCAGACATTCAACCCACACTTCCCGCACGCCACGTCCGGGCGCGGCACAACGAAGATGTGCACCGATTGCCACGTGTCCAAGGACAACGACAACAACGCATGGATGGCGCAACTGCTGCTGCTGGGAACCAACTTCGTCAACTTCGTGGGGCGCTATGCCTATGTCGCCACGGGCAGCGAAGGATTTGAGGCGGTGGCGGTGACGGAACACGACGAACCGCAGGCCGTGTATGGCTCGCACCTGCATCACCTCGCCTATCCGGATGAGCATGCGCAGTTTGTCGAGGCGGAGCATCGCGAGCTGCACGAGGCGCATCACCACGACGCAGGCTGGGGCAACGAGATCCTCGATCTTCAGTTGCGCGGCGAGTATCTGTACGCGGCGCGCGGCGCCGGCGGGTTCTACGCTTACGACGTGGCCAACATCGACAACAAGGGCTTCAGCGAGCGCATAGTAACGGCTCCGGTTTCGCCGCTGGGCCAGAACCTCGGGTTCAAGACGAGTTACGCGGTGGCGGTTGCGAGCCCGACGACACTGGGAGTCGATCCCGCGCGGTCGAGGCTGTCGACCGATCCTGACAAACCGCGCAAGATCATGCTCGACGAGCGGCTGCCCGAGGACACCCATCTCGTCAACCAGGAGCAGCGGATTCATCCGCTTTACGCGTACCTTTACATTGGTGATCGCGATGAAGGGTTGATTCTCACCTTCGCCGCGACACTGCTCGACGGCGATCCGACGAACAACTTTATGGAGCGGGCCACGCTGGCCGACGGCACGACCGCCTTCAATCCCGATGGCGTGCTGACGGGTATGACCCATCTCACCCTCGCCGGTCACTACGTCTACGCGACCGCACCGGCGGGTCTGGTGGTCATTGACATCGACGAGCCGCTCAATCCGCGTGTCGTGGCGGTGGTTGGCAGCGATGTGTTTGAAAATCCACAGTCCGTGGCGGTGCAGTTCCGCTATGCGTTTGTGACTGACGCCCGCGGCCTGCATGTCGTGGAAATCACTGATCCCACTTCACCACACGTCGTTCCCGACGCCTTTGTTGAGCTTGCCGAGGCGCATCGCGTGTACATTGCCCGCACGTATGCGTTTGTTGCGGCCGGTTCACAGGGATTGGCGATCGTTGATGTGACCAACCCCGAGCAGCCGCGGCTGGATCAACTCTTCGATGGGGGCGGAATGATTAGCGACGCGCGCGATGTGAAAGTGGGCATGACGAATGCCTCGCTGTTTGCCTACGTGGCGGACGGACGCAATGGACTGCGTGTGATCGAGTTGATGGGGCCGCACACCACGCCGCAGTTCCGCGGGTTCTCGCCGCCGCTCGATCCCAGTCTCATTGCGACGTACCACACGCACGGCCCTGCGCTGGCTGTGAGCAAGGGGCTCGATCGCGATCGGGCGGTGGATGAATCGGGCAACCAGGTGGCGGTCTTCGGCCGCCTCGGCGCGCGGCCGCTGAATCTCGAGGAGATGCAGCGGATGTTCCTGCGCGATGGCGTCGTGTGGAAGGTGAGCAATGCACCGGGGCCCGATGAGATGCTGCGCGAGTTTGCGCTGCCGGAGAAGTAGCCGCTTGGCGAGTCATTTCAGCGCCGAATCTTCCTGAAGAAGCGAGAAAGCATGCTCTGATCGCGTTGCTTCTTGCCGTCGGCAGGTTTCCATTCTCCATTGGCGTCGCGAACAAACTGTCGGCTGCCAACACGCATTTCCTGCCCGGCTCCATGGTCGACGAATTCAACCAGATCGGGAGCGAACCAGATCGATTCTGATTTGCCATCGAAGTTCACCGCGATGGCATAATCTCTTTCCGCTCCGCCGATGACGTCAACGCCTGTTACCGATGGTGTGGTTTCGCCATACACAACGCCACGACGTCCGGCGAGTCTGAGCGATTCGGTCAGCGGCGTCCGGCAAATACAAACCGTGTCACCAAATATCGGCGCCTTGTTGTTCATTCGGCGATTCTATGCGTCCATTCGTTGCACATTCGCAAACGCCCGCACGAGTTTGATCGTGTCATACTCGTACTTGCCCTGGAGTTCATCGAAGATGGGGCGCAGGTAGTCAGCGCCGGCTCGCTTCATCGCCTCGGCGATCTCACGCTGCACTTCCGGCTGCACCCAGGCGTCGATCGAATCGGGCTCTTCAACTTCGATGAACTGCGCGAGATAGCCGGTGACGGTGCTTCGCGCGCGGCCCATGGTTTCCATGACCTGTTCGATCGTCTTACCCTGTCGAAAGAGGTCGAACGATGCGAGGGCCCCTGCGCTGAGACCATTTCGACCGGCGGATGATCTCGCCGCTCCGCTGCCGGCCGCGTCAATGCCAACATCCATTTCCACGTCATTCGCCCTGCAGTGCTCGACGATGGCCTCGACGAAGCGGGGGCTGAGGTCCTTGCATTTGAGTTCGCCGACTCCCCACACGCCGCGCATGGTCTCGACGGCGCTCGGCCGCTTGCGGGCGAGATCGCGCAGTGTGCCGTCACCGAAGATGACGTAGGCCGGCACCTCGCGCTCGGCGGCGATGGCAGCGCGCAACTGGCGCAGGGTCTCGAAGAGATCGCGATCGACGCCCTCCCACGATTCGCTGTCGTGCCGGCCGGTCTTCGCGCTGCCCGCCTTCATCGCGGGCTTGACGAGGACGACGGGCAGTTCGCCGCGCAGCACGGGCTTGCTCTTCGTGCTGAGCGTGACGACGGGCCGCTGGCCGGTGGTGCGCGCGAGCAGGCCCTGATCGATCAACTGGTGGGTCAGGTTGACGAGTTGTTTCTTGTCGCCGCCCTTGAGCAGGCCGTGGACGCTCAGTTCGTCGTGCTTGCAGCGCGTGACGAGGTCGCTCTTGCTGCCGAGCAGCACATCGACGACGTGGCCGACGCCGAATCGTTCGCCGACGCGGGCCACGCAGGAGATGATCTTCTGCGCCACAGTCGTAGCGTCGGGGAGGGTGTCCAATTCGTTGAGGCAGACGTCGCACGCGCCGCAGTCATCCTGCTCATAGGCCTGGTCGAAGTACTCGACGAGCGCGCGGTGCCGGCACGTGGACCCGGCGGCGAAGCGCTGCATCTCGCCGAGCAGTTCTCTCATGGCGTCGATGACCCGCTGCGACTTCTCGGCTTGCTCGGCCGACTGGGCGATCAGCCGCTCCCAGCGCATCACGTCGCCCTGGGAATAGAACATTACGCACTCGGCTTCGAGGCCGTCGCGGCCGGCTCGGCCCGTCTCCTGCTGGTAGTGCTCGATCGACTTGGGCATGGCGGTGTGGATGACGCAGCGCACGTTGCTGCGATCGATTCCCATGCCGAACGCGACAGTGGCGACGACGACCTGCAATCGATCCTGGGCGAAGTCTTCCTGCACCTGCCGCCGCTGATCGCCCGTCATGCCCGCGTGGTAGGCGGCGGCATCGATCTTCATCGCCTTGAGATAGCCGGCGAGATTCTCCGTGTCCTTGCGGCTGATGCAGTAGATGATCACCGCCTCGTTTTCATGGCGACGGATCACTTCAAGCGATTGCGCACTCGCATCGACGCGCGGCATGATGCGGTACACCAGGTTTGGCCGATCGAAGTTGCCCACGAGCACGTTCGGCTCGCGCAGTTTCAACTGCTCGATGATGTCGGCGCGCACGCGCTGTGTGGCCGTGGCGGTGCAGGCGTGGAAACTTGCATCGGGGAACCGGGCGCGCAACTCGGCGAGCCGACGATACTCGGGCCGGAAATCGTGCCCCCACTGACTGATGCAGTGGGCCTCGTCGATGGCGAAGGCGCGCACGCCCTCCTCGCCGAGGAACTTGAGGAAACTTTCGTTCATCAATCGCTCGGGCGCGACGAAGAGCAGGCGCAACTCGCCCCGCTTGATGGACCGACCGACGGCTTTGCGCTCCTCGGTGGACATGGTGCTGTTGAGGGCCGCGGCCGGGTAGCCGTTGGCCTTGAGCGCATCGACCTGGTCCTTCATGAGCGAGATGAGCGGCGAGACGACGACGTCGGTCCGCCGATCGATCAGCGGCGGCACCTGGTAGCAGAGGCTCTTGCCCCCGCCGGTGGGCATGACCAGCAGCGAGTCGCGCTGCTCGAGCCCGGCCCGGATCGCCTCCTCCTGCAACGGTCGAAACTCGCGGTAGCCCCAGACGCGTTCGACGGTCTTGAGGATCTGCGAGGTTGGCACACTGCTCGCGTCCCTGCGGGCAGCCGACGACGGCTGAGTGGAGGTGGTGGCCATGTGGCAGGATACCGAACAAAATACATACAGTCAAATGGGCTCCGTCGCCACCCGCGCATACGCCCCACGAATCACCCGCACACTCTCACTCAGCCCCGCCTTCTCGGCATCGTTCATCGGAACTTCGAGCACGACTCGGTTCACGCCGGCGCGGCCGACGACACTCGGCAGGGAGAAGCATGTCGGTCCGTCCATCGTCACGCCCGGCGGGGCTTGCTCGTGGACGCTGCCGACGGTGAGCACGGCCCGCTCATCGCGCAGGATCGCGCGGCACAGGCGGGCCACGGTCAGACCGATCGCCGAGTCGGTCGCACCTTTGCCGGTGATGATCTCCTGGGCCGCGCCGCGCACGGATTCGAAGAGGGCCACGCGATCGCGAACGTTCAGCGGTCGCTTGCCGCGCGGCTCGTAGAGGTGCAGGGGCGTGTGGCCGACGGTGGCGGATGACCACAGCGGCAGGCTCGAGTCGCCGTGCTCGCCGACGATAGACGCGTGCACGCTGCTCACGGCCACGTCCAGGCGCGACGCCAGCAGCGAACGAAATCGTGATGAGTCAAGCACGGTACCCGACGCGAGCAGTCGACTCGGCGCGAAACCCAGCGGCACGGCGATTGTCTGCGCGACCATCGTCATCACGTCGACGGGATTGGTCACCATGAGGATGATCGACTGCGGCGCCAGTTCGACGATGCGCGGGATCATTTCGCGGAGCATCGCAGCGTTGATCTCGGCCAGGTCGAGGCGACTCTGGCCGGGCTTCTGCTTGACGCCTGCGGTGATGACGACGATATCGCTGCCTTCGACTGCTTCGAGATCGCCTTCAGCAACTTCGCATGTGGCGACGAATGTCAGGCCGTGCTTGAGATCGAGCGCTTCGGCGTGGCGCTTGGGCGCATCGACATCAATGAGCACGAGGCGATCGGTGATGCCCTGGATGAGCATGGCATACGCGGAAGCCACACCGACGCGGCCCATGCCGATGACGGCGACGCACGTGGAGCGGCGGTGGGTAGGTAAAGTTGTGGCGATCGCGGCAGCCATGGTGGCGAACCTCAGAGAACGCTCGGGTGTGTGTTCATGAGGCTAGCGCGGCAATGCGGCGCATGCAGATGCGCGGCGTCCGCAGAGGTGAGCCGAAGTGGCTAACGCTCTGCGGATGAGCCGCACATTGGAGTACGGCGCCAGGACTGCCGTGGGGAGATCAGGGCAGAATCGTGGCGGTCACGGGATTGGATTTGACGCTCTGCGACCCGTCGTTTCCGCGTCGAATCACACTCTGGAAGTACACTTCGCGCAGCGGCGCGTTGCTGGGAATGAGTCTGTCAAGTCGGGCTGTGCCATTGAAGTCCGCGAACGCGCTACCGAGGTCGGTTACGGGGTTCATCAGGTCGATGCACAGGCCGCCAAGTTGCGGCGGGCACGGGCCGTTGCCGATGCCGCGCAGCGAGTAGAGGAAGTGCACCTGCTCGCCAGGGTTGGCGCGAGTTGTCATGAGCGTTGCGGTGCGTCCGCGATGAAGCTCACCGACAGCGAGAAGGATGCCGTCGATGGGCACAGGGTCGCTGGCGTTGATTGCGCCGCGGAAGCCGCCGACCCACACGCGGCCGCTCGCCGTGATGGCGAGTTCATACGGCGCGTCAACCAGTGTGTAGGTCCGTTCGAGCTGCCACGTGGCGCCGCCATTGGTCGTGTGTTTCACGACGTAGGTCGTGCTGTTGCTGGATACACCGGCAATCCACGCTTCGTTCTCGCTGAGAGCGTCGACGGCGAGAATGACCTGGAACTCGTTGGCAAGCGAGAACGACTGCCAGGTCTGCCCGCCGTTGCCCGTCTTGGCGTAGTAGCCCCACCAGCCGACGACCCAGCCATTCTGGGCATCAGTGAAGACCATGTCCTCTACGGTCGGATCGCCCGGCAGTGTGAAGTCCTGCCAAGTTTGCCCGCCGTCGATGGTGCGCCGATGGAGCGAGCCGGCACTCTGCAGCCAGCCGCGCTGCGAGTCGAGGAACTGCACGCGCTGCCAGAGCGCGCCAGAGTCGAAGGGTCTCTGCCACGTGGCGCCGCCATCGGTTGTGTGGTAGATCGACTTCTGGTGACCGAGGTCCAGGTCCTGGCCGACGAGCCAGCCGTCGAGCGACGTTGGAAAGGCGAGATCGTGGATTGCGAACGCTGATGGAAGATCGGGGTAACCGATCGAGTCCCAATTCAGTCCGCCATCATCACTTCGGAAGACCGTGCCCCCCTGACCCGCCACGAACGCGTGCTGGTCATCGAGGATGTCGATGGCTTCGAGCGTCTCATCGCGGTTGAAGATCTGACCCGTAACCTCTAGCTTCTGCACATCCCAATTGTGGCCGCTGTCGGTGGTGCGAAGCAGGTACCCGTTTCCGGCAACGGCCATGCCGAAGAGATCGTTGCGCATTTCGATGTCGTTGATATCCGCACCGACGCCTTGCGTGACGGTCTCCCACGTGAAACCGCCGTCGACGGATTTTGCGGCCAGGCCGTACGGTCCCACGACCCAGCCGTGCTGCGCATCGGAAAAGGAGACGTCCCACTTGTAAGGGAGATCGCCAAGCGGCTCGTGGCGCTGGGACCAGGTGGAACCACCGTCCGTGGAAAGCCAGACGTCGCCGTACTCGGAGGTGCCGACGGCCACGTTGTTGCTCACTCGGCAAATGTTGATCAATGGTCCGTGCTCGGGGAATGAATTTGAGATCGGCCGCCACGTCTGGCCGGCGTCCGTTGACTCGTAGATGCGCAGATCGCCAACCACGGCTGCGATCGCGCGATTCGCCGTCATGAAATCGACGTCGTTGGTCGTTTGGGCCAGAACTCGCGCCCAACTGACTCCGCCGTCGTTGGTGCGGTAGATGCCCAGTCCGCCGCCGGAGAGCTGGTTGCCAGCGACGAGTCCGAGACTGGCGTCGCGGAAGTCCATGCCGTACATGACTGGGCACGTCGGGTAGCCGGATCGCACCTGCCACGACTGCCCGCCATCGTCTGTAAACGAGCACGCGCCGTTGGCGCCGATGAAACCAGCAGTCGGTGCAACGAAGTCGATGTGGTACCATGAGCCGCCGGGAACGCCGGACATCGGGAGCCAGGTGGCGCCGCCGTCGGTCGTGCGCCAGGCATCGCTGTTATTGCCTGTGATATAACCATGCGTCGAGTCGTAAAAGTAGACGGCGTAGTACGGGTCGGTTCCATAATCGCCTGCCTTGCGCACGGTCCAGGTCACACCGCCGTCGAATGTCTCGAGCAGGTGCCGATTGGCGCCGACGATAAAGCCGTGATCCGGCGAGGTGAAGGCGGCGCCGTGCAGGTCTCGCGCCGTCGGGAAGACCGCCTGCTTGATCCAGTCGCCTTGGGCGAGGGCGGAAGAGGCGAGGGCGGCGACTGCGCACGCGCAAATTACGCTGTGCACCGCTGTCTGCGCGGCGGTCGCGGAACGATTGGGATGAAGAACCTGTCTGCTCATTTCGCACTCCTTACCTGACTTGAACGGCCGCGCGACTCACGATCGCCCCGAACCAAGTGACGGCTCAGTGCGTGGAAGTTGCAAATGCCGTGCCCACACCTGGACCAGATGCCATTCGCGCTCTTTTGGGGCTGAGAACCGAGAAAAGCACAGTGGTGCTCAGACTAAACAGGAAACTACTCCCGAGATTTGTGAGGCGCAATTGACGGGAGCACGGTGCAGGTGGCCACAATTTCGTGCACCAATGGGTCTGGTCTGGCCGGCCTGCGCCACGAATCGGGCCCGTCGAACACCAGCGGCGCCTTGCATCAGCCGCACCCGACACCAAATCGACGATGCGCTCGATTTCGTCGGGCTGCCGCGTGTTGGTTGCAATGCTTTTGACGCGCGTGGCGCACCGCCATCGGTCGCATCATTCCGCGACACGAGGTCGCGCGATCGCCGGGTGCTTCATCGACGTGGCGCGACCAGAGGCAGAACGGACAGTGGTTGCAGCAGCTTCCGTTTGTAAGCGGCTCGACGTGCCGCGAGCAGTGTGCGCAGCAGGTCTATCCTGGCCTCTGTGAGGCGGACTGCTCCACCTTCCACCGGTCGGCGTCATCTGACCGCACTGGCATCGGCGTCGTCCCCCGGTGATCGAGAAGCGGCCAAGGGCGGCTGGTCGAGGCGCATGCAGGCTCCTTTCGATGGGTACGGATGGCTCGACAAAAATCAGGCCCCACCAGAGCCCGATCGGCGCGATTAACCTCTGCTCGACTCGCGAGGACGCGAACGACATGAGATCGACAGTCTTTGAGGGAGGCTCCATGACCCGCGAATCGCTCGTCAATCAACACTACGGCGTCGCCGGACTCATGGCGGCCATCGAGGGGGGGCTCATGTCTATGGGCAAGAGCCTGGATGCTCTCACCGTCGACGACCTGGCGCCCGTCGATGAGTTTCACAGCCGGGGGCGCGAGGCGACAGCCGAGCTGACGTCACTGGCGAAGATCAACGCGACGGATCGCGTGCTCGACGTCGGTTGCGGAATCGGCGGCACGGCGCGGTACCTGGCGCATCAATTTGGCTGTTCGGTCACGGGCATCGACCTGACGGACGAGTTTGTCGCCGTCGGACAGCGGCTCACCGAACTGGTCAGTCTGAACGATCGCGTCACGCTACGACAAGGCAGCGCGCTGGCATTGCCTTTCGAGGCGAACTCGTTCGATTATGCTTGGACCGAGCACGCACAAATGAACATCGCTGACAAGAAGCAGTTCTACAGCGAGATCGCGCGGGTGCTCAAGCCGGGCGGCAGGCTGCTGTTTCACGACATCTTTCGCGGCGACGGCGAAGAACCGATCTATCCGCTGCCGTGGGCGGAAGACGAATCGATCAGCTCGCTCGCGACGAAAGCGAACGCGCGGGCGGCGATGGAGGGGGCCGGACTGGTGATCGAGCAGTGGGTGGACAAGGTCGGCGACACGCTGGCATTCATGGACCAGATGGCAGCGCAGGCGGCCGCCGGCAAAGCGCCGCCCATCAGCATCCGCCTGGTGATGCGCGACAACGGCCAGGAAAAGCTCGCCAACTACGTGCGTGGGCTGAAGGAAAAAAGGCTGACGGTGGCCCTGGGCATGGCGCGGAAGGGGTAGGTACGCTCGTGTGCACGGGCTCCGCTATGCCGCGCATCGCTTGACACGTGTCTGCATTCCGCAGCCCCTTCGGGGTCAGCTTCACACCGACGACACACGTCTGCACTCCATACCGCACTCGGGGCAGCGATCGGATGTTGAACGCAAGTCGTAGCCGCAGGCGGGACAACGACCTCGGAACGCGCGCCAGACTCCGCGTATCGGCCACGCGAGCCACAGCAATACTCCCGCGAGCAGGCCGAAGAGGATTGAGTCGGCAAAGAACCCGGGAAGGACTGGCCTGTATCCGAGGATGCGACGACTGAGATGAGTGCCGCGAGGGAACCAACCAATGTCGATGCCGTATCCCACGGCAATCGGATCGACCGAGAGATCGCCTTCCCACGGTGCGTCGATCGTGTTCATGAGCGCGAGGAACGGCCAGCCGCGCGCCATATCGGTGCGAATCTGCAGCGCGCCACTCGTTGCCGCGACTCGATCCTGCCGGAATCGACTCCATGCCGGAAGATCGTGCAGTCGATCAACCTGATAATCGACATCCTCGGCAAGGATGTCGCGAGGCCCCATCAGGTCGATCTCAGTGTACGCCACGCTCCCGAAGCCGTATTCGCGCAGGACGATGCTGACTGGGGTAGGCGATCCGGTGACGCCAACGATCTCGTATTTGTCCGAACCAATCGGATCTACCAACCAAGCGCATGTCCAACTGACGATCGCTGTTGCGACCATTCCAAAGATGAACAGCACCGCACAGGTGGAAATCGAGGGCAAACACCCGAAGCTCCGCCGCAATGCGTGGATGTACACTCGGACACCTGACATCAGATGCTCACCTCGATCGCCAGCGCTACTTCCTCCGATTGTCCCCACTCGCCTTGTTCGGCTTGGTCGGCTGCGGCGGCACGTCGACAGGTTCTTCCTGGATGCGCTTGAGCAGGTGGTCGATTGCGGCGTCGAGTTGCGTATCAGCGCCGTTGAACGTCGCGTGCGGCAAGTTGTCGACGACGATGTCGGGTTCGACGCCGTGGCCTTCGATGAGCCAGTCGCCGTCGGGGCCGTAGACGCCGAATTCGGCGGCGGTGGCGATGCCGTTGTCGACGAGGACGTTGCTGCTGGACAGCCAGATCTCGCCGCCCCACGTGCGCGTGCCGATGACTTTGCCAAGGCCGAGGCGCTTGAAGCCCTCTGAGAAGGCCTCGCCGTCGGAGGCGGTGAACTCATCGCAGAGCACGACGAGGTGGCCGCGGAAGGCGTACTGCATGTTCCATGCGGGATCGCCGGCGCGGCCCGACCAGTACATCCATGCGCGGCGGAGGAGTTGGCCGAGGATCCAACTGTCGATGTTGCCGCCGTTGTTGTGGCGAACGTCGATGATGAGTCCCTTGCGGTTGAAGACGGGGAAGAAATCGCGCGTCCACTGGCTGATGTCGCCGCCGCCCATAGCGCGGAGGTGGACGTAGCCGAGTTCGCCGTCGCCGCGCACTTCGACGCGCATTCGGCGAGTGTACTCCCATTCGTCGTAGCGCATGTTACGTTCCGCGCCGGATGAAATCGGTTCGACGATGACATCGCGCTCCTTGGTTTCGTCGCCGTCCTTATGGGCGATGCGCAGGCGCACCTGGTGGCCGGCCTGGTATCGCAACAGTGCACCGAGGTTGGATTCGGCACCGGCCAACGAGACTCCGTTGACCATCGTGATGACATCACCCTGCACGACATCAACGCCTGGTTCTGAGAGGGGGCTTCGCGCCGTGGGCTCGTCGGGATCGGTCTTGTAGATGTGTTCCACGCGCCAGCCGCCTGCGGCCGCATCGCGCACGAGGCGGGCGCCGAGGGTGGCGATGCCGATGTTTTCTTCGCCGTGGCGCAGGTCACCGCCGTAGACGAACGTGTGCAGGGCTGACACTTCGCCGACCATCTGGCTGATGAGATCGCTCAGTTCGCCGCGCGTGGTGACGCGATCGACCAGTGGCATGTACTTGTCGAGCATGGCGGGCCAGTCGACGCCGTGCATGTTGGGGTCGTAGAAGTAATCGCGTTCGAGCCGCCAGGCTTCGGTGAACATCTGGCGCCACTCGATGCGCGGATCGAAGTTGAGGGCCCACCCGTCGATGTTCACGGCGTTTTCGGGCTTGAGTGCCGCGCTGCCGCCCGCGTCGACGACGTAGAGGGTGGACCCCTTGCGGAGGAGGATCTTCTTGCCGTCCTTGGAGAGTTCGCCGATGGAAACTCCCGAAGCGAAGGTTTCGGCCTTGGGCTCCTTGTTGGTGATGGTCATCGTTTTCATTTCGGGCGGGCCGCCGCTGCCGCGCTCGAACCAGTAGAGCCGCTCGCCGGCGATGAAGAGGCCGGACATGTTGGCCGCGCTCACTGGAGCTTCGTAGAGGCGCTCCATCAACCCGTCCCATTCGATGGTGACGGTGACTTCGTCCTTTTTCTTTTCATCCTTCTTTTCTTCTTTTGGTTGTTCGTCGGTCTTGGGCGGTTCGGCGGCCTCGCCGTCTTCCTTGACCGGTTGGTCGGTTTCCTTGGCGGGCTCGGCGGGCTGATCGGGCTTGGGTTCCTCTTTGGGCTCTTCCTTGGTCTTGTCTTTTTCTTCCTTCTCCTTCTTCTTATCTGCTTCTTCCTGCTTTTTCTTTTCCTTGATCAGTTCATTGTCCGGCGCAAAGGGGGAGCGCTGATCGAGACCGAGCGCAAGGTAGTAGATTTTGGTCGTGTCGGTAAAGTACGGCTGCGGCGCGCGCGGTCCCCACGGCGAACCGGCTCGCGAACGAAATGTGCGATCGGAGAGGAAGTAGAGCCACTTGCCGTCTTTGCTCCACGCCGGGCTGTAGCTGTCGTATCGCTCGCTCGTCACGTTGTGTACGGCATCGCCGGCCAGGTCGTAGATTTTCACCTGCTGGAACGTGTTGCTCGCGAGAGCGGAGTAGGCGAGGAACTTGCTGTCAGGCGACCAGGTCAGCCCGGCGAACTGGTCCCAGAAGCTCCGCGTGATCTCGTCGATCTGCTTGTTCTCTCCCGTCTCCATGTTGTAGAGGTACAGGCGCTGACGCTTGTCATGGTGGGCGAGCCACTTGCCATCGGGAGACGGAACTCCTTCCCAGCGGAGAATGGTGGCGTCATGCGTGAGTTGTTTGCTTTCACCGATGCCGTTGGCGGGATAGGACCAGAACTCGACCTCGCCCGACTCATCGCTCAGGGTGAGCACGCGGTCGCCATCGGACAGGAAGCGAGCGTCGCGGTGTCGGGCGTGCTTGTCGCGGGTGATGGACATGAGCCGACCCTGGCCGACGGGTGCGACGAAGACCTCGCCGCGTGCGGTCAGCGCCACCCGTTCTCCGTCGGGCGAGATATGCGCCGCGGTCATGTAGTCCATTGGCGAAGTGACCCACTTCTCACGCTGCTGATCAAAGTCGGAAGTCAGGCCAATTGAGACGACCGAATCGCTGTCGTTGCGTACGTCGAGCACGTGGATATCGGCGCCGAGCTGGTAGACGATGTGCGTGCCATCGCACGCGGGTTCCTTCACATCCCAGCCGACGTGGTGCGTGTGCTGCTTGAGGTCGCCGCCCTCGGGTTTCATGGACCAGATGTTCATGGTGCCGTCGCGATCGGTGGCGAAGTACACGCGGCCATCGGCCCACATGGCGTCGCGACTGGTGCCGGCGTAATCGGGCATCAGCGCTTTGGCTTCACTGTTGCCATCCATGTTGTAGCGCCACAGGTCCTGGGCCGTGCCGCCCTTGTAGCGCTTGGTGTGGCTGCCCTGGAAACTGAATCGGGTAAAGAACAGCGTGTTGCCGGTTTCGTCGAAGACGCCTTGCGACGCCTGCGCCAATGGGAGGAGATTCACCTCGAGCGATTCGGGGTCGACACTGGCCATCTGGTAGCCCGGCAGGGTGGAATAGGCGGACGTGCGGAACATGACCTTGCCATCGCGCGTCCAGCCGACGACGTAGGCGCGCATGCCGTCATAGGTAAGTCGCTTGGGGAGACCGCCGGCGGCCGGCATGACGTAGACCTCGGTCGGGCCTTCGTACTGGGCGGTGTAAGCGATCCACCTGCCGTCGAAACTGATGGCCGGGTTGGTCTCATCGCTGGGGTGCGTCGTGAGCCGCCGGGCGCGTCCACCGGCAAGCGGCACGGACCAGAGATCGCCTTCGGCGCCGAAAACGAGCAAATCACCCCGCACGGCCGGGTATTGGTAATAGCCCACCGGTGAGTTCTCGACGGCCGGCGGCGCGCTGATGACTTCGGCTGTCGTCGCTGCAGCTGAGGCGCTTTGCAAGCCGCCATCGTGGTGTCCGCAGGCGACATTGAGAAGGACGAGAAGGGCGCACAAAGGGCTGCGCCAGCCGTACCGTTGGGTCTTGGACATCTGAAAAAGCTCCACGAAACAGTGTTTGCAGTTTGGGAGAGCGTGTGGTCGCTCCCAGCCACCTTAGCCGCGCGACCGCGCCGAAGACTAGAATCCACAACGATATGACTTCATCAGACGAATCCAAGATGACACGCGTCACGCTTCGCACCATCCGCAAAATGATGGTTGAGGATCGCCGCTTTGCCTGCCTGACCTGCTACGACGCCACGACGGCGCGGTGGATGGAGCGGGCTGGGCTGCCCATGCTGCTCGTCGGCGACACGCTGGCGGAGATGGTGCTTGGCCACGACCAGACCTATTACGCCGACATGGACATCTCGGTTGCACTCACCGCGGCCGTGCGGCGAGGCGCGCCCAATGTCATGCTCATGGCGGACATGCCCTTCATGAGTTACCAGGCCGACGACGCCGAGGCGATGCGAAACGCCGGCCGATTCATGACTCAAGCCGGGGCCGATCTCGTCAAACTCGAGGTCGACCGGTCGTTCGCGCCGCTCGTCGAGAAGATGGCCCGCGCCGGGATTCCCGTCGTGGCGCACATCGGCTCGCGTCCCCAGCAGACGAAACTGGCAGGTGGCTATCGCTCGGTCGGCCGCACACCCGAAGAGGCCATGCGACTCATCGCGGACGCCCGCGCACTCGAAGCGGCGGGCGCGGTGATGCTGCTTATCGAGGCGACGCCTGCCGAGGTGGCGCAGGAGATCGTGCAGGGGGCGACGATCCCCGTCATCGGTTGCGGCGCCGGGCCGGCGTGCCACGGCCAGGTCATCGTGCTGCACGACCTGCTGGGCCTGACCGACTGGCAACCCAAATTCGCCCAGCCCGTGGCCAACTTCGGCCAGGAACTCGTCAAGGCCGTCAAGGCCTGGATGGATAAGGTCGATCGCAACGATCTGGGGGAGCATCCATACACCATGGTGCAGCCCGATCAGGTCGCCGCCCCACTGCGACGGCCGCACACGCCGACGGCTCGGTAGCAGGATTCCAGGCGCAGGAGCCTCCTTTTCATGCGGGGATTGCATCGATACGGACCGAGCATTGTGGTGATGATCGCGGCTGCCGTCGTGCTCTTTGCCGGCCCGATGCTCATTGATCGACTGCAGCACGCGCAGGAGGTCGCTACGACCACCTTCGCTCGGCACGAGTTGCGGTCTTCTTCATTCCTGACGCAGATGAACAACACGTTCGAGAGCATTGCCCGGGCTGTGGAGCCCAGTGTGGTGCACATCACCGTCGAGCGTGGCGGTACGCGCGGGGTGTTCGGGCAGGGTGGATTGCCGTCGCAGGGCAGCGGATGGGTGTACGACGATCTCGGCCACATCGTAACCAACTATCATGTTATCGCCGACGCCTCGCGCATTGAAGTGCGATTCCTCGACGGGC
The DNA here is from genome assembly GCA_002418285.1 of Phycisphaerales bacterium UBA5793. Lineage (GTDB taxonomy): Bacteria > Planctomycetota > Phycisphaerae > Phycisphaerales > UBA5793 > UBA5793. The sequence continues at coordinate 59,177 of DIDT01000057.1, forward strand.
TACCTCACAAGGCCACCGTGGTTGGCGGCGATGAGAGTACTGACATCGCCGTGCTGAGCATCGAAAGCCGCCGCGTCGTACCGATTCTTCGGGCCACCGACATGCATGTGCGGCAGGGAGACCTCGTCTTTGCCTTTGGTTCGCCGTTCGGATTCGAGGGTTCGATGTCCTTTGGAATCGTCTCCGGGCAGGGACGACAGGCGCACCTGAGCATTGAGGGGTACGAAAACTACATCCAGACGGACGCTGCGATCAACCCAGGCAACTCGGGTGGGCCGCTCACCAATATCTACGGTGAACTCGTTGGGATGAACATGGCCATCGCCGTTGACCCTAAGGACCCGATTCGCAGTGGTCGGTTTACGGGCGTGGGTCTGGCGATCCCGCTGGACATCATTGAGTTCGCGGTCGAGCAGATCATCGCCGGTCTACCTATTCAGCGCGGCGGGCTGGGCGCCAAGCTGCAGGATCTTGGCCCAGCTGATGAGGCACTCATCAACGAACTCGGACTTCCCGAGTCTGGTGTGTATGTGACAGACGTCACGCCGGGCTCACCCGCCGCCGTCGCGGGCCTGCAAGTCGGTGACGTGATCCTTCAGGCGTCCGGTCAGTCCATGACCAAGACCGAGACGCTTCGCACCATGATCCACACGTTGCTGCCCGGCTCGGTTGTGCGGCTGCAGATCTGGCGCGACAAGCAACTCCAGACGATCGACGTCGTGCTGGGCGACTGGAACCTTATTTCACTTGACGATCTGGGCGTCACAGCCCAGGCGCTTTCGGCGGACGAAGCCCGCGCGGCCGGTCTGCCCTCCACGACGGGCGTGCGCCTTGTGACGGTTGAACCTGGCTCCAAGGCTGCCCAACTGGGGTTCGAGGCTTCGATGATTATCCTCGAACTCGATGGTTCGCCGGTCGACTCGCCGGAAGATCTCATCCGCCTGCGCGATCAGCTCGATCGCGGGCAACAGGTGCAAATGATCTATCTTTCCGACGAAGGCGAGCGGCTGACACGGATACTCAACACGCGACCGGGCTGGTAATCGCGTTGTCCCCTCCTCCGAACTCGGGGAAATCGTCGATCTGGCGGCGCATGATCTGCCATGCGGATTCTCATCGCGCCGGACGGTTTCAAGGAATCGATGTCGCCCGCGCAGGCGGCCAGCGCGATAGCGCGTGGCGTTGCCCGCGCGTGCCCCACCGCTGAGATCGACCTTTGCCCCATTGCCGATGGCAGCGAAGGCACAGTCGAATCAATCATCCGTGCCACGGGAGGCGCGACCTGCACTGCCAGCGTGCGCGGCCCGCTTCCGGAAATGCAGGTACAGGCAACCTGGGGAGTCCTGCCCGACCGCACGACGGCCATCATCGAACTTCCCGCCGCAGCCGGGCTGGCGCTCATACCGCGCGAGTCGCGCAATCCGTTGCGCACGACTACTTTCGGCGTCGGCGAACTCGCGCGGACTGCGATTGATCGGGGTTGCCGCACCATCATCATCGGCCTGGGCGGCTCATCCACCTGCGATGGTGGCTGCGGCCTGGCCCAGGCGCTTGGCGTTCACTTCACTCTCGATGATGGTCGCATCCTCGACGAGTTGAGTGAAGAAACCATGACCGGTGCGCACCTCCAATCAATTCGCGCTATCGATACGTCATCGGTTGTACATCTCTCGATACGCGGTGTGCAATTTGTCGCAGCCAACGATGTGACGAACCCGCTGTTTGGTCCTCAAGGCGCGGCGTTCATCTTTGGGCCACAAAAGGGCGCGTCACCCGAAGATGTGCGGCGCCTCGATCGCGGCCTGCGTCACCTCGCTTCGCTGCTACCCGATGCCGATCCCGATGCCCCGGGCATGGGCGCTGCGGGTGGTTGCACATTTGGCATCACCGCTCTACTCGGCGGGACGCTGCGCTCGGGGATCGAACTGGTGCTGGACACAGTTGACTTCGAGAAGCGCCTCAAAAACGCCGACCTCGTGCTCACGGGCGAAGGTCGACTTGACGAACAATCGCTCGGGGGCAAGGCGGTCAGCGGCGTGGCGGCTGCCGCGGCAAGGGGTGACGCGCCAGTCATTGCACTCGTCGGAGATGCCACTCCCGAAGCGCGCCAGTGGCCCGGAACCGACGAGCGAATCAAACTCGACGCCATTTACGCCATCAGTGACCTTGGCTACAGCATCGAAGACTCGATGCGCCACGCACCGACATATCTTGCCCAAATCGCCGAAATCGCCTTGCGCGCGTGGTCGCGTGATTGATTCGGGCTTTGCCCTGCGCCCGCCCGATCGCGTCCTTATCATCTCGTGGTGCCTCATCTTCACCAAAAACTCGTAACGCTGCTGAGTATCACCCTGGCGTGGCCGTTGTGCGTCGCTTGCGAGCGCGAGCAACCGCGAGCGGCGCCAGTGGTTGCCGCGCCAGCGAGTGACGGATCCGCGGATCCAGAGGACTCGCAACCGCTCACTCGAGATGAGGAATTGCCGGACCAGCCGGGTAATCTCGAGTTTGGGTCAACGGAGCCGCAACCACGCGACCGACCCACCCAGAAGCAACCGGCTTCCCCATCGACCGAGGACATTCCCTGGCCGAGTCGGCCGGGTCTGCGTATCGCCGCGTTGCGCAGCAAGGTGCCGACGGTCGATCGCGTCGTACTGGTGCCTGACGAAGCGACTTTTCTCGAAGCGATTTCGGAGTGGAGCCTGGGAGGCCGCTGGCCCGTGCTCTTTGAAGACGATCAGTACGCACCGATGTTCATCCGTCGATTCAAGCCCGCGGAAGTCATCCGCAAGCCCGCAACGCAGGAGAAACTACCCCGAAACGAGGCTCTGGAAGAATCGTTGCGGAGCATCGTCTCAGCCGCCTGGCGAGGCGGGGACAAAGCGGAACCAGCCGAAACACCGCTGAGCACCGAGGATCGATTCAAACAGGCCGGCTGGACTCCGCCGGGAGTCGTGATCACTTCAACAAAGGACGATGCGTGGCCCGCTGCGCTGGCGCTCGCAGCTGATCGTGGCCAGCCCATCGTGTTTCTCAGTGAAGGATTTGGACATCCCAGCACGATCCTCAAGGCGGAGGACTGGACGCGACTCAACACCGCCGTCGATTCACTTGTTGCCGCTACGGGATATTCCTATGACCAGCTCGGTGATGACATCGACACGATCACCCTCGTACGTGAGTTGCCGACCAAGTACGTGGACGTCGACGATCCGTCCGGCAATTCGCGCAATGCCGTGACCGATGGCCTGGCGCGAACCGGCAAGATCCGCTGGGGTATTGCCGGCTGGATCTTCGGCTCCACCACCCAGACGACCTACATGGCGATGTGTTCGATCTTCCTGGAGCATGAATCGGCGTTGCTCTTTGACACTTACCCCAACCAGCCGGGCTGGTCGCGCTACGCCATGAACAAGCCCGCGGACCGTCTGCGCGAACTGGGCCTGGAAGTGCAGCACATCGCCAGCCCAGTTGCGACCGCAGCGGCGTGGGAAACACTTGCGCCCAGCGGTGTCACAGATGACCTCATCTTCGTCAACACCAAGGGCAACCAGAACTGGTTTGAAGCGGCGGATGGCGTGCGCGTCTTCGTGCATGATGTGCCCATCCTCAACGCACCTGCCGCGGTCCATTTTGTGCACTCTTGGTCGTGCTTTTCGCCGAGCAGCCGCAACACGTTGGCTGGCCGCTGGCTGGAGCGTGGCGCCTACGCCTACGTGGGCAGCGTGCAGGAACCGACGCTGAGCGCGTTTGTCCCGCCTGAACTGCTGGTTGATCGTTTGCGTTCTGCAGTGCCCTTCCTGATCGCGGCGCGTGTCTGGGAGTTCGCGCCGTGGCGGGTGGCAACGATCGGCGATCCGCTCATGATCATGCTCAAAGAAATACCTCGCATCGGGCCCGAGACGCGCTCCATCTCGGGCGAGAGTCTGCGCGAGGCGCTGCGTCGCGCGACGGATTCCGCCACCACGAGTGGAAACTGGACTGAAGTGGTGCGGATCGTGAACCTGCTCGGCCTTGATGATCTGACTCTGAGCATCTACAACCAGCGCCTCAAGGATGCCGCCCCCGCTGAGGATATCGCCCTGGCGCTAGGCGCGATCTTCCGAAAGAGCGATGCCCAGACCTTTCTGCACGCTATTGAGCAAATCCCCGTTTCGCAGCTCACTCCGGAGCAACGTGACATGCTCTGGCTCAAGTGTCTGCCCTCGCTTCGCGCAATCAACTCACCGGCTCAACTCGCGCTGCTGCGCCTGAATATCCGCACTCCGCTGGGCTACGTGGATGCGTGTCGCCTGGCGCCGCTCATGAAATCGCAGGGGCAGGCCAGTCTGGTCAACCCGATGCTCGACGAGTACGAGTCGGACGCGAAAGAGAAGTATGCCAAGGACCTGATCCGCCGCGCCCGGCCTTGAGTCGCGACTCGGCGCACCGGCTCGCTACCATCGCACACTGTGCTTCGTGAACAGGATATTCAGACTGCCACGCGCGCTGCGGAACTCGTGGTTGAGACGCATCATCACATCGCACCGATTCTGCGCACTGGAATGACGCTCGCTGACATCGACCGACTTGTTGGCGAGACGCTCCAGAAGCTGGGCACCAGAAGCGCCTTCCTGCACTACCAGACTGGGCGCTATCCCCCTTTCCCGTCTCACGCGTGCCTGAGTGTTAACGACGTGATCGTCCACGGCACGGCGGGCATGCGCATCGAACCGCTCAAGCGGGGAGATGTGCTTTCGCTGGACATCGGAACGGTTTACCGCGGTTGGCGAGGTGACGCGGCATGGACGTACATCTTCGAAGAGGGTGGCGAGGAGAGTATTCGATTGTGTGAGTGCGGGCAGGAAGCGTTGAGGCGAGGCGTCGAACGATTGCAGCCGGGTGAGCCCCTGCGCCACTGGGCGCAAACGGTCCAACAGTGCGTTCAAGTGGAATATGGCTACCACTGTGTGAGTGGCCTCGGCGGACACGGCTACGGCCGTGAACTGCACACCACACCGCACGTGGCCAATTCCATCCCGCCGTTTGCCGGCGACTGGCCCGAGGCTGACTATCGACTCACTCCCGGGCTCTTGCTGGCCGTGGAGCCGATTATTGCGGTCGGCACGAGCGCGCAGGCCCAAGAAGCTCCTAAGGGTCGAGGGGGTCGCGAGCGCCCGCAGTGGCCCATTCGCACTGCCGACGGCTCGCTGAGTGTGCACTACGAGCATGATGTGCTCATTACCGAGGATGGGCCGCGCGTGCTGACTGCCGGCCTCGAGGATCTCCCCATGATTGTGGGGTAGTCGCATTAACAACGTGACCTGACGGCCGCTCTTGCTCGTATGATTGGTTTCGGCTCGGGCGAGCGATGCGATTGGCGCACGCATTGTTCACCGAATGCATTGTTGTGCCACTGGCCAAGGAGAACGAACGTGAAGGTTTCAATCAAGTACTGCGGGATGTGAAACTACCACCCGCGAGCCGCCAGTCTGGCGGAAGAGATCAAGAAGAGATTCGGAGTCGACTCCGAGTTGGTTCAGGGATCAGGCGGCGTCTTTGACGTCACCGTGAACGACAAACTCATCTACAGCAAGCACGAAACAGGTGAGTTCCCCGACCATGGCAAGCTCCTCGACAAGATCGCTGCCACCAAGTAGATCGAATCGTCATTCGATGCAAAGCCCCCGTCGATCGGTTCGATCAACGGGGGCTTGTTGTTGCCATTCAACGAGCAGGCGTGCCGAGCTTACTCGATCACGAGATCGACGACGTTGCTCGTGCGCTGGTACTGGGCGGCCTGCATCCACACGTGAACACCCTGGGTGTTCGGCGGAACGCGCTTGCGAAGCAGGGCGTAGCCGTCCTGATCGGCGGTGCGGATTCCCGCTTGCCTGGGTGAGGCGAGATCAATCGTGACGTCGAGTTGCGGCACATACGTGCTGCCCGTTCCTCGGACGCTGTAGATGAACACAACGATCTCGCCAGGCGTGGCGCGGAAGACTTCCGCATCCGCATTCACGCCCGCCACGAAGCGCGAGGTCTGCAGACGAATCGGTGGTTCGCCGCTCATCGCACCGAGCACAGCCTCATACGCGTTAACGCGGCCGGAACCGAACTGGTTGTCCTTGCCGGGGCTACCGAGATCGACCGCCGTCGCCTCAAGCAGATCTTTGATCGCGTAATGATCAAGACTCGGATTCGCTTCGAGCATCAACGCAATCGTGCCGGCCACATGCGGGGTCGCCATCGACGTGCCACTGAGGTTCGTGTATCCAGTGCAGTTGCTCGAAGTGGATTTCGTGTTGACGCCGGGAGCGGAAATGGTCGGCTTGATCTTCCCGGGCGGGTAGGGCCAATCGTTGTACGGCGGGATGCCGGTCCAGGAGATTGGTCCCTGGCTCGAGAAGCTCGCCAGAGCGTCGTTGCAGTCGGTGGCGCCGACCGTGATCATGTCCGGCACATCGCCGGGGGTGCGCACCGAATCGACCGGCGGGCAGCAGTTGCCCTCATTGCCGGCCGCGAAGACGACCACGACGCCCGCGGCCATCGCGTTCTCGCACACGCTGCGCCACGTCGGGCGGTCGGGGGCGGTCGAGTGCGGCCATCCAAGGCTTGCCGTGAGCACGTCGGCGCCGTTGTCCACGCCGTACTGGATGCTGTCCCACACCGATTGTTCGCCGGAGAAGGAGTTGTAGAACTTGAGAATCATCATCTCGGCGTCGGGGGCCATGCCGGTCTGCGTGCCGTTGGTTCCATCGCCGGCGACTGTGCCGGTGGTATGCGTGCCGTGGCCGAAGGTGTCGCCGACGTTGTTGTTGTTGCTCTCGAAGTTCCAGCCGTGCACGTCATCGATGAAGCCGTTGTTGTCGTCGTCGATGCTGTTGTTGGGAATCTCGCCCGGGTTGTCCCAGATCTGGTTGACGAGATCAGGGTGAGTAATGCAGGCGCCGGTGTCGATGATTCCGACAACCACGCCGCGCCCGGTGAAGCCCAGCTCGCTCCAGACGCGCGGCGCGCCCATCAGATCGACACCGCATTCGATCTCCGCGATGGCCCCGTCTTCTCCCGGCTTGAATGGGAGGACTTCCACACCCATGGGCCTGTCGTAGTGCACGTAGTCCACATCGGCGCGCTGCGCGATCTGGGCCACGACATTGGGCGTGGCGCGAACGCCGATGACGTTGTGAATCCACAGCGGACGAATGTTGTCCGCCTGGCCCGCTGTGCTGGCCTGGTGCAGACGCGCCAAGAGGTCTGCCTGAGACGCTGCGGCGAGTGGCTTAAGCAGGTCTTCGATCGCCTGGCGTTGAAATGCCTTGTTGCCGATCGCCGCGATTCGCGCCACTTCCTCGCGCGACGCCTGGTCGCGCATCACGATCGTCACCGGGACGAGCGCGTCAGGTTGCGACTGTCGCAGCACCTCGGCGAGGTTATCGCGCAGTTTGGCCGATCCCGCGTCCTGACCCAGCACCTTTGGCGCCAGGCACATCGCACTCAGCGCCAGAGCGGCACCGATTGCCATTCGATTCTGTCTTACATGCATGTTCTGCTCCTCCTGTAGTTGGACACCCACGCCCCCAAGTTTGCCTTCATATCAACCGCACTGCGCGGCCCATTATTGCCGGAGCTCCCCACTTTCACGGCGCCGCTCGACCGAGTCCAACGGCGCATCCACTGACCGACGAATCGTACTCATCGATCGGGCACGCTTTCCGCCAGTTTGAGCCGTTTGCCCCACTGCACCCGCCAGATCAGTGGCGAATCCCTTGCTTGCTCTGCCCCGAGGATGGCCAGTACGTGAATCACCAGTCAATCCGAGGCGGAGTACGGCGTTCTTTCGGGATGTGTCGCTACTCGGCCTTGTCGAGGTGCACATCCATCTGCGGGTAGGGAATGGAGATTCCCGCCGCATCGAGCGAACGGCGCGTGGCGCGGATCAACTCCTGCTTGACGTCCATAAACCTGGCTCGCTCCGCCCACACTCGCACCTCCCAGTTCACAGACGAATCTGCAAAGGCCGTCACGACGACGGCAGGATCCTTTTCCTTGTTGCGAATGTCCACGCTCATCGCGGCTTCCATCAGCGCCGCGCGCGTCACATCCTGATCAGCGTCGTACGACACGCCGACAGGCACATCAACGCGACGGACCGCGTGATAAGTGATGTTCTCGATCGTGTTGCCGAAGACCTGGCTGTTGGGGATAAAGATGCGCCGATTATCGAAGGTGTCGATTGTCGTAACAAACAGATCGATGGCAAAGACCACTCCGGTTTCGCCGCCGATCTTCACAACATCGCCAACCTTGAACAGGCGGAATACGAGCAGCATCACGCCACTGGCTAGATTGGACAAACTCCCCTGCAGCGCGAGGCCGATGGCAATTCCGGCCGCTCCGAGCACGGCCGCGATGCTGGTCATGTCAAACCCGAACAGTGTCAGGCAGGTGACGATGCCCAGGATCATGATTGCCCAGCGGACCATCGTGCCGAAGAACCGGGCCAGCGTCACTTCCAGCTTGGCTCGGACGAGCGTCGCCTCCGTCGCACGTCGCACCCACGCGGAGATGATCAGCGCCGCGATGAGCACGACGATGGCGCCCAGAACCGGCAGGGCGTACTCCCTGGCGAGCACCTGAGCCTGCATGAACCACTCGGGGATCTTCGCTGCACCCGCCTGCGGGGCTTCACCCACGTCGCCCGATGAAGTGTCCTGCGCCAGCGTCAGCATCGTCGTCATCAAAGACATGATCGTTTCTCTCGATTCGAATGGATGAATCCCGGCCGTGTGCCAAGCCATTGTACCGAGCTTCATGGTGCCCGGGGGCGTTCGGTTCCGCTGTCGCCATCGTCGAACACGATCGCGCGAGCACCATTGGGCCGCATTGCGACGCGCTGCCTGCGGCGCTCGGATTCATCACTCTGACTGAACCTGCATCCAACGCGACGATGATGACGTCTCAATCGCCGGGTGGACCGCAACACATAGAGGATGGTGCTATGGCGATCATTCCAGAGCGGCTTGCGTTCGTTCGGGCTCGTGTTGAATCTGCAAGATCAGAAGTGATCTGCCAGCCAAGGTGCGCCGCCTGAGAACACCGCCGCCAGCGGAGCGATGGCGTCATCCTCGCCTTCCAACCATCCGGCAGCCCGCGCCTGCCACGGCGTCAGCATGGCTGAGTAGAGCGATGCCATACCGCGCACCGTCACCTTCACACTTCCACTCCCCACGCTGCGCTCCACGGCAGCGCGGCCGTCCGCGACGCGCACGAGCAATCGACCGTTGTTCACGTCGGGCAGCACCGAATCGTCGCGAATCTCTAGGTCAAGCTCTGCCGTCACGCCTGGTACGTACCCCCGTGTTTCAATTGCTTTGCCAACATCGAGCAGTCGCAGCATCCACTGGTCCTTGACTTCATCGCGAATGTGCTGCTCACGAATGTTGAGGTGGAGCGAATCCGTCGGACTCCCGTTCCAGATCACTTCACCCGCCATCGAGCGATGGTCGGCGAAGAACTTGAGCAGCCGAAGCGCCGCGCGGCGTGTAAGGGCGACGAGATCGGTGCAGACCAGGTTGTAGGAGCGAGTCGGGGAATCCTTCTGATTGAAGTACACGTACCCCTCGACGCCCTGCTCGTCTTCGACGAGAAAGCCGCGTGGGTGGTCATCCCGGGCTTGCCGCACGCGCGTCCAGACATACCTGCCGCGATCGAGATGGCCGTTGGTCCTCCGGGCCCGCGCCAGATAGCACTTCTCAATCGCGGACTGATCCGCATCGGTAATGGGCCGCAGCGTCAACTCTCGGTCGCGCGAGTCGATCTGCGCGGTGGGTAGAACGCAGCGATAGAAAGTTCCCGCCTGCTCATAGCCGACGCGCTGATATACGGGTTGCGTCGCCGGGTAGAGCGACGAAATTGGATAGCCCAACTCCCGCATTTCGCACACCGCCCCACTCATCAGCGCGCTGGCCGCTCCCTGGCCGCGCAGGTGTGGATCGATCCCGACGGCCGCGATGCCGGCCATCTTGACCGCACGACCACCGAAGAATTGACCCATGGGCACGATGACCAGTCCGCCGACCACCGCGCCGCCGTGGCGAACCACGCGGAGATTGTCGTGGCCCGCAAGATCGAAATACTGGGGCACGCGATCGGCAGGAAAGTGAAAGGTCCGCCGCAGAATCTCGCCCAGCGTCTCTCGCTGCTGCTCGTTTTCCGCTACGCCGTAGGCAAACTTCAGGGGCATCGTTCGTCTTCCAATCAGGCAGAAGGTGTTGTGTCACCCGCTGGTGCGGTCGATATGATCCAACTTGACGATGGTAGGAATCGCCACCGCACCTTTTGGAGAACCAGCCGTGGGCCATATTGAAGAAACCGCGCGGCGAGCCGAAGAGCAGGGCGAGGAGATGTCGATCATCGACACCCTCCAGTCGCTGCTTATCGCTTTCATACTGGCCTTCACCTTCCGCGGTTTCGTTGTCGAGGCCTTTGTGATCCCAACGGGTTCCATGGCACCGACCCTGTTGGGCGCCCACGCGGTGGTCCGCTCGCCTGAGACCGGCTACGTCTACCCGATTGGCCCCAGCGACGAAGACTCGCGCGATCGGGGCCAGGCCGGGCCGGTGCTCGGCGGTATCACACCCTATGAAATCACCGATCCCATGCTCATGAGCAATCGCGCCGATGAGATCGCCATCTCCAATCGTCGCACCCGAATGGGCGATCGGATCCTCGTGCTCAAGTATCTGTACTGCTTCTTCGAACCCAAGCGGTTTGACGTGGTCGTCTTCAAGAACCCAAGAGATCCCACGGAGAACTACATCAAGCGCCTCATCGGCCTCGCGGGTGAGGCGATCTGGCTGGCGGACGGCGACGTTTTCGCCCGCAAGAACGGCTCGGATAGCCTTGAGGGGTTCGAGATCCAGCGCAAGCCGGAGGATGTCCAAAGAGCCGTCTGGCAGCCCGTCTACCACAGCGAGTACATCCCCATCGACCCGAGTCGAATTCGCGGAGGGTGGATGCCCCCATGGAATGGTGAAGGCTGGGATGTGACCAATCGACGCTCCTACCGCGCCGACTCGTCCAACCCCACGGCACTTGTCTACCAGGCCCCCTCCCGGGCCGTAAGCGACCGCAACGCCTACAACGAATCGCGCGAAGACGAAGCGCGCAAGAGAGGAAGCGCGGTCTACGTCTACGATGTTTCAGACATCCGACTGGCCGCCGCTGTTAAGCCGGATGCGGATGGGCTGGACACCACAATCCACCTTGAGTGCCGTGACCACGAGTTCGAGGCCGTCCTCGAGAACAACACGGTCCAACTCCGCATGCGTCCGCTCGGCGGCAGTCAGGAGTGGACCGTCCTCGACTCGCGCTCTTTGAGCCAATTCGCACCCGCCGGCGAAGTGACGAATATCGAGTTCTGGCATGCCGATCAGGCACTGTGGCTGTGGATCAACGGAAGCCGTGTCGCCTATGGCACCTACGACTGGAACCCCTCCGAGCGCCTCAAGTGGGCAACCGGGCTCTCCGGCGAAGATGCAGCGAAATCGGACGGCAGCAACCAGTACGTGGGCACCGCCAATCCCCCCAAGCCGCTGCGCCTCGAGTGGCGCTTCCGCAATTGCCCGCTTACGCTGCACCGAGTTGAACTCGACCGCGACCTCTACTATCGACCTGAACAAACGGTCGACGGCCCAGCGTTAGCCACGCATCCCACAAACCTCGTTCACCTGAGCAAAGACCAATTCTTCTGCTGCGGCGACAACAGTCCGGCCAGCCTCGACGGCCGATTGTGGGGTAAGCCGCAGGATTGGATCGCGCAGGAAGTCGATCCCGCGCCCGGCGTCGTGAATCGCAAACTTCTCCTCGGCAAGGCGTTCTTTGTCTACTTCCCGTCGCCAGAGGGATTGCGCGAGGGCGCCAGGCGGTTCGTGCCCAACTTCGGGTCGATGCGCTTCATTCACTAGCCGTCATGTCGCAACCCGTCATTGGAATCACGGCTGACGCAGATGATCAAAGGTACAAGTCCGCGCGAGCCTACTCGAAGATGGTCTCACAAGCGGGCGGCACGCCGATTATCCTTCCTCATCGCATCGAGCGTCTTGATGAATACGTGCAAATGTGCGCTGGGTTTGTGCTCACGGGCGGTGACGATCCGCGGATGGAAGAGTTCGGCCAGTCAACCCACCCACTCGCCACTCCGCTCGATCCTGAGCGCCAGACATTCGAGGTGGCCCTGATCCGTGCCATCTCCTCTGATCGGCCGACGCTTGGGGTATGCCTCGGAATGCAACTGATGGCCCTGGTGGCGGGAGGCGATCTCGATCAGCACCTTCCGGAGACACTGCCAACGCACGAGCAGCATTGGGGCCAGAAAACCCACGCAGTCTCGGGAGCCATCGGCTCGGGCATGGTGCTGAGCCACCATCGTCAGGCCGTCTCAAGACCAGGGTCCCTGGAAGTGGTCGGAGAATCCCCAGATGGGGTGGTCGAGGCGGTTCGCGACCCCCACCGTCGCTTTTTCGTGGGTGTCCAATGGCACCCGGAACGAACCGCAGACCCGCTCATGGGAATGGGTCTCTTTGGTCGCCTCGTAAAAGCATGTCTGGAATAACCGGTTTGGACGTTATGGCCGATAATTTTCCCACCCGGGGTGGTGCAATTTACTCGCTCCGATAGATTTTTCGCAGAAATCCCCGCAAAGTCCTTGCAATCCGGACCATCTGCTGGTACTCTTCTTGGTTGGATGATCCACGGGTCTCGGCTTTCGCCGGGTCCGGTAGTTTGCACAGTTCACTGGGAGAAGAGAGAGATGAAACTTTTCAAGAACAGCATGGTTGTTGTCGGTGCAGTTGCAGTGATCGGGGCTGCCGCCGGCACCGCACAGGCTGACCTCATGGTCAACCGGGGCTTTGAGACGATGGTCCCAACGACCGGCATTCTGCCAACCGATTATGGCTACTGGCGCGGCGACATGACCACGATCGTGGCTGCCGAAAACGACATCAACCCCTTTGAGGGCGTTTGCATGCTCCGCTTCGACAACACGACTCGCCGCGGCGCTTCGGCTGCTGTCGGTTCAGAACTCTGGCAGATCATCGATGTCTCCTCGTACGAGTCGATGATTCGCTCGGGCAATGGCCGGATCGAAGCCAGTGCCTTCTTCAATCGCGTTGCGAATCCCCTGGGCACCGCCGTTGACACGATGTTCTCAATCGGCGTCTATTCCTATGCCGGCTCCGTGGATACCTTCCCCAGCCAGTGGGGCCACAGCGAACTCGGCTCAAGCCAGAGCACAATTTACAGCGACGACAACACCGAGTCGTGGGAGCAGGCGATGCTCTCGTTCGTGCTCCCGGAAGCGACCGATTTCGTCGCGTTGCGCGTCAGCGCCACCGAGGATATGTTCAACGACCTGACCGGCTCCGAATTCGCCGGCCACTATGTTGACGGCGTCGGCTTCACGATCATCCCGACTCCCGCTTCCCTGCTGTGTCTGCTGCCCGCAGCCGGCCTCATGGGTATCGGACGCCGCCGTCGCATTGCCTGATCTGCTTCATCCATCTCGTTCCGATATCATCAACGACCCGGCCACCTTGGCCGGGTCGTTTGCTTTGTGTTTGCTCTCGCGACGAAATCCTGCAATGAACCAGACCGCCGACCTACATTCCTGCTGTGGAAGAACCCATGGCCGGCACTGACACCCAACGCGACAAGGCGCGACAACTGACGCCGGCCGGGGGCGCGGCACAAGCCTGCGCTGGTGCGATTTCGCCGGGTGAGTTTGCGGCTCTGTTTGAGCAATCGTTTCGGGTGCTCTGGTACATTGCCCTTGGATTCGTTCATGATCGCGGCCTCGCCGAGGATGTAGTGCAGGAAGCCGCGATCATCGCCCTCGGAAAGCTGGACCACTTCCAGCGGGGCACAAACTTCGTCGCCTGGATGGGTCAAACGGTGCGGTATGCAGCACTCAATCTCGCTCGACGCAATCGACGCCACACCAGTGCGTCCACAGACCCCACGATGCTCGACGTCGAAGGCGGCAAGTCGCCCCGCTCGCTTGCGCCCTCCCCTGACGCCGTGCGGCTCACGGCTGAAATCAACCTGCCCGGCGATCAGCCTGCGTTTGACGACCGCATCGTGCGCGCGCTGGAGGGCATCAGCGAGACCGCGCGTGCCTGTCTGCTGCTCCGCACGATCGAAGGTATGGAGTACCGCGAAATCGCTCGGACGCTCGACATCGCAGAAGGCACTGCCATGAGCCACGTCCATCGGGCGCGTTCTGCATTGCGTGACCGTCTCGCGGCAACCGTAACCTCCCGCCCGTCGGAGGGGGCCGAGTGAATACGCCTTCCTCCCAACCTCTTGCCGACCGGCCGGAAGAAGCCGTGGATCGCTATCTGGACGGACTGATGGCCGCCGAGGAGCGTGCGGCGTTTGAAGTCAGGCTCGCAGATGATCCGGCTCTTCGGGCCCATGTTGAGCGTCAGAGGCTCATCGACACGGCGCTGCGCGACTATGCGCGGCCGCCTTCCCCAAATCGCATACTCGCGACTATTCGTGAGTACCCGGCGGCCTCGGATTCCAGCGTGGTCCATACGGCAGACCAGCCTCAACTGCGCCTTCGAATTCCACCTGCGTGGCGTCGGCTTGCTGTGGCCGCAGTGCTCATTCTCGGCGTCATCGGCGCCTGGCAAGTGGCCAGCGTCCTTCGAGGCGGACCAAGCGGCAAGTATGATCCCGGGCCGCATCGCACGATGATCCAGGCGTACCACGATACCGTGGACAACGGCTTCAAGGCCACTTGGATCTGCGATAGTGATGCCGTTTTCGCGCTGGTGTTCAAGGACACCTTCGGGCAGATGCTGTCGATGAATCTCCCATTGCCGCCAAACACAACGGCGAACGGGCTCAATCCCTTTGATATCTTCAGCAAGAAGACCGTCGGTATGTTGGCCAGAGTGTCGGACCAGCCCGTGATGATCTTTGTCGACCGAATCGAAAACGACCGCGGCACCCAACCGACCGAGCAGGATGGGCTGCACGTATTCAGGCGGAAGATCGGTTCACTCGTCCTCTACGAGGTCACGCCGCTGGACACGCCCAGCCTGCTCAACCACCTCGTGGAGCCGGATGAGTTGCCCGCAAACGGCGGCGCGCCGCAGCCGTAGGGCGGACCAACGTTTTTTTTGCACAATGGCTGCAAGTCCGGGTTCGGCTGGGCACATCTGTTGGCGACTACGCCACGATCGCGCGGGATTTCGAAAAAAGTTCTCAGTCATCAGTCGAATCCAACAGCCCCCGGGTGGCTGATGACTGGTTCTTCCAAATCGTCCCGCGGCTCGCAAGAGCCGCGGGACGGTGCTTTTCTTATTGGTCGTCCGAGTTTCCCGTACTCACAGGTACCTCGGGCGCTTCATCACCTGCAGGAGCGGCAGCCGGCTGTGCGGCATCCTCCTCATCATCCGAGGCTGGATCGCGCAGCCGATTGAAGATGTAGTCAAAGCCCTTTGAGTCTGGCTTGTCGCGCATCGCGAGGATCGGGCCGTCGCGCGATGCAGTAGCCTCTGCTCCACCATTACTCACTCCGTCCGTACCAATGGAATACAACCAGAACCGGCGGGGATCATCTGCTGTCGGCTGGCGCTGAAGGTAGACGAAGGACTTGCAGGAGACAGGATCAATCGGAACCTGTTTGAGGTAGTCCGGCGACAGGTCGTCAAGTGTCGAAGGCAGTCGGCCATTGCGGGCTTCAAACGCCTCGATCGCCAGTTGCAGACGCGTCGCCTCCAGCACAGACATCCCCAGATCGTGGCTGATTACAGCGCGGGAGAGCGCGGGCAGGGTCATGCGCAAGAGCAATTGCAGGCGGGGCAGCTGTTCGACGTACGCATCGGGATTCGCGGACTGGTTGCGTCGCTCCACGCGAGGCATTTCAGCCTGCTCCTCGCAGAGGTCGAAGAACTCATCGACGGTGCGCGTCGTCTCGGCGCGACTCGGCAAGACGAGACCGGCCACGTTGTAGATCGGGTGCGACCCGCTGGGACTTAGCCCTGGCGATCCCATGAATCCTGCATACTCTTCGAGCCGTCCAACCAGAAGAATCCCATCTCCGTGCCCATCGTCTGAGTGGGTGCGCTGGATGATGTCGTACTGCGAGAGGCGCTCGCGCTCCAGCACGGACGCCATCGGCGCGAGCACCGGGTGATCACTCAGCACGGCCTGCAATTCGCGACACGTCTCCTCGTCGAGATCGAATTCCACGAGCAGACGCTCGAGTTCCTGGCAGCCAAGATTCATGATGGCAATGCCCACGAGGTGACTGATGAATACCGGGTCGTAGGACATCGCGTGGGCCAGTCGAATAGTGTGAATCCAGGCGCGCACAAGTTCTTTCATGTCGCCGCTTTCGGCCGCGACACGCATTCCCGCCACGCGCGCCTTGGCCATCTGCCGCGCCCGGCCGAGCTCGGGCAGGATCACGAACATCAGTCCATTGCCGCCATCGGTCGCAAAGTCCGTTCGAACGGCGCGCGGACACACCGCAAACTGATCGAGCAGATCCAGCACCCCCGACTCGCGAATCGAGTCGAGGTAGGCCAGCTCGAACTTGAGTCGCTCGGTGTCGTACGGCCCGTCCAACACTCGATAGAGCGAGCGAGCGTCTTCAGATTCCTGTCGATCGGTTGGCCAATCGGGCCGGTCCGGAAGTCCCAGATCCTCCAGCTGTTGCAGCGCCTCGACCATGTATGGCCAACCATTCTCGCCCTCGGGCTGCATCGCGGCAGTCATGTCGAGCAACCGCTGACCATAGTCGACAAGCGGCCGGGGCTGGGCCGTCACCGCGTGAAACACACTCCACCCCAGCCAGCCGACGAGTACAAGCAGGACGAATAGCACTATGTACCGCTTGCGGATGCGACCTCGACGGTTGATGTCTACTCCGAGGGTCAGCGCCTGCGATTCGATCAGAGGGTGGCGTCTCATGTCAGATAAGAGGGCCGCTCCGCGAAGCTGGCAAGTCTCCGTCCAGTTGATTTGCGACGCCTACGGCTGGTCAGGCGAGTTTCGAAGACGGTTGAGGATGTAGTCAAAGCCTGCACCGTCGATTTCATCAACCAATGCCACCGTCGCGTCATCTTCAGCCTCGACGGCGCCGTTGTCTTCGCGATCGACTCCCAGCGAGTAAAGCAGGTATGTGCGTGGATCGGCGTCTGTTGGCTGACGTTGCACATATCCGAATTGAAGGCCACTGACCGGATCCCGGGGAAGCGCATCCAGGCAATCCGGCACAAGTCGAGCGAGCGAGTCGGGAAGTCGATCGTGAATCGCTTCATACAGCTCGATCGCAATCGCGACGCGCGTCGCGGTGACCCGGGCGCGCCACCCGTCGGAAGAATCCACGACACGACTGATGGCTGGTACGAAGAACCGTGCAAACACCTGGCGTTCAGGCAATTCGTCAAGAAAGGCGGCAAGATCGATCGCATCGTTTCGTCGCTCCTGCCGCGAGAGGCGGGTCTGTCGAACGGCGGCATCGATGAACGTGTCGATGACGCCTTGTGTCTCGGCACGTCCCGGGTACACCACGCCGATCACGTTGGCCAGCGGGTGATCAACGGATCCAAAGCGTGCGCTCCACCTGTTGTCGCCCGAGAGTCTCTCGATCTCCCTGGGAATGAGCAGGCCGTCGCCGTGTCCGTCGTCGGTGTGCGTGCGCTGGATGAGGTCATACATCACCAGACGCTCACCCTCAAGGGCAATCTCGAGAGAAAGACCACCGTTGTTGCCATCCAATACGGCGAAGAGTTCGCGGCATGTCGCCTCATCCAGTCGATGCTCGATGAGCAGGCAGTTCATCTCTTCGTCGGCAATCTGCATGATGCTCCCGGCTACAAGTCGGGAAATCACGAATGGATCACAGGATATGGCGACGGAAAGTCGGTTCAGATCATTCCATGCAGAAACAACACGCTTTGTGTCGTTCTGTTCCGCGGCAAGTCGCATCGATCCACGTCTGACCTTGGCCAGTGCGCGAGCCTGTGAGAGTTCGGGAAGCAGCAGGCCGATCAAGCCGTCTTCCGCCCCATTGAACTTGGTCCGCACAAATCTCGGCGCATTCAGCGCCTCTTGAATCTCGCGCAGCGCCGATGACTGCTCGACGAATTCAGCATACGCGATTTCCCGCCGAACGCGCGAAGGATCAAACGGGCCTCGCACCACGGCGCTCGTGTCCTTTAGCTTCGCGGACTCGTCGCGGTCGCTCGGCCAGCCATCGAGCGGCGGATCGCCAATTGCAAGAAAGTGAGCAAGCCCGGCGGAAAGAGCGGGTCAGCCGTTCTCGCCCTGAGGCTGCGCCTGTTCACAGATGGCTGTCATCTGAAGCGTGTAGTCGACGAATATACCCGGCCGACCTGTCACAATCCGGAGCAAGTTCCAGCCCAGCCACGCGAGGAGCAGCAGAACGCCAGACAGCACGACATGGCGTCCGCGCACACGTCCATGCAGCGAAACAGATTGTCCCTGGGCTCTGGCGCCCATGTGCGCATCCGATCCCATACCACATCAGAGTCGAGCCAATTGACGGCGACAAGTCGATTGGCAATTCCGCACTTGTGATCAGCCACCGCCGCCGCGCTTGGGCGCCTTGAAGATCTTCCACTTCAGAACCTGATCGCAGGGCACGGAAACCGGCAACGGCTGCCAGCCCCACAGCAAGGGCTTCCCGTCACGCCCTTCGGCCCGCACGCCGGCTGGCGGATGGAAGTGGTATGAAATCGGCACCATCAGATTCAGTTCATCGTTCGTACCTACTCCCGGCCAGTCGCGATCGATGTCGCGCATTCGTCCCGGCGCCTTGAACAGCGGGCGAAAATCAACTGCCACCCAGCCTGCCGAGGGCACGTAGAACTCGGCCCAGGAAATCATCTTCCTGTCATCATCCTTGAAGTCTTTTCCCCGATCGTCATCAGTCATCTGAATCCCGATCACCGGCCGCGCCGGCAGACCCGCAGCGCGACAGACCGCAACGAAGAGGCACACGCAATCATGCGATGTGCCGCGCATGAGTTCGACCGACTTGAGCGCTCCCTGCACCTCGATGCCGGCAAACTGATTGAGATCGTCATTGAACCAGTTCTTGCCGGAGATCTGGAAGTTCTGAACAGTTTGTCGGACCAACTCCTTTCCCAGCAGGAATGGCGGCACTGACTTCGCCTTGCCGCGCGTCCATGCCTCCATGAGTTTGACGATCTGCTCATTGCTCGATTCGACGTACCGTTGCGGTTGCAACTCCGTGGACACCTCCGGCGGCCAGGTCTCGGGCCAGCCAATCGCGCGCAGTCTCGCTTCATCGACCTTCGCGTTGTAGCACGTCACCAGCTCCTCAAGCGAGAACTCAACCTGGTCGCCCTTGAATGTGGGGATATTGAAACGCGCCAGGCGGCCGTCCGCCTGCGAAGTCGGCAGGATCTCAAACTTCGAATCAACCTCGACGTCATCAAGTTCGAGCTTCGACTTGAGGCGCTCGAGATCAATGGTGTGGTAGGCGCCGTTGGGAATGATGGGAAACACGAGCGGCGCATTCTCGAGGTTCAGGTCAAACTGATCATCCGCGTTGAACTTGCTTTGGTAGGCAGTCACACGCCCGTCGATCGTGAGTTGATACTCGATCGGCTTGTCGCGCAGGATGGCGTCGCTCAGCGGTGGGGAGGCGAAGGCCGGCGCGACGAGGAGAATGCCGAGCGCAGCGATCAATATTGGTGAACGAATCATGGATGAGTCTCGTTTTCAGACCTGCGACTGACGCAGCACCCGAAGCGCAGCGTCGTGCAGGTCGGTCAGGGGTCTCTGGAGGGATTGCGCGGTGCACGATCGATATCAATATCCATCTTCTGTCTGATGTAGAAACTGTCCGGGAGAGCCGCCCATGACCAGAGCAGCGGCCGCTCTACCGGCTTTTCACCGGCATAGCCAACTGGAGGATAGTAGTGAAATGCCAGTGGAATCCGTTCGTTGAGCGTGTCATCCGTGCCCAAGCCGGGCCACGGCGTATCGATGTCGCGAATCCGGCCGGGTGAGCCGTGAAGCTGCTCAAAATCGACGGACACCCACCCCGCACCGGGAACGAAAAACTCGGCCCAGGAGATGATTTCCCGAAGCCTGGAGTGCACATTCACACCGATGACGGGACGAGCCGGAAGCCCCGCCGCCCGACAGACGGCGACGAACAGGCAGACTTCGTCGTGGACCGTTCCCAGTCGCGTCTGAGCTGCCTTGACCGCACCCGTTACTCGAATCCCCGTGTGCACGCCTTCCTTCTCAGCCCATACGCCAAACTCACCCGGCTGGAACGCCCGAGTAACCTGTCGGGCCAACTCCTTGGCCAGCAGAAATGGCGGCACGGTTCTGGGTTCCCCGCGCGTCCACTCGTTCATCAGTTTCACGACCTGGTCGTCTGTCGATTCGATGTACATCTGCGGTAGCAGCGCCGCTCGCGCTTCGTCAGGCCAGACATCGGGCCACGGCATCCGCTTGAGCACGGCCTCGTCAACCTTGGATGAGTACGCGGTCTCAAACTGCTGCACGATGAACAGCACGCGTTTGTCCAGTTCCATCGGCACCTCGATGCGCGCCGCTGAGGTATCGAGCGAACCCATCGGGATGAACTCAAACTTCTTTTCGTAGTCCTTCTCCTGCAAGTAAAGGACGATGAGATACTCGCCCGGCTTTGGCGTATCGATCTTGTGATACGCGCCTTCCTTGGGATAGGGAATAATAAGGGGAGCGCCCAGACCACCCGTGACCTCAGGTTTCAGCCGATCATGTTTGACCTCGATCTCTCCAACCAGTTGGATCCGGTATCGCATGGGATCGGTCCGCTGAATCGCCTCGCTCCGTGGCGGTGAGGCGAGGGCTGAGCTCGCGCAGATTACCAGCGAGCTGGATGAAAGCAGCACTGCAGCTCGTCTGAGTGTCGCCGCCCGTTTCATACTCGTTACCTCCTTCCGCGCAATTCGCTTCGATGCCTCGCGCCGCTCAGCCCTCTACGGCTCCGACCCACCCCGCTTGGGAGCATGGTCCACCTCAATCTTCAGCGTCTGCAGAGGTTCGCGTCTGCCTCCGCGGCCGACTGGAACCGCGCTCCACGCCCAGAGCAGCGGTTCGGCCGGCTTGGAATCCGCGCGATGAATCACTGGCGCATAGAAGAAGTACGCAAGCGCGATGCGCTCGTTGAGATGATCATCCGAAGCGAAGCCAGGCCACCTTCTGTTGATGTCATCCATCGAACCCGGGCTGCGATAGAGGCGACGGAAATCCACCGAAACCCACCCCGCCGTTGGCACAAAGTACTCGGCCCACGAAATCACTTCGGCATCCCGTGAGCCCGCGCCGATCCCGATCACTGGTCGCGCCGGAAGCCCCGCCGCGCGACACGCCGCGACATAGAGACAGACTACGTCATTCATCGGCCCGCGCTTGGTTTCGATCGCCGCCAGCGCGCCATTGACCCGAATGGACGTGATGAGGCCTTTTTCTCCTTTGACGACCTCGCCGCCGCTGGGCTGGTAGAAGCGAACCACCTGACGCGCGAGTTCCTTGCCGAGGTAGTACGGCGAAACTGATTTGGGTTTGCCGGCCGTCCATGCGTTCATCACGTCCACCACGCGCTGGTCGACCGACTCGATGTACAGTTGTGGTCGCAAGGTGTCAGCCGCTTCGAGCGGCCACGTGTCGGGCCAGTCCAGCAGCGCCAGTGCGCCCTCGTCGACTTGTGCCGAGTAAGCCGTCACGTACTCCGTCATTCTGAATCCTGTGTCGCTGGACTCGTGTCCAACGCGGCGGATCATCGCATAGCTGCCAAACGGCGCAAAGTCGATGACTTCGTGCTCCCACGTTGACTGATGTCGTTCGAAAGGTATGCTGCTGACCAGTTCTTTGATTCGCGTGAGGTCAACCTGGTGATAGGCGCCGTCCTTGACGAAGGGCATGTACAGGGTCTTGCGACCGAGAGTCCGGATCGACACATCCATCTGCACGCGATACTCAACCGGATCCACGCGCTGAATTGCCTCGCTCAGGGGCGGCGCCGCAACAGTCCCGCTCAGCACAGACACCAGCGCACCGATAGTCGCGGTCAACATACGCTGGCCCCTTCTGCGCAAGCCCGATCCCGACCGAAACCGGCGATCACGGCTTGTACAAGTACTGCTCGAGGTACTGGATGGTCTCGATGTGGATCTCGTCCTGGACGATGTTCAGATCGCCCAGTGACATGATGCCCACGAGTCGTCCATCCTCGACCACTGGCATGTGACGAATCTTCTTGCTGCGCATCAGCGTGCGCACCTCGTCGAGCGTGGTCTTGATTGTGCAGTAGGCAACGGCGGTCGTCATGACTTCGCGCACGCGCGTGGTACTCGCATCGCGACCCTCGGCCACGACACGGCCCATCACATCGCGCTCGGTGAAGACCCCCGCAATCTCGCCCTCGTTCTTGACGACCATCACGGCGCCGATGTGATGATCGCTCATCAACTTCGCTGCTTCCTTCACGGTCGCGTCCGGCGTGGTGGTGATGACCTTGGATCCCTTGCGTTCGAGCAATTGGCTTACGGTGCGCATCGACGGGCCCCCTTTGAACCATCGGAGTGTCGTCGCTGGTAGTATGCAGCATTTTACGCCCGATCGCAAGTCCGCACAGGCCGAATGTGGATAACCGGGATCATCCCCCGCACCGTCACTGGATGCGGATTCGCCCGTTTCTGGTCTGAATTCCACAACTTTGACGCACTTGCAGGGCGACTATTCCGGGGCGGCAGGTACCGAAAAAGAACCTACTCGATGCGGTGGGCGGGCGGCGGCGTCTCTTCGTTCATCTTTTCACGATCTATCCCGTCGGTGCCGCGGCAGGTCAGTAGCGTCAGTTCCTCGTTCACCCGCAGCTGCAGGTGCACCGGCCGCTTCCACATCACCTGAATCGCGCGCATCACCTCCGTCGCTCGCGCCGCATCGACTTCCAGCCCATTCCACTGGTGGGCCAGGTACAACTCGCCGCGATTGCGGTAGTTTGCATCCACCACGTAGATGAACGGCTGACCCATGTTGCTGATGCGATAGAGAAGTGTCTGCCGCACGACGCGAGGGTCGCGGCTGACGATCACGTTTTCACCTGTATGTGGGTCGCGGCGATACTGGTAGAGATTCAGCCGGTCAATCAATTCGTCGGTGAGAAACTCATCAATGAAGTTGACATCGTTGTAGATGCGACGAACTTCAAAGATCTTCTCGCGCCCCTTGTTCGACTTGTCATCGAATCGCTGTTTGTCGCCGATGCCTTCCAGCGCTTCCCACGCCGGGCCATGGCGACCCGTGTTCCAGCGCTCTTCAATGTCCTTGTAAATCTCGACGCCGATCTTGTAGGGGTTGAATCCGCCGGGCCCCATGTAGACCACTCCGCTGTGCTGTTCGGCGTAGTCGATGATTTCCGTCGTGTCGAGCAGGTGCGAGGTCATGATCTTGCTATGCCAGTACGTGGCCCAGCCTTCGTTCATGATCTTGGTCATCGCCTGGGGGGCGAAGTAGTACGCTTCATCGCGGATCAGGCCGAGAATGTCACGCTGCCATTCCTCAAGGGGCGCATTTCGCAGCAGAAAGAGCAGGACATCGCGTGTCGGCTCGAGCGGAAACTTGCGCTTTGCGGCGGCTTCGGTCTCTCGCCGTCGCGCCTGCTCTTCTGCGATCTTCTCGGGCGGATTGATAAACCGATCCATGTAGTCCTTGGCCGGCAGCTTGACGCCATCTCCTTCGTCGCCCGCCGCTGCCGGTTCATCCATCTGCCCCGCTGCACGCCGATCGCCTTCGCGCGTCACCCACATCGACAGCGGATCGATGAGATACTCGATGCTCAGGCACGAATCGATGAACCGCTCGACATGGTCCAGTCCATGCCGGTCGATCAGCCGTTGCACGCGCGTGGCGTGGTTGGCCATCTCATCCATCATGTTGCGGTGCGTCTTGCCGAACCACGCATTGCACTTGAAGAAGTCGCAGTGGGCGTAGACGTGCGCCATGACCAGTTTCTGATCGGTAACAGAATTGCTCTCCTGGAGGTAGGCATAGCAGGGGTCGTTGTTGATGACCATCTCGTAGATGCGCCCCATGCCGTAGGTATCGCGCTTGCGGAGCTTTTCGTACTCCATGCCCCAGTGCCAATGCGGGTAGCGGATGGGGAATCCGCCGTAGGTCGCGAGCTGGTTCATCGTGTCGAAATCGACGACCTCGAAGACGGTCTCAAAGAAGTCCAAGCCGTATTCGGCGGCGCGGGCGCGGGCCTCAGCCTGCCAGGCGCGGAGTTCGGGCGGAAGATCGGTGGAGGTTCGAATCGGCACGCTTAACGGTATCGGACGAAAGGCCGTCGGGTTCGAACAAATCTCGCGAGCGAATCACGAACTTGAATCTCCTGTTTTGCCGCGACCCGAAGGCTCGGCGCAAGGGAGCGCGCCACGGGAACGCCGAATCAATCCTCGGACTCATCACACTCAGGCGGCTCCGCCACCAGCGGGGCCAATTGGGCAACCAATCGCGGCACCTCGACCGTCGCCACGCGCCACAATCGATTGTGCTCCAGAAAGAAGTGACCGTGTGCGATGACGTTGCGTTGCTGCACGATCTCCCGCCACGGAATCTCACCATGCTGCTGCTTGAACTCATCAGAGAGGGAACGTACCGCCTCCCCGATGACCTCGATGCATCGCTCGACGGCAATCTGTTTCACCTCATCGGCACTGTACTGTTCCCATGCGGTATCTTTGAGCAACCGACCAAGACGCTCGCCCCACTGGACGATGTCCCAGACGCGCGCCATGTCGCTCTCTTCAGGCCGCATGCCGATGAATGACCTGCCGATTGGCGAGAATATGCTGCCGCCGGTAGGGGTTCACCACGGACCGCTTTTCGACCAGATCAACCGGCCTCCCGAAAACCGCCGCGAGTTGTTCGCTCATCGCGCCCCAGTCCCAGTAGGTCCAGGGCGCGCCATCTTCGAAGACCACGAGCACATCGACATCGCTGTCTGCGCGGAAGTCATCCCGCAAAACCGAACCGAAAAGTGACAGTTCCGTCACCTTCCACCTCTGGCAAAAATCAGCAATGGCTTGCTCGTCAAACTGGAGGTTTTTGCAACCGTGGTGTATCACAGTTCTCGAAATCTCCTGGAGAATGATACCTCTGCAAAAGGCCGCGAGTCATACTTCGAAGTGGCACTTTCGAGCGGGTCCGTTCGGATTGCAATCCAATCTACCCCTTCACCCGACCGACAATGCGAAACGGACTCAGCCACACCGCCGTACAGTATGGGCATCGGACCATCTCGGAAATCCGATCCTTGACTTCCCACGCATCGTCACAACTCGGGCACTGAACCCAATTATCCTGCAAGTGAGCGGCCAATTGCCGCGCCGGATCATCTACGAACTCAAGATCCATCAGTTCGCGATAATGCTTGAAGGCGGCAACGGCACTTGCTTCTCCGTCAATCAGATCTTCGAGATACCCCTGATCCGCCGCGCAGGGAGGAATGAGCATCGCCGCGACCCCCGCGCTGCCCGGCTTCGCCCAGACACTCGGCATCCAATACCTTGATGGTCGAGGGTCTGTCGTCTGGAACAACGCGGCCGGATACCACGTGGGAAATCGCCAGAACTCCGAATCGGCAATGTAGTAGCCGTCCAATCCTTCCCACCGATCCAAGCCGTAAACAGCATAGTTCAACCCGCGCTCAAGGCAGGGGCAGTCGCTCATTCCCAGGTCAGCGATGCACTCAATTGCCTTCGCATCCAAGTGAGATCGCAGTTCTTCCGTCAGCCCGGGATGGGTGCATTTCACACGCATTTATGGTCATTACCTGTCTTCCGCGACTCGCAAGCAATCATCGCGAGCGTTCACTTCTTCGGCAGCACAAAAATCCCGTTCACCGTGTCCTTCGTGAACCCGATGATGTTGGCGCGCCTTGAGTTCGGCAGGATCTGGACATCGAAGAGTTCCTCGCATCCGGCTTCGAACTGGATAAACGCGACGACCTTGCCGGCGTCGAGATCGACGACCTGGATGCCGCACTGCAGTTCAGTTTTGTGCTCCTCGATGGGCAGGCCGCCGAACATGCGCTTCTCGCGAGCTTTTGACAGGCCCACGAATGCGAACCGGTCGTAGAACGCCAGGCCGCGCGCATAGCCTGGCAGTTGCACTACAGTCTGCCGCCGACCCGTCTCCGGATCAACGTACTGCAACTCGGCGCGGCCGGATTCGAGCACCCAGATGCGATCGCGATAGACCCGCGGTGAATGCGGCATGGCCATGTCGCGCGCGACGACTTCACCGCTGATCACGTCGATGATGCTTCCGCCGTCTGTCTTGTGGTCCCGCCATCCCTGGGCGGTGTCGCTGCGCGCCAGCATCGTCACGTAGCGCGGCCGGCCATCGACCATCGCCATGCCGTTGAGATGGCAGCGATCCTCGGGCGCCAGCCTGGTCACGAACTCCGGCTTCCAACGCGGCACAAATGAGAACTGCTGATCCAGCGTCGCCAGGCAGGAGAAGCGTGTGTTGACCACCCACAATGAGCGGAACAGGTCGTCTCTGCTCGCTTCCGAGTCATCGACATCCGGATTCACGCCCCACGCCGCCTCGTGGCCAGCAATATCGCCAGTCACGTGCATACGGCGAGGCACGTAGAACACGTCATACTCGGGCCGCTTGCCCTCCTGATCGATCAGATCGGCCTGATTGACGAGATGCAGCACCTGGTTGTTGCACACCAGCGCCATGCGATCGGCGTTGACGGCCATGCCCATCGGATGGTTGAACGCACGAAGCAACAACGAACACCGCCCGCCGTTACCGGAAAAAGAGAGCACGCGCCCGGCCTGGAACGTGGTCGCCATGACCGTGATGTTGAGATGTTCGAGCAGGTCGGGCAGGTTGGCGCTGTGGAGGTACCTGAATGCAGGCGCCTTGCTTTCCGCCGACGCGTTCGTCGCGCCGCCCGTCCTAGCCGGCGGTGCCGAATCACTGGTGGCGAGAGCCTCGTCATTGTCTACGTCGATCTGATCTGAATCACTCATGATACTCTGAGTCTATCGACCGCGCGGCCGACTGCCGAGTGGGAAGGCGAGCCTGAAAACGACGCACACGCTTGAATTCACTCCGTAATCCGCGCCGTTCGGAACGGCGTCTTGACGGAGTCGGCTCCACCGGGACCGCGCCGGATGACGGCCTGTGTCGTAATGGAACGCAGTGGTGCATTGACAGGAATCAGCATTCGAACCGCGGCACGCCCCTCCTGGTCGGCGACTGCGGCGCCGAATTGGGAGAATGGCTCGACCAGATTCAGCGTTATGCCGCCGATGAGGCGGTAGCCGCGCGAAAACCCGGCTCGCCCAATGCCGAATAGGAAGTTCACGCGGTCGCCCGGCTGGGCTCCGGTGACAGAAAACTCGGCTTCCTGGCCGCGCATGAGTGCCGTGTGCTCATATCCTGGTCCGACGAGCACTGTCGTGTTGT
Organism: Phycisphaerales bacterium UBA5793; assembly: GCA_002418285.1. Taxonomy (GTDB): domain Bacteria; phylum Planctomycetota; class Phycisphaerae; order Phycisphaerales; family UBA5793; genus UBA5793. The sequence goes on from DIDT01000057.1 coordinate 86,714, forward strand.
TCAGGATCGCGAGTCCCTCAGTCCCACTGCGAACCAAATCCAATTGTCCATCTCCGCTGAGGTCGGCACTCAGCACGCCGCCGCCCCCGACCGCGCTCGGCAGGGGGTCGAGTTGTGTGAACTCCCAGCGACCCTCGTTTGCGAAGACATCGATAGAGTCATCGACTGCACTCTCATCTGCAAATGCAATATCCAATCGACCGTTCGTGTTGAAGTCACCCATCACGGCTCGGCAGTGACCGCCTTCGCCGATGAGGTACGTCGCCGCGATCCGAAGCGTCTCGCCGCGACGATTCTCCAACAGGCACATCACGTTCGGACTCCGCTGCTGTTCCTGCCAACCCGTCACAAGCAAGTCCAGATCTCCATCGCCGTCGAGATCGCCGGTGACCAAATCCGAAGCGAGAATGTCGTCGTCCTGCCATGGCAGGCGCGTCACCGCCGAAAGCTGGAACTGTGTATCTCCAACGTTATTCAGCAGCACCGCAAGCGTATCCCGGACGCGGTAGTACCCCTGCATGTCGATGAAAAGATCCTGAACAATCAGAGCAATATCGAGGTCTTCGTCGCCATCCACGTCTTCTACTTGGATCCGCCTGATGCTCCCGACATGTGGAATCGAAACGAGAGACTGGTACTCGAACGTTCGATTGCCTTGATTGACATAGGAGTTGATGCTCTGGGCGTGAGATGTCACAACCATATCAAGCAGGCCGTCTCCGGAGATGTCCACGAGCGCAAAGTCGCCAAGGTATCCGCCGCGGCGATCCAACTGGACAATCGTGCCGTTGATTCCATCCCCGCTGTTGTACCAGGTTGTCACGACGGACCCGAGTTGCTGTTCATAATCCAGCCAACTCAGGTCAACATGACCGTCGTGATCCAGATCAGCAGCGACGATCCGTTTTGGAGGTCCGGTGTATGGCGGCTCACCGTAGTACGGGAATTCTGCCGATTGCGTCAGCCCTCCCACTCCGTCGTTGAGGCACAGTTTGATCACGCCGTCGGCAAGCACCGCCACGTCCATCTGTCCATCACCATCGAAATCTTCCCAGTCCATCGGGAATGACAGGCCATCCGAAGGAGAAACGGCTGGCTCGCCGAATGCAATCGGCTGCGCCAGCGCGCTCGATCCGCCGAGATACGCGATTGCGAGCAGCGTCAATAAGGCGATGCGTTGGAGTCGCTCGCTTCGACCGGACAGGTTCAAGTGCATCATCTTGTGTCTCCTCTCGGTTCGACATTCGCGGATCCAGAGTCTCAGCGATCATCAGGGCACAATCCGCGTGGTGCGAAACGGCGTCTTGACGGAATCTGTGCCGCCGGGGCCGCGGCGGATCACAGCCTGAAGTACGACTTCCGTCAGCGGCGCACGGGGCGGCACGGTGAAGTGGAATTGCGCCACACCGTTTGAGTCGGCTCGTGCGGTGCCCAGGGTCTGAATCGGGTCGTTCAGGTCGAGCGTGATGCCTCCGAGTTGGCGGATGCCGAGGCTGTTGCCGGCGCCGCGAACCGTGTAGAGAAATGCCACCGTCTCGCCTGGTTGAGCGTTGCTGACTTCCATCGTCGCCGGTTGGCCGCGCCGGAAGCTTGAGTGTTCGAGCACCGGACCCGAGTAGGGAGTGATGTTGTGATAGAGCGAAAGCCCGTTGTACCGACCGATCGCGAGGTCGATCTGCCCATCACCATCTACATCCGCCAATGTTGGCGGTGACGATGTGTAATCGAGATCGAGTTCTTCCACGACAAACTCAAAGCCGCCCTGGGAGTGGAGCAAGTGGTCGGGGTTTGAACTCGCGCGAACGACCATGTCGAGCAAGCCGTCGGTATCGAGATCCGCCATTATGAACGATCCTGTGTGCCTAGCGAGACCGAACTGCGGACCCGATCGAATGCCGAACTCGACACCACGGTTGAGATTCTCGACAAACAAGATCTCAACGGGCTTGGATTCGTGGTAATTGACTGCGAGGATGGCGCCGTCAAGATCACCGTCACCATCCAGATCCCCCAACTGCACTTGAACCGGAAAACTGTCTCGATCGCTCCCCAATCCATAAGGCAGATCAATGATCGTGCCTGGCGATAACTCGCCAATACCGTTGTTGACAAACACCTGCATGGTGCTGCCGTAGATCTTCCAACCTTCATAATCATCGAGTTCGCAATCTGCGGCGAGTACCACAGCATCTACGTCGCCATCGTCATCAAAGTCGCCAAGCACTACATCCGTCGCATGATTGACGGAGAGTGGAATGGTTTGAGTTAATTCGAATTGACCATTGCCGGAGTTGGCGAACACTCGCACTTGGGACAAATTGCGAGGATAGTCGTACCCATCTACCGCGATGAAGTCGGGCAGACCGTCGCCTGTCAAATCACCAGTGTCCAGCCCGCCGATAGCGCGATCACCCAGTTCAAGAGACTCAATGCGCGCGACCCAGCCGTCCCCCCTGTTGATCAACACCTGAAAGTCCCTCAGTTCACCCTCCGGTTGCTGAGGATTTGCATAATTCCTCATCCAGCACACGTCGGCGTGGCCATCGCCGTCAAAGTCCCCTGGCTCTATTGCCCAAAGGCGATCGCCTGGTCGGTAGAGTGAACCCATGAGTTCAAGCTCACCATTTGCCTGATTCCGAAGAAAATACAGTACTTCGATGCTGGAACAAGCGACGAGATCCCGCCAGCCGTCACCATCCAGATCAACGGCGGCTACTCCGCTGATAAACGTCGGCGTGGGCTGAAACAGCGTTTCTTCGAATTGGACTTGTGCGGGAGCGGATTGCCCGCCCACTCCTCCAACACCAATCGCAAAGATGGCGGGGCTCGCAACGGTCATCGATCTTGACCTAATACTCATGGTACAGGCTCCAAAGCACGGTTGCGGGTGGTGGCTATGGTTCGATCACGAACGACAGAAACGGCGTCTTGACCGACTCGGCGCCGCGCGCTCCCCGCCGGATGACCGCCTGAACGGTCACTGGATCCGATGGCGCATTCTGCGGAATCTGCACATGCAGCACGGCGCGACCGCTCGGACCTGCAACTGCGCTGCCCGCCACGACGACAGGATCCTGCAGATCGAGCGTCAGTCCCCCCAGCACCGGCACCCCAAGTGAGGGCCCGGCGACCTCAGTGCTGAAGAGGAAGTATGCACGCTCGCCGGGCTCGGCGTTGCCAACCGCGAATGCGGCCTCTCGTCCGCGCCTCACTTGCGTATGCGCCAGTGTGGGGCCGCGGAGTGTGGTTGTGTTCGGCAGCACGACTAATCCACCATCACTGCCAGATCCGCCCTGGATCAAGTCGATCTGCCCATCGCCACTTAAATCTGCCGTTCTAGCGGAGGAACCCCGAATGCCACTGTGGAACGGTGTCATTCCCACGAATGCAAAGTCGCCTTCATTGCGCACGACGTATACCCCAAACGTGGTGGCATTGACAAACACGAGATCGAGTCGCCCATCGGTGTTAACGTCCGCTGGCATCACGTCCCCGGCGCTTTCGAAAACGGCTCGGTATCGCGCGCCGATCGACAGCGAGCGGTTTCCATCATTGCGGGCGATGAGCAGTTCGTTCGGCGAGACGAAGTTCAGAGAAGACGCATGAATAACAACATCCAGGTCTCCGTCACCGTCAAAGTCCCCCAAGGCCATCGCCCTTGCAATCATGCTCTCCGGTGTCCACGGCAGTTCAAGTTGCCACGCAAGTCGGAGCGACGCCCCATCCTCGTTGTTGAGCAGAATCAACTGCGAGTCTTCCACATCGTATTCGATGTACTGCATGGTTGCGGTGACATCGACGTCACCATCGCCGTCGACATCGCCCACGGACATTGCTCGCACCTTGTGGAATGTGCGTCCGTAGGTGTACAGTTCCTGTTCCTCGAATAGCCGATTCCCGCGATTGAAGACCGCGCTGATCGTCCGGTAGTCGCTGAAGTAGAGAATGTCGGTTCGACCGTCGAGGTTGAAGTCCGAGAGCGCGATGTCCGATCGAAGCGCCCCGGGCAGTGGAATTCGAATCGTCTCACCGGATCGGCCATCCCCATCGTTGTACCAGATCGTGAGAGCCCGCGTGCGATCCAGCAGGTACTCGCCCCAAACTGCATCCGCATCGCCATCCTGGTCCATGTCCGCGACGGCGATCGATGTGACCGAGTTCTCAAAGGGGATCGCCAGAGTTCGCGTCAATGATCCAGAGCCATCATTGAGGTAGAGATCAACAGACTCCGTGCCAATCACGATGAGATCCTGGCTCGCGTCACGATCAAAGTCAGCCGTCGCGATGCCGCTGATGCCGCCGCTCTCGGGATAGGTGTCTGGCTCACCGAAGTGAATCAGTTGCGCGAAGGCGCTGGCGCCGAAGGCAGTGGACCCAAGTCCGAAGGTCGCCAGACGACCTGCCGTCACACTACGACGTGTGTCCAAACCATGCTTCGGATGACGCATGCTTCGCCTCCTCCTCTGCTGCATGGTACCAAATCACGGAATGAGGCTTCGCAGGAAAGCTACCCCCATTTCAAGAAAAGCTGACAGTATTAACGGCCGACAGGCGGCTCCCGGGTTCGTGAATAAGTTTTATCTGAACTCACCGCCAGCACCTTCCGCACACGCCCGTACCGCGTCGAATGTTTTGCCCTCTCCTCTGGACACTGCTCTACCCCACCCTCCGCATCATCACATCCCGCCGATGCATCGCCGGGCCTGCCTTTGCGGCCAACCGGTGCGTGTCCTGCTGCCGCTCGTTTGCGAGGAATCGAATGCGATCGAATCCTCGTCGGGCTGCGGCCTGCGCTGCTTCCTGCATGATCGCCACGTTCACCCAGCTCCGACGGTGCCGCGGAGCCACGATCTTGCTCTCCACCGATAAGCGCTGATACCGATCGACCTGCGCCAGCAGAACACCGCACACGTGATTGTCGAGCATCGCCACGCGACTCAGTTCCGGATCGAATGGGAAATAGCCCTTGCCGCGCAGCCGTGTTTCCAATCGACCTGCGTCGCCGCCGATGTGTTCGATCTGAAGCTGGATGACTTCACCAATCGGCGACTCCGCGAGAGGAATGATACGTGCCTTGATCGGTACGTGGCCGCGCACCGTCAGCGCATCGTACAGCGGCGTCAACAACTCCAAATACGCAGCGAGTTGGACCTGGTAGTGCGCGAGCTTGGGGTTCGGCTCAAAGCCCAGCGCCCGCCACTGTTGCCACGCATTACCTCCCTGCTCGGCGCTATCGCCGGCGTAGAGCGCCATTAGCCCAGCAGCGCGAGTCTCACTCTCAATCGTGCGCACCAAGGCTGACTGGATCACCACCGAATCGGCTCCATCACCCACAAATAGTCGCAGCGCCCGGCCCGTGATGCGAAATGGCACGGGATACAAGTCCAGCGCCGCCGCCCCGCGCAACGCCCCGCCGCGTGCATCGCGCACCACCCAGATGTCCTGCGGTTCGGGAAGCACCTCGATCGCTGGCCATTGCTGCACCGCCTCAGCTCGCTGTTCGGCGGTCGCTGATTCGACAAGCAGATTCGCGTCTTGCGGCGCAGTATCGCCCTGAGCCATGGTTTGGAATCGTACGCGCGACCCCAGCCGCCGCGCGCGAGGTCTTACGGCTCGACGATACCTTCGCGGATCGCGTAACGGGTTAGTTCAACGCGGTCGTCGATGTCGAGTTTGCGCATGAGGCTGGTGCGATGGGCGTCGATCGTCTTGGGGCTGCGATGCAGGACGCCGGCGATCTCCTTCGTGCTCAGCCCTTTGGCGATGAGGCGCATCACCTCGAGCTCGCGTGGCGTGAGGGTGCTGATGGGTGTGGTGGATTCAGTCGTGCGCTTGCGGATGTTGCCCCCGCTGAATTCGAACCGCTCCATCACCTCAGCCGGGAAAGCCAGATCGCCCTGCAGCACTTTGCGCACACCTTTGAGAATCACGTCAAAGGGATCATTCTTGGAAAGGTAGCCCCAGGCGCCGCTTTGTACGGCCGCATCCATGTAACCATCGCGAACATAGGCGGAGAGCATCACGATGCGAATCTCGGGAAACAGGCGCCGCAAATCGGCGATCATCGTAAACGGATCGGCGCCGGGCATGTCGATATCCATCAGCACCAGTTGCGGGTGATGCTTCTCGCAGACCTGAATCAGGTCGTCAGCCGAGGGCAGCTCGGCGAGCACGGTGAGATCCGGCTCGACCTCAATGCGCGAGCGAATCCCCTCCCGGGCAATCTCATGGTCATCAACGACTACGATACCGACCTTATGCGCTGCGCTCATTCGTCAGGACCCCTGGAGACCAGTTGTTGGGCCGCGACAGACTCGACAATCTTGCGAAATGTCGAGGCGTCCACCGAGCCCGCAAGCCACAGTATAGCCGCTGGCCAGCCGATTCGGTCATCCGCCGGCCCCAGTGCGGCCACCACCAGATCCGTCCGCGTTCGCAGGATCTGCTCCACCGCGGCAGGTTCGGCCAGGTCCGGATCAATGATCCATGCCACTTCGCTTGCCTCCGGCTCCCCGTGAGCATCCACCCGGGCTGTCAGACCGGCGTTGGCCAGACCCGTTCGCACAAATGCGGCTATGCGCGGATCGCGCAGGCCCACGAGCACTTGACCGATCGTCGCCGGAGTGCGGCTCGAAGCCGGACCGGACCGGCCAATCGATACCCCGCATGGCGCATCCACAGCCGGCACATCGACATTGATTGACGTCCCCTTTCCCAGACGGCTGCGAATCTGCACTTGCCCGCCTGCCGACCTCACAATGCTGCCAACCAGCGCCAGCCCCAGCCCGGTCGATTTGCCGCGCGCCTTGGTCGAGAAGAATGGATCGAACGCCCGTTGCAGGACCGATTCATCCATCCCACAGCCTTCATCCGTTACCGTGAAGCGCACGCCCGGCAGGTTCGCGCGATCGACGCCCTCGTACTCACCGGGGCTCGATGCGGCACTGAGCGGTTCGACGGCCACTGCCCAACCCGGCGGGCTGTGATCGACCTTGAGCGTGATCGTCCCGCCGCCGGTCATCGCATCGCGCGCGTTGAGAAAGAGGTTCAGGATGGCCTGCTTGAGCAGGTCGCCATCGATTTTGGCGCGACTCGGCGGGTCGCGCATGTCCAGCCGCACTTTGATTTCCGGTTCACCTTCGGGCGCGCGGATCGCGTCCTGGTAGAACGGGATCGCCTGTTCGACCCAACTGCGCACGTCCGTGGCCGTCGTCGACAGCGCCGAAACTTGCGAATTCTCGTGGCGTGTCCACATGAGCAGCTTCTTTGTCAGTTCGGCGATGTGATCCGTCGCACGGCGAATTGAGGCGACTCGCGCTTCGACCTTTGCCGGATCCGGATCGCGCTCGAGCACATCCAGCCCCGCGCGGATGGGTAGCAGCAGGTTGTTCAGATCGTGCGCCAAGCCGCCGGCAAACGTGCCGAGGATCGCCAAACGTTCGCGCTCGCGCAGGCGCTGCTGCATATCGCGCAGGGCGGTGATGTCGCGCGCCACGCCATGGAAACCCATAACTTCGCCGTTGGCGACGACCGGGTACTCCATGATCTCACAGAGGACCGGCTCACCCGATTTGCGGCGCAGCACGACTTCGTACTGCGGCTGGCGACGCTTTGATTCGATCGCCGCCGCAACGCTCTCGCGCGCCCGCGCCAAGTCGGACGCAACATGATCGGGGTGAAACTCGCCGAATCGATGCCCAAGCAATTCGCTGGCGTTGTACCCGAGCATGCGTTCGACGGATGGACTCACATAGGTCAGACGCCGATCGACATCATGCTCATAGAAGATAAAATCTGACACACCTTCGATGAGTTCGCGAAATCGCCGCTCGCTCTGGCGGAGTTCTTCCTCAGCCGTCTTCTGACGCGTGATGTCGATCACCACGCCGGCCAGTTGCGGCTCCATGCCGGCAACAGCCGGGAGCGGGCCAGCCGTGTCGCGCACCCAGCGCACCGAGCCATCAGGCTTGAGGTAGCGGTAATCAATGTCGTAGTGATGTTGCCCGGCAATCGCTCGCGTGATCGTCTGTCGCACCAGCGCACGGTCATCAGGATGCACGTGCCGCTCCCAGTCGCTGCTGGGGCCGATGAACGACTCCGCCTCCTGGCCTGAGACGTTGCGAATGCTGCGACTCACCTGCGTGGTCATTCCTGTGGCGCAGTTAATGATGTACAGCGCGACCGGAGCGTTGACCACCAGCGAGGCAAGACGTTCACGCTCGGCCTGCAGTTGATCCAGAATCCGCCGTTCACTCGTGACGTCGCGAAAGGTGTAGAGCCGCTCACCGCCGCGCGCCGCCTGGGTGCGGCCGATGATGAACCGCCCGCTGAGCAGTTCGAGTTCCATCTCGCGCCCGCCGGGCGCCTCGTGCCGCTTGAGTACGCGATTGATGTGCTCGCCGCGATCTGGATTGCGGTTGCGCTGCCGCTCGTAGATCGCCTGGGCGACAGCCTCGACGGTCGGTTCGGAGTTCACCCAAGCCGGCTCAAAGCCGAAAATTTCGACGAAGCGGTGATTGAAGGCGATCACCCTCGATTCCCGGGCCGAAAAGAGGCAGAATCCCTCGTCAGCGGTATCGAGGATGAGCCGTTCGAGCTCAGCGCTGACCGCTTCGGGCCTCAGCGATGGATCGTGATGTGAAGCGCCCTGCATTCAACGGGGATGATAGGGCGATCAGTCCGAAATCCGTAAATCCGCCAGCGGGAACGCAATGCGGGATCACGTGCACCATCCCGACCATGATATCCTTATGTATCCGCCCGGATCGGCAACCGATCGAACCAGAAGCGAGAGGACATGAGCGGTGGCAGCGCTGAGATCGATCAACTCAAGCGCCAAATCGGCGCAGCGCTGAATGACATCGATCGTCGGGCGGGCAAGCTTACATTCGACGAGTTCCAAGCGGCGTATGACAGCGTCCTTGCCGAATACACTCCCAAAGCGCGCGAAATTGGAATCGAGTCCTACCTGGAAAACCTGGTTGCCAGCCGCGCTTGTGGGATGGCATTCCTGTACTGGGACCAGCCCTACAGCCTGGTCAAGCCTCTCCATAATCGGCTGGCGCTGATACCGCCGCACGCCGCCGATCGTCACGTGATCTTGAAGTGGCCACTGTGGTGCCGGTATCTCATTCACACTGGACACTTGATCGAAGCACGAAGCGTCTTCAGTGAATTCAAAGCGTTCGCAGAAGGTCCTGATGGTCGTCACTGGCACTGGGCGCCGGACTGGGTGCAAACACTTCAACAAATGCTGGATGCGACCGGCATCGAACCAGACTAATGGCGAAAATGCCTCACTCCCGTGAGCAGACATGTCACTCCGTGCCTGCTGCATACTTCGAGGGTGTCCTGATCACGCTTGGAGCCGCCGGGGTGGACGATGCACTTGACACCGGCATCGATCAGAATCTGTGGTCCGTCCGGGAAGGGGAAGAACGCATCGGATGCCGCGATCGCGCCTTTGGCCCGCCCGCCCGCTTTCTCGACCGCCAGGCGACATGACGCCAGACGATCCATCTGTCCGGCGCCCGCGCCGTACAGACGACGTTGGCCGCCCACCGCAATGGCGTTGCTCTTGAGGTGTTTGGCGATGATCCACACGACCGCCGCATCGGCCAGAAGCTCCGGCGTTGGAGCCGGACCGGCGGCGTGCTGCCAGGTTTCGGGCTGCGCTTTGCGCCGATCCTGATCCTGCACCAGCAGGCCGCCGGGGATGGACCGCATCTCAATCTTGCGATCCGTCGTGGGGACATGATCGCCTACCGCGAGCAATCTGACGTTGGCCCACCGCTGTGCGATCAGTTCACGCGCCGCCGGCTCATATGAGGGCGCGATGATCACCTCGAAGAACTTGCTGCCCTCGACGATACGCCGCGCCGCGGCTTCATCGACGGACTGGTTGAATGCGACGATCCCGCCATAGGCTGCCAGCGGATCGCCTTCATACGCTGCGAGGAACGCATCGGCGACATTGCCCGCCACGGCCGCACCGCAGGGGTTGGCATGTTTGATCACGGCAGCCGCCGGTTGACTGAACTCACGCACAAGCAGCAGCGCCGCCGCCGCGTCGCCGACATTGTTGTAACTCAGCGCCTTGCCGTGAAGCAGGTCGGCATTAACAATGCTCGGCCCGTAGGACGCAGGGTCGCGATAGAGCGCTGCCTGCTGGTGTGGGTTCTCGCCGTAACGCAGATCCATCGCCTTGGTGAAACTGATACGCAACTGATCCGGGAACGTCCCGACCTGTCGCCGGTTCATCCATGCGGCAATCATCGCGTCATACTCAGCCGTGCGACTGAACGCCGCCGCCGCGAGATCCGCTCGCATCTGTTTGGTCGTCGCGCCCTCGTGAGTTTCCAGTTCGTTCGCCACGCGGTCGTACTGATTGGGCGCGGTGATCACCGTGACAAACTCGTGATTCTTCGCGGCGGAGCGCAACATCGCCGGTCCGCCGATATCGATGTTTTCGATCGCCTCTTCAAAGGTCACGCCTTCGCGGCGGATCGTCTTGGCGAAGGGATAGAGGTTGATGCACACGAGGTCGATCGGCTCGATACCGTGTTCTTTCATCGCCTGCACATGCGATTCGTGATCGCGCCGGGCCAGCAAGGCGCCGTGAACGGCCGGATGCAGCGTCTTGACGCGACCATCCATGATCTCGGGAAAACCCGTGATATCAGCAACCGTGGTGACATCGATCCCCGCTTCGGCGAGCACTTTCGCAGTGCCACCGGTGGAGATAATCTGCACGCCACGCCGCGCCAGCACGCGTGCAAAAGGAACGAGATCAGTCTTGTCGCTTACGGAAATGAGGGCCCGGCGAATGGGTACCTGGTCAGTCATGCCCCCATGATAGACCGCGACCTCGCCGCACCACTGCACGGAGCAGACCGTGTTTTCCCGACTTTTGCCACCTCAAGCACCCGACCGGCTACGGGATCAGCTTGATGATCCGCCCGCTGCGGCTCATGCCATAGATGGTGCCGTTCTCGATTCGGTCGGACTCTACGATTGAGATACTCGGGCAGTAGGCCTTTCCCAACACCGAACCGTCGCGTTCGAGCAATCGGTAGAACGTCGATCCCGTCGCGCCGCGGCTGTCGTCTTTATCCCAGACGATCAACTGGCCATTCTTTCGAGCCACCACGGTGCCGCCGCGCACATCCGGGGAGAGCCATTTCTCCACGCCGGTGGTCGAATCGATCGCGTGCAGTCCCCTGCCCGGCTCGGCCTGATAGATGACGCCATCAATGAGCTTGGGATCATCGGTGAGCGGCTGCTGACAACGGAATCGCCACACGAGCTTGCCGTCCGCAATACGGAACGCCCAGAGCGACTGATCCGTACCGGCGACGTAGATGGCAAAATCATCAATTGCCGGCGTCGCCTTGACCGGATCACGAACTGCCGCCGACCAAATGCGAGAATTGTTAGCGCCATCCATCAGGTGGATGCCGCCCGATTGTGTAATTACGGCAAACTCGTTGCCGAGCACCAGTGGTGGATGGGTAATGGACTGTGCGGTTTCGAGTCGGTACGCCGTCTTCATCAGCCCCACCCCGAGGTGGTGGTAGACGATTCGACCATCGGAAGTGCCATAAATCAGAAATGGTCCAAAGACCACGCCCGCCGTGAGCGCGGCATCCTTCGGGGCATACCGCTGCTGCTGCCGCAGGCGACCGGTGGCAACGTCGAGGAAATAGAGATCGGATTGTGTCGACGCGAGGATCTCATTGTCCAGCCGCGTCACACCCCGCAGGTGCTCCAGGCTGGCGCCGACCGGGTATTCCCACGCAGCGCGACCATCGCGCGTGGTCAGCGCGGTCAGAATATTGCGCCCAGTCTCCGCTGCAAGCACATAGTCGTCATACGGATAGATAGTTGCCGCCTGCCCCTCGGCACTCAGAGCAATGGCCGACTCCCAGGCGATCTTGTAGTCGATCTGATCGCTTTGCTCAAGCGAGACGAGATAGGTCGTCTCGATCGGACCGCGATTTCCGGACTCGCACCCCATCACCGCCATAGAGACCACCACCAGCGGCAGAAGCGCGAGCGGACGGCGACACCAATCAAAACAACCGGGGCTCCGTCGATTCATGGGCCATTCCTTCCGAGGCAGGCTGTAATCGGCGCGCACCACCAGCCCTCCGGAGGAGGATTCTGCGCCGCCGAGACTGCCAGTATTGAGGCGAATCCTCCCTACGTCAAGCGGGGGCAGGTCCTTGCGTCTTGCTCGGCGGCCTTCCGGGGGCGTAAGGTTCCTTGATGTTCACCGGTATCATCCAGCATCGGGGCCGAATTCTCGAGTCCCGGGCCACGTCGGCCGGCCGCTCACTCACAATCGCCACTGAAGGATGGGAACACGACATTCAGCCCGGCGAGAGCATTGCGGTAAATGGATGTTGCCTGACGGTGGTCAAGCCCAACCCACTCTGTTTCGACGTCATCACGCAGACCCTTAACGTCACGACCCTTGGCGACCTGAGCCAGGGTGACGCCGTCAACCTTGAACCGGCTGTGACCCCGACCACGCTGCTCAGCGGCCACATTGTCCAAGGGCATGTGGATGGCGTCGGCATCATCCGCGACATTCAGACCACGCCTGAGGATGTCCGGGTGCGCATCGTTGTTCCGGATGCACTGATGGACTACATCGTACCCAAGGGATCGGTCGCAGTGGATGGCATTTCCCTCACTCTGGCCGAAGTGGTCAACGACGGCTTCGTTGTCGCTCTGATTCCCACTACACTCGAATTGACGACCTTGGGGGAAGCCAAAGTGGACAAGCGAGTCAACCTTGAGGCTGATCTCGTCGTCAAGACCATCATCCACCAGATGCGCCGGATTGGCACAATTCCTTCTTGACCCGGTCGATCGAGACGATGATGGTTCACCGGGTGCAAGATGGCCATGGCCGCCGGACAGGAGGACGTGATGAATGATCTGCGCATTGACCTTATTGACCCCAAAGACACTGCGCTGATCGCGCACCTGCACAACAGCATGTTCCGACCCGAGCGCGCGCCGGAGTCATTTGAGCGTCGTTTCCGCGGCCGCTACAAGGTGCTCTGTCTGGTCGCCTCAATCAAGAACGACGCTGTGGGTTTCTACATCGGTTTCGAACTGAAGCCCTCAGTCCACTTTGGCTGGATGGTTGGCGTCGGCGCGGACTTCCGCCGCATGGGCATCGCTGGTCGCCTCATGCACAAGGCGCAGTTCTGGGCCAAGGAAGAGGGCTATACCTCGCTGCGCTTCGAGTGCAATAACACCCACCGCCCCATGCTCCACTTCGGCATCTCGGAAAACTACTCCATCGTCGGCATCCGCTGGGATCCCGATACCGCGCAGAACATCATCATCTTTGAACGGCTGCTCGACAACCTCACCGATGAGTAGCGGCAGTTCTGCCGTCAGTTTTTCGCATTTGAGCAGAACTGCTGGCAGATCGAATCCTGACTGCACAGCGCTCCGCGGGCCTTGCACACACGCCGACCGTGAAAGATGAGCAGGTGCGAGAGCAGACACCACTTGGCGCGCGGGAACAGCGCCATCAGGTCGCGCTCGATTTTGCGGACATCGTCGTGCTTTGTCAGCCCGAAGCGCTGCGCCACGCGCGTAACATGGGTATCCACGACAACGCCTTCGTTGATTCCAAATGCATTGCCGAGCACAACGTTGGCCGTCTTTCTCGCCACGCCGCGCAGCGTCAGCAGTTCATCCATCGTGCGCGGCACCTGTCCCCCGAAGTTCTCGACCAACGTCTGGCACGCGCCGTGGACTGATTTGGCCTTGTTGCGAAACAGGCCGATCGACGCAATGTATGGCTCGATCTCCTTCGGATCGGCGTTGGCAAAGTCAGCCGCCGTCTTGAACTTCGCAAACAACTTCGGGGTGGCCTTGTTCACCCCGACGTCCGTCGCCTGCGCGCTGAGAATTGTGGCAATCAGCAGTTGCAGCGGGTTCGTGTAGTCCAGCTCGCAGTGGGCATCGGGATAGCGCTTTTCGAGTGCTGCAAGGATCTTCCGCGCCCGCACGGTTTGAGCCGCCGTCTTGCGTGGCAAGGCACCTGACGTCTGTTGCGTTCTTTTTGATGTCTTTGTCACGGTGCTCTTTCAGGCGTTCATCCGCTTGAGCAGTTCAGGCTCTTCGAGTTTCGGTCCGCCTGATGCGGGACTGGCGGCCTGACGATCGATCACCACCGGCGACGACAACGCCGCCGCCGATGAGAACACCAGCACAACGAGCCCAGCCAAGGTGAACTCCATGAGCAGTCGCGCCGTCGGGTGATCGGCGTCGAAGGCGCCCTTGGCCGCATCGGCCTTGTCCATCTCGCCCGCCTTGGCGGCCACCCAGTAATCACGCAGGTTGAAGAACATTCGCGGTGAGACGATGAACGCCTTGTACGACACGATGATCATCAGCACCGCCAAGGCGGCAATGCGAATGGCATTCGCCCGCGTGCGAATCGAATGGCCGAACGCCACGAAGTGCCCAACCATGATGACCACCACACCAACGATGGCAATGAGTTCTATGAAATCCTGGATCGTGAAGACCTGCGACATGACCTGCCCGGCCAGGAGCAGGCCGTGCGAGCCGGCGTACGCGGAATACTCGGGCAGCGTCGGTTCGACCTTGATCATCATCGGGAAGATAAACGCGGCCGTCGCCGCGGAGAGCACCAGTGAACCAATCCACAAGCCGATCAGCAACCAGTAGACGCCGTTGGCAAATCCATACCATCCCGATTGCTTCATGGAAGATCCTCTCGCTCGGAAGACTCGTCCTCATCGGCGTACACCTCAGCTGACACTTCCAATCCGCGCGACCAGGTCGTGCCATCTGCCCAGACTTCACTCTTCCAGATCGGCGCCTCGCTCTTAAGCCGGTCGATAAGCATGCGGCACGCGGCAAACGCCTCGGCCCGATGCCCCGTCACCACCTGAATGAGCACACTCGCCTCCCCAATGGGTACATCGCCGATGCTGTGATGGAGCCGCACGAACAGTGCACCGTGTTCCTTCACCACCGCCGCCGCCAGTGATCCGAGCACCCGTTGGCCCATGCTCTCATACGCCGTGTAGCGCAGCAACTGCAGCGGTCCATGCTTGTCGTGCACTTCTGCACGACTGCGCCCGAGAAACACACACTCGCCACCACCCGCTGCAATAACCGGCGGAGCCACGTACTGCACGGGGCCGGGCTTGAAGAGAATGTCGATGGTGATCTCACTCATGGATGACGCTTTCGCGGCAATCGTAGGGACCAAGTGCGTCGGACCACGCCCTGTTTCAATCCGCTATACTCTCGTCTCGCGGCAAACCGAAAGACGCCTACCATCGCTCCATGCGTGCCTTCACACGCCTGCCGCCTGCCCCGACTCTGGCTCCCCTCGTGGGTGGCGGCGATCCGCGTGCGGCATTGCAGCACATTGCCGACAGCGGATTCCGACACGTGCAACTCTCGGCAGCGCTGCCCGGAATGAGGCCGCGCGACCTCGATCGCTCCGCGCGGCGCGACCTGCTGGCGCGACTCCGCCGCATCGAACTGACCGTCTCGGGCCTCGACCTCTGGATTCCCGAGGAACACTACACGGCCACCGAGCACGCCGACCGGGCGGCAGCTGCGATCATGGACGCCATCGAACTTGCGGCTGATCTCGGCCGCGTTGCGCTCTCTGTGCGCCTTCCCGATGGTGTGGATGATCACGTGGCACAGGACTGGCGCGGCCGCGCTGAGACTTGTGGTGTGTCGATTGCTGACCACTCGCCAGCACCGCATGCGTTGCTCTGTTCAGGCGTCGATCCTGCCTCACTGCTCGCTGCAGGACTGTCGCCCGCTTCGCACGCATCCAATGCGCCCAGTCTTGCCGCCGCGCGCTTCAGCGACTACCGCGATGAGTCCCGCGTCGCCCCCGGCGCCGGCCGCCTCGATGTCCTCGCCTACCAAGTCGCGCTCGTCTCGCGCGGCTTCGACGCACCCGTTGCGCTGGACCTGCGCCGTGTGGCGAATCCGGCCGCAGCATTGGACGCCAGCCGAAATGCCTGGGCAGCAACCGGCATTCTCCTGGCGCCGGAAGGGGATTGAGATCATCGCATTTGACGATGCCGCACACCACGGCTCGGTCCACGCCTCCGCGACCCCACGCCGATGCCTGATGCAAACCTATCATTGCAATCACCGCCATGACCCAGCGCGACTACTACGAAATCCTCGGCGTCGCCCGCAGCGCCTCGGCCGACGAGATCAAGAAAGCCCACCGCCGCCTCGTGCGCCAGTGGCACCCTGACCGCAACAAGGCCGCAGATGCCGCGACCAGGTTCGCTGAGATTCAGGAAGCCTACGACAACCTCTCCGACCCTGAGAAACGCAAAAACTACGACCGCTTCGGCCACACGCGCGGCCCCGCGGGCTTCGGCGGAAGCGCACCGGGAGGTGGCCAGACCTATTCGTGGTCCTCTTCAGGGGGGCCCGGCGGCTTCAACGTGGAAGACGTCAACTTCGGAGGTGGCGGCGACGTTGGCAGCATTTTCGAAGAACTCTTCGGCCGATCACGACGCGGCGGCGCCGGCGGAGGACGCGGGAGAGGTCGCAGCGCTGCCCCCGCCCAGCGCGGCCAGGACATCGCCCACACCATCGACATCACCTTCGACACCGCCATCAAGGGCGGCAAGGAACCGCTCCGCCTGTCGCGCGGACACCAGAGCGAGACAATCGACGTCACGATCCCGCCAGGCATCGCCGATGGCGCCAAACTCCGCCTGCGCGGCAAGGGCCAGCCTTCACCCACCGGCAGCGACCATGGCGATCTCATTCTCACGATCCGCGTCGGCAAGCATCCGTATTACCGCCGCGAGGGCAACGACATCTACCTCGATTTGCCGATCACGATTGCCGAGGCCGTCGACGGCGCGACGGTCCAGGTACCCACGCCGCAGGGCGCGGTGTCACTCAAGGTTCCGCCCGGCGCCAACACGGGACAGAAGCTTCGCCTCACGGGTCGTGGGGTGAAACTGCCCGATGACAAATCCGGCGACTTTTACGCCGTCATTGCCGTGCAGACGCCCAAAGGACTGTCCGCCGATGATCGCGAGTTCCTCACCAGTCTTGGCGACCGCCTGCAGAACCCGCGCCACGGGCATCCGTGGGAGTAGAACAAGGGGAATGCGTGTTCATGACATTCCTCGGCAAGCAAGTTCGTGTGAGAACAGTCGCTTCGATTGTATTATTGCTTGTGTGGCCGGCTTCAGTGGTGTGGTGGGCTGGCGTCACGGCGTTCCAGGCAGAATTCGGGCTGGCGATCGGCGGAGGTGGGGTCGGTGTAACCTGGAACGATGCGCGCGACACCGGATATCCAGAGACAGATGGGATTCACTTTCAGAGCCGTCAATTCGCGTGGACGCGTCAAGAATTGGCGCTGCTCTGGCCGGACGCCGTAATTCCGACCTTTCGACGCGACATATCGACCGCATCCATTCCGCTCTGGGCACTGCAGGCTGTCGCGCTGTGGATGGTTTGGAGGGGCCCCTTTCGCCGCGCGATGTGGCTAAGAACCGGACGTTGCCCGGCGTGTGGGTATCCCGGAACCAATTCCGCGCGCTGTTCTGAGTGCGGCGCACTCCTGCCTCCCAACAAGTAGTGGTTTAGCCGTCAACGTCGGATTGGGCGCCAATACCGCCAGCGAATGTACAACACGCCCAGCACCGCACCGATCAGATCCGCGCATAGATCCAGTGCCGTGTTTTCGTAGCCGCCCACACCCGACTCCGGCACGATCTCTGATGCGACAAACTCGACGATCTCGTTGAGCGCCCCCATTCCCAGACCGGCCATGATGAGCACGAATCCGACGGCGAGCCAATGCTCGCGCCCGTTGTGCAGGGAGCGACGCAGAAGGCAGTACGCCACGAGCGTACAGGCTCCAAAGCCCCAGATGTGCACGATCTGGTCATAGCGCAGTATCGGATACGCGTTGGTTAATCGCACGACCATGATGTCGTAGAGTCGGCCGTCGCCGATAGACACGCCACCACCAGCCAGGTGCAAAGCTGACCACACGGTCAGGCCGACGAGCGTCCCGAGCGTGTACTCGACGAACCGCGTGCTCACGGCTACCGCGACCAGTAGGCCAATGATGACCGCCACGTAAATGATGAACTCGTCGTTCCGCCGTCCGATGAACAGTGAGCCGAAGCCGATGATCAGGGCCATGTTGATGAGCAGCAGGATGAGATGGGACTTCTTCATCGCCTGACCGTTCACGAGGATTCGGGCCATGCGATGGTAGGTGATCGGCGCGCCAAGCCCCTTGAAGGCGGCTTGGATGCCTACGCCACTCGCGCCCTCGCTGCGATTTGATCATCGCGCCCTTCGCGCATCGCGATGTTCTGCAAGCCGTTGACTGCTGCCAGTCGAAACGTCTCGCTCAGCGTCGGGTAGTTGAAGACATTGTGCACGAAGCGGTCAATGGTGCGATCGCTTTCCGCGCTGCCAAGCACCATTTGGGCAATGTGGATGAGTTCCGTCGCTTCGTCTCCAATGATCTGCGCGCCGAGCAGACGCCGGCTCGGATACTCGAAGACAAGTTTGACGAAGCCGACATTGGGTGCACTGTCAGCTTCGAGAATGCGGCCGCGCGCGGTGAGCGCCAGCGCCGCTTTGCCGACCATCACGTCGTAGCGCGCTTCGCGCGCCTGCTGCTCAGTCAGACCAACCGTGCCGATCGGCGGAATGGTGTAGAGCCCGATCGGGAAGATATCCGACACGGCCTTCTTGTAATCGAGCCCGAACATGCGGCACGCCGCAACGCGCCCCTGCTCCATCGATGTTGACGCCAGCGCGGGGAAACCGATCACATCACCCGCAGCATACACGCCGTTGCACGTCGTCTGATAGGTTTCGTCTACGGTAAGATAGCCGCGATTGTTGGGCTCGACGCCGATGTTCTCCAGACCGATGCCCTCGGTATTGCCGGCGCGGCCGGCGGCGTAGAGCACATGCGACGAACGGATCTCCGTCCCATCTTTCAGGATGACGCAGACTTCATCGTCGCCGGTTGGCGACACGATCCGATCCACCCCCCGCCCCGTCTCGATCGTGATGTTCGTGTCTCCCATTGACCGCAACAGCGCGGCGCGAATCTCCCCATCCAGGAATCCAAGCACCACTTCGCGGGGCTCGATGAGTGTGACTTCCACTCCCAGTTCGCCGAATACGCAGGCATACTCGCAGCCGATCACTCCACCGCCCACCACAGTCAACGACTTCGGCAGGCAGGGTAGTTGCAGCAGCTGATCCGAATCGACGATGCGAGGATGGTCGTAACCCATCGCTTTGAGATCCGTTGGTCGACTGCCTGTGGCGATGAGGATGTGTTGCGTCTGAAGATCGGTCGTCGAACCATCGACCGCGGTCACGCGCACGGTGTTGGCGTCGACGATGACTCCCCGACCGCTGTAGATGTCGATGGCGTGGCGATCGACGGCCGACTCGATGCGATCATGCTCGACCTGCTGCACGGCCAGCGTGCGCGCCATGAACGAGAAAATCGACACGTCGCGATCGATCTGCAGCCGAATGCCGGGCACGGTGCGCCGCCGAAATGCGGAAAGCAGCAGCGCCGTTTCGCGCAGCGTCTTGGAAGGGATGGTGCCGGTGTTGATCATCGCACCACCTGGTCGCGGCTCGAATTCGACAATCGCCACGCGACGTTTGAAATACGCCGCCTGCGTTGCCGCCTTCTCTCCGGCTGGCCCACACCCGATGCAGACAAGGTCATAGCGCGCCATGTCCCCGTTATCGGTCAGGCAGATGCAGCAGTTGAGAGCGCTTCTCCGACAACGCGGTTACGAATTTCGGCAATCCACTTTGGCGCCATGGTGCGCGCATCGGCCAGCGCCTGCGTCGGCCAGCGCCACCAGATCCACGTCGCCGCCAGCACGCACAACGGCGGCTGCCAGTACCACGAGTACATTTCGAAGAACAGTTCCGTGCTCCACGGCCCGACAACCGCGCACGCCAAATTCGCCATGATCATCCACTGGACAGGCCGACGATGCACTCTCAGATCAAAAGTAATCCGTGACGCCTTGCCGGCCGAGGGCGCCCCGATACAGCCCATCAAGTCCGTCACCGCCGGTCTTGACGGTAAGGCGATGCGAAAGCACGTCTCCGAGTCCCAGTGCACTTCAGGAAGTCGACCTCGCCGGTTGGCCTGCTTGAGCCGGATTCGGATCTCCTCGCCGGAGAGGTGCGTCTCAACTACCGGCAGCGATGTTGTAACTGGTGGGTGGGCCAGGGTGAAATCCCATCAATCATGCGCAATGCTTTGGCCCCCCGTCGCGCAAACCATAGCCCGATCGTGGGTCCCAAGGACAGGCATGTCGTGCAATACACGGCGCTCTTGCCTAGCCTTGGCCATGATCGACGAACCCGACCTCGTTTTCGAGACGATTCCGGCAGACCCGTGTGCTCTACTCGGTCGCTGGCTTGAGCATGCGGCACAGCACGCCCAGCAACCCAACCCCAATGTGCTTTACCTTGCCACCGCAGATTCCCAGGGTCGGCCCAGCGTACGTCCGGTATTGCAGAAGTACTACGACGATCAGACCGGATGCCTTACGTTCTTCACGAACTACCACAGCCGCAAGGCCCGGGAGATGGAGGCCAACCCCCACGTGTGCGCCGGTATTCATTGGGATCATCTCGAACGCGCGGTGCGCATCGACGGCCGCGTGGAGAGGGCGACTGTGGAAGTATCCGACAAGTACTTCGCGAGCCGCAGCCGCGAGAGCCAGTTGGGCGCGTGGGCGAGCGAGCAGAGCGAGGAGCTGGCCGACTGGGAGACGCTGCTGGGACGCGTGTTTGATGTCTCCGCCAGGTTCGCCGGCGGCCCGGTCCCGCGACCGTCGCACTGGGGTGGCTACGTCCTCACGCCGCGATCGATCGAGTTCTGGGTGGGCCGAAAAAGCCGCATCCACGAGCGCGTGCTGTACGAAAAGAACCATGACGCCTGGGTAAACAAACGGCTATACCCCTAGAAGAGTGCTTGTGCCTGCAAGTTTTGGAGTGTGTAGTGCAGTGCAACACGGACCAAGGCACCGATCAACTAAAGCTCGTCTCGGCGGTGAAGACGGTCCCAATGGCGACGCCGCACATCGTCCTTCACTGCCCGTCATGCGGATATTGCCTCCACGGACTCGAGCAGCGAGTCTGCCCCGAGTGTGGCCGAGGGTTTGATCCAAAGCGACCCCACGACTCGTTGGTCCGGCTCCAGCGACGCAACGATTTCATCGCAGCGATCATTGGTGTGACGTGTGCCCTCGCCTCGGCGGGCTACAGCGTGACGATTATCTCCGCCACCATGACGGCCGCCCTGCACAATGATGGCGATCGCATCCGGCCAGTTTACGCGCTCTATTCCGACCCGATGACGCCGGTGTACTTCGCAATGATCTGCCCCGGACTTGTTCTGCTCGCTTACTACAGTCGAGCGCAGCGATGGCTCGCACAAATCGCTCGCGTGCTCTGCATCGCCGCGACTGCGTTTTACTTCATTTGTGAGATACAGATCGTAATCGCATACGGCTAGGAATTGCACATCAGCGTCTGCCCACGTTCCGGTCCGACGCTGACGATGCCAACGGGCACGCCGACGAACCTCTCGATGCGATCGAGATAATCGCGTGCCTGGCGCGGCAGGTCTTCGAGCCTCCGGGCTGCGGTGATTTCGTCGCCAAAACCGCGCACCGTTTCATATATGGGCTCAGCGCCCTCAAGCCGACGCGCATCGGGCAGGAAGCGGTCCGTCGTCGAGCCATCCGGCAGGCGATACGCCGTACAGATCTTGAGCTCATCGAATCCGGCCAGCACATCAAACAGCATCACCGAGAGTTTCGTCGTGGCGCAGAGCATCGCCGAGTACTTCACCGCCACCAGATCGAGCCAGCCGCAGCGGCGCGGCCGGCCCGTCGTGGTGCCATATTCGCGCCCACGCTCGCGGATGCGATTGCCGATCTCGTTGTTGAGTTCCGTTGGAAACGGCCCGGCGCCGACGCGCGTGCTGTAGGCCTTCATGATGCCGATGACATCCTGGATGTGCCGCCCCGGAACGCCCGTCCCCGCGGGGATGCCAAGCGCCGAACAGTTGCTGCTTGTCACGTACGGAAACGTGCCGTGGTCTACATCGAGCAAACAGGCATTGGCGCCCTCGAAGAGCAGACGCTTCCCGGCGTTCATCGCGTCATGCAGGAGATAGGTCGTGTCGCAGATGTACGGTCCCAGTTCGCGGCCCAGCGCGGCGTACTCCTCGATCAGTGCCGCCAGATCAAAGGGTTGATGATCCGGATCAAACGCCAGGAGTTGCGCGTTTTTCACATACGTCACGATCTCGAGACGCCGGGCGAGATGGTCGCGGTCAAGCAGATCCCCCATGCGAATGGCGGTGGCGCGAGTGATCTTGTCCGCATACGCGGGACCGATACCGCGTCGTGTCGTACCGATCGATTGATCGCCCCCGCCGCCGTTTGACTGGCCGGTCGAAAGTAGATTCTCCAGCGCGGCATCGAGCGTCTTGTGCCAGGGCATGACAACCTGGGCGCGTTCGGAGATGCGCAGCCTCCGGGGCGAGACGTCGATGCCGCGGCTGATCAGCGCATCGCGCTCCTTGATGACCTGGTGCGGATCGACCACCACGCCATTGCCGATGACACAGGTTTTCTCAGGGTAAATGATGCCTGAGGGGATCAGGTGCAGGGCATAGCGCTCGGATCCGACGACGACGGTGTGTCCCGCATTGGCACCCCCGTTATATCGGACGGTGAGATCATGGTCGCGGGCGAGAATGTCGACGATCTTGCCCTTGCCCTCGTCGCCCCATTGCAGGCCGACAACCGCGGTATGCCTTGATTCTGTCAACGGTCTGGCCCCGTCTGCGTGTGTGGCCCGCCCTGTTCAGGCGGGCCCGATGGAATCCGGACGAAGGTAAGGCGGCGGCGTCCCGCCGGTCAAGCCAAAGCACCACTTCCCGTTAACTCGCCGCTGAATCCACCCCTGAAACGTGCCGATGAAGACAATCGCGGACCCTGTCGTACGCGATGGATTGGAGACAGCCGTGGCCGATCATCTCATTCGCATTATGTGCCCGAATCTCGCTTGCCGGCGCGTGCTCGCGGTGCCCATCACCGCCCGCGGCAAGATCGTCAAGTGCAGCGGCTGCGGCAAGAACGTCCGCGTGCCACAGACGACGGTGCCTCCGGCCGAGCCCAAGAAATCGGAAGACGCTGCCGCGGGATAACCTGCACGCAACGACCCCGAAACAGAACACAACCCTCGGCATCCGCCGGGGGTTGTTCGTTTTTTGAGCTGGCAAGGTACCAGCCCTACTTCTCGTCCTCGTCGATGTCGAGCGCGAAGAAGCTATCACTCTGATCAGGCATGTCGATGTCAGCTGGAGTCGCGGGTGCCTCATCGTTGATCCGCACGTTGTCCGCTTCGGCCGCCCTGGCTGCGGGCTTGGGCTTTTTGCTCGGCACACCCACCGGACCAGTCTTGGGGGACTCGGCGGACGCATCTTCTTCCTCGGGCTTGAGGATTGCCAGAGGCTTGAGCTTCTCCGGCTGGCCGTTGATCACAACCTGCAACGGTACGGGACCGATGAGAATGATGTCGCCCGGGCACAGTCCCATTGTTGTCACCTGTTCAGTGTTGACGAACGTGCCATTGCTTGATTCGAGGTCTTCGACCACGAACTCCTGATCTTCGTCGTCGTAGTAAACCGCCGCGTGCTCGCGCGAAACGCTTGTCAGCGGAATGCGCAGATCGCAGGTGTCCTTTCGGCCGATGACGTATCGCTTCCCGGCCTTGATCTCGAAATCCCGGCGGTGACCGTCGGGGGTGAACATGACGAGTGAAGCACGCATGGCTAGCCTCTGTCGAATAAGATCGCGTTCCAGCGGTTCGCAGCAATCGAGTGAGCGCAGGGAACCATCGCTTGAGCCAGACACTCCACCCTACCATACTCGGCGCCGATCGGCAAGGAATCTATGGGCAAAGTGTTGATCTGGTTCCACTTCTGACCGGGCGGATCCCACCTGCCCGACCACAATCAGTCTACGTTCACACCCCCTTCTGCTTCCACAAGTGCCACTACTGTGACTTCTACAGCATCGTGGACACCTCTGACAAGCAGGAGGAGTTTGTCAGCCGCCTCTCGAGTGAATTATTGAACCTCCAACCCTTCCTGGCGCATCGCGCCAGGACGATTTTCATCGGAGGCGGGACGCCCACCCTGCTTTCACCCCACCTCTGGGAGCGGTTTCTGCCGATTCTTGCTGCTGTTGGCCTTCGCGCGGACACCGAATTCTCCGTCGAAGCCAACCCGGAGACCGTGACAAGGGAACTCCTCGACATTCTGGTTGCCGGGGGTGTCAATCGACTGAGCATTGGAGCCCAGTCCTTCAATCCGCGCCTCCTCAAGACGCTTGAACGTTGGCACGATCCCGCCAATGTGACCCGGGCCGTCGAACTCGCCAGGTCAGCCGGCGTGCACAACCTCAGCCTTGATCTCATCTTTGCCATTCCGGGCCAGAGCCTCGACGATTGGCACAGAGACCTTGAGGCCGCCCTGGCCCTCCGACCTACCCACCTCAGTTGCTATGCCCTCACCTTCGAGCCCAACACGCCACTGGCCGTCCGGCTCAGCACTGGCCAGGTGCGGCGACTGGACGAGGACCTCGAGGCTGAGATGTTCCTCGTGACGCGGGAGCGACTCCGCACAGCCGGCTACAAGGCGTACGAGATCAGCAACTTTGCCAAGCCCGGGTACGAGTGCCACCACAATCTCGCCTATTGGCGCAATGAAGACTGGCTCACGGCAGGTCCCAGCGCCTCTGGACACGTTGCTGGCTTGCGCTGGAAGAACGCGCCCCATCTCGGTCGCTATCTCGCCTCCCAGGGCCTGGCCCCCCTGAGCGAGTGCGACGTCCCAAAACCCGCCACTCGCCTCGCAGAGCGGTTGATGATGGGGCTTCGACTGTCCGAAGGCATTGATAGTGCCTCGGTCCTTGCCGACGCAGAACTCTTCGGCAAAGCGGAAGTGATTAGCGCGACAGCACTTGAGTGCGAGCGGGCCGGTCATCTGCACACCGAGAACGGCCGCTGGACCCTGTCAGAAGCCTCGCTGCTGATCGCCGACACGATAATCGGCGGCCTGATGCGCGCCCTTGACCCATGACCGAGCCGCGCCGTGTGATAGCCGTCATCATGGCCAAGGAGCCGATCCCCGGCACCGTCAAGACGCGCTTGGTCGGCCCCGGACCAATGGGCGACATCACTCCAATCACGGCCGCCGAAGTCGCCCGCGCCATGGCAGACTGCGTCCACGTTCGTCTCTCGGAGATCTTCGGCCGTGGCAACGTCATCCTGGCCAGAACACCGGCCGAAACCGAGACGTTCGGCCACTGGCCCATGACGGTGGATCAGGGCTCGGGTGATCTTGGGTTGCGACTAAGCTCAGTCTGGCGACTCGTCCATGGATTCGACCCGCACGCCGCCGTAGCGTTCTTTGGCATCGACTCTCCCGACGTACCGCTCGACGCATTGCGGCGCTTGCATCACGGGCTTGGGACCGGCGCAGCGCACCTGGCCGCGCTCGGCCGAAGCATGGACGGGGGATTCTGGACCTTTGGAGTCGCCCACCACCACTCCGCCCTTCTTAGTGGTATCGACTGGGGTAGTGCCGATGTTTACGATCAGACGGCCACTCGCATCAGCAATCGCGGATTGCAACTCCTCCGCCTCGCCGACTGGTACGATGTGGACACGTCCACCGATGTGGTGGCCCTTCTGGACCGAATCTGGCGCAGCAGTGAACCGGCACTGATTCGTCTCTCGGTTGCCATTCGCCGGATTCTGGCACAACCGGCGGCATCTGAAACGCGATCCACGGAGACCCGCATGACCTCCGAGCCCGCCAAACCCACGGACGCCAGCAACGACCGCCAGTTTGCCGGCTGTCACCTGCTCATCGTGGATGACAATTCGCAGAACATCGAACTTCTCGAAGCATATCTCGCTTCGCTCAAATGCCGCGTCAGCAGCGCCGCCGATGGCGTCGACGCCCTCGCCGCCGTCCAGCAGAAGCAGCCTGATCTCATTTTGCTTGACGTAATGATGCCGCGCATGTCCGGATTTGAGGTCTGTCAGCGTCTCAAGACCGATCCCGCCACGCGCGACATTCCCATCCTCATGGTCACCGCTCTAAACGAAGTCGGCGACGTCGAGCGCGGCGCGGAAGCAGGCACCGACGACTTCCTCTCCAAGCCGTTCAACAAGATCGAACTGCTTACCCGTGTCCGCTCGCTGCTGAGGATTCGCCTTCTCAAGCGCGAGCTTGATCAGAAGATGGGTCGGGCAGACACGAATCGCAGCACCGATCTTGACGAGCAGACCAGCCCCGGTTTCTGATTGCCGTGATGAGGCGCACGGCTTGAACGCCTTTGTCGCCGACAACGTTCCGCCACGCACCGGAATTCACCCATTCGCACTGGCATTTCTACGCATCCTTGCGCCCAGCGCGCCGTTGCCCCGCGTCTCCCTTGTCCTTTCGTTCACTCGTCACCGGAACAGGGCGCAAATCCCCCGCGACCCTCGCTTCGCCATTCAGGTTGTTCAATCGCTTGACAATGTGGCGAAAAGTCTGCTCAAATCGGTGCTGGTCCATATCCGCTCCTCCGCGCAGGATGCTGATGTCCAATCCCAGAGGAGCAATCTGTGGGCCGTTGGGGCGGCAATCGCGCGCGCCGATAAGCTCGCCGAAATCAGGCGATAGTGTGGAACCTTTTCAGATTTCTCTTGATCGTCCGGGAACTGTGCCGCCGGAGACACCGGATGTTGCCCACTCGCCTCAGCTGCGTTGCGCCAGGTCACTCAAACAGGAGCATCGGACGTTGAAGCACGATGACATCCTGAATCGGCCCGCGCGCGCCTTCATCGATCTGAATCGTCAACGTCGAGGCGTCATGGAGCGGCACATCGATCTCGCGGCGCGACCGGCCCGTGCCGTCCATTCCTGCTTCGAAAACCGTCTGGCCATCCACGATTACGGAGAGGTTCAGTTCTGCCCAGTCCGCAGCGAATCGCGGCACAACAGCCGTGGCGACAAAACGTGTCGCACCCTCCGGAAGTGCGTATCGCGCCTCGATCGGGCCGCGCATCTGCACATCCGACAGACCGACGGGGCGCCCCGCATCCAGCATCTGCGGCGATTCGACAACGCTGATCCACTTTGATTCATGGCTCACTTGCGGCTCGAAATGGGCTAGTGGGGTGACCCGCTCCGCTGCAAAGTTGATACCTCGCAGCATCTCTGTTTCCACATTGCATTTGAGCGAATCCACACTCGTCGTGAACTGAAACGACGCCGGCGACCAGCGGCATTCCTTAATGCTCAGCACGCTGCCATCCGCCAACCAAACCACCATCCCGCTCGGCCGCGCGGGCGGATTAACCAAGGCCA
Organism: Phycisphaerales bacterium UBA5793; assembly: GCA_002418285.1. Classification (GTDB taxonomy): domain Bacteria; phylum Planctomycetota; class Phycisphaerae; order Phycisphaerales; family UBA5793; genus UBA5793. The sequence continues at coordinate 114,231 of DIDT01000057.1, forward strand.
GCGACGCCACCTGCGCGAGAGGCAAGTGAGTCGCCTCCGTCGAACCTGACACCTCAAATTCGACATCATCTCCGATTGCGACCAGCAGTCCAGAAAGCGCATCGCCGTTTGCCAGCAGTAGCCGGTCCTCCGCAGTCTGGGGATCGATTCCGGGCATCGGCGCGTCGGGTCGCAACCTTGCCAGGAGCACCTGTTCGAGCGGCGCAGAAAGCACTCCGACACGATCAATCTTCCAGTCCAGGTGCTCAGGCAACGATGCCGGAGCCGGCGCGCCAACCCAGCGCTGTCCATCCGCCAGTTCAACTACACAATCGCTTGCGACAAACCGGCTCGACTCCTCGTCATCATCAAACGCCGTCAGCACCAGCAGATCGCTCATCGGCCGACGATCGATCAATCCAGATCGCAGGCACTCGACCCAGCCATCTTCGATGCCCACCAAGTCCACAGTGTCGGCGCGCAGATCCCGATCGATGAGCAGAAACCGCTGATGCTGCTGAGCGTACACGCCTGCAGAGCAGGCCAGTAACGCCGTCACCGCGAGACCGCTATACGTTGATGTGTGCAATGCCAGTCTCATTTCTGGAAGATCGGAAGGTATCGCTTGGGCATTTGCAGAACGATCAGCGCCATCGCGGTCGCATACGGCCCGCCGGCGTTCGGATCGCTCCACGAGCCACTGCCGCGATCCTGTCGCGAAATGATCTCATCACGTGCTTCGGGCCACCAGCGCTGCCAGTGCTCACCACCACCGAGGTACATCGCTTGCGCCGTGTAGTAGATGCCATAGAAGTAGTGCGCCTGCTGGCGAGACCGTCCGGGCGGCGCATTTTCATGCAGGTATTCCAGTGCTTTCTCCAGCGCTGCATCCTCGTAGATACCTGCGTAGTTCAGACTCGCAATGCCTGCGGCGGAGCGGGGCCAGGCTGACGCGCCGGGTACTGACATGTACCGGAATCCGCCATCGGGATTCTGGCACAGCCGCACGTACTCCACCGCCTTGTCGATCGTTTCCTTGGGCACCTTGATGCCGGCGTTGCGAGCCGAGCGCAATGCCATGATCTGGCAGATGGTCACCGACACATCCGCGTCCTCCGGCAGCGGGTTGTAGCGCCATCCACCCTCGGGGTTCTGGCAGTTGACGATCAATCTCACCGCTTTGACGAGCGCTTCGCGCAATCGCGAGTCATCTTCCAAGGCGCCCATTCCATAGATTTCACCGAGAAATAGGGTGGCAAAGCCGTGGCCGTACATCGGCCCGTGGGATTCGCCGCCGACGATCAGGCCCGTTTCGGTGCACTGGCTCAGGACAAACTCGAGCGCCTTCTCCACCTGCTTGCCGTACCTGCCCCGTCCCGGGAGGTGTCCGTCAGACATGAAAGCGAGCGCGCACAATCCGGTGATGCCGACGTTCTTGCTGAATCGATTGTCCGGCCCGAATGAGCCGTCCGAATTCTGTTGTGTTGCGAGAAACTCGAGCCCCTTCGCGACCGATTCGTAAAGCCGCTCGTTCATCTCGGGTTCAGTAGTCAACGGGGCATTGGACGCGCCGCTGCCGCCGGCATCTGCCGGAGGGGCTGATTGATCGACATTCAGTCCCGCGCCGCCCAGCAGCGAGGCCGTCAACAGCACTGCTGCCAGCACGCCACCACTGCTGATCCGCGTCATCATGGCTGCGATTCCTCCGCCAGACGCTCGTAGTAGATCTCGGTAAGGCGTTCGTACAGGCGCGCCACTGCATCGCCACGCCCCTGTCGCAAGAGGTCGCGCACACGCGGAGGCAGATTGCCCCATTCGCTTCCCGTCTCGTTGATCGCGCCATCAAGATTGGTTTGCTTCATTCCCGGTCGGTTGTCACCATCGCGGCTCACGTTCGTTCCCGGCGCTGATTGCTGCTGATCCTGCTGCTGTTGCTCGGGTGGGCTCTGCTGCTGACTCTGTTGACTGGATGGCTTGTTCTGAGGTTTGGATTGCCGCTGCGCCTGCGCTATAAGTGTGTCGAGTTTGAGCATCGCCTCCTCCTGGAAGCGTTGCGTCGCGAGACCCGCGCTGCGCTGATCAAGCAGCAGCGCTGCCGATTTGCCCATGCTGTTCACCGCTTCGAGGAAGACTGCGGCGATATCCACACCCGCGCCGGCTTCCTCGCCGCCCGTCAATTTCTCGATGATGTCCGTCGGCTCCTCCTGCGCTGCCTCCCGGTCCTTCGTGAGGCCCAGCAATTCGTCAAGCGAAGGCGGCGCATCGGCTTTGACAGGTGTCGGCTCAGGTGCGGGCGCCGGCGGAGGCGCGGGCTGCGTACTCTGACCCCTCGTGTCGCACACACCAACCAAGGTAAGTGAAGCAACGAGCGCGGCAAGTTGAAGCCTGGTCGTATTCTTTTTCATGGCTGTCCTCCCGGTTCGCCGGGCTGCACGTCCGGTCCGCTCGGCGGAGTGCCGCCGCCTTGTTGCATCATTTCAATGAGCTTCTGTGCCAGATCAGTCAGCTCCTTCTGGGCCGCACCGAGTTCGTCCAGACGCATCGAGCGAGATGCCTCATCGAGCGTCGTCCCCGATTCATCAAGCAATCGTGTGGAGCGATAGACGGACTCCTGCAATCCGCGCAGCAATTTCAACTGTGCAATCGGCGGCACCAGCGGCGGGGGCTGGCCGCTTCCGCCATTGCCACCGTTTCCACCGTTGTCGCCCTCGTCGCTCGGCTGCTCGAATTCCTGATCCGATTGCGAATCCTGCAGCGCGGTTGCCAGCGCAAGGAACCGGTCGGCAATGTCCTGCTCGCGCATCAACTGAGTCAGCCCAATCTTTGCGCCTCGCAGATCGTCCACAACTTCGCCCGCCAGCGTATCAATCTGCCTGTGGCTCGCCTCAAAAACAAACGACTCTGCCAGTTCATCCGTCTTCTTGAGCAGATCCATCGCATCAATGCGAATCTGCGCCTGCTGGTTGCCCAGTTGCCGCGACATCACCCGCTGCCGCCGATCAAGATTCGCCCCTGAAAGTGGCGCGGTCTCCGCCTTGAGCGCCAGTTGCCGCTCATGCAAGTCGCGATACGCCTGGATGAGTTCCTGTTTGCGGCGTTGCTGCTCTTGTTGCTGCAATTTTTCCTGCAACTTGGCCGCCAGCTCGCGAGCTTCTTTCAATCGCGCCAGGCTCTCTTCTTCACTTTGCTGTGCGCTGGTCGCATCGATGGATGCCGCTCGCAGCGCGACGATCGCCGACTCCTGAGCTTTGGCGGCCAATTCGACCAGTCGCGCGATCTCGGCCATGTCGCGACCCCCCTCAACCGCCAGATCAAGCACGGCGTAGGTATTGGTGCTCAACTGCAGCATCGCGCGGTCAAGCCCGTCGTAGCTTCCCTCAGCGCCGAACAATCGACCCAATTGAGTCTCCTGGGCGGCGATCAAGGCGTCAAGTGACTGCAACAAGCTCTCAACCTGCCGCGCCAACCGCTCGGCCTTCGCCCGATCGGTCTTCTCCAGCTGATCGAGCATGTTCTGCAGGGCCTGTTGCGCCTCCTGCTGCTGCTGGCTGGCGCGTTGGCCCTGGTTCTGCTCCAGTTGTTGCGCCGCGTCGCTCATTTTCTGCTCAAGTTGAGCTTGCTGCGCCTGTTTCGCCGCCTCGTCCATGGCCTGCGATAGATCGGGGTCGCTCTTGCGCATCTGATCGGCCCGGTTGCGCAGTTCGTCGACGAGTTCCTGGGCTCGTCGCGCCAGTTCATCCTGCTGACGAGCCAGTTCATTCAGCGCGCGCCGTTCATCTTCGCTCAATTGCGACGGGTCTTGCCCGCGCGTGCGGTCTGTTGTCTTCCGTGCGGTTTGCTCCAGATTCTTCTGGTCGTTGAGCAACTGCTCGACCTGCCGCCGCATGACCCATGAATCCTGCCCGCGGTCGAGCATCTCGATCAGCGCTGCCAATTCGTCCGAGACCTGCTTCTGCGCTCCATCACGCTTGGCTGCCTGGGCCTGCGCCTGCTGCTCGGTTTCGGGCGGGCTCTGCTGCGCTTCGGCCAGCGCCTCGGATGCCTGATTTGATGATTGTCCCGCCTGCTCGAGCAGGTCCGTCGCCTCAGCCATCAGCTCGTCAATATCGCGATCACCCAGTCGGTTGTCGCGCACGCGCTGCTCGATCTGGCTCACCGCCTCGCGCTGCTGCTCGATCTGCTGGCCGATGCGCGACTGGTCGCGCAAATCACCCGGCCGCGTCTGCCCCTTGGCAAGCCGCTCACGCAGCTCGCGCTGCTCCTGCTCGATGCGAATCGCGCTGTCGCGCACCGCCGAAAGGTTCTGGTAGACCTGCTCGACAAACTCAGCGTCCGTGATGATGCGCAGTTTGCGCGGCGATGACTCGGCCGTCTCGTGCGTCGCACCGTCAAACGCAAACGTATCCGTCGCCGTCGCCACCAGGGTCACCATGTCGCCCGGCTTGACTTCCAGCAGCGAAAGGTCCACCTCCTGGTCTAACTGCTCAACCGTCGTCGATCCCGCCTGTGTTGCGATCACACGAGGCGCGTCATCATTAATCGTCGCCTGTACCGCCAGCGTATCCACAAGCACATCGTCGCGCGACTCAGCCTTGAGAGGCACGTAGGCCTGCGGCAAACACGTCCGGTCCGTGGCGGGGTCGATGATCGTCACCGTCGGTGGCGCATCAATCCGGGCCTCGATACGATACGCCACATCATCTGCCCCCAGCAGGCCGTACTCATCAACCAGTATCGGCTGCAAGCGCGTTGTCGCGCCCAATGTCCATGTAATCGTCCATGCCGATGCCTGGCTGTCTTCTCCCACAGCGGCGAGCAACTCGGCATCATCAGCGGCTGGCTGACCATCGACGTCATCTGTGCGCCAATTGAGCAGTGCCTTCCAGTCGTTGTTGCTGAGATCCGTCGGCAGGGGCTTGTTGAACTCCAGCGCCAACGACGCCTTTGAACCAACCAGCGCCGGCGGCGTCAGCACTGCTCGCTCGTCCGTGCCCGGCCCCAAGTCGACCGTTGCCTGCTCAATGTTCTTTGCGGCATACGCTGGCGGCTCCACCAGCAGCTCCGCCCGCTCGATGCGCGGCGCCGGCACAAGCCGAATCGCTTCCATCGGCGTCTCATCATCCATCGTGGAGAACCGCACCTCAATCTGATCCGCGTCCGGCTCGATCAATCGCTCAAACACATCATCCTGTTGCCGCGTGAGAACGACCTGTTCCCACGCACCGGCTTCACCGTTGCGCACCAGGCGGTAATGCGCCATGACGCGCATGTCGTCGCTCAAGCCGCGCGTTACCCGCGCCCGCAGGGGCAGTGCCTTGCCCAGTGGATGCACACTCTTGCCCATCGCCGACTCGACGCCGGTGCGCTTGAGCCATCGCGCTTCGCCGAAGGGATTGAACCACCGTTGTGCTGCGATCGACGCTGAACCGGGCATCGTGATGCACAAAACCGCGACCAGCGCTGCCGCAAGTGCGAACACGCCCAAGTCACTGAAGGTCCGCTTGGGGGCAACGAGTGCGCGCAGGTTCTCGCGCCCGACGCGCTGTTCGGCTTCGGCCACGGCTTGGGCGGCAAGGGCTGACTGCTCCGCCTCATGGCCGAGAATGAAGTCGACGCCGGATGCGAGGTGGCCACGCAGCGAGGGCACGACCTTCTCGAAGCGCAGCGCCATATCGGTCAGTGTCGGGGCAAACCGCACAGCGGGGGTCACATACCGCCACAGCGCAGCCAGAATCGCGACCACGACGATCACGTCCAGACCCAGTCGCGCTGGACCGGGCAGGCGGAAGATGTAGTCGATGACCACCAGGGCCAATGCCCCGCCGATGATCCACGCCGCCAATACGGCCACCCGCTGGGCCAGCAGCATCAGCCACGCTCTTCGGCGGATCGATTCAATCTCCCTGATCACATCGCGCATCGCAAGCGGCTCCCGCAGTCCGAACAATGGTACGGCCGGGAGGGCGGGCCCGGTTCCGTCCCACTCCTATAACATCGGCCGGACGCCTCGTTGCGTTCCCAAATGTCGAGATTCCCGGGCAAGAACACCCACAAAAGACGCTGCCAACGCTACGGCCCGCCCGAATTTCGCGGGTAGCGCACGGAAAGCGCCATCCATGTCTGATTACCCACCACGTGGGATCGCTCAATTCAACCGAATCAGCTTCCGCCCCACCCACTCGAACGTGAGCAGCAGGATCACGAGGATCAGGCACAAAGGCGTGTCCCACAGCGGCTCGACGAGGTCCATCGGGGTGATGATCGAACGGTCAGGCAGGTTTCTGAGCGCGCTGAGGTCATTGGCCGCCAGCACCTGGCCGCCGGTATCTTCCGCGAGGCGAGCGAGGAGGCCGTGGTCTGCGGCGGGGTCACGCATCTCGTCATCGGGCCGCGTCACTTCTACGACTTGTCCAAGATCAAATCGGACCAGCGCCGGATCGACCATACGCACCTGCAGCGACCCCGCGCGGTCCGGCACATACGCCGCCTCGTAGCGCGTCATCGTCTCGTCGATCGCAGTCAGCGAGAGAGAGACAACCGAGCCGTCGGACGTATCAACCAGTTCGATGGGAATCTCTGAGACGGATCGCTGCGCGAGCTGCGCATCAAGCAGGCGAAGTTGAATCACAATCGGCTGGCCGACCTCAGCGCGACGGGGGTTGACAGTCAGCACGGCCGGTTGACCCGAAAGCGTCAGACGGTCGCGGCCGAGCATGCGGATCAGCTGATTCCAGAACTGCTCGGGCAGCGTATCACCAAGGCCATAGCGCCAGCGCCACGTCTCGTCCGTTGCCACGAAGGCGCTCTGCCCGGCCCCGAAACGCATGAAAGTCACCAGCGGCAGCGGCTGACCCTCGTCCAGTGGCGCCGTCGTCTCCGCGAGCACCTCGACGGCCGGCTTGAGTGAACGGTGTTCGAGCCGCAGCGCCCACTGCAGCGCTGCCCAAGGCTGGGCGGGGTCATCGAGAATGTCCCACGCATGGCGCTCACCAAGCATGAGCTGGAGCACGCTCAGGCGGTGCGCAACGTCTGTTGGCTTCATGCGAACCGGCTCATCAATCAGCGGCAGATTCAGGTTACCGCGCATCGGCAGCAATGCCGCCAGCGGGCTGTTCGCGTACGCCGATGGATTGGCCCGCGGCCCGGCGATGAAGAGCAGCCCCGCTCCGCGCTCCGCCACCTGGCTGCGAATCATCTCCTGCTGCGGGGCCGAGAAAAACTCGGCGTGTACATCACCCAGCACGATCACGTCGTACGGCTCCCACTCCTCAGGCGAATTGGGCAGCCGGGCAATCGGCGTGTTGCCCTCCTGGGCAAAATCACGATCGGCCGAAAGCAGCATGATGCTCGAGTCGATCGTGTGCTCGCGCACGATCAGATCCTTGATCCAGCGATACTCCCAGCGGGGCCGAGCCTCGACATAGAGCACTTTGAGCGGGCGATCGACGAGTTCGATGTCAAAGTCGCGCTGGTTGTTGTCGGTGATGAGATCGACGCCTTCGCTCTCGATCACGACGCGCCATGTCGAGACGCCCGGCAGGTTCGGTCGCGCCAACAGTGTGAGGTGATCGCGCTCGTCGCCGGGTTCGAGGCGCTCGCGATCGAACACTTCGCCGGTGAGTGCGTCGACGAGTTTCACTTCTGCGCCGTCTGTGTCCGCGGCCGAGCCGAGGCGATCAATGGTCACGTCGATAGGCACAATGTCATGCGCAAAGGCCCTGGTCGGCGACTCAACGCGCCCGACCGCGAGATCACCCACCGCTTCCCCCGAACCCAGCGGTACAACCATCAGCGGAACTGCGTCCGCCTCGAGTTGGCGCAGAATCGCACGCGTCGGCGGCTGGGGTGTGCGCCCGTCGGTAAAGAGCACGACAGAATTAATTGGTCGCGCTGAAAGTCGTCGCAGCGCTTGGTCGAGCGAAGCCGCCAGCAGCGTGCGCCGCCCCTCAGGCGCACTCAGGTCAGGTTCTCCCGTTGTGTCATCCACCGGCAAGTCGTACGCGCCTTCATCAAAGCCCAACCAGAGCGTCTCGTGCTTGGATGCCACATCATCAAAGACCGGTTGTGAGTCGGCGACTGCACTGCGCAATTGCTCATCGCGCGTCTCGCGGTTGGGCAGGTCGCCGATCGTCATCGATGTCGATCGATCGAGCAGGTAAACGACCCAGTCACGTTCCACCAGGTCGCGCGGCACGATGATTGCCGGCCCCGCAATGAGCACCACCAGCACCAGCAACAACACCGCGCGCGACACCGCCAGCACGCCGCGTCCGCGCCGATTGCCAATGAGTCCGCTGTAACTCCACACCGCGAGCAATCCAAGCACGATGATCGCCAGCGCCCACGCCCAACCCGGCAATGGCCGCTGCCAGCCGAGATGCATCGTTTCTGCATCTGCGGGCAGTCGATCGAGATTAAGCAGCCAGTGCCACAGGGCGTTCATGCCGGCCGCCCCTCTGTCGCAAAGGTCGAAGCGAGCGAGTAGCGATCGGTGTCGAGGCCGCCGGTCTCCAGATCACGTCGCAGGCCGTGGCTGAACCAGCGGGCCAGCAACGTTTCGAGAAGCGCCAGAGCCAACGCGGTCAGCAACAGTGCCAGGCTGATTTCGCCCCAGGTCGTTTCCCCGGCGAGCGCGGCGGCGGAGTCATTTGTGTCAAGCCACTGCCACGAGCCGCTCGCGCCGAGCCATTCGTTCACCTGAGCAGCGCCCAGCGCCTCCGTACGACCCGCGTCGGGCTCCACGTTGACACCGATCCGTCCCAACGACGCGCTGCGCTCATCGAGGACCTCATACACCCCAGCCTGACTGATCGGCCGATCGAGTGTGGCGGCGCCATCTCGTGTCAACACCGTGAGCCGTGTTCCGCCCGGCCCAACAAGCGACGCAGCGCCGAGCGGCAACCCTCCCGCGATCGCATCACCGGGCGACAGTTCGCGTTGTTCATGCGCGTGGCCGACGCCCTGGCGCACCACTTCGTGCACCAGTGCAACCATAAATGGTTTGGCGGGCAGCGTTGTCCAGTCGAGATGCGCGGCGCTCGAAAGGTACACGATCAGCCCGCCGCGACTCGACCCGCCCGCGGTCATCCACATCATCCACGGCGTGCCGTCTGCGAGCCGGAGAACAATCGAATCCTCTTCCACACCTTCCTCAACCGGCAATGTGCGCAGTACGCGCACGGGCTTGGTCAGGTCGGTCAGTTCACTACCCAGCAGGCTGAGCAGATCGCTTTTGGGCTGCTCATCGGCGAGCGCGACGCCAGAGTCATCCTCCCCGACGTTGGCCGCCTCGCGGGCCCAGCGCCAGTTGAGTTCGAGCGCGGTTGTAGCCCGGTCCGTCCAAGTCGCCACGCGATCCTGCTCGGCAGGCTCGATCCACAGCATTCCCCCGCCATCCACAAATTCGCGCAGCACGCGCCAACCGTCTTCCGTCACGAGGTCGGGCCGGGTCAACACGGCCGCCTGAAGACGCCGCATCGCCGCACGGTCAATCGACGCTGGGTCGATGTCCGTCACACTGATTTGCGAGCCACTTCCTGGATCGAGTGCCCGACGAAACCACGAACCGCTGGGGAACGACGCCAGGTCGCCTGGCCGACCAAACTCGCGCCGGTCAAGCACAGCAACGCGCAGCACATCGCGCACTTCGAGCACGTTGTAACGCGCGTTGTCGGCAGCGAGGGCGTCGCGGTCAATCGCCGCCGTTACGATCACTTCGCCCGGATCGACGCCGCGCAGATCGAGCCGCATATCGACAGCCGCTTCACTCTGCCCGCGGGCCCAACGCACCGAGATCGGATCCGGACTCGGGAGCGGCTCGGCGTTGAGCCGCACCGTACTCAGCGCTTCTTCGCTCACATCACCCACGCGGCGCAGATGCACCGTAAACTGCCCGCTGAGATCCGTCGCGCCTGCCAGCGCCACGCGCCGTTTGGAGTCGATCGATACGACCTGCACGTTTGCGACCGGCGCTGTTGCCGGCTGCGACGCAATGAGCTTTACGTTTCGCTTGTCGTCGATGAATCGCGCGGCGAGCGGCCGCGTGAGATCCGCTGAACCCGCATAGAAATCGCTGAGCAGATAGACGAACACCGGACTCGGATCGCTCTCGCGCAAAGAAATGGATTCGCGCACGCGCGAAAGAGCTGCGTCAATGTCTGTCGGGGTGTGAGACGCCTTGAGTTCCGTCAGGTTTGCCAGCACAGCTGCGTGATCCACCGCCGGCGGATCGACCAGAGCCTCGATTGGCCGCGCCGCCGAGACGAGCGCTACGCGATCTGATGCCTTGAGCGAGCTGATGATCTGGCTCGCCTCCTGCACATGACGTTGCAGCGCACTCTGGTTCTGCCCGTCGGTCACCGTTGACGCCAGTCCGTTGTCGACAACGAGATACACGACGCGGCTGCCCGGCCCGAGCGGCAGGGCTGAATCACTCAGCAGCGGCCGCGCCAGCGCCAGACCAAGCAGCGCCAGCACAAGGCAGCGGATCGCCAGCAGCAACCATTGCTCCAGTCGCATGCGATGTCGGCTGCGTCGATACGCCTCCAGCAGGAACCGCATTGCACCCCAGTCGATCGGCTTGCGCCGCTGACGAAACAGCAGGTGAATGATGATGGGAATCGCCACGGCGGCGACACCGGCCAGCGCCAGGCCCACGTGCACGAAATTCATCCGCGCCCCCTGCGACCTTGCGCCATCCTTCGGGCCAGGAAGTGACTGAGCACCGGGCCGATCGAGTCGTGTGTGTCAATGCGCTGGTAGTCAAAATGAAATCCGCGCGCCAACTTTTCCAGCGACTTGCAGTGTTCGGAGAGAATCTCGAGATAGGCCTGGCGCAGTGAGCGCGGATCAAGGTTCAGTTTGCCCTCGAGTTCCATTCCCTCAAAAGGGGCCGGCGTGCGGAAGTCAAAGCGCATCTCCTGCCGGTCGAGCACCTGGAGCAGGATGAGATCGTGCCCGCGATGCCGCACGCGCGCCATGGCGCTGCGGATCTGGTCCAGGTCGTCGAAGAAGTCGCTAATGATCACAAAGAGCACGCGGTTGGTCACCTTGCCCAGCGCCTGATCGACGCACCGGCCGATGCTCGTCTGCTCTTCCACCGGATGGGTGTTGAGCGCCGAGACGATCTGGCGCCAGTGTCCCTGCGCGCTGCTGCGATTGACCAGTGAGCGCACGCCGTCGGCGAACACGACCATCCCCACGCGATCCTGCTGTTGCAATGCCAGGAACGATACCGCGGCGCCGAGCGCCGTGGCATGATCGAACTTGCGCCAGATGCGCTTGCTGCCGTCTTCAATCGTCGCCTCATACGTGCCAAAGCGCATCGAGCCGGATGAATCGACGAGCAACACAACGTCGAGATTTGTTTCCTGCTCATACTGCTTGAGGTACAGCTTGTCGCTGCGGCCGAAGACCTTCCAGTCGAGGTGGCGAATGTCGTCGCCCTGCACATACTGCCGATGCTGCGCAAACTCGACGGAAAAGCCATAATAAGGACTTTCGTGCATGCCGCTGCGAATACCCTCGACAACCATGCGGGCGCGCAACTCGAATGCGCCCATCCGCGCAAGCGTGGCGGGAGAGAGGTAGTCGTCGGTTTGGAGAGAGGTGTCGGGCATGCGGCTTAGCTGGGTGCGGAAATGCGTTGGCCGGTCCTGTTGGCCGCAGTACGATGACAAGAAGCGGACAGACACGGAAGGCGCCCATGGGACAGTTGTTCGAGAGGATACGAGAGGCGGTGGACGATGAGCGATATGTCATCGGCGTCCACGCGGCTCAGCGTCTCCGGGAACGCCGAATCCCGCAATGGCAGGCAGTCGCCGGACTGGCCGATGGAGTTCTGATCACCGAACGCCCCCGGTCGAAGCCCAATGCCTCCGTCGAGGTGAAGCAGCCGCTCCCTGACGGCACCACTGCGAAGGCGATCTGGGCCTGGCTCCCCTATCATCGGGTGGCGAAACTGGTAACGGTCCATTTCATGGACAGGTGAATGATGAACCTCGACGGCGAACACATCAAACAGACAATGTGGTTCGAGAGCGGCGCCTTCGTGGTGCGCGTTGTGGTGGACGCGGTCGTTCCACGTGACGACACGTCGGAGCCCTGCTTCGAACCGGATGCCGTCAAGTTCCTCAGCGAAGTCCAGGAACACGCCAACGCCGGCGACATCGAATGGCTCAAGACCGTCGGCGACGTGTACGTACTCACGCATTCGCGTTCGGCTTGACGGCTCGCGTCGGTTCATCTCACTCATCCACCCTTCCTGTCTTCGCGCCCCCAGCTGCGTTGTGCGCCGTTTGCAGATTCGTCCGGCGCGGCTAGCTCATGCCTGCGCATCTTCCAACGGAGGAAATCATCAACAAGCGGCGTGCACACGATGATCACGGGCCAAGCGATCGCACGACCCACATCATCCACATCCCAATTGTCCGCGATCGTCGTCAGGCCACCATGCGCGATGGTCCAAATGGCCAACCCGACTCCAGCACACGCGAAGAAAAAGGCGCATGTCACGCTCGGTGGACGACAGACGCCTGATTCCCTACAGGAACACTGTGAGAAAATACCCGTCGCGCCCAACACGATGAAAACGGCTTCGTAACCGATCGCCCACATCATGGAATTGGACAGTTCTGCGGCCCACAGCCACACGGCCCCGCCGGCAAGAAAGATCATGTACGCGATTCGAACAAGCACGGCAATCCTCGGTTATTTCAGCACCGCATCCATCTTCCGGCTCGTTCCCGCGTCCGTTCCCTCGACCGGGATCGTCTCCAGCAGGCTGGTAACGACATCGTCCGTGGTCACGCCATCCGCCTCGGCATTGAAGTTGGTGATGATGCGATGTCGCAGCACGGGGTGTGCAACCGACTTGATGTGGTCCGGCATAACATGTGTCGCGCCCGCGAGAATCGCCTTGGCTTTGGCCGCCAGCACGATGTACTGACTGGCGCGCGGCCCGGCCCCCCATGACAGGTAGTCCGTGACAATCTTGGGTTTGGCCGCCTCGGGGTCGCGCACGCGGGTCGCCCGCACGAGGTTCAAGGCATAGCGCAGGACGTTGTCCGCCACTGGTACCTGCCGCACAAGATCCTGCACCGTCGCCACATCTTCGCCACTGAGCACGGCGCCGATCGTCGCCGCCTGCATCGCCGTCGTGCGCCGGATGACTTCCATCTCCTGCTCCGGCTTTGGGTAGCCGATGCGGATCATGAACATGAACCGGTCGAGCTGAGCTTCGGGCAGCGGGTACGTGCCCTCCTGCTCGATGGGGTTCTGCGTCGCGAGCACAAAAAACGGTTTGGGCAGCGGATGCGCGTGGCCGCCCACGGTGACCTGGCCCTCCTGCATTGCCTCGAGCAGGGCTGCCTGCGTCTTGGGCGGCGTGCGGTTGATCTCGTCCGCCAGGATGACGTTCGCAAAGACCGGGCCGCGAACAAATCGCAGACTCCGCTGTCCCGTCGCCTTGTCCTCGTCGATGACCTCCGTGCCGGTGATATCAGTGGGCATGAGATCAGGCGTGAACTGCACGCGGCTAAATCGTAGGTTCAGGGTCCGCGCGATCGTCGAGATAAGCAGTGTCTTGGCCAGGCCCGGCACCCCTTCCAGAATGGCATGGCCATGGCAGAACAACGTGATGAGCATCTCTTCAATGACCTCATCCTGCCCGACGATCACCTTGGCAATCTCCGACCGGAGCTGCTCATAGGCTTCGCGCGTTTTGCGGATCGCCTGCTCCGGATCGGTGGAAATGGTCGAAATGGCTCGCGGGGTGATCGGCTCGGCGGGATCGGTCATACTCCATCCATCCTCTTTGTCAGGCGCAACTGGGTTGATTGAGCGCATCGTGGGCCATGCGACAGCACGCGGCCGGCAAATACGCCTCGTCCGCTAAGACGAAGATCGGCCAGTACCCCATACCGCATCGAGTATAGTCGCGGGGGTATGAAGCCGTTGCACTCCAGGAGTGCTTCGGCGCATCGCGCCCAGATCGGCTTTGGCTTATCGACACCTGAATAAGCACGCTGCAAAGCGACAAACCGGTCAACTTAAACACCATATCCACTGTTGTTCGCGCTGGGGCGGCCAAAAACGATCGCGCCGCCCCCATCTCCCTGATTGTCCGTTGTTTGCAGGAGCCAGATCAGAAGCCCTACGTCGTTTTGGCCGACCATCACTCCCAAGGGACTCGAGTCGTCGCAATGGCAACCGGGTCCGTCGCTTCGGTGGACGTGAATTGGTTCGACGCTTCAGGGCGTCAGAAGGGTGATGGAGAACTTCAATGAAACAGCGTGATCTCATCCAGTTGGCGTGCCTCGTTCTTGTCGTCAGCACGACGGCAACCAGCGCGCAGATCATCGGCAGCGCCCACGACTTCTCTTCCGAAGGCTGGGCCCAGTCGCAGACCTGTCTGCCATGTCACACGCTCCACAACGCCAATGCGGTTGAGATCAACGGCTACTCGGCCGGCCGCCTGTGGAACCATGCTCTGCCCTCCGCCGGCCAGGTCTACACCACCTACGACGGCAACTTCCCGCGCGATGAGGCCCTCGACTCCTACAGCATTCTCTGCATGGGCTGCCACGACGGCACCGTCGCCCTCGACGCTTTCGGCGATGGCATCGGCAGCCAGTTCATGACCGGGGATGCACTCGTCGGCACCGACCTCACCAAGCAGCACCCCGTCGGCGCCAGCGCCGTGTGGCCCAATCCCGAACCCAGTTACCTCAATGCGCGGGCCACGTGGGAGAATCAGACGTTCGGCGGCTCACGCATGGGAAAACTGCGCCTGATGGTCGTCGATGGCGCGGAGGAGTCGGTTCTCAGTTGCGCCACCTGCCACGAACCACACAATCGCGGCGGCTACGACGACCTGCTGCGCATCGACAACACGTCCAGCCAGATGTGCCTGGCGTGCCACAACAAGTAGAAGTCGGCGAGCGCTATTCCACCACCGCCTCGATCACATTGCTTGAATTCTCGCGCTGGATGGCCTGGAACCAGACCGTCCGCCCGCGTGATTGCGGCGGCATGGTGATGTTCCACGAGACGTTGCCAGCCGCGTCCGCCCGAAGCGGCCCGACACCCAGTCGCGGCTGGGCCAGGTTGACTGGCACGTCGAGCAAGGCGATGTTCGTGTACCCCGGCCCATCAAGGCTGTAGACGATCCACGCCTGTTCATTGGGTCGCGCGTCGGTCACGTTGAACCGTGCCCGCTTCCCGCCGATGAGCGGCGAAGTTTCCAGAACCATCGGATGCAACCGCTGGCAGTAGATGTCCTGCTCACCGTTGAACGTCGCAGGATGCACCACGCTCACCGAGCCGTTGTCAGACTGGCACTGGAAGTAGTCGCCGATCTTCGTTTGCTGTGGATAACCTATTGACGGATCGAACGAATCGCTCACCGCACGATTGGGAGACCACGTCAAACCCCCGTCGTATGAGTGGGAGTAGTACAACCGCGAATCAAAGTGGTTCGGGTCGGCCCGTGTATCAAACCACAATGCATCCAGCCGCCCGGCCGGGGAAATCGACATGGCCGCCATCCATTGGTAGTCGGCACCAGGTTGATCATCGTTCACGCGCAGCGGTTCGCTGAACGTGACCCCATTGTCTGTGCTTCGCGCAAACATGACATCACAGACATCATCCGTTCGCACGGCCGATGAGAGTACATAGACATTGCCACGCGTCGCCGATTCACTTCGATCAATCGCCAGATACACCTGGCTTGATACACCCGCTGGATTCACAGGCAACTGCTTCGCCACTTGACCGCAGGGAATCAGCGTCGATGGATTCCACGTCCAGCGTCCTGGCCGAAACGCGTCGTCAGATCGGCGCACGACCAGATTCGGTTCGCTCCACGATGCGACGAATACCTCGCCATTCAGGCCCACATCGACGAACGCCATCTCATGACCGGAGGAAGGATTGGTATCGCGCTCCCAAGTCTGTCCACCATCCAGACTTCGAGAAAATACCACGCCGACTGTATAGGACGCGTAGTAGTGGTTCTCACTCACTCCGCTCCGATCGACGGTGTACCGCCCCTTGTCCGCCGTCGAGCCATCTCGCACCACGTGTGGAGTCTGCCAGTCTACCCCGCCGGTATCACTCTGGTAGACCACACCAACGAATGTGGGTTCAAAAACAAGGCTGCTGTAGAAAAACGACCCACTCGAATCTACCGCCAACAACGGATCGCTTTGCTGCGCATCAGGGAAGCCTGGTGGTGGTGGCAGTGTGCCGCGGTTGATCCACGTCTGCCCGCCGTCAAACGTCACGGCGTAGCCTGCGTAGCGCGCGTCAGATTCGACGCTTGGGAACTGCCGCCAGCCAACGACCATGTTGAGTGGATTTTGGGGACTGACTGCGAGCGTGGGTTCATTGGCGGCATCGCCGGGGATGTTCAGACCGAGCGCATCAGTGTTGATTTGCACACCTTGCTGGGCTGATGCATGGAGTCCGATACCGCCGAGGCCCAACACCGCTACAGTGACAACAACACGACGCGCGCACCCTCGCATGCCCGTCCTCCCTCAGGTTCAGATGATCACTGAATCACTGCCTCAATCACGTTGCTCGCGTTCTCCTGCTGGATCGCCTGGAACCAGACGGTTCGCCCTTGCGATTGTGGTGGCATTGTCACGGTCCACATCACGTCCCCAGACGAGTTCGCCAGGCGCGGCCCCACTCCAAGCTGTGGCTGCGCGAGATTCACTGGCACGTCGAGTGCGCCAACGTTGGTGTAGCCCCGACCGGTCGTGCTGTAAACGATCCACGTTCGCTCGCGTGGCCGCCCTTCGCTTACTTCGAATTGCGCCTGCTGACCGGCATGCAGCGGCGACGTCTCCAACACCATCGGATGCAAGCGAGTGAAAAACAGGTCCTGTTCGCCATTGAACGTCGCCGGGTGAATGACGCTGACCGAGCCATTGTCAGATTGCGATTGGAAGTAGTCGCCGATCTTGTTCTGCTGCGGGTAACCCAGCGACGGATCAAATGCATCACCCACCGCTCGGTTCGCCGACCATGTCAGACCACCATCCCACGAGTAGGAGTAGTACACGCGCGACATGAAGTGATTCGGATCATCGCGTGTGTCGAACCACGTCGCATCGAGTCGGCCGCTTGGCGCGATCGACAGGCTCGCCATCCACTGGTAGTCCTGTCCCACTGGATCGTCATTTACGCGAATCGGCGCGCTGAACGTTTGCCCGCCATCCGTGCTCCTGGCAAACATCACGTCGCACACGTCATCATTGGGAACAGAAGAAGAAAACACATACACATTGCCGCGATTCGGACCATCGCTCGAGTCCACCATCACCCACACCTGGCCGGATCCTCCGCCCGGATTGATGCGCAGGCCCGAAGGCATACGTCCAAAGGGCAGGCGGACTTCAGGCCCCCACGTCGGCGTCTGATTGGGATCGCTTGCGTTCTGCGAAACCCGAAACGCAACGCGGCCGGCGTTGTAATCCCACCACGCGAGATACAACTCGCCGTTCAATCCAGTTTCCATGTACGAACGGATTCCGGATCCAAGCGATTGCTGCGCTTGCCACGTGATCCCCTCGTCGATGCTGCGCTTGACATAGATCGTCGAGTTGCCCCAGCTTGCGTAATGGTGCCGGCTCGCGCCGCTTCGATCGATCGTGTACCAGTTCTTGTCCGCAAAGCCTGTGAAGAGATAAAGCGGCTCGTTCCATGAATACCCGCCATCCGGGGTGCCGTAGATCAGGATGCCTAACTGTCCGTCGGCAAAGAGAAGACTGTTGTAGAAGAAGTGGCCATCAACATCAACCGCCAACACCGGATCCGACAGCTGTCCGTTGGGTGAGCCACCTGGCCGCGGAAGTATGCCACCGTTGAACCATGTCAAACCGCCATCGGTTGTGACCGCGTATCCTGCGTAGCGCGCGCTGGAGTTAGTCGTCGGAAACTCTCGCCACCCGACAACCATGTGCTGCGGGTCGAGCGGATCAATTGAGAAGCTCGGCTCATTGGCTGCGTCGCCAGCGATGTTCAGTCCCTGTGCATCCGTATTGATCTGCACGCCCTGCTGACCGAGCACGGTCGCGGCACCGATGACCGAACCCAGGACCGACACAACAGCGATGGCCACGCGGCCCCGAAGTTCACTCGTCGGCATCGCATCTCTCCCGTGATTTGCGCCGTGTTACTCGATCGTCGCCTCCGCCACGTTGCTCGCGCTCTCACGCTGCAACGCCTGGAACCAGAGTGTTCTGCCCGATCCCTGCCGCGGCACGGGCAGGTTCCATGCTGCTCCGCCATCCGCATCGGTTGTCTTCATCGCGCCGACCTGGAAGGGATGATCCAGGTTCAACGTGACATTCAGTTGCGGAATGTATGTGCTCCCCAGCCCCTGGAATGTTGCCGCGAGCCAGATCGGTTCACTGGGACGCGCACCCGCCACACTGACCGATCCGCGCTGCCCGCCAACC
Organism: Phycisphaerales bacterium UBA5793; assembly: GCA_002418285.1. Classification (GTDB taxonomy): domain Bacteria; phylum Planctomycetota; class Phycisphaerae; order Phycisphaerales; family UBA5793; genus UBA5793. Next base: position 132,680 of record DIDT01000057.1, read on the forward strand.
AGCGCGCTCACATTCACCTGGAACGGTTCGACGCGCATAAACCACAGGTCCTGGCCGCCGTTGTACGTCGCCGGGTAGATCACGTTCGCACCGGTCGCGTCCGACACACTCTCCATATAGTCGCCGATCTTGTCCTGCTGCGGCCAGCCAAGCGTCGTATCGAACGCCTCGGAGACCTGCTGGCTGGACGCCCATGTTGTCCCACCATCTGTCGAGTATGAATAAAAGAGCTCCGACCACGGTACCTGGTGACCGCTGCTGTTGCGTGTGTCAAACCAGAAGACATCGATGCGCCCGTTGGGCGCCACGCTCATCGAGGGCATCCACTGGATCGCACCCGGCCCATCGTCGTTGACGCGAATGCCCGTCTCCCACGTGAAACCACCATCAGCGCTTCGGGCAAAGTACAGATCTGCCGTGTCGCGCCGCTTGTCAGGCCAGAGCGCATAGACCCAACCATGTCGAGGGCCTCCCGACGAATCAACCCCCAGAAACATCTGGTGATACCCCGTCGGATTGATGTTCAGGAATCCCGGGTCGTTGGAGGCATCGATACGAATGTCAAGGCCGTTGCGGCCGCCGCCGCCGAATGCGTCAAATGTGGTTGGCACATTCGCGTCTTTGGCGTTGATCGACTTGGTGATAAAGATCGCATTCTGGCCGTAGTTCTTCCACGCGGCATACACCTCGCCCTCGGGGCCCACCACCATATGCAGCATCCATTGCGTGCCCCCGGCATCAGCAATGCGCACGCTTGGCGTCCATGTGCGGCCGCCGTCCGTCGACTCGACATAGCAGTAGCCGCCGAGCGTAAAGTGATTCCATCCGCCATACAAGTGCCCGTCTCCCATCCCGCCCGTGTTGTCGATGGCCAGCCACGGCTTGTCGCCGTTGGTTGGATCCTCGATGGGATCAGGAACCGACCAGGTCTCCCCACCATCCGTCGACTGGTAGATCCATTGTGCGTAGTTGGGTCGAAAAACCTCGCTCCAGTAGTAGAACACGCCTTGCGCGTTCACCTTTACCATTGGATCCGACTGTTCCGGATTCTGATACCCCGGCGGTCCCTGCTGCACGCCGCCGTTGGTCCACGTCAGTCCGCCGTCCGACGAGTAGGCGTACCCCGCGTATCGCGAGTCGGAGTTGATCGTCGGGAACTGCCGCCAGCCTACAACGATCTGATTCGGATCAACCGGGCTCACCGCGAACGTTGGTTCGTTCGCGGCATCACCAACGATGTCCTGGCCCTGCGCATTCGTGTTAATCTGTACGCCGCGCTGCGCCAGCGCCGCTGGTGCAAGACCGGTAAGGCAAACGACACCAGCCGACGCACAATGCCGCCGCCACGTCCCACTCATTTTCTGAACCATGGGTAACCCTTCTCCCCTTCACCCAAAACTACTGCACATCGGCCTCAAACACGTTGCTCGCGTTCTGCCGCTGAATTGCCTGGAAGTAGATGTGCTGCCCGCGTGACTGCGGCGGCATCGTCACCGTCCACGACACGTTGCCCGCACCATCGGCAAAACGAGGACCCACACCCAGCCGCGGCTGGGCCAGGTTCACCGGAACGTCCAGTGGACCCACCTTTGTGTACCCGTTTCCAGCAAGGCTGTACACGATCCACGCGCGTTCGTTGGGTCGGCACTCGCTCACATCAAATTGACCGGGCTGGCCCGCCATCAGCACAGACACCTCCAGCAACATCGGATGCAGCCGCCGAAAGTAGAGGTCTTGTTCACCGTTGTATGTCGCGCTATGCACGAAACTCATCGAGCCGTTGTCAGATCGGGCGTGGAAGTAATCGCCCATCTTGCGCTGCTGCGGCCAGCCAACCGTTGGATCAAACTGATCCCCAACTGGCCGGCTTGGTGACCACGTGGCGCCACCATCGTAGGAGTGTGAGTAATAGAGTCGTGACATCAGGTGGCCGGGGTCGTCGCGTGTATCGAACCATGCCGCGTCAAGTCGCCCGCCGGGCGCCATCGACATTGCCGCCATCCACTGGTAGTCCTGCCCGGGAGCATCATCGTTGACGCGAATCGGCGTGCTCCACGTCTGACCGCCGTCCATACTGCGCGAGAACATGACGTCCGCGGGATCATTACCTGTGCGCGATGAACTGAGCACATACACCCAGCCTCGCCGTGGCCCATCATTATGGTCCGTGGCAATCCACACCTGGCTGGCCCCGCCATCGGGATTCATGGGCGGCTGCCACACCATGTCGCCAAATGGAATCGCAACCTCGGGGGTGAACGTCGGCGTCGCGTTCGGATCCTGCGCGTTGTCTGAACGCCGGATCTTCACTCCGCCACCCTCCCACCAGCCGATGTACACCTCGGCATCCGGCCCGACATTCACGTGGGCGAAGATGCTGGCGCCAACACGCCATCGCGCCCACGTCTGTCCACCATCTGTGCTGCGCGCGAACTCGCCGGGCAACTGCCAGATGCCATAGTGGTTTCCGGTGATGTAATCGATCTCATACCAGTTCTTGTCCGCCGACTGGTCACGACTGAACACCGGCTCATCCCAGGAGAATCCGCCAGTGTCGCTGCGATACGTCGCCACACCCAGATGCGATCCGCGGAAGATCAGGCTGTTGTAAAAGAACACGCCGTTCCAATCCACCGCCAGCACCGGGTCCGACTGCTGAGCATCCGGCGCATCGGGCGGAGGCGGAAGGGTTCCCTCGTTGAACCACGACAATCCCCCGTCGGTACTTACAGCCACCCCGGCATACCGCGCATCAGAATTGATCGTCGGAAACTGCCGCCAGCCCGCGACCATGTGCAGCGGATTCGTCGGATCGATAGCAAAGCTCGGCTCATTGGCCGCGTCGCCGGGAATGTTCTGCCCGTTGGCGTCATGGTTGATCTGCACGCCGCGCTGGGCCAGCGCGGTCGATCCAAGCCCGCCCAGAAACACCGCCGCGCCCAATCCCGCTACCAGATTTCGCCGCGCTGTATGACTCCACTGCATGTACTGTCTCCCTCTCTTCACTCGACCCTGTTTGCCCACTTCCCGACCCTTGGCGGGCGGGAAGCTCTGCCTGCAACGATACCGCTCGGGAAGCCGCAATCGCGAATTCCCCACTCCACTCAACCCGGCCCGGGCCGGCGTTCTTCCAGCCGTTTTTGTAGCACTTCGTTAAGTGCGCCCGCATCAGGGCAGTCTTCCTCGTGCCCAAGTCGACCCATCCGGATGGCCAGCTCCTTCGCCTCCTCGAAAGTCACTTGGTTGACGAAGCCCTCGATCCACGAAACTGGTTCGAGTCTGGCAACGGAAGTCAGGAAGACATACCCCTCCGCCGCCTCGTCCAGAGATGATCCTCGCCCCAGCATCTGAAAGTACAAACAGTCGTCCCGACGCAAGTCTGCCAGCGGCGAGCCCTTGATCGTGACGCCCCAGGGCTTCGGCGAACCGGCAAGGATTTCCTCCATCATGGCCGTGAACGGAGAGACCTCGCCCGGCCCCGGAAAGTTGTGATGCAACGCGACCTGAAAGACCCGATCACCGTACTTCCTTCTGAGAACGGTGGCAAAGCGCTCTCCCTGCCCCGTCACACTGTGCGCAAACCCGACATGGGCCAGGACTTTTGTACCGGGGGTGGCGATCGCCGTTTCGAGGCTGGTAACCATGCAGTGTTCACGATCAAGCGTCATCTTGAACCGCTTCGCCGCACTGCCTTCCTTGAGCATGGCCAGTTGGTTCCATTCACTGTCCAGACCGACGATCCGCATCGTTGTCGCATCTGCGGGCAGCGTGTGGTTCACCTTCCAAACGGCCTCGAAGATATCAAGGTACTCGCGATACCCCCAGATGACATTTGCTCCGTGCCGCATGAGATCGGTCGCCGCCGACTCGTCCCACTGCTCTGCCGTCAGCAGCGCATTCATCTGCTCGGTCTGGCTTGCCCGAAGGAACTCGCTGGCAATGACGCGCACGCCCGCCGTCTTGTACACAGCATCCACAAGATCCGCCACAAAGCGGCAGTTGTCTGCCACTTCGTGAATCTCCCCGATAACCACGACATCGTGGGCATCAAAAAGACCCGAGACATACTCAACCGCCGGTCGGCCATTGGCTGCAACGTAATCCGCTTCGGCCGACCACATCTCACTCTTGTCTTGGGCAATGCCTCGCATTGTCAGTCCAAGCAGCAGCACTGGAATCAGAATGGGGTGTCTCATGCCTCGCTCCCTCCCGACAGCGTCTCAGAATCTTCCGCCCCGACAGGTGGTAAGCCCAAGACGGCAGCCCGAAACCAGCACTCCACCCTGATTTCGACCCAGGACAAGGAAATCGGGTTACCGCGTCGAGTCCTACGATCATGTGTGCTCGCCCACATCATTCTCTATGTCATTGCGGCATTCCTTGTCTTGGGGGGCATGATCGCGGTGCACTTGGCGGCCTTCGCCGACCGCTCCACTGGTCGACCACGATGCCCGAACTGCTGGTACGACATGACTGGCAGCCGCGGGTTTGTCTGCCCCGAGTGTGGGCATGACGCTCTCAAGCAAAAGAACCTCCACCGAACACGCCGGTATCGCATGAAGGCGCTGCTCGGCACTCTCCTGGTCCTCAGCGGGTGCTCGCTCGCCGCTATCCCTACGGTTCAGGACCAGGGCTGGACGGCTCTTATCCCAACCACGGGGCTCATGATCGTTCTCCCCTGGTCGGACAACGAATGGGTGCTCAACGAGGTCGACGCGCGCGTCAACGCGACGAATCCTGAGTGGTTCAGGCGTCACAATCGTGAGATTTCTGAATATGGAAGGTTCTTCGCCCATCGTTGCGCCGCAATCATCACGGCGGAGCGAAGCCAACCACTGCGACTCCGCGCCGTTCAGCTTCTTTCGGATATGCGATTGCGCGACGACACCGCTGAAAGAGCGCTCCTCAAAGCGACCGGGGATCCGGATCCGACGATCCGCATCGAAGCGCTCAACGCCATTGCGCAGGTCGCTGGCGCTCAGTCCATCATCGATCCTGGTCGGTGCGCCAAGCGGGTCGCCGAGTGTCTTATGGATACCCGAGTCGCCGTCCGTACTCGGGCGGCGCGTGTTTTCGACTTTCTTCAACCACTCCATCCGGATGCCGTACCCCCGCTTATTGAAGCTCTCGCTGACGAGCGCGCGGAGGTTCGCTCAACCGTCTGCGACGTGCTCACCCAGTTTGGTCCATTGGCCGAGTCAGCTGTGCCCGCATTGATCAACCTCATTGATGACCCCTCTCGCGGCGTGAGTGCCAATGCAATGCGCGCCTTGGGTTCATTGGGTATCGCAGCCACCCCGGCAGTAGACAAAATCATCCTGGCCCTCGACACGCATGACCGGAGGACGGACGCCGCACTGGTCGCGCTGGGCGACATGGGCCCAATCGCCATCCCCGCCGTTCCCCGTCTGACGGCAATGCTCACTGACGAGACCTTCTCCGCCCAGCACCGATTCGCAGCCGTACTGACACTGCAGGAGATTGATCCCTACAACGCCGATGTGCTGGCCGCCATGGAAATCGCTTCAAAGATCGATGATCTTGAGATCGCACGCTTGCGCGTTGCGACCGAGCTCGGCCGCTACCGCGCCGATGAACCCCGGCAGGTTCGAATTCTCCTCGGTATGCTGCATGATTCCGCCAGGCCAGTTCGCCAGGCCGCGGCGCTCTCGCTGGGCCGACTTGCGCCGCTCCGGCTGGATGAGATTGAACAACTCCAGCAATTGAGTAATGATGCCGACTTCATTGGTTGGGAAGAAGCCCAAAGCGCCTTGAGCCGGGCGATGGAGAAGCCGGACGCGGACAACAATGCAATCCTGGACAGCCCGCCGGCAGAATCGCGCCGATAGTTCCATTCCTTGAAGCACCATGCCCGAACTACCTGAAGTCGAACATCTGCGCCAAACTCTCGCTCCCCGATTGATCGGTCGGACCATCAGCCGCGTCCATGTGAAACGTCGAGATATCGTCCGATCCCTCCCGGCCAGTCACAGCACAAACCACGGGCGATCGACCCGCCTGCGTCGCGGGCTTCTTGAAGATTGCCGTATCACTCAACTTCGGCGGTACGGCAAACAACTGGCGATCATCGCGGATGGCAATACGCCCGTCCTCGTTGTTCAACTCGGCATGACGGGCCAACTACTCTTTATTCCCGCCGGCGACAAGCCGCACCGCAACGACCACATTCACATCCGTTGGTCTGTGGTTTCCGATCCGCCGGGGGACCATCTGGTCTTTCGCGATCCTCGCCGCTTTGGCGGACTCACGCTTTGCGACTCTCTGGCCGAACTCGAGTCACGCCATTGGGCCAACCTTGGATGCGATGCGCTCACCATCCGCCACCGCGATCTCCATGGCACGTTGGGCAAGACCCGTCGCGCCGTCAAGGCAGCCCTCCTCGACCAGCAAGTTATTGCTGGTGTTGGCAACATCTATGCCGACGAATCGCTCATTCGGGCTGGAATACACCCACTGCGACCTGCTTCGGATCTTCGCTTTGAGGAGACGCGAGACCTGGCTCGTGCTATTCGGTTGACTCTCAGACGCGCCATCCGCGCCGGCGGCACAACCATGCGCGACTACGTAGACGGGAACGGTCAGAGTGGGAGGAACCGAGCTGATCTTCTGGCCTACGCTCGCGGGGGCAAGCCGTGCCGATTCTGTGGTTCGGTGCTGCAACATATTGTGGTCTCGCAGCGAACGACAACCTTCTGCCCGAACTGCCAGCCGCTGTATTCGTCCACAGTGTGTCCACAAGCCCGAAAGGGCAGTCTGACTGAGTTGCCTTCCACTGTGTGAGCGGCTCCACTTCTTCCAACCCGCGGACGAGAGTTGGGGCACCAAGACAGAACAGGAGAAGAGAAAACACTCTTCATCACCGTTAATGGCCCTGTCAGTATGTGGACAAAGGAGCAAACTCTGGCAGAAACACTGGCCAAGACAGGAGTTACGCGCGAGATGACAGATGGGAAAACCTGTCAACTAGGTGACGAGAGCCAGTGGTTCGTTGTCACGCTGGTTGGTGAAGCTGTGAACCCTCGGTGAGTGCTTTGTGGATACCCTTGAGGTCTCGCAGCACAGCTGTCGAATCAGAGGGGCGCGACCTTCGCTTCCCAACAAGTTGTACACACAGACGGTCAGGGTTGAATAGGACTTACACGAACCCGTTTTGATGCTCCTTTCAGGACTCCGGCTCAAGAGTGGAGCCAGCGCGTGCAAGTACATGAAAAGTCAATAGATAGTGGTAGATCGCAGCGGCTTTCCAAAGCCATTACTCAGTCACGACTGATCCTTGCGGCAATGGCAACCGGAGTATTGGGGTTTGCGGCCATTGCGCTCGGGATGAACGCCACCCGAGGTCCACTGCTCGGCACCAGCCACGCACTGCCACAAATCCTTGCCGGCTTGGCGATGGCCTTGCTTGTCGGCGGAGTGGGCGTTGGTGTCATTCTGGCTCGTCGGTTGGACGCGAAGTCGCGCAACCTCGAACAAGTCCAGATCGAACAGATTACCGGGGCGGTCCTCGCCTTTGCCGCTTTGGTGGAAGGACCATCACTGCTGGCTGCGGTTGCGGCGTTGCTCGGAGGTGTGCCCTACCTCCTCATCACGGTGCTTGGATCAGCGGTGCTGCTCGTGCAGTGGATTCGCCTGCCCGATCGCATGCGAGAAATGGGCGGTCTCTCGGAGACCTCCACTTGGCGCTATCGCGGATAGGTTCGAAATCGCCGCGCGCTCACGAGGATCGAATCGCCAGATCCCGCTCGATCATGTCAAGTCGGCGGTCCATCCCGGCATCGCCGGCACGCAGCCGACCGATCTTGTCGACGGCGTGCATCACGGTGGTGTGGTCACGGCCGCCAAAGAAACCGCCAATCTCCTGCAGGCTGTGGCTCGTGTGGCAACGCGCAAGGTACATCGCTACCTGCCGGGGGAGGGTTATTGACTTCTGGCGCCGCTTGGAGAAAAGATCGGTCTGCTTCACTTCGAATTGCCGGGCAACCGTCGAGATGATCGACTGGATATTGACGATCGGGGTGAGTGGTGTTGGCGCGTCACCCAACGCCTCCCGAGCCAGCTCGAGATCGATTACTCGATTCATCGCCATCGCAGTCGCCTGCAGTTGTGTCAGTGCTCCCTCGAGTTCACGGATGTTCGAGTCCGTGTGGTGGGCGACGTAGCAGAGCACATCATCTGGTAGGACCAGCCCACGCAACCTCGACTTGATGCGCAGAATGGCCAACCGGGTTTCGTAGCATGGCTTGTCCATTCGGGCCACCAGTCCCGACTTGAAGCGACTCAACAGCCGGTCTTCCAGCTTCGGAATCTCGTTGGGGGCCGCATCCGAACTGAGCACGATCTGTTTGTGTGATTGCGACAGGCTGTTGAAGGTATGAAAGAACTCTTCCTGTGTCCGTTCGTGCGCCGCGAGGAAATGGATGTCATCAACCACCAGCACATCGATGTCGCGAAACTTGTGACGGAACTGGAGCATCTGGCCCGCCTGCACCGCCTCCATAAACTGGCTCACAAACCCTTCGCACGAGACGTAGTAGATGCGGCAATCCGGATTGCTCGCAAGGATCGCCTGACAAATCGCTTGCAGCAGGTGCGTCTTACCCAGACCCACGCCGCTGTGAATGAAGAACGGGTTGTACGAGTTGCCTGGTTGCTGTGACACCGCGACCGCGGCCGCGTGTGCAAGGCGGTTGTTGGGCCCGACGATATAGGTCTCGAACGAGTAATCCGGGTTGATCACCATCTCGTCATACAGGGTGCCCCAGACGGTGCCGCCCGGCGTGCGCCCCGTGTTGCCGTTGAGTGGCGAAACGGGCTGGCGCGCGTGACCGTTGCCGTTGGTTGTGACGACTGTCGATAGTGATGCCGGCGGAGGGGGCTCCGCCGGAGTCGGCGGACGCAGGGTGAACGGTTCGATGTGAATCTGCGGCTGCGGCGGCAATTGTTCCGCCTCTTCGATCGAAACGAACACCACACTAAGTAGACGACCAGTAACGCTTTGCGCCGCTTCGCGGAAGATCTCGACGCACTCGCGCTGCAGGTAGCGCAGCTGCACCGGCTGGCCCGCGCTCAGCGTGAGCACTCCCGCCGCGAGATTGACGATTTCGATTTCTTCAAACCACTGGCGGCAGCGATCGGGATGATGCCGCCTCAAGTGCGCAAGAATCTCGTCCCAGATCATTGGATCGGGGTAAATTGGCATTGGAAAACGCTTTCCTAAAACGGAAGCCCGCGGATTTGAAAACTCCACCACCGAACAAGCCAAACCACGAGACAGAGCCATCCTCTGGCCAGCTTCGGTCCAACCGGACAAAGGTAATTCTTCTTCGCGTGTTTGTCAACCCCTAATCCACCGAATCATCATACTTCTGCGAGACACGTGAAAGTTTTTTTCAACGCGCCTCGCTCGCCTCAGCCTCGGCGCACTGTCGCTCGTAGCGCGCGCGATTCTCAACATGATCCATGAGCAGAAAAACGCGACGCGCGCCATCGGTCCCAAGTCGGTCGTGCAGCATCTTTTTGGCGAGACCAAGATTCGTGCGCCGCGAAATGTGTGTGAGCACTACGGCTTCAGCCTCAATGCGCTCGAGCAACTCCGCAATGTCGTCAACATGAACATGCTTGCCGATGACGGCCCGTTCTTTGTGCTCCGGTTCGAAGAAGGTGCACTCGATTACCAGGATCTTCGCTTTGCGCACAACATCCCCTAGCAGATGTGGTCCCGGGAGCGTGTCCCCAACATACGCGACAAGCGGCACGCGCAATTCGCGAGTGATCTCCGTACCCTCCATCTTCAGGTTGCGCAGTTTGTCCTGTGGCAAGCCAATGAACTCATCGCGCAACTTCGTCCGGCGCTCAACTACACCCCAACCCACACTTGGAACGGTGTGATCCACATCAAACGGACTGAGGAACAGGTTGTTCTTGATCTCCGTTGTTTCACCCGGCGCCAGGCCGATGATCTCATGCGTTGTGCGCTGCTGCTCCAGGTCGATCCAACCCTGCATCATGGCGCGTACAGCCGGCTCGATGCGTTTGTCGCACACGCAGGTTCCCATGCCCATGCCCTGAAACCAGCGCTGGCTGAAGTAGTACGGCAGGCCCGCGACATGGTCCATGTGGCCGTGCGTGAGCGCAATGTACTTCGCTGAGAGCATTGGACGGCCACAAAGGCCAATGTCAAAGCAGACATCGAACTCTGGCACCATCACCGCGGTTGCTTCACCCGCAATTGAGTAGCCTTCGATGCGAAAGGGTGGGAAGTAGAGGTAGCCAAGTTGGCCGAGCCGCGGCGGTGGCTTGGGGAGCATCGGTAAATCTCCACACCCGGGCTTTCGCTCGGGTGGAATGCGTGTCATCGGTCCACGAGTCAATGCGGCGCGATGGGACGAACAGATGGATCATAGTCCCCGCGAAATGAGGCATCGAGCTAACCGCGCACCAGGGTACAAACCTCGCAGAGCGCGGTTGGCCGGTGTGTGTTTGCGTCGACCACGCGTGACTCTTGTTGGGACGCACGCGCACCTCGCCGCAAGCTGGTGGAATGTAGGCGCCTCTGTGCGTTTGGGCAGTGTGGCGTAGGGCTGGAGTCGTCAGTCATCAAGGCATCACTGGCGCTGACTACGTGCATTCGCTGCACGAAGTCTGGTCCGTAATGCGCCAGCTACAGAAATGATCATCGTCGAATATTTCCGTCTGCAGTTTGCAGATGAGTCTGATCGTCTCAGCCTCCGTGCGCGTTCAGAACAACACCCGGCCACACGTACGTGTGGCCGGGTGGTTGGGTCAGGTTTCACCAACTCCGATCAGTTGATCGTCGCACGAATCACATTGGACGTGTTGCGATTCTCCGCAGACTGAATCCAGACGGAGATGTTGTTGGGGGCATTGTTGGGGATGACCATGTTGAGTGTCGCCGTGCCGGCGCCGTCGGCGATGGACGAGCCCGCGAGCTTGGGCTGGGCGAGACTCAGCGTGGCGTCAAGCGCGGGGACGTACGTCGAGCCCGGGCCGCGCGTGCTGTAGATGACATAAACGCGCCCGCCGGGCAGTGCGGCGCGAGTGGTAAATGTCTCGAGGCTGCCACGTGTGAGCACTGTTGGCGCATCGAGCACGAGCGACTGGTCGGAATCGACGCGGCCGACCCAGGTGCGCCAGTTCGTGCCGGTGCCCTCGTTGTATTCATGGTGAGACCAGAAGACACCGGGCTCGGCAGGGTCTTCATTGACACCGGCGTAGTCTCCCCAGCGGCCGCCGGTGTGCGCGCCGTTGCTTTCGACGAGGCGCGATTCGGCGCGGAACGTACCGTTTGGGTCGCCTGCCTTGCGGACAAAGCGTGAGACGAAGGGGTAGTCGTTTACTGACGAACGATTGGCGCAGATGACGAGGTCGCCATCAGCATCGACGCCGATATCGCCGAACCACGAGTGTTGGCCCGAGCCAGGATCAAGGTTACCCGACTGTGTAAGCGAAGGATTCTGACCGGACGTCGGCCAACCATTCACGGCAATCTGATACCAGCGCACGCGTGCAGTGCTGTTTTCGCCGGTGGCGTGAGCGAGGTAGAGCGAACCATCACGGTACACGCCGTGCTTAATGCGCCGGTCGACGGTGGCGAGCCGGTTCGACGAACCGCGCTGAGGAACACTCGGCGGGTTGGAGAACGGTGGCACAGGCAGATCAAACTGGCTGAGCGTGGGATTCGTCAGCGCGTTGCGCAGGGCATAGATGCGAACCGTGTTGTTCTGGCTGGTGAAGCTCGTGGCGAAGTAGTTGGCGGGCGCGTTGCTGTCAAAATCATCGGTGCCGCTGAGTGAGATTTGCCCGTTGACGGTGCGGATATGCCCCATGGTAACAGGGTTGCCCTGCAGCATGGGCGCTTTCTCAAAGATGTGAATGTTATTTCCACCGCTGCCGAAGTAGTCAGCGCTGATGAAATAGGCATCCTTCCCAATGCTGAGATTCTCGAAGTCGACGAACGTTCCGATGGAGTTGAGGTTGAATCGGTACTTGTGCCAACCCTGTGTCGGATCGGAGGTCATGGAAACCGCAACGTCGAGACGACTCTGGCTTGAGTTCCCGCCTTCGTGTTCGGCCGCAACGACAACGTAACGGTCGGCATAGTGGTCGTATTGTGCAACCGGATCGAAGACAAAGTAGTTGGCGCCAAGATCGCCCCAGAAGTCCTCCAGATACTGCTCGGAAATCTGGTTGCCGGCCTTGTCGAGAACCATGATGCGCATGTTTACGACGGCGATCACGTGGTTGGGACCGACGGCAAGATCAGGATCCGGCGGCTGCCATTCGGTCGTCGTGAAGGCCTGGAAGCCAAAGTCCGGACCAACCAGGGCCGGGAAGAGTTCACGCTCCTGCGGCTTCCAGTTTTCCGTGCGGATCGGCGGGGCCTGCAGATCGGATGCCTGAAGTTCCCGGCCAGCGGCAAGAGCTTCAACGGCCGGTGGCGCGGGCAGGTCGAGTGACGGCGGAGCGGCGATGGTCAGACCAATGCCCGAGTTATCTGTGCCCGCTTGACCATCCCAGGCAACCGCGATTGTGCCCAGGCTCGAGAATGCGATGCGTTGGGAGTTGGATGCGGCGGAAATGGTGTGCTGACCTTCTTCCGTCTGGTTGATCCGGAAGGGCTCACTCAGGCGCTCGCCGTCGGCTGAGACGGCGCGGGCGAACATGGTCGAAGGTGTGATGGGCTCGACCTCCGGGGTCCATGTCGACTCACTGGGAAACGTGTTGTACACCACGACGTACGAACCCTCTGCCGTAGCGGCGACGGCGGCACCGGATTGCCACTGCCCTGTGAAGGTCGAGATTGTTCGCAGGTCGTCGATGGGTGTGAGGTTGGTGTTGAAGCGTTGGGCGACAATGTTGTACCCTTGAGCATCCTTAGGCAGAAGCATCCAGGCCATGATCAGGTTGTCATGGCTGTCAATCGCGATGGACGGCTCGATGCTGGTGGAGTCGGCGTAGTCGGAAGTGAGGTGATGCACGGCATTCAATGGAGTCTCGTCGGCGAGAGCGAGTGTACGGGCAAACAGGCCGATCGGATCACCGTTCTCGTTGACGTGATCCCAGACGATGACGAACCGATCATCGGAAAGCGCTTTGGCGGTCGCGAGGCGGTCGTGGCCGCTGGTCGCATTACCGATGACGATCTCGTCGGTGATGGGTGCTCCGCTGGCGTCGAACAGCCGCGCTGTGGCAACCGCGTCAGCGCCTTGGACCCCGTTGGCCCAGACGACGCAAATCTGTCCACCACCATTGATGGCCACACTTGGATCAGACTGTGAGCCTTTCGTCGTGACGTTGACGAGAAGTTCGTCGCCAATCGGGGCGTAGGAGCCGCTGCTGGGTGCGAAGCCGCGGAGGTAGATTCCACCCTCATCGCCATCCTGGCCATCAGACTGCCAGGCGACCCAGGCGCGGCCCTGCTTGTCAAAGGCGACAGCTGCTTCATGCTGCAGACCGGGTGCGAACTGGTTGATGCGCAGCTCCGTTCCCAGCGGGCGACCGAGCGGATCGAAAAACTGGCCAACCACGCCGTAGGATCCAAGTTCTTGCCGGCGGCTGTCCCAGACGACGAAGACATTGCCGGCTGAGTCAATATCCAGGCAGGCGCGGTCCTGAAGGCTTCGCGTAAACGTATTGGCTCGCGTTTCGCTGAAGCGCAACGAAGAGAGATCCAGTGGACGATCGCCGACGACTACAAGGTTGGCAGCCTCGACACAGCATTGGGCGCTGGCGAGCGAAGCACTGAGTGCAAACGCAGAAACGGCGGCGGCATAACCGAGCGGCCGCAGGTGGTGGGGACGGGGTGGCAGGTGGTTCATTTTGTCTGGGCTCCGGAGTAGCGGCGTGATGGACAGAAGTGTCCAGAAGTTGTTGCCGTGACTGATGTTGTGGCAGCGGTCTGATAACCACGGCCGGGTTTGCATCTGCGTATCGTATCAGAAGGGTGCGCTCAAAAGCCCCTCATACAACGTTTTGCGCGGGTTTTTTGTTCCCGCGGGTGGGGCCGGACTGCGTCTGGTACACTAGAAAGGGCGTCTGAAGTCTGGGCACCGGCGGTTGGAGGGGCCAAGAGACAGGAGCGCGAGCCGCGGTGAGTCCAGCCCAATCAAAGTCGTGGCGGTACGCCGTATTGGTCGCGTTGCTGTGGACAGCCGTATTGCTGCTGTTGACAAACCTGTACTGGTCTGTGTGGCTTCGGTTTGGTGTCGATACGACGTTCTATCGCAGGGTCATTCGCCAGCAGGGGGCAACCGTCATTGACTCAGCGCACGGTGGGCCGGCGATTGTCCGGGTTACGCAGTTTGTACCCGATCGGCTCGTGAGCACATATCTCATGGCGTATTCGCGCGGAGTACCGCTCGATGGTACTGGCCGGCAGCCGACGTATCAGATGATCGCGCCGGCATGGGTCGAGCGGGCGGTGGATGACGCCGATCGCTTTATGAGCACGGAACCCAACGCAACTTTTCGCACCTATTTCGGCCACTACGTCGCGATCGGTTGGCCCGTCCGTGTGTTGTGGGTCGGACTGGAACAGGACGGGGACGCAACGCTCCTGCGCACCGTGCCGAGGCAGGGGGTCGACCGCGAAGCGGTGGGGCCGGGCCGTTTCGCCAGCATTGCCGATGTCTGGCCACTGGGCATTATCTGGGTTGGCCAGATCTACTGGGCGGGGATCTGGTTCGGGATCGTGGGTGCGGTCACACTTGGGCCGCGCATCGCGCTTGCGATGCGATGGCACTGGCGCGCGAAGCGAGGCCGTTGCGGTGCGTGCGGGTATCAGTTGCAGGGAAGTGTCAGCGGCGTGTGTCCCGAGTGTGGGGCGAACTCTGGCGCGCAGAGTGCGAAGTGTGAAACGGAGCGCGGTGCGTGAGTCAAGCGCACTCCAACTCGTGGCGATGGAGGGCCTTGAACATCGTGGCCTGTACGCTCGTGTTGCTGCTGCTCACGAACGTCGCGTGGTCGGGCTGGTTTGCGTGGCGACTGCGCGACGTTTATGAGATCGCGCAGGGATCACGGGGGAACATCCCGGTGGGACTCTCGGCCAGCGCGATCGAAGGACCAAACCGTGTTGCTTTAAGCGCACTACCATCCGTTGAGCGCCAGTTCCCCTGGTTGTCATTGTCATCGGGGACCATTAGTCCCGCAGACGCGGACAATGCAGGCGCGCAGCCGGGTGGCCCCGATCTGCTCGGCCGGCAGTTTCCCGGCTGGGCGGCGGAAGGTGCAAGAAGGCACTCGCATGACATCGGGCCCAGTGGTACCGGGTGGATGGAGATCGCCGGTGTCGGCTGGCCACTGCGGTTGTTGTGGTGCGGCTGGGATCGCGAAGATGGGGTGACCCACACGTGGATCACGACCGGTCTGGTCATACGCGAAGCCCAGAGCAGCGCTGAAACCCCCGTGGTACTTCCCTTTCGCCCGATCTGGTCAGGGCAGGCCGCGTCCGCGGGCTTCTGGCTCGCTCTGGTTCTTGGTGTGCAGATGGGCCGCCGCACATGGCGCCGGAGGCGCGGCCGATGTGCCAGCTGCGGCTACGACCTGCGCGGCAGCGTGAGCCGCGTGTGCTCCGAGTGTGGAGCCAGGTTGCGGAGCGCAGCGCGGGATAATGGAGCTGATCGCAAATGAGCACGTCCTCAGGGAAACAGACGCGTTGGGTGGTTCTTTCCACGATTGGGTGCGCGGCGCTGCTGTTGCTGCCGATCAACATCGGTTGGTCATTCTGGTTTGCGCAGTACACCACAATGGGTCATTCCTTTTTTGGCATGATCAATGATGGGTACGCGGGAGTGTCGGTCGATTCGAGTAATGTACGTTACGCCAACATCGTCTATCGCGGCAGTACTGCGTGCGAGGTCAGATACTGGGTGCTTCGCGCGCCTAATAAAGATGCATATGTGCCTGAAAAGCTGGATGCCCTGAGGCCGAGTTGGGCAGGCAGTTTCGAACGAGTGGTGCCTTGGTGGATTCGCCATCGTCATGCGAAATACCAGGGAGTGCTCGGCGTAGGTGAATACGACGGTGAGGCAGCTGTACTGGTCGGTTGGCCGTTACCGCTTCTCTGGTGCACTTGGCGACATGATCCGCGCGGCTGGGCTGTGACTCGCGATACCGGCCTCGAACTCGATCCACCAATCGCACCGCCGCCGCCAGGAGGCGGAGCGATTCAACTCCATCCGAGTTTCAGCCGGGCACTGCCGTTTCGACCGGTGTTGACAGGGCAGATCGTTTACGCTGTAGCGTGTGTTGGCCTGGTTCTGCTGGTGCGACATGGGCCGCGCGCGATGCGCCGTCGGTGGCGATGTCGAGCAGCTTTGTGTGGTGAGTGCGGCTACAACCTGCGCGAGCTTTCGAGCGACGTATGTCCGGAGTGCGGGGCAAAACGCCAATGACCGAATCGGACGAGACCAGAACCATCTCAGCCAGTCGCCTCGATGCATTCAGGATGGCGATGTGGGTTGTGGCGTGGACCGGGTTCATTGCCGTAGCGCTGGCAGCCGGCCGATTAGCGGCAAGTAATGCCGTCATTGAAGTCGGGTGGGTTGTTGGTTTCGCCCAGGGTTTGATGGCCGGTGTGTTCATTGGACTGCTGAGTCTGGTGCTGGCTGTGGTCATCGGCTTGGTGCCCGCCTCGGTCGTCGCATTTCGGTGGAGCGGCGCGGCTCTGGTGATGCCGGTACTTGTGGTTCCGATGGTGTATGCGAGTTGGCATCGTGTGTCGGCGATCGAGATCTTCATTGCAGGGTGCTTGGGATTCTGGATCGCCGCAGTGATCATCCACATCTTCTTTCGGCGTACGACTGGTCCGGGTCGATGTCGCGATTGCGGGTATCAACTGATCGATGAACAGACGGTCTGCTCGGAGTGCGGCCTGCAGCGACTCGGCGAGACGCCGGCTTTTCCGCGAACGCCCGCCGCAGTTCGCGCGGGAATGAAAACCGAGTTGCGATATAGCGGCCGCATCTTTGCGATCACACTGTTGGCAATCGTCATCATCGGCTGCACCGGTTTCGCGATGAGGGCCCGACGCACGGAAGGCGAGTTGAAGGCGATAGTCGCTTCTCGGGCGCTCGTTGGACTGACGCTCGAACAAGCGGCGGACAAGTTGCGGACCAACTCTTCAGGGTCGAGCACCACTGAAGCGGAGTTCGATTTCTACTATCTGTCTGTGTGGCTTGATTGGCCCATCATCAAAGTCAAACTTGAAAACGGGGTCATCACGGAAGCGGCGTACGAGATAGAAGACTTCTAGAGTGCCACTCTCGAATTGTCGAGAGATCAGTGACGCTGAATCGAGGTGCGAATTGACTCGGTCCAATGCGGTAATGGTGCTTGCGGGTGGAATGAGCCTCGCTTCCTGCGCTGCTCAACCGAGTCTCCCTGAGTTAGGCATCCTGAACGGGACTGGTGGACCGCGAAGTGCGGGCTACTCGATCCCCGTTATCGATCTGAATGATGATGTGGGTCGACACATCGTCGTGGATCGCGAGGCGGGGCAGTATCTCGGACATGTGTCAACATGCCTGCTTGAGGATGGCCGGACGATTCTTGCCGTCTATCCGAAGGGCCACGGACGCGGGGCCATCGTGTACAAGCGATCAATCGACGGCGGCCTGACGTGGTCTCAGCGACTGCCGACGCCTGACAACTGGGCGACAAGCCGGGAAGTGCCGACAATCCATCGAACGATCGATCCGAAGACGGGCGCGAAGCGACTAATCCTCTGGTCAGGGTTGTATCCTGCTCGACTGGCGGTGAGCGAAGATGCTGGGCAGACGTGGTCACCCTTGGCACCGGCTGGTGACTGGGGCGGGATCGTCGTCATGGGATTCGTTGAACGACTCAAGAACGGCTCGTACCTGGCGATGTTCCACGACGATGGCCGGTTCTTCACCGGCGAGAATCAGCGGCGCAATCCACCTGTGTTCACGTTGTACCAGACGGTGAGCGATGATGGTGGATTGACCTGGTCGCAACCGAGCGCGGTGTGGTCGGGCAGTGACATTCACTTGTGCGAACCGGCGTGCATTCGATCGCCCGATGGTTCAATGCTGGCGGTGTTGTTGCGTGAGAACAGTCGAACACGCAACTCGTATGTCATCTTCTCGCGCGATGAGGGGGCGACGTGGACCCACCCGGCTGAATTGACCGCCGCGCTGACGGGCGACCGGCATACTGCAAAATACGCGCCTGATGGTCGATTGTTCATCTCGTTCCGCGACACCACGCGCGAGAGTGAGACACAGGGCGATTGGGTTGGCTGGGTTGGTACATGGGATGACATCGCGATGGGGCGTGAAGGACAGTACCGCGTGCGCCTCAAGGACAACCTGCACCAGTGGGACACAACATACCCAGGCGTCGAGGTGTTGCCGGATGGGACCTTCGTGGTGACAACCTACGGCCACTGGGAGGCAGGTCAGCAGCCGTACATCCTGAGTGCGCGCTTTACGCTGGCGGAATTTGATGCGCGCGTGCAGCATGCAACTTCGAGACCTTGAGTCTGTTCGCAATGTGGAAGACGCGATAGGGAAGGGATTGTGATGCGACCCTGGCGGCGGATTCAACATGCGTTCTCCATCCCACGCCAGTCATTTCGCCCCGCCCAGGACGAGCCGCTGGTGCAGTGGTCGCAGTGGGATGAAATCGGCAAAACGCGCAACAACACAGGATCACTCGTTCGTGTTCGCTGCGCATACTGCCAGGTGATGTTCGAAAACGTAGATCGCGCGGCAATCTGTCCGATGTGCCGCCTTCCTTTCGAACTTTCACTCAGTTTCGGCCGACCGCGCCTGAAGATGTATCGCATTGCCATATTGGGCATGGGCGCGCTCGGCGTGTTTGCCGTGGTTGTGGCGCTGATGAGAGCCGGGGGATTCGGGAGCGTCTTTGGCGTCTTCGACCTGCTGCTCCTCCCAGTGTGCTTCGGCATCGGTTGTGTCGTCGGACTGGGGAGCGCGCCGGTCGTGTCCGTCACGCTCGAACGTGCGGACTTCCGGTGCGCGCCGCCGCTTGTCTACGGCGGTTCGGCGATCGTGGTCGCGCTCTACCTCACCAACACCTATTCATTCTGCTTTCCAATTGACTCAGCGCTGCCGGCGCTTCTCTCTGTGTGTGGGCTGAGCGTCGTGGCGAGCTACACATGTCCGTCCATTCGCGCACCGCACCCAGACCACTGCGCCAAGTGTGATTACGATCTCTTCGGCAGCAGTGGAACAGTCTGTCCGGAGTGCGGGACCGCGATCAGCCCGATGAGTCAGCACGTATCGAATCCACGCGCCCAGATTGATGCTACGGCGCAGACTTGATCCTCGTGCGCTGTGGCCCACGGCCTTGCCGGCGCGTCGACGTGATCGCGCATGTCGCTTCTTCAATGGGGTTCGTTTGTCTCCACATCCACCACCACGCCTTCAGGCAGCGCATTGAGGAACTTGCGGCCGTAGAACTTCGTTACGATGCGCGAGTCGAGAACGACAAACCGGCCGGTGTCCGTCGTCGAACGAATCAACCGCCCGAACCCCTGCTTGAATCGAATCACCGCGCGCGGCAGTGAGTCTTCCATGAAGGGGTTGCCCCCCCGCTGTTTGATGCGCTCGAGTCGCGCTTCGATGAGCGGGCGGTCGGGGACGTCAAAGGGCAGGCGGGTGATGATGACGTTGCGCAGGTTGCGGCCACGCACGTCAACCCCCTGCCAGAAGCTCGCGGTGCCCAGCAGCACGCTTCGTTCATCTTCGCGGAAACGCTTGAGAAGCAGACCGCGCGGCCCATCCTGGCCGTGAATGAGCAGCGGGAACTCCTCGACGCCCGTTTCCCGACACTCAACAAGCAGTCGGTCGGCCACATGATTGAGCATCGCGAAACTTGTGAACAGCACAAACGCCCCACCATCGGTCGCGCGCAGGTGATGCAGCACACGCGGCACGAGTCGATCGATGTACGACCCGTCGCCGGGATCAGGCAGGTCGCGCTCGATGATCACCTTGACCTGACGCGCGTAATCAAACGGGCTGCCGAGTTGAAGTTCATCCGCGTCGTCGCAGCCGAGCCGTGTACGCAGGTGCGTGAAGTCGCCGCGCCCGGTCGTGAGCGTGGCGCTCGTCAGGATAATACCGGGACGTTTCGCGATGTTGCTCGGGGAAAGCGCCGGCGCAGTCGATGGCGGCGCCTCGTCCTCGTCCACGCCGAAATCACCCGACGTCTCATCACTGATCGCAACCGCTTGCGCCTTTGCTTCCTTCTCAAACAGATGCTCACGCAACACGGGCCCCACTTCAACGGGCGAGCACGACAGACTCATCCGGCGCGAGGCGCGATGCTCGCTGCGGGCCCCCACTTCCACCCAGTACACGCATCCGCCGAGCACCTGTTCGGTCAGCGCGGCGGCGTCGCCGGCGATCGCGGACGCCCGCTGCATGTAGGAGTTGAGTTCGAACTGATCCTCATCACGTTTCGCACACTCCTTGAGCCGGCGCAGCCGCAGTGCAAGTTCCGTGGCGACCGGGCTGAGGATGTTCTCAACCAGATTCGGCTCGTGAAGCCGCACGGCCTGTTGGCTGCCGCGCTTGCGTTCGTAGTAGGCGATCCAGTTGTCGAAGTAGGCCCGCATTGCAGCACGGCAGCGACTTACGGTGTTCAGCGTCTCGTTGATCACTTCATCGCCATCGTCTTGCACTTCAAGCGATGCCAGAAAGCCTCGCGGCCGGGTCTGCGCTCGGCTCCGCCGGTCCGCGTAAAGTGAGTTGAGCAGGTGCGCGACGCGCCCTTCGGTCAGTGACAGACCGAAGTGCTCACATGCGACATCCTCGATGTTGTGCGCCTCATCGAAGATCACATGGTCGTAGCGCGGCAGGAAGCCGACGCCCTGGCTGCGTAGCGCGAGGTCGGAGAAGAACAACGCGTGGTTGCACACGAGAATGTTGGCCGCCTCCATGCGGCGCCGGGCGCTCTGAAAAAAGCACTTGCGATACGTCGGGCAGCGGCGGCCCATGCAGTTGTCCGCATCAGACTGCACACGATCCCAGATATCGGGGCGGGCCAGCTGGGGCAGCGTGGCGAGGGTGCCATCGGTCGTCTCGTAGGCCCAGTCCTCGATCATGTGCAGGTCGTCGAGCTGAGCCCGATCGGGAAAGAGGACCTTCTGCCGCTCGCTGGCGAGTTTGAGGCGCCTGATCGACATGTAGTTGCCCCGCCCCTTCACGAGCACGGCCGTGAACTCCTCCGGCAGCGCGGCCTGCAGCAGCGGAATGTCCTTGTCCATCAACTGCTCCTGCAGACTGATGGTGTTGGTCGCGATCACCACGCGTTCGCGGGCGTGAACGGCGCGCTGGATCGCCGGCAGTAGGTATGCGAAACTCTTGCCGACCCCCGTCCCCGCCTCGACGAGCAGGTGCCCGCGATTGGCCAGCGCCTGTTCCACGGCCCGGGCCATCTCCGTCTGCTGTGGTCGCGACTCAAAACCCGAAATGCGGCGGGCGATCGGGCCATCGGGAGCGAGCAGTGTGGTGATGGTCTCGGACATCCGGGGATTGTAAGGGGGATGCGGCAGGAGATTGGGATGGACGGACAGGCCCGCAACATCTCAGCGGCAGCAAGTGTTATCCGGTGGCCGACTCCCCCACTTAAGCAGCCGATCCGGGTACACTGGTCATATGGCTGAGACGCTGGCAATCGTCTTCGGTGTGCTCTTTCTTGTTGCTCTGGCAATCGCGTTGTGGCTGGCGGTCGGTCGATCGCGGCTGGCGTTGAGCGCGGCGCGAGTAGAGGAGGAGCTGCGTCAGGGTCAGGCGGCCATGGGACGCATCGAGGAAGAAAAGCGATCTGTCGAGCAACGGGCAGAGCGGCTCGCGGCAGACCTGTCCCAGGCGGGAGCGCGGATCGCCTCGCTCGAATCGCGCTTGGAGGCCGATGAGCGATCCCATCAGCAGCGCCTGGCCGACTTGCAGGCCGCGCGGCAGCAGATGACCGACCAGTTCAAGGCCATTTCCAGCGACATCCTCAAAGAGAACAACGCCCGGGCGGCCGAACACTTCGACCAGCGGCGCAAGGCCATCGAAGAGATGGTCAAGCCCATGCGCGAGTCGCTCGAGCGATATGAGAAGACGCTCACGGCCATCGAGAAGGACCGCGCCACCTCGCACACGCGGCTGCATGAGCAGATCGAATACATGAAACAGACCGGCGAGACGCTGCGGCGAGAAACGAGCCAGTTGACCCTGGCGCTCAAGGGTTCGGAAACACGCGGCCGCTGGGGTGAATTCCAACTGCGGCGGATCGTGGAACTCGCCGGCATGACCGAGCACATCGACTATGTGCAGCAGCAGTCGATGAGTACTTCAACCGGTGCGCGACAGCGGCCGGACATGATCGTCCATCTGCCAGATGATCGGTGCATCGTCGTCGATGCCAAGGCGGTTATTGACGCCTACCAGGACGTCATCGCGGCAGATTCAGAGGAGGCGCGAAACGCCGCGCTGGTGCGGCACGCGCGACATGTGCGCGAGCAGGTCGTCTCACTCGGCGCCAAGGCCTACTGGGAGCAGTTCGAGCATGCCCCTGACTTTGTCGTGATGTTCCTGCCCAGCGAAGCGCACTTGGCGGAGGCGGCGAAGATCGACTTTGCACTCTTCGAAGACGCTATTACGCGCAACGTGCTGCTCGCCACGCCGATGACGCTCATGGCTCTGCTCAAGAGCGTGGCGTACGGCTGGCGGCAGGAATCGCTGGCGGAAAACGCGCGCGACATCATGAATCTCGGTCTGGAAATGCACAGTCGGCTTTGCATTCTCGCCGACCATGCAACAAAGGTCGGCGACGGGCTCGACAAAGCGATGCGGTCGTACAACCAGTTTGTCGGTTCGCTTGAGAGCCAGGCCGTCGTGCAGGCGAAGCGCTTTGAGATGTTGGGCGTCAAGTCTTCAAAATTCCCACCAGACGTTCCAATCATCGATGCCCAGGTTCGTGAGTTTCGACGGTTGCTCACGGACGCTGGGGCCAGCGCAGAAAACGGCAGCAGCGAATCAGAGTGATTCGCTGCGCCGCTTCGACATTTGCATGATGATCGCAGAGGATCAACCGGCGGTGTACTGACCGCGGGAAACCTTCTTGAACAACTTGGGATTCTTGATGAGCGTCTGGTTGACAATGGTGCGGAAGTTCTCGGCGTTGGTCTTGTAGCCGGCTTTCTGCACGGCGGTGGACACTTCTGTCACCCCCATCGTCTTGCTCTTCAGGACTTTCTTAAGAGCCTCGGTGAGCGTCATCGAGTTCTGAGCTCGGGTCGTCGCGCCGCGATTTGCCTTGCGAGGCTTGCGGCCGCGCTTCGCCGTCCGCTTGGTGGCGCGACCAGCGGGCCGACCCGGTCCGCGCTTGGTTCCCGTTCCACCAAATGCGTCGAGTTCAGCGTCGATGCTGGCGAGCTCGTCGGCAAGCTTCTCGCGACGCGCCATCAGAGCGCCCATCTGATTCTGACGACGATCCAGTTCCTTGCGCAGATCGACGGTGGAAATTCTACTGAGTTTTGTCTTTGCCATAATGTGCCTTCAGGATTGCCGGTGAGTTTCGCATTGCCACTCGTAGCGTAACAATTCGTCGACGCGTGGCGATGCAATGAAAGAAACCGAACTACGAGAAAAACGAGTTCGGGCGCAATGTTAGTGAAATAACCCCATCCGGTCCACCGAGGTATTTACATTACACACGCTCCGCCGATGCGCACCGACGCAACGCGTCAACGCGATCAACCAACCGACTCTTGCATGTTGGTTCGGCTGTAGTTGTTTACCACACAACCTCATTCAACTCGTTCATCGTTCAGCGCGCGAAAGAAACGCTTCGAACTCTTCGAGAGTGCGGAAGGTAAAGATGATTTGTCCGCTGGTTCTCGAATTGGACTGACGGATTCTTGCTGGTAGCTTGAGTGACTTGGATAACCGCTCCTCCAGATCAATGATGTGCTGCGCCTTGCCTTGTTTCCCCGCAGCGCGCGATTGACCGGACTGGGCTTGGGCAAGAGATTCGACTTCGCGCTCGAGGCGGCGCACGGTCCAATTATGGCGCAGCGTGGATTTGGCAAGTGTGCGACGTATCCGCGTGTCGCTGATCGCCAGCAGTGCCTTGGCGTGCCCCTGGCTGAGACGACCAGCGCGAACATCCGCCTTGGTGTCGTCGTCTAAGTTGTTGAGGCGTATGGTGTTAGCGACGCTGGAGCGATCAAGCCCCACGCGTTCGGCGATCTGGGAGTGCGTTAGTCCGAATTGAGTAACGAGGGATTGAAACGATTCAGCGCGTTCGATGGGGTCGAGATCCTCGCGCTGGAGATTTTCAACCACCGCCCATTCTGCGGCCTGAGAGTCATCAATATCGCGGATTAGTGCTGGAAGTACTTGAAGGCCAGCGAGTTGCGCTGCACGCCACCGGCGTTCGCCAGCAATGAGCTCATAGCCACCACCCCCCTTTCGTGTTCTTACCAGGATGGGTTGCATGACGCCGGATTGGCGGATGGACGCAGCAAGGGCCTCAAGCCGAGCGGAATCGATCTGTTTGCGGGGCTGAAATCGGTTGGGTTGGATGTCTCCAGCGGGTATGTTGCGCAAGTCCTCGGGAGAATGACCACCGGACGAAGGGCTCGGCGCGCTGGCCGGCAACGACTCGGGCGGTGCAGTAGCGGCGGCGCTCAATTGTGGCGTCTTTGGCTCGGTAGGTACAGTGACGGGTTGGCTCATGAGGCTGGCGAGCCCCCTGCCGAGTCGCTTGCGTGTTCGCGAACTGGGGTTTGCTTCGACCATCCCTGGTCCTTTCGGAGTAGATTTGAGTGGACTGGCAGGCAGTCCGGCGAATGTAGCGCATGGAGTGGAAGCAGGCAAGATGTTCCACGGGGAACATCCCCCACATTGTGGAAATCCCATGTTCCACGTGGAACACGGCGCCCTCAAGGTGAACCAGTCATCCCCACTTAAGCCCCTGGCCCGAAACGCCGATTTCAGCTTGGAACGCCATCCCAGACTTGCCCCGGTACCCCAATGCCATACGACGCCAAACTCGACAATGACCGCGACGTGTTGCTCGGCCGGATTCGCGAGATGGAGTCGCAGATTCAGGGCCTCGAGGCGGATCTCGATCGCACAAGTCGTTTGGCGACACTGGGTATCCTCGCTGGGATGATCGCCCACGAATTCAACAACCTCCTGACGCCGGTCATGAGCTACTCGCAGTTGGCGATCGCCTCGCCGGACGATCGAGAGCTGGTGTCAAAGGCGCTAATGCGCACCGTCGAGGGTGCCGAACAGCTTTCCAAAATCGCCAGTGCAATCCTCGGGTTCCTGCGTGATGATGATCAGTTGGCTGATGCCGACGTCAATCGTGTTGTGGACCTGACGTTGGAGTGCATGGCAAAGGATCCTCAGAAAGCGGGGGTGCAGCTCATTCGGCGCATTCCCAACGGCTTGCGAGCGGGTATTCGGCCGATCTGCCTCCAGCAGGTCCTGTTGAATCTCTTCCTCAATGCAATCGACGCCATGCGCGGTAGTGGAGGAGAGCTGCGCATTACCTCGGAGGTTGAAGCACGCGGCGAGATCCGACTGACGATCGCTGACACGGGTTGTGGAATGTCCAGAGACATGATCGCCCAGGCGTTCTCACCTCTGAAGTGTCGACCGCGCGCAGAGGATGAGGCAAACCGCTCGTCGCGTCGAGGGCACGGCCTGGGTCTTGCGATCTGCAAGCGACTTGTCGAAGAGGCGGGTGGCGGGATCGATCTGCAGAGTGCTCCCGGTCAGGGTACGACCTTCCATGTCCGTTTACCGGCCCCCGGGCAGTCGCAGTCGCGCCGATCGGCGTAGTGAATGGTATGGTCCTATAACTCACAATGCCGCAACGTTTGGGCGCACTCGGGGAGTGCAGAAACGAGTCTCCAGTCCTTCGGCGACATCCGTATCGGCTTCTCGTAGATCGATGTGCTTGGTAGCTCCTGCTGTTGCGCTGGGATTTCGTCCATCGAGGAACTACTTGCTGCCGTGGAGCTCGATGTCCTACATTTCGTAGGACATCGAGCTAGTGCTTGCTCGCTTGGCGCCACCGCACACATTGGAGCCGGAGACCCGGCCGCCGTGAGAGGAAGCAACAGGTGCAGCATCTACGCTCGATTGTCTGGGCTGGGGTTGTCGGAATTCTGATTGCATTTCCGGGCTTGGCGTACGCCGGGCCACCAGATGAACTAATTCTCAGCGGACTCTCCTCGGATAGTCTGGCAGGGTTCGACGCATGGATGGGAAGGATGCGCGGCCAATACAACGGGTCGACCGCTTTGTCTGGGACGATCCTGCAACGCCACAGCTCGATGAGATAGGGGGGACGGCTCGGCCCAGCAGCCGTGCTCTTTGGCGCCGATGGAATTCTGTACGTCAGCAGCTTTGCTGGCGACGCCGTGTTGCGTTATGACGGTGAGACCGGTGTGATCATCGATGTGTTTGTGACACAAGGCAGTGGGGGACCTAATGGCCCCGACGCTGGCATGGCCCGGGGACCGGATGGCAACTTGCATATCCCAGCGTACTACTCCAACGCGATCTACCACTATGACGGCGCAACCGGCCCGGCGCGAACCACAACTCGGGCGCGGCGTCGTAGATCGCCGGGATCGTGGCGATGCTCATCAACGCGGACCTTGCGGGACTTTGACCACGACGCATGATAGAACGATGCCGCGCTTCCGCTACGGGCAACAAAAAGCCCCCAGTCGAAAGACAGGGGGCTTTGTTTGAGAACGCATTTCCTGCGATACGCTTGAGAGCGATCGCGTGGTTCAGCGCATGCCGCCGTTGCGGATGTAGTTGAGGAACAGCTGACGGTCGGCGTTGTTGATGACGCTGTCGCCGTTCCAGTCGGCGGCCGGGTTAAAGCCCTGCTGGTTGCTGTTCTTGCCCAACTGATGGGTAAAGAGGACAGCGTCCTGACGGGTGATCCGCAGGTCGCCGTTGAGGTCTCCAAGATTCACAGCGCCGAGTTCCCAACCGGCTTTCACGCTGCGGTTGTTGGCGCGGTCATGCAAATAGATCGTGACGCCCAGTTGCTCGGGATCGTGAATCCACTGATTGCCGGAGAGGTTGTAATCCTTGATGAGCGTGTATTGCTCTCCCGCCTGCATCGTGGGCAGCGGCTCGTAGAATACTTGCTGCACGTGGTTGTTGTAGTGCGTCAGGCCATTACTGCAGTAAACGTACCAGTTCGACTCATGGACGTTGACTCGCAGTTCATAGTTGCTCAGATTCTGGTCGGCCTGGATCTTGACACCGACACGGACAACACGGTTGGGCTGCAGACTCCATCGGCCAATGACGCGGCCGTAGGGAACCTGGTTCTGGCAGGCCTGAACATAGGAGTCAATGGTCTGATCCGAAGGTGTGCCAACCGAGAAGTAGGTGCCCTGGAAGAGAAACGAGGGGATGGCGTTGACGCCGACTTCATTCTGCCGCCGGGTCGCATCGCTGTGCGTGTAATTGTCCGCGATGCTCCAGGTCAGCAATGAAACCGCGTCGCCCCAGCGCCCCTGCATGCGCTCCATCGCGTAGAAGCCGCCCACACATGGGCCGCACCACTCGGCAGTGAATTCCTCGACGACAACCGTCTGACGCGTGACACCGTCAGCCGCACCAAGGCTGATAGTGGCGAAAGCGAATGTCGCCAATGATCCGGTGATAATCTGAGTGAGTTTTGCGGTCATGTCCCATGTCTCCTTCGACTCTGGAAATTGAGTTTTCGCCCCGGCTTGCCCCGTCTTATATGCCGGCGCCGGTTGGGGAATCGAGTGCATCAATGTCGCCCGGGCGATCAGAGTGGATCCTGATCCGGGGGGTCCTTGGTGAAGCGGTCAATGAACTGCGTCTTGGTCATCGAACTCACGGCGGAATCTGGCGTCAGCACGTTGAGCGACTCGCCGGTGTGGATGAACGGCACCCACCAACCAGAGAGTTGAGGCTCGGGATTGAGATTCGAGGTGTCGGATCCGTCCACGTATGCCAGGCCCCACGTCATGTCCGAGGCAAGAAAATGCCTGTTCTGTTGAACATCGCGGCGGCGGTTCTGGCTGGCCCAGTTTGCCAGGCCGTAGTCAATCGGGTAGTTGCACTTGCGCTTCGTGTCGTCGCTCCGCTCGATCTTGTTGCTCGGGCAACGGAAGAAGGTCGTGATCTTCGCGGAGGGATCCCGATTCGGCGCGTCCCGGTCATCAAACTGCTTCGCAAGGCCTTGGTAATCAAAGGGATTCTTGACGTCGATGCCGAGATACGGCACAACCATTGAGGCGTAACCAGACTGCCACCAGGTTGGGCAGAGGTTTGAGGGCCATGGCGTTTCCCACTCAAGCGGATCAGTCGCGTTGTTGGGGTTGACCAGCGGCAGCGCACGCGGATACAGGTCGTTGTAGTCGTTGGCGTAGAGTTCCATCGCCGTCGCAACCTGCTTGAGGTTGCTGGCGCAGGTCGAGTTGCGACTGGCTTCGCGAGCTCGCGCTAGCGCGGGGAGCAGCAAGCCGAGCAGCAGGGCGATGATGGAGATGACCACCAGCAGTTCGACGATGGTGAAAGCCCGCGTGGCTCGAGAGTGAACGAGTGTTTTCATAACAATCCTCTTGCGGCCCGACAGTCCGCCAAAAAGAGTCCAAGATCCTGCGACGCCTGATCCGGCGCTGTGCGACGCCGGCGCGCGCAACCGCCTCCGTCGATCAGCAAAGCGGATACTTCAGAATACCCGGCCCTGCGCCCCGTGCAAGCGGAAATCCGGCCAATCGGCACCGAATTGTACGGTTTTTTCGGTCGAATCGCCCCGGATCGGCAAAAAACAATGCGTCACGCGGATGCTGCGGCGAGGGAGGCCGACTGGCCCGAAGCGCGTCGCAGGCTATTCTCGCCGGTGTCGAAACGAACTTCAACATCAATATCGAAGAGTTGAAGCAAGCCGACGACTTGGCGGACGATGGCCTGACGAGCCTCCTGCTCATACCGAGAAGCGTGGGTTTCGTACAGATGCTGAGCCTCATCCTGGGCGCGGACCATGAGTTCCTTCTGCGCAGGAGCATCCATGCGGAAAACGTCGAGCAGGCCGAGCAGCTTTCCGGATTGGATGTCATATGGCGTGACGTCGATCAAGCGCAGGGAGCCGTCGATGGGGGGGAGGCTGAGTCGGTAGTTTCGACCCCCCAGATGTTCGACGTGCTGCTCACGAAGGCGCGAAAGGTCTACGAAATACTGCTTTTCAAAGCAGAAGATCATGGCGAGTCTAGCCTGGCTGAGCAGCAAGGGGGGCAGCCACGAAAGGCCACGCGTCTGCGTCACGATCTCCTTGGACATCACCTCAAGGCCAATGAGTTTGCCCACAGAGCGGACACGCTCAGCGATCACGTGCGTCGTGACCGTGGGCGTGGAGCTGCGGCCAAGCCTCTTGAGAAGCGTCCAGGCCAACAGGGCGCCCAAAGCAGTCGACAGGAGGCTGATGACGATGGTGGTGAACATGTGCATTTGATCTTAGTGCGGCCCCAAGGCTTGTTCGGGAGGGAACTTGCCGGATTTCGGCGGCCGCAAAAAGGGGCCCATGTTCGGTGGAACATGGGCCTCGGTGAGAAAACGAGTATTATCGGGCTCACAGGTGGCTCTTGATCTTCTCCAGGATGGTTCGCGAGAGGTCCTCATTGCCGAACACCTCGACGCGGATGCGGACGCGGGTCGTCGCGTCAGTTTCACGGTTAAGCCGGATGTGAACGCTCTTGTCCTGCGCTGTGCGAGAGGTGCTCTCCGCGCTAATGGCGTCCTTCTTGGACTCGGTGGTGGTGAACTCGAGATCCTTGATGGCGGCCTCGGTGGCCTGCCACGCATCATCCATGTTGGCTTCAACGACGGTATCGAGTTCGCCGTTGACGTACGCTACGGTACCGACTCCCGCCGCCGCACCAACGACCAGCGCTGCGCAGCCCGGGAGCGTGGTGGCGGCAAGCGCCAGACCCAGAGTGCTGAGACACGCGATGTCTTTGAACGTTCGCATTCGTTCAGCCTTTCATGTTGGACTCGATGTCGTGGAGCAGCGTGATCCGTGCGAGACTGCTGCTCAGTCATGAATAGTACGCGCAAAATCGAGGCCCAGTCTCAATGAAACTGGGCCCCGGTGGTCGTCTTCTGTAAGTCTGGCTGTATCAGTCGTATCGACGAATAACGCCGATCACCACGCCCTGAATCTGGCAATCGCTGACGATGATCGGCTCGAACTCCGGATTGGACGGCTGGAGACGGATGCGTCCGTGTTCCTTGTAGAATCGCTTCAGAGTGGTCTCGCCGTTGGGGAGCATGGCAACGACGCGCTCGCCGTTGCGAGCCGTTTCCCGGCGATGGATGAGGACATAATCGCCGTCCCAGATGCCTTCATCCTGCATCGATTCACCTTCGACCTGCAGCGCGAAGACCGCACCTGATTGCCCGCGTCGAGGGCCAAAAAAATCTTCGAGGTCGAGTTCATCACGATTCTCGACCTTCTCGATCGGGTAGCCGGCGGCGATGCGGCCAACGAGTGGGAAGCGCATGGGTCGGCCTTCATCGGGAACGACGGAATCATTACGAATGGCCAAAGAGCGAGCCTTGTTTGCATCGCGCTCGAGCGCTCCCTTGCGAATGAGAGCCTCGACGTGCTCGAAGACGGTGACTTTGCTGACGCCGATCTCGTCGGCCATCTCCTGCAATGTCGGGGAATAGCCAAACCGGGTTCGCCAGTCGCGAATGATCTGCAATATGCGGAGTTGCTTTGGCGTGAGGTTCATCTCGAGTCCTTTCCGGTGCGTGATGTGGGCGGGCAGACGCGGACACGCCGGCGAAAGTCGGCTGCTCGACGGCTGAAGCGTCGGGGCCGAGGGCGCGAGTCGAGAGTCGCGCAAGATGCCTGGCGAAGCGCTGCCGCGAAGACACGATCCATCCAACAACACTGTTTGACGGCGCCCAGTTGGGACCCGTCTTGATCAGGCCACCATCCGAGGCGTGATACTCGCACGTGAAGTCGCCGCCGGGGCCAAGCATGAGCAGGGGAGTTGCCATGGGTGCATCGCCTCTCAGTGGTCTGTCCCGGAAGGGAAGCCGAAACGGCTCGCACTCGCCGCGACTTGCTCACCCCAATGCGGGTGTGCAAAAGCCGTGGTGCATGTTGCTGGCGATGATCGTGACACATACTCGCGCTCCTGCTGACCGGTCCGATCAGCGGGCTGGCCTGACTGCGTCGCGTGGTGCGGGCGAGTGTGCCAGGACAGCATTGGCGTCTTGCGCGGTTGTTGGCCGACCATGGCCGCTCCGGTTCGAATCCGTTCGAGACCTGTGTTTCCGCGCCCCGGATGTGTGGCCGAAGCGCCCGGTGTCTCCACACCGACAACCCGCGGACTCCGCCGCTCGCCGGAAATATACCCTATCAAAGGCCGCACTTCAACCTCAAAGGCCGAACTTTACCCAAATTCATCTCAGAATCACCCCGTTGGGGGGGACAACCGTGGAGTTTCGTAGCACGCGGACCGAAACCGCCAGATGCGACACGAAACCGCCAACACGGGGTGCGCATGAGAACGCCCACGGCCTCGGGCCGGGGATTCGTTCATCGGGTTGTTGACGGGTTATCCACAACGGCTCAAACGGCCGTCGAACACCCGTCGAAAATCACTCCAAAGCGCGTGCAAGCCGCTGCTCTCTGGCAAGCGATACTTGCAGCGCCTCATACCGTTCACGCCGCTCAGCATTGCTGAGAGTGATCTCACGAGCACCGCGACTTCCAGGCGGAAGCGTCGTCTCTTCAACGAATGCGTCGCGCGCCAACATCAGCGCCGGGGTTGCCGTCCACCCAAGCGATGGATTCTCTAAGAAGAAGTCCGCCACCTTCTCCGCGGCGGCTTGAACCTTGTTCAGTAGTTCCAACGCGGCGGTCACCCCAACACGCTGAGAGGTCAGTACGTATTCCTGGTTGAGCTTGGCCGTCTCCGCGACGAGTGAAGCGGTTGAAAGAGCTGCATTCTTGAACAGCCCGATCGTTCCGAGCAGCGGGTTGTTGATGAAGTTCGTAACACTGTGTCCGAATATCTCGTTCGCGGCCTGTGCGTTGAGCAGACCGGTGGTGTAGTCCTTCTCATCGAGGCCAAGCACTGCACGGATTGAGCCGAGGTTGAAGGCGCTCATCAGTTGCGCCTTCCGTCGATGGTCGCGGCGACCTTGGCCAGTGCCCGGTTTCTGACCTGCCGGATGCGCTCTTTGGTCAGGCCGTAGCGATCGCCGATGCCCTGGAGGGTGGCCGTCGCCTGTTTGATGCCCTCGCCAAGCCCGAAGTACCCAATGAGCACATCGCGCTCTTTCTCATCCAGTCCGCATTCGTTGTCGATGACTGCGGCAGCGCACTCAACGGCCAACTCATGCGCTTCCCACCGGTCGGCTTCATCGTCGCGGATGGAATGACGTGCGCTCAGTAAGTCCTCATCGAGTTGGGCGGTTTGACTCAACACGAAGTACTCAACCCCGGCCCATCGCTTGAGCGCATTGATGATGATCCGAGAGGCGTAGGTCGAAAACTGTGTGCCCCGATCGTCGTACTTGTCCACGGCTCTGGCGAGCGCAATCAAACCGACCTGGATCGCATCGTCTCGACTCTCCCGGAGCACCCTGCCGTAGACGATCCGACCGACGTGATACACAACCAATCCGACGTTCGCGGCGATCAGCGCCTCCCGGGCGATTCGGAGTGTTGCTCGTCCTTCGACTACAACCGGATGATTCTCAACGTCAACGCCCTCTTCGGAGCCGATGCGTATTACTTCAGCAATCGCCGCTTTGCCGTCGAGGTATCGACGCATCAGGTCCGTGACCCATTCCCCGCGAGTCTTGCCCTCGGGCACCGGGCCGCTGATGCTCTGCCAGTTGTAGTCGTTCCCGTCGATCATCGCTTCAGGCGCTCTTCGCCAGTTGCTCCGCGTTCAGTTCCTGGAACATCCGGCCGTAGCCCTTGGCCTTGCGCAGCAGCTCGATTTCCTTCGGGTCGCTCGTGGCGTACGTGCCGTTGTGGAACTCGATGCGCCTGCCGCCGCCCCAGCGGAAGCGGCCTCCGGGGATCGGTTCGCACTCCGGCTTTTCGAGACAGATGCGCAGGTTCGGGTACTTGCTTGCGAAGCGGACTTTGCCGTCCGCCGTGCTGTTGTCGTCCTTGGTGTTCTTGACCATGTGTGATTCTCCATTGTGGGGGCCGTGCGTTGCGTGTGTGAGGCTCTCTCTCCCCTCGGGCTATTCCACCCGCCGCCGCTTACCCGGCCTGCTGGACGTTCGTGAGCAGCCCGTGCGTGTTGGGGTTGCCCCAGGTGAAACCGATCTCGGCGAGGTACTTGTCCATCAGGAAGTCGTCGTCGCCGTCCTGGAGGTCTTCGAGCAAGCGCAGGTCGCGGTCCTTGATGTGACACACCGACACTTCCTCGGGGTCGATCGCCAGCGCCGCCTGGGCGAGCGGGCCGTACATCTGCGGGTTGCGGATCAGGTCATACTCGCCGTCAGGCGTGGCGAAGCGCGTCGCGGTGAAGCCGACTTTCTTGGCGTCAACGGTGGACTGTTCGATCGGCTTCTTAAGTCGCCGGATGATGTTGCACGTCGGGCCGTCGCCGAAGATCAGGCGGTAGTTGCTGCCCTTGTCGAAGACGGTGGTGAGCCAGTCGTCCAGTTCCAGTTCGGTGAGCGTGCCGTTGGCATCATCGACGTTCGCCAGGGCGAACGAGAGAATGCCCTGTGTGGTTCGGCGCACGGAGCCGGTCCCGGTGACTTCGCCAGGCTCGCCGTACAGCGCGGCCAGTTCCATGTCGCGGGCGATTTCGAGCATCTGCTCGCGGCGCAGCCTGGTCCGCTCATCCTCGGTCGCCAGCATCGAGTTGGCCAGGGTTTTCGAGAGCTGAATCTTGCGCTCGAAAATCTGCGTGTAACTCGTGTACTCGCTCGTGGAGTTGGTGCGCATGTTCAGGCCGGTGGACGCTTCGCCGCGCGCCGGGCCGATGTTGAGCAGGAACGCATCATCGAGCATCGCCGTACCCGCCGTCGTGCCGATCGCGCGTGTCACCGTGATGGTGTCGGTTCCCGT
>DIDT01000060.1 GCA_002418285.1 Phycisphaerales bacterium UBA5793
GGGACTCGCTCACGGCCGCGAGGCGCGGGGCGCGGGGCGCGGGGCACTTGGCATTCGGCACTGGGGGCTATGACGTTTCCCCTGGACGGGCGGGGGGCATCGACCGACGCGGCTCGCGCTGGACAGAGTGAACGAGGAGGAGCAGGTGTAGGAGTGAATGGAAGCAAAGTCGCGGCAACGCGAAAACCACCTCGTTTCCGTGCGGTTCTCAGGTTTGCCCTTGACAACGGTCCTTTGAATCCATTATCTTGGGCTTGTGGAGGTTCACAATGCGGCCATCACTCGCGGCCTGGATCGGTGCGGCTTTTGCATCGGGCCTGATCGGCGCGGCTTCCGCGTCGGCTTTCGCCCAACCCGATTGTCTTACGACGACGTTTGCAGACAACAACGGTTGGGCCGGCAACATGTTTGACATTGAGCCGCATCGCGACCTCGATCTCAGTCGGTGGCAGGTTAATGTGAGCAGCACCGATCTGGTGACCATCTCGATCTACTGGCGCGAAGGTTCATATCAAGGCTACGAGCGCGATCCGCAGGCTTGGACGCTCGTCGGCACGGCCACCACGCAGGGACAGGGGGCTGGGTACCCGACTTCGGTCAATGTTGGTGATCTGCCTGTCAGCGCAGGGCAGACCTATGGCGTCTACGTCCATCTCGAGTCGTATGAACCCGGCAGCCGTCTGCGCTACACGAACGGTGAGCCAACCTTCTTTGAGAACACCGATCTGAAAATCACGACGGGTATCGGGCGCGGCTCCCCGGCATTCTCGGGGGCCATCGACGCGAACCGAAGGTGGAACGGGACGGTGTGTTACGAGAGTCCCCGGCC
This sequence comes from Phycisphaerales bacterium UBA5793, assembly GCA_002418285.1. Lineage (GTDB taxonomy): Bacteria > Planctomycetota > Phycisphaerae > Phycisphaerales > UBA5793 > UBA5793. Next base: position 830 of record DIDT01000060.1, read on the forward strand.
GTTCCTGGCAGTCGGTGGCGAATGCCCCGGCTACGTCAGCATCGCGTGGGATCGAACCCGACCCGATCGGTGGGCGGGAGTCTTCTACGGATCGCGCCTCGGCTCGTACATCCTGCTCGAACCCTGTTGGGGCGTGCAACTGGAGATCACCGGCAATCTACGCGTCGTGCGGCACTTCAGAACCGGGTCCGAGGGTGAAGGGCGATTGACCGGGCGCGCCTCGGCGGGATTCTGCGGCGGCTATCTGCAGATGGTCGTTGGCGATCCGCAGGAAGGCTGCGTGACCAGCAACGTAGTTCAGATTCCCTAGGGAGCGAGCATTGGGTGCGGGTCAACCCGGCAAGCGGGCCGCCGCGTCGTCGATCGTAACGCCGAGAATCTCCACCGTCTTCTCCGCCGAAGTGTGACCCGCGACGATCTCCACGGCGCGCGGGGAGACACCCAAGGCCTTGGCAAGGGTATGGCAGACGGCCTGATTGGCCTTGCCTTGCTCAGGTGGCGCGCTGACGCGTACCTTGAGGCGATCTCCCAGCCAACCGGCGATCGCGCTGCGACTGGCGCCGGGGACGACTTTGAGAAGGAAGCGGACTCCCGCGGGAGTGGACTGGATTCTTTTCACAATGGGAAATACTGCAAGTGTCGGACCAGATTTCCCCGGTTCGAGGCACCCGGAGCGTCACAGGGGCTTCATCTACCGTAGGATCGTGGTTGTAAGTATTTATGCTGAAGGCAGTTACTGCTCATGTTTTTTTCTTCAATTTTTACTTGACAGATGTTTGTTTTGATGTTCCGGAGGGGCTATCCTTTTTGGCTGTGCGCGAGCCGAGGTGAGTTTCAATTTTCAGAGTCCGTCATGTCAAGGCCGACCGTTCCCGGTTCGGCCCAGTTTCATTGATCAGGGGTAGTACATGCCCACGATGAACGTGCGCGATTTTTCCAAGCGTGGCGATGCGATTCCAGTCCCCAATCTGGTGGCGGTGCAGGAATCGGCCTACGAACGTTTCCTCCAACTTGATAAAGACGCCGACGGCCGCGTGACGAGCATGGGGCTCGAGGCGATGCTGCGCGAGGTCTTTCCTATTGAGTCGTACGACGGGACGATGCGACTTGAATACCTGTATTACACGCTCGACAATCCGCGCTACACGCCGGACGAGTGCCGCGAGCTGCGACTGACGTACGCGCGGCCGTTCCGAGTCGCCGTTCGGCTGGTTCGAGAGAACCACCCCGACATCGCCCAGGAGGAGATCTACCTCGGCGAACTGCCCATCATGATGGGCGGCGGTGAGTTCATCGTCAACGGCGCCGAGCGCGTCATCGTCAGCCAGCTGCACCGCAGCCCGGGCGTCGACTTCGGCGTGGTGTCGGCTGAGGCGGACCGCCCGCTGCACAGCGCCCGCATCATCCCCGAGCGCGGCTCGTGGATCGAACTCGAGGTGACCAAGAAGGACGTTCTGGCGATGCGAATCGACCAGAGCACCAAGATCGCCGCGACCACTTTCCTGCGATCGCTTGAACCGGACTACGCCACGACCGACAAGCTGATTGATTTGTTCTACGACGTGAGTGAAGTGACCGCCGCGAATCTCCGCGAGGAGCATTACGCCGCCGAGACGATCGTCGATACCGAAAGCGGCGAAGAACTCGTCGGCGTCGGTCGGCAGATCGGTGAAGCCCTGGCTGCGATCCAGGCGTCAAACCTCAAGAAGGTGCGCGTCATTACCGGCAGCGTCGACCCGCTCATTCTCAATACGCTTGCCGAAGAGCGCCTGGACATCTTCAGCGAGCTGACGAGCAACGAGTACGAGCAGGCCCTGCTGAAGATCTACACCCGTCTTCGCCCCGGTAATCCGCCGCAGGTGAACAAGGCCAAGACGCTCTTCGAAGAGAAGTTCTTCGACGACAATCGCTATCGCCTTGGCCGCGTCGGCCGTTTCCGCATCAACCGCAAGTTTGATCTTGATGTGCCCGAGGACATTCTCCGCCTGCGCGGCGAAGACTTCCGCCTCGTCATTCAGTACATCCTCGATCTTCGCAGCGCTCGCAACAACGCGTACGTCGATGACATCGACCATCTCGGCAACCGTCGCCTGCGCACGCTGGACGAACTGGCCGTCGAAGAGATTCGCAAGGGCTTCCTGAAACTGCGCCGCACGGTGCAGGAACGCATGAGCGTCAAGGATCCAGATGAACTCTCGAAGATCGCCGACCTCGTCAACACCAAGAGCATCAGCAGCAGCATTGATTTCTTCTTCGGCCGCAGCGAACTGTCGCAGGTCGTCGACCAGACCAATCCGCTGAGCATGCTGGCCCACGAGCGGCGTCTTTCAGCGCTTGGGCCGGGCGGCCTGAACCGCAAGCGCGCCGGCTTTGAAGTCCGTGACGTTCACATTTCGCACTACGGCCGCATCTGTCCGATCGAAACGCCGGAAGGCACGAACATCGGCCTCATTGCTTCGCTTGGCATCTACGCGATGATCGACGAGTACGGCTTCGTGCTCACGCCGTATCGCAAGGTGACCAAAGGCAAGGCGACGGGTGAGATCCAGTACCTTCGCGCCGATGAAGAGATGCGATCCATCCTCGCGCCGGCCGACGTCATTGATCTCGACGGCAAGATCCACAAGGGGCTCGTTCTCGCTCGCGTCAATGGCGATCTGGCCCAGGTCGATTCTTCGGATCTCAACTTCATCGACATCACGCCCAAGCAGATCGTCGGTGTCTCGGCCGCGCTCATTCCGTTCCTCGAGCACGACGACGCCAATCGCGCGCTCATGGGTTCCAACATGCAGCGTCAGGCGGTTCCGCTCATCAAGACCGATCCGCCCGTGGTCTCGACGGGACTGGAAAAGGAAGTTGGCCTGTACAGCGGCATGGTGGTTCGCGCCCGCAACGGCGGCGTGGTGACGTACGTCGATTCCGAGATGATCGTGATCGACAACACTGACGAATACGCGCTGCGCAAGTTTGCCGGCCTCAACGAACGCACCTGCCAGAACCAGAAGCCCGTGGTGATGCTCGACCAGAAGGTCAAGAAGGGGCAGATCATCGCCGACGGCGCATCGACCAAGCTGGGCGAACTCTCTCTAGGCAAGAACGCACTCGTCGGCTTCATGACCTTTGATGGGTACAACTTCGAAGACGCGATTGTCATCAACGAGCGCCTGCTCAAGGATGACGTGTTTACTTCGATCCACATCGACGCGTTCGACGTGGAAATCCGCGAGACCAAGCTTGGGCGCGAGGAGTTCACCCGCGACATTCCCAATGTCAGTGAGAAGATGCTTCGCAACCTCGACGAAAACGGCGTCATCCGCATCGGCGCTCGCGTCAAGCCGGGTGACATTCTCGTCGGCAAGGTGTCGCCCAAAAGCAAGAGCGAGCTGAGTCCCGAAGAAAAACTGCTCCATGCGATCTTCGGCCGCGCGGGCGAAGACGTGAAGAACGACTCGCTCGAAGTCCCGGCCGGCACTGAAGGCATCGTGATCGGCGCCAAGCGATTCAGCCGCCGCATGCACATGACGGATGAGCAGAAGAAGCAGTTGGCGCGCGACATGAACGCGTACAGCGAAGCGATGGACGAAAAGGCCATCGATCTCTTCCGCCAGATGATCTCACAGATGAACGAAATCGTCGGCTCGCCCATTGTCGACCCGAATACGCGTCAGACCGTGGGCGCGTCGAATATCGCCGCCGTCATCATCGAACAGATCCGCGACTTTGACATCAAGTGGGTCAAGGGCGGCAAGGAACTCCGCGAAGAATGCGCGGTCATCCACAACCAGTTCCGCCAGCGCATCAACGCCATCGAGCAGGAAAAGCAACGCAAGCTTGCCCACATGAAGCGCGGCGACGAGCTGCCGTCTGGCGTGCTGGAAATGGTCAAGGTCTACCTCGCCACCAAGCGGCAATTGTCCGTCGGTGACAAGATGGCCGGCCGCCACGGCAACAAGGGCGTCATTGCCCGCATCGTCCCCGAAGAGGAAATGCCTTTCCTCGAAGACGGTACGGCGATCGACATCCTGCTCAACCCGCTCGGCGTGCCAAGCCGCATGAACGTCGGCCAGATTCTCGAGACCCACCTGGGTTGGGCGGCGCGAGTCCTCGGCTTCCAAGCCGTGACTCCCGTCTTCGACGGCGCCACGGAAGAGGAAGTTCACGCGGCCATCGACGAGGCGAATACCCACGTCAGGACGCGACTGAAGGAATGCGAAGACACGCATCTGCCTCCGGGTGAGCGCGAACTGCTCGCTCACATGCCGCGCGGCGGCAAGGCGCAGTTGTACGACGGCCGCACCGGCGAGGCGTTCCGACAGAAGACTACTGTCGGGTACATGTATCTGCTCAAACTGCACCACCTCGTTGATGACAAGATTCACGCCCGGGCCACGGGGCCCTACAGCCTTATCACCCAGCAGCCTCTTGGCGGCAAGGCGCGCACGGGCGGTCAGCGCTTCGGCGAAATGGAAGTGTGGGGCCTCGAGGCATACGGCGCTGCCTACGTGCTTCAGGAACTGCTCACGGTCAAGAGCGACGACGTCGAAGGCCGCACCAAGATCTACGAATCGATGGTCAAGGGTACCAACTCGCTCGAAGCCGGCATGCCCGTCGCCTTCGACGTGTTGTGCAATGAAATCCGGGGACTGGGCATGAACGTGACCCTGGAGAAGAAGGCAATCGAGAGCGCGGCCATCTTGTAGCGATTCTGCGGCTGATGCAGAGCTGTTCAAGACGGCGGAAATTGGATTCGGACGGGAAGATCAGAGAAAGGACGTGCGGCGGTCAACGGTGGCGGATCACCCGTTTGTCAACGCAGTTCGATACGCTCTCGAATACGCGGGACTTGGCAACGTGCTTGCCCCGTTCCCCATTCGAAGGCTGGCTCGGCCGTGGACACGCAGCGAACTGCCCCCAGCAGGTGAGAAGCGAATCGCACCGCCGGATTTTATCGGAGTTGGAACGCAAAAGAGCGGCACATCGTGGTGGACCGGGCTCATCGAAGCTCATCCCGGCGTCGCTCAGAATCTGTTCAAGCGAAAGGAGATGCATTACCTCACGCACTTCTTCGAACGGCCGATGACGGCCGGCGACATCGAAACGTATCACGCCGCATTTGCACGCCCCGAGGGAATGCTCTGCGGCGAGTGGACTCCGAACTACCTCGCCAGTCCCTATTCGATTCGCCGACTTCAGCAGGCTGCTCCGGATGCCAGAGTCCTCGTGATGTTCCGCAATCCCGTCACGCGATACGAGTCGGGTTTCAATCATGAGTTCAAACAGCGTTTCGGCGGCATGCTCGCGGCGGGCGTTCGAAGGCAAGTGATCAAGGGGTACGCTCTGCGAAAGGAGTCGATCTGGAACGGCATGTACGCCGCCCAGTGCGACACGCTCGTGCGAATCATCCCCCGGCAGCGCCTGCTCGTGCTCCAGTATGAGCAATGCAAAGCGAGACCCACGGAGATGATCGCCCGAACATACCGCTTCCTCGGCCTGCACGACTCGTTCGTGCCCGAGGGAATGCAAACGCCGGTGAACGTGCAGCGGCAAGTGACGGATCCGCTGCCGGATGAAACGAGAGGGTTGCTGACCGAGATCTATCAGGATGATGTGAAGCGATTGAAACGAATGTTCCCGCAAGAAATCGACCTGAAGCTCTGGCTTGGATTTGAAGACGCCTCAGCCACCTGAAGGGTGACTGCGGAACCGAGATGAAGACCACGCGGCCCACCGCCGCGAACACGATAACGACCTGCGACAGGAAGCACTATGTCCGAAACTTTCTACGATCGCGTCAACGACTATGCAAGTGTGAAGGTCATGCTGGCCAGCCCGACCGACATTCGGTCGTGGTCCTTTGGCGAGGTCAAGAAGCCCGAAACGATCAACTATCGAACCTACCGGCCTGAAAAGGACGGCCTGTTCTGCGAGCGCATCTTCGGCCCTGAGCGCGACTACGAGTGCGCCTGCGGCAAGTACAAGGGCACCAAGTACAAGGGCATCATCTGCGATCGTTGCGGTGTTAAGGTGACCCACAGTCGCGTGCGCCGCAAGCGCATGGGGCATATCAACCTCGCCTCGCCCATCGTGCACATCTGGTTCTTCAAGGCCCTGCCCAGCCGCCTGGGGAATCTGCTCGGGATGAAGACGAGCGATCTCGAGAAGATCATCTACTTCCAGGATTACGTCGTCCTCGATCCGGGCGACACTCCGCTCGAGTATCGACAGATGCTCACGGAAGACGAGTTCCGCGTCGCCTCCGAGCAGTACGGCTCGGCCTTCAAGGCCAAGATGGGCGCCGAGGCCGTGCGCGAACTCATCGAGCGCCTCAACTTGCATACCGAGGCTGCGGCGATTCGCGAAGACCTCAGCAAGACCCGCAGCAAGCAGAAGATCAAGGACTTTTCCAAGCGACTCAAGCTCATCGAGCAGATTCGCGGCAGCGAGAACGACGCCACCTGGATGGTCATGGACGTCATCCCGGTTATCCCGCCGGAACTGCGTCCGCTCGTACTGCTCGAATCGGGCAATTTTGCGACGAGCGATCTCAACGATCTCTACCGCCGCATCATCAACCGCAACAACCGCCTCAAGAAACTGATGGACCTCAACGCACCCGAGGTCATCATCCGCAACGAGAAGCGCATGCTTCAGCAAGCAGTCGATGCGCTGTTTGATAACGGCCGTTGCCGTCGCCCCGTGCTCGGTTCCAGCGGTCGCCCGCTCAAGTCGCTCACCGACATGATTAAGGGCAAGCAGGGGCGCTTCCGCGAGAACCTGCTGGGCAAGCGCGTCGACTACTCCGCTCGCTCGGTTATCGTCGTCGGTCCGGAACTCAAGCTGAATCAGTGCGGCCTGCCCAAGAAGATCGCACTGGAACTCTACCAGCCCTTCATCATCCGCAAGCTCAAAGAGCACGGGTTTGCCGACACGATCAAGAGCGCCAAGCGCATGCTCGAACGGCGCGATCCGGAAGTGTGGGACATCCTCGAGGAGGTGATCTACCAGCACCCGGTCATGCTCAATCGTGCTCCCACGTTGCACCGCATGGGAATTCAGGCCTTCGAGCCCGTGCTCGTGGAAGGTAACGCAATTCGCATTCACCCGCTCGTGTGCCACGGCTTCAATGCCGACTTCGACGGCGACCAGATGGCCGTCCACCTTCCGCTCTCCATCGAGGCGCAGGCCGAGGCCCACGTGCTCATGCTCTCGACGAATAACATCTTCTCGCCGGCGAGCGGGCGCCTTGTGATGCCGCCCAGCCAGGACATCGTGCTTGGCGTCTACTACATCACCGCCATCCAGCCGACGGAGAAGGACGACTCGAAGCTCCGCCAATTCAAGGATCCAATGGAGGCGATGCTCGCGCTAGATCACGGGCAGATCCAGACGCACGAGCCGGTGTTCGTGCGCCTGCCGAATGTGACCGAAGTGGTCAATGCGCAGGGGGGACCGGTCGAGATCGTCAAGGCAGGCACACGCATTCGCACCACCGTCGGGCGGTGCATCTTCAATGACATCCTTCCAAAGGGTGTGCCGTTCTACAACTGCACCCTCGCCAAGAAGGGCGGCAGCCGCGTCATCGACGACACCTTCGTTCGACTCGGCCGCTCCGCCACGCTCGATCTGCTCGACGGCCTCAAGGAACTGGGCTTCAAGCAGTCCACCCTCGCCGGCTTGTCGTTCGGAATTACCGACTTGCGCATTCCCAAGGCCAAGTACGAGGAAATCGACAAGACGCAGAAGAAGGTCGACCAGGTCGAACGGGCCTACGAGGCAGGCGCCATTACCGAGCGCGAACGCTACAACCAGTTGCTCGACCTCTGGGCCCACTGCCGCGAAGAAGTCACCAAGCACCTCGTGGAAACGCTCAAGCACGACCGCCGCGACGAGAACGGCAACCCCGTGCCGCTCGACTCGAAGGAAGGCAAGCTCTATCTCAACCCCGTCTACCTGATGAGCGACTCGGGCGCCCGAGGCAACATCAGCCAGATGCAGCAGCTCGCCGGCATGCGCGGTCTCATGAGTAAGCCCAGCGGCGAAATCATTGAGACGCCCATCAAGGCCAACTTCCGTGAAGGCTTGAGCGTGCTTGAGTACTTCTCCTCGACCCACGGTGCCCGTAAGGGTCTGGCTGATACCGCGCTCAAGACCGCGGACTCCGGCTACCTCACGCGCAAGCTGTGCGATGTCGCGCAGTCCGTCATTGTCGTCGAACGCGACTGCGGCACCAAGAAGGGCATTGCCAAGCGAGCGGTGTACAAGGGCGAGGAAGTCGACGTGCCGCTTCGCGAAGTCATCCTCGGCCGCACGAGCTGCCAGGCCATTGTTAATCCGATGACCGACGAGAACATCGTCGAAGCCGGGCAGATCATTGACGCGGATCGCGCTGCCCGCATCGAGGAACTCGGCATCGACACCCTCGAAGTCCGCAGCCCGCTGACGTGCGATACCGCCATGGGCATCTGCTCCAAGTGCTACGGCATGGACCTCTCCACCGGCGACGTCGTCGAGAGCGGCCTGGCCGTCGGCATCATCGCCGCCCAATCGATCGGCGAGCCTGGTACGCAGCTCACCATGCGGACGTTCCACACCGGCGGTGTCGCGCAGCGCACCCTCGTCGAAACGTCGCATAAAGCGTCCGCAGCCGGCACCGTCGAACTGCTCGATTGCAACGAAGTCGAAGTCGAAGACGACAACGGCGATCTCATCCTCACTGCTCTCAAGCGCAACGGCGAACTCATCATTCGCGACGCTCGCGAACGCGAACTCGATCGCTACAAGATCGACTACGGTTCATGGATCCGCGTGCGCAACGGCGACAAGGTTCGCAAGGGCCAGGTGATGGTTGAGTGGGATCCCCACCGTGCGCCGATTCTCGCCGAAAAGTCGGGTGCCGTGCAGTTCAAGGACATTGAGATTGGCGAAACAGTGCGCGAAGAAGCGACCGGTGGTGGCAAGGCCGCGCTGGTCGTCATCGAGCACAAGGGTGAGAAGCACCCGCAGATTCTCATTGCCGACCCCTCGGGCAACATCCTCGACTTCCACTACCTGCCCGCCAAGGCGCGCATCGAAGTGAAGGAAGGCCAGGTCATCAAGGTTGGCCACATGCTCGCTCGCCAGCCCAAGGCCGTGGCCGGTTCAGCCGACATCGTCGGCGGTCTGCCTCGCGTCACCGAGATCTTCGAAGCCCGCAAGCCCAAGGATCCCGCGATCATCGCCGAGATATCCGGCACGGTCGAGTTGTACTCCGACAAACGCAAGGGCAAGATGACCATTCGCGTCGTCTCCGAAGCCGGCATCGAAAAGGACCACCACGTGCCGCAGGACAAGTTGCTGCTCGTCCACGCCGGCGACTATGTCAATGCCGGCGACCCGCTTACGCAGGGCCCGCTCGTGCCGCACGACATCCTGCGCATCAAGGGCGATGACGCGCTGTACAGCTACATGCTCGAGGAAGTGCAGAACGTCTACCGCGCGCAGGGCGTGCCCATCAACGACAAGCACGTCGAGATCATCCTGCGACAGATGCTCGGCAAGGTGCGCGTCGAGAACAGCGGCGACACCGATCTGCTGCCCAACGAAGTCGTCGACAAGTTCATCTTCCGCGGAAAGAACGATCAGATCGCCCGCTACGGACGCATTTCCGACGCCGGCGACACCGCCTTGCCCGTTGGCGCGCTGGTTACCAAGGATGACATCCGCGAAGCCAACGCCCAGGCCGAGGCCGCGGGCAAGCACGGCGCCAAGGCCAAGCGGGCGCGTCCCGCGTCGGCCAAGACACTGTTGCTCGGGATCACCAAGGCGTCGCTGCAGAGCGAGTCGTGGCTCAGTGGCGCGTCGTTCCAGGAAACGACCAAGGTGCTTACCGAGGCCGCGCTTCGCGGGGCAATGGACCCGCTCTCCGGTCTCAAGGAGAACGTCCTGCTCGGCCACCTCATCCCGGCCGGCACCGGCTTCAAGTCGCACCAGGCGATTCGCGTCGTGCCCGCCGCAGGCGTGGAAGCCATCGAGGAGGAATCCGAAGACTACTACGAGTCCGAGGAAATGAGTGCGGTCCCCGCCGCGACCAACGGTTCGACCGTTGAAGTCGTCGACAGTCTTCGCGGTGAAGAGGTCGGGTCGAACTGAGGTCGATCATCACAACGAATGAGAAAGACCGCCGGCACACGCCGGCGGTCTTTTCATTGGTCCCGCGCTTCAGGACGTGAGTCAGAGTCTGTGCGCCACTGGATCAGAAATACTGGCAGTGATCCGCCGTTGCGGCGCGGTCATTGAGAAACCAGGCCGGGTCCACGATGCCGTCCGCTTCGGGAAGCAGGTTGCTGTCATTGACGTCAAACGTCGCCGACGCCAGGCGGCAGGCGTACAGCCCGACGTTGCCCGTTGCCTTGAGGGCGCGGAGGAAATCGTGGATCTCTACCGGATCGCCTTCTTCCGCGAGCCGTTCACGCAGCCACTGCTCGTCCTCCGCATGCCGGCCTTCAATGTGCAGAGAGCGAACACCGTCGTTCGTCAGGGTCTTGACAGCCCAGAGCACGAAGAGGATGTCGACCTGTACGCCGCGCTGCGCCTGGGTGTACGCGAACGTCAGCGGCGTGAGCAGTTTGTCGTATCCGTCGTCGCGGACGACAATGGCGAGGTTCTTCATGAGAGTTCTCCTTGGCGAACTGGCAATGTGAGTAATGGTCGTTGGTTTGACGGTGTCGAGGAATCTCAGGCACATGATTCAGCAAGTCCTTCCTGCGAGTCGCCGTGATCACTCGGCATCGAGATGCGCGGGACCAGGCCGCCGACCTCGCGCTTGTAATCCACGTACTTGCGGCCGAAATGCTGGATCAGGTTGCGCTCTTCGAACGGGATGGCGATGAGGATGTACGCCGTCATCCCGAGCGCGAAGAGCAGATGGGCGACGGTCATGGTCGGCGTGGCCCAGAAGGCGATCAGCCAGCCGACGTACAACGGGTGGCGAATCTGCTTGTAGATCGACGGCTTGCGGAAGGGCAGATGGGTGTACGCCTCACCCTTCAGGTGCAACCAGACCTGCCGGGTGCCGAAGAGGTCGAAGTGGTTGATCAGCAGGCTGACCGCCGGCACCATGAGCCATCCGATGGCGAACAAGCCGTGCATGACCCAGCGGCCGGCCGGATCGCTTACGTTCCAGACGACGCCGCCCAGAGGTTGCCAGAACCAGAGCAGCGCCGCCATGGCGATGCAGGAGAAAAGCACGTAGGTGCTGCGCTCGATCGGCTCGGGAACGAATCGCGTCCACCACCGCTTGAACGTCGGGCGGGCCATCACCGAGTGCTGCACGCCGAAGGCGACGATCAGCCCGAGGTTGATGAGCACCGCACCGAGGATCGAGCCTTCAAGGGGCCCGTCGATGGTCCGAACGTACCCGAAGCCGAAGTTGCCCACGAAGACCGCCATCCAGGCGTAGACGAGCAGGAACAGCAGGTGGCAGGCCAGACCGTAGATGAAGAACGTTTTGCGATACATGAGAGGCTCCTTTCGTTGAGGTTGAGCCAAGTATCGACTGCGTTGCTCCTCCTGCCAATCTACTTGGAGTACACTTCCGGTTGACTACAGGTCAACCCCGTCGGAGTCGTGGGAGGCGATGCATGCCCGTGAGTACCCGCCAGAAACTGATCGATGCGGCCCGCCAGCGTTTCTATCGCGACGGCTTTCGCAACGTCGGTATTGATGCCGTGCTCAGCGACGTCGGGATCAGCAAGACCGCCTTCTACAAGCACTTTCAGAGCAAAGACGACTTGATGGTCGGCGTGCTCGAGGACGTCGACCGCTTTCTGCAGGGCGCCTTTCGAACCATGGTGCGCGACGTGGGCGGTCGCACGGCACGAGGGCAGATCGAGGCGCTGCTGGGCGTGGTCCAGCGCGTCATTGGCGATGAAGACTTTCACGGCTGCATCTTCGTCAACGCCGCGATGGAGTTTCCTCTGCCGCATGATCCCGCTCATGCCGCTGCGCTTCAGCACAAGCGCGCCATCGAGGAGTTTGTCTTTGAACTCGCCGAACGTGCAGGTGTCATCGACCCCGATGCCTTTGCCGAGGAGTTCTGCCTCGTCATCGAGGGTCTGTACGTCACGCGCAGCGTCACGGGCAATCCGGACACCATCGCCATCGCGCGCCGCCTGGTTGACTGCATCATCGAACGCCACGTGCCGGCCGAGCGCGGCTTGACTGACGGTGGGACGAACAAGCCTTCCGCCACAGGAACCGCGCGGCAAAAGAAGACTCGATCCCCAGGATCGGGTACCACCAAGTCACACTGATTTCCCGGAGAGTGATACCGCCATGGCCAAATCACCTGAAGAAGCCACTGCCACGATGATTGCCAATCTCAAGGAGAAGACCGGCAAGACGCTGGAGCAGTGGGTCAAGATCGCCAGTGCCTCCAAACTCCCCAAGCATGGCGAGATCGTTGCCATGCTCAAGAAGGACCACGGCCTGACGCACGGCTACGCAAATCTGATCGCCCATTCGACGCTCAAGTCCGCAGCGTTTGATGCGGCGCCTGACGATCTGGTTGCGGCGCAGTACAGCGGCGCCAAGGCAGGGCTCAAGCCTCTCTACGATGCGCTTGTCGCTGCCATCGGTAGGTTTGGCAAGGATGTCGAGTTCGCGCCGAAGAAGGCGTACGTCAGCGTCCGCCGCGCCAAGCAGTTTGCGATTCTCCAGCCATCCACAGGTACGCGCCTCGATGTGGGTATCAATCTCAAGGGCGAGAAGCCGACGGATCGGCTCGAAGCGTCCGGTAGTTTCAACGCCATGGTTTCGCACCGCGTTCGTCTTGCCAGCGTGAAGGATGTCGACAAGCAGCTGACCGGATGGCTCAAGCAGGCGTATGACGCGGCAGGCTAGCGAAAATCGCGCGAGTTCGCGCTCAGGCCGTCGAGTGCTTCGTCGAATCCCCTGAGTCGTCTGACCACGACATGCACGACTTCGCCTTCGCGCTGCACCTGGCCGTGGGCGATGACCAGCCGCGCACTTGCTTCACGTCGAAAGCGTTCGTAAGTGCGTTTCCACACGATAAGGTTGCTGATTCCTGTTTCATCTTCGAGCGTGATGAAGGTCACCCCACTGGCCGTGCCCGGTCGCTGCCGCACGAGCACGATGCCCGCCACCTTGATGCGAGCCCCATCCGGCACGCGCTGGGCGTTGGCCAGTTCGGCGCAAGGCATCACTCCCAATGCGTCGAGTCGTGATCGCGCGAACGATACCGGATGCGCCTTGAGCGACAGGCCCGTTGCGTTGTAATCGAGCACCACTTGTCGCTGCTGCCGGATGCCGGGCAGCTTTGCTGCGGGCTCTATAGATTCGTTCACGGTGTCAAAAAGCGGCAGATCATCATCGCGCAGCAGCCGAGCGTGCCAGAGCGCCTGCTGTCGCGTCAATCCCATTGAGCCGAACGCGTCGGCCGATGCGAGCCTTCGCAGCGCCGCGGCCGGCGCCTTGCTGGCGCGCCAGAGGTCGGTCATCGTATCGAAACGGCCGCGCTGCACGACAGCGGTGCGCAACTGCTGTGCATCGTCCTCTTTCATGCCCTTGACCAGGCGCATGCCCAGGCGCAGGGCGCCATCTTCGATCGTGCAGTCCCAGTGACTGACATTCACATCGACGCTGCGCACCTCGACGCCATGCTCTTTCACATCGCGTACGAGTTGAGCCGGGGCGTAGAAACCCATCGGTTGACTGTTGATGATCGCCGCGACGAACTCGGCTGGATAGTGGCGCTTCATCCACGCCGAGGCATAAGCGAGCAGTGCGAACGACGCCGCGTGGCTTTCGGGAAAGCCATACTCGCTGAAACCCTTGACCTGTTCGAAGCAGCGCTGGGCGAAATCGAGCGGGATGCCGTTGCGCACCATGCCGTCGATGAGTTTCGCGCCAAAGCGATAGATCTGATCGCCCTTGCGCTTCCATGCCGCCATGGCCCGGCGCAATTGATCCGCCTCACCCGGCGTAAAACCCGCCGCTTTCACCGCCAGGGCCATGCACTGCTCCTGGAAGAGCGGCACGCCGAGCGTTCGACTGAGCACTTCTTCGATCGCCGGATGCACGTACTCGATCTTTTCCTCGCCAGCACGCCGTCGCAGGTAGGGGTGCACCATGTCGCCCTGGATCGGCCCCGGGCGCACGATCGCCACTTCGATGACGAGGTCGTAGAAGTTCTTCGGCTTGAGTCGCGGCAGCATCGACATCTGGGCTCGACTCTCGATCTGGAATACGCCGACCGTGTCGGCATGTCGGATCATCTCGTACGTCTCCGGATCTTCCGCCGGAACCGTGCCCAGAGTCAGGTTCTTGGTGTGGTGAAGGTTGATGAGTTCGAGACAGCGGCGAATCGCACTGAGCATGCCCAGCCCGAGCACATCCACCTTGAGCATGCCCATCGCGTCGATGTCGTCCTTGTCCCACTCGACGACGGTGCGATCAGGCATTGCTGCGTTTTCGACGGGCACGAGTTCACACAGCGGCGAGCGGGTGATGATGAATCCGCCGACGTGTTGCGAGAGGTGGCGCGGGAAGCCGAGCAACATGCCCACGAGCCGCGCGAGCCACTGCAGGATCGGATCGTCGGGGTTGAGTCCCATGCCGCGCAGGTGTTTCGGATCGAGCACGCCGCCGTCCCACCAGGCGATGTCCTTGGCGAGTCGATCAACGCAATCGAGCGACAGCCCCAGCGCCTTGCCGACGTCGCGCACCGCGCTGCGCCGCCGGTAGGAGATTACTTCAGCCGTCAGCGCCGCTCGATCGCGCCCGTATTTGCGATAGATGTACTGGATGACTTCCTCGCGCCGCTCGTGTTCGAAGTCGATGTCGATGTCAGGAGGCTCATTGCGCTCCCGGCTCACGAAGCGTTCAAAGAGCAGGTTGATGCGCGTCGGATCGACGGCCGTGACGCCGAGGTAGTAACACACCGCCGAATTCGCCGCCGCTCCGCGCCCCTGGCAGAGAATGGGCGGATCGAGGCTGCGGGCATACTTCACGAGGTCGTAGACCGTCAGGAAGTAGGGGGCGTAATTGAGTTCGTCGATGAGTTCGAATTCGTGCTCGATCTGGCCGCGCACCTTGTCGGGGATCCGATTGTGGTGCAGACGCTTTGCGCCGTCCCAGACGAGATCGCGCAGATGACTCATCGGCGTGCAGCCGGACGGGACGACTTCATCGGGATACTCGTAGCGGATCTGATCGAGATTGAAGCCGCGCGTGCGGTCGGCAATCTCGATCGCCCGCTCGATCGCCTCTGGACAGCCGGCAAAGAGGCGGTGCATCTCTTCGGGGCTCTTGAGATGCCTCTCGGCGTTGGCGTGCAGGCGAAAGCCCGCCTCGGAAAGCGTGCAGCCGTGGCGGATGCAGGTGAGTACATCCTGCAGCATGCGCCGCTCGGGGATGTGGTGATGCACGTCATTGGTCGCCACCAGCGGCACGCCGCAACGGCGCGCGAGATCACTCAGCCGCTCAAACCGCTCGGCGTCATCCGGGCCGTAGAGCCAGTTCGCCGCCAGCGAGAGGCGGTCATCATCAAAACAGGTGTGCAAGCGCATCAGCGATTCGGCGAAGCCTTCATCGGGCAGGCCATCCGGAATCACGACCGCCAACAGATCCTGCGCGTGTGCAGCGAGATCATCAAAGCCCAGTTCACATTTGCCTTTGGTCGTGCGGCGTTTGCCGGTGGTGAGCAGTCGACACAGCCGGCGATACGAGGGCAGGTCGGTCGGATAGACGCAAACCGTCAGGCCATTCATATCGGTAAGCGGCAGGCGCGTGCCGAGCACGAAATGGATACACGACTCTTTCGCGGCAACGTGGGCCCGCACCACGCCGGCGAGTGTGTGCAGGTCCGTGAGTCCGATGGCGCGATAGCCCAGCGCCGCCGCCTGCTCGACAAACTCCTCGGGGTGGCTCGCGCCGGTGAGAAAAGTGAAGTTGCTCGTGACGCACAATTCTGCGTATGGAGGCGCTGCGCCTGCGTCGTACTGCGTTGATAACGAATCCGAGACCGCTTGCGCCATCGCCTCCACGCGCGTCTTGGCCTGCACAAACGGGTGCGGCTTGAGTTTGGGAAATTCATTCTCCGGCACGCATCAACTCCACTGCCCGTGCACGAACCAGCGCCCCGTACCTGCCTGCCGGCACACCCACATCCACCGTCCCGCTTCCGTCTGGAGTGCAAAGTAATCGCGATCGGGCGGTGCTTCGCGACACTGGTTTCGCAACTGCACCAGACGGCGACGTTGCGCACTAGTGCTCGCTTCACCCTGTGCCGTGCGCCAGCGCCACCACTCGGGTCCAAGGCGTTCGGGACCGACACACGCAATGACCTGCCGCCACTGGCCGCGCCAGCGGATGGTCATCACCGGCCCGTCGGGCGTCAGCGCGGTGACCTCCACCGGCTCGGGCTGAGTGAACAGCAGTGTCGGACGATCAGCGCCGGTCAGTTCCGCATCGGATTTCACAGGTGGCTCCATCACCGAGTGCTGGCGAAAGCACGACTCGGGCAGGTGCGATTCGACCGCCGCGACGCGCAGCACGCGATCGACGCCCAGTCGCTGCACGAGCGTGTCGACAAGTTCGCCCCACGCCCGGCTCGACTCACTTTCACTCTTTCCGCCGAGCGCATCGCTGCATGCCTGTTCATGACGCAACCGCGCGGTGCGCGAAGCAGTGAGCACAACGCCCTCGACCCCGGCAGTGAGATCGATGCGCTCGAGCCGGGAGTGCAGGAGCGACCAGAGATGTTTGATACTTCGACTCGCACGACTCAGATCGATGGTGAACCGCTCTGCTTCGGTCAGCGGGCGCAGCAGTTCCACGTCGAGCCGCCGCACGCCGCGCTCGCGCTGAGCCAGTTGGCCGGCGAGTTGCTCGAGCGCCTGCCGCGCCGCCGCTTCGATCGACTCCCACTGATCGGTCGGACCGTCGAAGATCAGTTCCACTTGAGGCGGGGGTTGCGGGCGCACCGGGTCGATCTGCTCGAACATCAGTCCCAACGCCTGATCGAGCCGGTCGATGACTTCCGAGCCGAAACGTGAAGCCAGCGAAGCACGCGGCAGGTCGAACAGATGGCCGATGTTGGTGACGCCGATTTCTTCGAGGCCGTAGACGGTTTCATTCTCGAGTCGCAGTGCGGCGGTGGGCAGGTTGGCCAGCGCCTGCCGCTGACTGCCGTCGGGAATGCGAGCCAGGTCGCGCGAACCGAATCGCGCTGCGGCCCAGGCGCAGCCGAACGTCGAAGCCGTCGCCACGCGATTAGCAAAGCCAAGCCGCGCCGTCGCAGCGGACGCGGATCGAATCAGCCGCGATTCGCTGCGGTGCACGCGCTGGGTGCCGGTGATGTCCAGCCACAACCCATCCGGCGGATCCGGCGCGGCAAGAGGGGAGTAGCGCAAGGCCCAGCAGGCCAGCGCGTGCAAAGCCTGCAGTTCGCGATCGATACGATGCGGCTCGAGGTGCAGGGCGGTCCCGGTCGGCAACAGCGAACGAGCGTGCGCCAGATCCATGCCCACCGTGATGCTCAGTGCTGCAGCGCGATCGCAATGCCGCGCGATGATCTCGCGGCCATGCACCTGCGTGGTGAGGAGGATGACATTTCGCCGGCTCTGGTGCTCAGCCGGTGCGTCGGGCGAGAGCCTGCTGAGCCTCCGCCTGACGAGATCGGCTGAGAACGTCGGAAACCACAGCGACATGGCGCGTCGCATGGTGGCGCTCCAGGGTCCACAAGCGCGCTGCCGCCGCCTGCGAAGTGGGCTGCACTCCCTTGCAGCGCAGCAGTTCGACGGTCCATCGCCTTGACGTCGTGAGTGATGGGCAGCACCGCACCGCCCATCTCGTGTTCGCTGCCGAGAGCATCTGCCGCTCCCACGGCGGCCGGGCCAGCAGGCACAGCGCGCCGCCCGCCTCGGCCGCGAGTTG
>DIDT01000029.1 GCA_002418285.1 Phycisphaerales bacterium UBA5793
TACATCGACTTCGACGCCAAGGTCGTCGAGGGGCTCGACGCGTTCGCCCGTCTGCTGCGCTACCTCATGATTCAGCTCGAGATGTCGCCCGAGCTCATCGGCCTCAAGGAAGGCGCTGCGGCCGAGAGTCATGAGAAGCTCATGCTCCAGGCCGTGGTGACCACGAGCCGGGCGCAACTCACCAAGCAGACCAATGAGCCGGTGCTGGAGCGCATCATCGACACGGCGTGCGCCTTCGATGCGCAGCTCAGCCCGATCGGCTATCCGGTCGCGCCTGTTGAAGTGAGAATGCACCCTGGCCTGCCGCGCACGCCCGAGGAGATCAATCGCGGACTCGCCGAGATGCACACCGCCGGCCAGGTCTCGCAGGAGACGATGCTCATTCAGATCCACGGCCCCACACAGGGACTGGAGGAACTCCAGCGCATCCAGGCCGAGAGCAAACAGCGCACCGAGTCACTCATCGGCGCGGGCTTCCCCGGCGCCACGCTCAGCGGCGGTGACGAGCCGGGTGCGATCGACACCGGTGATGCGGGCGACGCCGCCGCGGGAGACGCCGCCGCATGAACTGCCTGCTGTCCATCCTCGGGGTGATCCTCATGAGCCTGCCGCAGAACTACAACTCGGGCGTGCCCAACGCCGTCGTCGGCGAGATGGTCAAGCTCTACGACAGCGCCGCGACCGAGATCGTCAGAGCCCTGGCCGTCTCGCTCGACACCGATTCACGAAGCGAGCAGTTCAAGCGAGCCCGCGCCGCGCGTCTCGCCCTGGCGATCGAAAATGCCACGCGCCGCTTCGGCGCCTCGATCCGCCCGCACATCGAAGCGATCTCGACCGACTCGTACGAACTCGGCCTGAAGCAGGGCATCAGCCAGCTCAGGGATCTCGGCCTGCGCGACAAGTCAGCCCCGGTGCGCGGCACCTTCACCGGCGTCGATGAGCGCGCCGTCGAAGTGATCGCCCGCGACATTGCGGCCGCAAGCGTCACGGCGATCGACAATCTCGGCCAGGACGCCCAGCGCCTGCTGCGGAAGATCTCGACGACTGAGATCAGCGACCCGGCCGTGAGCCGCGCGATCGCCAAGGGACTCATCACCGGCGACCCGCGCCTCGCCCAGCGGCAGGTGCGTGAGCTGTTCAGGGGCCAGAACGACCAGGACAGTTACCGACGGCTGGGCAACCGGATGATCCAGGTCGGCGGGGCAACGATGCGGGTGCGCAACTACGCCGAGATGCTGGTCCGCACACGCACGCGCGAGGCGACGGTGCAGGCGCGTCACAACCGGCTGCGCGAGAGCAACGTGAATCTGGTCATCATCACCGGACGCGTGAGCAAGTACTTCTGCACGGCGTACCTCGGCCTCATCTGCTCGATCGATGGAAGCGGTGGGAAGTGGCCGGCGCTGTCGAGTCTGCCCGGCGGCGGACCGCCGTTCCATCCCAATTGTTCGAAGGGCACTCGACCGTACGTCGACGGGCTGTCACCGCCCGGGGACGCAGAGGCCGGCGAAGCGGCCTTGCGCGAGTTCCGCGATCGCGGTTCCAGCCGTGAGAACCTGAGTCCAGACGAAGTTTCGGCGGCAAGAGGACGCATTTGACTTGTAACGCCCAGGGATGGCTATCCCTGGGCTTTCGGAGATCGCAATGGCACGCATCGCACTTACCGTACAGACGCTCGATCCCTCGTCGGCGACGGGCCTCACGCCGTCGCCAACAGTCGGCATCGCCGACGGACACATGTTCGAGAACACGCCGAGCAACGCCCGCTACGGCACGCGCTTTGCGCGCGTCGAGAACACGGGCATCGCGGCGCGGGACATCACGTTCATTACCGGCGCTGCGGTCGAGGGCGAGGCCATCGAAGACAAGACGATTTCGATCCCTGCGGGCGCGGTGCGCATCTTCGGACCCTTCAGCCCGCGCGTGTACAACCAGCCCACGGGCAGCACTGATCCCGGCTACGTCTACATCGACTACGACGCCGGCAACGAGGCCGACCTGAGCATCGAGGTTTACGAGATGCCCGTGTCGTAGACACGGTAACGCCCAGGGATAGCCATCCCTGGGCGTTGGAAAAGACACAAACGAGCAACACCAGAAAGGACGCTCACCCATGACACCGGAACAGATCCAAGAGGCCATCCTGAAGGGCATCGCCGAAGCAATCAAGCCGCTCACGACGCAGGTCAATGAGCTGGTCTTGCAGGTCAAGCCTGTCGCCGAACTTCAGGAGCAGGTGAAGGGACTCGTCGAAGCCGACTCGGCGCGCGAGATCGCTGGCAAGGGCAACAAGGACAGCGAGACCGGCAAGGGCAAGACCACCGAACAGCCCGGCGCACTCACCGCCGACGCCGTCGCCAAACTCGTCAACGACGGCATCGCCGCCGCGCTCAAGACGCGCGACGACGCCGCCAGCGCCACCGCGCAGAGCCAGTCGGATCTCTCCGCCTTCCTGGCAAAGAACGCGCCCAAGTTGAAAGACTCGGCGCTGGCCAAGCGCCTCTTCGCCGGCACCAAGTCCGACGAGGAGCGCAAGGCCGTGCTCATGGAGTACATCGAGAGCGCCACGGTCAGCGGCAAGGCCCCGGACCTGGGCGCGAGCGCCGAAGGCGAGGGCGGACAGAAGAGCCAGGCCGACAGCGCGGAGGCGAAGAAGGCGGCGGCAATGGAAGCGGCCAAGGGGCTCAAACCCGCCACGTTGTAAATCCGACCCGTCACCCGGTTCGTGCAAAGGGACACGAACCGGGTGAATCGGCGGGGAGAGAGATCAGCAGTACACAACCTCAACACTGAGAAAGCGAGAATGGAATGAATCCGAACACCACACTGGCCTTTGGCGGCGTGATGTACCCCGATGTGGCCCAGGAGATCTTCATCAATGTCGCGGCCAAGGATGCGCCGCTCACCGCCATCCTGCTCGGCACGCAGCGCGAGCGGGAGACGAACCGGCCCGAGATCAACTGGTACGGCCAGAGCCTGTCGTCGCGCACCACGCAGATCAACAACGGCGCCGGCTACGCGGCCGGCGCGACGGTTCTGGCTGTTGACGACGGCACCGTCTTCGTCGCCGGCGATCTGATCCACGTCGAGCGCACCAACGAGCTCATGAAGGTCGTGTCCATCGCGGTCAACGACGTCACGGTCACTCGCTCGTTCGGCTCCGTCGCGGCCGCCGCGCTGGTCGACGACGACTACCTGCTCAACATCGGCCCGGCGAAGAAAGAGGGCGACACCAACGCGGACATGCGCACCAATGCGACGACGAAGTACACGTCGTACACGCAGATCTTCCAGCGCTCCGTGCAGCTCACGGGCACGCTGGATGCGAGCGTGACCAACACCGAGCAGGAACGCGCCCGCCTGCGCAAGGAGCAGATGCACGAAATCGCCCGCGACATGGAGCTTGCGGCGCTGTACAGCAACCCCGGCGAGTACTCGACGGGCGAAGTGCGCCGCAGCACTTCGGGCATCATGTCCTTTGCCACTGCCAACGTCGCCGACGCGAATGGCACGCTGACCAAGGCGGAGTTCCTCGACTTCCTGTCGACGGTGTTCGCCAAGGGCAGCCAGAACAAGATCGGCTTCGCCGGCCCGGCCGTCGCGGCGATCATCACGAGCCTGTGGTCCTCGACGGAGCGCACCACGGTGCAGAGCACCGTCGTCGGCCTGATCTTCCAGCGCATCGCCACCCCGTGGGGCAATCTCGATCTCATCGTCAACCCGCACATGACGGGCACGACGCACGGGCTCGAACTGCTCGTCGTCGATCCCGATGAGTGCGAGGTGAGGCCGCTCGTGGGCAACGGCAAGGATCGCCGCCTCAAGCTCCTGGAGGACACGCAGGCGAAGGGCACCGACGCCGCCGAGGACAGCTGGTTTGCCGAGCTTGGCTTCACCTGGGGCAACCCCGACGCCCACGGCATTCTGAGCAATATCCAGGTGGCTGGATAAGCCTGAACCGGAAGCGGCGGTGCGGGCGGGAAGAAGGGCCCGCCCGCACCACGCCGCGAAACCCTTCATCGCCTCTTCGAACTCAATCCAACACGCAACGGAGATCATCATGAGCAAAGCAACGAACAACGGCGCGGGCGGCAACTCCGCAAGCGTCACGTTTGCCAGTCGCAGTCCGAACTTCACGCTGTTCCTGCACAGCGGACGGCCGGTGCCCGGACCAAACGGTCAGATCGAGTACAAGGACCGCATCACCATCCGCTTCCAGAACAACCGCTACAGCACAGACGATCGCCGCATCATCGATGCGATGCGCCAGTGCAAGTCGTACAAGACGCAGTTCCAGGAGATCGAGCCCGAGGCGGACAAGCCCGCCACCGGCGACGCCGCCGCCTGACGACACGAACTCCTTTCAACGAGTGCCGAGCCTGGCGGAAACGCCCGGCCGGCCGTTTGGATTCGACTTCACCGCTGAGGCACGAAGGACACAGAGAGGCATGAGGGAATAGAGCCATGTTCACCGCAGATCCGCGACTTGTTCGCGTACTCAACGACGTCTTTCGCCCGTTCGCCAATGCGGCGTACAAGACGAAGACCGCAATGCCGCTGCTGCTCACTGAAGCAGCGTTGGTGGCCGATGTCACACCCCAACCCGGATCGCCGGAGTTCACAGAGATCATCGACGACGGGCGGCGCGAGGAGGGGCTTAAGGAATTCACAGCCGAGGATCTCGCCAATGCGCTGACGCTTGCGCAGGACATGGTGGCGCAGTTCGATGACGATCCGCGCTGGGCCAGCGTGTTCAAGATCACGGTTGGATTGCGGCCGGAGTAATCGATGGCCTGGGCTGAGAAGTACGCCAATTTCGATCTGGGCACCGGAGCGAACGATGGCTCGTCCGAGGCTAACGCATGGCAGACGCCAGCGGCGATGCAAGCTGCTATTGCACCGGGCGATCATTGCTACATCAAGCGTCAGTCTTCGGCTTATAACTTAACCACGACGTTGACGGCGAGCGTCAGTGGGACTGCGACGGCTCCAATCTGGTATGAGTGCTATGCGACGACTCCCGGCGACAAGGGCATGTGGCTGGTCAACTACAACACTGGGGGCATCGCAACTCTCTCGTTCACAGGAGCCTACTGCTACGTCGAGGGCATCGACTTCCAGCCCGGAGCGACCACGAATCAACACGCGTTCAACGTCACCGGAGCCAATTCGTTGGCTATTCGATGCCGGGGCATCATGACAGTGGATTCAAATTTCGCAAACATGAGGCACTGTGATTTCGTTCTTGCCGCCGCTGGCGGAGGAGATTACTCGCTGAAGATAGCCGGGACAAATGTGCAATCTGTTGGCTGGTACTTCAACCGTCTCCGAAGGTCTGGCTCAACCTCGTCGACCAATTTGATCAAATGCGATGTCTACGGACAGGGCATCAACCTGTGGGGCAACCTGATCATCGGCGCGGGCAATTCCGGTGAAAATGGCTGCTTCGTCGACCGTGCGAACAACTGCCGCGTCGGTTACGTCGGTCGCAACGTCTTCTACAACTTCAACCATGCCATTCTGTTCGATGAGGAGCCGGATTCTCCCTTCAAGTTGTGGACCATCATAGAGAACATCTTCGACACGATGGCCGGGAAGGGAGTAAAGAGAACCAACACCGAGCAGGGCTACGTGCGGGCGTTGCGGAATTGGTACTACGCGATGGCGAGCGGCTTCACCGACTACTCGACCGAGGCCGAGGTGGACGGCAACGTCGCCCTGACAGGTTCACCGTTTGCCGATCCCGGAAGCAACGACTTCACGCTCAACAACACATCAGGCGCCGGCGCGATACTCCGCGCCGTCGGCTGGCCGATCAACGAACGCTACGACTGGGCGAACATGACCAACAAGGCAACCTATGAGGGTGCTGGCGGCGGCGGCGTCGTGATCTCAGGCGGCATGCGCGGAGGGTTCTGCAATGGCTAGCGGCTCCCGACGCAAGCACAGTTCGACGAGCAACATCGTCCGCCTCATCCTCAGGAAGGCGAGCGACGGCACGGCGTTCACCGGCATCGCCTACAACACCAGCGGCCTGCGCATCAGCGTCATCTGCAACAACGAGGCCGCCGGCACCACCTACACCGTCGGTCCCGGCATCCAGGACATCACCACACTGGGCACCTGGGCCGACCCCGGCGCCAATTCGATCCGCTTCAAGGAAGTCAGCGCGACCTACCACCCCGGCCTCTACGAGATCCAGATCCTCGACAGCCGATTCAGCGTGGCCAACGCGCAGAGTATGGTCATCACCGTCACCGGCGTGACCGACCTGCTCACCGTCGACTACGAGATCATCCTCGAGCAGGTCGATCGACAGGATGCCACGGCGTTCGGTCTCTCGCGCATGGATGCCGCGATCACCTCGCGCAGCTCGCACAGCGCCGCCGACGTGTGGGCTGTGGCGACGCGCGTGCTCACGGCCGGCACCAACATCGTCCTGGCCAAGGGGGTCGGTGTAACCGGCTTCAACGACCTCGACGCCGCCGGCGTCCGCGGCGCTGTCGGACTCGCGGCCGCGAATCTCGATGCGCAGCTCGGGGACATCCCAACCGTTGCGGAGTTCAATGCGCGGACGCTGGCATCAGCAAGCTACTTCGACCCGGCAAATCACGTCGTGGCGCACGTCACGCTGGTGGACACGGTCACGACCAACACGGACATGCGTGGCACCGATGGGGCCAATACGACCGCGCCCGACAATGCCGGTATCGCCTCAGCCGCCGCCGACGCATCAACAGCAGCAGCGGCCGCAGTCAGCGCCGCTGCGACGGCCGCGATCATCGACGGTAAGGTAGACACGCTGCTCTCGCGCATCACCGCGACGCTCTTCGCGGGCATCACGAGCCTGGCCAACTGGCTCGGCGCCATGGCCGGCAAGCACGCGCCCGATGCGACCGCCGAGGCCGAGATCAACGCCACCGGCGCGGGCAGCGGCACATTCAGCGCGGCCAGTGACAGCCAGGAAGCGATCCGCGATGCCGGCGGTGGAGGCGGCGGCGGGGCACGCCAGGTCAACGTGGTCAAGCGCACCGCGTTCATCAAGGGGAGCAGCTCATGACCGATCTTCGCCTTGAGATCGAAGCCGACGATGAAGGCACGCCGCCCGACGCCGTGACGCTGCAGGATTCGACCGGCGCCTTCGGAGTGCGCCGCAAGGACAC
>DIDT01000021.1 GCA_002418285.1 Phycisphaerales bacterium UBA5793
CCGGCTGCCAGTTATGTCACCATTAATGCCGGCGCAACGGGAAATGCGGCGTACACCGGCGAGTATCCTGAAGAAGAGGACAACCCCAACAAGGCGGCGTATTTCGTGCAGCGGCTGATCGAGTTCTGCAATGAGTACGACATCCCCGTCGATGGCCACTACCATTTCTTCGACTACGACGAGTTCCTCGATGGCGTCGATGCACTGGCGAATCAAGGGAACGCGGCGTGGGACGTCCCGGAGTCGATGGTGTCGCTGGAATACGGCCCGATTCCGAGTACGCGAAGTGACAATGACACGCATTGGTGGATTGATGATCGAGCGCGGGACACGGAGCTCTTCTACGACAACGATCTGGAAACCCATCCGGAGTTCGCGGATAATTGGGCCGACTGGCTTACATATTGGCAGAGCAACGATGTGTGGTGGAATCCACCCGACTATTTCATCTATGACGGCATGACAACACTCGTGAGTTACGGTTGCCGCATCGGTTGTTATGCAGACTCGCGCCAGATCACCGGCGCACAGAATGTCGCGACACAGTTTGACTTCTCCGCGATGTATACGGACAAGGTCGGACCCAGCGGATCGAAGACGTATACGCAATGGCGAACGGAATTCGAGGCGGCAGCGGATGATTTCCTGATCACGCCCTGGAATCCGCACCAGAATACGTGCCCTGACACGCCGTGCCCGCCGTGTGAAGAGTGATCAAGAACTGCAGTGCGGCGCGTCCGCCGAAGGGCGCGCCGCATCTCATCGTTGGAGGGAATTGAGCCATGAACCGACTTGCGATGACAGGATGCTTTGCGCTGTGGACTGCTTCACCGGCAATCGCGCAAGACTATCGCTACGCGATGTTTGAGATGGGCACTCTTGGTTGGGAGAAGAGCGTTGCTACAGGGGTGAACAGCAGCGGCCAGGTGTCGGGTTGGAGCGAAGTGACCGACTCGCTCAGCCATCCCGTTGTGTGGTATGAGGGAGTACTTATAGACATCGACCCCACGGCTCCATGTTGCTCCAACTACACCCACGCAATCAACGATGCTGGTGAAGTTGTTGGAGAGCGCGCGGGGGTCGGTTCCGTCGGAGTCGTATGGCTCACTGGTGGAGAGCGCATTGTTCTCGCGACGCTTGGAGGGCGCTTCACGGTTCCATACGACATTAACAACTCTCGGCAGATTGTGGGCGCTTCGAACTACGACTCGGAGACTTACTTCAATCACCCGTTCCTCTGGGAAGACGGCAACATCATCGACTTGGGCACGTTCGGTGGAACCAAGGGTGAAGCGAGCGCGATCAACAATCGCGGCCAGGTCGTCGGCACGGCGTGGCCGCCCGACGGGAGGACCAAACCCTTTCTCTGGGAGAACGGCCAACTCATTCAACTCGACGTCCTCGGCGGCGAGAAAGGGTGGTCGCTCGACATCAACGACGATGGACTCATTGTGGGTTTCTCGACGCTGCCGGGATCGACATCGCATGCCGTCAAGTGGGTGAATCGACAACTCATCGACATCCATGATGGGTCTGTGGCACAGTCGAGCAGCGCTGAATGTGTGAACAGCAACGGCGTGATCATCGGCAACATGAACCCGAACGGCACGCAGCAGACGACGGGATTCATCATCATCGATGACCACATGGTCGATCTGAACACACTGGCCCCGCCGCGCCGACTGCGCCAAATCGATCGCGTTAATGACATCAATGATGCAGGCATGATTGTCGGAACGACGCGCAGTAACCCGGTGCGCGGCGCGATCCTCTCGCCGGTGACGCCGACGTTCACTCTCGCAGCGCCGGTTCCGGGTCGAGCCGGCCGCAGCAATGTGCTCACGGCCACCGGCGTCACCCCCGGCGCGCGGGTCCACTTCGTGTACGGCCTCAACGGCGGCGGGACCATCATCCCCGGCTGCAGCATCCAGACCAACGCGCTGCAAATCCGCCGCCCGACGATCATCGGCAGCGCCACGGCCAACGGCAACGGCGAAGCGAGTCTCGCGCGCTACGTTCCGCCCATCGCCACCGGCCAGACCATCCTCTTCCAGGCTGTGGTGCAGGGCGAGTGCGCGATCAGTCAGCTGGTGGTCCATCGGTTTGAGTAGGAGAACCCGGATGGCGGAGAGAAGAACATGCCAAACAAACGTACCTGTCCCGTTTTCTTGCCCTGTCCCGTTTTCTTGCCCGCGGAGAGAGGCATTGGATTGGGGGTTGATCCGAGCCCCGACCGTGAGGGAGTGGTGTTGGACGTGGTGAGTGGGTAGGGATTCGGCCGGCACTGCACGGTTGTCGCTCCGGGCAAGAGTTCAGTGGCGACGGGCAGGGGCCGCCGCCACTCTTATCGCCCCCGACATCGAACTCCGCCCGGGGCCGCGGCGTTCGATGCCAGGCGGACTCCGTTACGTGGAGAGGTTTCGAGTTGAATCGCGCCTGTTGCTCCTGCCATCGAGTGGCCTTCCCTCGCCGAGCCTCGCTCAGGGCGGCGCCCGGCGAACCAGAGAAATCCACCCTGGTACGCGATGGCGTTGAAGCTTTCTTGCTGTCGCGCGGATCAGCCGGAGGTTAACGTACGGACAGGAGCGTAACGTCGCTGCCGCTGCGGATCTGGTCCGCGGGAGACGTTGAGAAGGACACGCGATGGGAAGCGAAGGAGGTGGGCGGGTGCAATCAAACGTCCAACCCGGTGGGAGGCGATCCCAGAGCGGTGCTTTTCGCCACCCTTCGTCCGAACGAACGCTGCCTGCAGCCGCCGGAGAGACGTACGCGTCAAACAAACGTACCTGTCCCGTTTTTTTCTCGGCGAACCAGAGAAATCCACCC
>DIDT01000019.1 GCA_002418285.1 Phycisphaerales bacterium UBA5793
GGCGAACGCAGCAATCGCACCGCAGCCTTGTGCAGCGTCGTGAAGTGAGGCGTGCGCCCCAGGTCGATGGCCTGGCGCAGGTCCGGGCAATCGAGCAGCAGCGCCTGCACGCCCCGATAATCGAGGCGCAACATCGACTTGAGGACGAGGCAGGCGAACAGTTGGGGCAGCGTGTAGGTGCGCGGACTGAACCGATGGGCGTACGCGGGCAGCGCCTCCTGCGCCATGCGACACGCCAGCACCATCGCCGTCCTTGGCGACTTCGTGGTGGTGCACATGCTCGATTGAAGGCTCCGCATTCACCTCACGACCGACCGAATCGGAGGTTTTCTACAGAGCAAGTCCGGTACGCTTTCTCCATCGTCGCCTCAACTGAAGTTTGACAGCACCACGGAGAGCACAAACGCAATCAGCGTAGTCGACACCCACGCGAACGCGAGCACTGGACCGATCACTAGTGCCCACCCCCACTGGCCAGGGCGCCATTTCGTCC
The DNA here is from genome assembly GCA_002418285.1 of Phycisphaerales bacterium UBA5793. Taxonomy (GTDB): domain Bacteria; phylum Planctomycetota; class Phycisphaerae; order Phycisphaerales; family UBA5793; genus UBA5793. The sequence goes on from DIDT01000019.1 coordinate 494, forward strand.
AGAACACGATCGCGGCTGCATCGATAGCCAGAGTGAGAAGATTCCTGAGTGTTGCGATTCGCGACTTGCCGGGTTCAAAGTCCAGTCCGTATTCGAAACTCCACCGCAACTGAGGCAGTTGCAGCGCGATAACACAAAGTATGACACCGATTCCCACAATCCAGATCAGGATTCGACGCCGACGCGCTGCGCTGTCGCAAGTTGGCTTGTTGTCGTGCTGCATCACCAACGCTGTCGAACCTCCGGCGACCAGATACCCGAGGATACGATCGATCGCCGGAGCGCCGGGCCCGCGCCGAACCTTGTCCCGACCTACGCGAAGGGCGCTCTCAGATCATCCCCGCCGCGCGCAACAGCGAGCGGAAGTTGTCCGTGAACACGAAGTTCTCTTCGGGAAACTCGGTCCCGGCCATATTCTGATCGATGTGTGAGAAGATGAGTTCGACGTTCGCAACGTGATGCCGCTCGCCCGTCTTGTGATCGAGCACGGTGATCGTCCCCGTCGTGTTGGCGCCGCTTGGGTCCATGCGTTCGAGATGTGCTTCGAAGCGCACCGTCTGGCCCGGCGTGACTTCGCGCTCAAACGTGGCCTTGACGATCTTGCCGAGGATCACCTTTTCCTCGAAGTCGCCGGTGTAGCCCACGAGCAGCCCGGCCGTCTGCGCCATGCCTTCGATGAGCAGCGACGCCGGCATCACCGGCGCCGGATCGAGCGATTCACCACCGGGCCCGACCTGCGCCGGGAAATGATCGTGCAGCACATCTTCCGCCATCGACACGTTCTTGACCGCGACGAGGCTCTTGCCCCTTTCGACCTGCGTGATGATGTCGATCCACGACCAGCGCATGAGTTACCTGATGTGGCCGTCGGCGCGGCCGTCGCCGCGCCGCGATCAGCCCAGCTTCTTCTGCACGAACTTGACGATCGCTTCGACGGTGAAGATTTCGCCCACGTTTTCGACTGCCGGATCTGCTTCGAGCCGCGAGAAGTCGGCATGGGGCAACTTCGTCTTGAGTTCGGCGATGCCTTTGTCCGTCACCTTGCCGTTCTCGACGTAGTCCGGATTCTGGGCGACGTTGTCGGGGAAGAGTTCGCCTTGATCGATTTTGATCCCGAACGTCTTCTCGAGCCGGAAGACAATGTCGAGAAAGTCGATCGACTCGGCGCCGAGGTCGCCGGTGAGCGTGGCGCTGGGGCTGACTTCATCTTCATCGACGCCGAGCGCTTCGACGAGGACTTCGGTCACCTTGGCGTAGATTTGGTCGCGATCCATGGGGCAATGGCTCCGTTGGGGTGCTCAATCGTGTGTAGTCGCGCCTGAGTCGTTCAGGACGCGGCGGCGCGGATCGGCCGCAGGGTGAATCGGCCGCTCACTGCCGTGGGAGGCGGCGAGGCTGGTTCATTCTCGCCCGGCCGCAGGACGTATCCGACGCCTTTGCAGTTGTACTTTCCATCTTCCTGGCTGACCAGAGACACCTCTACCTTAAGCGCCTCGCCCGGCCGAACGAAACTCCCATACCGCAGCGCCCGGACTTCCCCCAGCACCAGCCGCGGGTTGCCGGCCGTCGCCGTGAGCATCTGCCGGCCCGCCTGCACCAGGGCTTCGATCATCAGGACGCCGGGCAGCACGGGATAAGTCGGAAAATGGTCCTGGAGATACTCCTCGGCGATGGTGACCGCCTTGACGGTGACGATGCGCTCAGCCGTCTGCTCGATGACCTTGTCGACGAGATTGAATTTCATGAGGCAAGAGGCCCTCCAGGGCGCTGGGATCAGCCGGAATCGACCGACCCACCCCGCGCGGCCACGCGCTGCGTCGGGCCGCAAGCGTAGGCGTTTTCCCCCGCCAACGCCACCAATTCGGGCTGCACCCCGCCGCTTGGCGGTCCGTCTGGCGCACTTACGGCGCTATCCTTGCCTCCATGACCAGCAGCACTCTGCCGCCCAAGTCGTCCGATTCGAGCCCGGGTGACAAGCCTCTCACCTACGCCGACAGCGGGGTTGATATCGCCGCCGGCGACACCATGGTGGGCATGATCCAGTCTCTCATGCGCCGCACCCATGGCCCGCGCGTCATCGACCGCCCGGGCGGCTTTGCCGGTCTGGTCCGCCTTGATTTCAACGAAAAACTCTTCCGCCGCAACTACAAAGAGCCCGTGCTGGTCGCATGCACCGACGGCGTGGGCACCAAGGTCAAACTCGCCAGCCAGCTGGGCGTCTACGACACCGTCGGCATCGACTGCGTGGCCATGTGCGTCAACGACATGATCGTTGAGGGTGCTGAGCCGCTCATGTTCCTCGACTACCTCGCCGTCAATCGACTCGATCCGCAGGTCGGCACGGCCATCGTCAAAGGCGTGGCAGACGGCTGCCGCCTCGCGGGCTGCGCGCTCATCGGCGGCGAGACTGCCGAGATGCCCGATGTCTACAGCGAAGGCGATTTTGACATCGCGGGCTTTTCCGTCGGCGTCGTCGAACTCGATCGCGCCATCGACAACTCGCGCGTCGAAGCAGGGGATGTGATCATCGGCCTGCCGTCATCAGGTCTGCACAGCAACGGCTTTTCGCTCGTCCGCAAGATCGTGAGTACGGCCGGGCTTGATCTGCACAAGGTCTATCCCGAACTCGACGCCGATCAGGCGCTCGGCCAGGTGCTCCTCACGCCCACGCGCATCTACACGCGGTCCATCGTGCGCCTGCTGCGGCGCTACACGGTAAAGAGAGTCGTCTCGGGTATGGCGCACATCACCGGCGGCGGTTTGCCGGGCAACGTCTGCCGCGCTTTGCCAGGCGATCTTGACGCGGTCATCGACAGCAAGTTGTGGGAGATGCCGCCTGTCTTTCATTTCCTCCAGAAGCATGGTCGAGTCGAGCGACACGAAATGCTCGACGTCTTCAACACCGGCATCGGCTACGTGCTGATCGTCCGCCCGTCATTCGCCAACTCTGTCGTCAAGCACCTGACCAAACTGCGCGAAGAGCCGATTGTGATTGGCCAGATCGTCAAGGGCGGGAGCGGGGTGGTGCGGGTGGTGTAAGGCGATAACAAGCGACGCGATCCGGCACAGTTCATTTGTCTGGATTTGGTCGGTATTCCTCCTCGAATCCCCCGCTGATAGAGATATTGGGAAAATCTTCGAGGCTGTTCGATTCGAACCACCCCTGCACGGGAACGCGCATCCTGATCGGTGATCCAAACCAGAGCGGACGGTCGTCGTGACGTCGATCCTCCTGGTCCAAGGCGGTTGTTCCGGAAGGCGACGGTCTCGACGCATACAGCACGAGCTGGAGCGAGTCAATCTCCCTCCCACGAGGCGCGAGGACATGGAATTCGGCGGTCCCGCGTCCATCCATACACACTGGAGCATCAGTAACTACCAGTGTGCCATCCTCATCCTCGATTAGAACAGTAAACGACGCTCGCACATCGATCTCATCGATGTCGACGCGCCCGACCAATCCGTAGAATTCATCGTTCGGAGTGAGGTGCCGAATCCCAGCCAGATTGACGTGAACGGCATTGCGGATCGTCTCGGCAAATCCGTCGTCGGAGACGACCGAAAACGACTGTGACACACGTGGTTGAATCGTCAGCTGGACGTCACTTCTAGCTTCCCACGAGACAGCACGATCCGAATCGCCGTCGAACTTGCAGGTAAGCTCCCAGACCAAATGGAGCATCGATTCGCCCGCTGCAGCCTCAACGGGGATATCCCATTGCAGATGGCCCATTGTATGCGTCGGTTGATCCGGACTGACGACGAATGATGTAGGTGTCGGAAACACGTCATATGCTCGATCGTCGAGGCGGATGCTGATGGGGCGAATCTCGAATTCCATCACTTTGGATCGATGGCCGAATCTCGGGTGGTATCCGAAACCGAATCCGATGACATCGCCTTCGTAGAACCCATCAGACAGAATGTGATCCAGTACAAGATAGTGGTCGCTCATCCCTTTGGCGTACACCAGGCGGCGTTCCACGGAGAGCACTCCATCGCACCATGCCCTCTCCACGACTGGAACCCAGGCGACGTCCGCGGTTCGATAAGCCGGCATGATCGAATCGAAGATGTGATCGAGCAGCGCCGTGCGGTTACTGCTCGACAGCGACTCATCCGCATCGCGCTGCACGAGTTCCTGCAGCGCCCCTTCCGCCTTCTGCGCTTCAGTCGATCGGAGGTCGCGCACCAGCCATCCATCCGTCTTCAGCGCGTTCCAGTTGATCGAGAGGCGCGAATCGAACGCAGCCAGGAACATCAACGCCGCGGTCACAAGGAGCATCGCCGCGCCAATACCGACCACCGCCGGGCGGCGCCGGCGCTGCCCGTGCTGCACGGCGCCGGCGCTCTTCAGATCCGCACCGCATTCGGGGCAGGTCTTCGAATTCGGCCACGAGCCGATCAGATCGAACTGACACGCCGAGCAGGCCGGATGATCGTCAACCCGCCTGCCGCGCAACCCGTGCAGCAGCGCTTTGACGCCAATCAGCGTGAATGCGACAACGAGAATGAGCAGCAACCCGTCCATCACACTCCGATCGAATCACCGTTCGATGCTAGCCGCATGCTGATCGGCCAGATGGTCAAGGGCGGCAGCGGAGTCGTGCGGGTGGAGTGATGCGTGCAAGCGTGTGCTGACCGATCAGCGATTCTCTCGCCTCGCAAGCCCGTTCCGATTCTCCCAATCTTAACAAACGGTGCCAAGTGCTCTCTTCTCATCAATTTGGCTCGTTGGGGGTCCTGTCGGGCCCGACCGCGCTCCACCCCCCTGGCTCCAGGCACCACGTGCGCACATCCTCTGGCAGATTCGGATCATCAATCGAATCAAACCACGTCACGTCTATGGGCGCCGTCTGGATGGCCGGACCGTACCACACTTCCTGCATCTCCCACGGCGAGGTGCTCCGGCCGATCGACCGCTTGGTCTGCGGCGTGATCGTGACGGTCATCTCGGTTGTCGTGTCCGCAATGCCGGTGACGTCCCATCGCCCGCGATACGACTGTCCGATCAGCAGTTGAGCGCGAAGCCCGCCGCGCGGGCCGATACCACTGCTCCCCACGGAGAACTCCACATCCGCGCTCAGCGGCACTTCCGACGCGCTGGCCAGCACCATGACGACCGTGCCGCTTCGCCCACGGTTCGAAGGATTCAGGCGCAGGCCAACGGCCTGGAATTCGAGGCAATCGAGCATCTGCTGATCCGCCTGCGGACCCACAATCAGCTGAGCCGCATCTTCAGTCGGCGGCAGGATCTTGATCGGCGCGGAGAGTTGTACATCCCACGTCGCCGGCGCGCCGCCCACATTGCGCGGCAGCACTTGCACCGTCCACGTCGACTTGAGTTCATACTCGCCCGGCTCGGCGATGATGGGGAGTGGAAGGCTCGAGCGCACCACGCCGGCATGACTGCCGACGCGCAGACTGAGACTGCGCGCCAGGTCGACTGGAATCTCCATATCGCCAATAAGCACCTGGTGGGGCGTGAACACGAAACTGAGTTCGCCGCCGGATGTGCGCGTGTCGTAGCAGTTGATGGTCGCCGTCACGATGTCCCACTGGCGAACCAGCGCCGAGCTCGGCTCGAGTTCGAGCCTTGCAGCACGCTGGGCGAATTGCAGCGCCAGGTCGGGGCTGAGCTTGCCGTCTATCCATGACTTGAGAATGATGTCGCCCCAGTTGGAACTCCACGTCGCGCTTTCCTCGGCCTGGAGCCGCAGTGCCTGCTGCACGAGTTGGGCCATCTGCGCGTCGCTGACGGCGCCATTGGCGATGCGGTCTTTGAGAATGGCCATCGCCGTGGCGGCGGTGTCGGGATCGGTCGATCGCGCATCGCGCACGAGCCACCAGTCGGGCTTGTAACTCGCCCAGTTGATCGTTCCCATCGATCGCCACACGCCCATCCCCAGCCATCCCACACAACACAGCAGAATGAGAAACCCGATTACGGCCAGTACCGGCCGCCGCGCCCGCTGACCCAGTTCAACAGCGTCGATCCGTTCGAGATCAACACCACACTCAGGGCACTTGGCCGCGCCGGGCCACAGCCCGTTCAGATCATGCCGACATTTGCGGCACCACGGGTGGTTGTCCACCCGCTTGCCCCGCCAGCCGCGCGCCAGCATCCAGATCCCCAGCGCCGCGAGACCGATGAAGAGAATGGTAAGAAGATCGGGCATGCCTGATGGATGACTCTGGAAGCTCATGTGATACTCAGAGGGTTGTAGACGTACTCGATGAACGTTTGGTGCATGACTGGTTAGCGACCTCTTGTGTTCCCCCGCGCCGACGGCCGGATGCGATCGACACCGAGATTAGAGCGAATCGCGTCAGCAATGTCCGGCGTGTCGCGGTCGATCCACTGAACCGGAACGTCGCACAGGTGAATCTCACCGGACCAGAACCGAATCGGCGACACCTTTGGCCCCGACGTGGTGGGATAGGCGGCTCGTCCCGTGGTCAGCACGAAATCCACGCTGGGCAGCATCACTCCTGATTTGCCAAGATAAAGAGTGAAGCCGGTGCTGTAGGGCGTCTGTGATCCGTTGGAGATTCGGGCTTCGAGATGCCGACGGTGAAGGACTTCACCCGTGAGCGATTGAATCTGGAGATCCGCGTCGAGGGCGACCGGCGCGTTCTTCATCGAGAAGTGCACGTACAACGTCGCGGTGGTGCGACCCTCTCCCTGTGCTGCATAGAGGGTCATCGACATCGCATCGATGAGCGCCGCCCGCGTCTCAAGGTCTGAGTAGAACTCCAGTGGCGCCACCGACGGAGTCGCGGCCGGTTTGTCGAAGACATACTGCTGCTGATACACCAGCCGGCCGGGTCGACTGCCCGAGGCGTCAGGGTCGCGGAGCGATTCGGTCGCCAGCGTCCACTCCACAGTCGCCCGGATCCGATGCGGCCCGGGTGATTCCAGATTCACGCAAGGCGAAAGCAGATGCGGCTGCGCTTCGTAGAGATTCTCGACAAAGGGGCGTCCCGCCGACAGCTCGATGGCCACGCCATCCGCGTTCAGGCTGATGAGGTCACAAAGATAGAGCGCCCGGCCGATGATGCGTCGTGCCGGCGTGACGCGGCAGGCTACAACTGCGGCGGGGAGGCCATCGTGCGTCGCCGGCTCCAGAACGACCTCGGGCTGAAACAATCCGATGGCGTACGCTCGGGCAGTTGGCTCGTTGAGGTGTCCCAGACCCCAGGCGCTTAGCATGAATGCATCCCAGTAGCGCGATACCTCCACCTCCGGGGTTTCGAATCGCGACATTGCAGCCTTCACCAGGCCATCGATGCGCGACTGGCTCAACGTGTCGCGACGCAGGCGGCTGCCCAGTTCCGCCAGTGCCGCATCGGACTTCGCCAACTCCGGCGAGCGAGCTTCAATCGCCAGCCACCATGTCGGTTTGTAGGCGATCCAGTTGACCTTTGAACGCACGCCGGAAACCTGCAGCGCAATGAGCGTTCCGGCGATGACGAGCAACAACGCTCCCGACGAAAGCACAATCGGCCGGCGCCTGCGCCGTCCCTGACGGACTGCGCGCCTTGAGTCAAGGTCCGCGCCGCACTCCGGACAGCGCGATGACTCCGCCGGCGAGCCGAACAGATCAAACCGGCACCGCCGACACCACGGGTGGTCGTCAATGCGCCGGCCGCGCACGCCGCCAACAAACAGCAGCGCGCCGACCACAGCAAATGCCAAGATGAATCCGACAACCATGCGGCGACCCTCCGCTCAACCGGGCTCTGGCCCGAGGCGGTCGCTGACCTGCGCTACCCCAGTCTACCCGATCTGGATGCACGGCTGGGGGAAAATGGGCGCGTTTCTGACAGTTCCTCTGCCGGTTCCCGACTGGCTGAGTTTGCGCGGCGGTCGGGTAATCGCTTGAATTCAAACATCCTCTCCAGCCGATCTTCTGCTGCAGCATACGATCCTGCTTCGCGCTCCGCGGGCGTTCGCGGGGACGCAGAGTCCTGTCCTGCGACGATCGGTGAGGCGCCTTCCGGACGCACCCATGCACTTTCTGACTCCAAAGTGGGTCCTCTGCTTGCGCGAGGGATACACCGCCAGCAAGTTCGCCGGCGATCTGATCGCCGGCATCACTGTCGCAGTCATCGCCCTGCCCCTGGCGATGGCCTTTGGCATCAGTTCCATTCCCGAAAACGTGGCGGCCGAACTCGCGGCGATCCACCCGTGGCTCACGCCGCCGGCGATGGGTCTGTTCACCGCCGTCGTCGCCGGGTTCCTCATGTCCCTTTTCGGCGGCTCGCGCGTGCTCATTGGCGGGCCCACGGGCGCGTTTATCGTCATCATCTACGGCATCGCCTCGCGGCACGGTTACGACGGCCTGGCCACCGCCACGCTCATGGCCGCCGTCATCCTCATTCTCATGGGCCTGTTTCGCTTCGGCTCGATGATCAAGTTCATTCCGTATCCGGTGACGACCGGTTTCACCACCGGCATCGCTGTCATTATCGCCTCGCAGCAGATCAAGGAATTCCTCGGCGTGCAGCCCCACGACGCCGCGGGACAGCCTGTTGCGCTCCCGCCCGAGTTTGTGGGTAAGTTGCAGATGATTGCCGCGTCTATCGACACCATCGACTGGCCGACAGTGGGGGTGTCGCTGGGCTCACTGGCGGTGCTGTTGATCATGCGCCGCTTCTTTTCGCGGATCCCCGGCGCGATCGTGGCCGTCATTCTCGCGTCCATCGTCGTGCATTTCACCGGCATGGACAAGGCGCTCGGCGGCACGGTCGAGACGATCGGCTCGCGCTTCACGCAGGGCATTCCCAAGATGCTGCCCATGCCGCACTGGCCGCACTTCGACTGGTCGATGGTGCGCGACTTGATTCCCGACGCCACGACCATCGCCGTGCTGGCGGGGATCGAGTCACTTCTGGCGGCGGTCGTTGCCGACGGCATGCTCGGCACGCGGCACAAGTCCGATTGCGAACTCGTCGGGCAGGGCCTGGCCAACATCGGCTCCGTGCTCTTCTTTGGCATTCCCGCGACCGGCGCCATCGCCCGCACCGCGGCCAACGTCAAATCCGGCGGCCGCACGCCGTTTGCCGGGATGATTCACGCAGGCGTACTGCTGGCCTTCATGCTCTTTCTCGCGCCGCTGGCCAAGCTCATCCCGCTGCCCACGCTCGCCGCCGTACTCATCATGGTCGCCTGGAACATGAGCGAGATCGATCACTTCCGCTTCATCCTCCGCGCGCCGCGCAGCGATGTGCTTGTGCTGCTCACGACCTTTGGTCTGACAGTGTTTGCCGACCTGACAGTCGCGGTGGGGGTGGGCATGGTGCTCGCCAGCATGCTCTTCATGAAGCGCATGAGCACCGTTTCCAATGTGAGCGAGATCACCGACGAGATGCTCGCCAACCACATCGACGAGCGAGAACTGGCCGATGAACGTGACCCATTTGCACTGGCCAATCGGACGATACCGCACGACGTCGAAGTCTTCGAGATCGACGGCCCATTTTTCTTCGGTGTGGCGGATCGGCTCAAGGACACGCTCAGTGGAATGGAGCCCACGCCGCGAGCGTTCATCCTCCGCATGCGCCGTGTGCCGGCCATGGACGCCACGGGCCTGCACGCCCTCGAGGAGTTTTACCACAAGTGCCACCGCCAGGGCACGACGCTGATCCTCTCGGGCATCCACACCCAGCCGCTGCTCGTGCTTACCAAGGCCGGCCTCGATCAGGTGATCGGTTCCGAGAACATCGTCGTCGACCTTGATGCAGCACTCACGCGGGCGGGCGCGATTCACGCCCATTCCTAGCTGCAGTCCATTCGCGACCGGTTATCGCCCACTGCATGCACCATTTGTGCCGTCTGTATGGACGCGCCATCGCGCGCCGGCTCGCCAATCCGGCACTCCGTTCGACACGACCACTCCTATATGGCACGCTTGACATGGAACTGCACGCGGTGCAGTTGGGTGTATGGGACTTTGGAGTGGTGGAACGTGACCGGTGCCCAAATGACCAGAGCCGTCCAGTCTTTGCCGCTCGCGGTGCGGCCGCGCCGGAATTTCGGTGCGTCGCTGCCGTTCGGCTACTGGAAGCGCCGACGCATGGCCGTCGCGCTGCTCATGCTCACGCACATCCCCGTTATTGCGTGGGCGGCGCATCGCGCACCGGTCGTCTCATTCGCGCTCAGCGCCGGCTTCTTCGCCTGGATCTGGACGCTCGCGCGAACCCGCGCCCTGCGCGGCTGGTCGGTGCGCCTGCCCGCCGAGGTCATCGCCGATCAGTTGCGCGTGCTGCTGCTCGTTGGTTTGCCTGCTTGCACGCTGGCGTGGGCGACGGGTGAACCTGTCTGGCTGCCGCTCTTTCTTCAGGCGATCACATTTGCCGCGCTTGCGGGCCAGGCGCTCTTTTTCCGCGGCAAACCGGCGTCGTGGGTGCGCATTCTCGGCAGCCCCTCCAACCTCGGCGCCGCCGTCGGCACCTTTGATCAGTGCCTCGACCTGCTCGGCCACGCCGGCTGCCGCTTCGCCCCATTCCGCGCCGACCGGCCCGAGCCCGAAGCCTGGGAGCGCCGCATCCGTGCCTGGCTCGAACGCGGCGAAACCGTGCTCGTCCTCGAACCCCAACTGCGCGACATGGCGCTTCGCTTGCGGCCGGCCGGCGATGTCATCATCGGTGACGACTGCCTGCTCTTTGCCTCCATGGCCCGACCGGCTGGCCCGATCACCAACATGATTCTCGACTGGCTCAATCGCGCCATCGCCTTCGTCGCCACGCTCACCATGTGGCCGCTGGTGCTCGGCGTGGCGGCGCTGATCAAGCTCGACGACGGCGGCCCCGTCTTCTTCTCGCAGGAGCGCGTGGGCCTCCACGGCGCCATCTTCACCGTCTACAAGTTCCGCACCATGAGCGTTCAGGCCGATAAGTACGGCGAGAGTCCGCGCGGCGACTTCGACCCGCGCGTCACCCGCGTCGGCCGCTGGATGCGCCGCCTCTCGCTCGACGAGTTCCCCCAACTCGTCAACGTGCTGCTCGGCCAGATGCGCCTCGTCGGCCCGCGCCCCGAGATGCCCTTCATCGTCGAAGACTACGACCAGCGCCAGCAGCAGCGCCTCACCGTCAAGCCCGGCATCACCGGCCTCTGGCAGGTCTCCCCGCACCGCAACGACCCGATCCACGAACACATCGAGTACGACCTCGCCTACATCGCCCACCGCGGCCCCATCCTCGATCTTGCACTGATCATCGCAACGCTCGGACTGGCGAATCGCAGCGGCGCATGAAAAAGGAGCCCATGTCCAACGAACATGGGCTCCAAATGATTCACGGCGTGTGTTGCCCTCATTGAATCCGCGCTACGCTGCTCGGCCGACACGTCTCCAGATCAAGCAGTTGCAGATACCCACCGCAAGCACCCGGGCCGGCGTTGGCGTTGAGCGTGCGCGAGCCATCCTGGCCCGCACTGCCTTGGAATGCAATCTGAATCTGGTTCACGCCGAGACCGAGTTGCGTGCCCGCACACGGCCGGCCATTCGGCACGATGAACGACCCCTGATTGCGCGCGTAGATCAGCGCCACCTGCCCGTTCGGCGTCGCGCCCGACCATGACACCTGGATCGGTCCGCCGGATGGGCACGTCGCCGTCACCGTCAGCACAACGTCGCCGCCGCCGCAATCCTGCCAGTGCGCCGCTCGATTGGCGCTTTGACCATCCGCCTCAATAAACGCTCCGCCGGCGATGAGATTGTTGTCCCAGATGGTCAGATCGTTCACATTGTCGTTCATCCCGCCGCCCATGCCGCCCCACGCCGAGCCGTTCCACCGCGCCATGTGTTTCGCCACGGCCCGGCCGGCCGTCGTGAACTCGCCGCCGGCGATCAGATCACCGCCGTAGACCATGAGTGTGCCGACAAGGCCGTTGGTGCCGGCATCGAGCGCCGCCCACGCCGAGCCATTCCATCGAGCAATGCGGTTGGCATTCTGTCCGCCGGCCATGGTGAATTCGCCGGCTGCGACAAGTTCACCGGCAAATGTCGTGAGCGCGTACACCGTGTTATTCACACCGCTGCCCATGGCCGACCAGGCAGAGCCGTTCCACTGCGCGATGTGGCTGGCCGGCTGCGTGAATCCCCCGCCGGCAATCAGATTACCACCGTACGTCGCCAGCGCCGACACGGGCCAGTCCATCCCGCTTCCAAGCGCCGCCCACCTCGAGCCGTTCCACCGCGCGATTCGACTGGCGCTCTGTCCGCCTGCGTTGCTGAAGAACCCACCCGCGATGAGTTCGTTGTTGTAGACACCCAGCGCGTAGACATCGCCGTCGATTCCACTGCCAAGCGGCTGCCAGTCGATGCCGTTCCACCGCGCGATGTTGCTGGCGCTTTGTCCTCCGGCCATGGAGAAGTGCCCTGCGGCAATGAGGTCGCCGTTGTAGACCGTCAGCGCGTAGACGTCGCCATTGATCCCCGCCGGATCCAGCGCCAGCCACCCGGCGCCCCACGTCCAGCGCGCAATGTGGTTCGCAGTCTGCCCGCCAGCGGTGGTGAAACTGCCGGCGGCGATCAGGGGGCCGTCGTACACCGTCAGCGCCTCCACGGCTCCATTCAGGCCGTCATCCATCGCGTGCCACGCATCGCATTGCGCCTGCGTCAAACTCTGGAAACCCAGCAGTGCGCCGCAACAGACAAGCAGAGACATCTTTCGGCTGCGCGGTACCTGACCCATCAGCGTCGCTGTGTTGCTTCTCATTTTCCACCTCTCTCCGGATCGCGATTGGACGACCTGCCAACATTGTGACCGATTGGCACCCGATCTGTCAAGGTGTTTTGTCCCCATTGCGTACATTTCGCGGATTTCGCACCGTTATGGGCGGCACTTCTTGCTATTGGCGAGCCGTGCCATCGCCAGCCAAAGGTGATATATTCCAATTGATGAACGCCGGCGATCTCCCCAATGCCCACCTTCGCGTCATGCTGCGGCTGTCGATGACGCCGGGCATCGGACCGATTCTCATCGCCCGCCTGCGCGAGCGTTTCGGCTCGGCTCAGGGCGTGCTCGAAGCGCCTCTCACCCATCTGCAACAGGTGCAGGGAATCAGCGCCGACAAAGCGCGGGCGATTCAACGTGGCGTCGATGAAAGTGAGATCGATGTCGAACTCGCCGAGGCGGCAGCGCGCGGGGCGACCGTTCTGTCCATCGACGATCCACATTACCCGCCGCTGCTCAAGTCAATCCCTGATCCGCCGCCAATCCTCTACGTGCGCGGCTCGCTCGAACCCACCGACGTCTACTCCATCGCCATCGTCGGCACGCGCAATTGCTCTGCATACGGTCGCGATCAGTCCGGGCGACTGTCCGCAGCCCTTGCGCAGCGAGGCCTCGCCATCATCTCCGGCGGAGCGCGAGGCATCGACACCGAGGCGCATCGCGGCGCCATGCGCGGCGGCGGACGCACGCTCGTCGTCATGGGGTGCGGACTGTCGCATCACTACCCGCCCGAAAACGAATCGCTCTTCGAGTCGATTGTCGGCGAAAGCCGCGGCTCGCTCGTCAGCGAGTTCCCCATGCGCCTCGGCCCGAGCAAGGAGAACTTCCCTCGGCGCAATCGCATCATCTCCGGACTGTCGCTCGGCACGCTCGTCATCGAAGCGGGCGATCGCAGCGGAGCGCTCATCACGGCCCGCCTCGCCTGTGAAGAACACCACCGCGAAGTGTTCGCCATCCCCGGCAATGTCGATTCGCCGCGCGCCGCAGGTTGTCACAGGATGATCCGCGAGGGCTGGGCGAAACTTGTCACGGGCGCCAGTGACATTCTCGAATCACTCGAAGGCAGTGAGCACCTCGTGGCAGGAGCGATGCGCGAAGCGGGGCTCGATCTTGGCGCAGCCGAGTCGCTCTTTGCACCTCCTGCGCAAGACCGCGCCGCAACGAACGAGCGCAACCCGACGCCAATCGCTCAGCTCAATCTCACGCCAAGTCAGCAGAAGATCCTTGAAGCGTTGGACAGCAACGCTGTTGAACTCGATGAACTCTCGGCTCGCACCGGACTGCCCATTCACACCCTGCAGGCCGACATCACGGTCCTGCAGATACGCGGGTTGGTGGGCAAGGCCGGAATCAGCACCGTGGAGCGGCGCAAGTAAGTGAGGACTACTCCAGCAGCGACTGGCCCGTCATCGCTTCGGGCACACTCAGCCCCGTCATGTGAAACGCCGTGGGCATGACATCGGCGAGCCGCCCGCCGCGCCGCAGCGTGTGATTCCTGAACGCTTCGCCAACAACAATCAGCGGTACATCGTACAGCGTGTGCGCCGTGTGCGGTCCATTCGTCTTGGGATCAAACATCTGCTCCGCGTTGCCGTGGTCCGCGGTCACAATGAGCGATCCGCCGCGCTTGAGAGCTGCCTCGACGATCGCGCCCACACAACCGTCAACGGTCTCAACAGCCTTGATCGCCGCATCGAGTTTGCCGGTGTGGCCGACCATGTCGGCGTTGGCGAAATTGACAATGATGAACGGCTCGCAATCCTCAGCCGCGAGTCGCGCCAGGACCGCATCGCGCACGCCCGCAGCGCTCATCGCCGGCTGCTGGTCGTAGGTGGACACCTTCGGACTCTGGATGATCTGCCGATGCTCGCCGTCGAACGGTTCATCCCGGTAATCATTAAAGAAAAACGTGACGTGGGCGAACTTCTCCGTCTCGGCGCAGCGGAACTGCGTCAGGCCGAGCTGCGAAAGATAGTCGCCGACAATGTCCTTCAGCTTCGGCGGCTTCGGATACGCCACTTTTACCCACTGATTCAGCTCCTTCTCGTACTCGCACATCGTAATGACGTGGACGTTGCGCTGATCGTCCCCTTGGCTGGTGCGGGCAAATCCCTTAGCGCCCGTGTCCGGAGAGGGCTTGACGCGCCCTTCGAACTCGGGCATCGCCAGCGCCCGCACCAGTTGGCGCGGCCGATCACCGCGATAATTGTAAAAGATCACGATGTCGCCCGGGTCGATGCGCCCCGCCAGTGCTTGATCTTCATCGGCTCCGATCATGGACGGCGTGACAAACTCGTCGCCGCGCATCTCGTCGCTCTCCGGCTCGTCGTAATACTGCTGGACGGCCTGCATCGCGTGTCGGAACTGAGGTGGAGGCGGCGTCCGCTCGTCACTCAGATCATCGCTGGTGCACGTGAGGCAATCCCACGCCCGCTTGATCCGGTCCCAGCGGTTGTCACGATCCATCGCCCAGTACCGGCCCATCACCGAGGCAATGCGTCCGATGCCGATCTCCTTGATCTTGTCCTCCACCTGGTCGACGAAGTCGATGCCGGTAAAGGGACCCGTGTCGCGTCCGTCCGTAAACAGGTGGATGCACACCGATTCCGGCCGCAGGCCCTCGCGCCGGCACATCTCAAGCAGTGCGTACAGGTGCTCAAGCCGCCCATGAACCCCGGCGTCCGAGCAGATGCCCATCAGGTGCAGATGATGCCGGCCCGATTGTCGGATGCGCTCCATCGCGTGCACGAACACTTCATTGGCGAAGAACGATTCATCTTCGATCGCTTTGCTGATGCGCACCGAGTCCTGGTTGACGATGCGTCCGGCGCCGAGGTTCTGGTGGCCGACTTCGCTGTTGCCCGTCGTGCCGTCGGGCACGCCGACATCCTCTCCGCTGGTGTGGATGAGCGTGTTCGGATAGTCGTGTATCAGCCGATCTGCGACGGGGGTTTTCGCGAGATGAACTGCGTTGAATGAATCGTGCTCGCGATTGGGGTTTTCCCCCCAGCCGTCGCGGACGATGAGAATGCAGGGTGCGTTGACAGGTTGGGTGCTGGGCATGATCCAAGAGGATATCGCGCCGAAGGTGCGGGACTAAACTTCTGTTCTCATGCACGAGCGATTGCGGGATGAATTTCTTGGTCGGCTGGGCAAGTTTGTCATCCGACGCCGCTTCCCCGTCCTCGTCGCGGCTGCCCTGCTGCTTGCGTTGAGCGTGTGGCTGGCGCTGAGTCGCCTCACGATGCAGACCGACCGCAGTTTCCTCATCGCCCCCGACCTGCGCTGGAACGCCGCCTATCTCGCCTACAAGAAGGAGTTCCCCCGCTGGGGTGATGTGCTCGTCGCCGTCGACCGAGGTGAGAACTCCCGAAACGATGTCGATCTCACCTCCGATCGCGCCGCGCAATTCGTCAAGACCCTCGCCCAGCGCCTGCGTCGGGAGCCGAGTATTGAGGATGTACTTGACGGCTACGAGTTCCAGCCCCGCTACGCCCGGCTCATGCTTACGCTACCGGAAGACGCGTATGCACGGTCGCTTGCAGAATTCGACACCTCGCGTCCCGTTCTCGAGTCGGCGTCAATCGTCGACTTGCTTCGCAGCACGCTGCGTAGGCTGACGTCAGCGGTGGCCAATCCGGCCTCGGCGGCGCAGTCACTGGGTACCCTCGCGGAATTGCTGCGCAACACCGATGCCGCGATGGATGATCCGTCGCACGCCTTGCTGCCCGCGGCAGGGGGCTGGCGGCCGCTCGAGAGTGATTCGGGACGTTACCTGCTGCTCTCGGTGGCGCTGCGCCAGGGCGAGGCGTCCGTGTCGGGAGTTGATGCCGGCATCGCCGCAATCCGTCGCAACATCGCCGAGTTGCAGGACACGCGACTCTTTGCCGGCGTCGATGCGGGCGTCACCGGGATCGCCGCCATCGAGAATGATGAGACCACCCAGTCCATCGCCGATTCGACGTTCACATCGGTTCTCGCGTTCGTGCTCATTGCGCTGCTGATGTTCATCGTCTTTCGCGGCGTGGTCGTGCCGATCTGTGCGGCGGTGACGCTGCTCGTCGCAGTCGGCTGGAGTTTCGGCTGGGCGACGCTGGCCGTGGGCCATCTCCAGGTGCTCAGCGTCGTCTTCACCGTCATCCTCCTCGGCCTCGGGATCGACTTCGCCCTCCACCTCACTGCGCGCCTCGAACTGACGCGCGAAGAACATGAAGATCTGGGTGATGTCCTGGCTCGCGTGTATCGCGGCATCGGGCCGGGCATGATCACCGGCGCCGTGACCACGGCGGCGTCATTTGCCGTCATGCTGCTGACCGATTTCAAAGGCGTGGCGGAAATGGGCGTCATTGCCGCAGGTGGCATCATCCTCTGCCTGATCGCCATGCTCAGCGTCTACCCCGCGCTGCTTTCATTGCGCGGTGATTGGCGCAAGAGCGTACGCCACCGCCTGGGCGGCGAAGATGCGCACTTCGCACACGGCCGCCTCGATGTGGTCGATCGCCGTCCGCGTACGGTGATCATCGGCGCTGTACTTCTCATTGCCGGAGCCGTACCCGCAGCACTGCAGACGCGCTATGACCCCAACCTGCTCAACCTGCATCCGCCCGGTGTCGAGAGCGTGGTGTGGGAAAAGCGACTCATTGAAGACAGCCAGCGATCCGCATGGATCGGCATGAGCATTGTCGATTCAGTCGATCAGGCACAGCGCGAGACCCTGGCGTTTCTCGCTGAGCCTCATGAGATCGCCGGCGTCGATGGAGTAGGGGCGCTCTTTCACCCGCAGCGCGAACAGCGCCGCGCTGCCATGGCCCAGTCCATGCCACGCGACATTCCTGCCACCAGCACCGGCACATCGGCCGAAGCGGCTCAACTGATCGGCCAACTGCGTGACGGCATACGGGCTGCGGCCGGCGAAACGCCTGACTCGAATCCAGCCGGCATCGGCCCGGCGCTGCGCGAGTCGCTTGTTCAAGTGACCAGCGCCTGCGATCATCTGCTCGAGCGTCTCGACTCGCCTCAGGCCCCGCAGCTCTGGGCCTCTGCCGCGCAAGCCTGGCAGCGCGATCGCGAGTCAATCATCGAAACGTGGACAACGCTGATCGATCCGCGCCCGCCGACGCTGGACGATCTCCCCGAGCCGCTGCGCACGCTCAATGTGTCGCCCGATGGCCGCATGCTGCTGCGCATTGCCCCGGTTGATCGTGGAGGATCCGTGCTCGATCCCGAAAACCTCAGGGCCTTCGTCGCTGCGATGCGCAGCGTCGACGCCAGTGTGCTCGGCCCGGCGGTGCAGATCTACGAATCAACCGTGCTCATCTCCCGCGCCTACACCATCGCGACCGCGCTGGCCGTTGGCGCGATCCTCGTTCTCCTGCTGCTCGATTTTCAGTCGCTGCCCGATTCACTGCTGGCGCTGTTGCCCGTGCTGGTCGGCTTCATCGGTCTCTTTGCCGTGATGGGGTTGACTGACCTGCCGCTCAACTTCGCCAACATCATCGTCATGCCCTTCATCTTTGGGATCGGTGTCGACGCGGGCGTGCACATCGTTCACCGCTGGCGCGACGATCCGACCGGCGTGCCTCGCGGCCTCTCGGGCGGCACCGGGCGCGGCATCCTGCTCACCACCCTCACCACCGTCATCGGCTTTGGCTGCATGGCCCTGGCGCAGCATCGCGGCATTCGCGGCCTGGGCATCACCATGGTCATCGGCCTGACCATCACGCTGATCGCCTGCTACACCGTGCTCCCCGCCATACTCCGCCTGCGGACTGCCGCCGGCGATGTCGAGCGGGAAGCCGGCGTATGATGGTGTTGGTCTTCACCGACGCGAATCTGCATCGGATGCGCACATCGAGCCGAAAAACGACCCATGAACGTCTCCAGTTTTCTCAAGCACTGGTCCATCCGCGAAAACCCCTTCATGGCGGAAGAGGCGCGACAGGACGAAGTGCTCGCCCGCCTGCACGGCCAGTCGCCGCATCCTGATTTCTACAAGGTGCTTGGTGACCTGAACCGCCCCGCCTCGTCAGTCGTCTTCGGCGAAAAAGGCAGCGGCAAGACCGCTATTCGCCTTCTCCTCGAAGAGCGCATCAACGAGTACGACGCCTCCCAGCCCGGTGGCACGGGACGAACGCTCGTGATCGCCTACGACGAGTGGAATCCCGTCCTCGATCGCTTCGCACGGCGCGTCAAGGGCAAGACGCCCCTCGAGTCGCTGCAGCAACTCCGCCTGGTCGATCACATCGACGGCCTACTGAGCGTCGCCGTATCCGATCTCGTGGATGCCGTCGTCGGGCGCAAGGGTGAGGGGCACGTCGAACTCGGCCCTGATGCCCGCCAGACCATTCGCCGCCTTGATCGCGATACGCAGGACGACTGGATCATCCTGCAGACGCTCTACGACCGGCCGGACCAGGCCGTGAACCGTGGCCGCTCGCTTCGCCGCGCGATGCGCTTTCGGCGCCAGTCGTGGCTGGGACCGATGCGCTGGGTGCGTAACGCGCTGTGGGTCCTGGTGGTGCTTGCCGGCGCTGCGTACGCGTGGTACCACTATCAGCAGCAGACCGACTGGCTCATGCAAATCGGGCTGGGCACGCTGGCCGTGATTACCATCGGCGTCAGCGGCAAGGTGCTGTTCGATCGTCTGCGGCTCTCGCGTCTGTCGCGACAATTGTCCAACCAACTGCGCGTGCTCGATCGTCCGGCTGAGTCCATTCGCGCCTCGCTCGAAGCACTGCCCGCCGACCTGCGCGCCGCCGGCGGCTGGCCGACGGATGATCTCGATGACCCCCGCTACGCGATGCTCGAGCGCCTGCAGCGTGCCGTCAGTTCCTTCGGCTTTGAGCGCATCATCGTGCTCATCGATCGCGTGGATGAACCAACGTTGGTGAGTGGCGATGTGCAGCGAATGAAGGCCGTGGTCTGGCCGCTGTTTAACAACAAGTTCCTCCAGCAGAGCGGCATCGCCTTCAAGATGATGCTACCCATCGAACTGCGCCACGAGCTGCATCGCCAGAGCAGCAACTTCTTCCAGGAAGCGCGGCTCGACAAGCAGAATCTCATCGACCGCCTGTCCTGGTCGGGAGCGATGCTCTACGACCTGTGCACCGCGCGGCTGAAAGCGTGCATGGACGAGGGCGCCGAGCCGATTGCGCTGACGGCCATGTTCGATGAGACGGTGAACAGACAGGACATCGTCGACGCGCTCGACCAGATGCGCCAGCCGCGCGATGCGTTCAAGATGATGTACCGCGTCATCCAGGAGCACTGCTCCAACACGCCCGAGGAAGAGGCGAACTGGCGCATTCCCAGACTCGTCCTCGACCAGGTGCGCCGCCAGCAGGCCGAACGCCTGGAAGGACTTCAGCGCGGCCTGCGACCGGCGTGAACGCGCGCACGAAGAAAGCGTTTAGCGGCGACGCATGCGTCGCCGCCAAACGCATGATCCATGTCGCCACGTTGCATCAGAGATTCGGCTGCGGCGTATACCGCAGGTATGGCTTCACCTCCGTGAAACCCTTGGGGAACTTGCCCGGAATATCAGCCGTAGGAATGGACGGAACAACGATGCAATCCTCGCCGTGCCGCCAGTTCGCCGGTGTGGCCACCTGGTAGCCGGCCGTCAACTGCAGCGAGTCGATCACGCGCAGCAGCTCATCAAAGTTGCGACCCGTCGAGGCCGGATAGGTCAGCGTGAGTTTGATCTTCCGGTCCGGCCCGATGACGAAGACGCTGCGCACCGTGGCGGTCTCCGATGCGTTCGGATGGATCATGCCATAAAGATGCGCCACGTGCCGGTCGGCGTCAGCGATGATGGGGAAATCGACCGTTGTGTGTTGCGTCTCGTTGATGTCGTTGACCCATCCGTGATGCGACTCAATGGGATCAACGCTCAGCGCCGCCACTTTGACGTTGCGCTTTTCGAACTCCGGCATGAGCCTGGCGCACGCGCCAAGTTCCGTCGTGCACACGGGAGTGTAATCGGCTGGATGCGAGAAGAGAATCCCCCAGCCATCGCCGAGCCATCGGTGAAACTGAATCGTGCCCTGCGTCGTTTCAGCAGTAAAGTCCGGCGCCATGTCGCCAAGTTGCAAACCCATCATCTCTCCTTCAATCGGGTAGATCAGTCGTCCGTATGCTTCTGGGAACGCGGCGCGTGCGGCACGACGTCAGCCGCCCTTGTGTTCGCGCTCCTTTTCGATGATCTTGCGCACCGCTCGCTCCAGTTTGCCGGCGGCGCCGACGATCGCTTCGTACATATCCGTGGAATTGTCCTCGACTGCAATGGGCTGGTGCGAAGCCGGTCTCGCTTCCATCACGCATCGCTTGTCGACTCCCGCCTTTGGGCCGTTGTTGTCATGAAGATGCACTTCCACGCGCGTGATGCGATCGCGAAACAGCTTCAATGACTTCTCCACTTCGTTCTCAACGTGTGCGATGATCGCCGGCGTGCTGTGAAACTCTGCCGCATTCACCTGGATCAGCATGTTCTTCTCCCTGGGTTCCATGCGTTTGTACGGGCCGATGCTCGGGATCTGAACCAACGCGATTCAATCCCGATGGATTGTAGAGACGCGGAGCCCTGACTTACTGCCGGGGCGGCCACCCTGAATTCCCCGCCTCGAGACGGTCGGGATTATTGGCACCTGCATCCGGTGAGGCAGGTGGCCGCATCGCCACGAAGCAAATCCAGCTCTCCCACGGGCAGGCGGCGAGAGGCTCCGCGCGCCCCAGCTGCGAACCGTCGCGGCATTCACTTCGGCGTCGCCGACTGCTTGATCGACATCTCTTGCGGTGGGTTTTGAATTCCCGCGGCGGAGCGTGCCCGTCATTCGTTCACTGGGGCGCAGTTTACGGCGCAGGCTGCACGACGGCGGCCTGGCCTCGGAACATGAAGTACACCGCCCCGCAGATGCACAATCCTGCCCAGAAGTAGTCGAGTCGCAGCGGCTGCTTCATGTAGAACAGGGCAAAGGGGATGAACACCAACAGCGTGATCGCCTCCTGCAGAATCTTCAGTTGGCCCAGACTCATCTGCGTGTAGCCAATGCGATTCGCCGGCACCTGCACCATGTACTCGAAGAATGCGATGCACCAGCTGAGCGTCGCGGCAATGAACCAAGGCTTGTGATTCAGATCTTTCAGATGCGCATACCACGCAAAGGTCATGAACAGGTTCGACACCATGAGCATCAACGCGGTTTGGAGAATGACGGTCATATCGGCCTCGCAATGAAGCCGAATTGTAGTGTCGATTCCCTTCAACCCAACGGCCGCCCGCCGCCCGTCCTGTCGGGCGGGCCTCAGTAGTCGCCTCGCATCATGGCGATCGTCGCGTCGTGCCCGCCGAGATACTCCTGGCGAAACCGCACCAGCGTCGTCGCCCGCAGGGCCCAATCGAGCCAGTCGAGCGTATTGAATCGCCGAGCGGGCCCGGTGTCGCGCGCCAGCGCCTCTGGCGAAGCGCGGTCGGAGAGGAAGTTAAACACCACGCCCCGGCGCGCCGCTTCCCAGGCCCGCTGTACCACCACCCGTGCCGTGGCCTCCGGCACGGTGTTGAGCGAACCCGAAAAGTAGATGATGTCCGGGCTCCCGATCGCCAGCGCCCCAGCGTCGGCCACGAAATCATGGCAGTGAAACTCGGCCCGGGCCAGGCCGCGTTTCGTCGCGCCGTCGATGATCTCCGCCACCCCGTCCACGCCGACGTACCGGTGCAGCCGCACATTCCGCTCAGCGAGAAACTCGCACAGATCCCCCAGGCCGCACCCGGCGTCGAGCAGACTCAGACCGTCGAGATCGACCATCTGCCGCAGCACGTCAAACCGAACCGCCTGGTATTCGCGGCTGTTCCACAGCGTCGCATCAAACGTGGCGCCGAAGTGATCCACCGCGCGGCGGTACGGCTCGAGGTAGTCGTCATCGGGCAGCGCAGATTCAGGCTCAGGCAGGCTCACGTTTCCACCTTCATCATCCGCCACACCGCCAGCGGAAGCAGTATGAGCAGCGGAATGGCGAACACCGATGCCGCCGGCGGCACAAACGGAATGCCCACCGTCACACCCACCGCCCCGCCGATCTGCGCCGTCAGTCCCACCGCCGAACAGTTTACCGATTGCACCAGCAAGTTGCGCGGCTCGCGAATCAGGAAAAACGGCAGCGTGATGAGCAGCGTCAGAATGTTGATGAGCACCTGCGAGAAGCGGCCGAAGCGCATCCGCTCCAGTTCATCTACACCGCGGGTGCTCTCGCGCTGCACCAGTTCGCCCAGTTGTCTCAGATTGAGCATCTGGCGAAACTCCAGGTGGCGCCGCATCAACAACCCCGTGGGATCGAGTTGCGAGCTGATCTTGTCGATTGGCTTGGGGGGTGGGGCAGTCGTCACGTTGTCGCTGCTCAGTTGCGTCGCCTTGCCGTCCACGAGCGACCAGCCGTCGCCGACCCAGTGCGCGCTGGTCGCGGTGATGATGCGCGACAGTTCATCCGAGTCGTCGTATTCCCAGATGAACGGACGAGTGAGTTCCTCCTTGGCGGGGGAAAACCACTGGGAGTAGATGACCCGCTGCGGCCCGTCGCTCGCCATGTTCACGCGAAATCCCTCAACCTCCGGCCGACCGATCTCGCCGTGGTTGCGCAGCAGCAGCGGCGCCAGGCGGGGCAGCGCGATCTCGCGGTTGAGCAGTTGCAGCACGTTGAGCCCCACGATCGCGATGATCAGCGGCATCGCCACGCGGTGCAGGCTGACGCCGGCCGCGAGTACGGCGGTCATCTCTCGATGCCGGTGCAGTTGCACCAGGGTGAACCCGACCGCGCCGATGGTGATAATTCCCAACAGGAAGGAATAAAACTGGAACGCGCGCGGCCCATAAAAATCGATCACCATCCACGCCGTCGCCCAAGCGCGGCCCAGTCCGCTCAGGCCTTCCGCCGGCATCGTCGCATCCACCGCCTCGACGAACCGATCGACGTTAAGAAACAGATCGATCATGCACGTGAAAATGAACAGCAGCGAGAACAACAGGATGAAGTTCAGAAAGAACTGGCGGAGGATGTATCGGTCAAGAAACGTCATGCTCTTTGGGCGCTCTCAGTTGCGCATCACCCTCCGCAGGAACGCCAGCGACAGCACGGCCATGATGAGATTGCCTGACCACATGACGACCAGGCCCAGAATATCCGCATGGCTGACCTGGCTCACGTCGTTCACCACGTCCGCGCCCGAACTGATCACCACCAGCCCGAGAATCGCCGGGATGAATGACCAGAAGTAAACCGTCAGCGGCAGGGCGTTGCGCATCATGATTGCCAGGATCGAGCCGAGCAGCATCATCACGAGGCAACTGACGCTCATCGCGGTGCGCTCGTGGATGCGGGCGACGATGTTTCGCTTGAGCCGAACCACCTCGTTGCCGATCGCCTGGTCCAGCCGCTTGAGTGTCACATCGTCGCCATACTGTCGAGCGGTCTGCACGAGTTGTCGCGCCGGCTGCCCCTGCAACGCCCGAACGATCGGCGAATCAACGCGCAGGTTCGAAAGGGTCTGCCGCTCAAACTGCCTCGATCGCGTTGGTGTCGTATCCAGTGCGATTTGGTTGACGTTGGTGAATTCGATGTCCAGCGTCGGCTCTTCGGGCAGCAGCCGGATGCGCGGCCGCAGGCGAACCTGCATGGATTCGAAGGCCACGGTCTGGGTGATGCCCTGGACGATGGTCAGCCGGCACGGCCCGCCGCTCGCCGGTGGAAGCACGCTCCATGTCATCGCGTCCAACTCGGTCAGCCCGCCGCCCCGAAGCTCCGCCTGCGATGTGGTCAGTTTGTTGTGCTGGTCGAGCAGCGAGACCGTAAAGCGAATGGATCCACTCTCGCGCAGTCGCTGGTCGACAATGCGAAACAGCTCGCGCTGCGTCATCCAGCGGCGCAGTTCGTCAATCTTGCGCGAAACCCGCGAATACGTCTCCGGCGCCTTGTACACTGCGTTGAGACGGCCCACATCCATAAAGCGCGGCGAGCGTTCGATTTCATCTTCGACAACCAGGTCCGGGAGCGTCGCTTCGCCGATGCGCAGTCGCGTCTGCCCGCCCTCCTCTTTGACCTGGAACATGCGGGCCTGGTCCATGATCGGGCTGATCACCGTCATGTTGCCGACGTGCTTGAGGTAGATGATGCACTGCCGCCCCGTTTGCGTCGAGACAATCTCTCCCTTGTTGGAATTGACGGCCAGGACGCGATCCAGCCAGATCGCGGCATCCGCATCGCGCCCCTCCGGCACGTCGATGCGCTGCGCATTGCGGGCAAAGAGCGTCACCGTGTCCGTCTGCACCGGCTCGCCCCGGCTGATCCGCCCGACAACCACGTCGGCCACGCTTCGGCTGCTGGTCCGCGCCATCGCCTCCCAGAAAGCGGGGCTGACGTAGTTGCTGATCAATGACAGCGAGATCGTCAGCACCACGCCGAGCGTCGCCGCAGGCAGCAGGAGCTGCGGATAAGAGACTCCACTGGCCGCGCACGCCGCGATCTCGTTATCGGATGACATCCGGTGGTAGACCATCGTCGCACTGAACGCCGCCGAAAACGGCAGGGCGAATTGCAGCATGGGCGGCATGGCCAGAAAGATAAACTTCAGCAGCGCCACCGGGCCCAGGGTCCCATCACTCAACGGCCGGATGGCAGCCCCGAACGAAATGATCGTGACCAGCACCGCCGTGGAGATGGCCAGCACTTTGAGCAGGTCGCGCAGGATGTACCAGAAAAGCAGCAGTGGCATAATGCGAATCGCTCAGACGATAGCGAACCGGTCCACCCGACGCCAAGTTCCGGCCGAATCCTTTATAGACGAGTCGATACGGCGCCCGTTTTCGGACCTCTCCAACGCGAATCTGCGGGGTCCGTGCCGCTCGTTCACACGTTCCGGGGGTGGTGCACGTCAGGAAGCCGCTGAGATCTTGCGCGACCGTCACCGCAATTCGATAATGGCGGAGGAGAAGACCAATGTTCCGTCAGGCCCATAACAACACCAGCACGCCGCGATCGGCGATCCGATTTCGGACCCGTGGCTTCACGCTGCTCGAGGCCCTTGTCGCCTCGGTCATCATGTCGCTGACCGTCACGGCGGTGGCCATGGCTCTGGGCGGCGGGCGGCAGCACGCCATGGAGGCCAAGGATCAGTTGCAGGCGGGTCTGGCGGCCGAGGCCCTGATGGCCGAGATTCTCGCCGCCGATTATGCGGACATCATCACCTACGACGGCCACGACGAGCCGCCCGGCGGGATGGTGACCTTCGACGATGATCCATATCCGGAGTCCTACTACCGCATCGGCCGCCGCGTTGTCGTCGTTGAGACCACGCTCTCCATCGGGGCTCTGGGCGCGAAAATCAAAGGCATGGACATCGCCGTCGAAGCCTACGACGTGGATGACCGCGTCATCCTGACCCTTTCCCGGTTCGTTCCGGAGCCGGCGCTATGAATCACCGCTTCACTCATTTTGCAACCCGGTTCTCGCGCCGCGGCCTGACGCTGCTCGAGTTCATGATCTCCATTCTGATCACGTCACTTATCGCGGTGACCATGAGCGGGATGATCACGGCCGTCGCGCGATCCGTCGAGGCCGATCGATACAGCCGCGAGTCCATCGTTCGCGGCCAGTCCCTCGACGTCCGTCTGGGGAGTTTCATCACCCCGAGTCTGTGTGTCCTCGACACCACGGCCAAGCCCGAGTCGCTCGTCATCTGGCTCGAAGATTCACGCGCCAGCGACACCGTCCACCTCACCGAGATTCGCTGGATCGAACGTGATGCGGCGACCGACACGGTGGTGGCGCACTACGTCAAGTTCCCCGACTCCATGACCCAGGTCGAGCGCGATGCGCTCGATGTCGAGGTGCCCGTCGCCGGAGCCGACTGGTGGGGCGCCCTGACCACGATGCAGTCGCTGGGCTACACCGAAAAAACGAGACTTTGTGACAAGGTGGCCTCTTTCACCATCTCGCACAGCACCGGCTCAACCCAGGCCAAGAGAATCGTGACGGCTCAGATCGTTTTCACACCCGAAGTGGGCGGCGAAACCATCATCACCGCCTCGAGCATTCGCGAACTCGAGGAACCAACATCATGAAGCAGGGTGAATCAAACCTCAATCTTCGTTTGTGGCGCAGCATGCCCAGGCCCGCGGTCGAACATCGAGGCGTGGCGATCGTGCTCGTGATTGTGGCGGTTGCCGCGGCGGCGGTCATCGGGTCCGCGTATGTCGCCAGCCAGTTGAACGCGCCACAGATCGTTGGCAACGTCAACGCGGGCATCGAGGCTCGCTACATCGCCGACTCCGGCGCCGATCTGGCAACCGCCATCATGGAGTGTGAAACCTTCGACTGGCGCGCGGCGCAGGACAATGGCGTGCTCGTGGACAACCTGAACATTGGCAACGGCAAGGTAAGCATCAAGGTCAAGGATGTTTCGGGGAGTAATCCGGACAGCACGTGCGAGTACCCCGTTGTCGTCTGCACGGGCAAGTCCGGCGACATGACGCAGCTCGTCGGCATGCAGGTGCATGCACCCAGGCCCGAGGTAGTGGCAAAGACCGTGGATGTCGACCTCAGCGAATTCGCCGCCTTCGGAAACACCTCAATCGACCTGGCGAACGGCTGGATCATGGGATGGCCGGAAAGCCCGCTGGGAACCCTCGGCTTGCCCGTCAATATTGGAACAAATGGGACGGCACGCAGCTCGGTGACCGTCGCGATGACCGGAAATGCACCGCAAGGTCTGGGATTCGTGATGGCGGTGGCCGATCCAGAGGCAATTGCCAACAACTTTCGCACCAGTAGTCTCGTTCGCCGGGTCGAATTCTCGACCAATGAGCCCATCCTGCTCCCCGCGCCTCCGACTCCCGATCTCAGCGGACTGCTCTGGGCCACGGTGAGAGCTCCCAACATCACTGCGGATACGGCGATGAACCTCGGCAGCAATAAGCGCCACACCAGCCTCACGGTTGACAATGCCGCCACGCTCAGTGTCGATCTTGGCGGCGGCACGCGAGCCGTCGGCATCTCCGGGCCGCTCACGATTCAGAATGGAGGCGTGCTTCGCATCGACAACGGTCATCTGAACCTCGTCGTGCAGGGCGCCTTCAACATGTTTGGTCGTTCCGCGCTCGAACTCGGGCCCAACGCCAGCCTGACGATCTACCTCGGAGGCACGATGTCGATCGACGATTCAGTCGTCGGCCTCCCCGTCCGCTGGCGCGATTTCGCGCGCGATGCGCGCAAGGGCATGAGCGAGTACTTCGATCCGAGTCTCTGCACGATCTACCGCATCACGTCAATCAATTCTGTCGATCTCAACCTGTTCGACGGGGACGATGCGGCGGCATGGGCCTGGACCGATGGCGCCGTGAAGTCCTGGCTTCTCAATACCGGTACGTATCTCTGCGGCCGCATGTACGGGCACTCAAAGGTGTCGTTGTCTCTGAACAACCGTTCCGCCGTCTTCGGAAACGTCGTGGCCAACAGCATCATCGTGGCGACCGAAAGCGCCATTTATTACGACCACAAACTCAATCCTGGGAACGGCTACACCAATCCTGACAGCGCGCTCTACGCGGCGCCCATGGATCTTCGCGATGATATCCGCCTGTTGCTGACAGACCTCAACCACAGCACGCTGGCATTGGTCACGGCGCTGCTTGCCTCGGCGCCGCCGCCGCCCGTCGCGATCGATCCGATGGCTCCGACGCCGCGCGATAAGAGCCGAGTGGCGCATCGCTGGTGGAAGCGATATGGCGTTCAACTCAAGCGCGATCGTTCATCTGCGGTGGAGGAAGTGATTGCCGCTGGTCCGTAGCACGCCCATCCAAGGAGGTTCTTTGCCAAGTATCAGTCTCGCTGCACACTTCAAGTTCCAGGATGCACGAGGAGTTCGCGTCATGACGTCAATCAAACCACCCAACCCGGATCGAACACACCGACGGATGAAACGGCGCGGCTCCACCCGCCGTCGTGGCGTGGCGATCGTACTTGTGATCGTGGCCATTGCTGCAGCCGCGATCATTGGTTCGGCGTACGTCGCCAGCCAGTTGAACGCGCCGCAGATCGTCGGAAACGTGACTTCGGGTATCGAAGCTCGCTACATCGCCGACTCCGGCGCCGATCTGGCGACCGCCATCATGGAGTGCGACACCTTCGACTGGCGCACCGCCCAGATCAACGGCGTGCTCGTCGACAACCTGCCAGTCGGCAATGGACACGTCACCATCGAGGTCAAGGACGTTGCAGGCAACAACCCCGACAGCACCTGCGAATACCCCGTCATCGTCTCCAAGGGTGACACGCGCGGCATGAAGCAGATCGTTGGAATGCAGGTCCACGCCCCTCGCCCCGCAGTCACCGAAAAAAGCGTCGACGTCGACCTCAGCGAATTCGCCGCCTTTGGCAATGCATCGATCGATGTCATCAGCGGCTGGATCACGCGCTGGCCGGCCAGTCCCATGGCAAAGGTCGGCCTGCCTCTCAAGGTTGGAACCAACGCCGTGACCAACGGGGCGCTTCGCATTGCGGACGCCACCGCGGCGCCCGATTCCATTGGGTACGTCATGGCGTCGGCGCCCATCGGGACCATTACGGATGCAAAAAATGGCCCCGCGCCCATTCGACGGTCTGATTTTTCCAAGTCTGAAACCGTGCTCCTCCCCGCTCCGCCAACTCCCGATCTGGGCGGCTTGCTCTGGGCCACACCCAAGGCCCCCAACATCACCTCCGACACGAACAGCACGGTCAGCAGCGATCGTCGCCACACCAGCCTCACCGTCGACAACGGCGCAACGCTCACCATCGATCTGGCCGGTGGCAATCGCGTGGTCGGCATCTCGGGTCCGCTGCTCGTTCAGAACGGAGGTGTCCTGCAGATCAACAACGGTCACCTCGATCTCGTCGTGCAGGGCGCGCTCAATATGTTCTACGGCGGGGCGCTCTGCCTCGGGCCCGACGCCAGCCTCACGCTCTGGATCGGCGGCACCATGTCCATCGACGATTCCGTCATCGGCTTGCCAGTTCGCTGGCGCGATGCCGCCCGCGATGCGCGCAAGGGTGCGGATGAGTACTTCGATCCCGGCCTCTGCACGGTCTACCGCATCAACGCAATCAACTCCATCGACCTGACTCCCCTCGATGCTGATAATGCCACGGCGTGGACCTGGAGCGACAACACGATCAAGTCCTGGATCATCAGCACGAACTCATACGTTTGTGCCCGCATCTATGGCCACGCGAAGGTCAGCTTTTCCCTGGACAATCGCTCAGCCGTCTTTGGCAACATCGTGGCCAACAACATCGTGGTGGCCAACGAGAGCGCCATCTACTACGACCACAGCCTCGATGTGAATCTCGGTTACACCAATCCCGACAGCGCGCTCTACGCCGCGCCGCTCGATCTGCGCGATGACATCCGCCTGGCGCTGACCGATTTGAACGACAGCACCCTGGCGTCAATCAACGCGCTGCTCGCCGCGGCTCTGCCTCCGCCCCCGGTCGCAATCGATCCGATGGCTCCGACTCCCCGCGACAAGAACCGCGTCGCCAAGCGTTGGTGGAAGCGATACGGCGTCAAAGTCAATCGTGACCGGCCGTCCAGCGTCGAAGCCGTCATTGCGGCGGAAGTGAAATGATGTATCGCCCGATCGGTCCACAACTTCGAACGCCGCGAACCGCGTTCACTCTGCTCGAGGCGATGATCGCCCTGGTCATCATGTCGCTCACCGTCACGGCCCTTTCCATGGCCATCGGTGGCGGACGCCAGCATGCGACCGAAGCCGTTGATCAACTCCAGGGTGTCATGGCGGCCGAAGCGCTCCTCTCGGAAGTGACCGCCACCGACTATGCCTCGCTCGAATCGTACGATGGGCGCGATGAAGCGCCGGGTTCAATGAAAACCTTTGAGGGAGTGGACTATCCCGAATCCTTCTACCGCGTGGGGCGTCGTGTCGCAGTGATCGAACTCCTCAAGACCATCCCCGGCTTTGACGTCAAAGTGCAAGGCAAGGAGGTTGCCGTGGAAGCCTACGACCTCGACGGCCGCACCCTCGTCACCCTCGTGGTCTTCGTAGTGGAGCCCGGCGCCTGATGTACACTGCTCGCCACATTGCGAATCGCGCCGCAGCGCGCCGAAGCGGAATGACGCTGCTCGAGTTTCTCCTCGCGCTCATGGTCACCGCGCTCATCTCCGCCGCCATGGGCGGGATGGTCACGGCCGTGGCCCGCGCGACCGAACTCGATCAGCACACGCGCGAAACAACCGTCCGCTCGCAAGCCGTAATGGTCCGACTTGCAAGCTACGTAACGCCCTGCCGCTGCGTCCTCGCCAGCGACAGCACCAGCCTTGTCGTATGGCTCGATGACCAGCGCGAAGGCGAAACCATTCAGGCCACCGAAGTGCGGTGGATTAAGTATGACGAGGCGACTGGCGCCATCGAACTCCACTACATCAAGTTCCCGGATTCAATGACCCAGGTCGAGCGCGATCTGCTCGATGTTGAATTGCCCTTCGCCACGACCGACTGGTGGGCCACCCTCGCCTCCTACGAGGCTCTGACCTACACCGCCCACGTTCGACTCTGCGACGGCGTGGCGAACCTGAATATCTACCGGGCCACGACCACCGATCAGGCCAAGCGGCTTGTGACATTCACCATCACGTTTGATGAAAGCATCGGCGGCGCCACCGTCGTCACCGCGTCAAGCGTGCAGGATTGGAAGGAACCGATATCATGAATGATTCCAGGACGAATCAACATCGACTTGGCGACGGCGACGCTCGAGCACACGCCAATCGCGGCATGGCGATCATGCTGGTCCTCTTCTGCATTGCCGCCGCGTCCATCATGGCCGCCGCCTACGTCGTCAGTCGCGAAAACGCACCGCAACTGACGAGCAACGTCGTCAGCGGCTCGACCGCGCGCACCGCCGCCGCGACCGGGTTGAGCATGGCCAATGCCATTCTCGAATGCGAAGTCGCCGACTGGCGCGCCTCGACCGTCAACGGAGTGCTCCTCTCCGACGTACCCGTCGGGGATGGCACCGTCACTGTCACCGTGTCCGACGTCAACGGCGGTCTGCCCACGCGCGACACCCTCTATGTCAAGATCCGCGCCGTCGGCAAGCACAACGACATGGTCCAGGTCGCCGAAGCCGTCGCCTACGTCGCCCGCGATCAGCCCAAGGCCGATCCCACCTTCAGCGAGTTCGCCATCTTCGGCACCGATCACATCGACATCACCGACTCCATCGTGACGCGCTGGGAGCAGTCCCCCAAGGCCGCCGTCGGCCTGCCCATCTGGCTCGGCACCAACGCCGCCGCCGGCTCCAACATCGTTCTCACCGGCGCGACTCAGCTCGTTGATCCTCAGATCGTCGCGCGCAGCGACGTCGGCAGCGCCATCCTTCGCGACAACCGCCCGACAACAGAGCGGATCAGGATCGAGTCCGTCGCCGGCGCCACGCCGCTTCCCGTTCCACTTCCGGCCTCGGCCAACACCGCCGTCTGCACCCCCTCGCCGACGCCCAATGTCAACATCACCAGTGGATCAGTCATTTCCAACGATTCGTGGATTCTCAGCTCCGTCCGCGTGGCCGACACCGGTGTCGTCCGCGTCAATGCTCCATCGCTTGTCACGCGATGGGTCCAGGGAAATGTGACCATCGAAAACGGCGGACGGTTCATCGTCGACTCCGATCACGACTTCGTCATCGACGGCAATCTCACCATCCGAAACAGCTCCGGCATTTGTGTCAGCGACGGCGTCAAGTGCCGCATCTTCGTGGGCGGCAACGTAACCATCGAACACGGCTCCTTCGGCGTCTCGCTCGTCCGCGCCGCCACGATCACCGATCCGCGCGATGGACTGGGTCTCTACAAACCGCCCGGCGAGTGCAAGCTGTATGAAAAGCCCGGCTCCACTGGAAAGACATGGACCATCGACACCGGCGCCGTTGTGGTCGCACAGCTCTACGCTCCCAACGCGACCATCAACATCGCCGGCGGCTCCTGCTGCATGGGAAGCATCCTCGGTCAGTCCGTTGCGATGTCCGGCGGCAGCGTGCTCCACTACGACCACGCACTCGATCAACGAGGCGGCTACACCAACGCCTACGGCCCGCTCTACATCACCCCCGGCAACCTCGACACCGATCTGCTCGCGCTCGCGACCGATCTGAACGACTCAACCATCGCCCTGCTCAATGGCGCCATCGTCACCGACGCCGCCCCCGCGCCGGCCGGGGGCGCCAGTCCGCGAAATCGTCGCGTTCAGTGGCGCATGCACCGCTTTGGTATCTCGCCTGTCTGGGATCGCGATCGCTTTGCCAACGTCGGCGAAGAGACAGGAAACCGATAGCCGCGGTCGGCGCTTCAATCGACAATCATGAAATCAGCGGAGGGTTCTATCAATGAAATGCAAAACTCCTGATTCGTTGTTCGCCAGCACCGCTTGTGACGAACCTCGCGCCGCCTCGCGCCGCCGCGGCTTTACCCTCTTCGAGATGATGCTCACCGTCGTCCTCATGGCCATCGCGGCGGCGATGGTCGTGCCGATGTTCGGCTCATCCGACTCGGCCTACGTCTCCAACGGCGCCGCCATCATGATCGCCGACCTCGACTTTGCACAGGCCACCGCCATCAACGAACCCTCCGACGATGTCACCGTCCACTTCGATACCGCCGCCGCCCGATGGTGGCTCACGCCCGCCAGCGATCCCGGCACGATCTTCACGATGAGTAGCGGCGATCCATACGACACAACCATGGGCGTCGGCCGCGCCGACATGGCCGTCGATGTCGCCATCGCGCTCGGCGCGGGCATCGTCGGCGACGAATTCTCCTACGACGCCTATGGCCGCCTCAGCCAGAGCGAAAACGCCGTCATCACCCTCTCGCGCGGCACAGCTCAGGTGGTCATCACCATCGACGCCGAAATGGGATTCCTCGCCGCCGAGTGATCCCACCCGACAGCCCCCAACGGCCCGGCGCCAAAATGCTTGGCGGCGACGCATGCGTCGCAATGCACCACCTCCACGCGCAACCAGCGTTCCCGACCACCCGCTGATCGCTTGTCCAGGATCCAGAGCAACGTCGAAGCGCGCCGACGCTTTGGCTATGTTTAGCGGCGACGCATGCGTCGCCGCGCCTCACTCAAACCGCCACACCACCAACTGACTGATGGCGCATTCGTTCTGGACCACGGCTTGGAACAGGATGGTCTGGCCGCGTGCGATGAGTGGGACGGGGCGGGTGATGGTGGCCACGCCTTGCTGGTTGGCGATGGCTGTGCCGATGACGGTGGGGTTGTCGAGTTGCAGCGCGTTCTGCTGGAGATCGCAGCCGGGGATGCGCGTCCCGCCGCCGTGGCGCGAGTAGAGGAAGGTGGCGCGCGCGCCGGGGGTGACGCCGGAGATGGTGAGGGTGTTGTT
>DIDT01000042.1 GCA_002418285.1 Phycisphaerales bacterium UBA5793
GAAGGCAGCGCCGGCGCCGCGGCCGGTCGGCGTGCCGCGCACGGCGTAGAGCAGCGCGGTCTTGAGGCCTGAGAAGGAGAAGTCGAGGCTGGCGGGATCGAGGCGCGATATGGGAAAGTCGTAGACGTCGTCGCGGCCATGGGCGGCGCGAGCGTCGACGCGCGGGCCGCCGGGGTAGCCGAGGTTCATGATCGTGGCAGCCTTGTCGTAGGCTTCGCCGATGGCGTCGTCGATGGTGCGGCCGATGCACTGCACGTCGAGAGGCGAACGCATGACAAAGAGACTGGAGTGCCCGCCGGAGACGACGAGGCCGATCGCGGGGTACTGCGGCTGATCGGTCGTGTCGAGGCATGCGGCGTGGAGGTGGGCGCTGATGTGATCGACGCCGATGAGCGGCTTGTCCCACGCCCACGCGAGCGCCTTGGCCGCGGCGACGCCGACGAGCAGCGAGCCGATCAGGCCCGGTCGGTGGCCCACGGCGACGGCGGAGATCTCGTCGGGGCCGAGGCCCGCCTGGTCGATGGCGCGGGCGATGACGGGGTAGATGCGTTCGAGGTGCGCGCGGCTGGCGATCTCGGGCACCACGCCGCCGAACTCTTCGTGCAGCTCTTCCTGCGTGGCGACGACGTTGGAAAGGACATCGCGGCCATCGCGCACGATGGCCGCGGCTGTCTCGTCACAACTGGACTCAATGCCGAGTATGGTACAACTGGGAGGTTCGTCGTCTTGCGTTGGCATCATCACACCCTTCGTCGGTCGCGGGATATCAGTTGTCCTTCCTGTCTTCGTTGGCGGGTTCGAGGCCGGCCTGGCGGAGCGCGGGTTCGAGCGAGCCGGATTCCTTGATGCGCAGGGTGGCGATGAGTTTACCGGTTGCATCGTGCACTTCGACGGTGCCGCCGGCGATGTCCTGATCATCGGGGATGAGATCGACGGGCTTCTTGTCTTCATCGGGGATGAAGGAGTTCAGGTTGGTCAGGCGCTCGTCGATCTGGTCGAGCTGCTCGATGTAGAAGTCGCGCTGGCGTTCGACGAGGTGAAGTTCCTCGATGAGGGCGTCGGAGGGTTTCATCTCCTGGCCGGTCGCGACCCACTCGTTCTTTTCGTTGCGGAGGCGCAAGGCCTTGATGGCGGCACTGAGTTGGGGGTCCTTGAGGGTTTCTTCGACCCACTGCGCGTTGCCCCAGTCACCCTTGCCATTGCCCTCGCGGATGACGCCGAGGTCGTTGCGAACGTCGATCATTTCGCGGTACTGGTCGTTGGTCATGGGGACGAAGAAGCCGGGGTCGGGATCGACGCCCCAGGTCTTGGAGTCGGGCCACTTGTGGAGGTTGCGGCCGGAGGGCAGGTAGTACTGGGCCGTGGTGATCTTGAGCTGGCCGGCGCCGGAGTGGAGCGTGCGGACATCCTGAACGAGTCCCTTGCCGAACGAACGCGTGCCGAGGATGATGGCGCGGTGATCGTCCTGCAGGGCGCCGGAGACGATCTCGCTGGCGGAGGCGGACTGGCTGTTGACCATCACCACCATGGGGAAGTCGGGCAGCGTGCCGTCTTTGTGGGCGCTATACGAGCGATCGACTTCGCGGCCCTTGACGGAGACGATGACGCCGTCGTTGATGAGCATGTCGGAGATTTCGATCGCCGACTGGAGCGAGCCGCCGGGATTGAAGCGGAGGTCGAGAACGAGACCCTTGACGCCTTCTTTGACGAGGTTGCTGGCGGCCTGATAGAGATCGAAAGACGTCGTCTCAGTGAACTGACGGATGCGGATGTAGGCGAGTTTCTGATCGCGATCGAGCCAGTAGTCCCAGTCTTCGCCGATGCGGTGAACGCCTTCGACGGTGGAGACCTGGATCTGGCCGCGTGTGACGGTTACGTCCTCAGTTTCATCTTCAGGTGTGCTTTCGCGATGGACGGTGACGACAACCTTGGTGTTGGGATTGCCCATGAGGCGATCAATGGACTCGTCGATGGGTTCGTCCTTGGTGGTCTTGCCGTCGATGGCGCGAACCTGATCGCCGGCGCGGATGCCGGCTTCGAGTGCGGGCGAACCGGCCATGGGGCTGATGATGGTGAGCCAGCCGTTGGCGAGTTCGACAGAAGCGCCGATGCCGACGTAGCGGCCGCGGACGTTCTTGTCGAAATCACCCTGATCCTTCTTGGGGATGTAGTTGGTGTAGGGGTCGCCGAGTTCTTTGAGCATGCCATCGATGGCGGCGCCCTGGAGGTCCTTGTACTGGGCGTCGTCGAGTTCCTTGAAGTAGCTCTTGCGAACTTCGAGAAGGACATCCTGAATCGGATCGAACCAGGCAAGGGCGTCGAATCGGTCACCGGCCGCGGAAGCCAGTTGCACGATCACAACCATGAGCAGGGCGATCATGCAGGTCGGGGCCAGTATTCGCTTCATTGAACGCATCAAAAGACTCCTCTCGGACTCGCTGAGGCACTGGAATGTGAAATCGAGGGTGAACCGATACATGATCGGCTCAGGTGGCAACGGATGATAGCAGAAACGGCTCGTTGGCATCCGGTGTTCAGACTCGCCCGACAGGACGAATGAAAAACCGCGCCCCGACTTGTACAGCCGGGGCGCGGTCGCGTTGGGCCCAATCGCGTGAGATGATCTGAATCACCTCAAAGTGGATTACTGGATAACGCGGTCCTCGACATCCGTGGTGTTGCCCAGTTCGCAACCCTGGAACCACACACGACGGCCGGTCGCATTGCCGGGAATGGGAAGGCTCCATGACACGTCGCCGTTCACGTCCGCGCGGCGCTGGGTCGCGAGAATGGGGCGGGCGAGATCGAGGGTGATGCCGAGCTGCGGCACATTGGTGCTGCCCAGACCGTTGAGGGAGTAGACGAGGTACTGGGTCTGGTTCGGTGTGGCGCCGGAGATGCTGAAGTCACCTCTCTGGCCGTGTGTCAGCGTGCCGACGGTGAGGTCATAGCCGCCGCCGCCGCCGGGGAAGGTCAGGGTGGCATTGCCGGTGGCGCTCACGACGTCGACTGAGACGTCGTCAACGTAGATCGCATCGCCGTCGAGGCCGGAGTAGATGCGTGCTTCGAGAACGAATGCGTTGCGGCAGCCGAATTGTCCACCGCAGTCGTCATCAAAGGTCCAGGTCCACTCGAGGTAAGACCATCCACTGCCATCGGAGTAGGTGCTGTTGCCGCTGGCGCTGCCGCGGTAGGAGTAGACGTCGCCGGGGTTGGCGTAGTGAGCCCAGATACGGCCGGACGGATTGCCGCCTGGGGTTGTGTCGTAGATCCACATGCCGGCGGTGATGGTGTCGCCGGAGGTGAGGTTCTCGATGTAGGCGACATAGGCCTGCGGCGTGCCACCGAGCGTTTCTTCGGTCATCTTGAGCGACCGGGTGCCGCCGTGCGCCTGCTCGGTGGAGTTTTCTGTGACGAGCACTGCGCCGTCTTCAAACACGCCAAGGACAGTGCCGCCGTCTTCCCAATCGTAGGTTCCCATGAGATGCTGCGCATTGGCCGCGCCCGTGATCAACCCCATCGCCGCAAACGCCAGAACTGCTTTCTTCATGATCATCGTTCCTTTCCACTCCATTCAGGTATTGCATTGGTCCGCATCGAATTCCACTCGATGCACATTTTGAACAAACTCCCGACCGACCCGCAAGGCACAGCGCCAGGCGGGACTCGAAACGCATCGCCTCTCACGCGCGTTGCCTCACTCGACAAACCTCCACACCACGTCGGTGACGGAACCCTGCCGGGCCGCCTGGATCCACAGGTTGCGGCCGAGCAGATCGACCGGGACGCGGCCGCGAATCGACGCGTCGCCCTGTTGGTTGGCGCGCGTCGCCCCGATGAGAGTGGGCGCCTGCAGGCCGAGCGTCACCCCCAACTGGGGAACCGGCGTGAGACCAAGCCCTCGCCGCGAATAGATGAAG
This sequence comes from Phycisphaerales bacterium UBA5793, assembly GCA_002418285.1. Lineage (GTDB taxonomy): Bacteria > Planctomycetota > Phycisphaerae > Phycisphaerales > UBA5793 > UBA5793. The sequence continues at coordinate 3,921 of DIDT01000042.1, forward strand.
TAGACGTTCTCGCCCGGCAGCGCGTGTGTAACGCGCAACGTGGCAACCAATCCGGCCACGAGAGGCGGAACGTCGAGCGTGAAGCGAGCAACTGGCGCAGTGTAATCCGCGACCACCGGCAAATGATCAGAAGCGAGCGCGAGCGCCTCGGCCTTCCACTGCTCATCGGGCGCGAAGTACGCGTTGTTGCCAAAGTTGATGGCGCGGTTGTAGTGTTGTCCGTCATTGCCGAAGCTGCGATAGGACTGGACGATCACGTCAAAGCCGACGCCATCGTCAAGTTCTTCGCTGCACAGTTGGAAGTCGAATCGATCATCCATGCCGCCTGCGGTCAGATCGGGGTTGCTTCCATCATGGGGAGACTGGGTCTGAGCCAGCGCCGCAAACGAGCCGAGGAACCGCGGATCGACGGCGCGTCCATTGCCCGAGTCAAAGAAGCGCCGGAACGCGTACTCGGAAGGTGAATAGACGTTCCAGTCGCCGGTGTAGATGATGTGCGCGCCGGCGGGCAGCGTGTCGGCATCGCGGCGGACGGCGTCGGCTTCGCTGGATCGTTGCGACTCGTTGCTCGGCCCGGTGTCGGCTTTGAAGTGCGAGCCGTAGATGTAGAACGACACGGAAGCATCTTCAATGCAGTGGAATTTCCAGCGGTCGGTGGCGCGGGGGCCGTTGTGGTTGGTGATGTCGCGGTGCGCGGCCGTCTCTTCAACGAGCGAATCATCGCGATAGAACAACGCGTTCTCACCGCCCCCGCCTCCGTTGGCGGTGAAGGTCGCCAGGCGATATTGCACGCCGATGGGCGCAAACGCATCAAGCCATGATTTGATCGTGCCCGTCGTACCCGGCTCGACTTCCTGGAAGACGTACACATCCGGAGCGCGGATCACGCCCGTCTCCGGCGTGGGATCTTCGGCCAGCGATTGAAAGACCTTGCGCAGGTCAATCGACGAGCCGATGAGCTCGGCGATGTTGTAGTTCACCACGCGAAGCGGCGCATCAACCTGCGCCAGCGCGGGCGCTTTCCACGCGGCGGCAAGCAGACAAACACCGGCCATCAAAGCGCGGTAGATGCGAGGCGCTTTCGAGTTGTCTCGCTTTCCCTCCGCCCGAATCGTCATTTGACCACCGACGGGTTGGTTGGATCGAGTATGCCGCCAGTCACCCGGGACCCGCTTGGGTACCAGTAGTGGATGGAGCGCGACTCGTCTTCATCCATCGTGCCGGCGTGCCCATCGAAGTAGGACACGACCATCTTCGTGTCGTGGCGATAGGCGAATCGTCGCATGGCTTCGCGTTGGGCCTCGGTGAACGAACCGCTGCGCCGACCCAGCGTGGCGGGATCGCCGGAGTGTCCGACGGCAGGGCCGTGATTCATGAAGTTGCCACCTTCATCCTGGAATGGGAAGGCGTTGAAGGTGATCTCAAAGGTGCTGCCGTCGACGTAGCGCGTGCCGTCCATCGTGCAGACCTTCCCGTCCGGGCGATTGATGTAGTCGAGGCGCGGACGGTAGTTTGAAAAGAGAATCGGCATGCCCCAGTCCTGACGAGAGGAGTAGTCGCTGATCGGATCGTTGCGGCTGCTTGACAGGTGCATGCCCATGTTGGCGGCGTAGCTGTTGGTGCGCAGTTGCGTGACGGGGATGCCGTCAAACGTATTGCCGCCGCCGTACTGGGCCGCGTACGTCTCCCGATTGGCCGGGCAGGCGAAGGCCTGCTCGAAGATCATCCGGAGGCGGCGCTCGGCGATGCGGTTCTCTTCGCCGGGCTGCTTTCCGGGCAGGTTCAGGCTGTAAGCGAGGATGGGTGAGAGCCAGTCGACGTTCTGCGTTGGAGCTGAGGGGGAATTGCCGATGTCGCTACCGCTGCGGATGTGAGCGCCGCTCGTGTTGGGGCCAGCGATCCACTGCTGGTGTTCAGCCCCGTAGGTGGCGAATCCAATGGACGCCTGCCGCTGGCTCGCCACGCAAACCGCGGTTCGACTGGCCGTCCGGGCATGGCCCAATGCAGGCAGGAGCAGGCTGATGAGCAGGGCGATGACGGAGATCACGACCAGCAGTTCGATCAGAGTAAAACCGGACCGAACCGCGACCCTGATCCGACCTTCTGGCGTCAGCACTGGCATCATTGCATCTCCACCTCTTGGTGCGTTGATGGGTGTTCGAAACATAGCGTAGGCCCCTCTGGTCAGCCCCGGGTTAGAATCGAGTGCAATTCGGAATTCCCCCCGACCCCGGAGCCCTCTCTCCCATGCCCGAGCCGCGCGACCATCTCGTCATCGGGATCACGATGGGCGATCCCTGCGGCATCGGGCCGGAGATCGTCGTCAAGGCGATAGCAAACCCGCGCATTCGCAACTCGGTGGGATTCAGGATCTTCGGAGATGCACAGACGCTGGCCAAGGCGGCGGAGGCAGCCAGGATCGAACCCTCATGGTGGATCGAGACGGACCAGCAGCGCAGCGGTGTCCGGCCGGTGCGGGGTCAGGCGGTTGTCGTTGATCATCCGCAGTTTGCGCCCGGGATTCGGGATGAACTGGCGCGGCGATCGCCCGGGCCCTCGCGCATCGGGGGCGAGTCATCTCTCGCGTTTCTTAACGCCGCCGTGGATGCGTCGAGGCTGGAAGTTGGCGACCCGCACCGCGTCGATGCCATCGCAACGGCGCCGATTTCCAAGTCTTCATGGCACATGGCGGGCCTGAAGCGCTTTCCAGGGCACACGGAGTTTCTCGCCGATCGCACGAAGGCCAGGCATCACGCGATGATGTTCGTTGCGCCGCAGTTGCGCGTCGTGCTTGCGACGATCCATGTGCCGCTCATGGAGGTGCGCAACCTGCTGACCATCGGCCGGGTTTTTGAGCCCATCGTGCTGGGACACGAAGCGTGTCGCGAGCTGCTGGGGATCGAGCGGCCGCGCATTGCGGTGTGCGGCCTCAACCCGCACGCCTCGGAGAGCGGATTGTTCGGCGATGAAGAGAAGCGACTCATCGAACCGGCCATTCGCCAGGCGGTTGAGCACGGCATCAATGCGACGGGCCCCTACCCCGCCGACACGATCTTCAACGCCGCGGTGGATGGGAAGTTCGATCTCGTGGTTGCGATGTATCACGATCAGGGATTGATCCCTGTGAAACTGCTCGCGCGCGATGAGGCGGTCAATGTCACGATCGGGTTGCCCATCATCCGCACCAGCCCGGACCACGGCACGGCGTTCGACATCGCCGGCCGCGGTGTGGCCCGGCCGGGCTCGATGGTCGCGGCGATCGAACTGGCAATTTCCATGGCCCGGCGGCGGCTGGATTCCCGGGAGTGAAATCCGTGAATCAGCAGACTTTGCCATGCCCGGTTGGGCAGGTCACTATCATTCATTTCCCATGACTGTGCGGACAGGCCAACTCGCCGTTTGCATCGCCTTGCTTGTTTCGCTGGTGTTGCACCTCAGCGCATTTGGGCTGGTGCGAACGATTCGCGACTGGCGCGAATCGACGGTGACTGAATCGCGCTCGCCGGAAGTGCAGCCCGATCTGCGACCCGAAGATCCGCCGCCGCCGGACGAGGATGAATTCAAGCCCGGCATCGAAGAAGGCGCACCGGCGGTTGTGACGTGGATCGGTTACGACGAATACAAGGAGCATCTCGCGCGCCTCGCGAACACCGATCAGGCGGCGTTCACGAGCGCAATCGCCAAGGGCATTCCGGAGTCAAACAGCGAGGTCGAGGCGCCGCCGCAGCAGACGCCTCCGACGGCGCAACCAACGTTTTCCCCACCACCCGTCGAGACAACTGCGAAGGCTGTGGAACCACCGCTGGATGTCACGAAGATTGATGAACCGAACGCGGGCCAAGCCGCGCCCCCGGCGCCTGAGATTGCAGAGGTGCAACCACCGATCGAGACGGCGCCGGTTGAGTCGTTGAAGGTGCCCGAGCAGGCATCCGAGCAGGTTGTGCCTGAGCCGCTGAAAATCGAGCCAGCAGAAAGTCACCCCGCCGAAGCTACGCCCACAGAGCAGGCCGCTCAGAAGCCGGTCGAATCAGAGCAAACGGCGGAGCCGACAAAGATCGAGCCCGAGCCGCAGGAACCCACACCGCTTCAGGATCCTCAAGTCGAGCCGGCCCCCGAGGTGGAGCCGTCGCTGCTGCCGACGACGGTCCCGACACCGATCCCGGGGATCGCACCTACTCCGGTGTCGACGCCGCAAGGCGAACCGGTTGCCAGGGACTCGGAGAGAAGTGACAAAGATTCACCGGCGACGAGCACGAAGCAGGTGCCCGAGTCGAAGTGGGACAACGGCCAGCCGCTCGCTGCCGAGGGGATGGAACTGCGCCCCTACTCACTGTATCGGCACATCACGTGGGACTCGCACGACATCATGTTCGCGCAGCAACTCAACCGCGGCCGCTGGGAAGGGCGCGTGCTGCGCAACCCAATCGTGTCGATGCGCTTCGATCGGCACGGCCGCGTCGGTGAGGTGCGCATCATCCGCCCGAGCGGGTACGCGCCGCTCGATCAGCTGTATCTCAAATCGTGGATCGCGCGATGGACGGCGGCTGATGAACGGCTGGCCAAACTCGGGCCGGATGAACTGACGAACCCGATCCAGATGAAGATCATTTTCATCGACGAACCCAGACCGATGCCGGCCGACGATAAGGCAAACCCGAACAAAGGTTCGTAAGACATCGGTCGCCGCCGTGTGCGGCGGCGGGTGTGGCGACGGCGGCGTGAGTTATCGTGCCTGTCAATCTGGCAACGCTGGCGGGTATTGGTGCCGCGCTGACAGCAGCCACCCTCAAAAAACGCTGAAAATCAAGCCGAAAACGCGCGAACCCTGAGGCACGGGGTTTGCAGTGCTGTCAGGCACAACGTCTGACGGGTAACCGAACCCGACAGAGGCACGGCATGGTTCTTGAGTACTCTCAGGAGGTGTTTTATGTTGACTCGCAGTTTCTTCTCCGCTTCGCCTGTTGGGGCTCTGGCCGAGATGGATCGTCTTTTTGATTCGATGGTCGGCGCCCGCGCTCCGTTCTGGGTCGGGGGCAACGCTGCCGGCGCACGGATCAACTTCCCGGCGCTGAACGTCTACGAAGATGAAACCAACGTCTACGCCGAAGCTGAACTTCCTGGTTTGAAACTGGAAGACCTCGACGTCTCGATGACGGGCAGCGAACTGACGATTCGCGGCAAGCGGCAGAACAATGTGCCCGAGGGCGCGACCTCGCTGCGGCGCGAACGACTCACCGGCGAGTTTGAACGCGCGATCGAATTGCCGCTTGATATCGACGTTGCCAACGTGAGCGCATCGCTGACCAACGGCGTGCTGCTCATCACGCTGCCCAAGGCCAAGACCGCCCAGCCGCGCAAGATCCAGATCCGCGGCGCGGGACAGATTTCGTAGCACATTGCGGGAATCGAATTGAACTGACCCTTATCGAGATTCGCAACCCAAGGAGTCTCTCCATGAACACAGGCAATGAACTCAACAAGTGCTGCTCGAACAACGTCGCCGTGCGCCGGCCGGACACGGCTCGCGCCAGTTCGGAGTGGTCGTATCGCCCGAACGTGGACATCATCGACAACGACGCCGCCATCGAAGTGCATGCCGACCTTCCCGGCGCGGCGGGCGAGTCGATTGAAGTTGCTTTCGAGCAGGGCATTCTGTCGATCGAAGCCCAGGTGCCCCATCGGCACAACGAATCGTGGAAGCGAGTCGTGACGGAGTTTGGCGTGGGCAATTTCCACCGCCGCTTCCAGATCGACGCCAACGTCGATGCCGACCGGATCGCGGCCGATTACAGCGACGGTGTACTGAAGATCACACTGCCCAAAGCGCGCGAAGCGCAGCGCCGGCGGATCCCCGTGAAGGCATAAGCACCGATTCTTCTTCATCACGCACAACGCCCACGTTCGCTGAACGTGGGCGTTGTCGCGTTATGCAGAATTGACAATCGTCGCGGTCAATGCAACCCGATCATGCCGCCGACGATGGGGCCGAACTTGACCACCAGGCCTGCGAAGACGACCGAGACGATCGAAATGAGCTTGATGAGGATGTTGAGCGAGGGGCCGGAGGTATCCTTGAAGGGATCGCCGACGGTGTCGCCGACGACGGTGGCCTTGTGCGGCTCGCTGCCCTTGCCGCCGTGGTGACCGGCTTCAATGTACTTCTTGGCGTTGTCCCAGGCGCCGCCGGCGTTGGCCATGAAGATCGCCATCGCAAAGCCCGATGACAGGCCGCCCATGAGCAGGCCGATGACGCCCGCTACGCCGAGGATCAAGCCGACCACGACGGGAACGATGATCGCCAGCAGCGCCGGCACGACCATTTCCTTCTGGGCTCCGGCGGTCGAGATCGCCACGCACTGGGCGTATTGCGGATACTGGATGCCTTCGAACGTGACCTTCTTGGGCCACTTGTTCGGGTCGGCCATCTCGGCCGCGCTCATACCCGATGCGCGGAACGCTTCACGCATCTTGCCGAACTGCCTGCGGCACTCGTTCATCATCGCATAGGCGGCACGACCGACCGCGCTCATGGTCATCGCGCAGAAGACGAAGGTGAGCAGCACGCCCATGAACAGGCCGCCGATGGTGCGCGGATTCATGAGCGTGACGTCGTAGTACATCATCATATCTTTGATCGACGCCTGGTCGGCGCGCGTCATGCGGAAGGCGATTGTGCCGCCGTCCGCCTTGTTGAAGGTGGCCCGCCAGGACTTGTTCTGCGGATCCCAGTCGGTGAGCGTCACGGCCAGTGGCGAGGCGGTATGGCCCTCGGCCTGAGAGTCGATCTCGGCCTTCTGCTCGTCACTGACAATCGCCAGACCGCCGACCACGTCGTCGGCGCTGTCGGTCCTCTCGTACAGTTTGCCGTCCGTCGCCACAAGCGCCCACTTGTTGTGACCCTCGTAGTAGCCCACCGCCTCCGCGGAAGCGGTGATGGAGGGCGTGCTCTTCACCCAGGAATCGGCCTGCGAGGTCTGCTGCTGCTGAACGACCTGAACATATGCGGCCAGCAAAGCCATCGCGGTGAGGGCCGCCGAACCGATGGCAAAGCCCTTGCCCGTGGCCGCGGTCGTGTTGCCGAGGCTGTCGAGCATGTCGGTGCGTTCGCGGACGTGCTTGGGCTGGCTGGTCATTTCGGCGTTGCCGCCTGCGTTGTCGGCGATCGGGCCGTAGGCGTCGGTGGCGAGGGTGATGCCCAGCGTGCTGAGCATGCCGACTGCCGCAATGCCGACACCGAAGAGACCGACGAGGAAATTCGTTGTTCCACCGGCGAGACCAAACGCGGCAAGGATGGCGACGACGATGACCACCAGTGGAATCCAGGTGCTCATCATGCCTTCGGCGATGCCGCCGATGATCACGGTGGCCGGGCCGGTCTGCGACTGCTCGGCGATGTGCTGGGTCGGCTTGTGCTCGTAGCTGGTGTAGTACTCGGTTCCCCACGCGATGATCAGGCCCGCGACGAGGCCGGAGATGATCGAACCCCACAGCCCCATCCAACTCACGGACGAGATGTCCTTGAGCAGGAACCAGAGCATGCCGCCCGAGCCGACGACGATCAGCGCCGACGCAACCCACACACCCGTGTGCAGGCTCTTGAGCAGTTGGTTGAACGAAGCACCTTCTTTGGCCTTGACGGTGAAGATGCCGAGGATCGAGCAGATGATGCCCAGGCCCGCGAGGCACATGGGAACGACAGTCAACTTTACGGCTTCGGCCCCGCTTCCCAGGCCGAGCGCCATCGCGGCTGCGGCGCCGAGCGCCATGCTCGACAGGATCGAGCCGTAGTAGGACTCGTAAAGGTCGGCGCCCATGCCAGCCACGTCGCCGACGTTGTCGCCGACGTTATCAGCGATGGTGGCGGGGTTACGGGCATCGTCTTCGGGGATACCGGCCTCGACCTTGCCGACGAGGTCAGCACCGACATCGGCGGCCTTGGTGTAGATGCCGCCGCCCACGCGAGCGAAGAGAGCCTGCGTCGAAGCACCCATGCCATACGAGAGCATGATGACGGTAAGTTCAGTCAGTGGAATGTCGCCGAAGATCGCCATGCCCTTGAACAGGAAGAACCAGAGGGAGACGTCGAGCAGAGCAAAGCCGACGACGACCAGCCCCATGACGGCTCCGGCGCGGAAGGCGACTTTCAAACCGTCGTTGAGCGATTGCTTGGCAGCGTGGGCGGTACGGGCGCTGGCGTAGGTGGCCGTCTTCATGCCGAACCAGCCGCAGAGGCCCGAGAGCAGGCCGGCAATAGGCACACCGAGCATGGACATGGTCGGCTGCAGGTGCAGGCCGAATGAGATGATGCCCAAGATGATGACCAGCGCAACAAACACGCCGGCGACGACTTTGTACTGGCGGACGAGGTAGGCCATGGCGCCCTGTCGGACGGCCTCGGCAATCTCGATCATTCCCGCGTCGCCTTCGGACTGACCCTTGACCCACTTGAAGAAGGTGAACGCCATGAAGAGGGCGGCGAGAGCACCGATCGGGGCGACCCACCAGATGGCGGGGATGTCAGACATTTGTGCCAGAACAGTAGTTGCGGCTAAAGCGCCGCCCGCGTGATGCAGCATATCCATGATCCGATCCTCGTGACCCCGATCCACCCATCTACAGGATCGGGTCAGACAGTAAGGGAATGTCAACTATCGAACTAGCGGCGTGCGCAACCAGCCGGTCGTCATCGCCGAACTTGAGTCACGTGAAAGAAGAGCTTGAGAGCAGCCGAAGCTGGCGCTGGCACTGAGCGAGAAGCGGAGACGAGCTTCATCCCTCCGGGCCGGGGCCGATGAACCCAGGATTACATGGTAATTGGACGGCGCGGCTGAGTCCGGCGAGCCTCGCGGTTTCGACGCTCCGAGGGCTTTTCATAATACTGCCGACGCTTGATGTCCTTGGTCAGTCCCTCTTTTTCGCAGAGTTTCTTGAACCTGCGGAGCATCTGCTCGACTGACTCGCCGCTACGTGCCTTGATGCGAATGGCCATGCCTGGTCACAATCCTCTCTGAACCTACGGTTTCAACAGGCCCGTATTGAAGCCTGCCGCCGGTCCAATCTCAACTCAGGCAACCAATCTATCTGCCAGATTATGATCCCCACGGCCCCGCACAGGACTCAGGCGGCATCCTCGAAGGGCTCGATCCCCTCTTCTGCCTCCGGAAGGGCCTTAGGCTGGGGCCAGAGCGGGGCGTCGGCCGGCTCGGTCCAGTCTTCGGCCTGCGGAACGTTGATTTCGGAGACCTGCACTTTGCGGTACCCCAGTCGGCGGAGGATCTCGAGCACATCCGACCAGGAGGGGAACGTCTTGTTATTGACGCGCTTGAAGACGTCGATGGCCATCAGGAAAAGGAACTGCTCCTCGGTCATCTCTCCTTCTTCAGCAGCTCGGTTGAAGTCCGTCCGGCGACGGCCGGGGCCACGGCGGCGTTCCAGCCCGGTGGAACCGGCGACCATGCGGCGGTCGGGCACAACGCGGCGATCGGCCACGCCCTGTCCATAACAATTCTCGGACCCAGCGCCATTCACCGCCTCGTCGGCGGGGGACGCAGGCTTGCGACCGGACTCGGGATTATCTGACGTTCGCTTTAAACGCCCCATCGGCCACCTCCTGACCCATCGTCGCGCGACGGTCGGCACGAGCCGGAGGAGCGGGCGACGGTCAATCAGTCATCCTCCTCTTCATCGTCGAAGAGTTCTTCGTCCTCATCATCATCATCAAATAATTCTTCTTCTTCTTCGTCCTCATCGTCCCAGAAGTCATCGTCATCATCCTCGTCGTCCTCATCATCATCATCCTCGAGCTCGTCGGTATCGACGTCCCCGGCCTCCTCATCGTCGAGTTCGTCTTCTTCATCATCGTCGAAGTCGAGGTCTTCTTCCTCCTCGTCAATACCGAGGTCTTCGTCCTCATCCTCGTCGCTGTCATAAGCGAGCGGGAGCAGGTCGAGACGGCCTTGGGCGAGCGCGTTGAGCAGCGAAAGCGCGCTGTTTTCGTTCATCGACTCGTGCAGTAGATCATCAACCGGAGCAACGTCATACACCGGGCAGGTGAGAATGTCTTGCGTCGAATGTGTCATGGCGTCAACGACCTCGAAGGGTGTGGCCGCGCGTTCGCGGCGACAGAGAAACGGTTCATTCCCTTTGCCATTCCGGCCCAACCCCGGGCCGAGGCGCGGGTACACTACAGGGCACTGTTTGCTTGTCAAACGGGGTGGCTGACTTTTCATCACTCCCCTCCAGACCCGCCGACCGCGGGGACGACCGCCGGAGATTCTCCCTTGCCCGATTGGGATCCAGAAGACGACGCTCGCTTCAACTTTCTCGCGCCGGTTCTGGCGTGGCTGGTGCCCGGACTGGGCCACTGGTACCTCGGACACAAACGGCGCGGGCGGCTCATCTTCGCCGGCATCGCCACTCTGTACGTTTCCGGCCTGCTCATTGGCGGACTGGACATCATCGACCGGCACGGTGATCCGCTGTGGTATTACGGCCAGTTCCTGGCCGGCCCCGTGACGCCCGGCATCGACCTCTGGCGTTCCAAGCACTTCACTCCCGACAGTCCCATCGCCAGAGTCAATCACGTGTATCCCATCCCTTCCTTCTCCCACGCCAACGAAGTCCCGACGCTGTTCACGACCGTAGCTGGCATGCTCAATCTGCTCGCCATTCTTGACGTCCTCGTCTTGCCGAGAGTCCGCGAGGAACATGAATCAGGTAATCCGCCCCGCGAAAGAGAGCGGCGCGCATGATGCCAACATTGCTGCCACTGATCATGCTCGCATACCGCCCGTTCCTCGACCCCATCGACGTGGACGGCTGGTGGTGGTGGCTGGTCATTCCGCTGGTCTTCCTGATCTCCATGGTGTACAAGGCCATCCGCGTGCCCACGATGCGCCGCTACTGGCGGCAGGTTGCCAAGATGACGGTGCAGGTCATGTTCGTCATGGCGCTGATGTGCATCGGGTTGTACGTCATCGTTCTCTGGGCTGCTCCGCGGTACTTCTGAGCTGATCGGGCCCGTCGGTCAAGCCTATGTGTACTGCACGACGTTTGGTTTGGTTCGCGGTCGGTCGCGATTGATGACCAGGTAGCGCAGTGCATCGCAAGGATGGTCCGATCCATCCTTGACCGGTTCGAGGCATTCGAGTTGATCTGGAGGATAGTGGTAGGTACTCAGCGCCTCGATGAGCCGTTCGCAGCGCGGGGCAATGTGCAGGCGCACCCGGCCATCAGCACTGCGAAGCAGGGCGCCGACCAACTTGATCCCTGCCTGGACGGCAGTGCGGCGGGCACGAATGGCCAACCCCGCGCGGCTGAGCAGCGCCGCCGAACTCGTGCCAAGGTGCTCGTGCCGCTGAAAGCCGGCGGGGTCGATGCCGATCCATTCGAGCGGCCGCTGCACGCCGCGAGTGCGAATCACCGCAATATGCTGCTCGATGGTCATCTCCGAAGCGATGTGTTCATCAACAATGTGGATGCCGCCGTCGCCAAAGAGATGCGCCCACAGCACCACCGTCGGCGAGCGGAAGCCGAAATCCATCCCCGCCACCCAGACGCCATCGGCCGCCGCGCACTTTTCAAAAGGCTTGACGTGAATCTCCTTGTCGAACTCGGGATAGACACAGTCGCTGCGGCTCGGCTGCCGGCAGAGCATTTCCGACGCCCAGGCCGGCTCACCCGTGCGAGCCTTCTGCATGAGCGCATCTTCGATCCGGAAAAAACCACGCGACATTCGCGCCAGGCCGCCGCAGTCCTCCCATAGTTTGCAACCTTCGCACGGCCGCGACGGGGGGCATCGTTCGAGCACTTCGAGCAAACCCCAGCGAAAGAGACGGCGATTGCCTGCCTGCTGCACGAGTTGGTGCATCAGGCCGAAGGGTCGGTGCATGGTGCTCAACGCCTCGATGCACCCGCGCACGAACGTATCGCCACACCACGCCGAACGGGTCACGAACTGGGCCGCCTGCCAGACTTCAGGGGTAAAAAGTTCGACCTCATCGCAACGGAGTTTCTGCACGCGCAGGCCGCGCACGGACTGTTCGCTCTGTGCCTGAACTTCAACGCGCGAGCCATTGGTGAGCTGAATGTGCTTGCCCGTCGCCTTGCCTTCGAGCAGGTCGATGAACGTGTCGCTCTCGATCATCTCGCGCAGGTACGTATGCATGCGTGACGACTGTTCGAGCGAGCCGCCGAGGATTCGAATCTGAATCCCAGGCTTGAAGAGCAGGTCGAGAAGCGTGGCAATGGCGCCATAGCGCGTCTTGCCGCCGCCCCGATTGGCCCAGACGAGGCAGTCGCGCATCACATCGGACTCGAAAAACGCGTGACAGAGATAATCAAAAGGCGCGCTGAAGCCTTCGAGTCGCGGAGCGCGGGGCACATCGAAGCCCAGCACTGCTCTGCAGTAGCCGTGCAGTTCATCAGGCGTGGCCGGCCGCACGAGGCGCAGCGCCCGGCGCACCTGGTCGGAAGTCGCATACTCGGAGACGGACATTCAGTCGGCCCCGCTGGGTTGGACTTCGGCTGGCTGCGCCTGACTTGCGTCGCGGCCAAGGTCACTCAGCAGTCGTCGCACCGCGGATTCATCGATCACACTCGGCACAACGTCAGTTTCCGCGCCGCTCCCGTCGCCGCCGGTAAGTGGAATAAGGCACACCTTGAGCAGGTCAACGCAGGCCTTGCGAGCCAGTTCGCCGGCTGATTCGTCTTTGGCAAGTTCAAACAATCGAGCTGCGGCCAGCGTTCGATACCGGCTGACCAGCAATTGGGCCCGGACATCGTTGAGGCGGCACAAACCGTCGAGTGCCGCGATCGTCTCGGCATCGTTCGCCCAACCCGCCAGGCGCGTGAGCGTCAGCTTCTCCTTGCGGGCGAGTTCATCGAGATCCTGCTGTGCTTCATAGAGTGCCCGCATGAGGCGTTCGGTGCGCGTGGATGGAACGGCGTGTTTCTTCATGAGTCGTCCTTGGCTGAGGTAATGAGAAGTCATCTGTCGAGCTGCAGGCAGGCGATGAGTTGCTGCGATCGTGTCCCTTCAAACGCATCGAGGCGGTTCTTCAGCCGCGCGGCTTGCGGCCCCGTCAGGAAAAAGGTGATCGCGCCGGGCAATTCGCCCGCCTTGATCGACGGAGCAGGCGGCGGCGGGTCGAGGCGCGTCTGCCGAAGCCGTTCGAGGCGCTCGGCGTCTTCGGGCAGCCACTCGGGCAACCGCTGCTCGCCGAGGCGCTGGCGCAATTCTTCCAACAGTTTTGCCCGCTTGAGCACATCATCGCGCCCCTGCAGCCGGTTGAGCGTGGCGAGCAGCACGAGCGCTTCATCATCATCGACATCCCACACCTGGCAGCGAGCGAATGGGCGATTGAGTCGGCGCAGCGCCTGCGCGCGATGGTGGCCATCGAGAATCTCGTACGCGCCAGGTTCACCAGGCATCGATCGGACAATCAGATGCGGATAGCGATCGGTGCGCTCGATATGCCTGACCAGTTTGCCGAGCAGCTCTTCGGGCATGACATTGGCGTTGTCTGACCGGGGGCGAAGTAGATCCAGAGCAATCTCGATCACGTGATCCTCCGTTGCGGATTGTGGTGCAGGTAGTAGACGCAGCGGGCGAGAAGGCGGGTGCGCGCGAGATCGAGGATTTCATCGAGGCGCGCATCGCGCTGTCGGCTGCGATCCATGAACGTCGCGCTGCGGTGCCAGCGGCGAAACTCGCTCTCGATCCACGCTCGTTGTGCCGCGCTGAGGCCATCCAGGCGTTCGCCGAGCAATGCCCGCGATGCGAGCAACGTGCGCGGCCAATTGAGTTCAGCCAGGGCGTCGAGCAGCCGCGCATCACTCGGGCGCGGCGGCCCTTCGTAGCGCCTCATCCCGGCCCGTTCGAAGAACGGATTGACCCGCCCCATCGCCGCCAGCGATTCAACATAGGGCGTCTGGGCATGTTCGATGGCATGTTTGACGAGTCGCACCGCCAGCCCCAGTCCGCGGTAGCGCGGATCCAGAATCACCCGCGTGATGGCGCGAATCTCCCGATTGAGTAGCGTTGCCGCTTCGCCGAGTTTCAAGCCGTGGTAGCGGCCGCCGGTCGCCGCATCGCGCAAGGCGCAGCACAACTGTGGCCGAGCCATGACGAGTACACCGACCAGCACGGATTCGCAGTCGTGACCAACGTAACGCCCCACTGCGGTCAGGCGATCGTGACGCATTGCGTAGACGGCCGTCGGTGCGTACGGCGTGCCGGATTTGTAGTGATGCTCGGCCAGCGCACGGTAGTCGCGCCAGTCACCGGGCTCGATGCGCAACATTTCATCGGTCGGGAGCACGCTCACGACTCCTGCTCGCCGTCTGTGTTTTCGACGCGCCGGTGAATCTCGACGCCGCCACCGAGCGGTTTGTACACGATGACATCCGGATTGATCGCTTCGATGAGATCTTCGTGCGTCGTCGCCGCGATGAAGCACACCTGCGGACAGCGGCGCACCCATCTGCCCACGTTGCGCGCCACGACCGAGGCCGTGAGACGATCGAGCGTCGCGCCGAACTCGTCGGCCAGCACGACGATCTCAGCCAGCTCATCGGCGTGGGTGGCGCGCTCGATGAGACGAGCCAGGCCGAAGCGGTAGCGCTGGCCATCGCTCAACTCGCTCGGCCGGCGGAGCATGTTGAACGCGTCGGCGAGTCCGGCCAGCGAGAGGATCAGCGTGGCCTCTTCGATCGTTCTGCCGATCTGTTCGATAATGGGGCGATCGTCGTCGTAGCTCAACACATCTTCAAAGCGCAGACAGCCGCGCACTTCATCGGCAATGCAGCGGAGGATGGTGGACTTGCCGCTGCCGCTGGGACCGGTGATGAAGATCACCTCACCGCCGCGCAGATTCAAGTCGGTGCGCGGCACGACGATGCACTGGCGCTGGTCGTCCACGCCGAGGCCGAACATCGCGGCAATCTCCAACACGCGATCGCTCGGCTCCACGGCTGTCGGCACACTCCGCTTGATGGTGATCGCGCGCGACCAGCTCATGCCCGCCTCGCCTTGGGTTCGAATTCGAATCCCTGCATCTCGAACTGGGCGAGAATGGCATCGGTCTCGCGACGGACGATGTGCAGGGTGAGTTTGCCGCGCCGGGCGGTCTCACGCAGGGCGTGGCGCTGGAGGATGTGCACCTCGGCCACCGTGCGGCGCTGCCGCGTCCACTGGCCGCGATGCGCGAGGATGAAGCCGAAGAGCGGGCTGCGCAGGTGGCGAAGGAGTTGGCGCGTCCGTCGCCGCACCGTGCCGGGATGCACGCCGATGAGGCTGGCCAGCTGGTTCGCGGACATGCCCCTGTCGTAGAAGCCTTCGACGATGGCTCGGTCGGCCGGGCTCAGGTAGCGTAACGGGAACAGCAAACCTGCCACAACCTGCAAGAAGGTGCAACAACGCGATAGAACGCGGCGGGGCAAAGACTTACGCCACGGATCGGCGCGCGGACCATAACTGCCACTCGGACCAGGTGCGACCTTCAGCTGGGAACGGCAGAACTGCCACTACCCGCGATTTCGACGTCGTCAACGCGGGTGACGTGCGCCACGAAGCGCACAGCGCACAGAAGCGCACACGCCCTTCGACGGCCGTTTGACCGCCCGTTGAGGGGGGATCGAAGGGTCGTCGATAAGCGACGTTTCGGCTCATGATGTCACCACCGATCCGAAGTCGGTCACCACGATGAACCCTCGCCTCTGCATCGCCGAACACACCGACACCAGATCCTCGCCCGGCCGCACATCACCTGGACGAATGAGGCAGTAGACCACGGGGAAGTCAGCATGCTGGATCTCGTCGAGCGTCATGCCATTCAGCCCCGGCCGATCGATACTGCCGTACATGAACATGCAGCCGAACTCACGCAGATGATTGAAACCGCCCCGCTGCGGCCAGCCCTCCAGAATCACGCTGTGACTCGTCGCATCCTCGATCATGCGCAGCCGACCGAGCCACTCAGGACCGAGTTGCGAGCAGTGGTCGAGCACAACCTCCGTGTCTTCGCAGGGTGCCAGATTCTCCAACACGATCTGCATGCGCTTGATGCTTCTTCTCGTTGACAACAACACCAGGTCGTTGGCGGGATCTCCCATGTAGGTGAGCACGCGTCGGCCGGCGCTGCGCACCGGCGCCACGAACGCTTCGGCGTAGGTGGCGAACAGGCCGCTGTATCCGCCGCCCTCGGCCGTTCGGCCATGCGTGCCCGTGCAGAACTGGATGTACTTCGAGCGATTGCCGTTGGGCAGGATCTGCGGCTTGTAGCCCCAGCCGAACCACACCATCGCGGCCCTGCCGCCGGCACTGATGAACGAGCCGAGATCCGTCTCGATCATGCCTGGCCAACCGACGTCGCGACGCCACTGATTGACGGTGCCATCGCCTCCAGCGCCGACGGGCATGTTGTGAACGACTTGAGCGACGTCGAGCATGCTGCTACCTCTCATTCCGCCAAATCGGGAACATGGAACGCGCGAGTCCGTCGATACCTGCTGTGGATGTGTTTCGCAAGATCCTCGATCGAGAGCCGACCCATCCACTCGCGCGAGAAGCGCAGTTCAAACGCCTTGTGATCGGCCGTCCACACCTCGATGAAGTACACGTCCTGGTCGTCGAGACCGACCGCAACGAGATCGCACTTGCCGTCTTGCACAAGCCAGTCGAAGATGACATCGAGTTTCCGGTCATTGTCCACATCAGTACGCTCTCAGCGGCGACTCCCTTCCGAAGAGCAACGTCTGCCCCGTAGCCGCGTCGACGGCCGGCGATCGCTTCGTGCGATGCACCTCAGCCAGGTCGGTGAGGCCGGCCCGGCGTCGATCATCCAGCCACGAGCGAATCAGGTCGGCATCGCCGGTCAGCGCGTAGCCCTGGCCGTTGGCGACGAGCACCTCTTCGGCACCATGCTCGCGAAGCAGCTCGCGTGCGCGACGCACGGCCTCTCTGATGCGCCGCCGCCTGGTCTCGTGTCCCATCGACGCCGGCAGGCCGAGATGCGATGCCAGGTCGGCGGCGCTCACGAACGAGCCGTCGCCGCGGTGCGCTTCGAGGATCTGCACCACGGCGACAGCGCGCCGTTCGATCGTCTCAGGCGTCGGCCGAACGCCGTTTTCGAGTTGTCGATCTCGATCGGTCATCGAGTCGCCGTCCCGTCTTGGGATCGAAGTTCATGAGCAGCAG
>DIDT01000058.1:0-62263 GCA_002418285.1 Phycisphaerales bacterium UBA5793
ATATGCGGCGTGTAAGCGCCTATTGCGTCATTGACGGATTTGACGGATCTTTGACGGATTCGCGCAGCGCAAACCCCTTGTTTAATAGAGTGTTTTGAGAAAAGAGAGAGATATGTCAATACGTCAAGAGGGATATCCCACGCGCACCTTAACTGGGGCTGAGAGACCCATTGACGAATTGACGAATTTGACGGATCTCTAACGCAGCGCATAGATCACCCTTGGCTTGGTCGCTGTTTCTTCGGTGATCTGCTCGACCTGCTCGGTCTCAAGCAGGTTCTCAAGAACCTCCTGGCGCTCACGTTGAGTGAGCCATTGGGTGCGCCGCGAGAAGTCGCGCTTGCTGATTCGCCCTCCACTGTTGCGGATGATCCGAACAACGCGTTTCTGCCGCGCATCGAACTGACCATCCGCCACCCAGTGGCCGGCGACGAAGAGCATGCGTCTCGTCATATGTACCGACAGGTCGCACGCCCATCGCGCCGCGTTTTCGTCGATGATGGGTTTCTCGCGGTTGGTGGAGCACGCGTAGATGAGCGCCAGGCGGCACGCCTTCTCCTCTGCCCGTGCCCACAGCGACCGTCCTTCGACGTTGCTCTGCGCCAGTTCGGCATCGACGCGGTCTGCCAGTTCATCGAAGATGAGCCCAGCCTCGGACGTGCACGGGATGATCGCCGGTTCGGGATGTTCCTTCCCCAGGTTGCCTCCGGGCTGGAAGTTGCCCCACCAGCGCGCCGCGTCGAGCAGTTGTTCAGGCACATCCTGTGCGGTGGTGCGTTGCCTCGGCGGCGTGGCCTCGGCCTCGAAGACCAGCAGACGTGCGATGAAACCGTCGTTGAGGCTCTCGGCCGTGAGCGACTCGAAGAAGTGCTCGGGCACGGTCGTGGCGTAGACGTTGACGCAGGGCTGGTCGATGACCTTGTTGCGCTTGGCCTCGGCATAGGCCTTGCCGCGGAAGACCGTGTCAGCGCTGCTGTAGAGTTTCATCAGGGCTGTCAGGACGTTGAACAGGTGCGGGGCCCGCTTGGGATCTCCGATGGTCCGCAGGAAGCGACCGAACTCGTCAATCTGGAAGAGGACGGCCGGTTGACGCTCGACGGCGGTGACGAGCCCGGCATCGCTGGCGAGATCTTCGCTGCCTTCGTGCGTGCTCAAGCCGGACTGAAACAGGATGTTCTTGTTGACCTTGCGGGCGTGATCCTTGCCGGCGCCACTCGGCGCGAGGCCGACGCAGTAGAGGTTGGTGCGGTTGCCGCGCTCATCGCGCACCTTGCGGGCAGCGAGCGTTGCCTGGAGCGAGATCGCCGCAGCGAGCGAGAGAATGGGCTGTGGCCGTTGGGAGGTCTGGATGTTGAACCTGATCACGTCGCCGACAAATCCGGGAACATTGAGCAGGTGCTCGGGGAACGGACCGGGGTCGGGCGGCTTGCCGGACGCATCGGGAGATGGCGAATCCGTGATGGTCGCGGCGATCGCAGTTTCCCGCCGATTCAGAATGCCTGTCAGATCGACCCCGTCATGGGGCTGCCCGCGCGCGGCGTACTCGGGATCGAGCACGCGGCGCAGTGCAGGCCAGGTGAAGTTCTCACCGCGATTATGCTTGTTGCAATAGGCGAGCATTCCATCGTCGCCGACAAGGACGGCAATGTCCGATGAACCCGTCGAGACGATCTCGGGATCAATCGGGCAGCGTTCAAGCAGGATCATGGTCTTGGTGCCGTTGCGGCGCACGCCCTTGATGGGCACACCGCGTTGCTCGAGCCACATGCGGACGTCATCAGGTGTTGACGGGAAACGCTCAATCCAGTCCGGCGGTGCCGATGGCGGAGGTTGATCGGTCGCCACAAGTGCTTCGAGCGCCTCGACGGGCACGACCTGAACTTCGTCGGGCGCACTGATCAGAGCCGAGCGGCGGTGCGGTCGCGCGGCGATGCTCTCGCTGGCGGAAAGATCGTCGCCCTTGCGCGCCATGGTGCCGATGATTTTGGTGATGCGGGCGGGGTTGTGGACCGAGCGGTCGATCCTGACGTGCTCATCATCAAAGTGGTCGGCGATCGCTACAAGCACGCGCCGCACAAGTTCAGCATCATCGACGGGCAGATCGATGCGGAAGAGCAGGTGATAGCCGTTGCCGGACATCGCGACAATCGGCTCCGGCCAGTGGAGCAGCGACAAGAAGACCCAGATGGCGCTGGCCCGCTGCCGCGCCAATTCGAGTTCCTCGTCGGTTGCACTGACTCCACTTGGCCGAACAGGATCGACGTCGATCAGGAGCCAGTGGCGCACCAGAATGTCTCCATCCGCCGTTGTTTCCGGCGCGCGGCGCTTGAGCCGGTTTGCGGCTCGGGCGAGCAGATCTGATCTGACGGGGTTCAGCGTGACGTAGACGCCCGGCGCCAGGCCGCTCTCGTCGAGTTCGGTGATGAAACCGGCGGCCGTCTCGATCAAATCGTGCGTGAAGTATCCGCTGACCGTGCTTGTATACGTCGCACCGCCGCGCTCCAGGCACTTGGGCGCGCGGACCTCGAACACGTCGCCCGGCTGCACCAGCAGTCTGAGAAAGCTCGCGACCTCCTTGGCGATCGTGTCATGCATCAGAACGGCACCTCGGATTCAGAAAGCCCGCCCGGGAGCGCCGCGTACTGCGCAGCGCCCTCGTCGGTGTCGATGCGCGGCGGTTTCGGGCCAAGGACATGACCGGCGACCTCGTCATACCTGGTGCCGGGCTTGCGCCTGATCGTGATGCTCAATGTCGGCGCCAGTGTCCCGCACCGCGCCAGGTCGACGGCTTCGTCAACGGTGTCGGGCACGGCTTCGTTCGATCGCTGCCGCCACCATTGCTCGGCCTTCTTCCGGGCATAGCCCGCGTGTTCGAAGCACACCCATTCGGAGAAGGTCGCCGCGAAGCCGCAGCGGTAGTCCACGCGCATTGTCGGCGCGGCCGCCGGGTCGCTGCGCTTGTGATAGACTTCATACCAGACATCGGTGACGTCGTAGGCCGTGTCGGTCACCTGGTCGGACAAAATGCCCGCGTTCGTGGCTTGCGGCTCGTGCTTGCTGCGCTCCGGTGGCGGGAACTCGTACCCGCACTCGGGGCACACCGAATACGCCGCGTGGACGACGGCATGACACTGCGGACACTCCTTCGCCGGCGCTTCGCCATCTCCTTTGCCGGGTTCCTTGATCCTCAGATCATCCACGGGGCCGTGGCGGAGGATGTTGCCGCCGAAGTCGAGAATCAGACAGTCGGTCTTGTCAGGATGAAGACGAAAACCTCGTCCGACCATCTGTATGAACAGTCCCGGCGACATCGTCGGACGCAGCAGCGCGACGCAGTCAACGGCAGGCGCGTCGAAACCGGTCGTCAGAACGTTGCAGTTCGCGAGATACTTCAGCTCTCCAGCTTTGAACCGGTCGATGATCGCGTCGCGCTCGCGAGTGGGTGTATTTCCCTCGACGAAGTCGCACTCGAGGCCGTGACGGGTGCGCAGCACCTCGACGACGTGCTGCCCGTGTCGGATGCCAGACGTGAAGATGAGGACACTGCGCCTGTCGGTCGTGTGCTCAACAATCTCGGCGCAAGCGGTCTGCACCAGGTCGTCGGTATCCATGACGTTCTCGACCTCGCCGGCGACGAACTCGCCGGCTCGGACGTGCAGGTTGCTCACGTCGGCACGGGCGATGCCGGCCTTTGTGCGCAGCGGACACAGGTATCCTTGCACGATCAGTTCGCGCACGCCGATTTCGTAGCAGATCTCGTTGAGGATGTTCTCGGGCGCGCAGATCATGCCCGTCTTCAGACGAAATGGAGTCGCCGTCAGCCCGATGATCCTGACGTGTGGATTGACCGCTGTCGCTTCGGAAATGAACTGCCGGTACATCCCCTCGCCGTCAGGGGCTATCAGGTGGGCTTCGTCGACAATGATCAGATCGACGGGGCCGAGATCGCACGCTCGTTGATAGATCGACTGAATCCCCGCGATGGTGACGGGGTAGCTAAGATCGCGGCGCTTGAGGCCAGCCGAGTAGAGGCCGACGGGCAGATCAGGAGCGACGGCACGGAGCTTATCCCTCGACTGCTCGAGCAGTTCTTTGACGTGCGCGACAATGATGACGCGCCCGTTCCACAGGCTCACCGCGTCGCGGCAGATCGTGGCGATGACCAAGGTTTTCCCCGCGGCCGTCGGCAGGGTGATGCACGGATTGTCATCGCGCGTGCGCAGATGCTGATAGGTCGCCTCCACGGCATCGCGCTGATACGGCCGCAACTCCATCACGTCAGCGCCTCCTGCGCCGCGCGCACAGAGGCCATCAGTGCTGGCAGATCCTCGGCCGCCAAGCAGATCATGCACTTCGAGCGACGGCGACGGAAGAGGATCACCGGCACACGCGAGCCAGCAGAAATCTGAAGGCGCCTCCAGGCGGACCAGAATTGCGGACATGGTGCATCGAGTTCCGCCGCATACACGCCCGGCAAGCACGCATCCGCGTCATCGAGCGCCAGCGACGCCGCCGTGTCGCGCGAAGTGTCGATCACCTCGCGCAACAGGGCAGCGCCGTTCGAACTGGTCGCGGCTGGTGCTGTCACTTTCGTGCCCACGGTGCCGTCGAGCCGGGAGTTGCAGTTGCGGGGCGAGGCGCAGTCTCCCGCTTCGAATATCCCCGAGTCTCGTTGCCGAGTTCATTGGTGTCGCTGCGACGCTTCAGGCCGACAGTGATTTCGAGGGGAATGTTGTGCAGGGCCGCCGAGTCGTTCGGCTTCATGACGCCGACGGCGCGGCAGATCGCCGAGAGTTCCGCTTTGGCGATCTCGACTGCGGTCTGGTTTGGATTCTCGAGGTTGAGTCGAGCCCAGACACGACGACCTTTGTGCTCTCCTTCGATGACCTGGAAGACCAGTTGCAGGTATCTGCCGTCGCCGGCCTTCGTCGGCTTCATCTCCGATTCAGAGATGATCGCGATATAGGGCCCGGCGGGGATCGGTTGAAGTGCGACCGATGGTTCGACTTGGCTGGCGTCGAAATTGTTCAGATGTACCACGACTGCGCTCCTTGTAGGATGAGGTGTTGGATCGATCAGTTACTGGTGGAAAGCGCGGCATGGCCGCGCCGGATGTGTTCAGACAGTTCAGCCCAGTCGAGGGCGATCTTGGGCGGCAGCCCGTAGCGGTTCTTGGCAATGACGTTGCTGGTGCCCTCGGTCGTGAGCGTGCGAGTGCCGTCCGGCTCACGCGAGGCGTAAAGCACTGCGTCGACCCACTCGATAAACGTGGGAGCGATCCACTGCGGGACATCTGGCGACGCGAGACGGACGTCGTAGCCTTCGGGCGTCGTGATTTTCGCGTTGGCGGCGTGCGCGAGAAGCAGCACTGCGATGCCGCGATCAGTGATTGCGTTGAGCGTCGGCAGCAACTCGCGGTTGACGATGTTCGCCACGATCTCACGCGCTCGAAAGTAGCCACCGTGTGAGGATGACAGAGTGTTCGTGACTGCGCCACGGGACTTGCCATCGAGGTCCATGACGACGTACTCGACAATGCGCTGCACCGCCCAGTCGATCGTGTCGATCGCGATGGCACCGAGACCTTCGGGCGCATTGCGCTCGATTTCGATGAGCCAATCGAGGATTTCCGGCCAACTTCGGAGGAATGGAGTGCGCGTGAGACCTGGAACCGCTCCGGCGCCATTCTCGCAATCGAGAAGCAACGCACTGGCCCGGGCCGCGAGGGTGGTCTTCCCGATTCCGGGTGTGCCGTAGACGATGAGTTTCGGAGGAGTTGGCGTAGTTGCGGTGATGAGGGTGTCGCGAAGGGACATGGGTGCTCCTGCTTCTGGTCGTGACGAATCGAGCGTCGAAGGCGGTGAGGCCGCAGCTACTATGTCTGCGGCTCATCGCGATTCTGTCGCATGGAAAAGTCACGAAAAACCGCGCGAAGCGCCGGATCGTCCCGGAGCCGCTCGATCGCCCGGTAGACCGTGGAGCGGTGAAGACCGCGGCGTCTGGCCGTTTCGTCGGGTGTCAGGTACATGAGGGCTCGGGCGAAGCCGCGAAGCGGCTCCGGCAATCCGTCGATTGCCGCATCAATGTCTAGGCGGAGCCGGATCGCGGCGGAGCGATCGCGGGTCTTGGGTTTCACGGTGGCGTCGAAGGCGACGTGCAGCCACCCCTCATCCTGCCTTGCTCTCCGGCGATCGCGTTCGCCGACCAACTGGCGCGTGACTTCGCGCTCTGCCCTCTGCAGGACGCCGCTGGCGAAGGTGTGCCATGCGGCTCCGTCGGTCCTGTACTTCAACGACGCCTTCACGAGTTCCGCAGCGAGCAGAGCGTACGCCTCTGCCGCCTCTCCGTGGTTCAATCGGAGGCGCCGCTTCAGGCGGCCGGCGTGGAATTCGATGCGGGAGATGATGTATGGATCGAAAGGCGTGATGGTTGGGTCGAAGGCGAATCGCTGTCTGGCGCGGCCTTGATCTGGCATTCCGGACCTCTGCTCGTGCGAGCGGGGCCGAGAGCGCGACAGGTCCGGCTGATTGGCGCTTCGGCGGGTGGCGATGTCAGTTCGATTGCCGGCCTGTCGTCTAGGACTGCCGACATATCGCTGGATCGACCGAGCCGCGCGCAAGAATGGCGCACAACAGACTGCCTCTGAAGGACTTGCAGCAAATATCGTTATTCGTGAATCCCGAAGATTCTCAGCGACATGTCGCTGAAATCACTCATGCTCAGTGGTGAATTGCGCCTTCCAGCCTTTCAGTTTCCTGATGTACTTGAAGGGCTTGGGCTCGATGCCGAAGAAGGAACGAAGACCCTGATTGAGCCGTTCAAGTCGCTTCTGGTCGTGCCGCGATGGCGAGACGCCATCCCAAGTCAATTCTCCACGCCCAAATGCGCATCTTCGCAGCAGTTCCCATTGCTCGTTCGGGCGCGGGGTGCGTCCGTCGGCCATTCCCATCTCCGCGTAGGTGTATGTTCGAGACGTGCCGCCAACACGGATGAAGACGGTATAGGGGTCTTTGAACTGCAAAAACACTTCCCGCCATGTCGCTTCGGTCGGAGTGGGAAAGAGCGGCCGAAGCGGTGAACCGTGCAACTGTGGTAAATGGACTTGCAGGAAGGGCTTCAGAATCACATCAAGGGGCCGCGACAGCACAACTGACCCGTCGCCATCAAGCCGCGCACACTCGGAGAGCGAGACCCACTCAACCGTCGGCATGCCGGGCTTCCCGCGATTCTCGGCAATCGCATGATGCCGAGTCGGTGTCACGATTACAAATGGCTGCTTGCAATGACCGGCGATGGTCAAGCACTCGGCGTGAAACGACACTGGGTCGGGCGCGGCGACGAAGTAGACCGGATACTTCTGTCCCTCGACGGGTGAATACTCACCGACCCACCAAGTCCATTGCTGCCCGCCACTACGGCCCGCGGTTCCTTGGAGCGACATTGCCTTGGATACCGACTTGACCAGTTCATCGACATCGAACGCGAGCAGTGCAACCATTTCGGGGCTGACCCGATCGATCTTGCCAGTAACCTCGCAGATAGCAAGATACTCGTCCGGTTCGACCACCCGGACGGTTCGATCCCAGCGCTCGCCGTCGAAGCGAAGACACGAAGCGATCTGCCCCGTAGCAGATACATATCTTGCGAAGACATCGCTTTCGTGTCTCAGTCGATGTTGCCATTCGATGTTGGCCGCTGTCCATCCATCGGGCCTATCCAGCCAATCCCAGCAAGGTCCTTCATTCGACTCAATGACGGCGCGATCTCCGAGCATCTGGCGCCGGCGAAGAAACGCCTGTATGAGCTCCGAGTCGTCGTCGCGGGTTAGTTTCAGACAAGCACCATCGCGCACGGTCGCGCTGCGCGGTTGGGTGGAGTCTCTAAAGTGAAATTCAAGGTCGACTCTCTGAATCTGACCCCATTGCGGCGGTCCCGATCGCAGCTTCTCCCAAGCAGCGAACAGATCGGATGCCTTCTCTTCCTTGAAGTACTTGAGCGCAGGTTGGGCTCTGACCGAGATGCCTTTGAGGACGACGTGGCTGAGTCCGGGCACATCATTGCACCACATGGCATCCCGACCTCGACGCTTGATCGGATCGAGGTTGACGACGAGAGGAGTGCTAAATGCTTCAGCGTCGCCTGCGAGCGCCAGTCCGAAAGCGGTTCTCAGTGCCTCCCGCTCTCGGATTGGCATGTCTTTCACTTCAAGTTCGCGATGAACAGCGTCATAGGCGACAATATCGAACTCGAGGGGTTCGAAGCCGATCGTCGACGGCTTGCCGCGATCATTGACTCCGTATCGAGCGAACGGTCCACCGCGCTGGATCACATAACGGACACCCGAACTGTGGGGGAAGGCGAATATCCCCATAGGCGCGCCGAGTCCTATCCGATCGAACGACGTCGCTAAATGGCCTTTAAGTGCTGCGATGAATTCGGAGCTCGCCGCGTTGGATTCGAGGATTGCGTGTTCCGTCACGGCATAGAGGCGAAGGGACCTACTTCGAACGCTGATCTGTGCAGCTTGCGCCCGAACCAAGGCCTGGGGGTCAATCAGCCAGGCTTCCACCGCGGCGTCCGCATGCGACATCTGTTCGCCGCTGAGAGGTGTCGGCCCGAACTTTTCGAGCACTCTGCGGACCGCGTCCTCGCCAGTTCGCGTGGCAAGTTGATCAACCAGATAGAGCGAGTTGATGAGATCTGAAGGCGCCTGTTTGGCGGCGTCAGCGAGTATCTTCGCTAGCCCCTCGATGTCCAGCTGTTCTGGATCTTCAGGAAGTGGAAAACCCAGCCGTACGAAATCCCCGGCAAACTGATTGAGAAGACGCAGAAGTCGGTCAGGGCGGATCTGTCTCAGCACTTCGGGTCGGGTGAAACGACGGAGTTTTTGACCGGCCATGGGTCGCGTCCTTGCGCGGGCGGTCTGGTCGCTGCTCCTTCATCAGCGGGACCGACTGCGGAGTATGGGGCTGGTTTTCCGCATTCTAACCCAATCAACCCGCCTCGTCCCCACCCCGACAGGCTATCCACAGTTTCCGCTGCCTGTCCCAGTCCACCTCCGCCGCAACTGGCCGCAGATGCCGTTCGACGATCGGGTCGCGGCCGTGGGTGGTCGGCGGCAGGTTCATCACCGCCAACTGAATATCCGGTGCCAAGTGGAGCAGGTTGAGGATCTGCGTCATGCGCGCGCGGGTAACGTGGCCGACGTGGGCGGCCTCTGCCTGATCACGGATCGCGCCGGAGGCGATCAGCCCGTCGATCCTAATCGCCAGCGCCACTAGGCGAGCCACGCGCGGCAATCGCTCTCGGTTCTCAACTCTGATCTCGCGTTTGGGACCGGACCGCAGGCGCCGCTGCCCTCCGGCAGCCGTGAAGTGCACCTCCTTGGTCACGGTCATGCGGTGCACGTCGCCTCCTCCTCGCTGGCATCCTCGAGACCATGGAACGTCACACTGACCGACTCGGAGGCGGCGTCGTACTCGACCCGCCAGATGAGCAATTGAACGAGCCGCTCGCGCTCGGCCGTGGTGAGGCGTTCCCACATCGGGTCGAACGCCTCGAGAGCACCGGCGAGTTCGTCTTCATCGAGCATCCGCGAGCGTATCGACTCGATGCGTGTGTTGAGCCGGCGCATTTCGGTCATGTTCCTGCCGATCTCGTCGCGCAATTCGGCCGCACGGCTTGCAGATCCATTGCGATCGGCACCACTATCGACGAGGGCGCGAAGTTCGCCGCGATGCTGCTCGAGTCGATCTGCCAATGCGTCGCGGTTGGCATCCAGTTCGTCGGCCCGCTCGCGAAGTCGCTCCTGTGCCCGCTTCACCGAGTCGGCCAGGATCGCATCGTCGCGGCCCAACGCCCGGATCTGGTCGATGACGAACTTCTCAACGTCCGGCGCCGGCAACGAAGGGCAGGGACATTCGCCCCACCCTCGCTTCTGCGCGTGCGTGCAGACGTAGTACCGGTATCGCCGTTCTGCGCCCGACTTGGTCTGCTTGGCGGCGTAGTGGTGGATCATGGCGCAGTTGCACGCCTTGCAGCGGATGATGCCCTTGAGCAACGCGCCGTACTGATTGCGGTCGCCGCGCCCTTCGACGGTGCGGTTGGCTTTGAGCATCGTGCCCACCTGCTCGAAGATCGTCTGGTCGATGATTGCGTCGTGCTGGCCGTCGTAGATGTCACCCTTGTGGGTTACCTTGCCGAGATAGGCCACGTTTGTGAGCAGATGGAAGAGGGTGGACTTATCGAACCGGTTGCCGCCCATGGCCTTTCCGGCCTTCGTCGTCCACGCCTTGTTTGTCCAGCCGAGCGAGTCAAGTCGACGGAGCGTCTGCATGATTGAGGCGCACTCGAGGTAGAGATCGAAAATGCGCCGCACCCGCTCGGCTTCGAACTCGTTGATGACTAGCCGATTGCCGCCGGAACGGCGCTCGATGTCGTAGCCGAGGATCGGCTTGCCGCCACCCCACATGCCCTTGCGCTTGGCCGCAGCGATCTTGTCTCGCGTGCGCTCGGAGATTATCTCACGTTCGAACTGGGCAAAAGACAGAAGGATGTTGAGCGTCAGCCGGCCCATCGAGTGCGTTGTGTTGAACTGCTGCGTTACCGAAACAAAGGACACGCCGTGCTCATCGAACGCAGCCATCATGCGGGCGAAGTCCATCAGGGACCTGCTGAGCCGGTCGACCTTGTAAACGACGACGCAGTCGATCAGACCCGCCTCGATGTCGGCTAGGAGTTGCTGGACAGCGGGCCGTTCGAGGTTTCCGCCGGTGAATCCGCCGTCGTCAAACCGCGTGGGGAGGCAGATCCAACCCTCAGCCTTCTGACTCGCAATGAACGCCTCAGCACTCTCGCGCTGCGCATCGAGAGAGTTGAAGTCCTGTTCCAGACCCTCATCCGATGACTTGCGCGTATAGACCGCACATCGAGTTTGAGTGTGCGGCACGGTGGTCCCGCTACGGCGTCTCATGCCGATGCCTCCGCGCGGGGTTCTTGGTGAGGCCGAAGAAGAGCATCCCATTCCAGTGGGAGCCGGTGATCGTATGGGCGACGGCGCTGAGCGAGCGGTACACCTCGCCGTCGTACTCGAAGCCATTCGGCAGGATGTTGACCAGATAGACGCGGCCCTTGAACTGCCGCGTCAGTTTCGTCCCGGGCGGCGGCATGCGCTCGTCGCGCTGGATCGGCATCGCGGCACTCGCGACGCCACCGTGGACGAGGATCGGTGTGACCGGACCCTTGGGCGGCCGCAGCCGCAGGTCGGCGTCGCGGGCGAGTTCGCCAGCCCGTTGCCGCGCCTGCTCCATCGCCCGGCTCGCGAGATCACCTTCCGCCAGCGCCTGAATCCGCCACGCCACCCGGCGCAGGAGCCATTGCCGATTGCCCGACCGGGCTGCTTCGCCGAAGACCTTAGCATACTTCTCCCGCAGCTGTCCGACGGTCATTCCGTCGAGGCTGTCAATACTGTTCCGCACATCTCCGTTCATCGCGTCCTCCCGTGGCCACTCTGGGACCGTTCACCAGTGGGCACACTGAGGGCTCGATGGGGCGCGAGTTCAAGGCATGTCGGCGAAGAACTTTCGGCGGCCGGAAGATCCGGGGAGTCCACGGCCCGGGCCATGCCCGTGGCCAAGATGTCGAGGATTTCGGTACGCCGGTAAGCCGTGTTCATCGCGGCACATCGGCGGCGTCTGGGGGGAGGGTCGTGCATGAGGTGAATCCCAGGGGGAAGGGTCACCTTCTATGTCTGCACGAAGTCGGAAAAGTGTCGCAGGTCCCGCGCACTGCCGCGCACATCCATCTTGTTTCCGCCCCCCGCGGCCACGTCGGCTGGCTCTCACTTCGAGACAATGGAATCGGACTGAGACGGCTCCGCGCGGACCAACGCAGTCGGGCCGCCCCGCAGATCAGGAGAATCCCCGACCAGTCGAGTCCTGCAATCCGGATAAAATGGATCAGTGTATCCTGTACTCACGAATTTGCTGCGGTGCCCGCCTAGCCCGGACTCTCGACGACAGGAGGATTGACACATGGTCCAGAGGGTCATCCGACCTCTTGTTTTTCTATTGGTCGTGGCTGCGGCCGTGGCCGCGGTACTCTGGCAGACCCGTTGGCGGCCTGTGCCTGTCGAGGCGGCTGAGGCCCGAGTGCAATCGGTGCTCGTCGAGACGATGGGGACGGGCACGCTTGAAGCGCGCATCTCGAGCATCGTGTCCTCGAAGATCACCGGACGCATCGTCGATCTCGCGGCTGATCAGGGGGATTGGGTGGAAGCGGATCAGATCATCGTGCGTCTGGACGACGTCGATCTGCAGCGCCAAGTAGAACTGGCGAGTGCCAATGTGGAAGTGCAAGCCGCTGCTCTGGACCGGCTGCAATCGGATCGGGCGCGAGCCGAGGCTGTTCAGCGTCAGGCTCGTCTCGAGTATGAGCGAGCGATGGCCGCCTATGAGCACGGCGGGGCAACGGCGTTGGAGCGCGACCGGGCATTGGAGCAACTTGAGATTTCCAATGCTGAGTTTACTCGCTCTGAAGGGGCGATCACGGAAGCGCGCGCCGCGCACGTTTCGTCACAACGCATCCTCGACTATCACCGCGCGCAGCTTGATGACACCGTGATCCGAAGCCCCGTCACGGGTCTGGTGGTGCGGAGGGATCGTGAACGCGGGGACATCGTGGCGCCGGGGTCGTCCATACTTCGCGTGATTGAGACGGAGACGCTGTGGGTCTCTGCGTGGGTTGATGAAACGGAAATGGCGCGCGTTGAGCTTGACCAACCGGCCCGTGTGGTGTTTCGTGCCGAGCCCCGGCACGACCGCCAAGGTCACGTTGCACGACTGGGTCGGGAGGTTGACCCGGAGCTGCGCGAGTACCTTGTGGATGTGGCGGTCGATGAACTGCCGCCTTCCTGGGCGGTCGGTCAGCGAGCCGAAGTGTTCATCATGACCGATGTTGCCGAGGAGGCGATTGCGATCCCTGCCGAGTTTCTCATGGTGCGGGATGGCACCGAGGGGGTCTGGATTGCGGAGGGTGGTCGCGCGGCATGGAGGCCGTGCGAAATCGGGCTACGCGGCTGTGACATGATCCAAGTCGTTTCCAACCTCGAAGCGGGCCAGACGGTGATCAGGCCCGTCAGCGAAGCGGCGAAGCGCATGCTGCGTGTGGGTCGAAGGGTGCAGATGCCATGAACCTCGCGATTCGGGATGTTCGCCATAATCTCGGACGCTTCGGCTTGACCGCTCTTGGCATCGGTCTTCTGCTCATGATCGTGATGGGCATGGGCGGCATCTATCAGGGGATCGTTGAGGATGCCACGTTGCTCGTGGATGAGCTTGACGCTGATCTCTGGCTGGTACAGGCGGAAACACGTGGACCGTTTGCGGAAGTGTCGCGGCTTGCGCCGACACTCGAAGACCGGGCGCTGGCGGTCCCGGGCGTTGTCAGTGCGCGCCGCTTTGCAACACACACGATTCAGCGGGAACACGGGGGGCGGCAGATGCGGCTCGTGGTGGTCGGTCTGGCGTGGCCGCAGGACCGAGGTGAGTGGCTCCCGCTTGCATCGGGTCGACGGCTGGCCCAGGCACGATTCGAGTTTGTGGCTGATGAATCGCTTGGACTCTCGGTTGGCGAGAAATTGCGACTGGGGCGCGATGTCTACACGGTCACCGGCGTGACCCGACACATGATCGGAACGGGCGGTGACGGCCTGGCTTTCTTCACGGTGCGCGATGCGCAAACGATTCAGTTTGAGCTTTCGCCCGAGGCGATTCGCTTTGAGCGGGAGTCACGCCGCGCCCGGGCGCAGGACCTCGACCTCGGGTTGACTCAGCCGGCTTTGCTGGAGCGGGCCGGTCGGCCCGTTGAGACGCTTCCCGCGATCGGTCCAGCCATGGTGAGTGCTGTTTTGGTGGATCTCGGGCCGGGTGCGGACGGCGATGCAGTCCGCGCGACGTTTGAAGGGTGGCCCGACGTCTCGACCTACACCAGCGACGAACAGCGGTCGCTATTGCTCGAGGGTCCGGTGGACCGAGCGCGGCGACAGATCGGGCTGTTTCGAGCTCTGCTTGTGCTCATCTCTGCGCTGGTCATGGCCCTCATTCTGTACACCCTTACACTCGATAAACTTCATGATATCGCGATGCTTAAACTGATCGGAGCTCGCGACCGTGTCATCCTCGGCCTGGTGCTGCAGGAGGCGTTTTTGCTCGGCGCGATCGGGTATGTCATCGCCTACGTCGTTGGGATGCAGGTGTACCCGTTCTTCCCTCGTCGCGTCATCATTACCAACGAGATGTTGATCTGGCTTGCCGGAGCCGTTGCTGTGCTTTGCCTGATTGGAAGCATTTTGGGCATTTGGAAGGCCATGCGCGTTCAGCCCAATGAGGTGCTTTCATGAACGCCCCGTCCGATCATCCTGCGATCGAAACACGCGGACTTACCAAGATCTACGGCAGCGGCAACACCGAAGTGAGAGCACTTCGCGACGTGACCTTCACGCTCAACCGAGGCGAGGTCGTGGCGCTACTGGGCCCGAGCGGATCGGGAAAGTCGACGCTGCTGGGCATCGTCGGTCTGATCAATGCGCCGACCCGCGGTGAAGTCATGCTCGACGGCACACCGGTTTACCGTGATGCACGTGCGCTTGTGGATGTGCGCCGATATCGCCGTGAGCGAATCGGGTTCGTGTTTCAAAAGTCCAACCTCATCCCGTTTCTTTCTGCTCGTGAGAATGTGCAGGTCGCACTTGAGATCGCAGGCGCTTCGGGTCGCAACGCGCGCCGCCGATCCATGGAACTGCTCGAAACACTCGGTCTGTCCGACCGAGCGCACCACCTGCCGCGCGCCTTGTCGGGCGGACAGCAGCAACGGGTTGCCATCGCTCGGGCGCTGGCGAATCGGCCCAGCCTCATGCTGGCCGATGAACCAACAGCCGCGCTCGACAGCGAACGGGGACGACAGGTGATGGGTCTCTTTCGCGATCTTGGCCATCAACAGGGTGCCGGCGTGCTTGTTGTCACGCACGACCATCGCGCACTTGATGTCTTTGACCGGGTGTTGGAGATGGAAGACGGCCTCCTGCGCGATGCAACGGTGTCAGATCTGACCGCAGGGGCGACGAATGTTGGCGGCAGCCAGCCGGGTGAGGCCTGAACCGGTGTGAGTCGCATCGGCCAGAACAAGTGTCCCGTGCCTAGATCGCGTATTCGTTCGCATCGCGCCCCCGTTCCCCAAAACCTGTAAACCAAGAGCCGAGAGCACGAGAGAGCGGGTCGTCGTGGAGGGCGTTTGGGACGTTCGGATCGCCGCCCCTCGCTCTCGCCACAAACCCGAGAGCGCCGAAGGGCCGCCACGGCGTGCAAACGGGGCCGATCGGCGCGTCCGTCCGTAAACGACACGGCCTCCGCCGAGATTGGGCGGAGGCCGTGAACTCCCCGATCCGAACGGTTTCAAACCGTTGGCTGTTCTTGGCGAAGGGCGTTTTGCCCTCGCACAGCGTTAACCAAGGAGGCCGAGCCGCTCTGGCGCTGTGAAAAACGCGGTCGGTCTTGCCGGCACTGGCACCTCGGTGACCGGTCAGTCGGCGACGCCCACCCCCCGAGCACCCCACCGTGCGAGATCGGAATCCACCTGCTCTGCGCTCGCGCAGCGTTAACCACACGTCACGTTCGAACTCGGCGCACGCTGGTTAACTGTGCCCGAACGCCGTGCCAGCGAAGGGACTTGGGCGTCGTACGCATGACCGTCCCGGTGCCGGCTGAGATCTTCGCTCTCGATTGCGGACTTGGGCGGGACCAGTGTGTGCTCAGAGCCGTGGATCGACCGGTTCGCTTTCCATCGCCAAGACGGCGAACACGCACTCGTGTACGCGACGGAGGGGTTCGCGGCGGACGAAGCGTTCGAGCGACTCGACGCCCAGCGCGAATTCCGACAGGGCCAGCGCACGCTTGTGATTCAGTCCGCGCTTCCGCAACCGGGTCAGATTCTCGGGTGCCGTGTATTCCGGCCCGTAGATGATGCGCAGGTACTCTGGTCCGCGGCACTTGATGGCGGGCTGGAGGAGTCCCTTCATCCCACGGACTACGAAGTCAAACGGCTTGACGACCATGCCCTCGCCTCCTCGCCTCGTCATTGCAAGCCACCAATCGACCGCTTCAGCGACGTCAACCTCGCTGTTGAGATTGACGACACGAAACGGCGTAGCGAGCAGCAATCCCTCGTCTGCAGCGCACAATCGAGCGAGCGTTTCCATGTGCCAGACGTGATCACGATTGACATGGACCATCTTCTCACTGGCGAGGATGTGGAACGGAGCGAGTTTGAGATCGTCCAGGCAGGAGACTGGCCAGCAGTAGTGGCGATAGGCATTGGTGAACTTCTCGGCCATGGAGCGTCGATCATCAAACTTGTGCTTCAGGTCCGCAATGGCATCGCCGTACACTGCGGTTGCGGTGTCGAGTACGCTCACAACTTCTCCCAGTGCGGCGCTCGCGGCGGCGCCAACGGCCGCATACTGCTCCTGCAACAGGGCTTGCGCCTTCGCCGACCAAGGCATGAGTTCGCAATCGAGGCAGATCCAGGACGTATCCAGCTCGTCCCACAGGCCCGCAGCGCCGACAGCCGCCTGCACACGTTCGAGAAACGTCTTCTCCAGCGGTGCATCGTTGAAGAACCGTCGGCCGGTGCGCGTATAGCAGATGCCAATCTCCGGCTCGCCGTCGTGTGGGCCGTTGACACCGAACCGCTCCCTTGCCGCATCGACGTCTCGACAGACGATGACCACGGCGCGCGAGCCCATGTGCTTCTCTTCGATGACGACGCGGTCGACGCCTCGGGTGCGAAAGTGCTCGAGCGCCTCTGCCGGATACTCAAGGTAACCTTCGCGCTCGCTCGTCTCACTCGGGGACATCGTTGGCGGCAGGTAGATGAGCCAGCGAGGATCGGCGGCAAACCGGCTCATCACCTCCAGAGCTGCAGTTGCGTTCTCCTCGCGAAGCGTGATACTGCGATGCAGCCGCGTCTCGATCAGGCGCTTGCCGACCACATCCGCCAGGTTGAGCGTTGTGTCATTCTGCTGCTGCACGCTCAGTTCGGCGGCGCCCAGCACGGGGTTGAGCGGCTTGGCCGGTGCGGAGTACAGCCGGTGGGCGGCAACTGAAACGAGTTCCCGCTGGGGGTAACGCAAAGCCGTCAACGCCCCGCCGAATACACAGCCCGTATCGATGCAGATGGTGTTGTTGAGCCAGTCCGCTTGTGGCACCGGCGTGTGCCCATAGACCACCATGGCCCGGCCGCGGTATTCCGCAGCCCAGTTGTATCGCACGGGCAGGCCGAACTCATCCGTTTCACCCGTCGTCTCGCCGTAGAGACAGAACTCGCGCACGCGTCCCGAGCCTCGTCCCTGCATTTCTTCTTTCAGGCCCGCGTGCGCAACGACGAGCCGGCCGTCGTCGTAGACATGGTGGCTGATCAGCCCGTCAATGAAGTTGCGTACCTGCTCGATGAACTCGGGCGGCTCACTGTCAAGTTGAGCCACCGTCTCTGCTAGGCCATGCGTCAGCTGGACGTTCTTCCCATTGAGTTTGCGCAGCAGTTTCACATCGTGGTTACCCGGAATGCAGTACGCTGTACCCTCGGCAACGGCTCGCATAACCAGCCGCAACACGGCAGGTGACTTTGGTCCCCGATCGACCAAGTCACCAAGGAAGACGAGCTTGCGCGCAGCACCATGCTCATCGACGGGTGGAGCGATCGACCAGTCGCCCTCAGGTTTCTCTGAGTCCTGTCGCACGCTGTAGCCAAGCAGGCTGATCAATTCGATTAGTTCATCGAAGCAGCCGTGGACATCACCGATGATGTCCAATGGCCCGTGCTCGTGCTGCTTGTTGTTCCACAGCGGGGTTCGCTGGATCGTCGCTGCGTCAACCTCTTCGACGGTTCCGAGCGTCCACACATGGCGGAACCCCTCCCGTCGCAGACCGCGCAGATTCCGTCGAAGTGTCTGTCGTTGGCTTCGGATGACGTGCGGACCGAAGTTGCGGTCGGGCCGAACGCTGTTGCGATCGTGACAGAGTCGTTCTGGCAGATCCAGCACGATCGCCACTGGGAGACAGTGGTATTGCCGGGCAAGATCAACGTACTTGCGTCGGTCCTCCCGCCGGAGATTCGTCGCATCGACCACGGTGAGCAGGCCATTCTTGAGGCGCTTGCCGGCGATGTAGGAGAGGACGTCAAAGGCGTCACCGGTCGCTGCCTGATTGTTCTCATCATCTGAAACGAGACCGCGGCAATAGTCCGAGGAGATGACTTCGGTCGGCTTGAAGTGCTTGCGCGCAAACGACGACTTACCCGATCCGGACACTCCGACGAGAACCACCAGCGAGAGTTCTGGGAGGTCGATATTCATCGCGCCCCCTTCGGTTCTGATGGAGGGGCATCAGTCAGATCGCGGCCAAACACCGCCATCTGCGTCGGCGAACCGACCTCGGCATCCTCCGGGCCGACAGGCAGGAAGTGGACGCCGTATCCATGTTCCTCCGCGACTCTCTTTGCCCAAGTGCGGAACTGCTCGCGGGTCCACTCAAAGCGGTGATCGCGATGGCGGAGCTTCCCAGCCGGAAGGGACTCCCACATCACGTTGTACTCGCGGTTGGGCGTGGTGATCACCACCGTGCGCGGCCGTGCGAATTGGAACACCGCACGCTCGAACGCCTGCAGTCGCGGTGGATCGAGATGCTCGATCACTTCCACCACCGCTGCGGCGTCGAAGCCGGCCAATCGATCGTCGCGATAGATCACGGAACCATGCAGCAGTTCGATGCGCTTGCGCTGGTAGTCGGCCATGCGCTCGAGGCGGAGTTTATCTGCTGCCCGTTGGAGACTGCCCACCGCCACATCGACGCCGACGATACGTGTGAACTGCTTCTCCTGGAGCAGGGCGCGCAGCAGGTTGCCTTCGCCGCAACCCAGGTCGAGCACGGTGGCAGCTCCGGCGCCCTTGAGCGCGCTGACCACGGAACCGAGCCGCTGCTGATTGAGACTCAGCGGCCGCTCGATCGCCTCTTCTTCGGCGGCGTGATCCGCCTGCCTCGCGTCCGGGTCAAGATCATCTTCACCCTCGGTCAGGCGGGCAAGGGCATCGCGCGTGAGGCGCGACTGGTACTTGAGATACCGGGTCGCGATGAACTCTCGCTGCGGGTGGTCCTTGAGCCAATCCTTCCCGCGCTTGAGGAGCTTCTCGATCTCATCTTCGCCGACCCAGTAGTGTTTATCGTTGTCGAGGACGGGGATGAGGACGTAGAGGTGCTGAAGCAGCGACTGAAGCGGGATCGTCTGCCGCAGTTGTACCGCGAAAGCGTGGCTTTGCCCCCAGTCGGGGAAACGCTCGTCGAGCGGATGCCCGGTTACCTCCATCTCATAGCCCAGCGGCTCGAAGAGGCCACGAATCATCTCTTCTCCGCCACGACATGGGACCACTGCCAGGCGCGCCGTAAGAGGAATCGCGCACTGGACCAGGTGGGGCCGCTCCTTGCATCGTCCGTTCATCGCCGAAGCAAACAACGCGTTGAGCGCGACGCTCAGGAACGAGGACGCCACGTACGGCCGATCGTTGACGTACTGATCCAACCCGCGCTGACCCCTCGATCCGCCTCGACCGCGCACAAGGCCGACCGGATCAACATCCAGCAGCACGGCCACTTCGCACCGCTCGTCGCTGGCGTCCGGGTAGAAGACATGGGCCTGTCCGAACGACTGGTCAAACGTCTGTACGCGCGCCGGATTTTTGTGCAGCAGAAACCCGAAGTCGGTTGCGGGCGATCCATCGGGAAAGCGGGTTGTGGCTATCGTGAGCAGCATGGCCGGGGAGTATCGTAACGTCGCGGCAAGGTCGGGGCGTATCGAACGCGGCCGACGTTCGCTGCCGTGCTGCGTGCGGCGTGACCGCTGGCAGGCGTCGCCCCGTCGGGGAGCGATGCGGCTGGTTAGCCGGCAGAACAACAACTGAGGAGGTTGCCGATGTTCACGCTCGAACTCGACCTGAATCTGCTGTTCGTCCCGCCCATGGAGGACCACGGCCAAGGGATCATCCTGACCCGGACCATTCCGATTCCGATCCAGCCGACCTCGGGCCTGATATTGTGCGGTCGAATGCTGGAGGAATGCGGCTCGACAGAGTTGGGCTTCCAATTGGACGAGGTCAAA
Organism: Phycisphaerales bacterium UBA5793; assembly: GCA_002418285.1. GTDB lineage: Bacteria > Planctomycetota > Phycisphaerae > Phycisphaerales > UBA5793 > UBA5793. Next base: position 20,203 of record DIDT01000058.1, read on the forward strand.
TGGGATCTCGACCGAGAGGTGTTTTGGGCCACAACGACGCTCACCGACGTTGGACTTCCACTTGCGTTGATTCCAGACACTCTTCGGTCCTACATCGACAAAGGATGGCGGATTGAAAGCCACTCAGACACCTACGCGGACAAATCCGAAGCGGACGACGATGATGGGGACGGAGTGTCGGTCGGCATCGACGGGGCCGCGACCGATTACGAGCAGCTGGAAATGCTGCAAGGTTTGCCGCAGAACCGGCGGCCAAAGGACTTCAACCGACTCTTCAAGGCGTTGATCTGCGAGATGGTCCGGGCCTCAAACAACGTCTCGGCGGCCTACGCGATGGACAAACTGCGCCGGCTCATCGAGCTACCCGTCGATCGAGACCCGATCAGGCCCGCTGAACGCACGCCTCTACAGAAGCGGTGGGCTGCAACGTGCGAAGAGTTCGCTCACCTCGGTTCCGATCAGCAGTGGGAATGGCGAGAACACGTGCTCGACAGGTATCCGGGAATCGGGGATGTCATTTGACACAAATTGCTCAGATCTGAGTTGAGCCCACGGTCGCCATCTCACCAGCATCTTGCGTTGGCGCAGAATCCTCCATGCCAACCGCGCTTTCTCGGCCCGGGATCTGCTCCAGAGATGCTTCGAGCGTCTGTCACATCCTCTGAGCACTACCCGTGAACTGTGCTCAACTGCGCCCCAAGCCGCTCGCCGGTCCCCAACAAGCGCGTAGACTACCCGTACGTCAACCGTCCATTCGCGTGCCCCAACGGTTAGGAGCATCGCCAGTTGCCAAGGAGAAGCTTTGATGGATGTCTTCGACCTCCACAAGCAGGTCATCCGAGACTACTCCGAGTACACGCGGAGCTTCATACGCATCGCGGACGAGAGAATCCGACTGGCTGTCAATGACGCGATTGATCACGGCCTCCTCTGGCCTGAGCCCCTGCTCCAGCTCAATCCCGCTTTTGAGCGGGGTGACAAGATTGACTCCCTCGTCAATGAAGGCATTCTCACATCCGAATGCGGACGGATCTTTCGCATCAAATCAGAGCAGGATCAGTTCGGCAAGCCCCTGACGCTTCACCGTCATCAGAGCGATGCGATTCGGATCGCCGCCAGGGGAGAACCGTACGTCCTAACGACAGGGACCGGATCTGGTAAGAGCTTGGCGTACATCATCCCCGCGGTCGATCATGTGCTGCGAACTGGATCTGGCGAGGGGATCAAGGCCATTGTGGTGTACCCGATGAATGCGCTCGCCAACAGCCAGCACGACGAGCTATCCAAATTCCTGCAACTCGGCTATGAGGACGGCGCCTCTCCTGTGACGTTCCATCGATACACCGGGCAAGAGAGTGCCGAGGTCAGGGAACGGCTGCTTAATGAGCCCCCGGACATCCTGCTGACGAACTACGTGATGTTGGAACTCATCTTGACGCGGATCAACGAGCAGCGACTCATCCGTCGAGCCCGCGATCTTCGTTTTCTGGTACTTGACGAGCTCCACACCTATCGCGGCCGACAGGGCGCAGATGTAGCCATGCTTGTTCGGCGTTGTCGAGAGGCATTCAGCGGGGACAAGATGATCTGCGTTGGAACCTCGGCGACGATGGTATCTGAAGGGGATTCCGTTGCGCAGACTACAGTCGTGGCGGAGGTTGCCACAAAGATCTTCGGTGCGTCCGTGCCGGCAGCCAACGTCATCGGCGAAACACTTTGGCGTACCACGGATGAGATCGAGTTTAGCGCGGACTCGCTCCGAGAGTCAGTTGGACAGTTCGCGAACGGAAAGGAAGTTTCAACCGACTTTGAGTCGCTGAAATCAAACATCCTTGCCAGCTGGATCGAAAGTACATTCGGCATCAGGCGGGAAGACTCAACCGGCCGTCTCATTCGTCAGCGCCCTCTGACGATCGACGGGACGGACGGTGCGGCCAAGTCACTTGCTGATCTGTGCGATTGTGCCGAGCATGAAGCAGCGGATGCCATCCAGCGGTGCCTCCAAATCGGTACTTCGGAATTCGCCAGGAATCCCTCCAACGGATTCCCACTGTTCGCTTTCCGTCTGCATCAGTTCATAACGCGCGGCGACACTGTCTGGGGTCCGCTGGACTACCAGTCAAGCCCGGCACCCGAATTCACCCTGAGGGGACAACAGTTCGTCCCTGGCAATCGAGAGAAAATTCTCTTGCCATTCGTTTTCTGCCGCAGCTGCGGGCAAGAGTACTATCGGGTCGAGCGGCCCGACGATCTCAACGCCGAGCCATTTCGTGCTCGCGACCGCTTCTCGACGATCTGTGAAGACGGGTACGAAGCAGGATACCTCTATGTTTCTTCCGTGCATCCCTGGCCTGAGAACGCTGAGGAAGTCCCCGGTGCCATTCCCAGCGATTGGCTCGAAGAGCGAGATGATGGTTCTCTTCGAATCAGGAAGTCACGACAGCAATGGCTCCCGCAGCGCCTGCTACTCAATACTGGCGGCATGGCGGATGAGAACGGAATTGCCGCGGCGTATCTCCGCGCGCCGTTTCGCTTTTGCCTCAATCCCAACTGTCGTGTGTCCTACGGATTTCGCCAGCGAGGGGACTCGGTCAAGCTTGCCACAATCGGGGTTGATGGGCGCAGCACCGCCACGACTATTCTCGCACTCGCCGCAATCTTGAAACTGCGTTCTGATGAATCGCTGGAGCGTGTGGCTCGCAAGCTTCTTAGTTTCACTGACAATCGACAAGACGCATCCCTCCAGGCAGGGCACTTTAATGACTTTGTGGAAGTGGGCCTCATACGCTCGGCACTCTACCGCGCGATGATGCTGAAGGGCCAAGGACTGGAATACGAGGAGCTCGTACAGCGGGTTGATCGGGCCATGAGCCTGCCGGTCGACCTCTACGCCGAAGACCCGGAGCTTAGAGGTCAAGCATTGGAGATTACAAAGCGCGCGCTTCGAGCCGTGCTCCAGTACTTCCTCTACAGAGACCTTGAGGCCGGTTGGCGCGTCACCTCACCCAACTTGGAGCAGTGTGGCCTCCTCTCGTTCGAGTATCTTGGGCTGGATGATGCCGCGAACGATGATGAATTCTGGCAAAAGCGCTTGGCTCATGGCGAACTCGTGGCAGCCACCCATGACCAGCGACGACGACTTATCACCGTGCTTCTCGATCACCTCAGGCGCAACTTGATCATAAAGGAAGACTCGCTCACCCCGATTTACCAAGAGCGCATTTCAGAGCAAAGCCGTCAACGTTTGAAAGAGTCGAGCCCATGGCGAATTGAGGATCCCGAGGTAATGGTCCGCGCGGGCGTTGCGTGGCCCCGCAGCCGTGAACCGAAAGCACGATCAGAAGACGTTTTTCTCTCCCCCCAGAGCAATTTCGGGATGTTCCTCAGCCAACGCGGTGTCCTGCCACTGGCAACCGGCAGTCTGTCTCTGGATGATCGAACCAAGATCATCCGCGACCTGTTTGATGGGTTACGGGTCTGGGGACTTGTCGAAGAAGTGCGATCCGCTCGGGGAGAAGAGCCGGTTCCAGGCTATCAGGTGCCGGCGTCAATCATGAAATGGATTCCTGGTGACGGAAGCCAGCCCATGGTAGATCCCTTGCGCGTCACTGAGGCGTCCTCGGCCCCTTCAGAGTCGAACACTCACTTTGTGGAGTTCTACAAGTCGTTCGTTGATTTCGGTGCAGGGCTTGAGGCTCGCGAGCACACCGCACAGGTTGACAGTCTCGATCGTCAGGAACGCGAGAGTCGTTTCAAGGAAGGCGAGTTGCCGATTCTCTTTTGTTCGCCCACGATGGAGCTGGGCATCGACATCAAGCAGTTGAATGTCGTGAACATGCGAAACGTTCCGCCGAATCCAGCCAACTACGCTCAACGAAGCGGACGAGCAGGTAGAAGCGGTCAGCCTGCTTTCGTCTACACGTATTGCTCCGGCTACAGCCCACACGATCAGTACTACTTTAAGCGCCCAAGTCAGATGGTTGCGGGGGCCGTTACGGAACCTCGGATTGATCTACTCAATCGAGATCTGATCAGGGCACACGTTCATGCCATTTGGCTCGCAGAAGCGGAGCTCAACCTCGGATCGACGCTCACTGAATTGCTCGTCGTTACCGAGGAGAACTTGGATCTTCCACTCCGCGAAGTTGTGGAGGAGAGGCTTCACCATACACCGACGAGGCACAAGGCACTTCTGACCGCAAAGAGATTCCTGTCGAGCATCGGACTCGAGGCCGCGCCTTGGTATCGTGCTGAGTGGGTTGAGCAGGTTCTCAATCAGTTGCCACAGTCATTCGATGCTGCGTGTGATAGGTGGCGAAGTCTCTACCGTGCGGCAGTGCAACAGCGAATCGTGCAGAACCGCGTCATCGGTGACCACACTCGAAGCGCCGTCGATCGCGATCGGGCAAAGAGACTGCGGGCGCAAGCCGAGGCTCAGATTCAATTGCTCACTCACGCAAAAAGCGCCTTTGAAGGCGATTTCTATAGCTATCGCTACTTCGCGAGCGAGGGTTTCTTGCCGGGGTACAACTTTCCCAGACTTCCGCTTTCTGCGTTTATTCCTGGCCGCCGGGGTCGACGTGGGCGTGACGAATTCATTTCGAGACCTCGCTTTCTGGCAATTTCTGAGTTTGGGCCGCGTGCTGTTATCTACCACGAGGGTGCGAGATACGTCATCAATAAGGTCAACCTGGCTTTCGATGCGGCAAATCAGCAACTCACGAAGTTCGTCATGCGCCTGTGCTCATCCTGTGGCTACGGCCACCTCCAGACGAATGGCGCGCTTCCGGATCTCTGCGAGAATTGCAATCATCCGTTGTTGGCGACTGACGAGGTTCGAGAGATGGTCCAGCTTCAGAACGTCACGGCGAAGCGATGGGAACGGATCACGTCAGATGAGGAAGAGCGCCAGCGCATCGGATATGAATTGCAGACGACGTTCCGATTCACCCAACAGGACGGCGAACTTGATGCGCGCAGTGCTGAAATGGCGCATGACGAGCACGTGATTGGGACCATGACGTATGGCGACGCCGCGCGCATCTGGCGCATCAACCTAGGTTGGTTGCGCCGCGAAGATCAGGGGCAACGCGGTTTTGTTCTCGACATCGAGCGAGGGTATTGGGAATCGAACAAGACCGCGGAGCAGAATGATCCTTCAGACCCGATGTCTCAACGTCTCGAAAGGGTTGTTCCATTCGTCGAGGACCGTCGAAACGCGTTGATGATTCAGTTCGCCGCCCAGCACGATCTGACGGTCATGGCTTCCCTCCAGTCCGCACTCAAACAAGCGATCCAACAGCTCTATCAGCTCGAACCCGCGGAGCTCGCCGCGGAAGCACTCCCGTCTCGAGATGACCGCCGCGCACTGTTCCTTTACGAGGCCTCCGAGGGTGGCGCAGGCGTGCTCAGGCAACTTGTGGACGATCCACAGGCCTTGTCTCGCGTCGCGCGGCAGGCCATCGAAATCTGCCACTTCGACCCACAGACGATGGAAGATCGCGGAGCGGAAGCAGGAAATGGCGCCGGATGCGAAGCAGCCTGCTACGACTGTCTGCTCGATTACTTCAACCAGCCGGATCACCTTCATTTGGACCGCAAACGAGCGATCGAGGTATTGCAGCAATTGATGGCGGTAACCGTTCGTTCAAGCTCTGGTTCCCAGCCACGATCTGATCGCCTCGCCGATTTCTACCGACAGTGCGACTCAGAGCTGGAGCGGAAATGGCTCAAGAGTCTGGAATCGCGCCGGCTTGCGATCCCCACTCATGCACAATACTTGGTGAATTCCCCTGCCACCAGAGCGGACTTCTTCTACGAACGAGCCCGAGCAGTGATCTACATCGATGGTCCGCCCCACGACACGAATGAACAGCGTGCGAACGATGAGCGACTTACCGTCGCCTTGCTCGATGAGGGATACTTGGTGATTCGATTCCATCACGGGGCGGATTGGGATGAGACCTTTGGACGTTACCCCGACGTCTTCGGGAGTGGCGCATGACCATCTTCCACACATATCCTCCCGGAACTCTTGTTCGTGCCAGAGGTCGAGAATGGGTTGTTCTTCCCGATCCAGATGCCAACTCCCTCCTACTACGACCAATCGGAGGACTTGACGATGAAGTGACTCGCCTGTCTGCAAGGATTGAGGTAGTCACGGAAGCCGCGTTCGACCTTCCAGATCCCAGTCGTGCCGGGAACTTCCACTCTTGTCGCTTGCTGCGTGACGCGGCTCGCCTCTCGACCCGCGCAGCCGCCGGACCGTTTCGTTCATTTGGGCGTATCGCGGTCGAACCGCGCCCCTATCAACTCGTACCCCTTCTCATGGCCATGCGGCTTGATCCGGTGCGACTGCTGATCGCTGACGATGTCGGTATCGGAAAGACAATCGAGGCTTCACTTATAGCCCGCGAACTTCTTGATCGCGGTGAGATTGATCGATTCGCGGTTCTCTGCCCACCACACCTGGCTGAGCAATGGCAGCAGGAACTCTCGCAAAAGTTCCACATCGATGCGGAGTTAGTGCTTAGTTCCACTGTTGGACAGCTGGAGCGGCGGTGTCGCCCGGGCGAATCGCTCTTCGACCGCTTCCACAATGTGATCGTCTCAACTGACTTTATCAAGTCGGCTCGTCGGCGAGATGATTTTGCGCGTGCATGTCCCGAGTTAGTCATCGTCGATGAGGCGCACACTTGTACACTTGCCGAAAAGTCCGGCAAGGGGCGACAAGCGCGGCACGAGTTGGTGCATCGGCTCACGTCGTCCGCGACCCGACATGTCCTCTTGGTGACCGCTACACCCCACAGTGGCAATGAGGCGGCATTCCGCTCACTCCTCGGCCTGCTTGACGACCAGTTCACCCAGCTCCCACTCGATCTCGAGTCAAAGGAGCGCGAAGCGGTGCGACGGAGACTTGCGCAGCATTTGGTTCAGCGCCGCCGCAAAGATATTGAGGAGTACTTGGGCACCTCAACCGAGTTCCCACAGCGCCAGGATAAGGAGGAGAGTTACGTCCTCGGGAAGGACTACAAGGCGTTTGTCACTCGGGCCTTCGACTTCGCTCGAGGCATTTTGGCTGAACAACATGGTGAGTCCCGGCACCGACGCGTTCGGTGGTGGTCAGCTGTTGCACTGCTCCGCGCCATCGCATCAAGTCCTCGCGCCGCGGCGGCTACTCTCAGAAACCGCGCTGCCACCGCCGATGCAGACACAACTGAGAACGTTGACGATCTAGGTCGCCGAATCGTTCTAGATCAAGAGGATTCTGATTCTGTCGAGACGCTGGACTTCACTCCTGGAGGCGATGCGTCTGAACAGTCATCTCGTCCCGTCAAGGAGAAGCTTCGGGCACTTGCGAAAGAGGCAGAGGAACTCGAGGGAGCCAAAGATGCCAAATTGCAGGCTGCGATTGGACTTGTCAAGGAACTGCTCGACAAACAGCACAATCCAATCGTCTTTTGCCGGTTCATTGAGACCGCCAACTATGTCGCCGAGCACCTGCGGGATGGGTTGAAGAAGCAAAGGGCAGAGGTGATCGCTGTAACAGGCCAGCTGCCGCCAAAGGAGCGCGAAGCTCGCATCGAGCAACTCTCGGGCTTTGAACCCCGTGTGCTTGTCTGCACCGACTGTCTGAGCGAGGGCGTTAATCTCCAGGATTCGTTTGACGCGGTGCTGCACTACGACCTGTCCTGGAATCCCACCCGGCATGAACAACGAGAGGGACGGGTTGATCGATTTGGCCAGGCGAGCAAGACAGTTCGAGTCATTACGTTCTTCGGACGAGACAATCAGATCGACGGCGTGGTGCTTGACGTACTGTTACGCAAGCACAAGCAGATCAAGAGCGATCTTGGCGTGTCGATTGCCGTGCCTGGCAACAGCGAAGACGTCGTGGAAGCCCTTTTTGAAGGAATGCTCTTGCGGGAGACCGCATCGGGAGCAAGTGCGGAGGGCTACTTCCCACAGTTCGAAGAGTGGCTCAAGCCGCAGAAGGAAGAGATTCACGCCAAGTGGGAGCAGGCACGCGACAAGGAGAAGCAATCGCGATCTCGATTCGCCCAGCACTCAATCAGCACTGATGAAGTCGCCAAAGAGCTCGAGGCCGTGCGCACGTCGATCGGTGCTGGTCCATTGGTCAGAGAGTTCCTTACGGACGTACTACATCTGGCTCAGGTTCCGCTCACTGAGCACAAGCACAATCGCATTGAGATTCGCCTGTTGGCAGCGACCAGTCGGGCTCTGCGAAATGCCATCGGTCACGAGGGCACATTTCGGGGACGCTTCGACCTGCCTGTCGAGGATGGAGAGAAGTATCTCAGCCGAACGAGTCCAGAGGTTGAGGGGCTGGCGTCATACGTGATCGAGACTGCTCTCGATGACACTGCGGCCGAAGATGAACAGCCGATCGCTAGTCGCTGCGGCTTGATCACAACGGACGCAGTAACCGAAAAGACCACGCTTCTTCTCGTTCGGTTCCGCTATCACCTGCACGTGAAGAAGCGCGGCGACGAGCAGAAGACACTCCTCGCCGAGGAGATCGTCGCGCCTGCGTTCACTGGTACGCCCGACAGTCCGCACTGGCTCGAAGAGACCTCGGCGCGACAGCTTCTCGATGCCAAGCCGACCTCAAACACCGCGCCCTCTCTGGCCAAGGCTCAACTTGATCGATTGATCTCCTCAGCCAAAGCGCTTGAGCCATCCCTGACAAAGATCGCAGTCGAGCGATCGGCCTCCCTGGAAGAGGCACATAATCGCATTCGAGAGCAGGCGAAGATGGTTGGGAAGGCGACCGTCGAACCGATGCTCCCCGCTGATCTTCTCGGTTGCTTTATCCTCTTGCCACAGAGGGGTGGTGCATAGTGGCGAGGAGCAAGGAGCAGTTTCAGACCATCAGATCGCAGGGCGCGATTCTACCGCCAGATGTTCTTCGCCGAATCGCCGCACTCGAGGTCGAAGGCCTCAAGCCCGAAGACTACCACCTCCCACCATCAACCAAATTGAACGAGGCGATCAGCCAGGCGTGGTCCCGAATCATCGCTCTGTGGAAGTCGTTTCAGGAAGCGCGAGAGAAGATTCTTGACACAGACGAAACTGGGGCGGTGATTACACGCGAGCGATGGTTGCTGCCTTTGTTTCAGGAACTGGGCTACGGACGGCTCACGACGCAGAAATCTCCGGAGATTGAAGGCAAGCTCTATCCCATCGAGCGATTCTGGAAGCAGATCCCAATTCATCTCGTTGGATGCAAGCTCTCGCTCGACCGAAGGGCCAAGGGTGTCCGCGGCGCTGCAACGGCCAGCCCTCATAGCCTGGTGCAGGAGTTCCTCAATCGCTCCGACGATCATCTTTGGGCGTTCATCTCCAACGGTCTGCAATTACGCATTCTGCGAGACAACCTCTCCCTGTCACGACAGTCCTTTGTCGAGTTTGATCTTGAATCCATGATGGATGGCGAGGTCTACGCCGACTTTGCACTCCTCTGGCTGCTCTGCCACGAATCACGTCTCGAGTCCGACAAGCCCGAAGAGTACTGGCTCGAAAAGTGGAGCAAGATCGCGCAGGAACAGGGCACACGAGTGCTCAGCGATCTGCGCAGCGGTGTCGCGCGTGCTATTGAGGCTTTCGGCACGGGATTCATCTCGCACCGTAGGAATGACGCCCTACGCCAGCGCCTCGAGTCCGGCGATCTCTCCACGCAGGATTTCTACCGCCAGCTTCTTCGGCTGGTGTATCGCCTGCTATTCCTGTTTGTGGCTGAGGATCGCAACCTGCTCCATCCGCCCGATGCCAGTGAACAGGCATCCGCGCTATACAACAATCACTACTCCACTCAGAACCTTCGCGACCTCGCCTCGCGCATCCGCGGCTCCAAGCATGCTGATCTTTGGCATGTCGTGAACCTCATCTCTGCTTCACTCGGAAGGCCTGAGGGTTGTCCGGAACTCGCGCTGCCTGGACTCGGCTCATTTCTCTGGTCGCCCACCTCTACGCCCGATTTGCTGAGTCCATCCCAACAGGATAGTGGTCCCCAGGTCCTCATCCGCAACGAAAACCTTCTTGACGCGATCCGGTCGCTCGCCTTTGTCGAGCGAGACCGGGCGCTTCGTGCCGTGGACTATCGCAATCTCGGCTCAGAGGAACTCGGTTCCGTCTACGAGTCGCTCCTCGAACTCCATCCCGAAATCAATCTACAGGCTCGCACATTCGTGCTTCGCACTGCGGCGGGGAATGAGCGCAAGACAACTGGCTCCTACTACACGCCGGATTCCCTTGTCCAGTGCCTGCTCGATTCTGCCCTCGAACCGGTGATCGACGACCGGCTCAATGAAGCCATGAAGAAGGCGAAGGCGGAAGGCGCCTCCGTCCAGACCGCTCAGGAGCAGGCGCTTCTCGACATTACGGTGTGCGATCCAGCGTGCGGTTCCGGCCACTTTCTGATCGCGGCCGCGCACCGCCTGGCGAATCGCTTGGCGAGGATCCGCTCCGGTGAGACTGAACCGGTCCCCGAGGATTATCAACACGCGCTCCGCGATGTCATCCGCCGTTGCCTCTACGGTGTGGACATCAACCCAATGGCTGCGGAACTCTGCAAGGTCTCACTCTGGATCGAGTCCATCGACCCGGGCCGACCGCTCTCATTCCTTGATCACCACATTAAGGTCGGCAACTCGCTGCTCGGTACGACGCCTGCGCTCATGGCCGAGGGGATCCCCGACGAAGCATTCAAGCCACTCGAAGGCGACAACAAGGCGGTTGTCTCGTACTACAAGAAGCGCAACAAGCAGGAGCGCAAGGACCTCAAGTCAGGCCAGAAGACCTTTCTCGATGAGTTGCGCGATCGGTTCCGCATCAAGCTGGGCAACCTGCCCCAGACGATTGCCGCTATTAATGCTGAAGATCCCGAAACCGCTGCGGATGTTGACGAACAGATTCGCCGCTACGAGGCAGCCGTCCACTCGGCAGGATACGAGAATGCGAGATTGCTGGCCGATGCGTGGTGCGCTGCGTTCGTCTGGAAGAAGCACGACACGGACATGCCCGGCGCCGTCAAGGGTTGCCCGGGTAACTGGGATGCCATCACCGAATCCATCTATCGGGCGATAGAGGAGAACCCACACTCCATCTCCAACACGATGAAGGCGGAGATTCGCCGGCTCGCGAACGAGTACCAATTCTTCCATTGGCACCTTGAGTTTCCTGAAGTATTCAGTTGGTCGGAGACGCCGCCGGTCAAGGGTCACCTCAGCAGCAGCCTTGCTCCAGCGGGAGGCGGCAAGCAATGAGCGGCTTTGACGTAGTCATTGGCAATCCGCCTTTCCTCAATCAACTGGAGGCGGCAACAACAAACGAACGACGAATCGCTGCAGTGATCTCCGCTCGATCGGACGGCATGATGGGTAGCTACACAGACACTGCCGCGACGTTCTTGTATTTGGGTGCATCACTGCTCCGCGATGGCGGACGGATGACTTTGGTCCAGCCTCAGTCAATACTCGTCACGCGCGACGCTGCACCAGTCCGCAGAGCAGTTCTGGAGTCGAATTCGCTGACGGCTCTCTGGGTCTCGAACGAGCACGTGTTTGCGGGCGCCAGCGTGTTCACTTGTGCCCCAACCCTTCAGCGGGACGGACCTCGCCGGGTGAGAGTGCTTCGTTCCTGCCGGGGATCATTCACCGCACTGCCGCCCGTCGATGTAGACTGCGACGAGCTGATCGGCGCGGAAACGTGGGGGCCGCTGGCCGCCGCCGCACTTGGCATTCCAGAAATCAACTATCGATCCAGCGGAGTGCTGTCCCAGATCGCGGACGCGACTGCTGACTTCCGAGATCAGTACTACGGGCTCGACGGGTTTCTAGTTGACGATGCAGATCTGCCGGCCGACGCGGACCGATCACAGTACCCAACGATTGTGACCACCGGTCTTGTCGATCTGGCGCAATGCCATTGGGGACGCACTCCAACCAGAATACTGAAGCGGCGTTGGAACGCACCCCGAGTGGACCGCAGGCGCATGGTGCTAGAGGGGGAACTGGGGCCGTGGATTGGCCAGCGGTTGGTTCCAAAGGTCATTCTGGCAACGCAGACGAAGGTCATCGAGGTGTTCGTCGATGAGCGTGGTGAGCATATCCCATCTTTGCCACTCATTACGATCGTGCCCCACGATTCCGATCTCATTTGGCATGTGGCTGCCTGCCTGGCATCACCAGTGATCTGTGCCCATTCGCTTCGGCACTTCGCCGGCGCCGCATTGTCCTTTGAAGCCATCAAGGTCAGCGCCAAACAGGTGCTCGCTCTGCCCACCCCAGAGGAGGGGCCAGCGTGGGATGCCGCGGCGGCCGCAATCAGAGCCGCCCACACTGCAAGTGCGCGCGAGGAACAGCAGAGGCAGCTTCTGGAATTCGCGATGCTCAGCATGCGTGCGTTTCAAGTACCAGAAGATCAAGTCAGGATCGTGTTCGACTGGTGGTCAACTCGCCTCCTCGGGCCCCCTTCCGAGATAGGAGTCGATGATGACGACGCCTAGTACCTCCTCTTCGGGCTTTGATGTCGTACTGGGTAATCCTCCGTGGGAGCGAGTCAAGCTTCAGGAGCAGGAGTTCTTCTCCAGCCGTGATCCTGAGATAGCCGGGGCCCCCAACGCCGCCGCACGCAAGCGCGCAATCACCGCACTCAAGGACACCAATCCTGCATTGCTTCACGAATTCCGCGAGGCAAGCCGCCGAGCTGAAGGCGAGAGCCACCTGCTGCGGAGCGCCGGCCGCTATCCTCTCTGCGGCCGCGGCGACATCAATACCTACGCCGTATTCGCGGAGACCGCCCGCGACACCATCGCCCCAACAGGCCGCCTCGGTGTCATTGTGCCCACCGGCATCGCCACTGACGACACCACCAAATTCTTTTTCGGCGACCTGATTGCGACTCACACGCTTGTGCAGTTGCTTAGTTTCGAGAATGAGGGTCTAATCTTCCCATCCGTGCATCACTTTACGAAGTTCTGCTTACTCACCGTAGTGGGGGCGTCGCAGGCGGAAGGAACGCCTATCGACTTCGTGTTTTACGCACGCACTTTAGAGCACGCCAATCATCCTGATCGCCGGTTCACGCTGACCCCACCAGACCTTTTGGCACTAAATCCGAACACCCGGACCTGTTCGATCTTTCGATCATCACGGGATGCCGAAATCACCAAGGGCATCTATCGCCGCGTGCCGGTGCTCATCCGAGAGGCGCGCGACGGCCAGCCCGAGTCCAACCCGTGGGGCATTACCTTCATGGCGATGTTCCACATGGCCAACAACTCCGACCTATTTGTGGAGCCGGAGATCGCATGCCCCGCAGTAAGCAAGTCGCTTGCGGCCGATCGTGATGCCACGCCGCCCTACCTGCCGCTCTATGAGGCCAAGATGCTCCACCAGTTCGACCACCGCTGGGCAACTTATGCCCCACTCGGCATGGGCTGGCTAGACGGTATCTTAAACACTCGGATCGATCCCCGCGGCGACGTAGTGCCTGATGCTCGGGACATGACACGCGAAGAGCATGGCGATCCGGATATGCTATTTGCACCCCGCTACTGGGTCGCCGCCTTCTCCGTGGAGGATCGCCTTGTGAAATATGAGCGTGATCCGGAAACGGGTGAACAGATCGAAGTGTGGCGATGGCACCAGGATTGGTTGGTGGGATGGCGAGACATCGCTAATGCCGTCAACGAGCGAACGCTAATCGCTGCGGTTGTTCCGCGGGTGTCAGTTGGACACACAGTTCCGCTAATGTTGCCCGATCAGCACAGCGCTGCTTGGATCACATGTCTCGTTGGGTCCGCGAACTCGCTCGTTGTAGACTATGCCGCAAGACAGAAGGTTGGTGGCACACATCTGACGCACGGCTTTTTGAAGCAGTTCCCCGTCCTGCCACCTCAACGATTTGAACAGATGACGCCTTGGGACGGAGCGGTCTCACTCGCCAATTGGATTACTCCCCGCGTTCTAGAGCTCGTGTATACCGCGCACGACCTCGCTGGCTTCGCCGAAGATCTTTGGTACGACGGCCCACCCTTCCGCTGGGACGAGAGCCGGAGGGACCGCATCCGGGCCGAACTTGACGCCGCGTTCTTCCACCTCTACGGCGTGTCCCGCGATGATGTCGACTACATCATGGACACTTTCACGGTCTTCAAGTCCCGCGAAGAACAGCGCAACGGCGGAGTCTTCAGGACGAAGGAGAAGATCCTGGCGACCTACGACGAAATGGCCGAAGCGATCGCTTCCGACGGCGCGCGGACTTATCAAACAGCTCTCGAACCGCCGCCCGGTCCACCAATTGACGGAGCCGGCGATTTCCTCCCCATGGCCCAATGGGACGCGCTGATCTGGCAACGCTACCAGGGCGTCATCCACGCGCCTCGTGAGGAGTTCCGTCCCGCTGCGGCAGCGGCGATCGTGGGTAGGCGAGCACCGGTCGGCGTGGGTGGTTTCCCGGACAACGAACGGGATCGTTTGCTGGTGGCGGCGGCATTGGCGCTCATCGACCCAGAGGGCATCGACGAGGAAACCCATCTCGACGCCATGATTCTGATGGCTGCCCCACAGCGATGTCGAACATTGTGCGCCAACGTCTCGGAAGTCGATGCCGCCTTCGCCGCGGCGCCGGTCGGTCTTGTGGGTGACGGCGTTCGCTGGGGCAAAGTGCTCAGCTATCTCGAAGTCGTGGGGATCCGCGCCATTCGGCGCGACGTGCATTCCGGACACATCACGCGCGGCGAGAACTATGCCGACGTTGTGGCGCACTACCCGAGCGGATTGACCGCGGTGGCGAAGGTGGCGATCGAAGCAGCAAACGCGTTGCAGCGCGCGTCCGACGCCATGAAACACGAGCAGGAACAAAGGCGGCAGGCTGAACGGAACGCCGCGGCATGAGAGGTCTGAATGACCGCGCTGGACGATGTGAAACTCCGAATTACAAACGCCGAACCTCGCGTGTGGGTTGAGCGGCTGCTAATCCTGAGTGGTACCGATCCCCTCGACGTGATCCGCGACATTTCGCTTCACCGCGGCGTCAACATCGTCTGGGCTAGAGAGGACGAAAGCGACGACTCGGGACCAGTCGTCGTGCATGGCCACAGCGCCGGCAAGACGACCTTTTGCCGCCTCCTGCGATACTGCCTTGGTGAACCCAACTTCGGCACCAAGGACTCACAGCCGCTGATCCGCGACTCCTTTCCGTCGGGATATGTCGGCGCACAGATTCTTGTAAATGGTCAGCGCTGGGCGGTCGCGCGTCCAATCGGTGCAGGCAACCGCCATTACGCAGCCGTCGATGCGACAGTTGAAGGCCTGCTAAAATCGAAGTCTCCGGAGAACGACTTCGACCACTTTCGCACCGCATTGAGCAAGGCATGCGTCGGCCACCTGCCGGTACGAGAAGTGCCTCGCACAGGGCAGGTGATAGACTGGCTGCACATACTCGCATGGTGCGCCCGCGATCAGGAAGCACGGTATCAGGAACACTGGCAATGGCGTTCACCGCGAAGCAACCATGAAACTCCCCAGTTCAACCGGCCCAAAATCGACGGCCTATTCCTCATGCGTTTGCTACTCAGTCTCTACGTCGACCAGGAAGCGAAGATCGAAAGGCAGGTTGCTGAACTGGAGGCGGAAGCCGAACGGTTGGCCGATGAGACCGTCCAGGCCCGCCAGGAGCCGCAGTACTGGCACGATCACCGTATTAAGGAGTTGAAGCAACATCTCGGTATCGCTGAAGATCTGCCATTGGAATCGTCAGGTCTATTCGAGCCGAGTTTTGACTCACGGGTGGCCAAGCGGCAAGAAGCAATCGATGGCAATATCGCTGCCCTCCACGATGAGGACAGGGAGCTAGCCCGTGACGAGTACCGACTGCGATCACAGCGCGCCGAAGTCCATCGGCGGCTTAGCCAATGCACGGCAGCCCTTAAGCAGCATGAAGCGGCTGCTACGGAGCTTCAGGAAGCCTTGTGTGAATTGGAGAAGGATCAGGACGAAGACTTCACTGACCCGTACTGGCAGTGTCCGTACAGCGGACGGCCGGTGAAGGACGTGCAGTGCTGGGAGATCTATCAGCAACGGAAGGAGAGTCCCGCAAGTTTTAGCCTCACGAAGCAGGCCGAACGCCTGCGTCATGTGAATGCGATGGAAGCGCGACAGAGTGAAGTTGCGACGTGGCAATCAGTAGCTCACGAGCTGACCGTACAGTCTCGGACGCTTCGTGGGCAGTACGAAGACATCAGACGTCAGCGAGCTGATCTGGCGACAAAGCGAGCATCGCTTCAGCATGAATCTCATCAACTGAAATGCAGTCTGAGCGACGCGATGCATTGGAGAGACATCCTTTCCGGCAACGAGCGATACGCTCGTCTCGATGAGTTGAAGCAGCACCGCAAGATCAACGAAGAAGCGGTGCGGAAGGCAAAGGTCAATCTGACTGAGTTGCTCAACCGGCATTCCAAGCACCGAGCTCGCATTGCTGCACTTTTTGATGCGTGCGTGAAGAGTGTTCTGAATGATTCGTATGACGGTGCCGTGGAGCTTACCGAAGAAGAGTTGTCGTTTCGTCTGTTGCACGGACCGCCGCTCGGCGGGGAGGCAATCAACACGCTTATGATCCTGCTTGCTGACTTGGTCGCCATGATCGCACATGTGGATGGGGTCGGGCATATGCCGGCCTTGCTGATCCACGACAGCCCGCGCGAAGCTGATCTCGGCCAGCACATCTACTGGAACCTGCTGCGACTTGTAGCCGAAATCGCGAACCGGCTTTCAAGGGACGATAGCGCGGCATTTCAGTACATCGTGACAACCACAACGTCTCCGCCACCTGACATGCGACATGGCTCCTATGTCGTGCTACCACTTGACGCAAGTGATCCCAGTCAGATTCTGTTCCGCAAGGTTCTTACGCCGTCGGAGCAGACCCTTCTACCCTAACACGAGGTTTCTGACACGCGTGAACTTGTTGATATCTATTGAGCATCACTCTCATGGCACTGAGTATTGACTATGAATCTGTTGGGTTTCCTCAGGGATGTGGGGTGGGCAGCGGCTGGAGTCACCTGGCGCTCAACTGGAATGACTTGCTTTGGGCCGCTCTGACGGTGGGACGACCAAACCGCGCATACGTGTTCGCTCACGGCAAATCATCTTTGTACGAGGCGATCTTCAGATTGTCGCTCATTCGCATGGCGCTAGAACAATCAGGTCGGGCCGCAACTCGTCTCCGGCGAACACAGGCGGCAAAGACGCTTGATCCGTCAGAAAAAGGAGCAATCAACTATTTCGTAGGGATGACACTGGCGAAGTTATTTATCGCAAAACTTCTCAATGCACCATGGGCACTTCATATCGACGTGTTCGGCTCAAGCATCGGTGCAATGCTATCCCAAAGATCTCGCCCTGATCTTCTGGCACAAATCCACGGAACAAATGAATGGATCTCAATCGAGTCGAAGGGTCGGATCAGTCCACCCAATGCTACAGCGATCCAGAAGGCTAAGGAACAGGCAACTCGGATTGCTGTTCGTGGCGCAACAATGCGCCATCACATCGGCTGCATCACCTATCTTCGTCGGGACGTCTTGCAGTTCTACTGGGAAGATCCGGAGTCCAATGAATCGGCTCACCGAGTGGACTTGACAGGCAACAGTGCGTGGGAGCGATACTACCGACCTGCGCTTGCTCTAGCCGTGGCTGATGCGCACGGGCCATCAACATCTCGAGGGCCCCAGGCCGGCGTCGATGTGACCGTGGAGGTTCATCCTGTGATCGAAGGCATGTTACGGGAGGATAAGTGGGCAGAAGCAAAGATCGCGTGCGAGCAGATGCCATCGGAAATCAAAGAAGCGGGGTATCACGCTGACGGATTGCGAGTAAAGGCCGGCAAATCGTGGTTGGCGCGGTTCGAGGCGGACATGCTGCCATGATGGATGCATCCACCCATGGCGACACGCCCCTGGCGCCTCCAAGACGCAGACCCGGACCATTCGGTCCGGCGGTTGATCTGTTGCCGAGGCAGCAGGTCATCGAAAAAGTTCGACACGATGAGTCAGTTGCGTCGGCTTTGGAGCGCATGGCTGACAATGACTACTCACAGCTTCCAGTTGAGAGAGACGGTGAAGTCGTCGGGTTGTTTTCATGGCGGTCATTCGGAGGTGTGGTTGGCCGGCCACCGATCTCGACGAATGGACCGGTGGTGATTCCGGACATTCAGGTGGGCGAGTGCATCGTCAACGCACGGTTCATCGGACCAGATGCCTTCATTGATACTGAGATCGACTGGACGGATCAGGATTGCGTCCTTGTTGGTTCATCGACCGAACTGCTCGGCTTATTGGCAATCTATGATGTGGTCGGCCGACTGCAGGATTTCGGTGAGGCATTCTTTCTGATTCATGAATCGGAACACCTGTTGCGCGATATGTTGATGGAAGCTGTCGGGGAAACGCGACTGGCGGAGATGCTCGCGACGATGAGTCTACCTGAGGGGTTTCCTCAACCCAAAGGACTAACAGACCTGACCTTCTCGATGTACGGTGACCTGGCATGCAGCAAGAGCCGATGGACCGAGTTCGAGGCCATGTTCTTTGGCGACCGGGCGGCGATGAAGGAGTCAATCACGACGGTTGCAACGATCCGCAATGTGGTCTTCCACTTCAAGCGACCCGTGACCGTGGACGATGTCGATGCACTTCGGCGATTCCGCGATCGCCTCCTTCAGCAGCGAGAACGATTCCACAATGCTGGTGCCCGTCTCGCAGCAGAACCTGAATGAGTGTGCGCCGGGTACGACTGCGATCATGGGACTGCTGGTTCAATGGTCGAAGATTGCGACTTGAGCCAATAGCATTTCCAACCCCTCAATCACGTGCTGGAGTTAGTGGTATTCGCAAATCGAGTCGGGAAGGGAGACATCCAATGAACAAAAAGCAAGGGCTCCGTCGCATACCGACGAAAGAACTCATCAGCGAACTCGATCGCCGCGAGGCGATGGCTAACGAGTTCGTGGCGAGGCGGGAGATACTGGCGAACGAACTCGCCATGATCGATGCGGAGATCGCGGCGTTGGAAGATGCATCTGGCACTCAAAGGAATGGCGTCTACCGGCGCCATGTCAGACGCTCCGCCGCGGCCCGCACGCGGTCAGCCAATCAGGAACCACTCAACGTCATCCTGCACAACGTGCTCAAGGGCAAAACCATGAGCGTGTCCGAAGCGGTTGAGGCAGTGCAGAAGTCGGGCTACAAGTCCAACGCCGCCAACTTCCGTTCCGTCGTCAACCTGACGCTGCTCAAGCGCAAGGACCTGTTCAAGAAGAAGGGGCGCGGGCAGTACACGGCGAAGTAGAGGTCAGACCGCAGAGGCTGCAAGATGATTCGGTGGAACTGCATCTCGTGCCATGAGTTGCTGGAGGCGCCCGAGTCGCTTGGCGGAGGTTCATTGGCGTGTCCGCGCTGTGGAACGGGGAACGCAATTCCCTCGCGCTTCTGGGCTATTGCGTCGAGTCGGTGGTTCCTCGTGGCTTTCGCTGGCGGCATGTTGCTCGCGGGAGTTTGGTTGGGCACGCGCATGGGAAGGACCACCATTGTCGTCAATGGGACCGCCCAAGCCCCGGCCGGCTTCATGCCCGATTCTGCAAAGTCCGAGGCAGCAATCGTTCAAGATCTGCTGCTGCGAGCGAACCCAGATGACTGGCGGCCGTGGCAGGACGACATGGGGGGATTCCGAACATCCTGCACAAAGCATCGCGAGATCACCATGAGAGTCGCCGCTCTTGAGAACGGCTCGGGCGTCTGTGGTGCGCACGTCATTCTGGACGCAAGTTATGCGGGACTACCGTCTGAAGAACGAATGGCGATCATCGCGTTCCTTCTTCACTTCGTCGCCCAAACGAGTGGAGTCAAAGATCAAGACGCACTTTTCAACTGGTTCGGAGACACCTCCGAGGACATCTCTCAAGTCACCATCAACGGTATTGAATTCCAGAAGTTTGTGTATTCGAATGCGCTTGAAATTTGGGTTGAATACAAGCTCAAGTGATGGAACGGCGCACCCTGCGCCGCAGAGACGACTCCGGAGCCACGAGGGCCTCGAGCGATCTCTGCCCGAGCTTCGGCGCTAACCGCCGAATGGTCATCTGTTCTCTACGTGTGGCCAGATCACATTCTGGTCAATCTGCGTTTTTGGCAGTTGCGGCACCCCAGTCGTCGTTCCTCGCGGGCATCAGCCAGATCGACCGCGGCTGCATCTTCGTGCCGGTGCGCCGCAATCTGCGGCCCCGTCGCTTCGAGCGATGCCTGCCCCGCCCCCGGCCCAAACCCACTGCAATCCGTGTCGCACGCCATGGTGATCGTCGCCGTGCCCCCGGTTGCGGCTGGGTGCATCGCGGTGCCGGATCCGCCGCAGAGACAGGCGGTGCTGCTCAGGCCGTTCGTGATCACGAGCGGCCAGGTCGAGTAGTTGGCACATTGACGCGCATCGAAGTTTGCGACACCGAAGAAGATCGGGATGGGAATCCCGCCGGCGGGTGAGGCCGTGACCCAGAGGATGAAACGGCGCATGGTGCCGACGACCTGATAGTCGAGCACGGCGCTCGTAATCAGCACGTCAAACGTGTTGCTCGTGCCGGTGCAGTTCGAGTTGACGTACTGTGTCGCGTTGATGCCGGTGTCGGCCAGGATCAGGCAGGTGCGCCACTGGCAGCAGACTGTGTCGGGATTGATGGTGTTGCAGGGCGAGTCAGGGTCACGGATGGAGGTGTGGACACCGTCGTTCCAGTTGAACGGCAGCACCAGATCGGGCATGGCCGCGGAGAGGTACTTGTACGAGGCCCACGTTCCCGGCGCGGCCACGCAGTCGTTGCCGCGGAAAGTGCGGCAACTCGTAACGAATGTGAGCCCACTGAGTTTGACGGTGAGGCACGCCTTGCCACTGGAGTTATGGCAGCCATCGATGGGGAGCGAGTACTGCACGCCATCACCGCACTCGATGCAGATGCAGCACGGGCAGTGCGGGCAGTCTTCTCCCTCTTTGCAGCAGCAGCAGTTCGTACTCGTCGCCGGCAGGCCGATCGGGCCGAGCAGGAGCGAGTTGCCCGATGGTCCGAGGATGAGCGGCATGGTTCGACTCCCTTCGGTCGCTCACCACAAGTGGATGCGACTTCCTTCGGATTCCCACTTCGAGTCAGGGACAACTCTCCAGGTTGACATCGCTCGTCGTGCTCGTCGTCGACGTCGCGCCGACACCGATCACCACGCCTGCGACGTTGCGAGACAGGGTGATGATCGACCGCTGCACGGTGATGCGCAGCACGCTGCCGACGATCGCGTGGGTGACGCCGGTGACAAGGGTCAGTTGCACGGTGCTGTTGACTGTGGTGTCGATCTTGAGACAACCCTCGGTGTCGAAGGCTAGCCCGCTGTTCGAAGCGAGGCACACGGCCGCGCCGGCGGCAGGCAGACGCACGAACGCCTGGCGCAGCAGGCTGATCGAGTCCTCGACCCAGAGGATCTGGGCCGCACCACTGGTGCCGCTCAGCAGTCGATCCGTCAGTCCCGGCGAGACGTCGGCGAACTCATGATTCGGATCGGCCAGACCGATCTTGACGGGCACCACTCCGCCCATCGCCGCGCGGACTATCGCGCCGGGTGCGGCGGTCTCCAGCAGGATGGCGAACTTGCCCGCGTGTTCGGCTGTGGGAACCACACCCGTGAATGCCACCCGTTCGAGTTCGAGCGCATCGCTGGGATCGATGATCGGGTCCGTGATGGCCAGCACACCGAATCGGCCTACCGTCGAACCTGTCGAGTTTGATACGAGGATGACGTCGTTGTCGCGCCGCAGTCGTTGCGGATCACCTGCTGCGTTGTGCTGGCGCTGTCGCAGATCGACCGCCGCATCGATGAAGGCGTTGTACGCTCCCGCAGGGATGTTGAGCGGGTCGCCGGTTCTCACCTTGCGCAGGGAATCGCCGCTCATGGTCAGATCCCCAGTCCCGTGAAATCCCCACTCTCATACACGCGCTCGACATAGACCGCGACCGGGCGCTTCACAATCGCGCCCGCACCGGCATCTTCCGCCTCGGCGTACCTGACCCAGAGGTATTCCCAACCCTTCTTGTCGATGCCGGTGATGTCGCCGACACTCAGGCCGGTGCGATTGGGGCGTGAGGCGAAGCGGAAGGTCAGTTCCCAGTCGCCCTGGCCGCGTTTAGAGCCGCTCACGCCCAGGAAAATGCACTCACCCGCACTGAAGCCCTTGAATGCTCCATCGTTGACCCGGCCGGTGAGGGCAAAGAGCGTACCTTTATATGTCGGGGTCACCAGGCTGTCATCGAGGTAGTGGGTCTCGGTGAACTGGTACGTGGGCACGACGATGTCCACACCCTCGACACTGTCGGCGGTGACGCCGATCGCCCCTTTGAAGTCCGGCGCCGTGCCTCCGGGCGGTGCATACGAACTGATCGTCGCCAGTGACTGGGTGATGTGTTCACTGCCGCCGCCGGTCTCGAAGGTGAAAGTGCTCTCGCCGGTGTCGGGCGGATCCGTCGATGAATCGACTTGATACGTCACCGTCCCGTCGTAGAGATCGGGTCCGGCTTCCTCGACACGCACCTGGTAGAGCGGCAGGCCGCCGTAGAAGGACGGCACCTCGGCTTCGAGTGCCGCCAGCGCCTCGAGATCATCGCTCGTGCCGCGCACCCAGTAGAGGCGCTCGGTCGATGGACTGCGGCCACTGGTGGTCGTTCGGCTAATCCCGCGCTCCTGGACTTCCGTGCTCATCCGAAGGCCAGTCCCTTGCTGCTCGCCTCGACGAGGCGCTTGGTGTGGCGGGCGGTCTGTTCGGTGGCGCGTGCGGTGCGTTCGGCGCTGTTATCACCGGCGGCAAGACCGCGCACTGCAGCGGCGTCGAAGGTGCCGCGGACACTGACACGCCGAGCCAGGGTGTCGAGTTGATCGCCGATGTCCGCGAGGCTCTGAAGGGCCATGGAGGTCGGATCCTGTCCCTCGTTGATCGCCTGCTCGCGCTTCTGCCTCGCTGCTTCAACGGCGTCGGCCAGTTCCTGCTTGGTGCGGGCGAGAACTTCCTCAGCCTGACGCACCCGCTCGGCCGTCTGTTCATCGAGTTGAGCCAGAGCCTCATCGCGCTGGGAGTTCACGGCATTCAATGCGGTCGTCTTCTCCTGCTCGCGCTCGGCGTCCGTGCGATTGCGACGGCGTTCGGCTTCGGCGATGGCGTCCTTGCGTTGAGACTCGACCTGGTTGAGATCAGCGTTGAGTTGCTGCTGGTTAAGCGCCTTGGCGGCATTGACATCCAGAGACTCGTCAAGCAGACCCATGACCTCGGTGAAGCGGTCGGCGAGCCAGTTGGTCACCCGGGCCCAGATGCGCTGCACACCTGCGGCGAGGTTCGCCCAACCCTTGGCGATGCCGGCGGTGAAGTCGGGGAAGTTGCGTTCGAACCAGTCGCGGACCTCGATCCATGCCTTGCGGACACCGGAGAAGGCGATGATCGCAGCCCGCTGGAATCCCGCGCTGAAACCGATCCAGGCCTGACGCAACGGTTGAATGCCCTGTTCCCACGCGACACGCAACCCGGCCCACAAAACGCGCGCCGCCAGTGCCACATCTCCACCGGCGAGTGCATCGCGGATGCCACCGATGACGGTGCCGACGAATTTGCTCAGTTCGCCGAAACGATCGCGGAGCCACTGGAGCGCCTTGCCACCGGCGCCGGACCATGCGATGATCGTGCCGCCGAGCAGTGCCGCGGCAGTGATCAGCAGCCCGATGGGCGAGAGGATCGCACCGAGGACGACGCCCACCTTGGCGATAATCGCGACGGCGACACCAAGTGCACTGCCCAGCCCGCCAACTGCCACACCCAGCACAGTGAACGCCAGTCCGGTTGCAATGAGAATGCCACCCACGGCGCCAACGGCCACGCCAACCTTGGCAACCCACACGACCGTGTCGCGATTCACCTTGATCCACTCGTTGGCGGCGATGATGATGCGGGTGATGCGATTGCTCAAGTCGATGATCGTCGGCGCCAGGGCCGAGCCGATGACGAACGCTCCGACACGCACGGTGCGCCAGAGGATATTGAGTGTGTCGGTGAGCAATGCGGCGCTGGATGCATCCCTGGTCGAAATCGTCAGGCCGAGGCTGTCCGCCTGAGCGCGAAGGGCGCGCATATTGGCCAGCAGCGGCAGCAGTTGCGTGCCGGCCCGGCCGAGGACCTGCATCGCCAGTGCCGCACGCTTGGACGGGTCTTCGACACTGGTGATGGCGTCGGCGATGGTCTGGAACTGCTCTTCGGGTGAGAGCGAAGTCAGGTGTTTGATGTTCAGCCCGAGATCGTCGAAGGCGTCGGTGGCAGTGGACAGGCCGCGCTGCGCATCATTGATGGTGCGCTGCATGGTGCGGATGCCTTTTTCGAGGGTCTCGATGTCCGCTCCGGACTGCTCGGCCGCAAACCCAAGTTGAGACAGGGCCTCGGCACTCAGGCCGGTACGGGCGGCCATCTTGTCGAGTTGATCACCGCTGGAGGCGAAGATCTTGGTCGCACCGGCGAGTGGCGCGAGGATCGCAGCCGACGCGGCCACGGCGCGCAGGCCGACCTGTCGCACGCCGGCACCGAACGCTTTGAGGCGCTGCTGGGCACGCTTCAAGGCGCGCTGCAGACGTGCGTCGTCGCCGCCGATCTCGACGAAGGCACGGCCGGCGCGGATGCCTTGGGTATTGGCCATCGCTTATGCCCCCTTCACACTGTTGCGCCAGAGTTCGGGGAGTTTGGGTCGCTCCTTCTCCAAGGCCGGGTTCATGTAGGGTCGCGCGGCGACGCGCACGCGGCGTTCAGTTCGCTTGCCGCGCCGGCCGCGCGTGACCGTGGTCGTGCCACCTTGCTCAAGCACGCGCGGCGCCGTCGACCCCTTGATCCCGACCGGACCGATCACGACGGACTCACTCTGCCGGTCGTAGCCGAAGAGAATGAAGCGCCGCAGCAGGCCGACGTGTGAGTACGGCGGACTGCCAGGCTTGCTCGTGCCCTTGCGTTTGCGGATGCTCGTTCGGGCCGTCTGACGAATGAACGCTCCAGCCTTGCTCAGCACCCTGCGGCGCGCGGCATCGACGGCTCGCTTGACCTTCGGCCGATCGAAGAACATCTGCTTGATGCGTAGGTCGAGCACGGTCACTCCCGGGTCTGACTTGGTACGCGCCCCTCAATAAACACATCCCTGAGTACCGACACGTCCGCCTTCATGATGCCGACCTTCCGCGCAAACGGGTCGAAATCGCTCGGTCTGAAGGCTCGCTGACGCTTTCCGTTTCGCTGCGTGTTGGCGATGAGAGCCATGATCGATGAGACCCGAGCCCATTCGTCGCGCTGGCGCTGCTCAGCCATTGCGAGCAGGTCGCGCAGCGTCAGGTTGGCGGGGTCGAGGCCGAGGATGCCGGCGCAGCGCCAGATGAGCCGCCAGAGGTCGTCTCGTTGATGGCCTCCTCGACGATCCGTTCGATCTCGCCGCCCTCCAGGCGCGCCTCCACCACGTCGCGCGCCTTGTCCATCGCGCTGCGGACCACCATCAGCACCCGCCCGAGGTTGGCCCGGTCCCTCGGGCTGGGGCAGAAAGCCACCAGTTCATCGAGCAGCGCCGCCGTGGCCGAGTCGATGGCATCGCCGGCCATGGCCGCGCCGAATGTCTCGTCGCTGATCTGCTTCTGATCCGCCTGCGGTTTGACCAGCGCGTAGAGAATG
This sequence comes from Phycisphaerales bacterium UBA5793, assembly GCA_002418285.1. Taxonomy (GTDB): domain Bacteria; phylum Planctomycetota; class Phycisphaerae; order Phycisphaerales; family UBA5793; genus UBA5793. Next base: position 45,993 of record DIDT01000058.1, read on the forward strand.
TCGCACAGCAGCACGGGGTCGCGCATGAGGCGTTCGAGCAGATCGCCGCCGCTGATCACTTCGAGCAGGTCGGTGCCGGTGAGTGATCGGATGCGCTTGAGGGCCGAGACATTGATCTCGACGGACCACTCGTTACCCGCGTTGTCCTTGAAGGTCTTCATCGGCGGTATCTCCTGATTGCTCGGCCAGCCCAGCCTCTCGAGCCAGACGGGCCGCGCGCAGTTGCTGGTGTTTCCAGTCCGCCCACACCCAGACCAGCCAGAGGAACACGATTCCACTCAACCAGTACATGACCATGTCAGACTCCTGTCTCTGGATTGGCGGCGCGCTCGCCCTGCTGCTCAACGAGTCGCGGATCGATGATGGGGAACGCGGCTCGCATGTGTCGACCGCACCAGAGTGCCAACAGCCAGACAATCCAGCAGGCCAGCATGGCATACATCCAGCATCCCATGAGTGCATCTCCGAGCTTCCCCTTCGATCACGGTGTCGAGTCGTAGAGCACGCCGAGGTTGAGAACGGCTGTCGCCGACGATGAAGCGTTGCTCGCCGTGAGGCCATCGACCGAGTCGCCTGCGAGGGGATTGACGATCTGCTGGCCGTCGAGCCAGAACCAGGTCTCGTTCTTCACGAGGTCGATCGACAGCGCGGTCACCCCGGTGTCGCGAACGCTGAGGTGCCCGCGTTCTCCGAGTTTGGCGCCGATGGCGACCAGTTCATCGCCGGTGAACGCGAGGTCGATCGCCACCTGCTCGGCTGCCGTCACGGCGGTGTCCTGGACGGGAAGATCATCGCCCGCCCCGCCTGAGAATGTCACGTCATCGCCGGCCACGCCGTCCACATCCACGTCGTAGCGCCGTCCGCCATCCCAGTAGATGTCGATCACATCGCCAATCTGCAGCGTGGTTCCTGCAAGGGTGAGTACGCCAGTGGTATTGGTGCTGCGCGTCGAGAGTGTGCCGGCCTCGGCGGTTGGCAATGTGATCGGGCCCTGCCGAATCGAACCATCGGCGGTGCGCTGAAGCGTTGCTCCCAATGGCGCGCCGCCGATCTCGCCGGAGAGTGACAGAGTACTCGTGGGCATTACGCACCTCCGATCCACGAGGGCGGCGTGGCTGAGTAGGCAACCTTGGCGGTCACCGAGACGGTGATGCCCTCCTCGAGCGGTTCGCTGCGACTGAAGGAACTGATCATGAAGTCGGCCTGCAATCCCTCGCCGCCGGTGTCATCGAGGATCTGGAATCCCAGGATGGCGTTGTTCAGATACGCGTTGCGGATGGCAGTGAAGCCGGCGTCGGCCGTGTCCCACACCATCTCGAACTCGACGGTGGCGGCCTTGAGTGTGGCGACATTGGCGCGCCAGCCCTGGTTGCCGCGCGTGGTCAGGTCCGCCTCTGCCGCTTCGAGATTGAGCGTCACGTCGCGGACATTGGTCAGTTCCGTCCACGCACCGCCGGCGCCCTGGCCGTCGACCTTGTAGTTGAGGACGGCCTCCATGCCGAGTTTGAAGCCCATGGGTCACGGTCCTTTCGTCGTCTACGTCCTCACCCTGTAGGTGACCGACACGACACTCGTGAATGCGCGCTGCTGATCGAGATGCTCGGGCGAGATGAGGGGATCCGTTGTGGTATTGAGCCATGCCGCTTCGGGCGCGCCGGCCAACCGATGGTGACTCAGATGCTCGGCGATCTCTTCCACGAGTGTGATCAATGCATCGGCGTCCGGATCTCCGGCCACCTTCTTCTGCACACCCACATCGATCGTGCAGTCGAGCCATGAGTCGCGCCGGCCCGAGGCGGTCCGCGCCACGGTCCGCGGCACGACCGTCACGTGCAGACTCGCCAGGTCTTCGAGCCCGAGACTCGGCACGAGATGACGCTCGGCGGTGAAGGGCATCGAGAACGAGTTCCCATTGAGACTCGCCACCACAGCATCTGCAATGGTCAGGATCGTGCTGCTCACAGGTTCTCCGTCGCGATGTGCTTGGTGTGGATGCGCAGTGTCGTGCGATTCACGTCGCTGTACCTCCACGGGGGTTCGCTGCCCGGCGCCATGACCTCGTAGGTGTACGTGGCGATCGAATCGGTCTCCATGATCCGATCGCCGGGCTGTGGCAAAGTCACTTCACTTGCGAGGACGAGATCGACGGCGCGGATAAGGAAGTCCCTTGATTCGATGCGCGTGAGCCCGCCCGCGTGGTCGTCCTGTTCGAAGACGGTGCGGCCGATCGTCGCTGGCAACTCCACTTCGCTGCCCCCGCGCTGATAGACAACCGTCCGCGTCAGGTGCTGGTGACGCTGATCTTCGAGCCATGACAATCCCTGGCTGAGCAAGTCGGTCATGATTCATCACACCGTCGAGAGCGCCGCGCCGTCGTTGCAGACCACACGCCAGGCGAGCGTGCCGTTGTTGTCGATCGCGTGGAGGCGGATCGAGTCGTTCGCATCCGCCATCGTGATCGTGTTGTTGCCGGTCTGGTTGATCGCCGAGGCAACGGTGATCACGCAGGTGCCGCCGTCGGTCTTGATGAACAGGAGCAGTTCCTGGCCGACGAAGGTCGGGATCGCCAGTGTGCGCGTCTCCGAACCGCCCGTGACCATCGGCACGTACCCCGACTGCGCGACGGGGATCGCGCCCGCATCGCCGGGATCGGGAATCGCGCCCGTCAGTGTGCTCTGGAGCCCGATGACGGAGTGATCGACAAGCACACGCGCCGTTTCGTCGGTATCCGCAGCGGCCTGCACGGTCTTGCCGAGGTAAGTGTTGCCCGTCGAAGTGGTCGTCAACGCGCCCGTGCCGGCCGTGCCGCCGACGGGATCGCCGTTGGCATCCCAGTACACCGCGATGCCTGCGCCGATCGCGCCGGTCACCTTGACGATGTCGTAGATGCCGGCCACGCCCAGCGAGCCGAGGGCGTTGGCTGCGATGGGCGTGCGCGCAAAGCCCGGCAGTGTGCTCTGGACCACCACCTGTCCGGTGGCGACGGCGCTGCCGGGAGTGTGGTCGATGGCGTTGCCGGGTGAGACGAAAGTTGCCTGTGTCATGTCGAAACTCCTGATTCACGTATGCGGCTGGAACCGGATCACTCAGATTCCAATTCAGATCACGCCTCGCCTTTTGCCTTGGTCCCGCCACGCGGATCCTGCAACGCGCAGCCGAAGTCGTGATAGCCGCGCATCTGGATGCCCAGCACGTTGAAGTCGGCCTCGGCGGTCTCGATCGTCGGTGATTCCTGCCCGTTGAGGAATGCAACCTCGATGACCGGCAGGTCCGTCGGGTCTGCGAGCAGATACCACGCCTTGGCCGAGTTGCCGGTGTATGAGGCGTTGCTCAGATACCGGCTCACCTCGACGCGGAACTTGCCCTGGTGCGGGTTGGACACGGGGTACTTCGTGCTCGCCGTCGTGTCGCGCAGTTCCATGGACTTGAAGAGCTGCGTGCCGATGGCAGAAAGCGCCGTGGGCACGAGCATGATCGAGGGCATGATGCCGATGGGCTTGCCATCCCCATCGACCTGGTCCATGAACGCGACCTCGGCCTTCGTCAGGCCGTCGATGCTCAGCACCGTGTCAGCGCCACTGAGATAGTTGTTGTTGCCGACCTTGAAGAAGTCGGTGTTGGCCAAGAAGATCGTCCAGAAGACATCGTTGATCTTCAAGCCTGATCCGCGACCCAGTTTGCGCGGCACGGTCGTGATGGCGCCGAGGTCATCGTTGATGATGTCGCGCCGATCGATGGCCAGCAGCAGGCCGTAGGTGTCAGCCTTGTTGGTGTACTGCTCTTCGCCGAGACTGCCGTGCTTGAGTTCGCCGCCGGGCGCCACGATCTCATACTGGTCTTTGCCGACCAGCCGGTACGACGTCACGGTCTTGAAGTCGCTGACATTCCGCACCGCGGTGATGTTCCGCCAAGTGCGTTCGACGGAGAAGAAGCCCTCGAGGAGGAACTTGTTGGCGACGTTGCTCAGGATGCCGCCGATGTCGATCGTGCTCAGGCCCGCTTCGATGCCGGGGTTGAAGGCGAACTTGAGCACATTGCGGCTGTCGCGGAAGTTGCGGCCGGTGAACCCGTTCGCCCACGCCGCTTCGAGCAGCAGTTCCTGCAAGCCGATGCCGCCACGGAATCGCTTGGCGGCCAGATCGAGCGCCTGCTCTTCGCAGTGCTTTTCGGGTTCATCGAGTCCGGCCGTGAGCATGCACGCCGCTTCGAGCACCTGGGTGCTGACATTCTGGTCATGGCTGTGGATCGCCGGGGCCTTGGGCCGACTGGCACGGAGGATCTCCAGTTCGGTGCGCGTGGAATCCCAGCCCTCGCGGATCGCCTTGGCTTCGATCTCATCATGCTGGCCCGCGCAGAGGCGGCGGACCGCGGAGATGCGCGTGGTTTCGGCGAGCGCCTGCGCGCGGATGTCCTCGACTGCGTTGGCGTTCGATGCATCGGCCTGCGTCTCCGGCTTGGCCTGTGTCGCAGTGCCGTTGGTCGTGGTGCCGTTGTTGGTGGCGCTGGTTTCCTTGTTCTCACCGTCCATGATGTTCTCCTGAGTCGCCGCGATCGCCGCGACGTTCACACTGGTCTTTCCATCCGCCCCGAGGTCCACGAAACTGATCTCGCCGAGAGTCGCCTTGCGGACGACGTTGACCGGCCCGGCGAACTCCTGACCGTTGACGAGCACCTTCTGACCATCGCGGATGAACTCGAACTCCTCGACCGAAGCACCCACCGACGCCTGCCAGGGAAAGCCGTTCTTCGATGAGGTCACGATCTCGCGTGCCGTGGGCGTGTCGCGCGAGACGACTCCCGAGGCAATCAGTTGCCCCTGTTCGATGCGGATCGCATCGGTATGACCCACACCCGAAGCCGGATCGTGGCTGAAACGGATCGGTCGCTGCTGCGAGGGGATGTTCAATCCCGCCAGGTCGAGAATGACCGGGTGCCGCCACGCGGCGACACGCATGGCGCTGCCGGTGTAGGCGATCATCTTGAAACGCGGCAATGCCGTAGTCCCCTCGCCGCCCGCAGCCTCGATGTCGATCTGCGCTGCCGCAGTGATCTCGATCGACTGAGGCGTTGCCTGTTCAGGCGGCGATGCTGATCGCGTTGGCGTCTTGCTCTTGGCCATTGTCCTGATTCCCGTCATTGCTGGTGTCGCCCGCACTCGGCTGTGCCTGCGCCGGTGTCAGTCCCAGTTCCTTCATGAGTGTGACTTCGCGCGCCCGCTGGCGCAGTTCCTCTTCCCAGTCCCGTCCCTGCCGGGCGAACTCGGTCGCGAGTGTGGTCGTGTGATTGGCCAGTCGCGTGGCCTGCGCCGTCGCTTCTTTGGCCGGATCGACGTGCTCCATCCCATCCCAGAACCACGTGTGCGGTGTGGCGACACCGATCGCCCGCATCGACTGGGGCAGTAACCCCTCAACGAGTACGGCTTCATCGAGCCAGGCGCGGAGAATCCGATCGAGGACCGCCGTCTGGAGGTGGTTCTGTTCAACGCGGATCGACTTGTAGTAGGTCTGGTGGTCGAGACGGCCGGAGGCGTAGTTGTACCCACTGGAGTTCCCGGCCGCGACATTGAAAGGCATGTTCAGACAACGCGCGATCTCGTTGAGGATCTCGCGCTTGAACTCGGCGTATGTCGTCGCAGGCTGCTCGGCATGGACCTGGCCGAGTTTCCAGCCGCCGGGCAGGACCGTGGCCAGACGCTTCTCAAGTTCGACGATGTCCATCGGTTCGAGAGACTCGGCCTCGCCGTTGGGCGGCGCGTCGGTATAGATGACGGCCGCGAAGTCGGCCGCCGTCTCGGCGGCGGCGATGACCGCGAGTGTGTATCGCCTGAGTTGAGCAAACAAAGGCAGGGCCGGAGTGATGTCGGGGATGCCGCGCCACTGGCCGGGCCGATCGACGCGGTAGTAGTGAACGACGGATGCTGCGGGCACGGTGTCGAAATCGCCGCTGAAACCAAACGCGCCACTGTCACCCGGATGGCGACGCAGCACGGTGTACTTGATGGGATTGCCGAATGAATCGAAGGTGATGCCGTCCACTTCGCCGATGCGAAGCAATCGCCCGGGTGGACTCGTCACCTGGTCAGGTTCGACGAGACGCAGATCGAGTTGGACCGGCGCTTCGACGGCCGGATTATTCGTGAGAATGCCGAACGCCTCGCCGCTCTCGGCCCGGGCGAAGCGCATGGTGCGCAACTTCTCGGGCAGGTCGATGGCGCGCGACCACAGCTCAAACGCCTTTTCGATGATGTCGTTGGCCTTCGTGTCGGTGGTGAGCATCTGGAGGCGAGGACCGGTGCCGATGGTGTCGTTGGCAAGAGTCAGCACGATGCCTTTGGCATAGGAGTTGTTGGCAACTTCATAGCGAGCCCGGTTGCGCAGAATGCGCCGGACTTCGGGCGAGAGCGCCGCGTTGGGTGACAGGCCATCGGCGTTGGCCCAGTGGCGGCGGTTGTCGGTAGTGGTCTGGGCCGAGTCGAACTTGGCGCGGACAAACCGCACCGGCGGGCGCGATGGAGCAGACGGCGCCATGCCATTGTTGCCAAACCACGATGAAACCAGACGCTTGAGCATCATCACGCCGTACCCGGCGGCTCCAGTTGCACGAACTTCACCTTGAGCCCTTTGCCCCGGCTCGCTTTCTTGCTTTCGAGGTAGCGGTCCGCTTCGATCTGCTCGGTGAGCGAGTGCTGCTCGACGCTCCCCGAGTCGCCGCTCGCCTTGGCGGGGCCTTGGGCGCACTGTTTGATCGCCTGCTCGATGTCGGACTCAGCCATCCCTTGTCCTCGTAAAGTTCAATGAGCACCGCCATGCGCTTGCGCCACCGCCGCTGCCGCTGGGCATACGTGTTGACGGCGGTCGAAACCGGCCGTCCCTCCAGGTGCGCCAGCCACGCCTCCTGCACCGCATCATCGCGATCCAGCGCAGGGACAAAGCGCAACTCGATCACGAGTCGGCCGGGGTCATCCAGAGGTGGCAGAACATGGTCCATCCGTCAGGTACGGACGGATGAAACGCTCAGAGATTGCAGATGGGGAGGGGTGAGAGTGAGGTCAGTACACGGGTAGAACCGGCGAAGCATTTCCGAGGCAGCAGACTTGCTAATTCCCGGCTTGAATCTCTTCAAATAGAATCTGCGCCTTCGCTTGCGCCGCAGTTCGAGATTCGGGCGAAAGTTGCTTTGCCAGTTCGTCTCTTCGTACGGTAGCATCGCGAACATTGTCGGGGTCGATGTAGACGTCCTTGCCATCCACATTCAGGACCTGGTAGGGCATTCCAGAAGCAGCCGCCACAGCGAACCACACGTAGGCTTCAACATCATCTTTGGGACCATCCACACCCAAACGGATGCGTTCAGCGAGTGCGAGCATGGCTTTACAATTGCCGAGCAGCGCTCCATTGCGGTACCAATACGCTGCGTCAGCGTCCGATGGCGGAGTCCCAACACCATTGGCATATCGGTCCGCCAGAGAGCACATAGCCCATTGATCGCCGAGCTCGGCAGCCCTGCGGTACCACTGAACCGCCTCCCGCTCGTTGTGCTGAACGCCTCTTCCCTCCGTGTAGCAGTCGCCCATCTTGCACATAGCGGAACTTGAACCCATTTCTGCGAAAGACTGATAGAACAGAAACGTCTCCCAATCATCAGGTGTCTGACCCCTGATCTCTTCCTCGCGTCCAATCTCTGCCATGAGCATCGCCATGTTTGCAACAACAACAGTCTTTTGATTCTCAAATCCAATCCGATACCACCGAATTGCTTCCTCTTCAACCTTCGGAGTACCGATTCCTCGGGCATACATGTTCGCTAGCCGAAAGACTGACACGCGATCGGCAGACTTCGCTTTGACTGCCCGACGATACCAACGCAGCGACTCGGTCGCGCTCTTTGCGACACCATCTCCGTCCGCGTAGCGACCGGCAAGTTCAAGCAATGCGTCTGCACCGCCCGCTTCCGCAGCAGAAACGAGTTCGTCTATCGACATCTGGTCATGCAGGTTTCCAACACTGCCGAGCGATTGGTCATTTGAGACTCCACCACCCGTCACTCGCTCGGAACCTGCCGGAATCTCACCTGCCGCCGACGCTTCGACTTCCTTGGTTGGTTCACCCCCGGCCAATCGCATCGCATAGAACAAGACGATCAGCATGAGCGCCGCCGAAATGGCGACAGAGGCCACAGCCAGCGCAATCTTGGTTCTGGAGGTTCCGGGTGTGTCCATGCTCAACAACCTGCATCAAGTACTCAGCGCGAACACATCTGCGTCTCGGCTGAGTCAGCAATCGAAACTGGCGATTCGTGCTCCCTTGATCGATACAAAGGGCTCGCGACCGCCGAAAAGTGTAACTGATTCTGATCGACTGTGCAAGGCTCGCACATGCAATAGTACATTGAGTCAACGCCTATGGTAAAGGTCGCCATACCCGACAACGGCGCGTAAAACCAAGCTGGCCACGCTACTCGCCACGAACTCGCTGCGATCTAAGGGGTGGCCGGAATACCAACGACACGCTCCGTTGTAGTCACCCGCCTGCCGCAGTGCCGACACTCGCGCCGCCTTCGGATCACGCCGCCGGGGAGTTTTCGCGTGTAGACGACCTCAAAGTGCCCGCACCCGCATTTCGGACAGCGAATGCCGCGTGGCTCCGGATCACGATTTCGCTTTCCTTCGCTCATCGCCGCCCTCCCTGGAGTTCGGAGAGCCGGATACGCCGTCGTGGAGCCGGTCGCGTGTCAGTGCCGTAGAGCACCGCACCCTGCATCGACGCCGCGACGGCGCAGCCCACGAGGCAGTCGAGCCAGTGGTTGTCGATGCCATCCACGCGGAGTTTCCACTCATCGACGGTCCGGCCGCGACCTTGCGTCTTCACCCGGTACTCGCTGGTGAGGTGCTCGGCGAGGAGTTGATGGTTCGTCGCGGTGCGTTTCGCTGATCCGCCAGTTCGTCCGAACAGCGCCAGACAGCCCGGGTCACCCATCGGCACCGCTAGGCGCGCATGCACGAACGACTTCCAGTAATTCGTGTCAAACACAACATGGCGCACGGCGCGCTTGCCGGTGATGACGGGGATGCGCCAGTTCAGGCCGACGCGATCGCCGCGCTTGCGTTTGTATTCGCTGAAGGGGATACTCGAAGCGCCGACGTACCGGCCGTGGCTGGGCATGACGACATTGGCATACCGGCATTGCCGGCAGAACTGGTAGACCACATCCGACGACTGGCCCCAGTTGGCGTCGATGAGACACCGGTCAATGCGAACCATCGCGCCATCGTCGCGTTTCCACTCCCGGCCGAGTTTGGCATCGACGAGTCGCTCGAGGCCCGCGTAGACCGCCCCTTCCAGACCCGCGCGGGGCGATGCGGCCGCAAGTGTGCGGCGGATGTCGCGAAGGGTGAAGTATGCCTCTTTCTGGTCGGGCTCGGTGCCGTAGTCGATCACGCTGCCCGTGAAATCCTCCTCCCACGCCACGACGAGCCAGAAGAGCGCCTTGGCCTGCACGTCGATGAACATCGTCACCAGCGACGAACCGATCGGCACTTCCGCGCGCTGGAGGCCGTTGACCTTCGCAGTGATCTGCTCGGCCGTAAGCAGGTCCTCGTCGAGCGCCGTGCTTTCGGGGAGCGGTTCGTTCTGGTATTCGGCCCAGAACGCGGCCTCATCCTGGAGCCGCAGATTCATCGCGTGCTGGATGGCGCTGAGTTCATCATGGTTGAACCGGTCCGGCCACGCAACCTCGGCGCCCTCATCCATCTCGGCGCGACGCTGCCCGTAGAACTCGGTGGCGCGGGTGATGCCCTCGTCGGCGCGCAGTCCCTCGGCCCGCAGCCGCGCGTACTCCGACCACAACTGCTCGCGCGTGGGGAACGAGTACACCATCTTCGTGCGCTGTCCCTGCCACTGCGGGTGCTTGTCGCGATCAAGCAGTCGGTCGGCCAGATCATCGGGCCGCACGACGGTGAGTGTCATGAGTCCGGCGATCTTCCGTCCCGGACCGGCCAGGCCGAGGATGGCGCCGGCAAGGATGCGTTCGCGGGTGGCGCACTGCGATGGCGATCGCGCCGATTCGTCCGTCTGCGGGTCGTCGATGAGCACGAGTGACGGTCGAACACTGCGTCCGTCCGGGCGCTTGTACTTCATGCCGCGGATGCGGCCGGTGATGCCGGCGACGCGGATGATGCCGCCCGAGGGCAGCGAACCGGGCACCGTGGGCAGGACGATCTCGTGCGCCGTCCAGCCGATATGGGTCTGGCTGCCTTCGAAGAGTTGGCCCGCAGCGCGCTGGTGGATGCCATCGAGGCAGTGGATGGGGAAACAGGCCTCGGGGAAGTCTTCGAGGAGCGCCTCGCTGTTCTCCAGTTCGGCCTTGATCGACTCGAGCATATGGCCGGCGTGCTCTTCGTCCGAGCCGATGAGCGCCACGAACTCGCAGTGGCCATAGAGCAGCGCCCAGAGGCAGGCGATCTCGCACAAGCTGGTCTTTCCGCTGCCGCGCGGCATGGCCATGGCGAAGAGGCCGCCCTCGAGCACGGCCTGCTCGATCTTGGCGATGACCTTGAGGTGGTCCGGTGACCACGCCAGGTGGAAGGTCTGCGGGAAGTAGGTCTCGCAGAACAGGCGGAAGTTGCGGCGGCACGCTTCCTTGCGACTCGGATCGATGATCTCGGACAGCGCATCGATGTCCCGACCGGTGAGCGAATCGGGCAGGTCGCGCTGGCGGGCACGATCGATATCCTCATCAAACGGTTCACCCTCGGTGGACCCGGCAACATTGAGCCGTTCCTGCCGCTCGATGACCAGCCAAGCGGTGTAGCGTAGCAGATCGACGGTCTTCCCATCGCCGATGCGATACCCAGCGCGCGTGCGGTGGCGGTGGAGTTGCCGCTCGCTGATCACCTCGCCCAAGGGAGTCGAGTTGAGCACGCGGCAGAGTTCGCTCGGTTTCAGGCTGCGCGGGTCAATCGCCACGACCGCCCCCACTCTCCGCCATGTCCTTGACCAGCCATGCGGCGTAGTGCACAAGGTTGATGGTGCCGTCGGGGTTGGTCGGCGCGCCCGCGTCGATGTCGGTTCGCACCATCGCTTCGCTGATCGGTTGACCGCCGACGCGCGTCAACATACGCGCCGTGTCGGTCACCGATAGAGCGGCCGGGTTCAGGCCGCCCGGCTGGTCGGCTTGCCGTGAGCCACGTCGAACGGTCTGGTCTTCACGCGGCGTAGGCACGGCGGTCCTCCGTAGCGCACGTCGCGCCGGGCGCGCTGAAGGCGAGGCATTGGGCCATGTGCGAACGCAGTCCAACGTGGGCCAACACGGCGCGATGTTTGTCCCTACCTAGCACATGCCTAGCAACCTGCCCACATGTCGCGCGAACTTCCCCACAATCTGCGAAAGCTGCTCGAAACCTCGGCAATTCCCCTTGCATGTGCGCGCTGTTCATGCCCTCATGTGTGCAACGCGAGGCGGAACACGCCGCCCGCCAACCAACGCGAAAGGACGCATCCACATGACGACACGAACGAAGAAGGACGACCTGGGCAAACGAATCCGGCAGCACGCGATGTTCAGCGAAACCGACCTGCGCTACCTGCGGGCCAAGGGCTACACCGACGAGGAGATCCTCGCCTTCTGGGACCGCGACCACGCGATGGGCAAGACGCCGGTCACCCACGCGGCCACGCGAATCGAGTCCATCGCCATCCGGGTCGAGTCGGTTCAGAAGCAGGTGCGGGCCAGCGCCGCGCTGAGCATCGAACTGGGCATCAGCACCTACAAGACCGGATGCGCCAACGTCGCGGTGAGCGACACCTACGCACCGACCTACGGGTTCATGGCCACCGCGATCGACACGACGAGGCGATCGCTGGCGCAACGCATCTTCGAGAAGAACGCGGAAGACCTCGACGCCGGCCAGTGCGGCGAACTCGACGCGGTGATTCGGGCCTGCATGCTCGTCGCCAACGTCACCACCATCTGAATCGCGGCAACGCAAACCGAAAGGACCAGCACCATGAAGATCAAGACCATCATCATCGAGGGCGACGCGGGCGACGTCGAGATTCACGCGGCCGACTACGGCGCGCAGGTCATCGCCAACGACGTGATCGCCGAGGTCGCCCGCAGCGACGACCGCGAGGACCGGTTCGCGGTTGCCTTCAACGCCGCCAAGGTCATCTACGGCGAAAACAAGCGCGGCGAACCCAACGCCACCAACAGCATGATCCACGACGTGCTCCACGAGATCGAGCGCGTCGCGGGCTGCTGAACCACTAACCGCAAACGGAACGGAGACGCCATGAGCACCACACGCGACAACACCTTGAACACGATCGCCCGCGAGGCCCTCGGCCTTGAGACCTTGGAAACCCGCAACAGCGACAGCCTCGACTTCCACGACACCGCGGTGTGGTGCATCAAGGAAGCGTTGGAGCGGGCCTACGAAGCTGGACGGCAGTCGGCGCGGCCGACCAAGGCGGTCTGCCCGGCGTGCGGGCGCAAGATCGACATCACGCCGGTGCCTACGGGCAAGTGAGCAAGGAGCATCATGAACACCAGCACCATCCAGATTGAACGAAATCGCCCCGCCCGACGAACCGGCGCGGGCGCGCCCAACGTCGTCATCCGCGAGGCGTGCGATCGCGACGGCATCGTCCTCGGCCACCTCGTCGCCAATCACGACGGCACACCCGAGGGCATCGTCGCCGCCGCACGTCGCGCGACGCAGCGCATGTTCGACTCCTTCGCCGATGCCTCCAACGTCAACAGCCGAATCATTGCGACCGACGCCGCGGGCAAACCGCGCTGGTCGGTGTCGCCCAACTTTGCAGTCATCGAAGAACTCGCCGTCGCGTGACGGCGGTTCAAATCCACCAACCGCTCTCTTGAAAGGAGCAGCACGATGAAGAAGAACGAGATCAAAATCGGAAACACGTACACCGCCAAGGTGAGCGGCACCATCGCCAAGGTGCGCATCGACGCCGAGAATCGAAATGGCGGCTGGGATGCGACGAACCTCGACACGAAGAAGAAGGTGAGGATCAAGTCTGCCCAGCGGCTTCGAGCCGAAGCCGGGCCGCCAAAGACGGCCAGCACAACTCAAGCGACCAAGCGAGCCTCCGGTAAGTCCTCCGGGGGCTCGGTTGTTGATGGGAAGATCGCCGAGCGCGACGCCAAGGCCGCAGCCAAGGGCCTGGTCATGAAAACCGAGATCGTCAACGGCAAGGAACGATCTCGCTGGGTGAAGAAGGCCGAGGAGGCGGCGGCCCAGCAAGGCACATCGCCGGTGAAGGCAAAACGCAAAGGACGACGCGCGCAGCCACGTATCGCGCTGGTCAACAAGGACGACTTCGCCGTCATCGCCAAACAGGTCGAAGACCTGCCGGTGAGCAAGAACCATGTGTGCTGGAAGAAGAACGGCAAACTCTACGAGTTGTACTTCCGCGTCGATGGTCGCACGCCACTTCTCTACCGCGCACCCGCCGACTCGCCCATCGATGAGAAGACCGGCTGCCGCGAGATCAACGCCTCGGGCAGTGTGACAGGCGTCTTCCACATCAAGCAGAGCATCAAGCAGTTGACCGGCAAGACGCCGGCGCAACTCGGCATCACCATGCCGCCGGACCGCGGCGCACCGAAGGCACGTACCAACGCGACGAACAAAACGACCGATGGCAAGCCCGACGCCAAGCCGCGCAAGAAGCGCGAGGGCCTCAGCGGCCTCGACGCCGCGGCGCAGGTCCTGGGGCGAGCCAAGGAACCCCTCGACGCCAAGACCATCGCCGAGCGCGCCATCGCGGCGGGCTGGAAAACGAACGGTGCCACACCGCACGCGACGCTCTATGCCGCCATGATCCGCGAGATCAAATCCAAGGGCAAGGAAGCGCGCTTCGCCAAGGTGGACAAGGGCCGCTTCACCGCGGCTGGAAAGGCCGGGTGAACGATGGACCGCGAAGTCCAACGACTGCTTGCCCATGCCGATCAGGCTCGCGCCACGATGCGCGACACCCTCGCCGCCATGCCCGCGAGCGACAAGGCCGCATTGATTCGCACCTGCGCCGCGGGCGACCTCGCGAACCTCGACGAACGCACCGCACTGCTCGTCGGCCTGCTGGCGGTGGTCGCCATCTTCGACTTGAGCGAATCGCGCGGGGAGGTGAGCCCATGATCGCCAACGCCAATGACGAACGTGTCGAACCGGGCTTTGCGTGCCCGCATTGCGGTGAGCGCCGCATGGACATGCTGGTGTGGGTCGAGGACGACCGCGTCGAATGCCAGACGTGCGGCCGCCACTACGACCCCGCCGCGGAAGGAGATGAACCCGATGCCCCGTCAACTTGATGAATCGTTCATCGTCGATGCCGCCAGCGGCGCGCTGCTGCGCCGCGTCGTGCCCAAGCGCGGCAAGCCCTACGAGCACATGTGTACCAAGCAGACCTACGACGACGTGGCCTACGCGATCGAGCAGATGGGCAATGCCGCGTTCACGATGGAGGACATCCGCGCCAAGGCAGGCGGCGGCGACGAGGCCGACATGCCACCGTGGTCGCAGGTCGCGGTAGCCGTCGCCTTCATGAAGGAGCGGTCCTGCATCGTGCCCGCCCGCGAGCGCAAGCATGTCGCGGCGAGCGACTTCGTCTACGAGGACGCGCTGATCGAATACCATGCTCTTCGCGAGAAGGGGCCGGAGGAGGCGACTGCACCAAGCGAGTAGTCGCAGCATTCCCATCCACCCCGCACAGCCGTAGCCATTGCCGCTGCGGCTGTGTCTGCGGGAACATGATTCGTCGTTGCACCGAGCCGAGCCCTTCACCGCATCCTCTCCTCACGCGGCTTCATCGGGATCGGCGACTCACCCGTGCGCTCGAGCACGGCGGGCTTCCCTGAAAATCTCTGGTAGCGGTCGCAGATCAAATCTGCGTAAGCGGGATCGATCTCCATCAGGAACGCGCGGCGCTGCGTCTGCTCGGCGGCGATCAGAGTCGAGCCCGATCCTCCGAACAAGTCCAACACATTCTCGCCGGCATGCGATGAGTACTGCATGGCCCGCACGGCCAACTCGGCAGGCTTGGCCGTCAAATGCTCCATCTGGTTCGGAGGAATCTTCTTGATGTGCCAGAGGTCGGTCGCGTTGTTCGGCCCGAAGAATCGGTGTGCAGCGCCTTCACGCCAACCATAAAAGCAAATCTCGAACGCGCCCATGTAGTCTTTTCGCGTCAAGACGGGGTGCTGTTTATCCCACACGATGCCCTGGCTGAAATACAAGCCGGCACGCTTCAACGGGCCCGGGTAGTTCCCGAGGTTCGCATACCCGCCCCAGATGTAGAAGCCGCCGCCGGGGATGAGCACGCGCGCCATGTTGCCGAACCACGCATCAAGCATCTCGTCGAACGCCTCGTCGCTCACGAAGTCATTCTCAAGCGGGCGATCCTTGGCCCGCATCTTTCGCGTGGTGCGGCGCTTCTCGCCCTGCCGAGCGACGTCGAAGGACTGGTGATGCGTGCGCTTCTTCTTCGCCTCGGGGAATGAAGAATTGCCCGCCGCGATCGCGTTGTTGCTGCGCGGCTCGACCTTGACGTTGTAGGGCGGGTCCGTGTTCACGAGGTGGATCGGCTGGCCATCCAGCAGTCGATCGACGTCCGCTTCACTCGCGCTGTCACCGCAGAGCAGCCGGTGTTCACCGAGTATCCACAGGTCGCCGCGCTTGGTAATGGGTTCATCGGGCGGCTCGGGGATCGAATCGGGATCGGTCAGCCCGTCGCTCACGCCGGGATCGAGCAGTTGGGCCAGGTCGTCGGCGTTGAACCCGAGGCTCGACCAGTCGATCCCGGCGCCCTGGAGTTCGGCCATCTCCAGCGGCAGCAGTTCCATGTTCCATTCAGCCAACTCTGCCGACTTGTTGTCGGCAATCCGGTACGCTCGCACCTGCTCCGGCGTGAGGTCGGTCGCGACGTGAACCGGCACCCTCTCCAGGCCGAGGCGTTGCGCCGCCTTCCAGCGCGTGTGACCGCAGATGATCACGCCATCGCCATCCACGACGATTGGTTGCCGCCAGCCGAAGGCCGTGATGCTGGTGGCGACCGCGTCAACAGCGCCCTCGTTGAGGCGCGGGTTCTTGTCGTACGGCTTGATCGCGGTCAGCGGCCTCAGTTCGACCTTGAACGTGTTCATGAGTCCGTTCTCCTTGTTCTGGTAGCCGGTTGGCCCGGGCCGGATTCCGCCGCCCCGGTGGCCGCCATGTCGCCGCCCACGTTCGCCCCTGTCGCGAGATGTGCCGAAGC
>DIDT01000058.1:62294-62453 GCA_002418285.1 Phycisphaerales bacterium UBA5793
GCCGCCTGCCGTGGGCACATCGCCCCGTGGGCCAACGTCGCGGCCCACGATTGGTCCACCGTGAACCGGCAGCGGCATCAGGCCGATTTCTCGCTCCGATCGCGGCGCGGCAGCGAGACGAACCTGCATCGCGTGCGCTCCTTCGCGCCACGCCAGCGC
>DIDT01000066.1 GCA_002418285.1 Phycisphaerales bacterium UBA5793
GCCTGGTTGTCGTGAATGTCGATGATCTGCCGATCGACCCATTTCACGGCGTGCTCGTTGCTGTTGAAGTTGCCCGTCTGCGACACGCCGACAATGACTCCGGCGTCGTTGATGCGTTCCGCCACCGTCACCCGATCGGCCAGCGACGGCAACTCGCTCATCTCCCCGTTCTCCCAGATCCAGGCGCGCGAACTGTTGGGCGGCACATTGGCGCGGCCGACGACCTGTCCGACATTGTTGATGTCCCATGCAACGCTGGGTCGATCGGCGTACAGCGACCCCAGGTCGGTCATCTGCCCGTCTTCCCAGAGGAACGCGTGCGCGCCTGCCGGATCCTGCTCAGGCAGATCCGCCGCACCGACAATCTGTCCAAGGTCGTTGATGCCGTACGCGGCGCTGTGCTGCCCGCCGAGAGTGCCGAGAAGCACAACGCGACGATCGCCGTACCACACGGTAGCCAATCGCTGCGGGTCTACCCAACTCCAACCGGCAATGTCGTTTTGCTCGTTGATCGCCTTCGCATCGCCCTCACCCATCGCGAGCATCGAGCCGTTAGACCATGTGCCAATCGTTGGGCTGTACTCCGCCATCGGGCACGTTCCCGCCGCGAAGACACCCGATTGAGTCACGGCATCGGGAACGCTCGTGCATGTCGATTGCGGATGAACGGGGATCACGAAGACCGCATAACGATAGTCCTGCGCGAATGTCAACTTTGGACACAGCAACAACGCGCTCAACGCGAACAGCATTCGGCAATTCATTGGCGACACCTCCTTCAATCGGAGACGGGCGGAGGGGCGATCCTCCTCCGCCCGGTTGCTGAACACATATCAGTCACCGCAAGGCGGACACGGCGCACTCGGACAGGCCGTCTCATGCGGATTCCACGGCGATATCGAGAAGTTGCCTGCCGCAGTCTCGAGAAAAAAACGGGACAGGTACGTTTGTTTGACGCGTGCGTCTCTCCGGCGGCTGCAGGCAGCGTTCGTTCGGACGAAGGGTGGCGAAAAGCACCGCTCTGGGAGCGCCTCCCACCGGGTTGGACGTTTGATTGCACCCGCCCACGTCCTTCGCTTCCCATCGCGTCTCGCCCTCGAGCTCGGCATTCCCCAATCCCGCAGCGGCAGCGACGTTACGCTCCTGTCCGTAAGTTAACCTCCGGCTGATCCGCGCGACAGCAAGAAAACCTCAACGCCATCGCGTATCAGGGTGGATTTCTCTGGTTCGCCGGGCGCCGCCCAGAGCGAGGCTCCCTGACCTGAGGTCATTCGAAGGCCGCGACCCGAAGGGTCGCGATCTCCCCGAAGGGGCCTGAGCGATGAGTCGAACGGCTGCGGTAAGTTCCGGTTCTTCCGCATTCTCATCCAAACCATGCATTACTTCGTGCATTCTCCGTGTCCACCGTGACTCGGTGGTGAATCCCTTCCGCCTTCCGCACACGCGCGCACCACTTCAATCTCATCCCGTGCGCGGCCTTCCCGAAAACGCAGAAAAGTTGAGCAAAACTCCAAATCACCCCCCTCAGAAAAATGAAAATCGATCAAAATTCCTGATTCGGCCCGCACAGAGGCGCTCATTTACACAAACGCGCGCCGCAGCGCGCGCCAGCGCTCAAAAATCGCGCACAGAAGCGCTCCGGCGCGCATGAAAAGTTCCCAACATGGTGCATCTCCGTGTTGGCACGCATTTTGCGTTGCACATTTTCTGAAACCGCCACTCACGCCGCGCCGCCCGCGAAAAAACTTGTCCACCCTCGCGCGACCCACTCACCACCAACGTCGTTTTCACATCGCCACGCGGCCCGACTTCGCACGCCGGCGCACCCGAATCCCTATTGGTAGAGATGCTTTTCAATCGCCGACAACACGACATCGCCATCGCTGATCTCACCAGACCGACGCGCCAGCGAGGACGAACTTCCTTCTCAACCAGGACTCTTCGCTCGCGCGTCAGTCTGATTCACCCCATCACCTACTCACCCAATCACCCCATCATCCTCGCAGCCCCTGTGCCCCGCCCAAGGACATCAATCCGTCACTCCATCATCGCCTGTCCCGAGTGTCGGATGCATGACGCCTCAATGTGCGTTCGGATGCCGGAACCCGTGCAGTAGGGTCAGCCAGAGGATCCGCAGGTCAAAGAGGACCGACCAGTTGCGGATGTAGTAGAGGTCGTACTGGAGCCGCTTGCGCAGGCTGGTGTCGCCGCGCAGCCCGTTGACCTGGGCCCAGCCGGTCATGCCCGCCTTGACGTTCTGCCGCAGCATGTAGCCGCGCCAGTCTTCGCGGAAGTGTTCGAGCAGATCGAGCCGCTCGGGTCGCGGCCCCACCAGCGACATATCGCCGCGTATGACGTTGAAGAGTTGCGGCAGCTCATCGAGGCTGAAATGGCGCAGCCACGCGCCAATGCGGGTGATGCGACGGTCATCGCGACGTGTCCATTCTTCAACGCCGCGCCCGTTGGGCCCATCTTCGACGGCCCCAGCCATCGTCCGGAACTTGTACATTCCAAACGGTCGCCCGCCCATGCTGGCCCGCGACTGGCGGAAGAACACCGGCCCGCCGTCTTCAAGCTTGACCAGCGCTGCAATGAGCAGCATGAGCGGCGCGAAGATGATCATCGCCGCAAACCCCACGCCGAGATCAACAAGTCGCTTGACCATCGCCCCGTAGCCGGTCAGCGGGCTCTGCCGCACGCTGAGCACCGGCATGCCTTCGAGCTCGGAAATCGCCAGGTTGATGGGCATGTAGCGCGGACTGACGTCGGGGATGATTCGCACCTCGACCGGATAGCGCGACAGCTTCATCAGCACACTGGGCAACAGGTACGAACGACTCTGGGGCAACGCGATGATCACGCCGTCCACCGGTCGCTGCTGGAGCACGGCTTCAAGATCATCCAGCCCGCCGCGCACCGGATGATCGAGGCAGGTCTCGCGGCGGGTGGTGTCGTGATGGCTGATGAAGTAGGCACAGTTGATACCCGTCCAGCTGTTGCGCTGGAAGGTGTGGCAGGCAATCTGCCCGAGTCGGCCGGTGCCGATGATCGCCATGTGCCGCCGGTTCCAGCCGTGTTCGCGGAAGGTCCGCAGCACGAGTCGAAAGGCGTAGCGGTGGATCGTCAGACACACCATCAGGCAGACGGGAAGCGAGATGATCTCGAGCGTCGCGGTGTTCGCCCCGGCGTACGTCGGCAGGAAGATGTTCCACGCGAGGATCGTGAGCCCCCAGCCGACGATGACGGCTTTGCCGATGTCGAGCAGTTCACTGTCAAAGCTGCGATCGCGCCGCGGCCGGTAGAGGCCGAAGATCGCCATGCACGCGAGCATGATGGGCACCCCCACCGCCATGGCCAGCAGCGACTGACGCGTGAACCAGTCGACGGGGGTGTTGGACACCATGCGGCGGGCCAGCAGGTGGGCCACCACAAATCCCGCGCCGAGCACGACGGTGTCGATGCCGCTGAGCAGCGAGACGAAGACTTGATGACGTTCCTTAAGCATGTGTGTCCAACCCTGTCATCGACGCAAGCGGCATCCCGTGGCCACCGATCGACCGACGCGGACCGCGCGTCCCTGCTCCGGCCTTCGGCTCATGCTAGCACTTCCACTCCACGATCAGCCAAGTGGGGCTCCCTCGCCTCGGAGAGGCCAAGAGACCGGGCTGGCGGGGACGTCGAACTGCGCGTTTCGAACCGCCGCCCGCTGGTCGGAGGCTGCCGCCGCCGACACGTGGATGACCATAGCCGAACCCTGGATGGGGCTCAAGTCAGGGCGAAACCCGACCGGGAGGTACGATTCAATAGGCTCGTCGGCCTACAGTTCTGTCGGATGCGACTCGCCAGCCGACGACGGTATCGCCGCGGTGGGTCGAACCATCAGGAAGTGAGAAAGACCATGTTGTCATTGCGCCCACCCCTTTGCGTTGTCGCTGTGTCTGTCGTTTGCGCCGGCACTGCCTTCATGACATCTGGCGCCCGCGCCCAACTCTTTGTGGGCCTGGAAGGCTCGGCGCCGCAGACTCGGTCGACTGACCTTTCCGGCTTCCCGAACGTCACGTGGACGAATCATTTCGCCTTTGATGTAAGTGGAGCCGCCGCGTCGCCCGATGGCACGCTGTACCTGTGCAACGGGGCGTTCACGACCAAGCTGTACACCTCGACCTTGAATGGCCCACCCGTGCTTCGTTCGACGCTGGACAAGGACATGTCAGCGCTCGCGTATGGACGCGGCAATCTGTACGGCTATTCGAACTACGCCGACCCCAAGGGCATCTACCAGATCGATGTGAACACCGGGGTCACGACGCTCGTTCTCGACGTCTACACGAACACCGGGTTCCGCTACTTCGGTCTCGACTACAACCCGGTCGATGATCTGTTCTACGGCTACACGGAGTACGGCGACAGCGGGTTGTACTCGATCAACATCGACACCGGTGAGCAGATCAAGATCGCTGGTCCGATTCCCGCATCCAACTCGCAGGGTCGCGGACTGGCCGTGGGCCGTCACACCGTCTACATCACCGCCACGCGCGGCGACGACGGCATCCCGCACTACGCCTATGAGCTGTCGCAAGGGCCCAACGGCACGTGGGTTCCCTTCACGCAGTCGTATCCGAATGACCATGCCACTGGTGGCGCGGCCTACATTCCGCGAGCCGGCTACGACATCGCGCTTCGGCTTACCGGCAACTGCCCCGGCCAACTTCGCGCCACGGCGACGGGCGCAACGCACGGCGGGCGGGTCGCGTACATCTACGCGCGAGGTACCGGCAACGTTCGCATTCCAAATGGGCCGTGCGCGGGAACGCAACTCGGCCTCAACGCGACGGCGCAACTGGCGACGCTGGTCAACGCGGATTCGAACGGAACTGCAACGCTGAGTCGCAATGTGCCGGGATACGTGTGCGGCGGAGCGATTGTGTTGCAGGCGCTGGACCTGACGACGTGTACGCCGTCGAACGTGGCCCCCACGCCGTAGACGCTGTCACCGGAGGAAGCCGACTGTGGGGTGCTCCTATGGGCATGGCGCTCCGCCACTACTACCATGCGCTCGGATGGCCGATCGACCCGCACTTGAAGCCTTCACTCCGAACCTGCGGCAACCGTGCCCGCATTGCGGGTATGACATTCCGCCGGGCGCGACGTTCTGTCCGCACTGCACGCGGCGGGTGCTGGCGTTTGAACTGTGCTCAGAGTGCCGGGAGCCGGTGTCGATCGATGCGAAATACTGCCCCTACTGCTCGCAGCGCATTCGACACTCTCGACCGGACTCGGCGTCGGCGACGATTGACGCCAACATCGAGATCAAGGCCTCGCGGCTCGGTTGCTTCCTGACGACCGCGAGTTTCACAGCGCTGTTTCATCCGCCGGTTATTCATGCGGCGGGCGACCGCGTCCGCATGACGAGTTGGTCGATGCTGGGGTTGCGCATTCACGACCAGGAGATTCGCATCGAGCGCATCGCATCGGTCCGGACCACCAAGGGGATCTTCTGGGATGCACTCGTGATCGAGACGTTCGGCGGGGCAACCGATGATCTCGGCCAGCGCGGCTTGCGCAAGAGCGACGCCAAGCGGATGGCGTCGATCATCAAGGCGGCGCTTTCGGGCCGTGACGATTGATCGGCTCCGCTCAGCCGCCCCGCGACTACGATTGCTTGCATGAAACTCTACACCCGCACCGGCGATGATGGTTCGACTGGTCTGCACGGCGGCGATCGCGTGTCCAAGACGGATCCGCGCGTGGAGGCGTATGGGCAATGCGATGAACTGAACGCCGCGCTAGGCTGGGCGCGGTGCGCCGCGGATGCATCGCATTTCGGATTGATCGTCGAATGCCTCGATGAGTTGCAGAGGATGCTCTTTGAGATCGGCGCTGACCTGGCCACGCCGGGCGGCTCATCGGCTCGCCGAAAGGTGAGTCCGATCGGCGATGCGGACATCACGAAACTCGAGATGTGGATTGACAAGGCGACGGAGCAGTGCGAAGAGCAGAAGACGTTTGTTCTGCCCGGCGGGACGGAACTCGCAGCGCGACTGCATCTGGCGCGGACCATCTGCCGGAGGGTGGAGCGGCGGGTGATTGCGCTCGGCACATCGGACGCGGAATCGGGTCCGACGAACCGCAATGTGGTGTATCTCAATCGGGCCGGCGATCTCCTGTTTGCGCTGGCGCGACTTGCGAATCACCTTGAGGGCGTTGCGGATGTGCCTTGGCATCCGCGGGGGAGGTAGCGCGAAAGGGGTGGTACGAAAGGTCGGACGCCGAAGCTCCGCTCGCACGCATCACCCGAGGCGGGATGATGCGTGGCACCCTGACTTGATCGCGCTTGCTCCGCTCGCACGCATCACCCGAAGCGGGTTGATGCGTGGCACCCCAACTCATTCGGTCCGTGCTAGACGCCGCCGAGTTCGGCCAGGCGCCTGATGCGATCGGGTTCCCCTTCGGTAAGCCAAGCGTCCTGTGACAGTTCGGCGTGGGCTTTGGCAAACCAGGGCTTTGCTTCCTCGGCGCGGCCGAGTTCGTGCAGGCATTCGCCGAGTTCTTCAAAGACGTAGCCGCTTGTTGTGCCGCGCAGCTCGTGCTCGCGCAGCAGTTCTCGCTGCATGGCGAGCGCTTCATCGAGTCGGCGCATGGAGCGGAGGCACCGCGCGATGCACCAGCGGGCGATGCCGATCTCCTCGTCGCTCCCCTGCTGCACACGTGCGTGCAGCGCGGCTTCGAAGTGGGCCAGGGCCTCGTCGTAGCGTCCCATGGGGTGCAGCGTCCAGCCGAGATTGTTGTGCAATGAGGCGGCCCAGCGCCGCGCCCGCGGGCAGCGCGATGCCTCTGCCATCGACAGCGCCTTGAGGTTCCACTCCCTCGCTTCGTCGCTATCGCAGGTGATGGCGACCATGTGGGCGGCATCGACGGCGAGATCATCTTCTTCGTTGTGGGCTGCCAGTTCGCAGGCCTGTTCGAACAGCGGCCGCGCTTCACTCTTCTTTCCCGATGAGTTCAGTACCCGGCCGCGCTCGAGGAGAAGTCGAACGCGGACAAACGGCGGCAGGTCTTTCATGGCTTCGACTTCATCGAGGGTGCGAGCGGCCTCTTCGAACCGGCGTTGCAGACCCTGGGCCCGGGCGATCTGCGTCATGAGTTCGGCTCGCTGCGCCGATTGAGACGCGCTGAGCCGCGCCAGGTGTTCGCGAAAGCGCTGCTCGCTCGCTGCGGGATCGTTGAAGTTCCACGTCGGCCGCCAGTCGTGCGATTGAGGACCGTGGGACGTCTGCTCGGACATGGGACTTCTCCAGAGAATCGCTCGGGTCATCATACCAAAGCAACGGCACGCCGCGACTGTCTCTGGTCGCGGCGTGCCGGGAAGGAAGCGTGTGTTGGTGATCCTCAATCTGAAGTGGGATCCATGATCTGCTTGGCCCTGGCGACCATGTCAACGAAGGCCTTGCGATAGCCGTGCGGATCGGTGCTCTCTCCGGCGCGGGCCCAGTCCATGATCGAGTTGAAGGTCGCGTTGCCCTTGTAGCTCGAGTCGCGGAGGACCATGCCGAACGCGGCAACGGAGGCGGCAAACTTGAAGTCGCCGGTGGATTGATCCCATGTCTCGCCTTCATCATGCACGGGGAACTGCACGAGTGTGCTCGTGTCGCCGCCGGGCTGCTTGTAGCGCAACTTGACGGTGAGCATCTCGCCACTCGTCCTGGCAATCTCATTCAATTGCGCCGGCGCCTGGTAGCGGAGGGGATCGACCGTGGGTTGCTCGGGTGCAGGCGCTGCGGATTCATCCTTCGATTCCACGGCGGATTCAGCCGGCGCGGACTCGGCACTCTCGACGTTGGTGTCTTCAGCCTGCTTCATCAACCGACCATCGCGGCCTCGTCGCTGCTCAGTCGGCGCTTCAGGCTGTGCCTCTGCCCGGGCGAGCATCGCGACGGGTTCGATCTCATAGAGTGCGGTCACCGTGTGACCGGCGCCGATCTCGCCGGCGTCCTTGGTGTCATCGTTGAAGTCCTTTGCCGCCAAGGCACGATTCTCGTAGCCAAGCAGGCGATAGGTCTTAACGATCGCGGGGTTGAACTCGACCTGGATCTTGACGTCCTTGGCGATCGTCACGAGCGAGCCGGACATCTGATCGATGAGGACCTTCTGGGCTTCTTCAATCGTGTCGATGTAGGCGCACATGCCGTTGCCCTTGTCGGCGAGCTGCTCGAGCATAGCGTCGTTGAGATTGCCGGTGCCGAAGCCGAGCGTGGTGAGGAAGACGCCGGACTTGGTTTTCTCCTCGATGAGGCGGAAGAGGTCGCCGTTGTTGGTGACGCCGACGTTGAAGTCGCCGTCGGTGGCGAGGATGACGCGATTGACGCCGTCTTTGATGAAGTGATCCTGCGCGACCTTGTAGGCGAGTTCGATGCCGGCTCCACCGTTGGTCGAGCCGCCGGCGCTGAGGCGATCGAGGGCGCCGAGGATGGTCTCCTTGTCGGAGACGAACGTCGAATCGAGCACGAGTCCCGACGCCCCGGCGTAGACGACGATGGCAACGCGATCGTCGACGGTGAGGTTGTCCACGAGACGCATCAGGCCCTGCTTGACGAGAGGCAACTTGTTCTGATCGCTCATCGAGCCCGAGACGTCAAGGAGGAAGACGAGATTCGTCGCCGGGCGATCGTTGTGGGGGATCTCCATGCCCTTGATGCCGATCCGCACGAGGCGGTGCTCGGGCTGCCAGGGGCAGGTCGCCACTTCGACATTGGCGCGGAATGGATCGTGATCGCCGGGCGAGGGCGCATCGTACTTGTAATCGAAGTAGTTGATCAGCTCTTCGAGACGGACCGAATCGGGCGCGGGGCGATACCCATCGCGAAGCTGGCGGCGGACCATCGAGTAGGACGCGGTGTCGACGTCGATGGAGAAGGTCGAGAGCGGCGCCGCGGCAACGCCGAGGAATTCGTTTTCGACGATGGGGTTATAGCGGTCGCGTGAAGCGGGTTCGAAATTGTCGGCATCGTCGTTCAGCGTCGATTGAAATAGAGTGAGCGAGTTCTCCTGCTGCTGCTGTGCGGGTTTCTTTGCTTCGCCATCTGGCGCGCCACTCTGCGATGGGAACTGCATTGCCGGCGTCTGATCCGGCGCCGATTTCGAAGCTGGAGCCACGCGCGTCCGCGCAACGGTCTCTCGAGCACGCCTGTTCGCCGCCGGCGGATTGGTCGCGCCACTGATGCTGTACAGCGTCGTACTCTCGGGCTCCGTCTGAGCCCGCCGCAACGAGAGTTCGGGCCAGTCGTTTGGATACTCCACAATTTCGTTGGGTGTGAGCCTCAGAGCATCCGAAGACGACTTCTCCAATTGCGTCCTGGCATCAGCCAGTTCGTCCTTCATACGGGTGGCTTCTTCGAGTTGGGAAGCGAGCCCCTCTGTCTTCTCATCGCTCTCGGCCAGATTCTCGCGAACTGCCCCACCTGTGGGCCCGGCGGGGGTCTTGTCGATGGCAAGTTCGCCGCCGCTCGTGCGGCCGCGCATCGCCAGGGGCAGAGCCACGCCCAGCAGCAGCACGGCTGCAGCGCCGCTGATGCCGGCGCGCCACCACCAGGCGGCGGGGCGAATGGTCGTCTCACCTTCGCCGACGAGGCGTAAAGAGGAGCCACTTCTCGCTCCGGCTTTGATCGCTTCGCGCTGTTCGCCCGAGAGGGCCGGCGTTGGTTCGTGCATGAGTTCGTCGTGCAGTTCGCTTGCGACGGCGCGGATCGCGTCGATCTCAGCGCGCAAGTCTTCGCGCTCTGTGAGTAGCGACTCGAACTCGACGCGCTCGGCGTCTTCGAGTTCGCCGAGTGCGTAGGCGGTCAGTCGCGGGTCGTTGGTGTTGATGTCGTTCATGGTCATCCTCGATCTTTTGAGGCACTAGGCACTGGGGACTAGGTGCCAGGGGTTGATGTTGTGCGGGCCGTTGCAGGCGAACCGATCATGCGCTGGCGGAGGGTCTGGATGCCGGTGTGAATGAGCACGCCGACGTGGCTGACGGTGAGGTCCATCACTTCGGCGATCTCGCGGTAACTCAGGTCGCCCTGGAACTTGAGCCGCAGCACTTCGCGCTGGCGCTCGGGAAGGTCGGCGACCATCGTGAGCAGGCGCGATCGTGTCTCGGGGTGCTGGGCCTGCTCGGCGGGCTGCTCGCGATGGGTGTCGTCGGAGCTGCCGAGCCGGCCGTTGGTGTTTGGCGCATCGGGCAGTGAGGTCTGCATGCGTTGCTCCTTGCGTATCCGATCCAGCGCTCTATTGCGACAGACTCGATAGAGCCAGGGGGCGAGGTGATCTTCGACGGCGGACCGATCCTGCTGGATGAGTTTGACGAAGGCATCCTGCACCACATCGCGGGCGGCCTCGAGATCGCCGTTGAGCAGCCGCAGCGTGTAGCGCAGCAATGGCCCTTCGTATCGCTGCAGCGCTTCACAGACCCATTGGTTCTCGGCCGTCGCCGGACTGGAAGAGTCCATCAAACCTCCATTCGCCGCCGGGCTCGGGCGGGGTCATCGCATGCCTCGCCGATTAGAGAGACGCATGAGGGGGCGTCCTCTTAGAAGTTTCTGCGCTTTGGGGGGTTGGGGACCAGCGAAAGCCCTTTTCGGGGCTCTCGGGTCCCAAAAAGGACGCAGGCCCAGACGGGGGTCCGGGCCTGCGGGGAGAGTGAAACTGGCATTGGTGTCTACTGGACGTCCTTACCCCCGATGACATCTTCCAGAGGCGGGGCGGCATGGGAATCCATCTCGCCGCGCTTGAGCTTGCCCATGTAGGTGTGGTACGCCTTCATGGCGTGGGCGCTGAAGACGAGCATAATGGGGATGTTGGCCACGAGCATCACACCCAGGCCGAGCGTGGTCCACATGTCGAGTTCGCCATCGGTGGCGATGAGGGCGACCTTCACTCCCGCTGCGTTCGTGAACAGCTTGGTGCCGGCCACGCCGGTGAAGAAGATGAGCAGGCAGTAGATGAACTTGTACAGGAGAACTGCCGTTCTCGTGCCGGCTCCACCGAGGCCGCCGAAGAGGAAGTAGACCCCCTGCTCGCCGTAGTAGGACCATGAGATCATGGTGGAGAGCGCGAAGAGCCACGCGGCAATGGTGACAACGATCTTGCCAAGTCCGGGAGCCGCGCGATCGAACGCGTAGGCGGTCATTGAGGCGCCGGCGTAGTCGCCGTAAATACCGAGGTCGGGGTTTCCGTCGGGTCCGATGCGGATGGTCGGCGTCTTCTTCGAAGCGAGTGTTCCCCATTCGACGGACCAGGCATCTTCGGCGCCGCGCGTGACGGTGCCGCTGATGCGACGCAAGTCGCGGCCGGTGTTGGTATCTTCATCGGCATCGACGATCACAAACACGGTTTCGCCGTCGCGCCAGCCGGCAGCGCCCTCGGCGGAGCGACGAATGCGGCGCGCCTCTTCGGACATCTTCGGCAGCGGACCGGTCTGAAGCGTCCAGGTTGGCGGATCGGCCGTGGCATTGGCGGGGACCACCTGAACCTGATCCGCCGAGGCATAGACGGCTTCTGATTCGCGGTTGTAGGCGCCAGTAGAGAGAATCACGAGTGCGGTGAGCGAGCACACGACGAGCGTATCGATGAACGGTTCGAGTCCGGCGACCACACCTTCGCGCACCGGCTCATCGGTCTTGGCAGCCGAGTGGGCGATGGGCGATGATCCCTGACCGGCTTCTGAGGAGAATAGTGCACGCTTGACGCCCCACATGGCGGCGTATCCGAAGGTGCCGCCGAGGAATGCGCCGGTCGCGTCGGGCGCCTCACCGCCGAGGAAGCTCGGCAGGCCGCTCTTGAAGATGAGCGCGATGCTCTGAGGAATGGTTCCGAAGTTTTTGAGGAGTACGAAGGCCGCGGCGAGAATGTAGATGAAGCACATGAAGGGCACGATGCGGCCGGCGACGGAGCCGATTCGCTTGATGCCGCCGATGATGGTCAGGCCGACGAGCACGGTGAGGACGATTCCGGTGACAACCGGCTCGATGTCGAAGTAGGTCTTAGTGATGTCGCCGACATTCCAGGCCTGGAACATGTTGCCGCCGGTGATGGCGGAGATGATGAGCGTGATGACAAAGATGCCGCCGATGAGTGAGCCGAGCATGTGGTGATTGACGGCTGCCAGACCGACCAGGCCGAGCGAGAGCACAACGCCGACGATCATGGCGACGGTGTTGCCGCTCGCGTAGGTCAGCGCGATGATGGCGACCGAGAACGCGAGTGCCAGCGCGATGGCGATGGGTTTCTTGTCGGAGCCAGTCAGACCGTGCTTCACGACGAACATCGGCCCGCCGTGGGGGTTTTCCGGGTCGTCGGTGTTGCGAAAGAGCATGGACTGGGTGACTTCGGTCATCTTCAGCGCCATGCCGACCACGCCGATGACCCACATCCACAAAATGGCACCCGGGCCACCAAGGGCAACGGCCACCGCCACACCACCGATGTTGCCCAGCCCGACGGTTGCGGAGAGTGCAGCTGAGAGTGCCTGAAAGTGGTTGATGGCTCCGGGGTCGTTCTTGTCGTCGTACTTGCCGAACGTAACTGAGACGCCGTGCGTCAGCGCCCGGTACTGACCGAAGAAGGACCAGATCGTGAACAGCACTCCGCAGAAGAGCAGTGCATACACCACCCATGGGTGAAAGAGATAACTGTTGAGCATGTTCACGAAATCATTAATCTGCTGCATGCGTATGGACTCCCGGGAGACGGCGGTGAGTCGCGCCCTGAATGGGTCCAGAGCGATCGACTGGGGACACAGGTGCGACACGATATACCGGTGATTCCCCCTATTCACACCCCGAACGGGATTCTCCGCTAGAAACCACACCGGCGCAGCGGTCGGCCGCTCGCCGAATGGTCCATGGGACGAGGACGAAAAAAAGCCCCGGCACCTTCATGCCGGGGCTGATTCACTTCATCGCTGCTTTGCCAAGGGAATCAAGGCCTAGTTGAACGTCCAATCCACGAGATTGCTCACGGTGCAAGTGGCTTGCTCGACGGCCTGGATAAGCACCCGTCGGTTGTGGGCTGAACCGGGTACGAAGCGCACGAGTTGTGCATCGCCTCCCCCATCCGCGACATCGCTGCCGGCCACGGTGGGCGCTCGCATCCCGACGGATACGCCGGGGCAGCCCGGCACGTTGGTCGAGCCGGTCCGGTACCCGTAGACAAAGTAGACCCGGACGCCGGGCGTCGCATCATGGGCCGCAAAGATGTTGATGGTCCCCGCATCGCCCGGATCCGGCGGATCGAGCGAGAGGTGGCCGCCTTGCTGCACGATGGTGACTGAGTCGACCAGGATGAAGGCAACGTCGGATGGATTCGGGCCAACTGACATCTTCAGATGATCGAAGTCGGGGCCGTCGATATTCAGTTGCTTCCAGGAGATCGTAAAGCCGCCCGAGAGCGCAACGGTGTCCGTGGCCACGACGTTGCCGTTGAGCGTCGCCTCGAGTTTGATCGTGAGCCCGCCACTGTTGCCAAACTCATAGATGTTGATCGTCGCCCGGTTTGACGTGCCGCTGACCGGCTGCATTTCCAAGGCGCCGAAGCGCCCGAAGGCGGCTCCGTTTCCGGGGGCATAGCCGCCAAAGCCCAGCGCATTTGGCGCCGTGAAATTCGGCTGTCCACTGAGATTTCCATCCGCCCATTCTGCAACCATGTTGCTCGGCGGCGGATCGAGACGGTTGTCGTACTGATAGAAACGGATCCCCGCTTCGGTAAAGTCGCGCCCGATGAGCCCTTCCGGATAGCTGTCAAAGTTGGCGGTTTGTCCGATCGCCGTTCCAGCGAACCCGCACACCATCGCCAATGCAAAAGCCGCACTCGCCTTCATGGTAATCTCCCTTTCCGTTCGTTGGATTCTCCCCATCTTGAGCAAGATGCGGGAGTCCCGAATTAACAAGTCTCATCCCAGAAGCGCTTCCCGTCAACAAGGAACTGACCGCGATCCTCCGGACATTCCCGGAAACGTGGAGAATCCGCGCTCGCCGGCACGCCGCCCGAAGTCTGGATGTCGGCGGCACAACGTGGCAAGAGGCCCGGCAGCCGATTGTCGTGGCGGACGCGTGCGTGGAGCGAAAAACGGCAACGGCGCGACTCGTCGAGTCGCGCCGTTGATCTTCGATCGTTTCTGAGGACCGGGCCTGCGTCGTTCAACCCTTGGCGACGGTGTAGTACTTGCCGACCTGCTCCCAGTTGACAACGTTCCAGAACGCAGTGATGTAGTCGGGCCGACGATTCTGGTAGTTGAGGTAGTAGGCGTGCTCCCAGACGTCCAGGCCGAGGATGGGCTTGCAGGGACACTCAACCAGACCCTTCATTTGCGGATTATCCTGATTGGGTGTGGAGCAGACGCACAGCTTTCCGTCATTCTTGACCCCAAGCCAGGCCCAGCCGGAGCCAAAGCGCGTCGCCGCCGCCTTGGTGAATTGCTCCTTGAACGCGTCAAAGGAACCGAAGTCCTTGTTGATGGCGTCCGCCACGGCACCGCCGGGCTTGCCGCCGCCATTCGGGCTGAGGATGGTCCAGAAGAGGGAGTGGTTGGCGTGGCCGCCGGCGTTGTTCCGGACCGCCGTTCGCTTGGCGTCTGGAATGACATCAAGGTTGGTGATGATCTCCTCAACACTCTTGTTCGCCCATTCGGTGCCTTCGAGGGCGGCGTTGGCGTTGTTGACATAGCCGGCATGGTGCTTGTCGTGATGGATTTCCATGGTGCGCGCATCGATATGCGGCTCGAGGGCGTTGTTGGGATAGGGAAGCGGCGGAAGGGTGAAAGCCATGATCAACTCTCCTTTGTGCAAAGCGGGCGGGAAGTCTGGAAGGACAGGGGAAGTCCATCTCCCCATGATGGTTCTGGGACCAGCCAAGGCAGTCCCGAAACGAGAATGATTCTACGCGCCGGGGTTCGCTTTCGCCCCGGCGAGGGGCCCGCCATTGCCGGCGGCCGGCTTCCGAGGCGGATCGGCGGAGGTGCATTCGCTGAGTGCTGTCCGCATAATGTGGATGAAAACGCGGGCATTATTGGCGTGCAGATAGGTAAAATGCCGTAGATACGCCCTTTCCATGCTGTTCAGGCAAAAATTATGAGCATCTTTTGAGTTTTGGCGTATATTCGCGGGTAGAGAGCCGGGAACTTCCGTTAGAATTCCCCCAGTTTCCCAGCCAAGAATACCGAGGGCTACCAGCCATGAGCCGGATGATGTCGGCCACCTCGCCGCTTGAACAGATTCAACGGCGAACGGGTGTCAGTGTTACCAGTCGATCCAAGACGTCCGGTAAGGACGCCAAGACCCATGCGCGCGCCCGGCGTTCGCTCAGCGCCAAGGACCGTCAGGAACTCAAGCGAATCCTGCGTGAGCCGATGGATTTCATCGACAACGCGGCGTTCTACGAGCCCGAGGCGGAGGCGCAGATCTACCAGGACGCCCCGGACATTCAGAAGCCGGACACGTCGTGGTACCACCCGGTCATGGACTCGCTCACGGCGACTTCCAAGACCCCCAAGCAGTCCACTCAGGTGCTGCTCAGTGCGGCCCAGGAGCGTGTGCTCTTCCTTCAGTTCAACTATGCCCGGCATCGCGTCCGCAAGGTGCAGATTGAACTCAACGGCCACGACCCCGCTCCCGAGCAGGCCGAGGAGATCCTCCGCTGGAACCGCAAGGCTGAGCAGATGCGCGAGCAGATTGCCAATACCAATCTCGCTCTCGTGCTCGCGATGGCCAAGCGCACCCGCATGAGCGAGGTCGATTTTGCCGATCTCGTTTCAGAGGGCAACATGGCGCTGCTTCGCGCCGTCGACAAGTTTGACTGCGGTCGCGGCTTCAAGTTTTCGACCTACGCCTGCCGTGCGATTCTCAAGGCGTTCAGCCGTCAGGGCATGAAGCTGAGCAAGTATCGCCAGCGTTTTCCTGCCGATTTTGATCCGAAGCTTGAGCGATCCGACTTCCATGAGAAGCGCCGCGCTTCGCATGAGGAGGACTGTGCGGAAGAGGTCAAGAGTATCGTTATGGCGAATCGCGCCAACCTCTCGACGATTGAGCGCACGGTCATCCATCATCGGTTCGGCATCGACGTGGACAACCACACGCCGCTCACGCTCGAGCAGGTCGGCCAGATCATCGGCGTGACCAAGGAGCGCGTTCGCCAGATCCAGAACAAGGCACTCGAGAAGATCCGAGTTGAACTCGAAGAGAAGTTCCTCACACGGAAACTCGAGGAGGAAGCCGAAGGCGACGGCATCGACGATCTCATCGTCGCTGATGTTGCGGCCACCCGGGCCTGATCGGGGATCTCGCCCCACCACTGCTTGTCGTAGTCCACCAGCCGACCCCTTTTGGGGTCGGTTGTCGTTTTGGATCGAGACCGCTTTTTTGCCGATCTGGTCGATGGGTCCGTGCGAATGGAGTTCGCGGGCTGGAGGTAGATTCGGATGACCATGGCCAATTCCGATCCGAGGATGCCGGACGATCGACCGTCGCGCGGCATGAGGGTTCGCCGGCATGCGCTGGACCAGTCGGCGGCGGAGCCCCTTCCCGCTTTCCGCAGTCTGCCTCCGATGCGGTATCCGTTCCTCTATGCAGGGTTTGTCATTGTCTCGTCGATGGATCTCACGCTGACATGGCTCGTGCTGCAGCATCAGGACGGCTACGAGGTCAACCCCATCGCCGCCTCGGTTATCGACCATTGGGGCCTTCCCGGTGCGATCGCGTTCAAGTTCTCGCTGATGCTCTTTGTGATCATTATCTGCGAGATCATCGGCCGCAAGCGGGATCGGACGGCCCGGAGGCTGGCTCGGTGGTCGGTCGGCGTATCAGCGTTTCCACCGGTCTACACGATGACACTGGTCGCGCTGCACCTGCTTGACTCGCCACTGCTTGGATTGATCGGCATGTAAGCCGATCCAGGTCCTCACCTTATTGAAAATGTGGAATTGTCGGCGAAATCCGGCTGTTAGGGTTGCACCGCCGAACGAATTGCGGTACATTAACCTTTCATCGGGGTTGATGTGGCTTGCTGAGTGTCCAGCAAGCCCAGATTAACATTCGCCGGCTCATGACGGCCGGCCCAATAGCAAGGAAGAGGAAGGCAAGATGACTAAATTCAATGCACGCGTGGGGATTTTTGCAGGCGTTGCCGCAGCTGCTCTGCTCGGCGGCGTGGCCAACGGCCAGACCTGGACGGAGAGCGGCGATGCGCCTGATCTCCTTCCCGGCCAGGAAACACAAGGCGCTGGTGCTCTGACGCAGATCGACGGCAATCATGACGCGAACGATTGCGACTTGTACAAGATCACGATTACTGACATCGGCACTTTCAGCGCGTCGACGGTCGGCGGCGCGTCGTTTGACACTCAGCTGTTCCTGTTTGACGAGAACGGCATGGGCGTGACTCACGATGATGACGATCCGAATGGCGGCGGACTGCAGTCCACCATCACCGGTGCGTTCGTCCCCGGCCCCGGCACGTACTACCTCGCCATCAGCGCGTACAACATGGATCCGAACTCCGCTGGCGGTCTGATCTGGAACAGCAGCCCGTTCAACGTCGAGCGCGCTCCCGATGGCCCCGGCGCCGGCAGCCCGCTTCTCAACTGGACCGCGTCCGGCACCACCGTCGGCACGTACAGCATCTTCCTTTCCGGCGCCGGCTTCGGCAACGGTGGCGGCTACTTCCTGTCCGTCGGCGGCCAGTGCCCCGGCACCGTCAGCGTCCGCTGGAGCGGCGCGACTCCCAGCCGTCAGCAGGCCATCGTATTCGCGGCGAACACCGGAGCTTTCGTGATCCCCAACGGTCCTTGCCAAGGCACGCAGCTCGGTCTCAGCAGCCAGGGCCTCCGCCTTGTCAACACGGTCGGCACCGGCAACGGTAGCGGCCAGGTCAATGGCTCTGCGGGCACCGGCGCTTGCGGCGGCCGCCTCCAGCTCGTCGAGTTGCCCTCTTGCAACACGAGCAACGTTGGCCAAATTCCGTAATCACGGAACGCCACTCCAGGCTTGGACTGGAGAACTGTTTGGCTCAATCGCAAGGCCCACGGACATGTCCGTGGGCCTTGTTGGTTTTTGTGATTGGCTGGGTCCGCTTCGCTTCCGGGATGCCGCACTCGGGGCAGATGGCGGGACGGGCGTGGCCGGAGAGGTTGTAGCCACAGTTCGGGCAGAGATCCCTGTCGGGTGATCGCACGGTAAGCCGCGCGACGTAGCCGACGACGATCAGGATCATCGAGAATACCAGTGCATCCCACATGACGCGCTGGATCATACCGGCGGCGGCGAGCGATCCAACGGCGCCTGCGTGGCAGGTGAGTCGGGCGCTTGATAAGCGGGGAGTCTGCTGGCTTAGTTGTCAAGTTCATTGAGGCGGTCGAGTCGTTGCTTCACCCGAACCAACTCGGCAGCGCCATCGCGGTGCGCCTGGGTAACGGCGGGGCCACTGCCCAGCGGGTCGGGAAAGGAAGGGTTGGGCTTGATGAGGATGACGGAGAGGACGCACTGATCGAAGTAGACGGCGATGGGTTCGCTCACCGGATGCGTCTGCAGGGAGTCGACGATGCGGAGATTGTCGCCGCTCATGGCGTCGGCGAGAACCCAGTGCAGGCCGCCGGTTTCACGTCGACGGATGAGGATCAGCGCGACGTTGCTGGTTTGAAGATGGTTGCGAAGACGAACATCGGCGTCAAGAAAGGGCGACGGCATTTCATAGGTGAAGCCATCCTGCACGAGCACGCGGAGCAGATCAGGGTGGAGCGTGCCGGTGGAGGATGAATCGAGCGGATTGGCCGGGACATCGACGCCGAGCCGGTAGCGCAGGTTCTTGTCATCGGGCGGCAGGTCATAGAGGGCGTAGGCGGCGGAAAGCGAGAGTAGACCGCAGGTGTGGGATTCGAGCTGGAGGATGGGCTGGCCGTCGCCGGCGCGAGCGGAGGGAGGGTCTGGCGAATGCCATGCGGCGGACTTGCCGCTCATCCGCGCGTTGATGAGGACGACGAGAATCATGACTGGGCAGGACAAGCACGCGAACCCCGCGACGGTCAGGACCGAGATCCAGGGGTGGCGGCCGATCCAGGAAAAGACCTTCATCGGGCAAAGATACGCATTCGGATGACGCGTGGATGCGTGGAATCCGGGGCTCCGCGGGGGCTTTGGGTTGACGGTGAGCCCCAGAGAAAAAGACGGGCAGCCGGCGGTGGTTGGGGCCGTCGGCTGCGCCGTCGGGCGGGTGGACTCGCCCGTTGAAGAAGCGAATTGCGTGTGCGGAGCCGCAATCGATGCCGCACATCAAAGCGAAGATCCGAACCACTTCGCCGGGTTGTGAAGCGAGGGCGCTCGCCGTTGGGCTGAGCGCCTCGCAAGATCTTGAGTTGTGCACGCGAGTCTGTGTTCGTGATCGACCAATGGATCTCGCTTCTTCAGCACAACTCCGTTCGTTCGCTCAAGAGTTCGCCATGAAGCGATCAGAAGAGCATCTGCACCTGCGTGCGTAGCGCAATCTGGTCTTCATCCGTCGCGCCGTCGCTGAGAAGTCCAACGCCGGTGACGCTGAAGGGCACGCGATTGAGATTCCAGACGAGATCGGTAGTCCACTTCCAATCGTGCTTGTGGAAGTAGTAGTTGCAGCCGAAGGTGATGGCGCTGTAGTCGTCTGAGAAGGCGCCATCGAAGTCGAACCACTCGTACCGGGCAAACAGCTCAAACTTGTCGGGCACGATGTGGTAGCCGCCTTGAACAACGATGCCATACTGGTCGTAGCCAGGTGCTGCATCGGCGTTGGGATCGCTGTGACGTCCGACAACGGAGCCGAAGAGGTTGGCCGCGCCGAACTCGAGTTGGGCATCGACGGTCCACTGGAACCACTTCACCTCTTCGGAGGCGGAGCCGTACTCGCCGTCCTGGTAGAAGAGGCCGCCGCCGACCTTGACGCCGGTTTCATCGGAGGACCAGGAGGTGAAGTCGTCGAACTGCTTCCAGGTGCCGGCGAGGAGGGCGTCGACGCGGGCATTGAAGGCGTATTCATTGGTGTCGTTGTTGAAACGGGTGTTGGCGCGGGCGCCGGCCGTACCGGTGGCCGAAAGCGTGGCGCCGTCGGTGAAGCCGGCGGCGAAGGCGATGGTGTCGCCCTCGTACGCGAGTTCAAGACCCTGCGAGAAGCCAAGGTTGACGATCTCGTTGACGACTGAGCGGTCGACGGCGAGCTGCTTGGAGGAGCTGATGGTCTCTTCCGGGTTGAAGGCGGGCTTGTACTGACCCCACTTGAAGAGCCAGCCGTTGCCGAGGACGTATTCGCCGTAGGCGTCCTCGAGCTGGAAGAGGCCTCCGTCGCGTTCGAAGGCGCCCTTGATCTTGTACTTGAGTTCTTTCTTGTAGATGTTGCCGGAGAACTCAAGCTTGGCACGGCGCATTTCGAAAGACGCCGTATCCATATCGGGAGAGTCCTTGCTGTTCCACACGTAGCGGAACTGGGACTGGCCCTTGATCTTGAGAGTGAAGGAGCCGTCGTCGTTCTTGAGGAAGAAGCCGTGGTCCCATCCGGCGTTCATGCCGTCGGCCAGCAGGCTGGAGCGTGTCTCGCTCTCGGCCATGACTTCGCGCACGAGGGCGCGAACTTCTTCAGCGCGAGCGCCGCTGAGCCAGGCGCCGCGATCGCCTTCGCGCAGCGAATTGATCTGCGCGTCGATCTGAGCGCGCTGCGATTCGAGTGCCGCGACGCGCGCGTCGGCGTCGGATGGTCCATCGCCCGCCATAGCCACACTCCCGATGGCTGCGAGCGCGGAGCACATCAGGATTGATCCCTTCACGTGATTCGTCATGTCAACTCCTTCAAGTTCGGGAGCGAAGAAGTCGCTCCTGCCACTCACCCATCGATCCGCACTCTTGACGATCAACGTGATCGAGCGGATCTGTTCAGTTTTGATGCCTCAGAATAGACGTGTTGATCCGAGCGCACTGTGAACGGATGAGTTTTGGTACGTCCACTGCCGCACGCAAGGTGGATGAGAAGAACTAACGGGAAACTCACCGTGTTGTTGAGATATGCAGATTGCGTATGAACGCTCGCGCAGCGCTCATCCAACACTCGCACAAGGGCGAGACAGGCTCGTAGAATGGCGTTACGAAGCGAGGTGTGATGATGCTGCACAGGGTGACGAGTCGCGGGACGATGGTGATGGCCCAGCCCGCACACGCATGGGTGAGCGGGCAGATGGCCGGGGCGTGGGCGGATGCGTTTGAGCCGCGACCGGAGGTCCTTTTGGCGGCCGAGCAGCATGACATCGGCTGGACCGATTGGGAGCAGCAGCCGACTTTCAACGCGAAGACGGGTCTGCCCCACGCGTTCCTTGAGATGGAGACGGCTGATCACCTGTCCATCTGGACGGATGCGGCGCTGCGCGTTGAACCATTGAGCACGCTGGCGGCGCTGCTGGTGTCTCGGCATGGAACGGGGTTGTACGAGCGGTTTCACACGCTGGCCCAGGTACAGGGCGAACCGGAAGTGCTTGCGTATCTTGAAAGCGAGAAGGCGACACAGGAGTGGCTGCTTGATCGATTGCGCTCGGGCGTGGGCTGGGGTTCGACTGTCGATGATGATTCGATCGAAAGGGCGAGTCGGTTGATTGCCGCGTGGGACTGGTTGTCGCTGATCGTGCTGATGAACGAGTCGGAGCGAGGCGAGGTCAAGGACGTTCCGTGGGGCATCGGGCGGATTGATCTTCAAGTTCAACGAGAAGATGCGGTGCGATGGACGGTCTCGCCGTGGCCGTTCGTCGGAGATGAACTGAGCGTCGTGGCGGAGGGACGGGTGCTGCGCGAGCGGGCGGGAAGCGAAATCGAGATGCAGGCGATGCTTGCCGCGGCTGAACTGGTGCGGGTGGAGGTTGTGCTGGTCAGCGACTGACGAGTGTAATCGCAGGCATCGTTCACGCAGATGCGCAGGCGGCGAGGAGGTCTCGGCCGCGCTGTTCGATGCGATCGAAGCGGCCTGCGGCGAGTTCGCCAGCGTCGAAAAGCGGCGCGACAAAACCGATGGCGAAGGCGCCCGCGGCGAGGTAGGCCGCGGCGTTGGACGCATCAACGCCGCTCGTCGGCACGATTCGCAGAAACGGCATCGGGCCGAGGCACGCCTTCACATAGGCGGGACCGATTCCAGGCGCGGGGAAGAGCTTTTGCAGGGCGGCGCCGGCGCGGTGGGCGCGGAGCATCTCGGTAGGCGTGTGAGTGCCGGGCATCATGGCAACGCCGAGGCGGGTTGCTTCGTCAATCACTCTTTCATCAACAACCGGCGAAACGAGGAAGCGAGCGCCGGCCTGAACGGCCTGACGGGCGTCTTCGACGGTGAGCACGGTGCCGGCGCCGACGACAATGCCGTCGCGTTTGGCGAAGGCGGCAATGTGATCGAAGACACCGGGAATGGTGAGTGTGAATTCGCAGATTCGAAAGCCGGCGCGGATCGCGGCTTCCATTGCGGGAGCGACGGCATCGGTCAGCTCAGTGCGGAGGATCGCGGAAGCACGCTGCTCGTGGAAGAAGGCGGTGAATTCGCTGGGGGTCATGGTGGTATGTCGTCGTCGGGATGCGCTGGCGCAAGCGGGGTTGGGTGTTCAACAGCGTTTGTCTGGCACGCCGATTACGCCTTCATCAGCTCGATCAGCGCATCGACATCGTTGTGCTCGTCGAGACTCATGATCAACTTGCGGAGCTGGACGCAGCGTTCCTCCCCCACCACGTCTTTGCCCAGCGCATTGAATTTCACGGCGATCTCATCTTCGGTCATCGGGTCGCGCGGATCGCCCTTTGGAACATCGACGCGCTTGCTGAAAGACTCGCCGTTGTTGAGCGTCAACGTGACGCGGCTGGGCTGGAACTTGGGAAAGAGCGATTCGAACTCTTCATTGGGCACGACCTTGATCTTGTCCATCACGGCGTGCAGGCTCGTGTCATTGATGCGCTCCTGCTTGAACTGCAGCGGCGTGACCATGCCATCGACGAGGCCGACCGCGAGCGAATACGGCAGCGAATGGTCGGCCGTTTCTTTGCCGGTCGGGCGATACTTGGCGGGGT
Source organism: Phycisphaerales bacterium UBA5793 (assembly GCA_002418285.1). Classification (GTDB taxonomy): domain Bacteria; phylum Planctomycetota; class Phycisphaerae; order Phycisphaerales; family UBA5793; genus UBA5793. The sequence goes on from DIDT01000066.1 coordinate 23,076, forward strand.
CGCCGAGGATATCAGCCGCGCGGGCGATGACTTCGACCTTGATCTCGGCGACGTCAGCGGCCTTGATGTTATTTTCGGCGACACACTTCATCATGGCGGTGAGGGGCGCGTGGCTGAGAGCCTCGATGGGGAAGGACTTCATGCCGCAGTCGGTGATCTTGTAGTGGCACCCGCCGCACTTGGGCAGGCCGTCGGTGAGCATGTTGAGATTGAATTTGCCGCCGAACTTGCCGAAGCAGTGCGTGAGACCTTCTTTGCCGTCGATAACATGTTCGGGGCCCGTGTAGCCGCGCTGGGCGAGCATGGCGGCTTCGACGCCGCAGCGGGTGGCGAGGGGGTCGACGGTGTTTTTCATGTTGGTGAGTTTGCCAGCCGTCACGGCACCGAGACACATCGAGGGCGAAGCGCTAATGCCGATGGCCTGCTGAATCTGTTCGGGCTTGAGGCCGAGCATTCGGCCGGCGGCGATGGGCGCGGCGATGCTGGTGATGGTGGCGTGGTGCCAGCCGTATTCGCGGATGCCGGGCTCGCCGAACTCAGCGAGGCGCATCTCCATCTCATAGGCGATGACGATGCCGAGGATGAGATCCCGGCCCGAGAGGCCCTTGAGTTCGCAGATCGCCAGCGGCGCGGGGATGATGTCGGAAGGGTGAGCGGGGTCGGCCTTCCAATAGATATCGTTGTAGTCCATCGCGCGGATCATCAGCGCGTTGAGGAACGCGGCATCGACAGGGCTGGTGCGAAAGCCGTCGACAAAGACGGTGCAGGCGCTGCGGCCGCCCATTTCTTTGAAATGCTCGAGAGCGATGTGCACATCATGCTGCTGCGAGCCGCCCAGCGCGCAGCCGAGCGAGTCGAAGAGGAAGAGTTTGGCGCTCTGGATCGCCTCGGGCGGCAGGCTGTCGTAGGTCAGGCTGGTTGCCCACGTGGCGAGGTTCCAGGAGATGAAGTCGGTGTTCTTCTTGGAGGTGTCGTGAGCAGCCATTGCCGATCCTTTTGTTCACCACGGAGACAGGGAGCGCACAGGGTATCAGGGTAGGAGGATCGGGTGGAGATGGCAGGCCGGGCGTGCGGGCGCCGAAACTCTGCGGTGACGACCAAACTACGATTGACCGCATGCCCGTTCGCTGGTCCAGAGTCAAATCCCGAGTGCGTGCGCTGCTTGCCGACGCTGTCAAAGACCGCGTGGATTTCCACTCAACAAGGTACAGACGTGCTTATGACCGCGATGGCCGGGCGTGGATTACGCTTGATGGAGAAGAAGTTATCAATATGGCGACCATTGTCGCCTGGCGGACCCAGTACGACATGGCGTACCGGATGAAAGAGGCATTCGACGGCGATCCGATGGCATTCAATGCCGGCTGGAATTACGCGAGAGAGTGCATGCACGACGAGTCGATCTTCTGGCAGCACGAGTTTGGTCAGGCTTTGTTCGACTATCCGAATCTTCCCATCGACGAGATCCAGTCTTCTCCCAATCCACTCATTCGAGCGATCGGAATGCTCGACAGGCGGGTCGGAAGGGCGCGATTGATCGGACTGCTCAAAGATGAATCCCATCCGCTCGTGATGCGTGTGGGCGCGTTCCGGAGTGTGGCGGAAGATTGGCAGGATTGAGCACAGGGCAGAAGTGCCAAAGATTATGGCTGCGGCAGCTCTGCCAGTCGCCCTCTCAGCAGAGCGTACAACTCATTGCGCCATCCGCCGCGCAGGCGGATGTAAAACGAATAGGCCTGGCTGCGCACCTTCCCTGACGACGCCAACAGCGCAAGAGCGATGAGCGAAATCAGAGCAACGAAGATGAGGGTCTTGCGACGCATACAGATGATTCTCAAAACTCTCTTACTCTGCTCGAAGAGACGACTGCAGGCAAACTCACATCGGCAGGTAACTGATGAGCAGAGCCAGAATGGCGACCATCAGCGTAAGGAGAACTATCAGTGAACTTGACACCCGCGTGAGTTGCTCGCTGATCCGTTCGAGGATCAGCCGGTCGATGATGTCGGCCAGTCGATCGCGCACCGCGGTGATGTCAATACGTCTCGAACCGTCGTGCTGCCGCGACGCCTGGCGCAGTATGATGCGGACCGTGGCCCAGACGACTATGCGCTGGACCTTTGATGCAAGCCAGAACGGCAGAGCGAGCATGCGGACGGGTGGCGACTCGCCGAGGATCATCCGCCCGGCTTCGTTGAGACTGGTTTCAAGTTCATCCAGTGTCCATCCTGCTTCGGGGCTGACGGGCAGGCGCTGGACAAGGCAATCGAGCGTGAGACGACCCACGGCGACACGCTTCACGACGGCCTTTACAGCGCGGACGATGCCGATCTGCACCGAGATGATCGTGCCCACGACGATGCTCAAGACCAGTGCGAGACAACCGGCCAGCACACCGCGAACCCACGACCCGTGCGCTGCGATCCAGAATGCCATCAGTGCGAGAAGTAATGCGTAGAGCACATCAAGCAGCAAGAGGGACAGCGCCAGCGCTCGAAGGCCTTGCGCCAGTCCGCTGGAGACGCCGCGAATGCTCTGGAGGATGATGCTCATGCGTTTGCGGTGCTCGGAGTGTTCATCGCAGGGCCTGCATTCCGGACTTCGCCGAGGCATGTTATCATGGAGGTCCGCCCGCCTCGATCGACGTGGGCTCGAAGATGTCTGGGAATTCCGTACGCGGCTCCTGCCAGCCGAAGTTCTGGTAGCGACGCTGCTGCGTGATCAGGATGGCGAGCGCCGCGAGCCACAGGAGTATTCCGGCCGAGAGCAGGGCTGCGTTCCCCTGCAACCAGCCCACGAGTGCGACGAGGGGTTGGTAGTTCATCCCGACAAAGAGGAGCAATACCTTGTCGAGCGCCTTTCGCCACAGGCTCACCTGCTTCCACTGCCGAGCCCACCGCTGGGCGGCTGTTCCCTGAGACAGGTCGAACCAATCGCCGAGGTAGAGGCAGATCGCCTCGGTCACCTGGCGGTGCTGTTTGCGAAAGATCGAGCACTGAAGGAATCGCTTGCGTCCGCCCACCTTGAATTCACATCTGGCTGACCCCCACTTGAGCTGGTCGATTTCCCACCACTGGATGCGCCAGCGCTGGCGGAAGCAACGAGGGCCGCCGGGGACCAGCGCGTAGCCGATGCCGCGCGGCGACACACAAAGCGTGTGCTGCGGGCTGATCCAGGCGAACAAGCAGAAGAACGCGGGGAGCCACGAGGCGACGTGCAGTCCCGGCACCCAATCGGCCTTTGTATCGACGGAAAGACCGGGGTGCAGCCAGACGATCAATGCTGCTGCGTTGAGAAGTGTGACCAGTGACGCGCAGCCGAGTATCCACCACTTGCGTTCGCGACGGGAGAAGCGGTTGCGAAAGATGAAGACGCCGGGTCGCGCTTCGGGCTGGTTGTCGGTCGGCACGTTCACGAATCAATTATGAAGCATGAAGAGCCCGGCTGCGTGTCCATTCCGGCAGCCTTGGGGACACCAACGCTGGGTCGAATCAGGGTGAATTGCTCTTGGCCGACTGGCTGCCACGGTCCGCTAGCATCCTGTGGTGGACCAGCGACCCTGCCTCGTCACTGTCGGCCGCCGCCTGTTGCATCAAGCCGCAAGGAGAGTCGTCATGTCCCACACTTACTGGTCGATCATCGTGGCGTTCTGCGTTCTGTGGTCGGTCGGGCAGGCGCGGGCGGCCGAACCGAGCGATGAGGAAGTGTTGCTCGTCAAAGCGGCACTGACGGGTGAGAGTCTTGTCGAGGGTGAGAAGGCGCTGACGTCGTACCTGGTGGATCATCCCAAGTCGGACTATGTTCGCTTCGGTCTTGGATTCGCGCAGTTCTTCCACAGCGGCGAGGTGCTGTTCAGCGGGTTGTATCGCTATGGCTTCCTCGGGCGCGAGGGGTTTCTCGATGAGATGCTGCCGATTGATGTGTCGTCGGTGCCGCGCAACATGCAGCCTGAGGAGATCACCTATGACAAACTCAACGCGCTGATCCAATCGTGGCTCGACTCTGTCGCGACGGCGGAAACGACGCTCGCCGCGATCACCGACGAGACGGTCAAACTCCCTATCGCCATCGGGCAGGTGCGGCTGGATATTGACGGCAACGGAAAGGGCGATGAAGGCGAGGCGATCTGGGCGCTGTTCAACCGTTTTCAGCGCCGATTCGACGCCGACGAAGCGGGAGCTGCCGAGTTCACCATTGCGTTTGATCGCGCCGATGTCGCGTGGCTGCGCGGCTATTGCCACTTCATGATGGCATTGGCTGAGTGCGCGCTGGCGCACGATCGCCAGGCGCTCTTTGATCACTGCTCGCACGTCGCCTTCGCCAGGCCGAAGACGCCGTTTCCGTTTCTTCAGGCGGAGTATGACTATCGCGAGTACGAATGGATGACGGTCACGGACTGGATTGCGTTCTTCCACCTCATGCGATTCGAGGTGAAGGAGCCGGCGCGGATGCTCAAGGCGCACGAGCATCTGAAGATGGTCATTGCGATGGGCAAGGACATGTGGAAGTCCATTGACGCGGAAACGGACAACGATCGCGAATGGGTGCCGAGCACGATTCAAACTTCCGTCATTCCCGGCGCGGAAGTTACGCCCGAAATCCGCGACACGTGGCTGATTTTCCTCAACGAGGCGGATCTGGTGCTCGACGGCACGCGGCTGGTGCGATTCTGGCGTATGCCCGAGTGGGACGACCGGCCGCAGGGCACGGGGATCAATCTCAAACGGGTGTTTACGGAGCCGCGCACCTTTGATCTGATGCTTTGGATCCAGGGCACGGCGGCAGCGCCGTATCTCGAAAAGGGAACACTGACCAAGCCGGGACTGTGGGACCGCATGCAGAACGCGTTCAACGGCAGGGTGTTTCGCTGGGGGTTCTGGTTTAATTGAGTCGTGGACGGCGAGGGATCGACACGATCACGGCGATCGACGTCAATCTGTCGTAAGAAGCGCCTCGCTCACCATCGCGTTTTCATCCAAGCGAATTACCAGCCACTCGGAGTCGATCGGGAACGCTGAGTCTCGCTCGAGCCCCAGGCGGTAGACCATGTCGTATTCGTGGAAACGAGCCGTGTCATGGGGCTCACCGAGATCCGCCGCCACTTCATCGCGGGTGCGCCCGATCGGCGAGTGGGTGGCGAGGTAGTCATCCACCATGCGCACCCGGATCGAGTCATGTGTGCTTTCGGACGCTGTGGCGCGCCAGACCGCCGAATCGAACGGCATCGGTTCGAAGTCAACATGACCGAATGTGATCCACGCGAGACCGAATTGATAGATCAGGCGGCCGGCACAGATCGCCCCGAGCACCACAATGCCGATGGCGATGCGACGCTCGATCAGTGGCAATGACGGCTGGCGGCTCACGGTCAATTCTGCGCCGACGCGCGGACACAGAGGGTACTACGAACCGAGTGGTCCCTGGGCGAATGCGACCGAGTCGACATGGTAAACCAAGTGCGGCAGGCCGCCTTCGATGTCGCGCGTGCCGGTGCGGACGCCGCCGATCTTCTCCACGGCGCGTTGTGAGCGAACGTTGTTGACACCGACGAGGAACATGACTCGATCGACATGCTTGAATGCGTGTTCAAGCATGAGGCGCTTCATCTCGCGGTTGGTGGGGCCGCCCCAGTGGGAGCGGGCGAGGAAGGTCCAGCCGATCTCAAGATCGCCGCCATCCTGCTCATTGTGCGGGTGGAAACGTGACGAGCCAATGATGCGGCCGGTCGCACGCTCGATAACGACCAGGGCGCCACCGGACTGCACGCCCTTGTCGAAGAACGCGCGGAACACATCCGGCTGCCAGCGGTTGTGATGCGGATGCTGCTCCCAGATCAGCGGATCGGACGCGACGGCATGGAGCGCATCGAAGTCATCCTCGCGCATGGGGCGGAGTTCGATGCGTTCGCCGGTGAGGGTGGGTTGGAGGTTGAAGCGCATGGCTCTCTACTCGTCTTCTTGCTCTCCACCATTACTGGCGAGTTCGCAAGCAGACTCATCAAACACCAGTACGTGACCTGGTTGAAACAGGTGTGGAGCATGTTGCCTCCACCACTGTTCCGCAGCGACATCCTTCTGGGCCAGGCAACGGAACGCATCGCGAGCCGAAACCAGGTATCCCGTTTGCGTTCCTCCCCTTCCCAGCAGCCAGTGCGTTACTCTCGACAGAGGTGTCTTTGGTCCCGAGAGCACTCCGAAGCCTCGTCGAGGCTCTGGCGTAGCGCGATCACGCCATAGTGGAAGTTCAAGACCGACCCAGGCATCACGAATGTGTTTAGGAGCTTCACCGATCGGAGTGTTCACGATGCTGATCTTCGTCACCCATCCACCCACGCTTCCGCCTCGAACTCCACCAGCCAGTCGGGATCGATGAAGCGCGTCACCTGCATGACGGTGTTGGCCGGGCGGATGTCCTTGAAGTACTCACCATGCACGCGGGCCACGGTTTCCCAGTCTTCGATGCGCGTGAGCAGGGTTCGCGTGCGGCAGACGTGGTGAAGGTCGGCGCCAAGCCCCTGCAAGGCCTGGCGGATGATGTCGAGACACCTCCGAGCTTGCGCTGCCGCATCACCCACTGCGACCGTCTTTCCGCCCGCATCCAGCGGCGCGGTACCGGAGACCGAGATGAGCGGCCCGGTCCGAATGGCGCGGGAGATGCCGATGATCGGTTCGAACGGCGACCCCGTGGAGACGCGCTGGCGATTGTCCTTGTTCATGATCGGCTCCAGCCGGCTGCGAGCGGATGAGGAAATGACCGAGTGATGCCCATTAGCCCGCTGCGGCCTTCTCCATCGCGGCGATGTCAAGTTTCTTCATACCCATCATGGCGTTGAGGACGCGGCCGGCCTTCGCCTTATCAGGGTGGGTGATCAGTTCCATGAGGCGGCGCGGGACGACCTGCCAGGACACGCCGAACTTGTCCTTGAGCCAGCCGCACTGCTGGGCCTCGGGGACACCGCCTTCGTTGAGGCGATCCCAGTAGTGATCGACCTCATTCTGATCATCGCACATGATCTGGAAGGAGATGGCTTCGTTGAACTTGAACTGCGGTCCGCCGTTGAGTGCGGTGAACTCCTGGCCGTTGAGGGTGAAGGCGACGGTAAGCACCGCGCCCGGTTCGCGGCCGTGGAACTCTTTCCCTGCCTCGGTGTAGTGGCTGATCTTTCCGATTGCCGAGTTGGGGAAGATGGAGGTGTAGAACTTTGCCGCCTGCTCGCCTTGGGTGTCAAACCAGAGGCAGGGGATGATGGATGATTTGATGGTGGCCATGATTCTCTCCAGATGAACGGCTTGCCGCCCCGGGTACTACCCGCGTGTTCGCCGGTTGGGGATGGTATTCAGCGCGGCGATCGATCGTCGCAAACGCAATCGGGCCCGAGCTGAGACATCCTGCCGCCTCACTGCTGTTTCATCCTGCTCACCATTGTGGAGCGACTGTCGTTTGTCGCGCTGTTCGCTGGCTTCTATGCAAGCTTGTTCGCCGGCTTCTTCTCAGCAGGCGGCTTTTTCTTCAATGCGGCCTTCTGCGGATTGCCGAGTCTGGCGTTGAGCGCCACGGCTTCCTTGATCATGCGGCGGATGGTCGAGACGGCGATCTTTGTCTGTTCCCCCATCTCCAGCGTGGCCATCTCGTACTTGCCGCTGGGCTTGAGACGTGAGTCATTGGAGGTTAATTGCTGGCCGCGCCAGAAGCCAAAGAGGATGCGATCATCTTCCGCGCGAATGAACAGGACCGGCCCATTGCTGAGATAGACCAGGTGCCCCCACTTGACGACTTCTTCGAGCGAAGCCGCGCCGCGAACCGTCTTGCGCAGGAACTTGACACGCTCAAGCCGCCACCCGCTGAGGGCGGCGACATAGGCGTCGGGATCGACGGCTGGCTTGATCTTCTCCATGTGGCTCCACTGAGTTCGGGGTCGAAGCGAGATTGCCCATCAGCCTTGGCGGCGATTGTACATCAGTGCGTTGAAGTCGAGGTCTTCCTTGATTGGTGCGCCGAGTTGCCGCAGCATGTTGAGCGCCTGGGCTCGATGGTGCACCTCGTGCAGCACGAGCTGGGTGAAGATATCCCTGGCAGTGGCCGAAACAAGGGTCGGCGGCTGGTCAGGCGACACCGCGCGATACTCGATCAGGCGATCCCAGTCGCCAACGCGCTCAAGGGACGCTCGCGTCTCGCCCGCTTGCTGCGTCCACTTGGCCTCAAGCACGGTGAACGCCGGCGGGTTTTCATCCCGAATCTCCCACTGCTCATAGGGCGGCACATCGCGTTCTTCGAGCCGCTCGATGTAGTACCACTCGCTGATGAGCATGTGCGCAAGCACCGCGGCGAGAGAGCCTGGCCCGATGGGCCACTCGCTCAGGTATTGGTCGGCCGAGAGCGGGCGCACGGCATCGAAGAGCTTGCCACGTGCGAGACAGAGATAGTCGTAGGTTCGCTGCGGATCCATGGGATATCAAAGTCCGCATCCGCGGCCGCGACAAGAATGTATTCGCGGAACAACACGCGAAACGCAGAACTACGAGCGATTCACGGCTGGAAGTGGACGGACACCGCATCAGCAGTCTGGGGATTCAGGTCGCGCAGCTCGATGCCGTGCTCGAGCCGGGCCTTGAGCGCCATGAGGAAGTAGATCCAGCACGAGCGGCAGTTCATGTGGCTGTAGGGTCGCTCTGATTCGTCGGTTGGAATGCCCCCCTGCGTCAGGAGGCAGCGGGTGCGACCATCCTCGAGCGCCGAGATATCGATGGCGACGGTCATCGTCCCGCCGAAGGTGAACTTGAATCGATTTGGTTCATCCACTTCGAGCACCTGGCCGCCCAGTTCGAAGTTGTGAACGAATTTGAAATGGTAAGAGTCGCCGGCGTGTGCCACTTCGTCGGGCCGCCGGGGTGCGCCTTCGGGCGAAGTGAACATCGCCTGCCTGATGAAGAAGGATTCCAGACCCTGCGAGGTGGACCAGGCACGGAAGACGGCTTGCTGTGTTGTTTGCAGGTGCATGCCGATGTGGAAGTGGGACCAGTCGTATGGCATCGTGTCTCTCTCCAACGGAACGGGGCATGATAGAGTCGTGCCGATGCGTTCGGCGAACTGGTGCTGATTCGCGGACAATTCAGAAACCCAAATCGGGCCAGAGCCAGGACGGCTGATTCCGATGCAATCGGCCGCTCCAGATGTTCAGTGCGCGATGCAGACCGGTGGCTCCTCCGTCGGCACAAGACTCACGACCTCAATCTCTCGGGCGCGAACTTCACCTGTCACGCCATGCACGCCGTCAATGGTGATCTTCCACAGGTCATTCTCCCAGAATGGCTGGCGGAGGTTCTCGAAGCAGATGCCTTCGACTGCATTCTGACTGTTGAAGTGATTCAACGTCACTCCTTCTACGCCAGTGCATCGAAAATGTACAAAGCAAGACTTGACCAACCGCGGCGCCCCTTGCGGCTCTCCGGGTTCATAATCGAACGCGTGCACGACAAAATCAAGCGTGGGGCCACCGCGGTCGAGGGAGATGCACACGATCTCGTTGTCCAGAAACTCCGGCCAGTGGCCGAAGTGGCTTATGACAAGTTCAGCACCCGAGATGTCCGGTGTCTCTTCCATCGCTCAGGCCAACATTATGTCTGCTGCGGCGACGAGTATGACCCGATCGGTGAGTTCCTCGTTGACGGCGGCAGTGATCTGCTCGGCCGTTTGCATTTCGGTGTTGTAGGTGCTATGGGCGTCCCTAATGAGTGTGACCTTCAGGCCGCGTACGAGGGCGCCGAGGGTGGTGGCGCGGACGCAGTGCGGCCCTTCGAGGCCGGCAATGATGAGGTGATGGATGCCGCGCTTGCTCAGTTCGTCGGCGAGCGGCGTCGATTCAAAGGTGTCGCAGGTGGTCTTGTCGAAGTACGTGTCATCGGGCCGCGCGCCGATGCGTGGGTGGACTTGCCAGCCGGGTGTGCCGTGTTCGAGCGGCGTGCCGGGGCCTTCGCCGTGTCGGACGAAGAAGACAGGCATACCGGCGGCTCGGGCTCGCTTCAGAAGATCGGCCCAGCGCGGGATGAGGGTTTCGGCGCCGACGACGGGCCAGTCGCCTTCGAGCAGGCCGACCTGGCAATCGATGAGGAGGAAGGCGGTGTGTGGTTGCATGGCAGCAGGTTAGGCTGTTCATTGAGACGCGGGAGATCAGGTTGATTCCGTCGGAGCAGCCCAGGTGTTCATGAAGTTGCTGAGTTCGCGTTCAAGTTGAGGCACCGCCTTCGTTGCTGTCGCCCAAACGATGTCCAGATCGATATCAAAGTACGCGTGCACCAGGCGGTGGCGCATTGCGATGATCTGCGGCCACGGAACGGCGGGCACCGCATCGCGCACAGATGAATCGAGCACCGACGCCGCTTCACCGATAATCTCTACCGCTTTCACAAGACCGAGTGTTGCGATGTCATCCAGTTGCAGCGATTCACGCATGCGCCCGGTCACGAATCCGCGTATCTGAACTGCGGCGTCGAGTATATGGCGCAACCTGATGTAGTCCGCTTCCGACCACGGCCAAGGCGGCCGCGCGTCAGGCGGCATACTGCACCTGCGCTTCGCGCATCACCCGATCGCGAAAGTAGCGGGACAGTTCGGCAGGCGTGCGGAGATCAACCTTTCGACCGATCAGCCCGGTCAGTTCCAATTCCATACCGGCGAGATCGAAATACGTCGTCTCCGCGCCGGACTGGAACTCCACGAGCATGTCCACATCACTGTCAGGCCGGAATCGCGGCGTGAGGACAGAGCCGAACAGCGACAGGCGCTGCACTCTGTACTTGCGACAGATCGCGGCGAGCTGTTCGGCCGGGATGTGAATGGTCGGAACGATCATGGCGAAAGAATCATAGGTGCATGTTCCCGCCTTCGAGCAGGCCGACCTGGCAATCGATGAGGAGGAAGGCGGTGCGGGGTTGCATGAAGCGACTCTATGCCTTCGACGCCGAGACGGTCGGCCCAGCGCCGAACGACAGTGCCTCCAATCGCCGAGCCCGCCATCGCCTGATGACTTCCGCGAGCACGAGGACAGGCGACCAAATCACCGCGATCACCGGCCCATACAGCCAGCCGAAGAAGGCGGCGAACACCATCTGCGCCCCATCCGCTTCCCACTCCTGCACGATGGGATTCGTCGGATCGGCGTTGTCACCCATCTGCTGCACGATGTCATCGAGGTATGCCTGTCGTGAAAGCACCTGGGCGTTGGCGAGACCCCAGCCGCCGAAGATGATTGCCAGCGCCATCATCCAGAAGGTCATGAACTTTGGCCAGCGCCAGCGGGCGGCCATGAGCCACAGCGGGACAGTGAGTTCCAGCGCAAGTACAAGAATCCAGACAATGCAAAGAGCTTCTCGCATGAATCAATCGCGGCAGACGGCTGCCCCACGCTTTGCTTTACCCGCTCTGCTCGTATGCCGCCTTGAGTAACTGCTTCACGTCGGCGTTGATGTCTGAGAGTTTGCCAAGTGAGATCTTGTGCGTGGCCTGGCCGGGGGCCTTGGCGGGTTTGAGCAGAGCTGACTTGGGCGCCTTGGTGTATTTGAGGCCAACATCCACGCGCGTCTTCGTTGCCGCGGCGATGGCACAGAACTGCCGCTTGCGCACGAACGGTGTGTATGTTGATCGGCCTTCGACGCTGATGTCATCGCCGAACTTTTCGATGATGGTGCGCAGTTTGTCGAAGATCGGGCGCAGCGCGGCCTTGTCATCGGCGAACTGCGAATCGATGTACTGCTCCACGTCCGGTCGCTTCCACCCCGCGGCCCGCGCGGCGGCATCCGCGATCGCCCAGCGCGAGTTCTGCGGCAACTCATGCTCGCTCTTGAGCCACTTGCGCACCGCGTTCTGATCCAGCGGATCGACGCCACTCTTGCCCACGAGCGCTACCCACTGCTCAATGCTGCGGCCGGTGCGCTTCTTCATCGACTCGGTCACGGCGGCCATCATGTCGTTTGGGGAGTTTGGCATGGTGGATGATAGTGGGCCTCCGTCCCACATTTGCGAGGTCGTCAGCGATCGGGGGCACGCTGTGCGATTCCGTGTTCATCCCCAAGCAGGACCAGGGCTCCCGATGCGTCGGCCTTGCAGCGAACCGATATGGAACGAGTTGAAAGGACGCTCGCGTCAACTTCATCCAGAATCAATTGAGTACCACTGATCTCCAATCGGATGCACTGACCTCGCCGATTCCTGATCTCATCGACGACAAGCAGCGGTGGACGGTACAGCGTTTGATCTTCGTGAGCGTCGTAGATACCGATCCAATAGGGGCCAATGAACAGAGTGCCATTGCCCTTGCTGCTAATGGATACCTCATAGGGGTAGCAGCGCGTCTCGAACTCGACAACGCCGCGTGCGACGTAGAATTGATCTTTCAGACATCGGTCGATTTCGTCATTTGCCAGCAATGGTCGACGCATGCTAGGGCCTGCACAACCACCTATCATGAGCCATACAGCGAACAGTATTCCTACTACGCGGATCACTTCACGCCGCTCCGGTTCATTTCGCATAAGGTGGGTGATTCTACTGTGGGATCAAAGCAGATGCACTGCCCAAAACGCTACTCAGCATCCCGCCTCTTGAACGAGCGATACGCCGGATGTTGCTTGAACAACTTGTCCGCCTGCTCGCGGCCACCCTCGGTCAGTCCAAATGCAACATATGACGGCGCGGCCGGTGGTACGTTGCCGTATCCGAGATTGCCGAAGCCGACGATCAGGTCGCGTTCCGAGCGCGGCCTGCACATGTCGATCAGCGTCTTGTAAAGATCCAGCACAATCGGCCCATCGCCATCTCCATACGCCGCTGCCTCCGTCTCCTTGTTCCACGATCCCATCCAGGTGAGCACTTGTCGAAAGATGGGGCGGCCGTTGGCGGTGGCGCGCTGCTCGCCGCGCACGACGTCGGGAATTGAGCCGTGCAAAGCGACAGCCATCAGACAGAGGTCGCGCGTTTCGGGAGTATCCGATTCTGCTTGCATTGCCTGCCCCGTTCGTTCACGACGGCGTCATTTTGGACGTCCGACACACCCGTGTTCACGCGCGCACCAGCGGCCGGAATCCGCCGCACGCCATGCGTGCGTTGTCGAAGATCTGGTTTTCCGGCTTCATCAGTTCCTGGAGTCGCGGGTCGGCGCAGATCTTTGCGTTGACTGCATCGCGTTTCTCCCGCGATTCGAAGACCACCCAGGCGAAGATGACCGTCTCGTCGGCCTTGGCGTTGGCCAACTGAAGGAAGGAACGCAGGCCGCAGTCGGGCTGGGTGTCGATGTCATCGCCGACGCACTCCCAGTATTCGAGCGCGCCGTATTCCTTCCAGATCACGGCCGTCTTCTCCGCGAGGCGGCGGTAGTCATCGACGCGATCTTTGGCGATGGGAATGACGAAACCATCAACGTAATGACTCATGATCCCCTCCTTGCGGGCGCCACGGTTGCTCCGATCGATCGGCGAATTGTACCAGACTCCGCGGCCGCCTACCGTGCCGGGGCATACCGCGGAGAGCATTATGACGCCGGACGGGTTTCGAAAGATCGCGCTGAGCATGCCCGAGACCGAGGAGCGCTGCCACGGCGGGCATCCGGACTTTCGCGTGGGCGGCAAGGTCTTTGCCAGCCTTTGGGAAGATGACCTGCACGGCATGGTCAAACTCACGCCGGATCAGCAGATGGACTACGTCGAGGCTCATCCCGACATGTTCGCGCCGGTGAAGGGCACATGGGGGTTGCGCGGCGCGACGCAGGTGACGCTCGCCAAAGTGAAAGCGCCGATCCTCCGCCGGGCGATGCGCGATGCATGGCGGAATGTGGCGCCGAAGCGGGTTTTGAAGGAGTATGGGGAGGGGTGAACCAGCGCCACTCTCTCCAGATTTCATTCGATGCGCACCGTGCCGGAACTGATCCAGCCCATGCCCTCTTCGGGAAAGTCGGGCGTGAGTCGACGGATGTGGGCGGCCAGCGCGCCGGTGTGGTGCTGGATGTGGCGGATGTTGTAGATGTGCATCTCCGCGCGGCTTGCCGTCTCGCCAAACCCGCTGGCCCCTGCGAGATCGGCCTCGCTCTCTTGCGCGAGCACGCCGCCCACCTTCGCGAGGCAGTAGTCGGCGTATTCGATGGCGCGCGATTGCTTCAGGCCCGGCGGGAGTTGGCCTTCGGGCAGCGGCTGACCGAATGGCAGGCCGCGCCCTTCGAGCACGAGTTCGTGCGACACAAACTCCCTGGCGTTTCTGCCGAGGTAGACATCGGTCCAGAGCAGCGTGTGCAGCGCCACGACCCCGACGGGGTGGTTGGCGACTTTCTTCTCCCAGTGCTCGGCCGGGCACGAGGCGAGGGCGTCTTTGAACATGGACAGGGCGGCTTCGTATTGGCCGCGCAGCATCTGGTGGATGAGGGTTGGCATGCGGGATGGTACGGGCGCTGCCGCGCGGCGAGGTCATGCGTCCAAGGCGGTGGGATGGGCTTGCAACTTGTCCTGAGTGTGGGTCGAGGGGAGCGGCGGTTGTCTCGCCCTACCGTCCCGGCATACTTAATCGAACATTCTTTCAGATGCTCAACATCCCGCACTCGGAACATCGATCTGCGTCTGAGTGCATCACCAGGTATCCACACCCGAAGCACCTGCCTCGTGCTGTCCGAATCATCCCCCGTGTGAACTGCCATCCGAACATGATCGCGCCAACGATGATCAGGTAGAATCCGGTGTTCGCTAGCGCCCCGCCGATGAGCAGCGATGTCGGCGGTGGACCGGGCGGCGCATCGATCCAATCCTCAGAGCTGAAGAACGGTGACGGCTGCCCGTACGAGGGCATTGTGCGCCAACCGCCGGTATTTGGGTCAATTGGTGTATCTGGAAGCCAGCATCCTGAACGGAACGCCATAGGCGTCTGTTCCGGAAAGCGACATTTCCAGTTGATCCGACGGAGTCAGAGGCTCGCTGAAGGGTTCACTGATTGGGCGCGGACTCGCACCGCCACGGGTTGCCTCCTCGACAGGCAGAAATGCTTCGATTCCATCGTCTAATGCAATTTCGTTGCCCATCGAGTGAACGCCGCCGATCAATAGACCTTCCAAGGGATCTTGGGAGTACGGCGTTACGTACCACACGTCATTTGTGTGGAGCACCCGCGTGCACAACGAAGTATCCCAAGTCAACCTCGCGTGCCAAACGGCGTCGGAGGTACGGGAAACGCGCACCGCGAATCTGTCGTAGTGCAACTCGCCAGACTGCAAGCACGCCCAAGCGCTGAGCGCCGTCGCAAGCAATGCAAACAGCCCTGCTATCGGCCATTGGGCCAACGACCGTTTGCCCGCATGCAACACTTTGCGTCGCATTGAAGGCCCACGCCCAGACCGTTCATGGCTCGGCGGAGCCGAGTCGTGCTGTGCATCGGCGTCCGTGGCTTTCGGCTTCGCCATGCCTCACCGTAGGCCGCACCGGCGATCCGAACCGGCAAAGAGGATGTGTGCGCAGTTGCATCCTCGCCATAGCCATGCGAAGCGCAAGGCCATGCCACCCGGCGAAATCAAATGTTCCACACTCATCGCGTGATCGTCTGCGGGATCTGCTGGGGCCTGACAGATGGTCTGCGAACTGAATCGCTCATCGTCGCTGAGCCGGGTCGTGCCCGCTGATGACGGAGTGCGGCGGGGATGAACTCGCCGTGCGGGCGGTTTGATGCGGAGGCTCAATGGAGGAGTCGGCGGATGCGGGGCGACGATCCAGCGGCGCGACGGAAAAAGGGGTCAGAACGTTGAGAAATCGTCGCTGAGTGGGCCGCGGCATGCTGCCGAGCGTCGCGGCATGCTGCCGCGGGCCGCGGAAGGCCCCCGAGGATCGCGGAGGACGAATAAGAACCTCGGGCGCAGAATAAGAGTCTCCCGCGACAAATTAGACTCTCCGGCGCAGAATAAGGATCTCCGGCGCACGGGGAGACTCTCCCGCGACGACTACAAACCTCCGGCGCACGCGGAGCGTCTCTGCCGCAGAATTCAAACCTCCCGCGACGAATAAGAGACTCCCGCGCCACCGGGGAACGTCTGCCAACCGTGCTTGATGTTTCCGGTCCGAGAACTTCATGCGTCAAGCCATGTGGGAGTTTTGTCTCAAGCGGGCGTCTGGCGACTCGTGCAGACGGCCTGTATCTGTCATGGCTGCTTTTCATGAGGAAGGTCAAGACGTACACCAAAAAACCCGCGATCGTCCGGCCCGCGGTCCCATCCTCCCACAATCTTCGCCTTGCACCGAGCCGAGACATTGGGAAGACCAACGGCTTTCAACTGCATCCGGTACTGTCTCGCGTTATCGCGACTAAGGTAGCCGCACACCTGACCGTCGATGCGCACTTGAACTGCTTTGGAGTCGTGTGGATTGGAGTCTTCGAGAATGAGAAATGCATCGACAATGTGTTCGCAACCGTCTTCCGTTCGGCCGCCTGCTGCTGCTTCAATCGCTGACTGGTAGTGGGATTCGCCCACTACTTCTACGGCAAAGTCGCCTGGACCCGGCAAGAAGGCATCGACTTTCGTGGTGACGTTACGTTTGGGTTTGAGCCAGTTGAATAGTCCCATTCGGCCTTCTCCCTCTGGGCTTCATTCAGCTGTGAAGCATGACCTTGAATCAAGCCTCTGGCCGCAAGGTACGACGGCGAAAACAGGGCTTCGCCACCATCGTAGACTACCTCGTCCCAAGCGCCGCATGTCGAAGTATTCTCGCATCCTCGACCCCCATACCAATCTCCACCGCGAGACGATGGAACTCTCGTGCACCGGAGTGTCGATTGAGCCGGTGACGACGAACCGAGTCGCGAGCAAAGCACTCATATTGCTTCATGACCATCCCACTCGTGCCACAATCATCATTCAAGATTCGCACCAGCCCGTCAACAATGTCTTTGGGGAGTCTTGGACCGTGAATGAAGTGGTCCAAGTACGGCTT
Organism: Phycisphaerales bacterium UBA5793; assembly: GCA_002418285.1. Classification (GTDB taxonomy): domain Bacteria; phylum Planctomycetota; class Phycisphaerae; order Phycisphaerales; family UBA5793; genus UBA5793. The sequence continues at coordinate 40,025 of DIDT01000066.1, forward strand.
GAAGTCCCAGTGACGTGTGATCGCGTCGCCGCGCACACCATTCTCTTCGAATGCTTGCTTTGGCGACTTGCCTCGCAATTCTGCAAGGTCCGGATCTTCAAACATCTGGAGCCGAATTCGCGGGATTGCGTCCCTGTGAAGCAGTGATTGAAAAAGCCATTGCATCGCGTCGGCGACGTCTTTCCACTCTCGCTCGCCGTCTGGGCCAAATACGATCGCGGCGAGCAACTTTTCTTCCGAAGTCAACGCGACATGCCCTGGCACTTTGAAGTCCATTGAGTGACCCTCATACTAATGCAAAGAGTTCGGATGACGTGCTACACATTCCGCGTCACCTCCTCGGCGACCTGTAGCATTGAATCCGCAGCGGCGTCGCGGGCTCAGTCTAACGTCCCGGACTGCGTCCTTCAGACGAACTCCCTCGAATCTTGTCCACGAGAAAATAGACGGCCATGAACCCACCAAGAATCGCCAAAGAATAGGGAGCCAAATCGCCCGGGTTTTGCGCCAGAACGTGGCGGAGCGAATGCTGGTCCAATCGCGGTGACACAAAGCACCAGATGAACCAGAGAGAAGCACCCGCCCACATCACCCATAGAAGAATCGTCACGCTCTGGAGCAACCTGTGGCACCAGACGGGTGCCAATCGTGCGGACGCAAACAAGCCAACCGAGAGAATGAGGAGTACGGCGTTCGTGCTCCAAGCAAGGAGCAGCCAGGTATCCCCAGGATTCCCCTCAAGCACTTCCGTAAGCATTGCCCGCTACCTCCTTTGCATCGCGCTGATTGCCCCGAGACTCATTTGGAGATCCAATGGGCAGATTACAGATTTCGCGCCACCTCCTCGGCGACCTCGAGCGTCGAATCCGCGGCGGCGTCGCCGGCTCGGACCTTGCGGACGTCGTAGGTGGCGACCTTGCCTTCGCGGATGACCTTGGCGATGGCGCTTTCGAGGCGGTTGGCGAGTTCTTCTTCTTTGAGCCAGTCGAACATTAACTTGACTGTCAGCAGCATCGCCATTGGGTTGACGACGTATTTGCCGGCGTACTTGGGGGCTGAGCCGTGCGTGGGTTCGAAGACGGCGTAGTTGTCGCCGATGTTGGCGGCGCTGGCGAACCCGAGGCCGCCCACCAGGCCGGCGCAGAGGTCGGAGATGATGTCGCCGAACATGTTCTCGGCCACGAGCACGTCGTAGTCCTGCGGGTTCTTGATCATCCACATGCAGATGGCGTCGATGTTGGCTTCCCAGGGTTCGATGCCGGGATACTTCTTGGCGAGGTCGCGGAAGACGCGCGTCATCAGGCCGCCGGTTTCGCGCAGGACGTTGGGCTTTTCAACCAGCGTCACGCTCTTGCGCTTGTGCGTCTTGGCGTACTCGAACGCCTGGCGGCAGATGCTTTCGCAGCCCTGCTTGCTCATGATGCGCGTGGAGAGGGCGACGTTCTCGAGGCCCTTGTCTTTCCACGGCTTCATCTTGGGATTGGCGCACAAGGCTTCGTAGACGGATTGCGGCAGCGGGAAGAACTCGACGCCGCCGTACATGCCTTCGGTGTTTTCGCGGAAGACGACGAGGTCGATGTCATCGCGGTAGTTGAGCGGGTTGCCCGGGTAGGCCTTGCACGGGCGGAGGTTGGTGTGGAGGTTGAGCAGTTGGCGGAGTTTGACGATGGGGCTGAAGTAGACGAGGCCCTTGCCGTGCAGGGACTGGTCGAGTTCGGCTTCGGCCTCCTGGCGCGGCTTGCTGGTGATGGCGCCGAAGAGCGCGCAGTCGGTCTTGCCGAGGATGTCGATGGTGCGCTGCGGGAGCGGATCGCCTTCTTTGCACCAGAAGTCCCAGCCGATGTCGGCGGGCGTGTAGGCGGCGTCGAACTTGAGTGCGTCGAGGACGATCTTGGCGGCTTCCATGACGTCGTTGCCGACGCCGTCGCCGGGCATCCATGCGATGTGGTACTGAGGCATGAGGGTGTCCGTGGTGAGAGGTTTCGATGAGCGCGGCAGCCGTTTTGCCGCGTGGCGTGAGTATAGTCGGCCGTCATGCAAAACCGGATGGACTCAGAATCGAGCAGACGCCGCCGTTGGCGCGGCCAGGTGAGCGGAATCGTACGCGGCGCGGCACTGCTATGGGTGGCGCTGCTGCTGGGCGGGTGCGCCATGGGTTTCAACCCGCAGCGCGTGCCGGAAGCTGTGGAGATCCCGACCGAAGGGGCGAAAGTACCCATTGAGGTCGTGCATAACCTGGCGTTTGTGCCCGTCCGGGTGAACGGTTCGGAGCCGCTGTGGTTTCTCATCGACACCGGCGCGTTCACGACCATCATCGACGACGATGCGGCGACAAGGATCGGGTTGAAGCGTTCGATGCGATTTGGAAGGCACGTGACCTCGGCGGGCGAGTACTTTGGCCGCATGGACCTTGGGTCCTTTGACACGCTGCAGGTCGGGGCTGTGACGTTCAGCGGTTTCGAAGGCCTGGTCTCCGACCTGTCGCAACTGGCCAGGGTGGTGGAGCACCCGTTTGACGGTGTAATCGGCATTCCGCTCATGCACTCGAGCGTGTGGACGATCGACTACGCACGCAAGGAGCTGCGACTGGCGCAGGAGATGCCGGAGCTGGCGGATGATGCGGCGGCGCTCCCGTTCATGTTCAGAAACGACGCGCCGGTGATGGATATTCGCATCGGAGATCAGATCCTGTCGGCGGAGATCGACACCGGCAACACCGGCGGACTGGACCTGAGCGAGGAGGATGCGAAGCGCGTGCCGCTGATCAACGACGAGGTGAAGATCAAGAACAAGCACCGCACGCTCTCGGGCGTGGTCTGGCAGGAGTGGGTGCGCGTGGACGGGATCGTGACGATCGGCCCGCTGACATTCGACCGGCCGCTGGCAAATCTGGCGCGCGAAACGATGTTCGGCTGTGAACTGCTGCAAGGATGTGTTTTCACCATCGACTGCGCGCGGCAACTGGTGCGGATTGAGAAAGTTGATTAAGGCGTCGCGGCGCAGGTCCGCCGAGATGTTTGTCAGCGGGCCGCAAGATTGCGGTCGAACCACTGTACACTGCGCTTGCGCACCGAGCCGAGCGGGTCGAAGTAGATTGAAATGTGGCCGAGCATGGGAAGTTGCTCGAGTCGGGTGTCCGGTGGATCCGCTGCGGCGATGCGCTCGCTGTTGGCGATGGGAACCAGGGCGTCCCATTTGCCGTGCAGCAACAGGATCGGCGCTCGGGAGCGCATCGCAGCGAAGCGGGCGTCGGCCTTGTCGGGATCGAACTCGGCTCGGGAAGCGGCATCGTCGATCATTGCTGTGAAGTCGGCATCGCTCATCGTCCAGCCAATGGGCGGTATCACGGTAGTGATAAAGTTCGGGACGATATCGCGCATCGAACTGAACGGCGCGACGGCGACGACGGCCTTGACGCGCGGGTCACGGCCGGCGAGTTGGATCGCTGTGGCGGCGCCGTACGAGATGCCCCAGACGCCAAGGTCGCCGTCGAGCAGATCGCGGGCCTCGACAGCGTCGATAACCTGGACGAGGTCTTCGGATTCGCGCACGCCGTAGGTGAGCCATTGGCCGGTGGAGCGACCGTTGCCGCGCAGGTCGACGAGGAAGACGCGATAGCCGGCGCGGGCAAGGTCGCGCGCTTTGCCGAGCATCCAGAACATCTCGTTGTGCCAGCCATGAAGGACGAGAATGGTCCCCTTTGGAGGCGCATTGCGAGCGGCGCCCTCGGGTTCGAGGCCCCAGACGAGCAGCGACGCCTGGGGCGGCCCGACTTCGACGCGGAACTGGTGCTCGATGCCCAAGAGATGCTGAAAGGTGGGCGATGGATCGCGCACTGCGTCGAAGCTGCGACCCTTGTTGGGCGCTTCGATGACCATGTCTTCGACGAATTGCGTGCAGGCGGAACCGAGTAGCGTGCTTGCCAGAAGCAGGCAGAGCGACGTGAATCGCAACACACGATGCTGCGCCATTGACTTACTCCCTGGTATTCAACCTGTTCTTCGCCACGTTCTCCGCGCCGCCGGCGACGATGAGTTCCTGGGCCGTGGTGCTCAAGGCGGCGAAGGGAAAGGACTTGCCGACGCAGGCGATCACCGACTTGCGGAAGTCGATGTCGAGTAGTGGCCCGGGAATCGTCGCACCGTCCTGCCCTGCGAGTGAAACGCGCAAGTGATCGGATAGCGCCGGGCAATCGATGAGGATGAAGCCGTTGTTGTAAGCGTTGCGGGCGTAGGTCTCGCTGAATGAGGCGGCGATGACGAGTTGGATGCCGCGCAGGGCGAGGCATGTCGCGGCCTGTTCGCGCGAGGAGCCGGTGCCGAAGTTGCGCCCCGCGACGATGATGTCGCCTTGGTGTGCGATCTGCTGGAACTGCGGGTCGTAGTTGGCCATCGCGGCGGCGGCCATATCGGCGGGTGTGACGTTGTCGGTGTAGGTCAGTTTGCCGGAGTAGATGCCGTCCGTGTTGAGATTGTCAACGGGCAGCCAGAGGGCGCGGCCGGCGAGTTGGTCGGGGAAACCGTCGATGATCTCGGCGTCGCCCTCGCTGCCGGTGTCGGATTGATCCGCAAGTTTAATCGTGAAGACGGGCTTGACATCTTCGAACGAAGTCGGCGAGCAGATGTAACCGGCCGCAGCGCTGGCGGCGACGACGGCTGGACTGGCGAGGTAGGCCTTGGCGTCGCGGCTGCCCATGCGGCCTTTGAAGTTGCGATTGGTGGCGCTGATGCCGACCTCGCCGGGTTCAAGCGTGCCGACGCCGAGGCCGATGCAGGTGCCGCAGCCCGGCGGGAGCATGGTGGCGCCGCTGTCGATGAGCGTCTGCCACGTACCGTCTTCTTTGGCCTTGGTCTGCACTTCGGCGGATGCGGCGGCGACGTACATCTGCACGCCGTCGGCGACGCGCTTGCCTTTGAGCACGCTTGCCGCTTCGCGCAGGTCTTCGAGGCGCGCGTTGACGCAACTAAGGAGATAAGCCTTGTTGATGGTGACCTGTTCCTTTTCGATCTCGGGCAGGGCGTGCATGACTTTGACGTGATCAGGGCCGGAGACGTGCGGAATGACGGTGCTCAAATCAAGCGAGAGTTGCACGGCGTAGTGCGCGCCGGCGTCGGGTTCGATTCGATCGGCATACCACGCGTCGACATCGGCGCGGGTGTATTTGGGTGGATCGTCGCCGCGTTTGGCGAAGAGATCGGCGCGGCCGTAGAGGTAATCGCGCAGTACTTCATCAAAGGGGAAGACGCCGGCGAGCGCCCCCCACTCGGTGGTCATGTTGGCGATGCTCAGGCGCTGGTCCATGCTCAGCCCGGCCACGCCTTCACCGCCGAACTCGACAGCCATGTTGAGGACTTCATCGTTGTTGAAGACGCCGCACAGCGCGATGATGACGTCCTTGCCGACGACGCCGGGGCGGAGTTTGCCGGTGAGGGTGACGCGCGCGACGGGCGGCACTTTCCACCACGTGACACCGGTCGCCCAGATGCACGCGGCGTCGGTGCGAACGACGGGCGTGCCAAGGCAGTTGACGCCGCCATAGAGGTTGGAATGCGAATCGCTGCCGACGACCATGGAGCCGGGCGTGGCGTAGCCGTATTCGACCATGACCTGGTGGCTGATGCCGGTGCCGGCGGGGTAGAAATCGATGTGATGCTGGCGGGCGAACTGCGCAATCTTCGCGTACTTGCCAAGGTTCTCGGGCGAGGTGTTCTGGATGTCGTGGTCAATGGCGAAGACGGGTTGGCGCGGATCATTGATGCGCGGGGTGAGAGGTGTATCGCCTTTGAAGATGTCCTTGAACTTGCCCATCACGGCCGACGTGTTGTCGTGCGTCATGATGTGCTTGGGGCGGATGGTGATGATCGCGCCCTGGCGCGCGGCTTGGCCGGGCTTGAGACTGACGGCGTATCGCGTGGCGATCTTTTCAACGAGCGTGAGTGGAGTTGGCATATTGAAGGGTATCAGGTCGCGGCTGGCTCGCCGAGCAGTTCAGGTCGTGGGTGCGGGTGGTTCCAGCGTTGCCTGAAGGCGACGAAGCCGGGGTCGCGGGGGGACGGAAACTTCAATTCGAAGTTCCAGTCAGCGGTGAGAAGTCGAACGCGCATCACTTGCAGTCGCGGTTTGGAAATGACCATAACGACATCGCTTGCTGACTGACGTTTGCCACGCGGCCCTTCGAGGTAGCCGACGCCGGCCACGAGACCAGTCTCTCCCGGTGTGACTCCGGATTGGATCCAGTAGTTGATACGAAGCACGAGCGCGATGACGCCAAGGATGATGAGTCCCAGAAGCAAAAATGAGTGTTCTCCGACGAACCAGAACCCGATCAGTGCCAGCAACCCAAGCCACGAGAGGTATTCGAGAAGTCTCGTGCCCCGACTATCGATTGACTCAGGTTCGAGGAGGTGCGGCGTTCTTTCGATGGCAAGCACCTGCTGGGCGATGCGGCGATCCAGTATGATGCGCGGCACTCCGAGGCCGGCACGAGTCATGTGTTCTTTGATGATGGGCAGCCTGGGCTCCGAGTGCAGCTCACGCGTCGCGCTGATTCCTGCCCGCCGAATGGCGGCGGAGAGGATGTCGCGGGACTGCTCAGAGGTAAGCTGTGTCGCGGCATCGGATGTGCCTGCGATCGTTTCAGCGTGCCTCGATCGTTTCCAACGGCGATATGCCGGCCTGACGAGAATCATCGCGACAAGCACGGCGAACAAGAGAAACACGACGGGTCCTGTTACAACCACCCACAACGGAGATTCGGGGGGCACATTGTCGACGGCATTCACGATTCCCATGATCAAGCCGCAAACGAGAAGGAACGTCGTCAGCACGCAGTATGCCGCCAATTCGAGCGGTTCCATCCATTCAATGATCGCGCACTCAGGCTGGGCTTCGAGCTCGTCGGCAGTGAAGCTCGCACGTTGCTCTGCGGAGCAAGGAACAGGCGCCACATCGGCAGCGGGGAGTTGGGCCATATCCCAGTATCATAACGTGGCAGGCGCTCTGTCCTCAAGAAACTCCGGTCGCGGGTGCGGGTGGTTCCAGCGTTGCCAGAAGGTGATGAAGCCGGGATCGTTGGTGCCTCGGAACGTGAGCGTCAGTGTTCGGCCTTCCGACAGCAGGCGGACGCGCAACAGGTTGAACCAGTCCGAGGTCACGAGCGTCACGGCCTGCCACGAGCCGAGGCGTTCACCATTGGGCAGTTCAATGTAACCAATCCCGGCCACGGGGTCGGCGATCGGCAAACCGATGCTGCTGCGGATCATCCGTACCAGTCGGGTGAGGAGACCGAATCCAAATGCGAGTGCCACAAACCCGATGAGAATGGAATCGCGGTGGTTGATCCAGGTCGCGATGATCGCCGCTGGCAGCCCGATGATCGCCAGCAGGTAGATTCCCCTCATCGAATGCGTCTGGAAGCACTCAGGTTCCAGCAGGCCGTCCTTGCGTTGAATCGCCCGCACACCGGGTGCGATGCTCGCTTCGAGGATCACGCCGGGCGGTCGGATGCCGAACGTCGCAAGCCTGGCTTGTATCGACCGGAGCGCCCCTCGAGCGCTCGGCGTTCGCGTTAGTCCTATGTTGGCTCTGCAAAGTGCATCGGCCAGCACAAGCTCGGCATCGCCCGCTTGCCATTGGGACGGGTCCGTCCGTTCGCGTGCGCGCTGACAGGCTTGCAGAACTGGACGCCGCGCCGCTCGAATCCGCCGGACGAGGATCAGCGGCACCATCGGGGCGGACGTGCCGAAAATCGCCACGATGATGATGGCCCACCAGATGGATCGAGTGCCGTCCGCGATGTCCGGCCAGTTGGCGACAAACGCGAGGACCCCGAACACGATGATCATCGCCGTGAGGATCCAATAGCCGGACTCTTCGTGAGGCTGCAGCCATGCGATGGCCACAGTGTGGCCGCTGTGCACGGCGATGGCTGTCGCGTTTTCAATCGGCGCCGAGGCGACGGGTTTTGTCTCCTGAGCGGGCTCCAGAGCTGGTTGATGGGTCGGCACGATGAGAGATACGCAGCGCGGGCGCTGGTGGATTCACCTTCGCGAGCGCTACGGGCTGGTTGCAGTGTTGTTTAGCGTCAGATCTCTTCAAACTGTGCCGTGAAATGGCGGAGAACCTCCGGGGCCTCGGTGATGCGCAGGCCTCGCATTTGCTCGCGCTGCTGGTGCAATTCGATGGTGGCCTCGATGACGTAGTCGATGTGGCTTTGGGTGTAGACGCGGCGTGGGATGGCGAGGCGGACGAGTTCCATCTTGGGCGCCGGGCGTCCTTCGCCGCCGAACATGACGCTGCCGATTTCGCAACACCGGATGCCGCCCGCGCGATACAGGCCGCAGGAGAGCGCCTGACCCGGGAACTGAGCGACGGGGATGTGCGGGCAGAACGCCTTGGCGTCGATGTAGATGGCGTGTCCGCCGGGCGGTTCGACGATCTGAATGCCGGCCGCGAGCAACTTCTCGCCGAGGTAAGCCGTGGAGCGAATGCGATAGCCGAGGTAGTCATCCTCGACAACTTCCTTGAAGCCCTGCGCCATGGCTTCGAGATCGCGACCGGACAGGCCGCCGTAGGTGATGTACCCCTCGGTGAGGATGAGCAGATTGCTGGCCTGGTGAAAGAGGTCGTGGTCGCGAAAGAGCAGGACGCCGCCGATGTTGACGAGGCCGTCTTTCTTGGCGGAGATCGTGGCGCCGTCGGCGAGGTCAAACATTTCGCGCACGATTTCGCGCACGGTTCGTTCGTGCTGGCCCGGTTCGCGGCTCTTGATGAACCACGCATTTTCCGCAAAGCGGCAGGCGTCGAGGAACAGGCGCAGTCCATGGCGATTGCAAACCTGGCGCACGGCTCGAATGTTCTCAAGGCTGACGGGCTGGCCCCCTCCACTGTTGTTGGTAATGGTGAGCATGACGACGGGAATGCGCTCGGCACCGACGCGATTGATCAATTCCTCAAGGGCGGCGACATCCATGTTGCCCTTGAAGGGATGGCGCGTGCGCGGATCGGAGGCTTCGAGAATGGGCAAGTCGATGGCGCTGGCGCCGCTGTGTTCGATGTTGGCGCGGGTGGTGTCGAAGTGGGCGTTGTTGGGGACAATGAGATTCGGGCCGCCGATGAGTTCAAAGAGCATGCGCTCGCTGGCGCGGCCCTGGTGGGTGGGCAGGATGTGCTCAAAGCCGGTGAGTTCGTGCAGCACTTCGTGAAAGCGGAAGAAGGACTCGGCCCCCGCGTAGGACTCGTCGGCGCGCATGACGCCGGCCCACTGCTCGCTGCTCATGGCGCCCGTTCCCGAGTCGGTGAGCAGGTCGATGAGGACATTGCGCGCGTGGATAAGGAACGGGTTGAAGCCGGCCTCGCGGAGGTAGACCTCGCGCTCGTCGCGCGTGGTCATGCGGATCGGTTCGACGGACTTGATGCGGAAGGGTTCGATGATGGTTTTCATGATGGGTCTCGCGCTGGTGCGACCGGGAGGGCGCACGCACGTCGCGGCGTCCCCGGTCGAGTGTGGCATGGTATTCGCTGTGAGTTGAATTCAGGGGATGTCGTCACCGGATTGGAGCGCAACCGGGGTGAGTTTCGGGTGTCTGGTGGAACGGATGGAGAGAGATTCCGCGAAGCGGCGTAGCCGAGGCTACTTCTTTGCTGCCTTGGCCCCGAGATACTTGGCGATATCGAAATCGACGAAGTCGGCGTGGTGGAAGATGATGCTCTCGATGCTGCGCTGGACCTTGTCGCCCTCGTGGCTGTGCGTGGCGATGATGTGCATGACCTCGGCGGGCAATTCGTGCTTATAGCACATGGCCACACCGCTGAAAGGGTGGCGCAGCATCTGGCCGAACGAACCCTGCACAACGATGCCGTTTGCATCCTTGTCGTACTCGAGTGGCTTGCCGACGTCGGCCAGCAGCGAACCGGCGAGCAGGTGATCGCGATTGATGGGGATGATGCTGGGAAACATACCTTCGAGCACATCGGTGATCGCCAGGCACTGCCGGGCGCACGAGCGGATGTGGTCGATCAAGGTCATTTTGATGTCGCCGGCGAGGAGAGTGAATTGCACTGCTCGGAGTTCATCAAACGTCCAGCCCTTGCCGCCGCAGCCAGTTGTGATCGCTTCGTTCCAGACGGCAGCAACTTTGTCGCGCAACGCCCCATCCGCGATGCGTTGGATTTCGGGGAGCAATTCGGCAATCTGCTGCGTGGAGTAGCTGGTCATTTCCTGGCGGCCTCATATTCGCTTCTGATGATGGAGTACATGTCGACGTCGTGATATTGCCCGTCCTTCTTTGCCCGCTGGCGAAGACGGCCCTCATACTTCATTCCGGCTTTCGTCATCACGCGGCCGGACGCAGGGTTAATGATGAAGTGATGCGCTTCGATGCAGTTGAGCTCCAGCACGTCGAATCCGTGTCGAATAAGCGCGATGGCCGCCTCGGTGGTGTAACCCTTGCCCCAGTGCTCGACGGCCAACCAGTAGCCCATCTCGGCGCGGTCCATCTTTCGATTGACCAGCAGGCCGCAGCCACCGATGAGATCGCCAGTCTCCTTGAGCGTGATGGCACAAGGAAAGTCGCGATCCTCCTTGCGGGCCTCGTCACTTCTGCTGATGTAGGATCTGGCATCTTCGAGTGAATATGGATGGGGGATGTTGAGGGTAGTCTCGTAGATCTCGCGGCGGTTGATGACACGCGTGAGTACTTCGCAGTCATCCAGCGTGTAGGGCCGAAGAACCAGTCGCCGGGTCGTAATGGTCGCGGGCTCGATCATTGGTTCTGCTACAGATTGCGTATCGATTCAGGCATCGAGGTGTCTTGCGGGTGGTCCATCGTAGGAGTGCGCAACAGGGTCGATCTTGCGCATTGGCTTGCAACGGGATTGCTCTTCACGAACGTGGGCGACGAGGCCGGGCATGCGGGCGATCATGAACAGGCCGTTCATGACTTCAAACTCAAAGCCGAGTTGAGCGAGAATGGCGCCGATGGCGCCGTCGACATTGATGGGCAGAGGTTTGCCGGCTGCGGCGAAGCAGCGTTCGATGGCGCGGGCGGCTTCGAGGAAGTCGCCATCGGCGCCGGCCTCGGCGGCGAGTTCGAAGAGGCGCTTTGTGCGCGGGTCGGCAGTGTGGTAGCGATGGCCAAAGCCGGCCATGCGCTGACCGCGTGACTTGAGGGCGTCGAGCATCTCTCCCGCCGCGGCGTCCCAGTCCTTGCCAGCTTTGTGTGCGGCAACAACCTCGGCGAGAGATCGTGCGCAGTTCTCTATCGCGCCGCCGTGATGGGTGTTGATGCTTATGATGCCCGCAGCGACTGAGGCGCTGAGAGCAGCGCCAGTCGATGCAACCGTGCGCGCTGCAAGAGCGGAAGGTGGCGTAGCGCCGTGGTCGATGCTGGCGACGAGCATGGCGTCCATCAGTTTGCCGACCTGCGGGGAGGGCAACTCGCCGCGCAGGATGAGATACACAGCCTGCGCGTAGCTGACACGGCCCATGAGTTCGGCGATGTTGTAACCGCGCACGGCGACATGGTTGGGGCTGATCTCGGTGATCGCGGTGGTCCAGGCGTTGGGGTTTGTTTGTGAGTCGGCCATTGTTGCTTCCATTTCGTCGTGCGGGGCGAGCTCCCCTTCGAAGAGCGTTCGGGTCGCGGCTAAGCGAGTTGCAGAGGAATATTGTGGCGATTCAACACCTCAACGGCTGCGGCGGGCAGATCGCCGAAGGCAGGGACGACGGTGGCGCCGGCCTCGCGCAGGGCTTTGACTTTTCCGGCGTGGGTTCCCTTGCCGCCTTCGATGATGGCGCCGGCATGGCTGAAGCGCGTGCCCTCTTTCGCGGCCGCTCCGCCGATGTAGGCGATGACGGGCTTGGTGACTCTGTTGGTCGCGATGAGTTCAGCGAGTTGTTCCTCCTGGCTGCCGCCGATCTCGCCGAAAATCACGATCGCGCGCGTGTCGGGATCATCTTCGAACATGAGTGCTACCTCGGGGATGCGCAGACCGAGCGCCGAGTCGCCGCCGACATGAACGAGTGTCGAGAGGCCGACGCCGGCACGACCTAGGTAGTAGCCGCATGAGGAGGTCATGCCGCCACTGCGCGAGATGATGCCGACGTGGCCAATCTTGAACCACTCGCGCGCCGACTGGGCCCGGCCACCGATCATGCCGATCACGGCGCGGCCGGGGCTGAGCACGCCGAGTGTGTTGGGACCGACAAAGCGGGCGCCGTTGCTCCGGGCGGCGGCGTAGATCTCCATGGCATCCCACACTGGCACGCGATCGGGAACGAGCAGGAGCATCTTCACGCCCGCTTCGATCGCTTCGATGGCGGCTGCCTTGACCAGCGCGGCGGGCACGAAGATGACCGAGACGTCGACCGGTTCACCCATGTAGGACTCGGCGTAGTTGCACGCTTCAAGGACGGTGTCGTAGACGGGGATGTCGAGCACATTGTCGCCACCTTTGCCGGGCGTGCAGCCGGCGACGACATTGGTGCCGAACTCCTTCATGAGTTTGGTGCGTGCGCGACCTTCGCGGCCGGTGATGCCCTGAACGATGACAGATTTCTTTTCGTCGATGATGATGGCCATGGATCATGAAGGCATGAGAGGGTGAGGGAATGAGGACGTGAGGGTGTGGAGTGCCAGAAAGCGCGAGTTCGAGTGTTTCATGACCGATCGTCCAGTCCCAGGATTGGCAGGTCGACGAAGACGACGGGGGTGCCGGCGCGGCGACATTCAATCTCGCACGCGATGAGATCGCTGTCCCTGGTCGCCACTTCCGCTTCGGGGATCGCCAGCACCGGCTTGCGGTCCTCGCCGCGGAGCAGGCCTGCGCTGTGGAGCAATACGGTTTCGGTGGCCACGCCGTCGCAACTGGCGTGATCGATCCAGACGCGCCCACCGCTGATCGGGAACGAGTAGGCTGATGCAGCGCCGACAAATGCGGGAACCGTGCGCGTCATCGTTGCGGGCTTGCTGCCCCATTGCTGTACGAGTTTTGCGAACACCTCGGCACACTTGGCGGGAGTGTCGTCCTTCTTGAAACCGCGAACGGGCGCTGGCAGATTGCGGCAGGCGTCTTCGAGGATCTCGACGGCACGATCTTCGCTGTTGCCGCCGAGTCGTATGACGGCGGGGATGGCGAGGTTCATTTCGAGAAAGGCCTTGGCCAGACCGTACGCCGAGTGGAACTGTTCCTGGCTGGCGACGCCGCTGCCCGAGCCGAAGTAGCCGACCAGACCGGGCTGGGCGAGGATGATGCGCGCGGCGCGATAGACCTTGGCGACGGAGGGGTTGCCGGAGGTATCGGTGAAGTTGGCGATGGAGAAGCCGGCGGTGGTGATCGCGTCCATCGACATCATCGACCCGCCTCCACCCGCACCGTGGAAGCCGATAAGGGGTTTCTCGGGATCGGGCGGCAATTGCGCGAAATAGAACGTGCCGCGATGATCGTCTTGTTCAATGGCGTAGGCGATGCGCTCGAGGCGCGTCGGGGGATGATCGAGTTCGCGCGCAATGTCGATACCAAGATCGGAATGACGGAAGACGGCGTAGTCGTCGATGGTCATGCGACAGTCGGCAGCCATGACGCGGCCGTCTTTGGTTGTCACAAGTGGATTGACTTCGAGGGATCGCGCTTCAATCTTGCGGGCGAGAGCGGCGATCTTCGTTATGGCGTCGGTGACGGACGATTGTTGATCTGCGCGGATGCGAGAGGCAGCCAGTCGGGTCTTGATCGCATCGCGATCTGCGGTTCCATTGACGTTGACCGAAATGCGGGCAACGTCCGCGGCGCGGTCTTCGATGCCCGTGCCGCCCGTGACAGCGAGCAGGAGTACGGGGCGGCGAGCGGCGTCATCAATGCTCATCGATACGAAGACTTCGTGCTCGATGGACAGTTGCTCTTCAACGAGGACTTGTTCCACGGGGAAGGCGCCCACCTTCATGGCAAGCAACCGCTGTGCCGCGGTAGCCGCCTCTTCAGGCGTGTTCGCAAACGCGACGCCCCCCATTGCTTTGCGACCCGTTGTCCATGCCTGGATCTTGATGACGACGGGCCCGGCGAGTTCGGTTGCGATGCGTCTTGCCTCGTCCGGTGTGGAGACGGCTGCGCCGCGCGGCACGTTAAGGCCCGCGCCTTTGAGCAGTGCCTTTCCCTGATATTCGTGCAAACGAGCCAACGGCTAACCTCTCTATACAGTGGACAGCGCACAGGCACTGCAAGGGAATTCATCGTATGCACTGAGCCCGACGCACTCTCCCTCGCGACTCGATCCGGCATCGGCAAAACGCGGTGATGGTGCTACGATCGGCTATGGCGCACCTCATGCTCAGCGACTGTACGATTCGCCCTCTCCTGGACGACGATCTCCCCGAGGTCTATTCCCTGATCGGGGACATCTATCGCGAGTATGGCATGACACTGGTGCTTGAAGATGAGGCAGAGCAGCATCTGGCGGACCCCGGCGCCTACTTCCGCGCGGGTGGCGGGGAATTCTGGGTTGTGCGCGATGGCACGGATGATCGCCTGATCGCCACGGCCGCCGTGTACCTCCACAAAGATGATCCCAGTACGGCCGAACTGAAGAGCCTCTACGTCCATCCGGAAAACAGACGCGGCAAGTTTGGACGCACGCTGACCACGCTGGCGATGCGATACGCCAAATCGCGCGGTCGGACGCGGTTCGTCTTGTGGTCGGATACGCGGTTGACTGCGGCACACGCTCTCTATGAATCCATGGGGTTCACTCGCTGCGGCGAGCGCGACATTGTCGATTCGAACAATTCGCATGAGTATGGCTTTGAAATTGCACTGAGCAATTGAGCCCTGTCTCCCGCTCCGCGCCAACAATGGGCCATGGCGAAACAACTCACAGCCGACCTTGATTCACTGCCGCTTCGGGCGCGGACACCTCGGACCTGGGCGGAACAAGTCCTGGCGGGAGATCGTCTGGCGTTGCTCAACGATCATGCGCATCTGGAAAAGAAGGCGGCGAGCAACGCGCTGGAACTGCTGCACCGCTGGCCCGAACCGGTGCCGCCCGAGAACTGGGTCAAGGCCATGACAACGGTGGCGCGCGATGAAGTGGAGCATCTCGCGCTTGTCACGCGGATGATTTCACGGCGAGGCGGTCGACTGACCAAGAACCACCGGAATCCCTACGCCAATGATCTGCGCCAGCTGGTGCGTCTGGGCGAAGGGACCATTGAACTGATGGACCGGTTGATGATCTCCGCGCTGATCGAAGCGAGGAGCTGCGAGCGATTCGCCCTGCTGGCGGAGGTATGCGTCGATGACGGCGGATTGCGCAAGCTCTACGACAGCCTCTGGGCGTCTGAGCACGGGCATTATCGGATCTTCATCGACCTTGCCGAACAGGTCGTTGCGGCCAGAGTTGTGAACGAGCGGTGGCGAGAAATGCTTGACGCCGAAGCGAGGATTATCGAAACCCAGATGGCCGGTCCCCGCATGCACAGTTGGCCGGAGAGTAACTCCTCAGAAGGGTCTTCGCTCGAGAGTCGGTGAAACTCCTGCAAACAGGTACTCGACCCCTTGCACTTCGAGTCGGTTTTCCGGTATGCTATCTTCAGCATGTGGAGCCACTGTGGCCCCTGTGTGAGAGTGATGATTCGGAACGTCTCCAAAGGAAGGTGAGAAGAGCATGAACAGCCTGAAGCAATCCATACTGGCCACTGCAGCGGTATTGACGGCGGTTGAAGCCACGTTGGCCGGGGGCACACTGTATTGCGTGCGTGAGTCGGACAATGTTTTGGTCAAGATCGATCTGGACACCCTCGTGTTCACTGACATCGGTCCGTTGAACACCGGCGGTGACTTTGGCGGCATGGCCTATGACCCTGCCGGCACAATGTATCTTGTGCCGGGGCGCGGCAACAACTCGTTGTATACCGTCGATCTGAACACCGGCAACGCGACGGCCGTGGGAAGCCATGGCGTCAACGACCTGTTTGGGCTTGCGTTCGACACGTCGACGAGCACGTTGTATGGCACACAGTTCTCGGGCGGAACTGGTTTCTATCGCCTGAACACCTCAACGGGGGCGGCGACGTTTATCGGCGATATGGGCCGCGGCATTGGCGGCCTGGCCTACGATGGCGACCGAGATCGCCTCATCGGCGTGCAGGACGGCAACGGTGATCTGTACGAAATCAATCGCGCCAACGGCAGCGTCTCGCTGCTTTTCGACGGGCCCTACACGAACGACAGTGGACTCGCATGGGATCCCGATCGGGATTATCTGTGGGGCATCGACTGGAACGGCGTGCTCTACTATTTCGATATCGCAAACGGCTTTGCGCGCACAGATGTGCGCACCAATCTTGGTGCTCATGACTGCCTTGAGTTCGTCGGCGAGCTGAGCGGCTATCGACTTCGCCTGTCCGGCGCGTGCCCCGGCACGGTCACGGTGTCGTGGAGCGGCGCGACCCCCAGCCGTCAACAGGGCATCGTGTATGGCGCCAACCAGGGCAGCACCACGATCCCCGGCGGCGCGTGCCAGGGAACAGTGCTGGGTATCCAAGGCCAGGTTCGGCTGGTGAACACGGTTGGCACCGGCTCGGGATCCGGCTCGGTGAATGGCCGCGCGGGTACGGCAGCTTGCGGGCATTACCTGCAACTTGTTGAATCCGGCTCGTGCAATACGAGCAATGTCAGTCAGATTCCTTGATCAACCCCGACGTCGGCGGAGAATCATGCCCACGTTGGATGAGCGAGGCCCATGGTCCGATAGCCATGGGCCTCTTTGCTACCTGAGGTGCAATGCGCCGAAAAGGCTTGCAATACCGACAAGTGGAGCGAATAATTGTCCGGCGGAGGGGGAGGAGACCCAAAGACCACTGACGCCGCGCATTTGTCCGGGTGGAGAGGACAAAAGGAGGCGGAGGAATCAGACGGCACCCAACAGATGCCGCGCTTGGGTTGCAGCGAGTTTTTCGAGGAATCCGGAGTGGTTGCAAACCATCGTTCGCGATGTTCGCTGCCACACTGACCCTGCTGTGCGCCCTGTTCGATTCATCCCCAGCGCTCGCGCGCCAGGGCGAGGTGTTCTACGTCGATGGCAATCAGCCGACGAACGGCACGGGCTCGGAGTCAAACCCGTTTAATTCGCTCTCATCCGTGCCAGCCCGCAATGACAGCGAAGTATTTGTCGCCGGAATTCTGCGAGAGAATGTGCAATGGACGGGACTGCGCCGGGGTACGGTGGTGCATCAGTGGCCAAGCCGGCCCCAAGCCGAGGTGCGCGGCGATGTGATTGTTCCTCCCGAGGCATGGATCTCCACGAATGGAATCTACTACACCACCGTATCTGAGACGCCAGTCTCGGCCGTGTGGAACTGGGATGAGAACATCGACGCGCTTGGACGCCATTTTGGACACCTGCGGGAGGTCAGCTCAATTCAGCAATGCCGTGACACCGCCGGCACCTGGTATTCTGATGTCCCGGCTTCGAGAGTGTATCTCCATCCCCCACCGGGCGCGCAGCCTCCGGATCAAGGCGATGTGTATGCGTGGATTCGAAGTGGATGCGGGCTGTCCATCAGCAATGGCGATGGTCTGACGATTGACGGTTTGCAGTTCCGACTTTGGTCTGATCCGAATCCCGGCAACGGGTATGGCATCAAGTGCAATGACGGCATCGATGCCGTCATCTCGAATTGTTTGTTTGAGGATTGCGGATACCACTCGGTGGGTTTCGTAGGAGATGTCTGCCGCAACAACAAGCTCATCGCCTGCATCGGGCGCGGCCTTCACGGGCGGAGCAACCACTTTGTCTTCTACGCCGCAACTGATCATGTCAGTGGCTGTCGGGCGCAGGATTGCGAGGCGCATCTCTACGGCATTCTCGACTGGCAGGGCAATCCGCTGGATGTGGAAGATCGGATTGGCGGGTATTACACGCACACAGGCGGAGGCGGCGCCGAGGTGCGCGACCTGGAGTTCTTTCGCTGCAAAGCCATTGGCTATGAAGGGGCTACGGGCAACGCCTTCGGCGCGGGTCAGACCACGCCGTCGGTCTCAGATGGCCGCGACGTCGAAGCCTATCCCGTGCGTTACGTCGAGTGCGTTGCAGAGAACTGCGACTTTTCCAATGTTGAAGGTTTCGTTTCGTTTGTGCGGTGTCGACTCGACTTCCGCAGGGCAGCGGTTACCGGAGGCATCACGCACTCGTGCCTGATGTTCAACAGATCCGGGACACAGGTCGTCATTCAGTCCAGCGAATTCATTACTCGACTGGATGGCACGAACGCATCGCGAGCGATTTGGGTCAAAAACCCTGACGACGTACTCTATCTGCTCGGCGTGACGTTTTACGACGAGTACCCCAACGGGGGCAATCGATCCTTCATTCGAGCAGGGGATCAAGGCCGCGTCATCGCTGAACAGTGTGTGTTTGCGTCGGCGGCGTCGACATACCTCACCAATGGTGCGACCACCCATACTCCGGACAACTTCGACTTCATGAACTGCTGGTACTTCGGCGTAGGAAACGGAAGGTACTCGTCATCCGCCACATTGAATGAGCGCAGTGAATGGGCGGCGCAAGTCGACGAAAAGGGCTGGTATGACGTTAATCCCGGATTCAAACATCCGCCGCTGGATCTTGCGCCCGCTGTGGACGGCCCTCTCTGGCGTGTGCGCGTACCGCTTTCCGGTGTCTCACGGATCGGTATTTCGGGCATAGCTTACGATGGCCGACTGGGCGCCTACCAGTACGGCTGGCCGATTGCCCGGCTCAATGCGTCTCCGTGCCCATCCGGCGGCACCGTCAAGTTGGCGTGGACGAACGCCAAGCCAAACGGAACAGTGGCGGTTCTGTATTCGCGCCAACTTGGAACCGAGCGAATCCCTCGGCAGTTCGCCTGCGCGGGCCTGCAATTCGACCTCGGCTTGCCCACGCTGATCCGTGCGGGGACAGGCCGGTCGGATTCCGACGGAAGCGGCGAATTCAACGGCGTCATTCGTCCGAGTGTGTGCGGTGGCTACGTGCAGATGATCGACATCAAGGGATGCGCCACCACCAACGTCGTGCCAATTGAGTAGCTCGACGCATCGGATCAGTCGGGCCTGGATGACCACGCGCCCGGCGCTAGCGGCCATCCATCATGCGCCACACGCCCCCGAGCACCGAGCCCTCCCCCATCTGCTTGCCGCCGCGGCTCGGGGCGCAGGCGAGGATCCGATCGGCGAGTCGACTGAATGGCAGGGTCTGCAACCAGACGATGCCCGGGCCGCGCAGCACAGCGTGGAAGAGACCTTCGCCACCAAACAGCGCCGTCTTGACGCCGCCGACGAATTGGATGTCATAGTCGATGGTGGTCTCGAATCCCACGATGCACCCGGTATCGACGCGCAGGGTCTGGCCGGGTTCGAGTCGATGCCTGGTCACGGAACCACCGGCGTGGAGGAAGGCGTAGCCATCGCCGGTGAGCCGCTGAAGGATGAACCCCTCGCCACCGAAGAAGCCGGCTCCGAGACGCTTGTTGAAGGCGATGTCCACGTTGGTGCCGTATGCAGCACACAGGAACGCGTCCTTCTGACAGATGACATGACCGCCATGCTCGCGCAGCGGAAGCGCGACCACGTGGCCGGGATACGGCGCGGCGAACGCGACGTTGCGGCGTTGGGCGCCCTTGTTGGCAAACATGGTGATAAAGAAGCTCTCGCCAGCGATCATGCGTTTGCCGGCCTCGAAGAGCTTGCCGAAGATCCCGCCGCCGTTGTCCTGCATGGACAGCTGCGTAGCCATGTCGATGTCGTCTTCCATGTACATCATGGCGCCGGCCTCGGCGACGCAGGCTTCGCGCGGGTCGAGGGTTATGACAACCGCCTGCAGGTCGTCGCCGATGATTTCGTAGTCGATCTCGTGTGATTGCATGACTCGCCTTTCTCCTCGTCGCTTCGAATCTCAAAACCACCTCGCACGACGCGAGTGGCGCAACACTGCGGCCATTGTATCGAAGCACTCCACCAAGCGGAACATGGTCAGCAAACGAAACTCCCCGGCGCTTGCACGCCGGGGAGTCGGCCAAACCCAACATACCGGTTCTGTCAGAGCCTCACGGAATCTCGGCAACATTGCTCAGGTTGCAGCCTGGCGATTCCAGGAGCTGGAGGTAGCCACCGCAGGCCGATGAACCCGCATGACCACTGCGACTGCCGCTGCCACCGCCGGAGTTGAACTGATTCACGAGCCGGATGCTCCGATTCCCCAAGCCGAGGATCGTTCCCTGGCAGGGGCCGAAGGGCACTCGGAAGCTGCCCGTGTTGCCCGCGAAGATCAGGTAAAGCGTGACGCTCGGCGTCCCGTTGGCCCAGCGCACTGTGACCGTACCGGGGCAATCGCCCGTGACGGACAGTTCGAGGCCGCCGCCTCCACCGGGGATGACGATGTTGTCAAACTGATGGAACGGGCTGTCCTGTGTCCACTCGATCGAGTCGAGACCAGTAAAGCCACTGAGGTTGTAGGTCACGAGGTCGAGCGGAAGCTGGCCGTCCGGATCCGCGTGATTGATGGTCTGGAACACCTGGCCGCCGCCGGTCTTGTTGCCGACGAGGTTGATCGTCACACTACCGGGGCTGTTGAGGCACGCAAAGTCGATCGATGAGACATCGAACGAATGGCCATCGACGGCGCTGATCTTGCACAGACCGGCAACGGTGTTGTTGAAGAGAGCGGTCGAACCAGGATAACGGGTTTCCTGCGTTCCGAAGGTCGCAAAGCCGAATGGCTCGCCCTGACCCTTGGTGACCTGGAAGCCGTCCTCGAGGACGATATCCCCTTCGTCGTTCGTCAGGCCGTCGTTGTGCTCGAGGGCCTGGAAGTCGATGATGACGTTGCCACCGCTGATGTTCTCGAAACGGACGTCATCCATGATGGTGATGTAGCCGTTCTCGATGTCGATCAGACGCATATAGCCGATGCCGCCCGAGGCTTCGTAGCCGACGAACACGGCGTCGCCGTCGCCCGGCATGGTCACGTTGGTGGTGCCGAGCAGATTGAACGACGGGCCGTAGACTTCGACGGTCCAAGTGGTGGCGACGCCGGTGGAAAGGAGCATTCCTGCGCGATTTGGATTGCTCGCACCGGTGAAATCATACATGAGATCAGAGGCGCCCCAACTGTCCGCCAGCGCGCGCCCAAGCGATGCGCCGGGGATGTTGTCAAAGAAGGTGCTCCAGTCGATGTTGCCGCGCCATCCGCCGAAGCCTGTACCACCACCACTGTCGGTCACAGTGATGCCGCTGCCGATGTTTGCAGTCGGATGGGTGAGCAGTGTCATGTCCGTCGCATTGAAATCGATGACGTTCTCGCTGCCGGAGAATCCTCCCATGCCAATGAAGCCGTCACCGAACGCGGTGCCGCCCAATGCGAACACACACGAGCCGACTAATAGAAGCCGTTTCATCTCTCTCTCCCTTTGTTCGTGTCCTTGCGGGGAGCCGGCCGGATGCCACGCGCAGCCGCTCGATCTCTCCGTTCCTCTTTCAATCGTATATCCCGCCGCGCAATGCGCTGCAAGAGGACTGTCAAAGAGTGGGTTGGAGTGCTTAGGGAATCGACCTGCGCCGCACGAAAAGTCGATGCGCGGCAACCTGAACTCTGCATGATTTGTGTGCAGGCGCCACACAATTTCGTTGAGATCAGTTGCAATCGTAGTGGGTTGATGCGGTGAGAAGGCTTCAAAACGACAACTCCCCGGCGCGGGTGCGCCGGGGAGTTGGTGAATCACGTCAGACGAGATTCGTTACCCGATTACGGCAACTGAGCCACGTTGCTCAACGTGCAGTTCGGGATGTCGTGCATCTGCAGGTAGCCACGACAAGCGGAGGAGCCGGCCTGGCCGCTGCGGCTGCCGCTGCCATTGCTGCCAGCGCCGAAGGTGTTGACCAGACGAATCTGGTTGGCGCCAAGACCAAGGACCGTTCCCTGGCAGGGGCCGAAGGGAATCACGAACGAACCCGTGTTCTTCGCAAAGATCAACGCAACCGTCGAGTTGGGCTGCGCGCCCGACCAGCTCACCGTCACGCTACCGGGGCAAGTGCCACGAACCGACAGGCTGATGCTGGGATTGCCGCTTGAAATCACGACGTTATCGAACTGGTGGAAGGACGATTCCTGTGTCCACTCAATCGAGTCGAGGCCGCTAAAGCCGGTGAGGTTGTAGGTGACGAGGTCGAGGGGCAGAATGCCATCCGGATCGGTGTGATTGATGGTCTGGGTCACCTGGCCACCGCCGGTCTTGTTGCCGACGAGATGGATCGCAACGGTGCCCGGACTGTTCAGATTGGCGAAGTCGATCGACTGCACATCGAACGAATGACCATCGATGGCGCTGATTTTGATCAGACCGTTGACGGTGTTGTTGAACAGGGCGGTCGATCCGGGATAGCGATCAACCTGTGTGCCGAACGTTGCGAAATTGAATGGCTCGCCCTGACCCTTGGTGACCTGGAATCCATCTTCGGTCACGACCGTACCGTGGTCGGCGACCAGGTTGTCGTTGTGCTCGAGGGCCTGGAAGTCGATGATGACGTTGCCGCCACCGCCGGTGCTCTCAAAGCGGACATCATCCATAATGGTGATGTAGCCGTTCTCGACGTCGGTCAGTTGGATGTAGCCGATGCCGCCAGAAGCCTCGTAGCCGACAAACACGGCGTCTTGAGCGCCGGGCATGGTCACGTTTGTGGATGCCAGATGATTGAACGAGGGCCCATAGACATCGACGGTCCAGGTGGTTGCCGTTCCGGTGGACAGCAGCATGCCAGCGCGATTCGGATTGCCGGCGCCGGTGAAGTCATAGAGCAGATCAGAGGCGCCCCAGCCGTCGCCCAGCGCGCGACCGAGCGAGGCGCCGGGAATGTTGTCGAAGAACGTGCTCCAGTCGATGTTGCCGCGCCATCCAGTTCCGCCAGTGCCGCCACCACTGTTGGTCACGGTGATGCCGTTGCCGATGTTCGCGGTGGGCGAACCGAGCGTGGTCATGTCGGTCGTGTTGAAGTCGATGACCGTTTCGCCGCCGGAGAACCCGCCCATGCCGATGAACCCATCGGCAAACGCGGTGCCGCCGAGCGCGAGAAGCGCCATACCAGCCAATGCATAACGATTCATGGAATCTCTCCTCTGTTTCTGTGTGCGAGGGGTGATCAGGCGTGCCACGTGCACTCGGAATCCCCTCCGTTGAATGTCGGAAGCATACTCGTGATCGCAGCGTGCCGCCCATATTCCATGCATTCCGGCACCTAATTGACGAGAATTATGCAAATCTTCGCAAAGAAAGTTACCCTGACACCACCGAATGGAGCGGCTCGGAGCTTCAGATAAAGGCCGCATTGAGCCTCACTTTCGAGGTCAAGCCCGGGCCTTGGAAGACGGCCCAGGATCGGCACAATGAGAGTTAAGGCGTTTCCTAGCAGCACCTTAGGGTTTGGGACCGGATACTCCTGAGCGCCTCCCTGGAAAACGACAGCTCCCCGGCGCAGGTGCGCCGGGGAGCTGGTGAATCACGTCAGACGAGATTCGTTACCCGATTACGGCAACTGAGCCACGTTGCTCAGCGTGCAGTTCGGGATGTCGTGCATCTGCAGGTAGCCACGACAGGCGGCGTTGCCGACGGCGCCGGTTCGACTGCCACTGCCCAGTGCTCCTGACGGGAAGGTATTAACCAGCTGGATCTGGTTTGAGCCGAGTCCCAGACGGGTACCCTGGCAAGGTCCAAACGGAATCACAAACGCGCCGGTGTTTTTGGCGAAGATCAATGCAACAGTTGCGTTGGGCTGCGCATTGGTCCAGCGGACCGTGACGGTGCCCGGACAGGTGCCGGTAACGGTCAGATTGATGCCTTGGGGCGTCGGATCGCTGTAGGTTCGGAAGGTGTAATCAAAGGTCGGGAAGGACTGGAATCCGGCATTGGCATAGACCTGACCACGGGGATACGGGTTGCCGGTGTCACCGGAGATTCCCAGCGTGGTATTGCCGTCGAAGACGAGGAAATATGTGGTGTTGGGGGTGATGGTGACTGGGTTCCAGAACACATCAACCCAGCAACCTTCCGTACCCTGAACGGATCCGGTGGCGAGCCTGGTGCCGCCGTTGTTGGGGAGCCGATCCCAGAGGGAGATACGGACGGTATCGGTCGAGCCGATGCCGGGCTGGAGCTTGATGCCGGCGCCGCAGATGTTGCGGGAGGTCGGGTGCTGGAAGGACTGCGCCAGATCGGTCTGGCCGAACCCAGCCATGTAGGACGGATGACTTGGCTGGTTCTGATCAATCGTGCAGCCGCTGGAAACGCCTCGCAGACCGATCTCGCCGATGCAGAACATTTCGTTGAGGCCATTGCTGCCGTCATGGATGAAGTTCGACAGGATGACCTGGCGCGTGGCGATGTTGCCCAGCGGTGAACCCGTCAGATCGATGAATTCATCGTTGGGTGTCGGCTCAGTCGTATTGAATGAGAAGGTCTGGCCGCCAATAGTCACATCGCAGCCTCGGATTGATCCCGGGATGCTGTTTCCACCGTCGAAACTGTACAGCGTGATGGCCTTGACCTTGAAATCACCGTTCAGTCGCAGGGTGATCCTCGGGCGAGCATTGGCGTTGTTGGCGAAGAGTTCGGTATCCTGGGAACTGGTGCCTTCCGAGCCGTCATTGAGCGTACCGCAGCCGCTGCTGTAGTTGGCGCGAGTAAACGAGAAGCCGTTGGCCGAGAAACTCCCGGTGTCCACAATCACACCGTGATAGTCATGGGCCCATCCGCCAAAGCCGCTCCGGGCAGCGTTGACAATGTCATAGCCGCTGATTTCGATTCCACCAGTAAGTCGCACGTTGTCGAACTGGTGGAAGGGACTCTCCTGCACCCACTCGATGGAGTCGAGATTGCTGAAGCCGCTCAGGTTGTAGGTCACGAGGTCAAGCGGAAGCTGGCCGTCCGGATCGGTGTGATTGATGGTCTGCGTAACCTGACCGCCTCCAGTCTTGTTGCCGACGAGGTGGATCGCGACTGAGCCGGGACTGTTGAGATTGGCGAAGTCGATCGATGTCACGCTAAACGAATGACCATCGACTGCACTGACCTTGATCACGCCGTTGACGGTATTATTGAACAATGCTGTCGACCCCGGGTAGCGATCAACCTGCGTGCCAAACGTCGCAAAGTTGAACGGCTCACTCTGACCTTTGGTAACCTGGAATCCGTCCTCAAGGACCACGGTGCCCTCGTCATTGGTGAGGGCGTCGTTGTGCTCGAGTTGCTGGAAATCGATTTGCTGCGCGCCCGCCGAGCATGCGAATCCGAGCATGCCGAGCAAAGCGGCCCCTAGAACCAAACCACGATGACGATTCATTTTTGCTCTCCTTCGTTACAGAATGGGTGCGCAATGGCGGCGCACCGGGCCTTGTTGCCACGGGACATCACCACTGACGGCGTGCGGCCCACAGCGAGACGCACGAGTGGCGATCAAGACTCGGATTGGAAGCGGATATTGACATTCCGGAGGCGGTGTCGCGGGGCAGCCACGCGCGGGACAGTCGCCTCACTCCCCTTCGAGGATGAAACAGTTCATCTCCGGACATCCGCGATCAATATACCGATAACCCGGCGAGAAAGTCAATAAATCCGGCAAGAATCATGAAAACCTGACGTAATCCTACCGCAATGTCGCGCTTGCCTTGCGAGTAGCCGCCCGTTCAGGTGGCACATCCACCCCTTTGGGCAGCTCCGGCCGGTTCCCAAAACGAGAACACCCTCCCGGCCTGGGGCCGGGAGGGTGTTTTGAGAATCGCTCAGCGTCGGAGTGGATCAGGGAATGCGAGCCACGTTGCTGGTATCGCAAGAGCCGGACTCGACGAGTTGGAGGAAGTGGCCACAGGCGGAAGTTCCTGCGCCGCCGTTGACCGAGCCGCTTCCGCTACCCGATCCGATGGTGTTGACGAGTCTCACGCTGCCCTGGACCCCGAGTTGGGTTCCCGCACACGGGCCAGTGGGGATCGTCGTATTGCCCTGGTTGTTACCGAAGACGATGGCCAACTGCCTGCTGGGCGTCGCGTTTCGCCATGCCACGGTGACGGTTCCGGGGCACGTGCCGGTGACGTTGAGTGAGAACCCGGTGCTGCCGCCGACCAGCCCGATTTCGCCGATGCAGAACATTTCGTTCAACCCGTTGTTGCCGCCCCAGACGAAGTTGTCCAGAATAACGGTGTTCGTCGGAATATTCCCCAATGGCGAATTGGAAAGATCGATGAACTCGTCGTGCAGGGTAGGTTCAGTGGTGTTGAAACTCTGGGTCTGTCCACCGATTGTGACATCGCATGCCACGATGGTGCCCGGAATCGAATTTCCGCTGTCGAAGCTGTAAAGCGTGATCGAAGCGATCGCGTAGCTGCCGTCCAGGTGCAGCGTGATCTTCGGATGGGCGTTGGCGTTGTTGGCGAACAACTGCGTGTCGCCGGCGCTCGTGCCTTCCGAGCCATCGTTGAGGGTTCCCGAACCGCCGGAATAGTCAGCCCGGGTAAACGAGAACCCGTTGGCGCTGAACGAGCCGGTGTCGACGATGGTGCCGCCATAGGTATGAGCCCATCCGCCGAATCCTGAGCGGGCTGCGTCGGCGATGTCATAACTGGTGATCACGGGATTCTGGGCGAGCGCGACGCTGCTACCAAGTGTGCACGCCGCCAGTGCCACAAGAACGGAAACCTGCTTCATGATTCTCTCCTTGCCAATTTGATTGTGAATATCGATCAGTCCCGGCCACACCCGGGCAATGTCGAGAATGTACCCGATCTTGGATCGAAACGCAACAGCAAACTGGTCAGAATGCCGCAATTCCATGTGCGCACGTCCCAGAAAAACGGCACACCCTCCCTCGCCGCGAGGCGAGGGAGGGTGCGCTTCGGTACATCAGGCAGATCAATCAGGGGATCTGATCGGTATTGCTCGTTACGCACGAGCCGGATTCGACGAGTTGCAGATAGTGGCCGCACGCGCCGGCGCCGGCTTGTCCATTGATCGAACCGCTGCCGTTTCCGGTGCCAATGGTCGTGATGAGACGAACGGAGCCCGAAATCCCCAGCATCGTTCCCTGGCACGGTCCCGTTGGAATGGTGGTGCTGCCAAGGTTGTTGCCGAACACGATGGCCTGCTGGCGGCTGGGCGTTGCTCCACTCCACGCCACGTTGACGCTGCCGGGGCAGGTGCCCGTCACGTCGAGCGAGTAGTTTGAACCGCCGCTGCAGTCGATCGCGAAGATCTGAACGGCGTCGATGCCGGCTTCGGTCACGGAGTCGTTGGGATTGTCAACCGCTGTGAAGCGCAGCTTCATGTTGGCAGTGGGAGTCACAAACGTGCTGACGCGGAACTCGTGCTCAACCCACTGCTCGCCCTGGTTGGCGATGTTCTCGACCACGGTCCAGTTGGCGCCGTTGTTGTTGGAGATCTCGACGGTGAATCGATCGGTGACGCCGTTGACACTGACGAACCAGCGTGCATAGCGCACGATGCCGTCTCCGGCACTCATGTTGAAGGTTGGCGAAGTGAGTTGCGTGGGGCCGCCATCGACATCCGAGTTTCCTACGCGATTGGCGGTAAGGTAGCATCGACCCGAGCCATCAAAGTCGCTGGTGGGATCCTGCCGGCTGCCGTCACCGGCGGGGATTCCTCGCTCCCAAGCGCCGTCCGTGAGATTCTGATTGGCCACGGTCCAACCCATGTCGGATTCGAAGTCGTCTGAGAAGAAGTTGATGATGTTGTTCGCCGCGATAGTCGAGAAGTTTGACGTGGGAGCGTTGTCGGGATCGGTAACCGTCACGTTGTCTGTGGTCTCGGCACTGATGTAGTAGTTCACCGTGTTGCCGCAGGTCACTGCGGGAAACGTTGCGTCGTAGACGTTGGACTGAACCTCGTTCATCGGAATGGCGTTCCAACCACCGCCGTCGTTGTAGTGGAACATCCCGCTTCCTGAGCGCGGCTGGGAGTTGAGTCCCGAGATCGCGACGCGGAGGGTCGTGCCGCCGGCGGGGTCGACCCGGTCGGGTCGGCCATTGGGATAAGTGAACTCAAGCAGAGCCAGCGGGGGAGCGGCCATGTTGTGGCGGCTGAAGCCGTCGTTGATTTCCGTGTAGTGCGGCGTTCCGTTGCCGAGGTTGTTGTCATCGTCGTCCAGGGTCAGCCAGTCGATGGTGATCGCCGGGCTGATTCCCGAGGGACGGAAGAGCACGGAATTGAGCGCGAGATCGCCAAGGATGTCGCGATACTGCGAAGGCTCAGTGATGCGCAGCGCTTCCTGCGTGAAGTACGCGCATCCGGACAGGACCTGGCCGCAGGCGTGAATCTCGCCGGAGCAGGGATACTGTCGACCGATGCGAGCATCGCGGATGTCCTGTCCGCTTTCAAAGAAATCTTCACCGGTGATGGGGTTTTCCGTCATGACGATGCCCATGACATCGCCCATGCCTTCGCCATAGGCGCCCTGGCTGGTGCCGGCGTCACCGACGAGCTTGTGGCCGTATTCGTGATAAACGACGGTAGAGTAGGCCGTGTTCCAGCAGCCGCCGCCACGACGGTAGAAGTTGATGGAGGAGCCGTCGTAGTAGGCGTTGCAGGTGTCCGTGAGATTCACGTTGGCGCGGAAGGAGCGACCGGCCTGCGGATACGAGGGGTTGATTTCGAGGACACGGGTATGGATCATCGAGGTATGGAGCATCGCATTGACCTGCGATGTGACCAGCTCAGTTGGTGCGTCATTGTGAATGAAGTCGGCCGGGCCGGGGGGGAGCACGTTCAGATCAGTCTGAATGGGAGTGCCGCCCGTGGGGAACACACCCTGCAGCAGGGATGGACCAACCATGCGGCTGCGGACGGTGACCTGTGCACCGCCGCCATTGGAGATGACGTAGTCACCGTTGGCGTCGGTGTTGGCGCTGTTGCCGCCAACAATCTGGACGGTTACATTGGGCATATCCATAGTGACCGGCGGGTTGTTGGTCTTGTCGGGCAAAAGGCCGGGAGTCGCCTTGCCCTTTACGTTGCCGACAACATCAACGGTGTGAATCAGAGTTTCGTCGTGAATGACCGCACCCGTCACGGCATCGACGAAGACGCGGCGTTTGTCATAGGCGCCCTGGCGAGCCTCACCGTTGATGCCAATACCGATGCCCATCTCCGGTGTGCCCGTCTCACTGATGTAGGTGTACGCAAGGCGCGCGGAAGCCTGCTCGCCTCCGTGCTCATCGACGAAAATGACCTTGTCAGGTTGAGTTGTGACGGGGAGGCCATTGCGCAAACTCTTGATTTGCGCCGGGTTCAATTGGTTCTGCGGATCGACGAAACTGCTCAAGTCCTTGAGGTTGTTCACGGCGAGGACGACCGGGTAGCCCGCCGCGCGATCGTTGCGGACGACCAGCGTCAGGCTGCTGTCGAACACCGACACGTGATTGCGCACCTGCGCGAAGTAGATGGCGAAGAACTTGTAGTCGCCCGTGCTGCGGTCATACATGACCGGCTGAAAGGCCAGGCCGTCCGCAGTGGGCGTTTGGACAAGATCGGCCAGTTCGGCGTCGAAGACTCCGGCGTATTGCTCAAGGAGATTCCACGCGCTGTCTTCTGGATCGGCGCCGGTAGAAATCGGCGCACCGTAGAGACGAGTGAGCTTCCCTTCCCAATTGAACGCCCGAACTCCGGGCCGCTGATCCAGCAGCCGCGCCAACTGCGAATTCGAACCGAACGCGCTGGCGCTGATGAAACCGGCCGCAAGCAGTGCGGCCAACATGCCTCTCTTCTTCATGGTCATCCCCTAGCAAGAATGGACGCGGAACGTGACTTGGCCCGGGCACACCGGCACCGAACCCGACGCCGTGGTTTGGTCGTCGCTGAGGCACTTGGGGCTGCAGCGACATCGACGTCAACCACCAAACCAACGTCGGCCCTGATTTCATCCCGCGAGCGGGGGTCTGGCCACGATTTCGATGCGGAATCCGGGCGCATGATCGGCGAGGAAAGCCGGAGATGGCTCTCGGCGCGGCGGGTGGAGACGGCCAGATCCGGTCTCGCACTCCGATAAGCCGGGCAATCTGCGAAACCTCGGCGAGTTGAGGTTGCTCATGGAGCGATTCGGATTACACTTGAAACGTCAGCCCGCATGATGCAGGCCCCCCGCTACCGCGAGCACGGAGGCTCGATCCGCTAACACCCGATTTGGGAACGCGATCGTGAACCTCCGCTCCAATGCCGCTGCGACGCCAGTTCTTCGACTTGTCGGAGGTCGGATTCCAGACGACTCGGCGGCGGCGGTCGCTCTGGATCGATCGGCGGCGCTGCGGGAAATCGCCCGCGAGAATCGTGCTGCATCCATCCGGCATGACCTCGACCCCAATGACCCGCGCTGGATGCTGGCCGCCCAAACGCGGAACGAACTGCAGGGCGCGGCGCTTACCGCGGACCGTCGGGCCAAGTTGCTTGTCTTGGCGTACCAGCTCGGCATGCGGCCGTTTGACGCCAATCTCGTGATCGCGATCGTGCAGGATGAGGCGAGGATGGCGTCGGCCGGCGCCGACTCGACGTGGGAACTGGCCGACCGGCTACGGATTGTTCCGGTCCGCGAATCGAGCTGCAATCGCGTCGACTCGGTCGAGTTGCGATCGGATGGTCGGGGTTTGCGGGACGTTCCCTTGAGTTTTGTTTTGATCTTCAGCACGCTGCTGGGTCTGGCTGGACTTGTGGTTCTACTGCGCTGGCTGATGACCTGATCCCGACAGAGGTTGGCCACTTGCGGGCAAGACCTCGTTTGTCGCGAGGCTCACGCACCGTTAACATTCGGTAATCCATGAGCGATCCCATCAAGCATGAATGCGGCCTGGCCGTAGTCCGACTGCTCAAGCCGCTGAGCCACTACCGAGCCAAGTACGGCACCCCCACCTGGGGGCTGGACAAGCTCCAGCTCCTGATGATCAAGCAGCGGAACCGCGGGCAGGATGGGGCGGGCGTGGCGGTCGTCAAGTTCGACATGCCCATGGGTGAGCCGTACATCTTTCGCAAGCGGTCGGCCAAGAAGGACGCGGTGTCGGTCCTCTTTGAGGACATCCACAAGGATCTGTCCAAGATCGTCAAGCGCAAACACACCGGCCGGCCCGACGAGCGGCTCAAAAAGCGATTCGAGTTTGTCGGCGAACTCTACCTCGGCCACCTCCGCTACGGCACGTTCAGCGAAGACGGGGTGGCGACGTGTCACCCATACGTGCGCCACAACACCGCCGCAACGCGCAGCCTCGTGCTGGCTGGTAACTTCACCCTGACCAACGCGGACCAGATCTTCTCTGAACTCATCGGCTACGGGCTGCGGCCTGTGGGCGTGTCGGACACGCTGACGGTGATGGAGAAGATCGGCCATTACCTTGATCGCGAGAACGATTACCTGCTGGCCGAGATCGAGGCTCAGACGCCAGATCTGCATGGCGAGGATCTTGCCCGCGCGGTCAGCGAGCGGCTCGACATTCCACGGGTGCTGCGCAGGGCGAGCAAGGACTGGGATGGCGGGTACGTGTTCACCGGGTTGATCGGCAACGGTGATGCGTTCGTGTACCGCGATCCCAACGGCATTCGACCGGTTTTCTACTACCAGGACGACGAGATCGTGGCCGTGGCGTCCGAACGGGCGGCACTGACGACGGTGTTCGACGTCGAGCCGGAGGAGATTCGCTACATCGGCCGCGGCGCAGCGCTGGTGATTCGCCAGAACGGGCAGATCGCCGAGCACCAGATCAAGGAACCGGGTGAACTGCGGCAGTGCACGTTCGAGCGCATTTACTTTTCGCGCGGCAACGACAAAGCAATCTACGGCGAGCGCAAGAACCTCGGCCGACAACTGGCGCTGCGCACGCTCGAAGCCGTGAACTTTGACATTGACCATACCGTGTACAGTTTCATACCGAACACGGCGGAGACGGCGTTCCTGGGTCTGATCGAGGAAACCGAGCGCATCATCCGACACCGCAATGCCGATGAGATCTGGCGGCTGAGCGAGGCGGGGCGACTCACGCATGAAGATGTGGCCCGACTCACCAACGGCATTCCGCGCGTCGAGAAGGCAGCGCACAAAGACCAGAAGGTCCGCACGTTCATCACACAGGACGGGCAGCGCAGCGACCTGATCAGCCACGTTTACGACATCACACGAGGCGTGGTGAGTCCCGAGGACACGCTGGTCGTGCTGGACGACTCGATCGTGCGCGGCTCGACGCTTCGCAATTCGATCATCACAATGCTCTCACGCCTCAAGCCGCGCAAGATCATCGTGCTAAGCAGTGCTCCGCCGATCAAGTATCCAGACTGCTACGGCATCGACATGAGCGAACTGCAGCGGTTTGTCGCGTTTGAGGCGGCCATCTCTATCCGGCGACAGGACGGCCAGCAGCCGCTCATCGACGAGGTGTACGAATCGTGCAAGGCGCAAGTGGGCCTGCCAATCGGAACGTATCAGAACCACGTCCAGCGGATCTACGATGGAATCACGCTCGATCGACTCAGCGAAAAGATCGCCGAGATCATCCGGCCGGTCGTGATCGACTGGCAGGGTGAACTGCAGATCATCTACCAATCCATCGAAGGGCTGCGGGCTTCTTTGCCGCGACACACGGGTGACTGGTATTTCACCGGCCGCTATCCTACGCCAGGCGGCTATCGCGTGCTCAACAGCGCGTTCATCAACTACTACGAGAATCGCACAGGGCGCAGCTACGAAAGCCCCGTCGCGATCAGGTAGGGTCGCCGGGATTCTCGCATTCCGATGTGAATGCGATCGATTCGTTCAGCCGGGGTTGTCGGGCGCGCTTACGCCTTCGGGCTTGGCGGATTCCCGTTCGGACTCGGGCCGCTCGTCAACGTAGTTGAAGCGTTGCTTGAGGACGTCGAAGGAGAAGGGCGCCATGTTCTCGTCGTAGAAATCACGGTCCATCAGAACCTGCGTGGCCGAAAGTGGAGTGTTGCTCAATCCGGAAATGCGCATGCCGGTATCAATGATGCTCAGCCAGCGCTGACGCGTCGTGGGGAAGTGGCTTTCGAGCCGGACGATTGCGATGCCGAGGCGCTCGGGAACTGGGGAAGTAAGCAGCCGCTGTTCCATCGGCTGGTCGGCCAGCTTGGTGAGTGGTTCAAACTTGTTCACACGATCGAGCACTGCGGTCACGAGTGTCGTGCTGGTGATGCCGCCGACGCTGTTGGGCTTGAAGTCTTCGGGCCCGCTGTTGAGGTTGCCGTATCGAGAGACGGAGCCGCGACGGACGTTGGTCTCGATCGACTTGGCAAGGTCATCGAGTCCCTCGTCCATTCCTCGTCGCCACCATGCGTCAATGTCTGCCGTCAGCTTCTCGTAGGCCTGCTGGCGCTTGACATCCTTGACGACCTGATCGCGCACCTCGTCAAGCGAGACTGGCGGTCGGGCCAGATCGATCGCCATAACGCGGTACAGGAACGCGTCGCCTGGAAATGACGTCGGACCGACCCGTCCACGATTGAACTCGTTGCGGCGCAGAAGCGTGGAATCCGCCACGCCGGCCTGAAGTCCAGGCACGCTGCTCTTACCCAATTCACGATGCGCCCCGACGAGTTGGCTGAAGCTCATGTTGGAGACGCCGGCCAGTCTCGTCGCACCACCGATATCCGGCATCTGGCCGAGTTCGGCCAGGGTGTACCACTTCTGGGCGTCGGCGTGGTATTCCACCGTGACGCCGAACTGCTGTTGAATCTGCTCCCGCAACGTCTCGAATGACACGCGCTGGTCGGCCCAGTTTTCGGGCAACACTCGGTACGCGCCATCGTGCGCGAGTGGCTGAATGGCTTTGAGCAATTCACCCTTGATAAACCGAGAGATCTCGGTCATCATCTCCTCCGCCTTGGCGCGGCGATATGCCTCAATCGCGTCATCGGCAACTTCGTCGAAAGAAGGCTTGGTGCCATCCGCGTTGGCGCGGGCCTGATCCTCGTTACGCTGGTACCACTTTCTCGCTTCGAGGCCCGAGGCTTCGATCTTGTCGAGAACACTCTGGTACTTGATGGCGAGATACTCCACCTTGGCTCGATCCTCGAGGCGATAGCCGAATCCCTGTTCGCCCTCCCCTGCCTTGACAGCACGATACTTTTCGAATTGGTCGATCAGCAGCGCTTCGTCAGGCTCGGGCAGATCGGCCATGTGATCCGACGCATCGACGAAAACCATCGCCACGTTGACCTTGTCTTCAAACTGATCGACGAGATGTCGCACGCGTGCATCGGAAGCGATCGGAGCGCCGGCGTACTTGTCGATGAGGCGGCCGATTCCGGCAAGCGTGGCGAACGCCTGCTTGCCGTCTTCGAGACTCATGTGGGACCGAGCGGCTTCGCTACCGAGCACCTGAATGAGGCGATTGTAGACTTCAGCGACATCCACGCGCTGCTGAGCCGCGATGGTGGCGGCCTGCTCCTGGATCTGCCGGTCCCCGTCGCTCGGACCGCCGAGAAGTCCTGCCAGGGCCGCTTCTCGCTTGAGCATGATCCAGTGATCGGTGCCATGCAGGCCGGGCGAATCGGGATCTTCCGAGTCATAGGCCGGGAAGCTCAGCAACGGCCCGATGTCGCGCGAATTGAACATGGCTTCCAAGATAGCCAGTTCGGAACTCGCATCCTGCCATTCCTGCGTGTAGACGGATGTGGTGTCACCGTCGATGGTCAGTTTGAACACCGGCTTGTTGAGCGTCATGTTGCCGAATCGCTGAATCGCCTGGGGCAGGAGAAACGCGACCATCAGCAGTGAACCACCGACCGCCATGATCCAGGCCTGGTACCGTCGCAGAAACTTCAACATGACCGATGAGCCTTCCTCGGGCGATTAGGCGACACGTTCAGAGCGGATCGTAGGTGCGATGGCCCGCCGATGAAACCACATTTCGCGCCTGCACGGGCACCCTTCAAAAGCAACGGTCGGCCGAGGCAACCCGACCGACCGTGGCGACATATCGAGCATCGACAGCGAGACAGGCTCTTCCGGGTGACCCCCCGGTTCCTGCCGTGCGATCGACTACTTGTACAATTCGACGATCAGGTTCGGATCGACTTCAAACGGGATCTGGTCGGGCGTGGGAACGGAGACGATCTTCGTCGTCAGCTCGGCCGGATTGAGATCCATCCAGCCAGGCACAACGTGACCGGCCAGCGACTCCATGTTCTCGCGAACAAGCTTCTGGATCTTCTCTTTGCAGGTGATGACGTCGCCGACATGCACCTGGCAACTCGGGCGATCGACCTTCTTGCCGTTCACCATTACGTGGCCGTGCACCACCATCTGGCGTGCCGCCCAGATCGTGCGAGCAAGGCCCGCGCGGCGGACGACGTTGTCGAGGCGGCGCTCCAACGTCTGGAGGAGAATCTCACCGGTGTTGCCGGTCTGTCGGGTACACTCAGCAAGGACACGGCGGAACTGCTTTTCGAGCACCGAGTAGTGGTAACGGAGCTTCTGCTTTTCATTGAGTCGCACGCCGTAATCGCGCAGGCGTCGGCCCCGGAAGCCGTGCTGACCCGGCGGGTTCAATTGGCGCTTGGAGGTGTGCTTGGGGATGTCCGCGATGGGAACGCCCACCTTGCGAGACAACTTGACCTTCGGGCCGATATAGCGAGCCATGTAATCGAATCCTTTACGAACTGTCGAGAGACACCAGCTGCGGACCCACCCCGCGGAGGTTGCCGGCCGACCTTGAATCGAACGCAATCAAAGGACCGCCGCCGAGAAACGTCAAGTTGGCGAGACCCCGACTTCCGAAGTGGACCGCCCCAAATCTACCTCGGCTGAGAGGTTCCCGCCCCCGCGTGGCGGCCCCGAATCGCGATTTCCAGCAGGGTCAGGTCGGCGGGATTGACCCCGGCGAGTCTCCCCGCCTGCCCCAGGGTCGTCGGCCGGAACCGGCTGAGTACGGCGATGGCCTCGTTTCCCAACCCTGGAACGCGTTCGTAGGGAAAAGCGGTCGGGATCGGCCGCTGTTCCACTTCAGTCATCCGCTTGATCTCGGCGTGCTGTTTTTCTACGTAGCCCTCGTACTGGATGTCGCTGATGACTACATCGATAAAGCGGCGATCGAGACCGGCGGGGAGTCGATCGCGAATCGATTCGGGTTCCAGCGAGCGGCTGCGAATGTGCTGGCGCAGGGTGCGTCCATCGACTTGCACTTCATTCATCGCGGCGCGTATGCGATCAAGTTGGACGATGCGCCGTTGGTGAATCGACCAGCGGTCGTCGCAGATGGTCCCCCACTGTCGCGCCGCCGGGGTTAGTCGATCCGGAGCAGTATCGCCGCGCAGCAGGAGACGAAACTCAGCGCGGCTGGTGAACATGCGATAGGGCTCGCGCGGTGTTTTGGTCACGAGATCGTCCATCATTACGCCAATGTAGCTCGTGTCGCGTCCGAGGCGGATCGGCTCCTCGGCTCGCGCGTAGCGTACCGCATTAATGCCGGCGACGACGCCTTGGCCCGCCGCCTCCTCGTAGCCGCTCGTGCCGTTGATCTGTCCGGCAAGGAACAAGCCCTCGACCCGTTTGGTCATGCAAGTGGCATCGATCTGGTGAGGCCAGACCATGTCGTATTCGACGGCGTAGCCGTACTTGAGAATGGCTGCCTTTTCGCAGCCGGGCATGAGTGGAACAAGGGCGTCCTGCACGTCGTGAGGCAGCGAAGTTGAGATGCCGTTGCAGTAGATCTCGTTGGTTGCGAGTGACTCGGGTTCGAGAAAGACGTGGTGCGATGTGCGGTCGGCAAAGCGAACGACTTTGTCTTCGATGCTCGGGCAGTAGCGCGGGCCACACTCGGCCTCGATCTGCCCACTGTACATCGGTGCGCGGTGGATATTGGCGCGAATCAACTCGTGCATTGCATCGGTGGTTTGCGTGGCGTGGCAGCACACCTGGGGCAGTACGGGGAAGCGACCGTCGGGCATGGTGCCTGGAGTCATCTCGCTGAAAGGACGAATCACGTCATCGCCCGGCTGGAGCTCGAGGCAGTCAAAGTCGATGGACTCCGCAGCGAGGCGCGGAGGGGTGCCGGTCTTAAGCCGCCCAAGCTCGAAGCCGAGCTTGCGCAGCGTGACGCTGATACCGACGGCCGAGCCTTCACCCACGCGGCCACCCTCGCTCTTCTGCTCTCCCGTATGCATGAGGCTGCGCATGAAGGTGCCGGTTGTCAGCACCACGGCCGCGGCCTCGATTGGTTCGCCCCTGACGATGGCGCCGCAACACCGCCCCACCTCGACGAGCAGTTCGTCCACTGTGCCGGCGATGACGCTGATGTCGCGCAAGGCGAGCAGCCGCTGCACCTCCGCGGCATAGGCGTACTTGTCCGCTTGCGCGCGGGGGGCCTGTACTGCGGCGCCCTTGGAAGTGTTAAGGGTGCGGAATTGGATGCCTGTAGCGTCGATGGCCCGACCCATGAGCCCACCGAGGGCGTCGATCTCACGGACAATCTGCCCCTTGGCCAATCCGCCGATCGCCGGATTGCAACTCATTGCCCCAATTCGACTTGGGTCCATCGTGACCAGAGCGACGGAGGCGCCCAGCCCTGCCACCACCCACGCGGCCTCGGCTCCGGCGTGACCGCCGCCGACCACGATGATGTCAAACCGCCTGCGAACCAACTCGACCGCCATTCTCGACAAAAAAATGCTGTTTCTGAGGTTATCCACAATTCACTGGCAGAATCGCCTCGATTTCTTCAAAAACCAGCAGAGCTTATGGTAAACTATCCCGGTCGCGTCGTCCGGAGGTTGTCTCCCAATCGGCGCAACAGACCGACGCCTGGTTATGCCCGAGTATCCGCTGAGGTTTCAAGTTGAACAGTTCTCGGGCAGGAATCAAGTATCGTGACGAACATTTATGTAGGCAACATCTCGTTTCAGTCGTCGGATGCTGACCTTGAACAACTCTTCGGAGAGTTCGGGCAGGTTGACCGCGCCAATGTGGTAATGGATCGCCAGACGGGGCGTTCGCGAGGCTTTGGCTTCGTGGAAATGCCTGATGATGGCGAGGCCCAGAAAGCCATCGCCGAACTCAACGGCAAGGAAGTCGACGGTCGCACATTGACTGTCAATGTCGCCCGTCCCCGTACGGAGCGCCCCGCCGGCGGCGGGATGAGGCGCGGCGGCGGCGGCGGAGGCCGGTATTAATTCAACTGCGGGCCCGAACGGCCCGCGCCGAGTGATGAGAACAACAGGCCTGGCGCCATTGCCGGGCCTGTTGTGTTTTTGCGATTATTGCCTTGAGTCTTAGCGGAGTGCTCCGCTCGTCGCACCGATATCGCGGCGGAGCTGCGCCCCCTCGAACTCGATCAGATCGCAGGCCTGCAGTGCCCGCTCGCGCGCTTCAGTCAATGTGGCACCCAGCGCCGTCACGCCCAGAACCCGACCGCCGCTGGTGACGATGTTGCCACCGACGCGTTTCGTGCCGGCGTGGAAGATGTTCACATCGTCAATTCTCGCCGCTTCCTCCAAGCCAGTGATCGGCAAGCCCTTGCGGTATGCGCCGGGATAGCCCGGTGCGGCCATGACGACGATGCAACTGGCGCGGTCGTCCCAGACCACCTCAACCTCATCAAGTCGACCGGCCGCCGTAGCCCAAAGCGCGGGCAGCACGTCAGATTTGAGTCGCGTCATGAGCACCTGGCACTCAGGATCACCGAAGCGGCAGTTGAACTCGATCACTTTTGGTCCGGCGGGGGTGAGCATCAGGCCGGCATAGAGCACGCCGCGATACTCAATCTCCTCGCGCACCATCGCATCGACGGAGGGAACGAGGATCTCGTGCTCGATGCGCGCGAGCATCTGATCGTCGAGCCAGGATACGGGGCTGTAGGCGCCCATCCCGCCGGTGTTCGGGCCCTCATCGCCCTCGAGCAGGCGCTTGTGATCTTGGCAAGCTTCGAGGACGTAGATGTTTCGACCGTCAACGAGCGCGAATATGGACACCTCGGGACCAGTGAGACGTTCCTCGATCACCACGGTCTCACCTGCGGCGCCAAAGACGCGCTGCTTCATGATCTCGCCGAGCGCTTCGATCGCTTCTTCGAGCGTTTCGGGCAGGATGACGCCCTTGCCGGCCGCAAGTCCGGATGCCTTGATAACGGGCATCTCCTCGCGGGCCTGAAGGTACTGCACGGCCTGCTCATAATTGGAGAAGATGCGTGCCTCGGCGGTCGGCACAGAGGAAGACCGCATCAGCTGTTTGGCCCAGGCTTTGTTTGATTCAATCTGCGCTGCGGCCCTGCTCACGCCGAAGACGAGTCGTCCTTCCTTGCTCAATGCATCGGCCAATCCCTCAGCCAGCGGCGCCTCGGGCCCAACGACAACGAGATCGATCTTGTGCTGATCGCACCATTTGACCAGGCGCCACTGCTCGCGGGCTTCGGTGGGTGCGGTGCAGGGTTTGGCAAGCGCGGCCAAGCCAGGGTTGTCATGGTGTGTGGTGTAGAGGTTGGCCAAGTGGGGCGATTGCGCGATGCGCCAGGCCAGCGCGTGTTCGCGACCGCCGCCGCCAATGAGCAGAACGTTGACTTGATCGGGAATGGACGGGCCTTTGCGGCCATGACGATGGGGTGCAGTCTGACTCATCGCGCCGAGTGTACCGGAGGAATCGTGCGGGGCAAATTACTTACGGGTCCGTGATTTCCCGGTTTTCGCCGGAGCGGCCTTCAACGCGTCCAGAACCTGCTTCGCATGGCCGTTGGGCTTGACCTTGTCAAAGCGATGCGCGACTTGGCCGGTCGGGCCGATGATGTAGGTCGTACGCAGGACGCCCATGTACTTGCGGCCGTACATGCTCTTCTCCGCCCAAACGCCGTACTTGTCACAGGTCCGGGGGGTGCCGTCCACGCCGGGCACGTCGGCAAGAAGTGTGAAGTTCAGGTTATGCTTGTCAGCAAACTTGCAGTGCGACTTGCTGTCGTCAGGCGAAACGCCGAGCACCACCGCGCCGGCCTTCTTGAACGCCGCAGCTGCATCACGGAACTCCTGCGCCTCGACCGTGCAACCGCTCGTGTCATCCTTCGGGTAGAAGTAGAGAACAACGGAGTTGCCGGCAAAGTCCGCAAGGCGGTGCCTGTCGCCGTTCTGGTCTGGCAGGTTGAATGCGGGCGCCTTCATCCCCGGCTCGATGAGTGATCCGCTCATGGGTTGATGCTCCTTGGGTGCATCGTTGGCACTCGACGCAAACTGGTCACATCAGGCAGATGCTCGAATCGGCCGGCGCATGCAGCCCGAGGCGAGTTTCCTCGGCGTCTGGCTCCGCCAGGAGCATCGCTGCGCGTGTCAGCAGTCCGGGCTACTCGATTCGCGCAACGTTGCTCTTTTTACACAGTGGCAGTTCAAGCAACTGGAGGGACTGGCCACACACCACGGAACCAGTCGTTGAATGAAGCGTCCTGGATCCATCCGAGCCCGCGTAGCCAGTGTACACGACGCGGATCCGAGGGCCGCCAACATTCAGGAGGGTGCTCGCGCAGGCAAACGCTGGCGGAATCCTGAACAGATGTCCATCCTCGCCGAACACGACTGCGACCGGTATCTCGGGAGTGGCGCCGGACCAGGAGACTTCAATCAGCCCGCCCGATGGGCAGGATGAGACGACATTAAGCACGGGACCCTGCAGCTTCACTTTCAGCGCAAACGCATCATTCAATGATCCATGATGCCCATTGAGCCGCCCCTCAAAGTCCGGTGATTGCGTTGTTCCAACCACAATCGCTTCCTGCGTGCCGGAGACGGCCAGGCCGCGGCCATCGTCTCCCCCGCGCCCACCGAGAAAGCTCATCGCGGTTTGCAGGCCGACTCTGTTTACGCTGGCCGCGAAGGCATCGCTCTCGCCAAGGTGATAGGTGTTGTTCTGTCCCTCGAAATCCCATGACTCGGTCTCCCCGGCGATCATGGCATCCCCAAGTGAGTCGATCGAGATGGCTTGCCCGTCATCCACATCGGTTCCGCCGAGATAAATCGACCACAGCAGTGACCCGAGGGGGCTCACCTTGGCGACATACGCGTCGAAGGAACCGTGGTTCTCGTTGACCGCACCCTCGAAGTCCGGTGACGAACTTCCGCCGGTGAGCAGCAGATTGTCATCGGCGTCGATGGCGATGAAACCGCCGCGCTCCCATCCGGAGCCGCCAAGATACCGGGTCCAGATGAGATCACCTGAGGAGCTGAGTCGTGTCACGAATCCGTCGAATGCACCACCATGGTGCTCATCGAGTGCCCCATCGAAGTTGATCGAACTGGTCTCTCCCGAGACGAACGGTTCGCCAGTT
This sequence comes from Phycisphaerales bacterium UBA5793, assembly GCA_002418285.1. Taxonomy (GTDB): domain Bacteria; phylum Planctomycetota; class Phycisphaerae; order Phycisphaerales; family UBA5793; genus UBA5793. The sequence goes on from DIDT01000066.1 coordinate 81,333, forward strand.
TCGTTCAGCGCCAAACCAAGAGCGCGATCGGTGCCATCGCCACCAAGGTATCGCATCCACTCCGCGGCACCGTTCGCTGCATTCGCTCTGACGACGAATGCTTCGAGTTGTTGGTGGGATACGTTGCGTCGACCTTCGAAATCACTTGAATCGGTCGCGCCCGCCACGAATGCATGACCATCATTGTCGATTGCGATGTCGAACGCAATCTCGCCGCCGCCACCGCCCAAGTACGACATCTGGGCGGGAACGCCGCTGGGATCAAGTCGGGCCATGAAAGCATCGGAGGCCCCGCCATGATAATTGTTGTTTCGCTCTGCAAAGTCCGGAGAGGCGGTTTGCCCCGCGATCCAGATCTGGTCCGCGGCGTCGACGGAGATCGCCTGGCCACTGTCCCCATTCCTCCCACCCAAGTAGGTCATCCACTGCACAGCCCCAGATGGGTCGAGTTTGAGTACAAAGGCATCTGTCCCGCCCCACGGCGTGTTGCGTCGTTGCTCGAAATCTGTCGATTCAGTGTCTCCAGTGACATAGATAAATCCGTCGGGACTCACCGCGACGTCCTGGGCCTGATCGCTGAACGTCCCACCGAGGTACGTCATCCACGCCACATCGGGATCAATCGTGAGTCCGCGTGATGGATCGACAGGACCGGCGAGAGCGATTCGGTATGTTTGATCGTCGAGCAATTCAAAGTGCGCGGGGACGTATTCACGATGACCGTTCGATTCCTGCCATGCGACTGGAGCTCCATCACGGAGAACACCGACCATCGTTTTGATGTGCAGCTCACCGGCATCGGTGATGCACAACACGTCGCTTCCGGAGAGTGACAGGCTGATCGACGAGTAGTCGGCACCCGGCGCGACATGAAACTCGTACTTGAGTATTCCAGCGCTGCTACCGGTAACGTGCAAACTCACCCCGTCATAGAGATTCTTGTAGACGACCTCACCCCAGGTCGGCACATTTGTTGCCGATCCGCGTCCCTCATCTCCGAAGCAGTAGTTGAGCCTTGCTCGCTGGGGCATGGCTCCATTGGGAAGGACATGGTTGCTTTGAGGAAACGTAATTGCGAGCGTCAAATCATCGGGTTGGGACAGCGGGCGAAGCTGGCTGGACTCCCTCGCCGACCCCTTCAAATGCATCGTCAACGCCGATTCGCGGAAGGCAATCTCTAGGCCGGGGGAACTGAAGCCGTAGATCACGTTGGAATCCGGCCACTGGCCGCGATTCGGTACGAAGTAGATGCCCTTCGATCCACTGGGCAGTGCATCCATACGGTTGGCAACTTTGGCGGTGGCCACCGCACTTGAGAAGGTGACACCACCAATTGCCAGAAACCACATCGCCCTTTTCCAAAAGTGCATCATCGGTTTGTTCCTTTCCGCAGGCGCGACCACCGGCCCTCGAGTAGAAGTCGCCGACGGCACTCGGATCAACTCGGTCCTGGCGGCAACATTGGCAGATTACCGAGAATCTACTTGAATCGCAAGCGAATCTCGGACGATTCTTCCGGGCTCGAGCTCGCATGGCGCTTTCGCCAGCTTCCAGTGATTCGCAATGCTCTCATCTTCCATGCAATGAATGTGGTTGAGTGAGACCACATCACTCGATTCGAACCACATTGCTCGTCATACAGCTGGCCACGTCGAGCAGCTGGAGGTAGCCACCGCAGGCGCCGGGACCAGTGCTGGAGTTGAGGTTTCGCGAGCCGTTCTGGCCAGCGGCGCCCTGGTAGGCATTCTGCAATTGGTTGCTGCCCAGACCCAGAGCCGTGCCGGCGCAGGGGTTGCCGTTGGGGATTCGGAATGAGCCGGTATTTCGCGCATAGAGCAGAACGATCGTGCCGCCACCCGTGGCGCCGTTCCATGCAATCTGGATGGGGCCGCCGGTCGGACAGGTGGCTGTAACGGTCAGGACGGGAGGCTGGGCGAGGATGACTTTGGCTACGAATGCATCGCCACCGCCGTGGTAGGCATTCGTGGCTCCTTCGAAGTCGCTCGACTGGGTGGAGCCGGAAATGAACGCATCACCTGCGGTGTTGAGCGTCACGCCGGCGCAATCATCGGATCGTGAACCGCCAATGAACGTCGCCCAGGCAAGCACGCCCGAGGCGCTCACCTTGGCGATGAAGGCATCCTGAACACCGCGATGCTCATTGGTTCGACCGGGAAAATCGGCGGAGTAGGTGTACCCCGAGATGAGCGGATCGCCGGCCGCGTCGAGCGCGATACCGATGGCGCCGTCGTCATCGCTTCCACCAAGATAGGTCATCCACTGGAGTGCGCCCGAAGCGCTCACCCGCACCAACGCTCCATCCTCGAACTGGTAGGCATTGTTTCGCCCTTCGAAATCCGGCGAATCCGTGTACGCGGGCATGAAGACGTCGTCGGCGGCATTGACCACGAGATCGAAGTTCTCCTCGCGACCGCTTCCGCCGAGGTAGGTCGCCCACTGGATTGATCCAGACGGATTGAGCTTGGCGATGAACGCGTCGCGCGATCCGCCGTGGTACGCGTTGTTGCTTCCTTCGAAGTCGGTGGAACTGGTGTTGCCGCTGACGAGACAGTTCCCCTGGCTGTCAAGGTCAATACCTACCGCGGGTTCAATTCCGTTGCCGCCGAGGTAAGTCGCCCACTGGACCGCTCCCGCCGGGCTGACCTTGAAGACGATGGCGTCGTGCACACCACCGTGATGATCGTTCGTCCGTCCTTCCACGTCGATTGAGCGCGAGCGGCCGGCGACAAAGCAGTTGCCAGCAGCATCAAGAGTGATGCCGAAGCCGTAGTCAGTAGATGTTCCTCCCAGGAAAGTCATCCACTCGACGGCGCCGGAGGGATTCACCTTGACAACGAAGGCGTCATCGGTCCCGCCATGGTGTTCGTTGAGCTTCCCGTCGAAGTCGGTCGAGACGGTGTTGCCCGTGACGTAAGCGTTCCCCAAGCCATCCATTGCGATTCCAAAGTCTTCGTCATAGGCCGAGCCGCCCAGATACGTCACCCACTGAAGCACTCCGAACGCATTGACTTTTGCGACGTAGATGTCCTTGGGATGCGTGCCGTGATGTTCGTTGGTGCGTCCCTCGAAGTCCGTGGAGAAGGTATTTCCTGCGACGTAGGCATTGTCGTCGCCGTCGAGGGCGACGCGATAGCCTGCGTCTTCGTCGCTTCCGCCGAGGTAAGTCATCCAATCCACATCGGGATCGAGGATAAGTTCGTGCGCAGGATCGACCGGACCATCGAGCGCAATGCGGTATGTATGATCGTCCTGCAGTTCGAATCGCGCAGGAACCGGCGTGCGTCCGGCGTTACTGCGCTGCCAAACGAGAGGAGCAGCGTCAGTCAGCGTTCCGAACTTCGTGTTGATGTGCAGGTTGCCCGCACTGTCGATGCACAGCGAATCAACTCCCTGATACGCAATACTGATTTGCGACGCGTCGGCGCCCGGCGCAACATGAAACTCGTATTTGAGAATACCATTTGCATTCCCCATCACATGCAGGTCCACGCCGTCGTAGAGATTCTCGTAGACCACCTGAGCGAAGGAAGCGATGTTTCTGGCGCGGCTGCGGCTATCACCACCCACAAAGTAGTTGAACCTGGCGGCTTGCCGGTGCGCGCCGACAGGGGTGACGTCCTTGCTCCCTGGGAAGGTGACGGCGAGAATTGCGTTTTCCCAAGCCGCGACAGAGGTTCCGTCGGGATTTGGCGTATCGGCATTGATCACCCGCATCCGAGCGAACGCAGAGCCATCGCCCTGCCTTGTGGGTATTGAATCGCCTGGCCTGATCAACCTGGCGAGGTGCATCGTCATTGAAGATGTACGGAAAGCGACGTCGAGTTCGTCGGCGACATACCCGAACGCCACGTCCGGGTTAGACCATTGGCCCTCATTGGGGACAAAGTAGACGCCGCGCAGGCCAAGCTGCAACGTCTCGGCGAAGTCCGGCTGACGGGCGAGCGAATGGGTCAACGAAATAGAAACGCAACTCGCAGCAGCAAGTCGCAGGACGAGGTGTCTGATCTGGTTCATGACGCTCTTCTCTCCTGTTGGTTTGCTCGCTCGTGCGCCGACCGCGAAACAACGGCCTCGGATCAATCCGAGGCAAGGCTCAGAAATCGCCACCGCCAAGATACCGGAAGATCAGTTCAAATACAGGAAGAAAACCCGATTTCCACAAAATTGCTTCACCGACCGGGATTGGCGGGCTCTTCTGATGGCTTGCCAACGATAAAGAATTCGTGGATTCCTGATCCGCGCAAGCGGTTCACCAGTTCGATGAACGTCGGCAGGCGGTCGGCACGGCCATCCATGTCGGCGGCAAGGTAGACGCGTGCATCCGGTTTGGCGGCCAGTTGCTCCACTAGCGTGGCTACGACGGAGTCCAGATCTGTGGATACGGCGTCGACAAAGAGCGCGCCGTCCGCATCCAAAGTGATGGAGATGGCGTCAACATTCGTCGCTGCGCGCCCCTTGCTCAGCTCGGGCAGCTGAACAGGCAGCACCTCGGCGCGGATCAGCAGCACCATCGCGTAGATGAAGAACGCCAGAAGAAGGAAGATCACATCCAGCAGCGGCATGATCTCGAGACGCGGCTCAAGCGAGTTTTCGCGGAGAATGCGAACAGCCATGGTTGGATTGTAGTGGATCCTCGCCGTCACATCGTCGGCGTTTGGCCGATCGGGACCGACTATGGTTCGCCGTGCAGTTTCAGACGAACTTTACTGACGCCAAGGCGGTCATCGACCTGCTTGATCGGGCCGGCCTTGCCTTGCGGGAGTCGCCTTTGCGACGCGGCTCGGCCGTCCATCTCCCGCGATGCGGCCGGCTCATCGCCACCGGCGACCTGCACGACAACCCCTTCCACCTCGACAAGATCCTGCGCCTCGCTCGTCTGGACGCGTCCTTGAGTCATCATGTGACGCTTCATGAACTGATCCATGGCGAGAATTTGATCAACGGCATGGACTTCAGCCACCGCATGCTGCTGCGTGCGGCCGAGCTGGTGGTACGCTATCCACAGCAGGCGCACCCGCTGCTGGCGAATCATGAGATGTCACAGATGATGGGACGCGGCGTAAGCAAAGGGGCGGGCGATTCGGTTGCGCTGTTCAACGACGCCGTCGAGTTCGCCTTTGGAGACGACGCTGAGAAGGTGACGGAGGCGATTCACCGGTTTCTGCACGCGTGGCCGCTGGCGCTGATCACGGAGTCAGGTGTGCTGTGCGCCCACAGTCTGCCCGCCGAACACGCCATGAAGCAGTTCGATCCGAAGGTGCTGGAGCGGGAGTTGGTGGAGGCGGATTTTGGGCCGCGCACCGGATCGGCGTACCTGATGGTCTGGGGTCGCCGACACAGCGCGGCCCATCTTGACCGCCTTGCCGAGCTGTTCGGGGTCAGGGCCTTCTGCATCGGTCACGAGCATGCCGAGGCCGGGTCGGAGCCGCTGGCTCACCGGGGCATCATTCTCAACAGCGACCACGAGCACGCCGCGGTTCTGGTGCTGGATCTGTCGGCAGAACCCCAGCCGGATGAATGGGTTTGGGCCGTTCGCTCGCTTTCCTCGCTCGATGCGAGCTAGCCGAGGGGAGCGACCTCGGGATGGGTTTGTCTGTTTTGGCAGGATCGGCGAAAAGACGGATGAAATCGGACCCTGAGGTGGTTGTAGAGGAACGGGCTACAACCTTCCGCGTCGGAAGGTGGCCTTGTGTCGTCGGGGGGCGCCGGGCGTCTCTTCAGCCAGGGTGTGGCTGAAGAACCGGTTTCTGTTGCAATCCTAGAAAGTTCCTACGAGGAGATTCCGTCATGTTGATTCGACGCACGTCTGCGTTGGCGTTCACAATCGTCGCTTCTGCGTGCCTGATGCCGACCGGTGCAGCATGGGCACAGCACGAGGTCGCGGCTCCGGCACCCGTTCGGTTTGACGGCCACAAGGTCGTTCGGGCCAACATCGAGAGCCAGCGTGACCTCCGCATCATGGAAACGCTCAGCCCGGACTGCTGGTCACACGGCAGCGGCATCGGCCAAGTGGACTATCGGATCCCGCCCGAGGCTCTCGACGCTCTCGCCGCCTCCGGCGTGGAGTACCAGGTGATGATCGACGATGTGCAGACGCTTATCGATGCCGAACAACAAGGCGGTCACGGCGATGGGTGGTACGACAACTATCACAACCTCGCCGAGATCGAGCAGTACATGCAGGATCTGGCTACCGCGTATCCCGATCTCGTGGATCTGATCGACGTCGGCCTTTCGTTGGAGAACCGGCACATCCGGGGCATTCGCATTCATAATCCCAACGGAGGAACCGGCAATCCTGACGTCCTGTTCCACGGCGCCATTCACGCCCGCGAGTGGATCACCACGATGGCCAACACGTACATCATGGACCAACTGCTTTCCGCTTATGGCAGCGACCCCGAGATCACGGCGCTGGTCAATCAACTGAACTTTCACATCATTCCCGTGATGAACGTGGATGGATACTCCTACACTTGGACGAACAATCGCATGTGGCGCAAGAACCGGCGCAACAATGGAGGGTCCTACGGCGTCGATCTCAATCGCAACTTCAGCACGGGTTGGGGTGGTGAAGGTTCGAGCAGTCGTGGCAGCAGCGAGACCTACCGGGGCACCGCGCCCTTCTCCGAGCCCGAATCGCAGGCGATGCGCGACTACGAACTCGCCCTGCCGAACTTCCAGGGGTTCATCGATATTCACTCCTACGGCCAGCTCATCCTCCAGCCCTGGGGCTACACATCACAGCTGCCGCCGGACCACGCGACATTCCAGACCATCGGCGCCGACATGGAAACGGTCATGGAGTCGCTCTACGGCAAGAACTGGACGCACGGTCCCACGTATACGACGATCTACCCGGCGTCCGGCGTGACGCTTGACTGGGCCTACGCCGAAGCAGGCGCATGGGGCCTGAGTTTCGAACTGCGCGATACGGGCCAATTCGGTTTCCTGCTGCCGACTGACCAGATCATTCCTTCATCGGAAGAAGCCTTCGCCGGCGCGATGGTACTGGCGCGGTTCATCGCGGCGAACTTCAGTGCGATGAATCTGACCGTCGGCACGCTCGTCGCTGGTCAGAATGGACAGTTCGACATCACCGACGGCACCTCAAACACGCTGACTTACCTTGCGTACAGCGTGCGTGGCCCGGGCAGCACGTACATCGCGCCTCTCGGCGTCACCCTTGATCTGCGCAGCCCGATTCAAGCGGGCCCGGCGAAGATGAGTGACGCCAACGGCCACGCCTCCTGGTCACTTCCAATCCCCAACGGCACGACTGGCCGGGATGTGTGGTTCCAGGGGGCTCAGCGCGGGAGCACCACAGATGTGGTCCACACCACGATCAACTGATTGCCCGGCGTAGTGAGTGACGACTCCTGTGGCCCGGAGCACCTTGCTTCGGGCCGCTTTTTCGTGGGATCCGATCGGAAAATCAACCCGATCCCTCCTGGCCGATAACCGTGGGATGATTCCGGCCCCGGGGTCGGTTGTAGAATGACGGGGCCGTGGAGCCCCATTGCATGAACATGGGCCGCCGAGGGAGAGAAGTACCATCAGCGGATACGAGTGATCGCGGATCAACCCAATTCTGGTTCGCACGGAAGGTTTTCTACGAGGAGATGAAATGATGCACCGTCACATTACCACCATCATGGCCCTGGCCGTTCTCATCCTGGCTGGGTTCTTTCCCGCCACTGCCTCACAGGCGCAAGTGGAGTTCGGTGTGGCGGCACCCGTGCGCTACGACGGCCACAAGGTCGTTCGGGCGACGATCAAAAACGCCCGCGACCTTCGAACGATGGAGACGATCAGTCCAGACTGCTGGACGCACGGCAGTGGGATTGGAAAGGTCGACTATCGCATCCCGCCCGAAGCGATTGAAGCGCTTGATGCCTCGGGTATCGAATACGAGGTGCTCATCGAAAACGTGCAGGCGCTGATCGACGCCGAAAAGCAAGGCAACGGTCAGGACGGGTGGTATGACCAATATCACACGCTCTCTGAAATCGAGGCATACCTCCAGCAGTTAGCGGACACGTATCCAAATCTGGCCGAGACGATCGTCATTGGCAACTCGCTCGAAGGGCGGCCAATCCGCGGCATCCGCATCGTCGGCGCCGGCGGTTCGGGCGGCAAGCCTGACGTGATGTATGCGGGCGGCATCCACGCGCGCGAGTGGATCACCACGATGGCCATGCCCTATCTCGCGGAGAGATTGCTGACTTCGTACGGCACTGATCCCCTGCTGACTGAGCTGGTGGATCGCATCAATTTCTATGTTGTGCCGGTACAGAATGTCGATGGCTTTGAGTACACGCAGACGAATCGAATGTGGCGAAAGAATCGCCGTCCTAACGGCGATGGCACGTACGGCGTCGACATCAATCGAAACTACGCCACCGGCTGGGGCGGAGAGGGCTCCAGCGGCACGACGAGCAGCGAAACGTATCGTGGTACCGCCCCGTTCTCCGAGCCCGAGTCGCAGGCGATGCGCGACTATCTGCTGGCTCTGCCAAACTTCAGCGGCTTCATGGACATTCATAGCTACGGCCAACTGATCCTCCAGCCGTACGGCTACACGTCGCAATTGCCACCCGACCACGCCACGTTCCAGCAGATCGGCGGCGACATGGAAGTGGCCATGGAGAGCCTGTACGGCACGAACTATGTCCATGGAAACACGTACAACACGATCTACCCCGCCTCGGGAATCACACAGGACTGGGCCTATGTTGAGGCCGGCGCCTGGGCTCTGGGATACGAGCTGCGCGATACGGGACAGTACGGGTTCCTCCTTCCGCCAGAACAGATCATCCCGAACTCGGAGGAGTGCTTTGCCGGCTGCATGGAGTTGGCCAAGTTCCTGACCACGCGGCTGCGGTTCTCTTTCCCGAACGGCCTGCCGGCGTACGTCAATCCGAATACGTCTGCAACCGCGCAAGTCCAGATCAGCGGCGCCAATGGCGGCCAATATCAGAGCGGAACCGGCAAGATCTGGTCCCGCATCGGCACCAACGGCGCCTACTCGGAGAGCCCGTTGAACCCGCTCGGCGGCGACCTCTTCGAGGCAACGCTTCCGGCTGCGGACTGCGGCGAAGTCATTCAGTTCTACTTCGAAGCGACCTCGCTCGACGGCTATACGCACTACGCACCGGCTGACGCACCTGTTGGTTTCTATCAGTCCGATGTCGCGTATGTCGATGTGTTCTTCACTGATGATTTTGAGACAGACAAGGGCTGGACCGTGCAGAACCAGAACGTCACCGACGGCGCCTGGGAGCGCGGCGTTCCGGTGGGCGGCGGAGCAAGGGAAGATCCCCCGACCGACTTCGATGGATCGGGGCAGTGCTACCTCACCGCTAATCGCACCGGGAATTCCGATCTCGATGGCGGGCCGACCATTCTCACTACACCCGTCTTTGATATGAGCGGTGGCGATGGTTCGGTGTCGTACGCCCGTTGGTATCGCAGTGTGAATGGCGTGACCGATCAGCTCACCGTACAGATCTCCAACGACAATGGTTCAAACTGGACAACGGTCGAGCAAATCGGCAACCAGACCAATGCATGGGCGGTCCACGAGTTCCGAGTGAGTGATTTCGTCCAGCCAACCGCCACGATGCGATTGCGATTCTCCGCAGTCGATAATCCGAACGACTCGGTTGTCGAGGTGGGAGTCGATGCGGTCCTTGTGGCGCGAATCGGCTGCAACCAGGAAGGCATGCAACTGGCGGTCGGCCCGCTCACCGCGGGAGAGGTTGGCCGGTTTGACGTTACCAACGCTAATCCAGACCAGTTGACCTATCTCGCGTACAGCGTGCGGGGATTGGGTAGTACGTACGTCGGGCCGCTCAACGTCACGCTGAGTTTGCGCAGCCCCGTGCAGGCCGGAGGCCCCAAGCGTGCGGACGGAAACGGGGCGGCAGCGTGGAATTTGCCAATTCCCGGCAACGCCGGGGGACGAACGGTCTGGTTCCAGGCGGCTCAATTTGAGAACACGAGCAACGTCGTTGAGTCGCTCATCAACTGATCGACGATGTATGACGGCTTTCGGAATCGGCCCGGAGACGATCGCTCCGGGCCGATTCAGTTGCCGGCGTGATCATGCAGGACTGTCCCCGGAGGCCACGACCCACACGGCGATCGCCTTGCAGGCGTGTACGAGGCGCTCTCCGGTTGACTTGATCAATGCATCGTGCAGCGCCCCATGCTTGGAGCGGCCAACGACTACGACATCGGCGTTTGTTTCGCGCGCGTGGTAGGTGACGATTTCAGCGATCGTCGCTCGCGAGAATCCACCTTCAACGATGGTGATCTCGACGCGATCGTGGGGCCACGAATCGCCGGTGACGGATCGAAAGACGCTGCGCGCGCGATCGCGCGCGGCGTCCTTGTGTGCTGCCACCTCTTCAGCAGATTCGGTCGCCAGCGAAGGCGGGAGACCAGCCCCATCCCAGATCATCGACGGATCGACAAATTCGACGCTCGATGGAATCGCCTGTACAAGCACATTGAGCAGCGTAAGGTGCGGCTTGTCAGGCCCGGCGAAGACGGAAGCAACGTGCGCAATCGCGGCACGAGCCGATTCGGACTCGTCGACACCGATGAGAACGCGAAGTGGGGACGTGCCGGATGCCATGCGGTGCTCCTGACGGGTTGCTCAATTGTCTGCGCGCGATCGGGCGGCGGCTACGGGGCCGGGGAAGGTTCGAACTAACTCACTCCCCATCAGCGTGGGCTCGAAGAAGGGGCGGCAGCGCGATGGCGCGTCCGGTCTTGTCGAGGCAAGCCAGCGTCGTCGCGGCAACGGCCAGCCGCTCATGCTCGCGCCAGAGCGTGTACTCGTGCTTGATCTTGACGTGGCTCGCCTCGGTGAGCCGCGTTTCAAGCCGGAGCAAATCGTCGTAGAGAGCTGGCCTGCGGAATCTGACTGTCAGATCGACGACGGCCAGACTCACGCCCTCTTTCTCCAGCGCGGCATAAGAAACCCCATCGGCGCGGAGCAGTTCCGTGCGACCCATCTCAAACCACACGGCATAGGCCGAGTGATGGGCGACGTTCATGGGATCGCACTCGCAGTAGCGAACGCGAATCGTGATGTCGTGGGTGCGCATGTTCAGTCGATGGCATTCTGCAGCGCCAGCAGCGCGTACGAGGTGACGAGAATCGGGTTGCCTTCCATCCAACGATCGGCATCATTGGCAAAACTGCCATCGGCTTTCTGCAGTGACGCCAGCTTGTCGATGAGATCGTTCGCCCAATCGCGCGGCTCGCCGGCCATGCCATCTGCCTTAATCGGTGTGATCGTGGTGCTGCCCCACGCATTGAGCGATCGACTCATGGTGACGAGGTAGTAGTAGTACCCCTGCAGACCCATTCCGGGATTCTCATCGAGCGTGTAGTGGCGGCGGAGCCAGTCGTGAGCCATGACCACTCGCGGATCATCGTGACTCAGGTTGGCGTAGAGATAGCTTTTGAAGCCTGAATAGGTCATCGAGCCGTAGCAGCGTAATCGCGACACCTGCGTACCATCGTCCATCGTCTCTTCGATCATGCCTGCCTTGGATTCACCGACCCCCACCGACTGGTTGTTCGGGCTCGTCGAGTAGATGAAGCCCCCCTGCTTTGACCCGTCTGCGTACGCCATGTCGTTGAGTTCATCTGACATCTGCGTGCGCTGGAGGAAGGTCACGGCGCGCTGAAACGCGGGATCATTGCAATCCAGACCGCTGTCATGCAAGCCCTGGAGCATGGTGGCGAGATTCGAATTGTCGGGCCGGCTATCGGCAGTGTAGCCTGCTCCGCCGAAGTACGGATGCGACTTGTCGATGAGCTTGCCGTCGGGTCCGATCTGGCCGTCGCACTGAATTGAGCGGACAAAATCCTGCGCCGGCTTAATCGCGGCTACCACATCAGGTCGGCTGACCTGCGCCAGGACGCTGAGTGAAAGCGACGTGTTGTAGTTGCTCAGGATCGAGTCGTAGATGCCGCCATCGCTCTGTCGGAAGGACATGATGTAGTCCAAGCCGCGCTTCACAGCCGGATCGTTCTCGTCGATGTCAGGCTCCATCAGCATGCCGGTCAAGACGAGGGCGCTGATACCGGGCAAGTTGGGCTTGCCCTCCTCCGGCAGAGACCAGCCGCCGGTCTTGTCATCTTGCTGCGTTCGAAGGTACGCAATGGCGCGCTCGATGGTCTTGCGGGCAAGTTTGTAGTGAGCGTCGTCGATTTGCTTGGCATGTGATGTCAGTGGGCTGGAAATCGTGGTGGCGCCATACAGGGCCAGCGCGCAAGTAACGAAAGCAACAGCGCCAAGCCCGACGATCGTGGATCGAATGACACCCATGTGAGTTCTCCTTATGTGGATGATACCGTCGATCCAGCCAGGGATGCCTCAGGATTCGTTTCGATTCTGATTCCGCACCTTTCGTTCGAGGTCGTCAAGGTCGCGCATCTCTTCTTCGAGACGCTTGCGGCGCTTGGCGATGTCAGCCTGTGCGGGAGAATCGTACTTTTCGCGCTTGCGGGCGAGTGGATCGGGAAACGCGTCGGCGGGCACGGTTGGTGCGGCGGAACTCAGCGGCGGATGACGCCACACTTGCGCGGCCGCAATCCACGTCAGCCCAGAACAAGCGAAAAACACAACGGCAAGTACGCCCGCCGCGACAACCGGCCACTCGAGACTGGTCGCTCCAACGACCGTACCCAGACCCACGAGGCCGTACAATCCCGTCATCGCCGTTGTAGTCACCGCGGCGCCGATTGATGGAATGCGCCCCCGATCGGACTGTTGGCCAAGTCCGAAGGCCACCAGCGCGAGCGAACCCAGCACATTCGTGAGCAGCAAGAGTGGCGCCACATCTGTCATGACGTCAGATGTTTCCAGGAATCCGCGGTGCATCGCATCCCCTTCCCAGAAGGCGATGCCGCAGCAGGCACAGGTGGTGAGCATGAAGAGCGTGGCGCCGATGGCCTGCATCACAAAACCCACGCCTTGCGAGAATGTGCGCAACGAGGCCGTGGGATCGGCTGGACGATCGTCGCCCTCCGTCGACGGTTTCTCCTGTTTCCATGCTTGAGGCGATTCGGTCATGCGATCTCTCTTCGAAGTCCCGACCAGACCCATCGCGCGATGAATAGATGCATTGACGCGACGGTACCAAAGAGCAGCACGCCCATGGTCATCGAGGCGGGACTTCCAGCGCTGGCAGCCGCCATGATCGCCAGCAGTGCGAGCAAAATGAACACGGTCGCCTGCGCCGCGGCGGCGACAATCGCCAACCAGGCGAGCGGACGAACACTGAGGCGAACCGGAAGCGCCGTAAGGATGTAGATCCCCCCGCCGATCGCGATGGCGGTCAGCCACGCGCGTCGATCGTGCAGATCGGACGTCATTTCCAACGGCAGCATCGTGAGGATGAGCGGCATGAGCTGGGCCAGGCCGATGGCGACCATCACCGCTGAGGCACGCTGCCGGGCATGCTCGGGAGAAATCGGTGTTTCGCTCGGCGGAGGAGTCGGAGATGTCTGCGGCGAATCCATGGGCGGGATCATAGGGATTCGGTCCGCGCGCCGAGGCGCGATCCACCAAGGAAGATGCCGTAGACAGCCGTCAACAAAGTGTTGAATCCAAACGCCGCCTCGATCCGGCCTGAGAGGTAGCCCTCAGGGAACACCGCTGGCGCGATGCCCAGCAGAACACACATGAGCACTGCCGGGATCATCGCTCCGAAGGGGTGAGCGACGCGATTGATCGACAGCAGACTGATCAGCGCCGGCATGGCAAGCAGCACCGCCAGCCCACCGTCGAAATCGAAGCAGGCCAGCGAGAGACCCGCAATCAGCACTGCGCCCAGCAGCCACCGAGACGGCGGCATGAGGTGGGCGTTGCCGTCGAGGCGAATCGCTCGCCGCCAGATGATCAAGCGCTGCGTCGTCGCGGCGATGATGAAGTACGACGTGATGTGTAGCGTGTTTTCTCGAGCGAGAACCACCATCGCCAAACCGGCGCCAAGCGAGACGGCCAGTCCTGCAGTCGAGAACAGATCGGGTGTCAGACGCCGGGACCGGATCGCCAGGAAGCCCTGCCAAACGATCGGCCAACAAGCAGCGATGAGCGACCAGATGACCAGTGTCGCTTCGATCATGCCGGGGATCAGTCGACTACCCTGCGCGAGCGTCGGAGTGAGGTAGTGCAACACGACGGCTGGCAGGAGGAAGACCAGCCCCGTGGCCCAGCGGCTGGTCCATTCATACGCCATGCGCTGCCGCAATTGCTCGGCAGTCACGCTGGAAATGAACGAGCTGCTGGTGCGATCGCGCGGCTCGAGGCCGAAGCGGCGCGTGATTTCCGCTACGCGATCGGATAGGGCTTCGTCGATAGGGGCGGTGGATTCAATCTCCAACCACATCCCTGCGGGATCGCTGCGGGTAGCCACGCCGAGCGTCTCGTGCACGTGCCGGGTCAAATCGCGAGCGACGAGCGGGTCACCCAATCCATCGAGCATGAATGTGAATCGGTATGGGCCGGACGTGGGCATCGCGACGGAAGTTTAGCGGTATCGCCTGTGATGCAGCAGCCCGGAGGGTGGAACAATCAGATGCGATCGACAGCGGCAGACCCGAAAGACACCCGAGGGGTGCCATATGTCAAGACTTCAGTCGCTGACCGGAGTCGGCCCGCTCATCTTCTTCTTCCTCATCGATGACGTCTTCTTCTTCCTCTTCATCCTCATCTTCGTACTCGTACTCTTCATCGTCGGCGTCAGTGTTTTCTTCGTTATCGCCTTCATCTTCTTCGTCTTCGTCTTCGTACTCGTCTTCTTCCTCGTCATCCTCATTCATAGCCTGAGGTTCATCGGGGGAGAAGAGTGTGCCGTCGGCTTCGCCTTCTTCCATCATGCGGCGCATCTGTTCCCACTCTTCAGGGGTCACGATGACTTCGCGCGCGACCGACCCCTTGTGCTCGCCGATGATGCCCGCGAGGCCCATCTGGTCGATGAGTCGACTCGCGCGGGTGTACCCGATGGCAAGGCGTCGTTGGAGCAGGGACACCGAGCCGCGCCCGGACTCGACGATGATCTCCACGGCCTTGAAGAAAAGCGGATCGCGCTCGGCGCTGGACAGACCGGCCTCAGAGTCGCCCTCAGCACTGGGCGCGCGAAGGACCATGAGTTGCCGCTCGAAACTCGGCGACGCAACTTCCTTGAGGAATCGCGTGACCTTGCGAATCTCCAGATCGTCGACCAGCGTGCCCTGGGCGCGGGTGATTTCGCTGGTGCGCGGCCCGAGAAACATCATGTCGCCCTGGCCGAGCAGCAGTTCGGCGCCCTTCTGATCGAGGACGATGCGGCTGTCCATGCCCGAAGCCACCTTGAACGACACGCGGCAGGGCATGTTGCTCTTGATCAGGCCCGTCACGACATTCGCCTGCGGCCGCTGCGTGGCGAGGATGAGGTGGATGCCCACGGCCCGCGCCTTCTGGGCGATGCGCACGATGAGCGTCTCGACCTCTTTGTGCGTCATGATGAGGTCGGCGAGTTCATCGATGATAAAGACGATGTAAGGAATCTTCTTGGGGATCGTCGCGGCTTCCTGTTCCGTCACAGGGCCCAGCCGTTCTTCGATTTCTTCCCACGTCAGCGTGTTGTACGCGGCGATGTCGCGCACGCCGACTTCGGAGAGCAATTCGTAGCGCTCCTCCATCTTCGTCACGGCCCACTCCAGAATTGCCGCGGCCTTGCCCATCTCGGTGACGACCGGGCACATCAGGTGCGGGATCTCCTTGAACTGGTTCATTTCGACCATCTTGGGGTCCACGAGAATGAGTTTCAGTTCATCGGGCCGCTTCGTGTAGAGGAACGACATGACAATCGTGTTGATGCACACGCTCTTGCCCGAGCCGGTCGTTCCGGCCACGAGCATGTGGGGCATCGCCGACAAATCTGCGATCAGGGGTGTGCCGGAGGCATCCTTGCCGAGGAACATGGGCAGGCGCATCTTGCTGGCTTCGGAACCAGCGGTCATCAGCTCCTTGATACGCACCTTCTCCTTGTTCAGGTTGGGCACTTCGATTCCGATCGTCGATTTCCCTGCCATATTGGCGACGATGCGGATGTTCTGCGCGCGGAGCGAACGGGCGATATCCGACGCGATCGAGTTGATGGACGATACCTTGGTGCCGGGGGTGAGTTGGACTTCGTAGAGGGTGATTACCGGGCCGGAATCGATGCCGACCACTTCGCCTTCGATGCCGTAGACCTTAAGCGTGTGTTCAAGCACTTCGGCCTGCTCACGGACGAACTCCTCCATCGTCTCGGTAAAGGTCTCTTCGGGCTCGATGAGCAGATCGAGCGAAGGAAACTGGTAGCCGCTGTAGTCGTCCGTGCGCGGCGGCTCGGTCGTCTCATTCTTGCTCGGTTTGGGACGCGACGAGATATTGACGGGCAGCTTGCGGATCTTCTCGCGCAACGCCTCCATGTTGATTTCGGTCGATCGCACTGTGGCGGCTGCGTCAGCCGCGGCATCAGCGTTGCGTCCAGCTTCTTCCATTGCGAAGGACTCGGTGCCGGCGAAACCACCGGCATCGGGACTGATCGACGGCGGCGACTGGGTTTTGCCGCGGCGGCCGACGCGAACGGGGGCGGCCTCTGGTGCGTCTTCCTCCGCCTGTTCTTCCGTCTCTTCGTTGGTCGGGTTAGATGAGAGCGCAGCGGCAGTCGAGGCGGCGAGCGACGTCGCAGCGCTCATGGCCTTGCCAACGGGCACCTTTTTCATAAGTCCCAAGGCGCGCAGTCCGAGCATGGGTAGAGCGAGCACGAGGCGGTCGGCGGCAATGATTGCGCCCACGAGCAGCAGGAGGATGAGGATGATCGCCGTTCCCGGTGTGTTAAATCGCTCGACAAGAAAATCGACGCCTCGAATCGCCAGCAACCCGCCCGCGCCCTCGGGGAAGGGCCCGGTTGTCCGGAACCAAAGCGACTGCATGCCGGACACCGCCAGCACGACGGCAATCACACCGCCGACGCGCACTAGGGGATGGCTGACGCGCGTGCCCCAGGCAGTGAGTCCGAGGTAGGTCAGAATGAGAGCCAGACCCGCCCAAAGGCCGTGGCCCAAGGTCTGGTAGGACCAGTAGGCGACGATGGCACCGATCTGGCCACA
Organism: Phycisphaerales bacterium UBA5793; assembly: GCA_002418285.1. GTDB lineage: Bacteria > Planctomycetota > Phycisphaerae > Phycisphaerales > UBA5793 > UBA5793. The sequence goes on from DIDT01000066.1 coordinate 98,520, forward strand.
CCAGTTGGCGGGAGGGTCGTTATACACCGAGACGGCATGGCTGGGCCAGTCGTTGGCATCGAAACTCCAGAGCGACGCGGAAATGAAGACCACGAGCGCCGCCAGCGCCATCCAGCCGATGCCGCGCCACACATGCGACATGGCCGTCGGCTCGCCTTTGCCAGCCTTCTTCGAATCGGTCGATTTCTTTTTTGCTCGTGCCATGCGTTGGATCGCGTCCTCGGAGCAGCGGCGGATCGGCCGGTCGTGGGACCGCGACGGCCACGACCCCCTCCGGGCCGGCGCGCACTGGTCCGCCCAATGATATCGAACGGTCACCGTTGTCGGCGTGAAGAAAGTCGCTGGCCGTTTGAGACCTGTTCGGTGGTGATCACGCCCGCCAATATAGCTCCTAGCGACCCGTGGAGCCGAATCCGCCGTGGCCCCGGTGGGTCTCATCGAGTTCCTCCACTTCGACTGGCTGCACATGCGCGATGGGCGCGATGATCATCTGGGCGATTCGCATGTGCGGCTCGACGGCAAACGGCTCGCGGCCGAGGTTGATGAGTGGCACGCAGACTTCCCCACGGTAGTCGGCGTCAATGGTGCCAGGTGCGTTGGGCATCGAGATGCCGTGCTTGCTGGCCAGACCGGAGCGAGGCCGCACCTGGGCTTCGTAGCCCAAGGGAACCGCCATGCGAAATCCGCATTGGATGAGGCGGATGTCACCAGGCTTGAGAACCACGGGAAACTCGAGGGCGGCGTGCAGGTCCATTCCTGCGGCGTGCTCGGTCTGGTAGCGAGGCAGAGGAACGTTGGCGTTGATGCGTTCAATCCGAAGTTCGAGGGTCATGGAGCCATCGTAGACGGTCACGAGCCGGGAAGGTTGATACTGTTGTTCATGCCACGCGTATACGCCGTTCAATTTGACATTATCTGGGAGGACAAGGCGGCAAACCACGCAATCGTGGAGGGGATGGTGGAGCAGGCCGCGCCCCCGCGCGGCTCGCTGGTCGTGTTACCCGAGATGTTTGATGTGGGTTTCAGTCTCAACACCGGTGCGACGGCCGAGCAGGTTACAGGCGGCGCGAGCGAGTCATGGTGCGCCGCCGCCGCGCGCCGCTGGGGCGTGTACCTCCAAGGCGCCTCCGTGCAGCGGCCTGATCCAGATGGCAAAGCAACCAATGACGCGGTAGCCTTCGACCCCGATGGCGAACTGATTTGCCGCTACCAGAAGATCTTTCCTTTCAGCGGCGGGCGCGAAACCGAGGCGTTTAAAGGCGGCGATCGCATCGTGACCTTCGACTGGCAGGGACTTACAGTCTGCCCATTCGTCTGCTACGACCTCCGCTTTCCGGAGATTTTCCGCTTGGCCACTCTTGATCGCGGTGCAGAAGTTTTCACGATTGGCGCCTCCTGGCCAACGCCGCGCCACCACCACTGGCTCACCTTGCTCAGCGCCCGGGCCATCGAGAATCAAGCGTACGTCGTTGGCCTGAATCGATGCGGCAAGGACCCGGCGCTGGCGTACTCGGGTGGCTCGCGCATCTTCGGCCCCAAGGGTGAGGTTCTTGCGGAAGCGGACGAAGCGCCGACGGTTCTCTCCGCCGAGATCGACCAGACCACGGTGCAAAGCTGGCGTGCGAGTTTCAAATCGCTGGCGGATGCGCGTCGCGAGTTCCTTGGCCGTTGCTGAGCACCAGCACGTCAGTCCCCCAAGTCAACGCGCACGAGATCAGCAAACACCGAGTCAGATCGAGGCCGGCTCATCACTTCTTCTTTTTCTTTCCGACACTCTTGCTTACTGCAGACTTCTTACCTCGTGACTTCTTCCTCTCTCCCTTTGGCGCCCGATCTGCGGATTTGGAAGTGTTCTTTCCGGAACTCGGCTTGCGGTTGGCAGTTGCCTTGCGGGCGCTGGTCACGATGTGCAGATCCATGCGGCGAGCCGGTGGGTCGACGAGCATGATGCGAACTTTCAATCGATCACCAATCTGAATCGTCGCTCCGCTCTCTGACGTCAGGGCGCCGGTCTGCTGATTCACGCGCCAGCGGCTTGGCCGATCGCCCTTGCCCCGCTTCCCGGCTGACTCTGAAGACTCGAACGCGTCAGGATCGCGCACATTGACATACCCCTCGACCAGGCGCTGGTCGAGTTGCACGAACACTGCCGAATCCGACACACCCGTGACCACGCCGTCCATCACATCGCCCTGATGCTTGTCGGCGATGAACTGGAGGACGAGGAAGTTGCGCAAGCTGCGCTCGGCCATCTCGGCGTTGCGCTCGGTCTCGTTGCAGCGCGCACCCATTTCAATCAACTTGGACTCGTCCGGGCAGCGATGATCTTTCCGCAGTATGTTGCCGATGCGTCTGTTCGCCTTGCCGCGTGGCCGCTCGATTCCGTTTCGCGTCTGTTCGAGATAGGCCGTGAGTTGTCGGTGCAACACCAGATCGGGATAGCGCCGGATTGGACTGGTGAAGTGCGCATAGTGGGCGCTGGCCAGCGCGAAGTGACCGATCATCGCCGGCGAGTACTCCGCCTTGGTCAGGCTCTTGAGAATCGCAAGATGGACCGCGTGCTGGCGAGGCGTGCCGCGCGTGGCTTCGAGCACACGCTGCAGCTCAAACCGCGTTGGGCTCTTGGGCAGATTCAGTCCAGCCACACGGAAGTATTGCTGCAGCTCGCCGAGGTCGAATGTAGACGGATCAGGGTGCGTGCGGCGGAGAATCGGGATCCCGATGCGGTCAAACAGTCGGGCGAGCGCCTCGTTCGCCTCGACCATGAACATCTCGATCAGGCCGTGCGTCGAAGCGTCATCTTCCGGCACGGCGCCGATAACGTGCCCCGCATCATCAAAAACCAGTTCCACCTCAGGCAATGTCAGGACGATCATGCCGTCCTTCGTTCGTCGCTTGCGCAGCAACGTGGCAAGTTCATCCATGAGTTTGAGCGTCGGCAAGAGTTGCTTCGGATAGTCCGACTCACTCATCGAATGCTTGCGAGCTTCGTCCGGATGCCCCTTGATGAGATTCTCGGCTTCGAGGTAGGTCAGCCGTTTGCTCGACCGAATGACCGAATTGCTGTATCGCTCGTCGCGCACGTGTGCCTTACCGTCGTAGCGAATGAAGACTGACTTGGTCAATCGATCGACGCCCTCCTGCAGTGAACAGACGCCGTTGCTGAGCACTTCGGGCAGCATGGGAATAACGTGGCGAGGCAGGTACACGCTGTTGCCACGCTGGCGAGCCTCGAGATCGAGCGGTGAATCGAACGTGACGAACGTGGAAGCGTCGGCGATATGGACACCGAGTTCCCAGCCGCCATCATCGAGGCGCCGAATGGAAATTGCATCATCGAAATCGCGCGCGTCGGGTGGGTCGATCGTGATGATGAACTGCTCGCGCAAATCCTCACGACCTTCGATGAACTGCTCAGTGTCGGCGAATTCGCGAGCCATCTCGGTGGCCTGATCGACGGCCGCATCCGGAAACAGACCCGGCAGGCTGTACGTGTGGATGACCGCCTGCGTCTCGACGTCGGGCAGTCCCGCCTCGCCAAGTCGCTTGAGGATGACACCCTCACCCCACTGCCCGCTCTCGGGATAGCGAATCATCTCGACGACGACCTTGTCACCCTCTTTGGCGTTTTTGGCGCCGACATCACGAACGCGAATCTGGTCGTGCAGTTGCCGATCGTCAGGTTCAACAAGCCAGTGTTGCTGAAAGCGACGGAGCGTACCAACATACGACGATTTGGCTCGCTGGATAATCTCGACCACTTCACCCGTGAATGGCGAGGCGCCCGGCGGCCCTCCGGTGCGGCCGCGATTTCGCACCACTCGCGCTCGTACTCTGTCGCCGCTGACGGCCGTACCAGTTGCGCCAGGGGGCACGAAGAGGTCGCCCTCGCGGTTGGGCACATCCGGAATGATGAACCCAAACCCCTTGGGGTTGACACGGATCTTGCCGAGCAGTTCACGCCCCACGGGTGGGAGCAGGAACTCGCCACCCGGCGAAGTCGTGATCGACCCCGACGCGGTGAGTTCATCAAGTGTTTGTTCGAATGCGGCAAGCTCGTCCTCTTCGACGCCGATCTGCTCGGCCAGAACCTCAAAGCCGACTGGCTCGTAGCGGCGATCCTGAAGATGGGCGAGAACTCTGTTCTTGAAACGTAGGGGCATCAGGTCCATCCGGGGGGAGACAAAGCAGATCATAGCAAACAGCTGCACAACGAATTCGGGGTTGCCTTCGCCTGCCGTCCATCCCTTGCGTTTGCCTACCATCAGGTCATGGCTGATACCGCACAGATCCTCGACGTCGCGACAAAACTCGGCCGCCTGCTGGACGAGCATCCCGCAATGAAGAAGTATCGCGGGCTGCTGAAGGCGATCCGTGAGGACACCGAGGCCCAGCGGCTGCTCGCCGACTACACGCGCCAGATGGACACCATAGCGGAGAAGGAGTCGAACGGTCAGCCGATCGAAGTCGAGGACAAGCGCCGACTCTCTGATCTTCAGGGTCAGGTGGCAATGCACCCGAAGTTGCGAGAGATGCAGGTGGCGCAGATGGACTACATTGATTTGATGCGCAAGGTGGATGAGGCGATGTCGTCAGGCAGTGCTTCATCAGCTGATTTCAAATCGCCCTGACGGCGAGGAAACCGGGCCATATTCCCGTGGACAACTGCCCCATTGCCGCGCACGATCAGGTGTGGCAGACGCCGTATGCTGCGTGAGATGGTTGCGCAGCGCTGGTCGCCGCCGCAAACGAACCTGATTTCCGCCGCCGAACTCGAAAGCCTGGAGCAATGATCATGGAACGCCTCAACGTCGTCGATCCCACCACCGCAACTGGCAAAGCCAAAGAACTCTTCGATGGGCCATTGGCCAGAAAGAAGTTGAACATCTTTCGCGGCCTCGCCAACAACCCCGGGGTTCTGGAAGCCTTTTTGAATTTTTCCCGGGGCGTCAGAACCGGCTCTCTCACGGCGGCTGAACATGAACTCATCGCGCTGACCTGCGCGCAGGGCACCGGATGCGAGTACTGCCTCGCCACGCATACCAAGCTCGCTGCAGGCCACGGCGTCGATGCGAATGCCGCCGTCGAGGCCCGCAAGGGCCGGGCTGTTGATCCCCGGCATCAGGCGGTCCTGCGGTTCACCAATGCCCTGCTCGAAAAGCGGGGTTCGATTAGTGACAACGACCTCAAGGCGTTCCGGGATGCGGGCTTTGACGATGCGGCTGTTGTTGAGGCGATCGGTGCCGTCGCCGTCAACCTCTTCACCAACTTCTTTAATGAAGTGCACCACACCCCAATTGACACGATGTTTGATCCAGCGCCGAAGATCTGATTCACCCCGGATCGCCGCGAACCACGCGAGTTCATGGGCGTACAGCGTGGGTTGGAATCACGCGCCGAGCAATTCACTCGATTCGGATTCGCGTCGCGGATCGGTGCGGGAGATGATGTCTGACACGCCGTGCTGATTGAAACCCTTGTAGCCGTCGTTGCGTTCGAGGTTCTCCAGGTGCGAACCGATGGCGCCGGTCATCCGGAACTGATTCGCCTGCATCGCAGTGATCTGGCCGCGCTGGAGCAGCCGATTAATGCGATGATCCGATACCTTCCAACGCTCCCCTTCGGAGAAGGCCTGGCGCAAGTACGGCAGGTTTGTGAAGGGTGACATGGTATTGACACCCGCCGCCTGCAACTGGTCGCGGAGCGCATCGTGATCAAACTGACACTCGAGGTGGTGCATTCCGGCCTGCAGAATCGACTCGCCGTGCAAACCGCACCAGAGACCAACCGTACCCAACTCCAGACGTTCGCCAAGCGGTTCATGCGCGAAATCACCCGCCACTTCTTCAGGCGACAAATCAACATCTGCGAAGACCACGATGCCACAGGCAGGCTGCTCGAGTACTTGCGCCCCCCACCCCGCCTCCGCACCGGCATAGAAGCGTTCGCGAGGCTCCATGCCCAGTCGCTCGAAGAGCGCGATGAGCTTGCGAAAGTGTGGCCGCGAAGAGCGGAACGTGTGGTGATCGTGATTGGCCCATCCAAGACCCAGCGCATCCTGCCGACCCTTCTGGAGGCGAGCGGCACGGTTGCGGCGAGCCCAGTATTCGCGCTCGGCGGCGAAGAAGATGTCGCACGCCATGTCCACACCCAAATCGGCGATCGTGGCATCAACAAGTAAACTGACGCGCTCGAAGCCACGTTCGTCTTCCGGCCAGTCGCGTTCGCGGCGGCGAAGCGACTCGTATTGGCGCACCATCTGCAGGCTGTGTTCGGGCTGAGGCTGCGGCACGACAATGCTGCGCGAGCCGTGCCGCTCGATCACCCATAGATCGGCTCCGTCGCCATGGAAGACTGGAGCGCGGCGCATGGCGGCGAACGGCTCGCCCTCGATGACGTGATCGTTGGAGATCATCCATGCGGCCATGAAGTCAGCGACCGACTCGACCTTGATAAAGACGCGATGCACCGTGGTGTCAGACACGACAAACGAGGGGAACACGCCGCCCTCGTGAATCAGTACGCGCGTTGAGCCGACCAGTTCGCTGCGGGCAAAGCCGGCCTCGCCCAATCGACTCTCCCAATCTTCCCGGGCTGGTACTTCAATCGAATCAATCCAGTCGATGAACCGAGTCGCCGTTTCCTGCCGCATCCTTCTGGCCAGCTCGGCCGCACGAGGGCAGCGCGAGAGCAGATGATCGACGACTTCATGCACAACGGCTTGCGCTCGGGGCTGGGGTTGCCAGTGGAACTGCGACTCAGTCATTCGTACATGTACCTCTGGAGTCGAGATTTGTATCGCTCGGGTTCAGGCCTTTGCCGTGCCGGTTGCGACTGACTTCTCGTAGCGATCGATTGACATTAGGATCTCGGCGTGCGCTGCGGCCGAATCGTGCCAGCCGAGCGTCTTGACATCGCCGGAATCTTCAAGCTGCTTGTAGGTTGCAAAGAAGTGCTCCACCTCGCGCAGGAAGTGAGCCGGAACGCGCCACAGATCGCGGAACTCGGCGAACGTGGGATCTGTAGCCGGCACCGCCAGCACTTTGAAATCGTTGTCGCCGCGGTCGGTCATGCGGAACAGGCCGAGCGGCCGGGCCTCGATGAGACAACCGGAGAATGTCGGTTCATTAACCATGACGAGAATGTCGAGCGGATCGTGATCTTCGGCGAGCGTCTGGGGGATGAAGCCGTAGTCGCCGGGATAGTGGGCAGATGAGTAGAGGTAGCGATCGAGTTTTAGGAGACCGGTGGTTTTGTCAAGCTCGAACTTGCTTCGCCGACCCTTGGGGATTTCGACGATGACGTTGACCGTGTGGGGCACATCGGGCCCGGGCGGTACAAGCATGAAGGGATTGATCGACGCGTGCTGCGGCGACATGGAAAGCCTCATTTCTCAAGGTCAGTCGGACGAAGAAGGGATGATATCTGGCGAGTCGAAGAAGACCCACGGACCAGCTCCGGACGCAGGGATCCACCTTAGAATCCGCCGTGCCCATTACACGATTGATTCGATGGTTGACCGGGTTTCGCCGCCGCAAGAGGGACCGGATTCGTTCCGGCCCCCTGCCACCGGAGTGGCGTGCGATTCTGGAACGCCGCTCTGGCGCCTGGCGGCGACTCAATCCTGCGGATCGCGCCGAACTTGTCGGCCACGTTCTCGTGTTTCTCAATGAGAAGCACTTCGAGGGTTGTGGCGGGCTGACGATCACCGACGAGATTCGCGTCACCATCGCTGCCGAGGCGTGTGTGTTGTTGTTGCATCGGGACACGGAGTACTTCCCTTTGCTGCGCTCCATCCTGGTCTATCCGAGGGAGTACATCGCACCCACAGCCGAGCACTTGGATGACGGAACCGTAATCGAGGACCATCAGCCGCGGCAGGGCGAGTCGTGGGATCAGGGTTCGCTCGTGCTCTCCTGGCGCGATGTACTGGGCGGCGCGGCGAATCCGCATGACGGTCAGAATGTGGTGCTTCACGAGTTCGCGCACCAGATCGATGAAGAGTTCAACCTCTCCGAAGTGGATCCTCGCAACGCACTCAATGATGCCGCACGCCACTGGGCCATGGTCTTTGATCGCGCGTTCGAGCGATTCTCGACTGAAGTGGAACAAGGTCGCGCCACGCCGATTGATCCGTATGGCGCAACAAACGAGGCTGAGTTCTTTGCGGTGATTACCGAGACGTTCTTCGAGCGGCCAACCGACCTGCGACGCTACGACCCGGGACTCTACGAGCAATGGTCACTGTTTTTTCGACAGGACCCGATCTCGTGGCGAGGCTGAGGATGGTCTAGAACACGTATGCCGCGAGTGTGCGCTGCAGCACCGATTCCAGATCATAGGTTTCTCGCACGAACGCTCGACCTGCGGCACCGTGCTTGTCGCGCAGCGCCGCCGAGTTGAGCAGCCGACTGACCGCTGCCGAGAGCGCACCGACATCTTCCCGATCTGCCAAAAGTCCCGTGCGTTCGTGTTCAATTACTTCGGCGGTGCCACCTGCATCAGTTGCCACGATGCCTTTTCCCAGCGCCAGCGCTTCGAGCAGGCAGTTGGGCGTCCCTTCCTGATCGGAAGTCAGCAACACAACATCAGCTGCGGACATGATCGCTTTCACATCGCGGCGCTGGCCCAGCAGCAGAACCGCGTGCTCCATGTGAAGTGACGCAATGCGGCGGCGAATGGCCTGCTCCAAGGGGCCGACGCCAGCGATCACTGCAACACAGTCCGGATGGGCCAGTCGCAGCCGACGGATTGTCTCGACGAACACATCCGGCCGCTTTTCGAGCGACAATCGCATGATGCCGGCGATGAAGGGTTGATCATGGCCAAGACTCAACTCACTGCGAATGCTATGGGTCTCGTCCGGTGATGGCGCTTCGAAGGCCTTCGGCGCCAGGGCATTGCGCAGGATGATGAATCGGTTGGCGTCAAGTCCCAACCAGTCAGCGTAGTCCTTGGCGCCTGCCTTGGAGTTGCCCGCCAGCACCACGTTCCGTCTGGTTGCGAGGTACGAGTACCACTGCCGCATCCACGGCTTGCAGAGATGGGGAAAGTGTGTGGGGTTTACGTTGCGCGTCGAAAGGATGATGCGCGGCGTACCGGCGAGCAGGCCCGCGACACCGCCTAGGATGTTTGGCTCATCGAGCCAGCAATGCAGCACATCCGGCTTCTGCAGCAGCAGTTCACCGAAAATATCGAGCACACCGCCACGAATCGACTTCGGGATCAGGCGCAGTGCATGCCAAAGGGTCTCATCGCGCCTCAACCGCTGCGTCAGCGCCACAAGTGCCGCCTGGTCGATTGCTCCCGCCTGTCGCGCATCGAGGTCATATTCGCGGAGCAGGGGAAGATAGTGCGCACGGTCGCCACTCAACGGCGTCTGGGTACGAACAAGCGCGCCCAGTGCTCGCTCGTGCTGAGCGATAGCCATGTTCGCCACTTGTCGCTCGGCCCCGCCTGAATCGAGACTGCTGACAAAGTGCATGATCCGCTGGACTTGCTTGGCCGGCATGGGCGGTTTTCGTGATCGGAGCGAGGCGTCGAATCGCTGTACGGCCTCAACATCGGCGCTGTCGTCTTCAGCGGCGCCACCCTCCATAGCAACGGTTCGCATAACGCGAAGAACAGTTCGGTCGAGCGCCGCACCAAGACGATGCAACCTTGATCGGGACGTCGTCACCGGATTCGGCGATTCCCATTTTGCCTTTCCGATCAGTGCCTGTGCGATGGTTACGCGCCTCCACCGGCCATACTCATCAAAGACAGCCCAGCGCAGGCCGCAACGATGCAGGGCTCGGAGCATGCGGCCACTCGTCAGGTCATGTGGTTTGAGAAAGACCACGGTCGAGCCAGTCCGCCGAATGGTGTGTCGATCATCATCACTGAATCCGGCTGGCAATAGCGGATTCCACTGCACTTCGTCGATCTTCAGTGTCGGTGCACCGGTCGAACCCGATGCGACTGAACGGGTCGGCGTGGCGCCCATATCGCGCACAAGCACCGCGTGCTTCAAGCCGGGGATGAGAGACAGCAATTCCGCGCTGCTCAGCAGATCATCGCCAACCACGACGAGTTGATCGCGCCGCGCGCCGGCGGGCCATCGCACCGCTCCGAACAATGCATGCGGAAGCAGTCGTGCAACAGTGGCCATGGCGCTACCTGCTCACCGTTGCAACGCTCGGCGCCATCCGTACGAGCGGCGGTTCCACCCTTGCTTCATTCGCCACGCGACGCATCCAGAGTTCGAGCACCAGCAAGGTCCACACCTGGTAGACGCTGAACATTTCCGGACGACGCTGCACATTCACCCATCCCTGCAGCGCATCACGATCCAGAAGACTGCGGCATTTCGCATCGGGCGCAAGCAGGAGTTCATCGCACAGATCGATCGCGCTTGACTGGCTCCAGGCGGCCGACGGCAGACCGAACCCCTTCTTCGGCCGCCGTGCCCAAGCGATGGGGCAACGTCGAGCCAGCAGATCGCGGAGCATTGGCTTGAGTCGGTCGGTCGTCGCCGAGAGTCGGGCTGGGAGATTGGCGGCGAATTGTGCAACAGCCGGATCGAGAAACGGACTGCGCGCTTCGAGACCATGCGCCATGGTCATGCGATCAACCTTCGCGAGCACGGCGCCGGGCAGATAGGTGTGGACATCGACCTGCCTCATTCGATGGATGAGCGGCTGGCTCTGGTCGAGCATGGTGGAGCGCATCTGCTTACTGATTTCTCCAGCGCCCAGCGGCATCTCACCGAGCCAGGCACTGATCTGCTCGGGCATGCACATCCAGAAGCGCGGCGAGCAATAGGCATCGGCGGGGCTCCAACGCTGCCGCTGGCTGGCCATGTATCGCAGACGATGAGCGAGGTTCGCCTCCTCGCGCAGGGTCTCGGCGTAGCGCTGGTAGCCGCCGAAGAGTTCATCACCACCGTCACCGCTGAGCACCACCCTGACATCGCGCCGCGCCAACCGCGCCAGCAGCCAGGTTGGCAGGCAACTGCTGTCGCCCAGCGGTTCGTCAAGCGCATTGACCACGGTGGGCAACAAGTCGAGTATGTCGGGAGTCAGTACTTCGTCGGTGTGTGTTGTACCCAGATGCGCCGCAGCCTCGCGTGCTTCGAGGTGCTCACTTTCGACGCTGTTCTCGAAGCCAATGCTGAACGAGCGCACAGGGTGATCGACAATGCGGCGCACAGCCGACGCAATGAGCGACGAATCCACTCCTCCACTGAGCAGTACACCGAGGGGGACATCGCTGACAAGCCGTCGCCTTACTGCATCAGTGAGCAATGCGTCAAGCTCGTCAAGCAGATCATCCACCTCAAGAGGCGGCGTCATCTCGCTGACGCGTTCGGCTGGAGCCCAGTCGAAGTACCGTTGCGGTTCTCCAACCGCAGGCTGCACTTCCAGCCTCACCCGCATCCAGCACCCCGGCGGGAGCTTCATTGTTCCCGGATGGATCGACAACGGCTGGTGCACGTACTGCAAGAGCAGATACGTCGCCAGCGCCGTTTGATCAACTGAGGCATCAAACCAAGGGATAGCCCGCAGCGCACCAAGCTCAGATGCAAAGGCAAACCAGCGGCTTCCGGTCGTGTAGTACAGTGGCTTCTGGCCGAATCGATCGCGGGCGAGAATGAGCTCTCGTTTCTGTCGATCGAGCATGGCGAAGGCAAACATGCCGTTGAGATCGGCGATCGCCTCGGGACCGCGATGAGCGAGGTGTTCGAGCACGACTTCGGTGTCACTGTGGCCGCGCCAATTAATGTGTGGCAGCGCGGCCCGCAACTCGTCGGCGTTGTAGATCTCGCCGTTGTACACCAGGGTGTAGCGCCCACAGGCGCTGGTCATGGGTTGCGCGCCTGCATGGCTTAGGTCGACGATCGTCAGACGTCGATGTCCCAAGGCAAGCCGCAGTGCGCTGTCGAGCAGCATCCCGGAATCGTCGGGACCGCGATGGGCCAAGCGATCTCGCATCGACGTGACGAGTGTCGTCAATGAAGCGTCATCAAGATGGTGGGCATGATCAATCAGACCGACGATGCCGCACATCGGTCCTCCTCAGCGCCACAGGCTTCATCACCAAGATCCCGGTTTTCATCAAGGCGATGCAACGGCGCGTACTCCGGCTCGACATAAGCATGATGCTCGCTGAAAAGACCACTCCATTCGCCCTGTACGCGTCGTGGAATCAAATCCCCCGAGCCGATGTTGGTTCGGCACAGCTGCACCTCCCCGACGATCTGCGCAACACGCCCGTGTCTGCTCATGCTTTGCGCCAGCCGGACATACCAGGGATCCCCGCAATCTGGCACCGACAGCGCGCGCTGGGCCTCTGATCGCTCCACCAGCAGGCACTGCGGCCCGACGAATGACACGTTACGCGGCAAGCGCAGCGCCCAGCCGACACCGGGGAGTGTTGTACTACACCCTCGATAGCGGCCCCGCACCTCGCCAAATCGATCCACAAGCCAGCCTGCATCATCGATCCTGCCATTGGGGCCGATGATGATTCCACCAACCGGCCCAGCGTGAGGTAGCTTCGCGGCCTCAACGAGCGCTCGCACATCTTGAGCCGAAATACTGCGAACTTGTTGTGACAGGAACAGCACCCATCGCGAGCCGTGTTGCGCCGGCGTTTGGCGCCAGAGGTGGCCAACGATCGTCCCATCGCAGCGCGTGCGAACCACTTCAACTTGATCATCAACGGTTACTTTCGCCCGCACGCGGTAGGAAAGCAGGAATGGGCTGTGGTCGACCGTAGCATCGAGGTTCTGCCGCTTGACAAACTCAAGCAGCGCCTGCCGACCTGACTCAACCGCGTAAGGCTTAGCGCGGCCGGCGCCGGAGGTAGACTCGCGGTGCGTGCGCCAGTGATAAAGCACAAGCGGCACGTGGGCGATGCGCACCGACCGTTCCAGGCATCGCAGCACGAGGTCGTAGTCCTGGGCGCCGTTGAATGCCGCTCGGAGGCCGCCAACTTCACGCAAGAGCTCAGTTCGTACGACCAGCAGGTGACAGCAATAATTGCTGGTCAAAAGATGATGTGGACTCAGTGCGGGTTTGAAGACTGGCGTATGACGGCTGCCTCGCTCATCGATCTTGTCCTCGTCGCTGTAGAGGAGTTCAACGCCTTCGTTCTTGACGACTTCCCGGGCCATTGCCGCCAGCGCGTGGGGGCTGAGTTCATCGTCATGATCGAGCAGGGCGATGTACTCGCCCGCGGCCGCATTGAGACCGTCATTGGTTGCAGCGGAAATACCACCTCGCGTTTCCCTCCGAATCAGCGCGATGCGATCATCCCCTTTGGCCATCAACGTGACTAACTCGCGCGTATCCTGACGGGTCGAGGCATCATCGACGAGCACCAGAGACCACTTGCCGTATGTCTGGTTACGCGCAGATTCGATGCAGGCTTGCAACATGGCCGGCTCGGTGTTGAAGACCGGAACGATGATGGAGAACTTGGGGCCACGTTCGATCAGGCTCGGATCGACCACGACCTGATCGAACAATCCGGGCTCGATCTCGGACATCCAGATCCGGTAGCGGAGGTCCCGTCGCGCCGCCGCCCGTTCACTGAGCATGTGATCTCGCACAAGCGTGCGGCCACCCTCGCGCCAGATGTCGAGCACGCGTCTGGTGACATGCCCGCGGCCGGCGCGGCCGAACCGCCGGCCGAGCCAATGCAACGTCTCCCCCGTGTTGCGGATGGTCGTTGCTACAAGACCACCTTCAGGCTTTGGTTCGATTCGCGTCACGTGAACCTCGGCATGCTGTTGCACGTCGGTCAGAGGGCGGGCGGTCGTCTGCGGACCCAGCCATTGTAGAATCCCGCCGATGCCGATTCAGGTCGCCCACATTGTTCCTCTTGCCGCCCGGATCGGCGGCTATGAACGCCAGGCGATCCTGCTCGCAGTGGCGCAGGCACAATCCGGCCTTGCGGCGTCGATCATCACGCATGCTCCCCACGCCCGTCAGCTCCACGACCGCACTCCAGAGATACGCATCGATGGCGTCAACTGGAATCTGGGCCGGGCATCGACGCGAGCCATCGATCGCGCACTCGTCGGGATCACCGTCGTGCACGTCCACGCCATCGATCCATTCGCAGCGGCAGTTGTGTTGAGAGCGAGGCGGCGTGGCATTCCCGCCGTCATCAAGATCGCCACACAGGGCGATGCGCTGCGCTACGCGAATCCGGTCGCTCATCCGCCCGAAGTTGTGTCACGCCGACTATTTGAACCCTGGCGATTGCGTCGCCAGCAGCGATTGATGCGCGATGCCTGGAGTGTCCTGCGCGCCAGCGAGCAGTTCGTCGCGTTGAGCAGCGCCATCGAACATGAGTTAGAAGAGGTCGGCATCGCGGCGGATCGGATCGTGCGAATACCAAACGCCGTATCCGTTCCGGAGGCGCCGATCGAGATTCGAAAAGAGGCACGCCGGGCGATCTACGTTGGTCGGCTTGAGGCGCGCAAGCGGGTGGGCGACCTTCTGGCAGCGCTGGACATGGTGCGAAAGACCCGACCCAATGCTGAACTACACGTGATCGGAGACGGTGCGAGCCGACGATCGCTTCAGTCGCAACCATCGCGGGCCATCTTCCATGGAGCGATCGATGATCCTCATTCGATGCTGCGCAGCGCCGACCTGTTTCTCTTTCCCTCCGAGCGAGAAGGTTGCCCCAACGCTCTGCTTGAAGCGGCAGCCGCGGGCTTGCCGTGCATTGCCACGCGCATCCCAGGTATTTTCGACTGGTTTGATGAATCGATGATGGTGCTTGTTGAGCCGGCGCGGCCGGAAGCGATCGCCCATGCGTGGCTCGGATTGTGGGATGACGGTCCGCGCCGACGCACACTGGCCGTGGCCGCGCGAACGCGACTTCGAACCAGCGCCGAGGTCTCTGCAATCAACGAAGAGTACGAGCAGATCTACAGCAGACTGATCGAGTAGCGGGCATCAGAACCCTCCTGCGGCGAGGCTGATGAGCAAGAAGACGCCGTAAAAGATGCAAATAACGGTGCCGATGATGCCCATGACCCAGCCAGCGGTCGCCATTCCCTGCGCCGAAGCGTCGAATCCGCCGGTCTTGATTTCTTCTCTCGCTTTCGCCCCGATGTACCACGCCACAGGTCCGATGAGCGCGCACAGCACCAGGCTGAGTATGCCGAGAATCATGGCCGTCACTGGAAGCGACGATTTCTTGGAGCCAGATTCTCGCGAACGCAGTGACTCCACGATTGGCCGGCCGCACTCGGGACAGACGCTCCCGATCGCCGTGCCGGACAGGTCATACCCGCACTCAACGCAGGTGTAGCCCGAGTCCTGGACAAGGGGGGGCGGCTCAACCATGCCGGTAGTTTACCAGAAGGTCACAGGCACATCGATGCCCGACCATGGCATTGCCGCTGGAAACAACGAAGCACTCCGGAGCGGATCCGGAGCGCTTCGCCTGTGACTGCGCGATGTGCTGAGTAAAGATTACCAGTCGAGGTCCTGCCCCTGATCGGCCATACCCATTCCAGGTGGCGGCGGAGCTTGCTGAGGCGCGCCGAGTCCACGTTGTCTCAGGCCGCGCCACCCAGGACCTTGCTGGGGACCCCCCATTCCGGGCTGCAAGGAACCGCGCTGCTGCATGCCCGGTGGTCCGCCAACGCCGGGACCGCCCATCGGGCCCTGTGGCATCCGGCCGCGCTGCTGCATTCCCGGTGGTCCGCCAAAGCCGGGACCACCCATCGGACCCTGCGGCATCCGGCCGCGCTGCTGCATTCCCGGTGGTCCGCCAAAGCCGGGACTGCCCATCGGGACCTGAGGCATCCGGCCGCGCTGCTGCATTCCCGGTGGTCCGCCAACGCCGGGACCGCCCATCGGACCCTGCGGCATCCGGCCGCGCTGCTGCATTCCCGGTGGTCCGCCAAAGCCGGGACCACCCATCGGGCCCTGTGGCATCGGACCGGGCTGCATTTGTTGCGCGCCCGGGCCGCCCTGTCCGCGTTTGCCGATTCGTCTCATGCGGCGCTGTTGCAGATGCTCGCGGCGCAGCTGTCGGCGCTGTTGACGCCATTGGGGACGATCGGGTTGACCTTCTCCGGGCGCCTGCATGTTGCGGCGCATTCCGCGGCGATCACCAGCCTGCGGTGCTCCCTGGGGTCCGCCTTGCTGATCGAACTGACCTTGCCATTCACCCTGATCACCGGGTGGCGGCGGTGGCGGCACCGGCATCGCACCGGGCTGATCAGCGCGTGGCGCGCCGGGAGGCATCGGTCGATCCGGCTGTGCCTGTGGAACATTGCTTCGCGGTTGTGCATCGCGCGGCGGAGCCTGCTGATCACGCTGCATCTCGCGCTGGTGTCGCAACTGTCGCTGAGGTCTGGCCGGTGCCTGGTCGTTGGGTGGTGGCTGGTCCGTTGGCTGTTGGGCGGAAACGGCCATCGGAATACTGAGCATGAGCGAGCCGGCTATCGCGGCGATCATGCGGATTGTCACGTTCCTGTTCATGTCATCCTCCACAGAGTTCTGGTCCGAGAAGCAGCACGCATCGCTGCGTTGAGTTCATAGTTAACGACGCGTCCACCGGAATCAACGCGTCAACAAAGAGCGTATTGCCAGCGAAAAGCGTAAGTTTCTCAGGCGTCATCTTCAGCCGCACTCTGCCCGGCTGGCACTCCGTCACCCTCCTCGGCCCCGACCCCATCCGCCCAGGGTGTGGGCTCGGCTCCGATTCGCAGCGCCTCTCCAATCGCGTTCATGAGGTGCAGCGCTGCTCCGCGCGTTCGCACGTCTTCCGTGAGGCGGAAATGACCGAGCACGGCGTGACAGGCGACAATCCAGTATCGTCGATAGCGCCAACGCGCGCCCTTCGACCCGTGCCTTGTGATGGTGCGGCTTCGGCAGTCCAACGACTTGACCAGATCCCGCTCGACGGCGATTTGCCGCCGGTTCCACACAGGCCAATTCGCGCAGCGCGCAATGTGTGTCGCATTCACGATGATTGTCCTTCGCCTGATGATTGCACCCAGCGTGTGCGTTGCGCCGCAGAGTACGACAACGCTGCACAATGCGGCATCGAAGCCGAACGTCGAGAGTCGAGCAAGCAGCCACACGCCGGCAGCTGCAATGACTCCTCCGATCACAACATGAATGAGCTGCCACACTATCGGATCGCGATAGCGAATGTTGACCAGATCGCCCTGTTGTTGAACATCAAGCCACCACGGCGTCGGGCCGAGCGATTCACGCCAGTCGGCAAAGACTTCGGAGCGCTCATCGTCATCAATCTCGCCATACTCGTCGCGACGATTGAGTACGCATTCCACTCGACGCTCGATCCGTCGCGCATCGTGCTCCGTCATGCAGCCGGCGACAATGGTGACCCACCTGCCATTGCGCAGCCTCGCTTTGACATCAATCCGCCCGCCAAAACTCAGCCAGAATGGCCTTTCGAGAGGCGCCTGCTGGACGTACAACTGCTCGATCGAACCGCCGGAAATCGACCGGCGCGTCCTCCACGGCACCGGACCGCTTTCGATCACCACATCGCCAGCGATCACTTCGACTCGCACGGTATTCCAGATACTCGCGGCGGTCAGGCAACCAGCGAGCAGCAGCATGCTCACCAGGAAGAGCGAGATGGTCACCATCGGCACGTTCCAGCCCGACGCAGCAAACCCCCACGTCACAGCAACCGACACGACGAACAACAGCCCGGATGCCGCACCCAAACCCCACCTTGCCCATGGCGAGTAGCAGCGCACGACTACGGGCGGTGGAGCAGTATGACGAGAATCAGCCATCGAGCGAATTATGACCGATGAAGTGCGGCGGACTGGTCAGCGCCGGGCGGAATTAAGACATGGAAAGAGCACCATGGAGGCAAATCCAATCCGATGAGCATCCAAACGGTTGCCCGCCCATCAACCCGCAGCAGCTTCATTCGAGTCGCGCCGCAGTATCAGCACTACGTGCTTGTACCCCGCGTATTGAACGCTCCGCATCGGCCGCATCCCCAGGCGCAGTGCGAGTTGCATGGATGGCTCATTCTCAGGCCGAATGAGTGTGTAGGCCGTCGGGGCATCGAGCGCACTGAAGATGTACTGAACGCAGAGTCGCGCCGCTTCGAGGCCGTAACCCTTTCGCCAGAACGGTCGGTGGATCATGTAGCCCAGTGCCGGCAGTTGCTCGCCGTCCACCTCGGTCATGAGCACGCCAGCCTGGCCGACTGGCTGCTGCGAGGCATGATCGAACGCGAGCCAATACCCACACCCAAACTCGGCGTAGCGCTGCTGCTGGCGTTGCAACCAGACGTGCGACTCTTCGCGATCCATCGGTTTGGGCCAGTAGCGCATGACGTCCTTGTCGCCAAGCATGTGTGCGAGAAAGTCGAGATCATCATCAACGAGCTCGCGCAACGTGAGGCGTGGACCGGTGAGCATGAGACATGGTATCTCTGCAGCCACCCACCGCTCGCCAGGCGCAACACGGCCGCTCCTGAAGCAGGGTCGCACTACCATCCGCGGCTCGCCTCGTCAAGCAATACAGGATTACTGCAGAAGAAGAGTCGCTTGCGGTTGTCTAGTTACGACGTCCGCCGAGCGGGAGAGCGGCCGAGGGCGAACCCCATCACCCTCGGCCCATTTGCACTCACCCCATATGCTTGATGATCGCCTGACCGAACTCGCTGCACTTGAGTTTCGTTGCACCGTCCATCATGCGGTGGAAGTCGTACGTCACCGTCTTGGCAGCGATGGCGCCATCAATGCCCTTGATGATGAGATCAGCCGCTTCCGTCCAACCCATATAGCGGAGCATCATCTCGCCCGAGAGAATGACCGAGCCGGGGTTGACCTGGTCCTTGTTGGCGTACTTGGGCGCGGTCCCGTGCGTGGCCTCGAAGATCGCGTGGCCCGTGATGTAGTTGATGTTGGCGCCGGGCGCGATGCCGATGCCGCCGACCTGGGCCGCGAGCGCGTCGCTGATGTAATCGCCGTTGAGGTTCATGGTGGCGAGGACGTCGAATTCCTTGGCGCGCGTTAGCACCTGCTGGAGCGTGATGTCGGCGATCGTGTCCTTGATGAGCAACATGCTCTTCCACTTGCCGTCGCCGTGCGTGGGCCACAACTTGAGAGCGGTTTCGACCTCGGCCACCACCTTGCGCTGCTGATCGGGCGTCATCATTTCGTAACCGGGCTCGATCATCTTCGCGTTGGCTTCGTTTGAAAGGTCCGGATTCGCTTCCTTGTTGCCAAAGATCCAGGTCTCGCGCTCCGTAACCGTCTGGCCCCGATAGAAGTTGGCGGCCACCTTGTAGCCCCATTCGCGGAACGCGCCTTCCGTGAACTTCATGATGTTGCCCTTATGCACCAGCGTGACGCTCTTGCGCTTGTTCTTGAGCGCGTAGCCGATGGCGCTGTGCACGAGGCGCTCCGTGCCGAGATAAGACACCGGTTTGAAGCCGATGCCGACTTCGACCGTTGTGTCGCGGTGCGGCGAGCCGATGCCCTCAAGCACCTTCTGCCAGGCGGCGCACTTCTCGTCGCTGCCGAAGCGGATCTTCGCAAACTCCTTGGGGAAGTGCTCCGCCATGAAGTCGAGGATCTTCTGGCTTTCGGGGGTACCGCCGGCGTACTCGATACCGGCATAGATGTCTTCCGTGTTTTCACGGAAAATCACCATGTCCACATCCTGCGGCTTCTTGACAGGCGAAGGAACGCCCGTGAACCAGCGCACTGGGCGCAGGCA
Source organism: Phycisphaerales bacterium UBA5793 (assembly GCA_002418285.1). Taxonomy (GTDB): domain Bacteria; phylum Planctomycetota; class Phycisphaerae; order Phycisphaerales; family UBA5793; genus UBA5793. The sequence continues at coordinate 118,253 of DIDT01000066.1, forward strand.
CACGTACAGGTCGAGAATCTGCCGCAGCGCGACATTGAGCGAACGAATGCCGCCACCGATCGGCGTGGTCAGCGGACCCTTGATGCCCACGAGGTATTGCTTGAAGGCATCCAGCGTGGTTTGCGGCAGCCAGTCGCCGGTCTTGTTAAACGACTTCTCGCCCGCCAACACCTCCTGCCAGGTGATCTTCCGCTTCCCGCCGTATGCCTTCTCCACCGCGGCGTCGAAGACACGGACGCTGGATCGCCAGATGTCCGGCCCGGTGCCATCACCTTCAATGAACGGGAGGATGGGCTGGTCGGGAACGTTCAGACCCTTGGGGGTCATGGTAATGGCGGAAGGCATGGTTTTCTCCGTGTCTTTGTGTGGCCGGTGAACGAGAAGCGTACAAGTCGGTCAGTATATGGGCGGCCGACTGCCAACGCGAGACCGGAGATTTGCCTGAAATTCGTGATAGTGCGTCAACCCTGATCGACCGCCACCTGGGCAAAGAAGTAGACGCTGTCTTCAGAACCGGTGATCAGGTACTTGATGACTTTGCCCATCGGGAAGCAGCAACCTCTCGACCGGCTCCACAGGAGTACGGCCGAACCGGCGTCCACTTCCCCCAATGAGGCAAGTTGCGGCGCCACGTGAATCGCGTCTTTGCAGTTGACCCAGTGCCAACCCTTCGCTGGGGCGTTGTCGCGAATCACTTCTCCCACATACGCCCCGACACGGACAACCAGTGTGAACTCCTCTTCGGGCGTGAGATCGCGTCCTCTCATCTGCTCGAGAAACACATCCACTTCTTTGAGGCTGTCGACACTGAAATCGAGATCAACGCCAGATAAGAGTTCCGCACCGGGAGTCGGCTTCTCCGGACACGAGATGAGAAATCCTGCGACGCCATTGAACTCATCATCGAGGAACTTCGGCTTGCGCTGAATCCATTCCATGATGGGTCTCCGAAAACGCGATCTTGACTTGGCCCGCTCCGGCAGCCGCCTGATCTCAATCGAACAGCCAGTCGACCGCTCCAAGTGGATCGACTCGCGCCAGCACGATCACGCCGAACCAGATGGCGATAACGCCCGACTGAATGAGTATCCCCAGTCCCGTCCTGGCGCGCCGCAGCCTGTAGTACCGGACTGTAGCGATAATGCCTATCAGCGGAGCGATGGGAACGCCGACGAGTGTGATCATCGCGACTCCGCACAACAGCGAAACGATCGGTGAAATCTGCTTGGGATCATCCAGGCTCCAACGGGGCATATGGCCGATGAACGCCCACGCCACGATCCAGACCAGATGGGCGTAGACGAGCCAGAGTACCGGATACAGCCAGACAAACCACGTCGCAATCATCCAGCCGCGCGTCATCCGTCGGCCGACGGCAAACGTCGTCGGGTCTTGCGGACTGAACTGGCGGCCGCACTCGGGGCATCGATTCTCGCGCAACCGCTTGAGCGGGTACCCGCAGTCGAGGCAGATTCGATTGGCGCTGCTGAGTCCAGCCGTCATGCTCCGCCCTCGCAACCGCGAAACCTCTGAGGCAGCCGCTCAGTCATCCCGTCCCGCCCAGGATGGTTCCCCGTTCTCGAACACGACGTAGTACCAGCCATCTGGATCTGCGGCGTGTTGCAACTCGATCATAAACTCCCCAGCCGACCGGACACTCAATCCAAACAGATCGAACTCGCCGGGCCCCTTCGGATCAAGGTACTCAGAGAAGTCCTCCCGTTCGATGAATCCTCGCGCAAGATCGACCAGACGCGGCAGATTGCCAACGAGCGCGCGGACGTTTTCGACTTCAGTCGAAGATGGATGTCCGCTCACAGTCTGAATAGAGAGAGAGATGCCGTCCATCTGGCAAGACCAGTCACGACCATCTGTCGATCTCAGCTCGCCAAGGCCGGGAACGAGACGAGTCATCTGGTTTGATTTGCCCCGACGCGATGCCCAGAAGCCAACGACGATCAGGAACAGAATGTACACGATCGCCCCCACGACGAAGAGCGCCGCGACCACGCTGATTCCCAGTCCCAGCCACCACCGCCAACTCATGCGAATCGCCTGTCGAGGAAACCATTGGACACGTTGGTGAGCATGCTTGCCGCATCTCAGTGAGGGCTATTCCAGCGCCCCCCCGTTCAATTCCTTGAGCAGCGGCCAGAATCGGCTCTTGTGCATGATTGAAGTGAATCCGGCCAGATTGGCATCTTTGTCACCCCAGGCATCGTTCCACGCCGCATCGTACAGCGACCAGGCCGTTTCGGCATGTCCAGCGTAGATGAGATGCAGCATCTCACCCCAGACCTGATCGCGCATCATCGTGCTCGACAGGTCGTTGCCGAGTGCCGCCTGGTCATCCGCGGTCTGCTTCATCCACGCGATGATGTAGTCAGCTTCAAGCTCCGGTTCGAGCATGAGTTCGATGCTCGGTGAATAACCGGCGCCGTCGAACTTGAGCACAACCTGAGGGTACCGCAAGCACGCGTAGCAGGTCAGCTCGTACGCCCAGGTCCAGTCCGGCAAAATGAACTCGGGGTATCCGTCATGGTCACGGTCCTGAAAGCCGGCCCCGTTTTGTGCATCGATTCTGGCGATTTCGGTCGCAACGCCCGGTGATCCCACTTCGTAAATGACATACGTGGTGCAGCAGTGGGCGCCGCCGGAGAATTCGCGGATGACGATATTGGGCCGACCGTTGCCGGTGATGTCTTCGCCGCGGCCGACGAGCGGCCCGTTTGCCGTTGTATCTCCGATGAACCAGTAGACCCCGTCCGTAGTGCTCGTCGACTGGCTCGATCGGATCTCCAGCTTCTGATCACGCACAAGTCGCGAACGATCTCCAATGACCCTCACATTGACACCGTTCACGGCGATGCGATCAACAGTGTATTGACCGAAGAAGTAGTGGCCCGGCCCGAAGGTGAGATAGTAATCCCACCCATACTGTCGCATGCGCCGGGCGGCCACCAAGCCAGGCACCACGATTGCGATAGCCAGTAGCGCCGACGCGAGCCGCCAGCGACGACCCCCACGCAGTTGCCGGTCGGACGTCGAAGTCCGGCCGCACTCCGGGCAGCGCAGACTCGTGGCCGCTGTCATCGAGTACCCACAGTATGGGCAGTGCGGCGACTTCAAACGCTTCCGCCAGAGCAAGGCACAGGCGCACCCCGCGAAAGCAAGCAGCACAATCGACCCGATGAGGAGGCGGCCGCTCCACGGCGCGTACCAGTGAATGAGATCAGACATGGGTTATTGAGATCGGTCAGGTCACAGGGACTGCATCGATCTTCTCCTCCGCTGCCGCTATGGCCAACTCGGCCCGCATTCTCTTGCGCGTCTCCCCGAGTTGACCAATGGCGGCCAGCCACGGCAAAGCGAGGATGAAGCCAGGTCCGAACATCCTGCCCACCAACAGGTACGGAAGTACCGCCGGGATCAGCGCCACAATCGCGAACCCCATGATGGTGCGTCGGTATGTGCGCAGGTGCTTCTCGCGTACTTGGTCAAACCCCGGACAACGTCTCTCGATCGATTGCGCATGACTCAGCAGCGCCATTGCCTGAAACCCGATGACGAGCGGAATCGCAAACAGGATAGCCGCTTCCCACCAGGGCACTCCGGCTCCGACGCTGCTGAATCCCCCCATTTCAAGCACGATGGAACCAAAAGCCGGAACGAGCGCGACGGTCAACACGCGCAGCGCCAGGGTGCGAACCGGCTCGCTTCCTTTCCCGCGCGGCTCCGGGGTCGCGAACATCCACAGCCCTCCCACGATGCCAACGCTGGCGGCAAAGAGCCCCAAACCCTCCGCAACCAGACTCACGATCATGATCGGACGGAGCGCGGGGTGCGCTGCGGCCGGATCGATCACAAAGAAAACGAGAATCCCCCACACAACCACCAGAACCACCACACCAACCAGGATCCCCATGCTCGTCCAGATCCAGTCCAAGCCGCGGAGCATCGTCCCCACCCACCGCTGATCGGAATACCGCAGCCAATACCCATGCAGCGATCGCTCCACCTCGGCGCCGCACTCCGGGCACCGGCCCTCCGCCGGCTGGGCACGGAGGTCGTACCCGCAGACGATGCACGTTGGCAATACCGGCCCCTCGGTTTTTGCCTCGTCCTGTCCCATGGTGAGAGCATCATATGGCCGCTTCAATTACAGCCGTCGAGGCGGTTGTGGCATGTCGCATCACCCGACCGAGGCTCTGGGGAGGTGTGGTTGGCAAATGCAGCGCCGCATTTGGCGTGTTGCAGTGTCTTCTTTCTGGTTCGGATTCTGGACGCATCAAATCACCCTGATCCTCTCCGATGCACTAGACAGGTGCTACCGATAGTTCATACTTTGGCAGCGCGAAATGTCCGCGCTTGGTCAGAGGTTGACAAAACGCCAACGGTCGTTTTGGAAGGGAGAGAGAAAATGAGTTCGAGGTACAGGTTTTTGATGGCGTCGCTGCTGGCGGGAGCGATGACCACCGGATCGGTCTCCGCCGACGTGATCATCGATGACTTCTCAGCCGTCGACGATCCCACGCCTTGGCCGGTGGTGATCAGCACACTCACATCAGTTGATATATATGAGAACGGGCTGAGTCATGTCATTGGCGCTTCGCGTCATTCGACAATTCGCGCCACCTTCCTTGAGGAGCTGGGGCTCGATTTCGTCCAGGCGGCGATCGTTCCAAACTTTGGGATGATCCTTGACTACTCTTCCACGGCAGGCGCGAGGGGTGATTGGAATCTGCTCTACGACAATGACGGAGCGGGTCTCTGCGCCGACTTTGGTGCGATCACCGACATTATCCTGGACTTTGCGCGATTCGACTACGCGAACGGCCAACCACTGCCGATCGTCGTCAGGATTGCCGACACCGTCAACGTCGCCTCGCTCGATCACGCGTTGAACACTTCCGGCCCGCAGAGCATGACATTCTGCCTGGCGGATTTCAATGGGATCGGCTCAGTCGATCTTTCGGATGTGCAGAGCATCAGCGTCTTTCTCGACCCGGGCGTGGCGGTGGACTTCCGCCTGAGTCGCATTTATGGTGTGCCAACACCGAGCAGCATGGTATTGCTGACGGCAGGGACCCTTGTCTTCGTCGGCGGTCGACGCAAGCGAAACCTGTTGAACTGACACAAGCGACGGCACGATCGTTATACCACGGCACAACACTCTTTCGAGGTGTTGTGCCGTGTTGTTACTGAATCGCTGGCGTGAATTCTCACCGCGTAAGGCACGCGAATTGGGCCCGAACCACCGTCGACAGAGAACTCAACCCGCAATCTCACCCGGCGTCGGCGGGCGGAGCAGAACCATGTCGCCCGCTTTGAGTCCGGACTTGATTTCGATCATCGTTTCGCTGTTGCGACCGGTGGAAACGGGCTCTTTCTTCCACATCGAGGCACCGCTGGGCACCCAGACGTAAGACTTGCCGCGCTCGACATAGACCGCCTGGATCGGCACGGCCAGCGCATCTTCAACCCGACCAAGAATAATGTCGGCCTTGCACCGCATCGAGGGCTTGAGATCCCACTCGTTGGCTCCCTCTATGAGCAGGCGAATCGTGAACTCGCGGACCTGACTGCCCATGCCCGTTTGCTCAGCCATCACGCCCACGCTGCGGACTGTGGCCTTGAGTTGCAGTTTCGATACGGCGTCAATCTTCACCGTGGCGGGCATACCGACCTTCACGCGGCTGGATTGCGTTTCGTGCACACGGACGGACGCCACCATGGCGCTGGTGTCGGGCAGGATGATCAGCAGTTGGTTGGAATAAACTTCCTGGCCAATCTGCAACGGCGGATCTCTGCGCCACGGGTTGCGCCCAACGCTGGAGCCGTAGACAACCAACCCATCACTTGGCGCCTTGATGGTGCAGGCGGCAAGTTGATCCTGAAATTTCTGCAAGCGAGTTTCGCGAATCGACAACTGCCGTTCACGGTTGGTCAGATCCGCCTTCTTCTGCTGGAGGTTGCGCTCGTTGGCGGACACCACTCGATCGTATTCGACCTTGGCTTCATCAACGTCGCTCGTCTTCGACTTCTCGTCTTTCGGGTACTCATACTCCTCGTAGATACGCTTTGCGAGTAGCGCTTTTTCAAGTTCGGCCTTGGCTTCATCGAGACGATTCTCATCCGTCACCAGCTCGCTCTTGCTGATAAACCCTTCCTTGAAGAGCATCTCGGAGTTCTCGTAGTCTTCTTTTCGCTGGTCGGCGTTGCGTACAGCAAGCTGGAGGCGGACTTCAATGTCCTTTCTCTTTGTCGCAACTTCGCCTTCCTGCCACCGCTTCAACTCCAACTCTGCAAGATCGACGGCGAGCTGGGCTTTTCCCTTGGTCGATTCGTTCTGGCTGACCTGAAGCTCCACTGCCTGCTGTGCTGAGAACAGATCGTTCCGCGCCGCCTCGACGCTGAGCGTTTCCTCCTCGATGCGGTTGACGATGTCATCGCTCGAAAGTTCGACGAGCAGATCGCCTTCCTTGACGCGGCTGCCCTCGTCAATGATCCACTTGATCACGGTCTTGCCATCGACCTGATTGCGGATCTCGACCGAGTTGAGAGCCTCCAGCTCGCCGGTGGCCGGAATGGCCATGTCAAAAGTCGTGACCTTGACCTTGAATCGATCATCCACGGGGACATTGTCACCCGCCGACCCCCGGCTCAATGTGTAGACGATGGCGGTTCCTCCCAGCCCGCCGATGACGACGAGGCCGAGGAGCACTTTCAGAAGTAGGGCATGGCGAATGGGCGATTTTCGGTTCATGTGCGGTGCGATTCTGCTCATCAGTCAATGATACCGACGAAAGCGTAAACGGATCGGGTCAATTGGGCCCGTCTGGCGGAGCGTTCTCTCCCGGCTTTGGGGTCACTTCCCCGTCTGGGGTCTCGCCGGGTTTCGCCTGCTCGGGCGGCGTCTCCGCCTTCTGGTACGTCGATTCCCCAGTCGTACCCATGTTGTAAAGCATCTCGGCTTCCTGAGGCGTCAACTGTTCCATTCCCGGCGGCGCGATGAACTGGCCGTCAGCATCCACACGGAACTGGCCCGTCTCCAGCAGGTAGCGCATGATCGCCACGCGCAGATCGCGAATGGCCGCATCGCGCGCATCCAGGGCCGCCGAGAGTTCATCCTGCGCGTCGATGATCGTTCGCGTGGTTACGTCGGCCCGACGAAGTTTCAATCCTTCGAGGCGCCGTTGGATGATTCGGATGCTCTCGTTTTGGATCTGCAGACTGAACAGCGCCAGCTGAATGTCACGCATCGCTGACCGCACGCTCAATTCCACGTTGTCTTCCGACTCGCGCAGATCGCGCCGGGCCCGTTCGAGATCAATCGTCGCCTGGCGCAGGCCAATGCGCTCGGTCTCGCGATCGAGAGGCAACCCAAAGGTAATCGAAGCACTGTAGTCGATGTTGGCGCCGTCGAGTTGCAGGCCCGATCGCTTGAGGCCCGACTCACCGGGGATGCTCGCTGATGCGTTCAGATTCAAGTCGGGAAGCAGATCGTTGCGGGCATTGGCGACGCCACGTCGCGAGTCATCCAGTTGATCGCGTGTCGTTTGCAGGTCGAGGCGATAGAGCAATCCCCGCCGGACACTCTCGGCCACGTCGAGCGCGGGCACGGGCAGGTTGAAGGAAGCCACCGTATCAATCAAGTACGGGTTGGCAGGCGGCAGTCCCAGACGAATGCGGAATCGCTCCAATTGAACGGTGTAGCGATCGCGCTGATCCGCCAGGCTGTTCTGGCTGCTCAACACACGGGCTCGCGTCTCACTCAACTCGAACTGCGGCTTGCGGCCGGACTTGTACAGCGCTTCTGTCTCTTTGTACAGCGCCTCGCGACTGGCCAGCACGCGCTTGGCGTTCTCAATCTGCGCTTGCGCTCGAACGAGATCGAAGTAGTCCGTAGAGATGTTGAAGAGGAATTGCTGGCGAAATCGCTCGAAGGTCCGCGTGGCATAGACCATCTGACGTTCGGCACTGATCAGGGACTCCTGGGCCACATCGCCCGCCCCGCGCAACAGCGGAATGTTGGCCGAAAGAATCACGCTGGCCGATTGCGACTCGGTGTTCGGATCGCCGACGCGCCGGCGGAGTTGCTCGGTCGCGTTGACCAGCGCTCGGATCGACACATCGCCACCCGACGTGAGGCGCTGGGTGATGCGGAATTCGTTGATCAACTGGGCGGCGATCTCGTAGTCGCCATCCTCAGGATTGCCGTCGAACGAAGCTGTCACATCATCAAAGAACCGTGGGCCGAACTGGTGCCGCTGGATAAGCAGCCGCAGCGCCGCCAGTAGCAACTCCTCCTTGGCCGTCTTGTATTCGCGTGAGTGTTCAACGGCATACTTGAGCGTTTCCTGAAGGGTGAAACGCTCGACATCCGGGCCGGCGTCGTTGTACCGCTGGAGGAGCGCATCCACCTCACCCTGCACGTCGGCTCGCTGCACCGTCAGCTCCGCCGCAGCCAGGTTGCGCGTCGGCGGAAACGGCCGGGTGTTGTCAGAATCGTGACGAATTTGATTGGCCTCGGCGCGGACAGCGTCCAGGTACTCGAACGTCGGAGCCACCGAGTTGCCGGCCAGCGCCTCGGTGCGGTCCGCGATGAGCTTTGAGGCCTTTCGATCGATCTCCGTCAAGCCCTGGCTGCAACCGCCGAGCAGGAGGAGGAACAGTGCAGCGACACAGACCGGAAGAATGAACCGAACGACCGGATGAAGGCGCAGAAAGAGCGACATGGCTGCGTAGTGTACACGCAGCCTGTCTCAATGTTGCGGATTCGCGTCATTCGATTCAAGCCGAATTCGATTGGTCCCACACACTCAGGGCAATGCCCCATTTCGCATCGGCCGGATCAATCGGCAAGTTCCCGGATCAGTTCGCACCGGTTGCCGCCTCCAGTGCCACGCCGCAGTCTGGGTCATATCCCGCATCACGCATGAGTCCGGCGATCCGATCGCAACACGGCTGAACAAGTTCGAGAGGCAGGTGGTTCCGCCAGTCCCCCGCCACTCCCTTGCGGTAGAAGTTCGATTGATCCTCCTGTCCGCGCGTGCGACCGCCAGACAGGCGCCTGAACGAACCAGCCGCCCGACAACTGGCGATTATCTCGTTTGATGATTCGACGTCGAGGAATCCGAGAAGACCCGCGACGATTCTCTCTTCGCTCTCAAGCAGATCTTCGTAGCGGATCTCCAGGTAGCGCCCCGCCCCCAACCCCGGGCCATCTCTGCGGGCCGAACCGACCTGCAGCGGCCAGACTTCATTCATGTAGTGATGGATGAACTGCTCGAATGAACGGCCCGAAGTCTTGCCATCATGGAACCAGCCACTGACCGCCACATCGCGCGGATCGCGCATGATGTGCACAAACTTGCTCTGCGGGTAGAGTGCGCTCAGCAGTGGAATCGCAATCGTGTGCTGCGGCGTCTTGTCAGCAACGTAGCGCAGCGCCGTAACGTCGCGACCCGCCTGCCGGGCGTGTTCGACATATTTAGCAAACTGAGTGTCGATCATCAGCCGGGCCAGGACCAGCGCATCGTTGGAGTCAACGTGTGTGACGGTTGGCTGGCCCTGCTGCTGATGCTTGTTGAACGCCTCGATCGCCTGGAAGAAGTGCGGCAGCAAACGCCACGCGAACGATCCCTCCCCCTGCACCACGATCTGCGGGTGGCCGTTGAGCATGTTGCGCAGCCAGGTGGTGCCCGACTTGCCGCAGCCGATGATGAAGAGCTTGTTGAGGTTCTGAACGCGGCCGGTGCGCTCCCGCCACCCGGCCTGCAGATCGTTGATGTCGGTCACCGGAGGATCCTCCTCTGACCGGTCCATCGGCGAGAACGAATGAGCTCCTCCACCGTTTGACCGGACGAAGACAAACCGGACACGAATTGCGATCTGGCATCGCGAAGCAACTCCGTCCTCTCTCCTGACAGATTACAATTGACACTCGCTTAATGATCGTCGCCTTGCCGCTGAAACAAGCCACTTCCGGGGCCGACGGAGAAAAGTAGTGCGGCGGCCATAGCACCAACGGTCGCGATGATGTACCCCCGCAATTCAAAGGCAGACATGGTCGCTCCACCAGCCAAAGCGGCCCCAGCATAAGCCAACCCGAGAACACCCAGCAACGCCGAAACGACCGCGATGAGAACCAGGGTCCATTTGCGGAACCGCGCCAACCTCCACCCATTTGCTTTTCGACGTTCTTCCGCACGTTCAGGCGAGCGCCGGAGAAGGCGTTGAGCCGCATCGACATCGGTCAAGTGGACCACGTACCGCGCCAGCAGGGCCAGACCAAAAAGAACCAGCAAATGAACCAACTGGGCAAGGAGGTGGACCCACTTCGGCCAAGCACAGATCTCTGCCCGGAGTTGTTCCAACGCGGACATCTGCCGTTACTCCACACACCCGCCGGGCCCATGGCATCATCTCGTACAGCGCTGCACGACTTCGTCGATCTTCACGAGGTCGCCCCTGCCCATAGAACCATCGCGCTTGACCATCTCAACGCAGCCCTGCCCCAGGGCCTTGTCACCGATCGTCAGACGGATCGGGATGCCGATGAGGTCCGCATCCTTGAACTTCGGCCCCGGCCGCTCGTCGCGATCGTCCACCAGCACGTCCAGGCCCGCCTCGGTCAGGTCGCGCTCGAGGCGGTCGGTCACCTCGCGAGCTTCGCCTTCATACTTGATTGGCGTGATGATGACATCGAACGGGGCAATGGCCGCCGGCCACTTGATGCCGTTCTCGTCGTTGTTCATCTCGATGGCCGAGGCAATGATGCGACCGATGCCGATGCCGTAGCAGCCCATGATGACCGATCGCTTCTGCTGCTTCTCATCCGAGACGGCAAAGCCCATGGCATCGGAGTACTTTGCGCCGAGTTTGAAGACGTGACCGACTTCGATGCCCTTGCTGGCGCGGAGCGTGCCGCCGTCATTGAGCGGCGACGGGTCACCGTCCATCGCGTTGCGGATGTCAGCGACGTGCACCTGCACGCCCTTTTCGAGCACGTCGCGCTTCCAGCTGAAGTGCTTGACGTGATGGTCGCTCTCATCGGCCCCCGTGGCCCAGAAGCCGCCTTGGGCCGCATCAGGGTCGGCAAAGACCGTGCAATCATTCTTGCCGGCAGCGCCGGTGGGTGAAACGTAGCCGATGGCGAATCCGGCCTCGCGGGCCGCGGCGTCGCTGCCTTCAGCGTGAAGCGTTACCGCCCCACCGACCTGTTCCTTCAGCAGGTCGCGCACCTTGCCTTCATTTACATCGTGGTGGCCGCACACGATCGCCATGACCCAGCCGCTGCGATCCGCCGCGGACCAGGGCCAGACGATCGTCTTGAGCATGCGATTCGGCTTGACCTTGAGGAACTCCGATACGCCTTCGATTCCCGGCAGGTTCGGCGTGTGCACCTTGGTCAGTTCACCCGTCGGGGCGCCATTGAGATCATGCGGCCGATCGCCGATGCCGCACTTCTCCACGTTGGCGGCGTAGTTGCCCTTGTCGCTCTTGAGAATAGTGTCTTCGCCGACGGGCGAGTTGCACATGAACTCGTGGCTCGCGCTGCCGCCGATCGGCCCGCTCTCGGCCTCGACGATTGAGTAATCCAGCCCGCACCGATCGAAGATGTTGCAGTATGCCTGGTACATCTTGTCGTACGTCTCGTTGAGTCCGCCGGGCCCTTCGACGTCGACGTGGAACGAGTAGGCGTCCTTCATCAGGAACTCGCGGCAGCGCAGCACGCCGAAGCGCGGCCGAAACTCATCGCGATACTTCGTCTGGATCTGGTACAGGTTGAGCGGCAACTGGCGGTACGACGTCACCGAGGCCATCATCAGTTCGGTGATGACTTCCTCGTGCGTGGGCCCGAGAGCGGTAGCTCGCCCGTGCCGATCGGTCAGCTTGAAGAGGTTGTCGCCGTAGTCGATGTCGCGCTTCGTGTCGGCGTAGAACTCCATGGGGATGAGCGCCGGCATGAGCAGTTCGCGCGCCCCGGCCGCGTTCATTTCCTCGCGCACGATGGTTATCACGCGCTGAAGCACCCGAAAGCCCAACGGAAGGTAGTCATACAGCCCGGCGCCAACCTGGCGGATCAACCCCGCGCGGAGCATCAACTGGTGCGACGGGACCACGGCGTCGGCCGGGACCTGCCTGGAAGTCGGAATAAGCGTTTGCGACCATTTCATAGGCCCCATCGTAGGCGTTTTGGCGTCAGCGCACACGACGGCAAACCACCGCGGCCATCAAGCAATGTTCCGGCAATCCGCTGACAATATCTCGGATTCCCGAACCACTCGACCCCGGCGGACGACCTTACAGTGAGGCCGCTCCGATGAATCGCTCTCCCGACCACATCTTCGACGAATGGCTCATCCTGCGAGCCCAGGATGGGGAGATCGCCGCCATGAACGAGCTCGTCAGGCGGTGGAACCAACGCCTCCGCGCGCACGCCCGCTGTCTGCTGCACGATGATGCCGCGGCCGCCGACGCCACGCAGGACGCCTGGCATGACATCATCCGCAGCATCCGTAAGCTGGCGGACCCGGCCGCGTACCGCGTGTGGATGTACCGTATCCTGTCGCGCAAGTGTGCTGACCACATTCGGCGCACCCAGCGGCGACGGCGGCGAACCGGTATCCCTACGGACAAGGCAGATACCGCACCGGAAACCCCCGACCCGCGCCCGTCACCATCGCTGGAGGCCCAGAAGACCGAAGAACTCGGGCAACTCGCCCGGGCAGTGGCGAGACTGCCCGGCGATCTGCGTGCGGTCATTGCACTGCGCTACCGCGAGAACTTCCCGCTGGCCGCAATCGCCCTCATCATGGAGTGCCCCGGCGGAACCATCAAATCACGGCTCCACGAAGCGCGGCGACAACTCCTTGCGACTCTGGAGCCGACCCAAGGAAAGGACTGAACCATGTCACTGCAAGGCAAAGAATTCGACCGGATCTTTGAGGCCGAAGTGGGCCCCATCGAGGAAGAGAATCTGCTCCAGATGACCGCCCAGTTGTTTCGCGGCCGGGCCCTGCACATCACGATTCTCGTGATGGTCTTCGTGTTCGCCTTCCTGGCGCTCATGATCTACTCGGGGTTCCGGTTCTTCGAAGCCACTGAAGTCAAGGATCTCATTCTGTGGGCTGTGCTGTTCATGTACGGCAGTTTGTGCGTCGCCATGCTCAAACTCTGGACCTGGATGGACATGCAGAAGAACTCGATCACACGCGAGATCAAGCGCCTCGAACTCCAGATCGCCCGGATGCGAACCGAGCGATCCGGCGGAGGCATCTGACAGGCGCCCGCGGCACATTTCGCCCATCGAGTGTTGCCCACTACCATTCACCCCGACCGACTCGCTCGCAGTCGGATGGAGTTGTACAACAATGCTTGCCGCGTGGGGCTGGATCGCTCTGGGACTCGTACTCACCTTCGGGGGTGCGGAAGCGTTCGTTCGCGCTGCCGCATCCATCGCCGCTCGCCTCGGCGTCTCCCCACTGGTCATCGGCCTGACGGTTGTCGCCTGGGGCACGAGCGCACCGGAACTGGTGGTCTCGACGATCGCCGCGCTCAACAACCAGGGCGGCATCGCGCTGGGCAACGTCATCGGCTCCAACATCTTCAACATCGCCGCCATCGTGGGACTTGCCGCCCTCGTCTACCCCATCCGGGTGCACGTTCAGCTCATCCGCATCGACATTCCCATCATGATCGGCCTCTCCGTGTTGCTCGTCGCGCTCCTGCACGACGCCGAACTCTCACGGCTCGACGCAGGCCTCTTCTTCGTCGGCATGGTCGCCTATACGGTGTTTTCATTCCGCACGGCCGGGGCCTCTCCATCGGCCGAAGTCGAAAAGGAGTTTGAACGGGGCAATCCGCCGCCGCACCGTCACATCGGCCTGGATGTCGTGCTGTTTCTTGGCGGCCTGGCAGCGCTGATTGTCGGTTCGAGAGCGCTGGTCACCGGCGCCGTGTCCGTGGCCCGCGCCATCCATGTGAGCGAAACCGTCATCGGCCTGACCATCATCGCAGCCGGAACCAGTCTGCCCGAACTCGCCACGTCGACAGTGGCCGCATTCCGCAAGCAACCTGACATCGCCATCGGCAACATCGTCGGCTCTAACATCTTCAACATCCTCGGCATCCTTGGAATCGCCGGACTTGTCGAGCCGATGCACGCGCCGGATCTGTCGAGCATCGATCTCGGTGCGATGCTCGTCTTTGCCGTGCTGCTGCTACCGCTGGCGCGGACGGGCTTTGCCATCAAGCGATGGGAGGGCGCGTTCCTGCTCGCTGGCTATGTCACCTACCTCTGGCTCATGTGGCCCGCCGGCCACGCTCAATAGTCCGAAACGGTGCCCGCAACCACTACGGCCAATTGAACTTGGACGCGTCGCCGTAGACGATGAAGAGCAACCCGGTAGTCGTGACGCCGTGCACCGCGCCCGAAGTGAGGCTCCCATCATCGAGGTGGGAGTCGACATCAACAAGCAACTCCGGATGCTCCACGGCCCACACGCCGATGCCCGCGACGTTCTGCGTCGCCCAGACGTGAAAGCCGTAATCCCCGCCAATAGCCGGCTTGCTGGCAGTTGCACCCGGCTCCAGGTACGGCTTGAGTCCGATCCGAAGCTCTTCATTGAACGGCGGCAAGTTACCATTCACCTCCAGCGCAAAGAACCTTGTCGCCCGTTCGAAGCTGCGCAGATCCGTCACCACCGCGGACACGGCTGCCGCGCCACTCGCATTGGCGTAGCTCGGAATCAGAATCGCGGCCAGAACCGTGAGGATCAACACCACGATCATGAGTTCGACGAGTGCGAATCCCCGTCCGATAAACCTCGCGCGCGTGACTGCATTCCCCTCAACGACGCTCAGTTGGGTGTTCTCTACTCGTCGGCCGCCGCGGCGCGTGAATTGACCCCGACGCAGACGAATGTGACTTGGAATGTCGGTATCTTGCGAGCCGATCCAGTTCGCTAGTTCGTCCCGGCGAGGCGGCGGACGGTCATGTCAAAGGAACGGCCGTTGGGCCCGAGCATGGCGCGGTGGATGGCGTAAACCACCGCCGCGTAGGCCGCGGTGGCGATAATCGATCCAACAACGAGCGCGATGCGGGCGCTGGAAATGTCGTCAGCGATGGCATCCCTCATGCCGACCTCCGGATAAACGATGCTGAGAATCGCTGACGCGGGAGAAAGCGATGAGAACACCGGCCCGATGACGCTGACATTCTTACCCGCCTGCATGGTGCAGAGACTGAGCATGCCCACGACGGCCACAATCACGCCGACAGCCGCGATGACCGATCCGATCGTCCCGCGACTCTTGAGACTCCAACTCAGCCCAACCATGACGCAAAACGCAATGAAGGGAACAAGAGTAAAGGGCAACAACAGCGCCCCTTCGGGAAGGATGAACGGAACGCTGCGTGTCATCGTGTTCGCCGATACGCTCATTGTCACACCGCCGGTCGCCCCCAGCCCGTTGACAAGCACGTAGATCGCAAAGATGAACAGCGTGCCGATCGGCACGGCCATCATGGGAACCATGAAACTCACGATGCCGCGCAGCTTGCCGCTCACGTAGTACGCGGGCGTAATGGGCGTGGTCAGGAGGATGTCGAGGGTACCGTCTTCGCGTTCGCGGCTGATTGCAGTGGCCGAGACGTTGATCGCAGTCAGCGTAATGATGGCGACTTCGGTGGAGATGATGGTGAGCGCCGCCTGGCGGAGGGAGGCCAGGCTCATCTGTCCGAAGTGGTAGAAGCAGATGGCCCCGATGGCGATGACGAGCCCTAGCGCGATGAAACCGTAGCGGGCGATGATGGTCCCCACCGTGTTGCGCTTACCCGATGCTTCGCGCCAGGCGATGGGATTCTGCCAGACTTCGCGGACCCCGGCAATGCGAGCGCGACGAGAACCAAATCGCAGGAGCCGCTTCACCCACGACGTGCCGCCTTGGCGCGCTCCAATGACCCGCAGAAAAATCGTGGACCATCCAATGAGCGCCAGGCTCACCAAGCCGCATAACCAGCAATACGTCGCCACCGGAGCACCGAACCAGGCGCGGTACATCCACGAGTGACCAATCAGATCCGCCGCGGCGAATGGGTGGTAGTTTTCACTATCGAGCAGTACCTGTTGCGCAAGGAACGGGTTGAGCGGCGTGACCCACGTCGTCTCCCCTGCCCCGCGAAACGACAGGTCGAGCGACCATGTCACTCCAATGTAGATCACGACGGTGATGTAGAAGAGGAACACCGCCCGCCGACCCGCCTGCCGGCTCACGCTCAGCGCGATCGCGATCGAACCCACGAGAATCGCCGCCGCGGCGCCAATCGCGTATGACAGAAAGATGGACTTGCCCGGCACACCGCCAAAGTACTGCGTCACGGCAAAGAGCGGCAGGCTGCTCACCAGCATGGCGAGAATAAAGAACAGCCGACCGAACAGATTACCCAGCACAATCTGGAGAGAATTGAGCGGCGTGGTCAGCAGGATGTCCCACGTGCGCGGGTTGGCCTCCTGGGCAATTGCTCCGGCCATGAACACCGGCGCGAGCAGGCAGATCATACCCAGTTGGAGGTACGCCACGAACTGAAACGCCGTCGCCCCGGCCGAGGCCATTTCACGCAGCGACACCCCCTGCTGCCCGAGCAGCGCCGCCAGCAACGTGACCGTGATGGCCGCGAGGTAGCCCGATCGGATGAACAGGTGCCGCGTGCGCTTAGAACCGTTGGAGACCAGACGCACTCCAATCGGATTGGTGATGATGAGGCGAAGGAACCAGTTGAGTATGGCCGGCATGCGGTCAAGTGTAGCCGGGGCCGCGAAAGCCGATCCGAAGACCATACGTCAAAAAAACCAGTACCCAGGCGGCGCGTGCCTGGGTACCGGTCGGTTCGTCTGACAAACGATTCAACGTTGATCGATCAACGCTGATTACGGAATCCGAGCAACATTACTCGTGTTGCATGTGCCGGATTCAACAAGTTGCAGGTAGTGACCGCACGCAGCCGTACCGGCCCGTCCATTGACCGAGCCTGAACCACCACCGGTTCCGATGATGTTCACGAGGCGTACACTGCCGGAGATGCCCAACTGGGTTCCCTGGCACACGCCGTTGGGAATAGTCGTCTGGCCCTGGTTGTTGCCGAACACAATACCCTGCTGACGGCTGGGGGTCGCGCCGTCCCACCGGACGGTCACGGTACCCGGGCACTGGCCGCTCACCGAGCAGAGATAGCCGCCTTCCAATTCCGGAATCAAGTAACCACGCCAGGTCGCGTTGAGACCATCGCAGACCCAGACCATGCCGTTGCCCCACCCGAAACTGAAGTGTGAGTCAAATGACGATCCAGCGCCGTTGAGCACGGTATTGCCGACGCGGGTGCCGGAGCCATCCCATGCAGAGAGATTGCCATTGGAGTAGGTGAGGTAGTAGCCTCCGGCGCAGACGACACCTCGGTTGTTGGGATAGGAGCCTTCACTGAACATTGAGCCGTAACCGGAGAGTGAAACTGTACCCGCACTGTTACCCGACAGGTCCCAGCGGGAGATCGTGCCGTTGCTGTGAGCCACGTATTCGTCCCCGGTTGAGTTGAATACGACGTTCGACTGTGAGTCGGGTATGCCACCCGCGAGCGATACATGTGTTGTGAACACACCGGGGCTCGTCATTCGCACGATGTCGCCGCTGGCAAAACCGCGGCCATACACCTGGGAGCCCGTGCCGCCAACAGTGAAGATGGCGCGGAAGTCGATGCCGGGCTCATAGGAGGCCACCCAGCTGCCGCCACCATCGAACTCAGCCAGGCGAATCCCTCCCGGGCTCCCTCCACCACAGGTCCAGTAGTGATTCCCGTCGAACGTGATCCCCATGGGATGCTGCAGCAGCTGCCCCGGGCCCCCATCAAACGACGTCGTCTGGTTGTACGACGGCTGGAAGATCCCCTGGCCGAACGCACTCGACGCGGTCAGCGCCGCCAGTGTAACAAACACCTGTCCACATTTCATCTCAACCTTCCTCTCTCCGGGCTAGCCGGAATCCACAATGCCCTTGGGCGTCAAGCCACGACGCCCTCATCCGATTACTCTAACCAACAGCCACCCCTGAACGCAAGGGTTTTCGCTGAAATTCAGGAAAAATGCCGCGTATCTCCAGACATGATGGCGCTACCCCATTTATCGCACACCCGAGCAACGCAGGAAATGATCGGTTAGTCGGCCCGGAACTCGAGCACGATGTTGCTCAGTTTGCCACCGGAAAGACGGCCGCCAGTCTTGCCAGACGCTCGTTTGAAGCCGACGCGTGCTTACGAATGGCGTCAAGATCCATCGCGTCGATCGGAAAGCGATTCTGTCGCCGGTAGTACTCCACCGGGTCTGCTCCGGTTGGCTTGATGTTGATGCGGTATCGCCAGCCATCGAACACCTCATAAACCGGAAAGAGCCCGCTGCTCACGGCCAGGCGCACCAGTTCAATCGATTCAGCCGGCTCCGACTTCCAACCTGTCGGGCAGGGCGAGTGGATCAGGAAGAAGCGAAAGCCGTTCATGTGCAATCCCGTGTCCAGCTTTCGCAAGAAATCTTCCGGATGTGCAGCGGAGAGCGTGGCGGCATAGGGGATTCGATGAGCCGCCATAATGGCCATGATGTCTTTCTTGCTTTCGATCTTGCCCGATGGCGTCGTCGTCGTCTTGGCGCCAACCGGCGTGGCCGAACTCCGCTGACCTCCCGTGTTGCCGTAAATCTCGTTGTCGTAGCAGATATAGATGAAGTTCTCGTTGCGCTCGGCGGCGGCGCTGAGCGTGGCCATTCCGATGTCGTAGGTACCCCCGTCACCAGCCCAGCAAATGACCTGCTGTGGCTCATTGTTCAGATCACGCACCGCAGCCACGCCGGAGGCAAAGGCCGGGCTTGCCGCAAAGGTCGAAGCCAGCACCGGCACGCTATAGCCGGTCGTGGGATACCCGCCCGCCGTCACGATTCCGCAGCACGCAGGGATGACCAGTTCGCACCTCTGACCGGCTTTTGCCAGCGCGCGACTCAGCAGGTTGAGCCCCACACTCATGCCACATCCGCCGCAGTTGGTGTTGCCCGGTCGAATGAGACACTCTTCACTGCAGGCAATCGGGGATTTTTCAAGTTCGATCGAGGTGGTCATTTGTCGATCCCCTTCCACACCGGTTTGCCGGCGCTGCGCCGCGCGAGAAGGTCGTCGATCACTTCGTTGATCATCGCCGGCGTGACGTCGCCGCCACAAACGCCCGTGAGGTAATTCTGCACCATCGCCCCATCGCGCGGACCCTGCAACGTGGCGCGCAGATCATGCCACCACACGCCGCCCAGACCGGCGGCATAGTCGCGATCAAGCACTCCGAACTTTCTGACATGCGGACAGGCGTCGAGCAGCCTGTCTCCCGGAAAGGGCCGGAACATCTTCATCTTGACCATGCCGATCTTCTCGCCCGCGGCTCTTCGCCCGCGCACGACCTCAAGCGCCGTGGAAGCAATGGTGCCCGAAGTGACGAGCACCGACTCAGCATCCTCTGTCTCAAACGTGCTCACTGCAGCCCCGGGGTCCCGACCGAAGATCTGTTTGAACGAGGCGCGATGCTCTTCATACACCGCGGGCACGCGCTCCATGGCTTCATCCACCTCGATTCGCTGCGACATCGTCTCGCGCGGCCAGGTCAGACCACCAACCGTCGTCGGACGATTGAGATTCAGCTCGTGCGGCAACGAGAGCGGCGGCAGGTACCGATCGACCAGTTCCTGCTCGGGCAATTCCGTTTCCATCTGCGTGTGCGACAGAATGAACGCATCCATGACGACCATCACGGGCAGGAGGATGCGCCGATCTTCGGCGAGCCGAAACGCCAGCAGCGTCGAATCCAGCACTTCCTGGTTCGTCTCACAGTACAACTGGATCCACGGGAAGTCGCGCAGGTAGAGCGTGTCGCCCTGGTCGGCCCAAATATTCCACGGTGGACCCAGCGTGCGATTTACGGCCGCGAGCACGATCGGAAGCCGATAGAACCCCGCGACCATGATGTTCTCGGTCATGTAGGCCAGCCCGTTGGACGAACTGGCGGTAAAGGCTCGGGCGCCGGCCATCGAGGCGCCGATGGAAACCCCCATCGCGCTGTGTTCGCTTTCAACGGCAATCACGCGACCCTTGCTGAATGGATACTTGGCGACGAATTCGACAATCTCCGTCTGCGGCGTGATGGGATAGATGCCACACGCCGCCCCCCGTGCGCCGCGATTCGCTTCGCCGGCGACGCTCAGGGCATACCCGGCTGCGTGGTTGCCGGTGACGAGTTCCAGGGTCATGAATCACTCCTTGCAAAGCGGACCATCCCGCTTTAGAGTCGCGTCATGAAGACAACGTTCCTCGGACATTCGGCGGCGCACACGCCGCACCCCTTGCAGTACTCGTAGTCGAAGATGAACTCACGGCCGATTCGCTTGAGTACGCCCTCCGGGCAGTACGTCACGCATCGATCGCACTCATTGCACACGCCGCAACTCAGGCAGCGCTCCGCCTCGCTCGGGTCCGCGATCCCTGCGTGAACCTCTCGATAGTCCAAACGTCGTTCTTCGGCTGGTCGCGACATCCCGTGATGCGATGGCGCGGATTCGAACAGATGCATCTTCAACGAGCCGGCACGAATAACGTCGTCCGCCGCCGGAACCAGTCCAGGCAGTTCTTCACCTGCGAAAACGTAGTGGATGCTCAGCGCCGCGCGCCGACCGCTACCAATCGCTGCCGCCACCGTGCCATCGTTGGATGCCAGATCGCCAATCGCGTAGACCGGCGTCTCAAGCAATCCCAGAACATCGGCTCCGTCGCGCACTTCACTTCCCTCGGGGAATACCGACAGATCCGCCGACTGGCCCAGCGCGAGCAGCACGCGATCGCATTCAATGGGGAAGTCCGATCCCTCGACCTCGACCGGTCGCCGCCGACCTGAGTCATCCGGCTCACCGAGCTGCATGCGCCGGCAGATCATCGTGAGTCGTTCGTCGCCGTTGCGTGGCTCGATGCGGATCGGCAAGGTCAGGTAGTCGCAGGCGATACCCTCTTCGATCGCTTCCTCGATTTCTTCGGCGATGGCAGGCATCTCTTCGCGCGTGCGGCGATACACGATGCGCACACTTCGCGCCCCGAGGCGGAGAGCCGAGCGCGCGGCATCGAATGCGGTGTTGCCACCGCCGACCACGATAACATCTTCATCGTCCACACGAAT
The DNA here is from genome assembly GCA_002418285.1 of Phycisphaerales bacterium UBA5793. Classification (GTDB taxonomy): domain Bacteria; phylum Planctomycetota; class Phycisphaerae; order Phycisphaerales; family UBA5793; genus UBA5793. Next base: position 139,503 of record DIDT01000066.1, read on the forward strand.
GACTTCGCGATTGGCGCGATCGAGGAAGTCGATGCCCTGCATGATCGACTCGCCGTTGCCTCCACCGCCCAGATCAAGACTGCGCAGTTCCTGCAACCCTGTGGCGACGAGCACGGCGTCAAACTCGAGTGTGAGTCGATACAGGTCGCGCCGTTCGATGCGCGTGTCCAGTCGCACGTCCACACCGAGATGTAGAATCCGGCCGATCTCACGATCGAGGACTTCGCGCGGCAGGCGATAGGGTGGAATGCCGGTTCGAAGCAGTCCCCCGAGGCTCGATCCACCCTCAATCACTGTTACCCGGTATCCAAACCGGGCGAGGTGGTAGGCTGCCGCCAGACCAGCCGGGCCCGAGCCGACGACGGCGATGCGCTGTTCGCGCGTCGCGAGCGGCTTCACTTCTGCCCGGCCGCGATCGCCGGCGTAGCGCTCCAAATCGCGCACATTAACCGCTTCGTCAAGACTGAGTCGGTTGCACGATTCCATGCACGGCGCCGGGCACACACGCCCACACACCGAGGGAAACGGCGTGGTGCGCAACAGGGTCTCAAGCGCCAAATCAGTTTCCTTGCGAGCCAGCGCCTGCAGAAACCCTTGTACGTCATTACCGGCGGGACACACATGATTGCATGGCGGCGTCCACTCCTTACGGTGCGGCTGCTGAGTTGCCCATTGCCCGGTTCGGATCACCGGTCGCTCGGCTCCGCCACCATCAACGATGCCGGGAACGCGCTGCGTCGGCGTCACTGGATGAGTCACTCTTGCGCCGTGCCGATCAACATCGTCGACAATAATCACGCGCTCGTATGCCTCGGATGCCGCGTCAAAGTTCTTCCCGCGGAATCCCAGGTGTTCGAGCGCCTCATGCACGCTCTCAGGCTCAAATCCGAGAACACGCGCCACCGCGCCGGCCAGCGCGGTATTCACGATCGGCACGCTACGCGTGCCAAGCTCATTTCGGCGCGCAATGGAGGTTGCGTCAACGGTCGCAATGCGGTAGCCGGGGAATTGCTCGGCAAATTCATACGGAAAGCGCGGATCGTTGATCAGAATCCAGCCGTTCGGCTTAAGTCCGCTCGTGATCGCCGGGCCGACAAGCGTGGCGTCGAGCACGATCACGTGGTCGGGTTCGTAGATGAGATTTCGATTGGTGATGGGCTGAGCGTCGAAACGGCAGAACGCCTGCAGCGGCGCGCCGGATCGCTCAGCGGCATAGAGGCCGAACGCCTGCACCGAGAACCCGTGAAGGTATCGCGTCGTCGCGATGATCTTGGCCAGCGTCACGCCGCCTTGACCGCCCCGGCCGTGAATTCGAATCTCAATCATCGACAACCTCCCGGGCGCTTCATGTCAGAAACACGAACCCCGAGGTCACAGCGGCCGATGAAAACCTCCCCACAAATGTCGCGGCCCGCCGATCCGGGCGATCAGTCCCTGATCCTTCTGATTATCGAGTCTCCGGCATGGAAGACATACAAGGCGAAATTCCCGAAAGCACAGCAACCGGCTTCAGGACTTCGCTGCAGCAGGTCGCCGGTGATTCTCACTCACTCAGGTTCAGCCGAGCGCCGGACCCAGGCCAAATGCAGGGCGCGCCGCTGAGATCTGCCCGCCGCGGTACCCCTCATGCCATGCGGCAAAGAACGCCACATCGCGCATCGTCGGGGCGTACATCTGCCACTTCTCGGGTGTCGGCGTGTTCAACTGCTCCTCGCTCATGCCTTCGAACCACTTCATCACCGCTTCGCGCCGCTCGTCGAACGCCTTCTTCACTTCGGCAAAGGGCGGATACTTGGAAGCGTCGCTCGTCGGCGTGCCGCCGAACATCTTGTGGAACGTCTCCGGTAAAGCGAATGCTCTGCCGCCGAATTCCCTGAGGAAGAAATCATCCGTGCACGCCAGGTGCCCGACCACGTACATGGCGTGGTTTCGGCCCGAACCCGGCTGAGCGCACAGCTTGTCCTCAGGAATGTCCTTGATCAGCAGTTCGGTCGCACCCCGCGCGAACCGGAGTTGATGCAGATGATTGGCCGCAGTCGGCGCCGTGGGCGTGGACATCGTTCTCTCCCGTGTTGGTGAGGCGCGGATCATCTCGCCACAGCGAGCGACCTGCAGTGGTGTGCCGATTCAAAGGCCGGAGCGGGATTCGAACCCGCGAATAACGAATTTGCAATCCGTCCCCTTGGACCGCTTGGGTATCCGGCCGGTCGATTTCAAGGGTAGTCGGCACAGGCGAAAATGACAACGTTCCGGTTTCATCGCGGCTCGAGGCACCCGCATCCGGACCGGCCGTACTGCGACGCATTCATCCTGCTCGCTCCACCACAAAAGCACGGCCTTTCTCCGCCTCCAGCCGTTGCGTCGCCAACTCGATTGCTGTTTCGGATGGATCGCACGCGATCCAACCGCGTCCCAACCGCTGCGCCGCGACCGCCGTCGTCCCACTGCCGCAGCACGGGTCCATGACCACTCCAGCCGGGGGAGACAACGACTCGATGAGCACCTCGAGCAGGCGCAGCGGCTTCTGCGTCGGGTAGCCGCAGCGCTGTGCATCGGTCGCAGCCAGCGCGGGAATGTCGAGGACCGATTCGAGCGGCTTTCCGCCCTTCAGGTCATAGCGCTTGCCGTAACTCATCATGTAGCGGCCGCGCTCATCCTCGTGGCAGTACTTGCGCTGCTGGGCGGCGGTCAGGTCGCCACGCTGCTTCTTGAAGTAGTGCCTGGCCGTCTTGCCGTAAACGAGGATGCAGTCGTGCTTGCGAAGAAAGTGTCGCGACGCCGTGGCATTGCCCAGGCCGTACTTCCAGATGAGTTCGTTGATAAACCGATCGGGGCCGAAGTGTTCATCAAGCAGGCAACGCACGTGAGCCGAGGCACGATGATCGACGTGCATGGCAATCGAGCCGGTCGCCCGCAGCGCCGGTCGAGCCAGCGCGACCAGATCATCAAGGAAGTTGAGGTAGTCCGCGTCAGTCCATCGGTCTGAATAAGCCGGTTGCGGTGTTGCACCGTTGTGCTTCCGGGATGATTGCTTCAGGTAGTGATCGCGTTCGGTTCGAAACGGCGGATCGACATAGACGAAATCCACCGACTCTTCCGCCACGGTCCCCAGCACAGCACGGAAATCGCCATGCACAAGCCGGTTGCCATCCCCTTTGCCGATCACCCGCACGACCCGGCACCGCGCCGCGGGGACCGGCTCGGGGCGCCGCCGAACTCCCGCAGCATCAAACTTCCCGGGCCAGAGCAACTGCACGCGGCCCGCCGAAGATCCCGCGGGAGCCGCTGGTTCCACGGCGATGGGAGCGAGTCGGGATGGTTTGAGGGCCGGTCGGGAGGCAGACATGGGCAATCATAAGCAAAGCGTCCGTCTTGACGGCACGGCGCGACGCGCCGATACTTGCCTTCCTCCGCCGCGACCCAAAGCGGCGAGCGGGCTTGTAGCTCAGTTGGTTAGAGCGCACCGCTGATAACGGTGAGGTCGGAGGTTCGAGTCCTCCCAGGCCCATTGCGAATCCGGTCGCAAACGCGGCCGGCAACTTGACTTACGTGACTCGCCGCAGAGCCGTCTGCGGCGATTTCGCGTTTCTGACACCCCAAGTTCGGTCGCGATAACCGACCGAAGCGGCTTCGGGCATCATTTCGCTCCCTACCGCACCTGCTCAATGCGCTCGAGAGCGTCAACTACGAGGTCGGCATATCGACTGAGGGGGCAGTCTCGCGTCGTGCGCGGGGCACAGTAGTCGCCAGCGGTCGCGTTGTTGTTACAGCTTTGGCAGATCATTTCGCGCATCGCATCTTCATACGGTGTCATCGTGTTGGAATGTACACGATGGACGATGAGACGCAGCCTCGGAAGATTCTGGAAGATCGTGCAGGTTGGCTCGCAAGGACGTGGCTGATCGAGGTGAGGCCATTCGCCTTCGGGTTCGCGTTGGGTGCACTGAGGACACACCTCCGCGCGGACTGATCGCTTCATGACTTCAAGGGTGGGAAGGTGTTGCATGACGTGCTCCCTGGGCGTCAAAGGCCCGGCAGACAAAGGAATCAGGATTGCGATCGTCGATGACGCCGTCGCGACAGGCGGGCGTACTCAACCCACGACCAGAGCGAGAAACCGCCCAGCAAACCGAAACTCACAACATAGCCGAGAATGGCGTACTGCGTCGGGTTCATGCGTTGCCTCCCGCCGGCACAAGGCGCGGCTCATCGACTTCTTCCTCCACCGGCTCTGAGATGGCCCGGTGGAGGCGGTTGATCTTGAACGAAGTGACCACCAACCCGATCACGAGCATCCCCATTGGTACGAACCAGGCCAGCAGCGTGGTTCGCATGTCCGGCGACAACTGGATCGAACTGGGGTGAATATCAGGCAGCAGTTTGACGGACAGATAGACCAGCGGCACATCCATGAACGCGATCACGCCGTAGACGGCGCAGATCAGCGCCCGCCTCTGACTCGACTCAATCGACGGTCGGATCATCAGGTATACTACATACAGCAGCCAAAGAATGAGGCTGAACGTCAAGCGCGGGCTCCACGTCCACCAGTGCCCCCAGGCGCTGCGGCCCCAGATCATGCCGGTCAACAGCACAATGCTGGCGAGCAGTACGGCCACCTTGGCCGCCGCAAACGCCACATCATCCCACCACGAACGACGCTGGAGCAGGTACATCACGCTGGCGACGAACACCACGAAGCAGACGATGAACGTACTGATCGCAGTGGGCAGGTGAATGTAGAAGATCTTCTGCACATCACCCATTGTCTCCTCGCGCGGCGTCCAGAAGGCCATCATGGCCGTGACCGCGACCAGCAGGCAGAAGGTCACCAGCCAGTACAATCGGGAGATCAGTTTGGAAGTTGCGGAATCCATTGTGGCATACTCCTCTTCACGCCTCGAGCACGATTTCGAACACGAGCCACGAAGCAGTCAGGAACATCACGTCAAAAGCAATGAGAATCGCCAGTCCGCTGCCACCGATCGACACATTGTGCTCGAACAGGTTGGCAAGCACACGGGTCGATACGAGAACAACCGGCAGGGTCACAGGAAAAACGAGCATCGCCAGCAGCCCGCCGGCCAGACGCGTCGAACTCGTCAACGCGGCAAACAGCGTGCCGATCGCGGCGTAGCCGATCATGCTGATCGCCATCACCAGGGCGAACCCCCCGGGGGCAACCGAAAGATCGAACTGGAAGAACATGATCCCAACGGGTGTGACCACGAGCGCCAACGTGAACATCAGCACCAGGTTCGCCAGCAGCTTGGCTGCGAATATCGACCCGCGATCGATCGGCGCAAGCAGCAGACCGGCCAGCGCGTCGTCATAACGTTCAACGGCCATGGTCTTCTCAAAGATCAACACGCCGCCGAAGAGATACGCCACCCAGAGGATCGCCGTGGCGCTGAGCCCGCTGGAACCTGAACCCGGCCCGAGACCCAGAGCCAACACGACGACGATGAGGATCGCCAGCACCACGACCAGACCGATCGTCTGTCGGCCACGCGCTTCAATGCGCAGATCCTTGAGCGTCAGCAGCGCGATGTGTCGGATAGCACGGTTCATCGCTTGTCAATCTCCGCCAGAACGTCTTCGGCGCTGACATCGCCTGAAGGCACATCGAGCACGAGACGCCCCTTGCGCAGGACGATGACGCGCTCGGCCAGCCTCAGACTCTGCCGGACATCATGATTTGCCAGGATCACCGCCATGCCTTGCTCGTTGAGTTGGGCCATGAGCCTCTCGACCGTGTCCGCCGAGGGTGCATCGAGGCCGGCGAATGGCTCGTCGGCGAGCAGCAGGCGCGGCTCATGGAGCAGAGCCCGGGCGATGGATACCCGTTGCACCATGCCTCGACTGAACGTCTTGACAGGGTCGTGCGCTCGATCCACAAGGCCCACGAACTCGAGCAGGTCCATCGCCCGGACACTTGGCTCAGGCAGGTCGTGCAGGCGACCGAAGAAGATCAGGTTCTCCAGCGCCGAAAGGTCGCGGTAAACCATCGATTGGTGGCCAATCAGACCGATCCCGGCGCGGATCATCGCGCCCTGCTTCCGCGCGCTGCGGCCGAAGATCTCCAGCTCGCCTCGCGTGGGCGTCGTCAATGTCGAGAGCAACCGGAGAAGCGTGGTCTTGCCGGCTCCATTAGCGCCGAGCAGCGTGGCGTAGCAACCGGCCGGCAGATCAAAGGTCAGATCACGCAGAATCGGCCGATCATCAAGCACCTTGTGGACGCTCATGGCCCGCACCGCAGGCGACGAGGCAGCAGTCTCGGCGCTCGTGGCCAACCGCAGCGAACGACCGGCGCCCCGAGTCTCGTAATCCTGAATGGTGAGTCGGCCGGTCATGGCTTGCGTCCATCGCACCGCGTGCGCAGCACTCGTCCCTTTTGACAGTCAGTTCGCCGCCTGCGCCTGTTTCGGTGACTTGAGGAAGATCGCGACGATTCCCGCCAGCAGCACGAGGCCACCGCCGATCGCCGCGTAGACCTTGATCTGTGAATTCGTTTCGCTCACGGCCTCGAGATCCGCTCCACCCGTCAATCCTGCGAACGACAGCCCCGCCACCTGGCCGGGAAGCAGCGACTCAGCTTGGAACATGCGCACGTTGCTCGCGCCCATGGTCTCAGCCCCGAGATCCTTCATGCCGGTCATCGTGACTTCAGATCCGTCATCAGCAAAGAACGCGATCACGTGATCAGTCGACACAGGGGCGGATAGAAGCAGCTCAGCCTTGGACTTCGATGCAGGAAGGAGGTAGGCAAAGCGATACTGAGCCTTGCCCGGCATCATCGGCATCTGAACGCTCATCAGTCCCGTTTCGTCAAGGGTCGTGCAGCACCAGCCGTGGAACCCGGCCCCCAATTGCACCTCCGTCGCTCCCCGGGGAAGCCTGAATTGAGCCGCGTCGCGCTTTGCATCCTTCGAGTCATCCACCGGGTCACCCAGCCACGTACGGTTGCCGGGATTCTCCGCTTGAATCATCTCGTTCACGACCAGGCCGGCTTCGCCTCGCTCGATCTGAACGTGCCGCATGAGGATGTGCCAGTCCGGCCGCTCGTCGGTCGTCTCGAACACAGTCACTTCGATCGTGGCTTCAGGCGTCTGTGGCGAGAGGTTGCTCCCCGTTTCCTGGTAGAACACTCCGCCGTAGGCCACCTGCACGACCGGGGTGACTTCCATGGCGACGGGCAATCCCTCAACCAAAACCACGCCGTGCTCATCGAGTTCGGCCTTTTGAGAATGCACGACCTGTCCCCTGTGGTACAGAAGGACCTCGATCGGCGCCGCGCCGATTGCGGGGCCATCCGGGGTGCCCTGCACCGCTCGCACCGCGATGCGGCCGACGGCCGAGGCGGCCATGCGCTCTCGCAACTGGGCTTCATCGAGCGGCGCCGGCTGCCCGGGCGTCACACTCCCGGTTCCGGCATCCGGGTTCTCGCCGGGGGCGATCTGCGCCAGCCCTGCGCTCGTCGAGCAGAGGGCGATCATCGTTGATACAACAAGGAGACGTTTCATGAGTGAGCTTTCCACCACTGGATTCCGATCTGAGATAATGTTGCAGGAGGACTCACGAAGGACACGATGCAGCCGCAGCCGGTCCGGTGCGCAGGTCGGTGTCTGAGGAATCAGCCGTGGTGAGCATGGCCGTGTGAACCGGCTCGAGTGCCGGTCGTCGCGGTCGTCGTGGCAATTGACTGCTGTCCTCATCGTTGCCCGGTCGCATCGACGAACCATTGTTGGCTGGGGTTGTCATGCCCTTCGTGAAGCCCTCCATATGTTTTGATCCACCATTTACGGCGATTCCCGCCGCCTTTCCAATCCTCGGAAGAAGACAGATGATTGAACCGATCGCCAGCACGGCCGAGCCGATCCAGATCCACATCGTCAAAGGATTGATGATGGCCTGAATCGCCGTCACTTTGCCGTTCGCTTCCCATCCCGCGAGGATGAGGTACAGGTCCTCGCGCCAGTTGGATCGGATCGCGACCTGAGCCGACGGTTCATCGGGACGTTTGTCGTAGAACCGGCGTTCGGGAGAGACGTCGATCACCTTGCCGCCGGGCAACTTTGCATCAATCGATGCAACCACTGCGGTGTAATTCCCTCGCTTCACTTCCTTCAACCCGTTGAACGTCAGCGTGTAGCGACCAACGTCGAACGATTCGCCCGGACCAACCTGGTGCGTTGTCTTGTCGGGGAAGAGGCTTGAGCCGGCGAAGCCGACGATCAGCAGCGCCATGCCCAGGTGGACCACGAACCCGCCCCAGCGGCGGTGGTTCGCGTCCAGCAGCCGCCAGGCCACCGGCAGCAGGCCGGCGCCCGTGTGGGATCGCTCCACACGAACCGAGTGGAAGAAGTTTACCAGCACGGCAACAAAGGTCACTGATGCAAACAGGGTCACGATCAGCGCCCAGATATTGTGCAAACCAAAGATCGCTGCAATCGCCGTCAGCGCCGCACCCGCGATGCCCGGACCGATCAGGCTGCGGCCAAGCCGCTTGCCCGCCTGCTGACCGTACACGAGAGCCGGCGCCGTCGCCATCAAGCCGACAAGCAGCAGACCGATCGGCGCGACAGTTCGGTTGTAGAAAGATGCGCCAACCGTAACTTCATCAGTGAGGAACGTGCGGCTGATCGCCGGGTACATCGTTCCAACCAGCGTGATAAGCATCATCAGAACGAGCAGGACATTGGCAATCAGCACGATCCCTTCGCGCTCGAGCATGCTCGACAGCTTTCGCTGCGGCTCAAGGCTCCTCCATCGCCACGCGAAGACCGCCACGCTGGCGACAGTCAGCGAGATGATGAAGTAGAAGAAGAACGTACCGACGAGCGATTCGCCGAACCCGTGCACTGAAGACACCACGCCACTTCGCGTGATGTAGGTGCCGAAGATACACAGAATAAACGTGGTGGCGAGCAGCCCGACATTCCATCGCTTGAAGACGCCGCGATGCTCCTGCATGATCATTGAGTGCAGCAGCGCGGTGGCGGTCAGCCACGGCAGCAGCGAAGCGTTCTCCACCGGATCCCATCCCCAGTAACCACCCCAGCCGAGTTCGATGTACGCCCACCAGGCGCCGATCATGATGCCCAAACCCAGTGTCAGCCAGGCAAAGAGCACCCAACGCCGGATGTCCGTCAGCCAGCGGTAGTCCGTGCGACGTTCAGCCATCGCACCCATCATCGCCGCGAAAGGCACCGCACACGCGGCGTAACCAAGGAACAGCGTCGGCGGATGAATGATCATCGCCAGATCCTGCAGCTGTGGGTTGAGCCCATGGCCATCCACAGGGACGATCCCGCTGATCACTTCAAACGGATTGGCCGCAAAGAGCAACAATGCGGCAAAGAAGCCGCAGATCGTCGCCAGCACGCCGACGGTCACGGCTTCACCGACGCCGCGAGAGGCGCGGCGGCTGGCCACCGCGATGGCGCTCATCCAGGCGATCATCCCGCCCCAGAGCAGGAGGCTGCCCTGCTGGCCGGCCCAGAAGGCAGCGAATTTGTAACCCGTCGGAAGGGCTCGCTCGGTGTAGGACGCAACGTATTCGAGCCGGAAATCACTCTGCATCAATGCGACCAGCAGCAGCGCGCTCGCCACCGTGATCAGCACGGCAAAGGCGCCAATACCCCACCGAGCCGCGCTCAGCGCCCGTGCCGAAGTGAAGCGCACCGAGGCGAGACTGAAAATCATCACCGCGATCGAGACAAGCGCCGCGGCGGCCAAGGCCAATGTGCCAAGCGTCGGGATCATTGATCGTTCTCCCCGTACGGGTCTTCGCCTTGCTCCATCATCTCCTGGCTGTGCGGCGAGGCTGGGTCATACTTGCTCGCGCACTTTGTAAGCAACACATCCGCCTGAAAGACGCCGTTCTCGTCCAACTCGCCTTCGACGACAACCTCGTGGCCGGGCTTGAACATGTCGGGCACGGCACCGTGGTAATCAACTCGGACGGACTTGTCGTTCTTCTCGAGGTTGAACTTCGCATAGAGCATGGCGGGATTCGAATCGACGTTATCGAGTCCCACATTGCCCGTGAGTCTCACTCGCCGAGAGTGAAATTCAGTCTTCTCAAGGAAGGCGTCCGCGTCCATCGAGTACACCCAGCCGGTTCGAACACCGGCCTGGACGAGATACGTGACCGCTCCACCGATAACCAGTAGAGCGATAATGAGTTTGGTTCGAATGCGTGTCATGTCTGTCCTCCGGGGGTTGCTCCCGCCTGACAGTAACAACACTGGTGCCAGAACATCTGGAGCGGTCCCCGGAGGCCTCCATGTGGGGCCAATTCCCTAGATGAAACGCGCCGCGAGGGCCAAAAACCCCTACTGGCGGTCGAATTCTGGCGATGGCAGGCCGTGATTGGGGATCCAGGCACTTCAATCCCCTCTTTTCCCTCTGAAGAATCGACCGGACCGACTGTGCAACGCGATCAGGTAATACAGGGTGTTGATTCTCAGTGCTGGGAACCCGGGCGGAGCCTCTTTCTTGGTGGTGGGAGCATCAAGAAGTGAAATCGCGCCATCGGACAGAAATCGCCATTCTGGACGTGATTATGGGCCCCTTCACATCTCAGAGTCGGGGAAAACACCCCGCGTGCCTTGGCACGGCAGTTGTTCCACGTTCAGCGGCTCGCACAGAACTAACGGATGCGGGCGGGCGGCTTCGAAACACGCGGTCGAACAGAAAGACGGCCGCAAAGACAAAAAGGAGATGATTCATGAAACGGCGCCATTTGATCAACCTCGCAGGAATCGCAGCACTTGCCTGCGGCGCAGCCAGCGTCAACGGCCAGATCGTGGGAAGTGCCCACGACTTCACCAGTTATGGCTGGTCAGATAACCAGATCTGCAAGCCATGCCATACGCCGCACAATGCAATGGTCGTGGACATCAACGGCTACGGCACGGATCGGCTTTGGAACCACGCCCTGCCGGCAGAGAATCAAGTCTATGAAACCATGGACGGCCCCCTGCCGCGTAATGACGCACTCGATGCCAAGAGCATTCTGTGCATGGGCTGCCATGACGGCACAGTCGCCCTCGACTCGTTCGGCGGCGTGAACGGCAACACCTTCCTCGGCGGCTCTGAGCTGATCGGCACCGATCTGACCAACGATCACCCGGTCGGTGGTGCTGCGGTGTGGAATCCAGCGTATGAAGGCTCGCGGTACAATCCTCGCGCCAACTGGGAGAATATGACCTTTGACGGCGACCGCATGGGTCGGCTCCAGGACATGATCGTCAACGGAAACGTCGAGTCGGTCATTGCCTGCACCACCTGCCACGAGCCTCACCGCCGCGGCGGCAATGATTACCTCACTCGAATTGACAACACCGGAAGCCAGATGTGCCTTGCCTGCCACCTGAAGTAAGGCGATGATCGGACCGGATTCTGAATACCTACTGTTCCCCCTCTCGGGCTTTGATCGGCGCGACCCGAGGGGGGGAATGGCTTGATGGACCAGATGATGCTACTGAGCCGCCCGCCCGTAGCCGTTACCTTCCTTCTGAGCCACTCCTGAAAAGCCGCGCCCGAGAGATGAACGGAAAGGCGCTCCGATGCACACACACCGAACCATCCTGCCTGCCCGACACTCGATGGGCGCTCTGCTGCTGATTGTCGGGCTTCTGCTTTCGACTGGCTGCTCCTCAAACCCGAAAGCCACCGAGGCTCCCTCCAGCGCAGCCAAGAAGTATGCGTTCTGGCCACCATACCCCGACGAGCCTCGCATCCAGTTTCTCGCGTCGTTCAAGGACAGCGGTCAGATCTCTGAGCGAAAACAGAACGCCTTGGCTGACATCGTCTATGGCAAGGAACAGAACGTCGATGTCGCCGTCAACAAGCCCTATGGCGTCGAGATGTGGAATGGACGCATCTACATCTGTGACATCCGCGGTGGCGGCGTCATGGTCTTCGATTTGCGCAAGAAGCAGACGCGCGTCATGGGCACGACGGGAAGCGAAATCCTGGTCCGGCCCACTGACATTGCCGTCGCCGATGATGGCACCAAGTACGTCGCCGACATCGGACGCAATCTCGTCTTCGTCTTTGATCCCAACGAGCGCTTCGTCAGAACGATCGGCATGAAGGACTTCCAGCCCGCTGGCGTGGCCGTCTTCAAGGACCGACTCTACGTCAGCAACTTCGTCAACCAGCGCATTGAGATCATTGATCGGCTCACCGGGAATCCAATTGGTTCCATCGGCGAGAAGGGCGATGAAGATGGGAAATTCGTCCGGCCGCTCGGAGTGGAGGTCGACACCGAGGGCAATCTCTACGTCACCGATGTCATCCGATGCAAACTCCAGAAGTTCAGCCCTGACGGCACATTCTTGCTGTCCTTCGGAACGATCACCAACAACATCGGATCGCTGGTTCGACCCAAGCACGTTGCCGTCGATCACGAAGGCCTCATCTACATCGTTGATTCATCATTCCAGAACACCCAGGTTTTCAGCCCCGAAGGCTACATTCTGACCTTCTTCGGCGCCGTCGGGATCCACCCCGGGGCCATGTACCTGCCCGTTGGAGTGGCCGTCCATTACGAAGACATGGACCTCTTCCAACAGTACATCCACCCCGGATTCGAGGCCAAGTATCTGATCCTCGTCACGAATCAGTTCACTGAAAACAAGGTCTCGGTGTACGCCTTTGGGAACCTGCGACCGGGCGTAACTGTTGAGGATATTCGGGCTAGTCAGGCCGATATCAACATGGGCGTCGAAGACGCGAACAAGGTCAACCCTCGAGGGGTTGGCGGCGAGGTTTCGCCTGATGAGGTTCCTTCAGATCTGAAAGACTAACGAAAGCGAGATCGTGATCGATGCATGATCGGTCAACCGATCACGGATACCGCCCTCTGGGCTGGGCGCTTGCGCTGGCCGTTCTGGCTTTGTGGAGTTGTGGTACTCCTGAAGAGCGTTACAAAACGCTCAGCTTCTTCTTCGATGGCGTACCGCTTCCAGAGTCAATGCGGCCAGCGGTTGAAGGCGAAGGCGACAACAGCGTTGCGCTGGTCGTCGTCACACACGCCCCGTATGCCGCGGAACGGTGTAGCGAATGCCACGGCGAGATCGGGCAGTTTTCGATGTCGCTCGCCGGTTACTCCGGGGTGGATGCCAGCGTCTGCCTGAAGTGCCACGACGGAAAGCAAACCGAGTATCACTACATGCACGGCCCGGTCGCTTCCGTCCAGTGCCTCGCCTGTCACGAGCCGCACGAGTCGCGCTACGAACACCTGCTCTCCGCGCGGGCGCCCAAGCTGTGCCTCGACTGCCACATGGGTGAAGACATTCAAGCCTCGGGCTCGCCCGAACATGCAGATCTGACCGCCGATTGTCTCAACTGCCACAACGGCCACGGTGGAAACGATCCCTCCTTCCTGCGCGTTGATCTCAGCCCCCCCACACCGATGGACGGCGAGCCTGCCGAAAACGCTCCCGTTAAGAACTCGACATCCGAAACCGGCTCGGCCGATTCGGAGACGACCGAACCGGGGAGTGAGGCCGGACTGTGACTTCACTTGCCGCCCAGCGAAAAGCCGGGGCATTCGCTGCGGCGACCGCCGCTGTCGTTGGAATGGGCCAGGTGACCCGGGCCCAGGATCCGGCGCCGCCGGAAGAAGGTGGACCCATCGTGGTCGGCGAACGCAATGAGCAGTTCGAGTCGTTCGTGATCGAGCGCATTCGGGCCACACTTGATTTCATGTACCGCTATCGAACGGACGAACGAAAGCGGGCCGGTCAGCCCACGGTAACCGAGGTGGAGGAGATCTACCGCCCCAGAGTGCAGATCTCTGCTGACGCATACATCGTTCATCCCAACTTCATTGAATTGTCTTTGCTTGGTGGATTGCAACTCGATCACACCATGCTTGACAGCAATGAACTCAACCTGACCGAAGACACGACCACTCTCGACACCAACTACGACTTTCGGGCGTTCATCCTTGGCAAGTCCTCCATGCCCGTCACCCTCTATTCCCGCCGCACTCAGACGAATATCGATCGTCTCTTTGGCCCCTCGCTCGATTCGACCGTCACCGAACACGGCGCGATGGTGCAGTTCGTCAATGAGCGAGCGCCGACCAGCATTCAGTATTTCCACCGCGACCAGGAGCAGACGGACGCTATCGGGCGGACGGATCTGGGCACCGCTCAGGACTCCTTTGACCTGCACAGCAACATCCTCCTGAGTGATCGCCAGACACTCAGCCTCGACTACACGTTGGACTCAATTCAGCAGTCGGGTGCGGGTCGTCGGTCCGAAGACACTCTTCGCCATGACGCCACCGCCATCCATGAGCTGAACTTCGGCGATGGCTACCGCGACAAGCTGCGGTCACGCGTGCGATGGTACGAACAGACCGGCAACGAGGATATCAGCCGCCTCACCCTCGATGAATCACTCCGTTTGCGACACAGTGACACGTTGCAAACCCGTTACGACGTGCTCTACGAAACCCAGCAACGAACCGATTCAACGCAGGACTATCTGCGCGGCAACTTCAACGTTCGCCACCAGCTCTATGACAGCCTCGTCACGACCGCCAATCTCGGCGCCTCAACCCTAACGACCGACGGCTTCACAAGTGATGAGTATTTTGGTGACATCACCTTTGACTATGTGAAGCACGTGCCGTACGGCATGTTTTCCGCGTCGGCATCCTTCAGCGAGAACGTCCGCGCCAATGGCCCGCGCGGTACGCCGCTTCGCATCTTCGATGAGAATAGAACCTTCAACGATCCGGCACCGATCACTCTCGCCCGCCAGAACATCCTTCCCGGATCCATTCGGATCACGGACCTTTCGGGGCTCCTCTTCTATGACGAGGGTCTCGATTACACCGTCAGCGCCTTTCCCGATCGCGTCGAGATCCGTCGCGTCATCGGGGGCAACATCGTGGATGGCCAGGCGGTGCTCATTGACTACACTATCGGCCCCGAACCCGCCAATACCATTTCCACCACGGGGCTGGGCTTCAGCGCGCGATATGACATCAACGAAGGCTTCCTCAACGGAGTAGGCTTGTACATGCGCTACCTCCAGCGCGATGCAAGCATCGACAGCCCGCAACCTACCCTCTTCGTCCTCAATGACTCGCGCGATCTGATCCTCGGCGTTGACTACGTGATCGGCAAGTTGACTCTCAACGGGGAGTACGAAACCTACGACAGCGTCACCTCGCCTTTCGACGCCACGCGCCTCGAAGCACGATACATCCACACGCTCGGACGGTTTTCGTCGGTGAGTCTCGTCGGAAACTACCAGATGGTCGATTATCCCACGCTGAACAACCACATCGATCTCGCACTCATCACGGCGTCCTGGAATCAGCAACTCAGTAACGAACTCCGTCTCAATGCCCAGGTCATCTGGCGCGATGAGCGAAACGATCTGGATGGGCACACACAGGGCTTCGAACAGCGAGTAAACTTGAACTGGCGATACCGCCAGACGGAACTCTACGTGTCCGGCCGAAACTCGTTCTTCAATACGCCGACCGAAGATCGGCTCTCCCAGTCTGTTGAAGTTGGCTTTCGCAGGAGCTTTTAGACAATCATGGCGTTGTCGGCACAGCATTCCGCTTCACGATCTCGCGCTGATTCGATCCGCCGATTCGCGCGGACGTTTGCGATGTTCCTGCTCGGTGCACTGACATGCTCCGGCTGCGCCAAGCCGGCCGGCGTGATGTTTGAGCCTCTTCCCACGCCGTTGAGTTGGCCCGGTCCCCCGGACGAGCCGCGGATTCACTACGTCGGGCAGATCGCAACCTCTGCTGATCTCAAAGCCGCTAAGCCCTTTGGCGAATCGCTGCGGGAGCTCTTTGCCGGCAAGGCGCCGGTCATGGGAGTCATCAATCCTTTCGCTGTTGAGGTTGACGATCAGCACCGACTCTACGTGGCGGACAGCGGTGGACGCGTCGTGCACGTGTTTGATCTCGACAAACGAGAATACGAACAACTGGCCCCCACCCCGCCGAGCGCCTTCATCACCCCAGTTGGACTCGCGCTCGCCGACGACGGGCGCGTCTTTGTTGCTGACTCGACAGCAGGAGTGGTGTGGGTCTTCGACGCCGCCGGATCCAACATCGACACGTGGGGGCAGGACGAACTGGTCCGTCCCTGCGGCATGGCGTTCGACAACGTCGGTCAACGGTTGTTTGTTGCGGATGCCGGAGCGCACCAGATCGTCATCTTCGATGCCCAAGGCCAGCCGACCGCACGCCTCGGAGAGCGCGGCACCGCCCTGGGCTCGTTCAACTTCCCCACCGACGTGACGATCGACCACCACAATCGCCTGTACGTCAGCGACTCACTCAACTGCCGTATCCAGCAGTTCGGAACCGACCTCATGCCTCGCCTGCAGATCGGCAGCCGCGGCGACATGCCGGGGTACTTCGCTCGCCCCAAGGGCATCGCCGTGGACAGCGAAGATCACCTCTATGTCATCGACGCCAATTTCGAAGCCGTGCAGGTCTATTCAAGCAATGGTGACCTGCTCATGGCCTTCGGACGCGAAGGTCGCGGCCCGGGCGAGTTCTGGCTGCCTGCCGGCATCTGCATCGACGCCACCGACCGTCTCTGGATCGCCGATACGTACAATCGACGGGTGCAGGTCTTTGACTATCGACCGCCCGCGCAACAGGCGAATCGATCAGACGCCTCGAACGAGGTGACCCCATGAACAAGTCAATCGGCATCTTCATCACGCTCCTGCTGGCGCCGCCGGTGCTGGCGCAGGAGACCAGCGTCGTCGACTCGCTGCACAATCTCTCGGCCGGCGGACCGGGCGAGGTGCGGGCCGCGGTGGAAGAGCAGGTCTGCATCTTCTGCCACACACCGCACCACGCAGCGCCAATCGTGCCGCTATGGAACCGCGCCATGCCGCTGGATGCCTACACGCCCTACACCAGTCGGGCGCTCGATGCCGAACCCGGCCAACCGACCGGCGCCTCCAAAATGTGCCTCTCCTGTCACGATGGGACCATTGCGCTTGGCGCGGTGCTCTCGCGACCGAACCCGATCGTCATGCGCGGCGGAATCACGACCATGCCCCAAGGCCGGTCCAATCTCGGTACCGACCTCTCCGACGACCATCCGATCTCGTTCCGCTACACCTCCACGCTGGCTGGCAAGGACCTCCACCTGCGCCAACCTTCGAGCCTGCCCGCCGAATTGCGCCTGGACAGCAACCAGGAACTGCAATGCACAACGTGCCACAACCCGCACAGCAATGCGCTGGGCAGTTTCCTCGTCATGCACAATGAGAACTCCAATCTCTGTCGCGCCTGTCACGCGATCGATTCGACTGACGTCGCCGGCCATAGCGAATGCAATGCCTGTCACTCGCCCCACACCGCGCCAAGTGGGCCGTATCTGCTGCGCGGCATCAACATTACGAACGCCTGCATGACCTGCCACGACGGCACCACGCCCAATGCACCCAACATCAATCCCGATCTGCACAAACTCAGCGTGCATGACACTGATCGCGAGATCGATCCGGCCGACCCGCTGCCCTTTGACGTCACCTGCAGCGATTGCCACGAACCGCACACCATGCGTCACGGCGCGGCCAGCGCCCCGCAAGTGCCGCTGAACTTCGGACAGGTCAGTGGTGTCACCCTTTCGGGCGGCGACATTCCGACCGCGCAGTTCGAATACGAAGTCTGCTTCAAGTGCCACGCCGATCAGAGCGCATTGCCGCCAACCATCACGCGGCAGGTCACAACCGACAACCTGCGCCTCAAGTTCGACTCGACGGCGGTCTCCTACCACCCCGTTGCCTCACCCGGACGCAACAGTGACGTACCGAGCCTGCTGCCCGGCTGGACAACCGCCAGCGTCATCTACTGCAACGACTGCCACAACTCCGACACCGGCTCCAAGTCCGGCGGCGGCGGACCTGATGGCGTCCACGGATCCAACCAGCAGCCCCTGCTCATCAAGCAGTACTCCATGCTCGATTACACGAGCGAGAGCGCCGCCAAATACGCCCTGTGCTACTCCTGTCACGATCGCAACAGCATCCTCGGCAACGAATCATTCGAGGAGCATCGCAAGCACATCGTTGAGGAGCGCACCGCCTGCTCAACGTGTCACGACGCGCACGGCGTGTCCTCGCAGGGCAGCGCCCGAAACAACAGCAATCTGATCAACTTCGACCTCTCGATCGTCTCCCCCGATCCGTCAACCAATCGACTGGAGTTCATCGATGACGGCCGCTTTGCTGGCCAGTGCTTCCTCAGATGCCACGGCGAAAACCACAACCCCGAACGCTATGGGCGGTGAGCGTATTGCCGAACGCGCACAACGACCGAATTGGAGCCGAGGCAAAAGCAACAACCGCCGGCACAGAGCCGGCGGTTGCGCGTGAGAAGACTTCTCGTGATCAGGCAAGGTCAGTTCGACGACTCGCCGTTTGTGCCTTCGCCTCCGCCGCCTGAGCCGGAGCCGACGGGCTCCTTGCCTTCCTTCTTTGCGGCTTCCTTCGCGTCTGCCTTCTTCTTCGCTTCGTCGAGTTCCTCGCGGTACTCGGCGGTGAAGGTCAGATGCTCGGCCTCTTCGGCGTGTATCACGCGGAGCAGGTTCTTGCCTTCGAACTCACCCCGGAGAATAGACTCGCTCAGCGCATCTTCGATGTAGGTGCCGATTGCGCGACGCAGCGGGCGGGCGCCGAAGTCGGGGTTGTACCCCTTGTCGATGAGGAAGTCTTTGGCGCTCTGCTCGATCTCGAGGACCAGGCCGTGGCTCTCGAGGCGGTCGCGCACCTTCTTGGTTTCGTAGTCGACGATCTGCACGAGGTCTTCGCGCGTCAGCGGGTGGAACACGATGACTTCATCGAGTCGGTTAATGAACTCGGGTCGGAAATAGCGCTCGATCTCCTTGAGCAGGGTGGACTTCATCTTGTCGTAATCCTGCACTTCGGTTTTCTTGCCGAAGCCGAACTGCACGCCGCCCTTGATAAGATCAGCGCCGATGTTGCTCGTCATGATCAGGATCGTGTTCTTGAAGTCCACGTTGCGGCCGAACGAGTCGGTCAGGCGCCCTTCCTCCATGATCTGCAGCAGCATGTTGTAGACGTCGGGGTGCGCCTTCTCGATTTCATCGAGGAGGATGACCGAGTACGGCCGACGGCGAACGCGCTCGGTAAGTTGGCCACCCTCTTCGTAGCCGACGTATCCCGGAGGAGCGCCGATGAGGCGGCTGACGTTGTGCTTCTCCATGTATTCGCTCATGTCGAGCATGACCAGGGCTTCCTCGTCGCCAAACATGAACTCGGCTAAGGCCTTGGAAAGCAACGTCTTGCCAACGCCCGACGGGCCGACGAAGATGAACGAACCCATCGGCCGCTTGGGATCCTTGAGCCCGGCGCGGGCCCGGCGGATCGCCTTGGCGATCGACGTGATCGCATCGTGCTGGCTGACCACCTTGCGGTGCAGTTCTTCCTCGAGCTGAAGCAGGCGTTTGGCCTCCTCCGCTTCGAGACGAGTCAGCGGCACGCCGGTCATCTTACTGACGACCTCCGCGATGATTTCCTCATCGACGGTACCGAGCGTTTCACTCTGCTTCTCGCGCCACTGCTTCTGGATGTCTTCCTTGTCGCGGCGGAGCTTCTCAGCCTCGTCGCGCAACTTGGCAGCTCGCTCGTAGTCAGCTTCCTTGACCGCTTCGTCCTTCTGCACGCTCAGGCGCTCGATCTTCTCCTCGATCTCAGCGAGGTTCGGCGGCTTGGTCATGCTCTGCAGGCGAACGCGGGCGCCAGCTTCGTCGATCACGTCGATCGACTTGTCAGGCTGGACGCGGCCGGTGATGTAGCGATCCGAAAGCTCCACGGCCTGCTCGATCGCCTCATCCGTGATGCGCACCCGGTGGTGCGTTTCATAGCGCTCGCGCAGTCCCTTGAGGATCTCGATGGTCTGCGTCTTGCCGGGCGGCTCAACGGTGATCGACTGGAATCGTCGCGCCAGCGCGTTGTCCTTTTCGATGTACTTGCGGTACTCGTCGAAGGTGGTGGCGCCAATGCACTGGATCTCGCCGCGACTCAGCGCCGGCTTGAGCACATTGGACGCGTCGATCGCACCTTCCGCGCCGCCGGCTCCCACGAGCGTGTGCAGTTCGTCGATGAAGAGAATGACGTTGCCAGCGCGGCGGACTTCGTTCATCACCGCCTTGATGCGCTCTTCGAACTGGCCGCGGTACTTCGTCCCGGCGACCATCAGCGCCAGGTCCAGTACGACCAGACGTCGATCAAAAAGCAGATCAGGTATGTCCTTGCTGATAATTCGCTGCGCAAGACCTTCAACGATGGCGGTCTTACCAACGCCGGCTTCACCAAGCAGCACCGGGTTATTCTTCGTGCGGCGGCAGAGCACCTGGATGAGGCGCTCGATCTCGTTCACGCGGCCGATGACCGGGTCCAGCGCGCTCTCGCGGGCCAATTCCGTCAGGTCGCGGCCGAACGAATCGAGCGCGGGCGTCTTGCTCTTGCCTTTGGAGGGAGCAGACGAGCCGACACTGGACGGTTCGCCGCCGTCCTGTTCCTGGGGCTCGACACCGGCGCCGAGCAGGTTCAGCACTTCCTCGCGAACCTCTTCCAGTTTGAGGCCGAGGTTCATCAGGACCTGCGCCGCCACACCATCGTGTTCGCGGAGCAGCCCGAGCAGAAGGTGCTCGGTGCCGACGTAGTTGTGGTTCAGATTGCGGGCCTCTTCAATGGCGAACTCGATCACCTTCTTGGCCCGGGGCGTCTGTGGCAGCTTGCCCATGGTCACGATGTCGGGGCCCGACTTGACAAGCTTCTCGACCTCGAGCCGCACCTTGCGGAGGTCGACGCCGAGGTTCTTGAGGACATTGGCACCGACGCCGGATCCTTCCTTGACAAGGCCGAGGAGGATGTGCTCGGTGCCGATGTACTCGTGATTGAACCGCTGCGCCTCCTGATTGGCGAGGGCCATCACCTTGCGGGCACGGTCCGTGAAGCGCTCAAACATAGTTTCTCCTCACTGGTGCGTATGCACCTGGCCTTCAATACGTCCCATTCCTTGGAATGGTTCTAATTTATTGGAATCGCGCAATCTTAGCGGCCTTCAGGAGCACTTGCAGGCTGGCGAAGCCGTGCGGCAGCCCAAACGAGAGCGCGACCCCGTGTGTTTATCGGTTTTTGCGTCCACGGGATCGACCGGGATGGGCTGAGAGCGACTTAAAGCAGAGTTTGAGCTCCTCCAGATGGTGACGCATCTGGGATGAGCACCCTCGATGAGGGGACCAGTTCGTCCATCTCGGCTGATCGCACCGCCACCCGAAAGCCCGGCCGCAGGGCGGCGGACGCCCACGTCCCATCGGGCGCGAGGGTGATGATGCCAACCTGGTGGTCTTCGAGAATCGAGCAGGATTGCACGATGCGTTCGATCACCTCCACCGCCGCCTCCGCAGCCGACCGGCCGAGTCGCATTAACTCAACGGCGAGGAAGGAGCTGCAGGTGCGCATCACCAGCTCACCCGTGCCCGTGGCGACGGCGGCGCCGGCCTTCCCGTCAACGTAGAGAGCATGCCCGATGATGGGCGCATCGCCGACCCGGCCGGGTATTTTGAATGCCATACCACTGGTGGTGCAGGCGCCGGCCATCGCGCCGCCCGAATCGATCGCAAGCACACCGATCGTGTCATGCGAGCGGTTGTGGGGCAGCGATTCATCGAACGCAATTCGCTGGCGATCATCCGAAACACCCTGCAATTCCTCGACATTGCGCGGTGGGAGCCAACCGCGATAGCGTTCGCCGGTTAGCTGCGCAGGGTCGTTTTTCCACGTCTCCCAGACCTTGCGGGCACCGTCGGTGAGCAGTTCCGTTGGCTCGAAGCCCTGCGCATTGGCAAAGTCATCTGCGCCCTCGCCCGCAAGCAGGAGATGGTGCGTCTGCTCCATGACCCGACGGGCAATTGAGGTTGGATAGTTGTGGCGTCGCAGAAAGCACACGCCACCGCACTTTCTCGGCGAGACCATGATGCACGCGTCCAGACTGACGCGCCCGGCCGCATCCGGCAGGCCCCCCACGCCGACCGAGTCCACGTTCGGGTCAGCCTCGACGTTGATGCATGCCTGCTCGACGGCGTCGAGCGCGCTGCCACGGTTGCTCAGCACGTTCCAGCCCGCGGCGTTGGCTCGCTGGCCGAACGACCACGTCGACAGAATGATGGGACGCATCGCGCTCACTCAGTCGCCCTTGAGGACAAACAACGCGCGGTTGCTGTCGGCGAAGTATTTGTCGCGTGCGGCAACGAGATCTTTTGGATCCATCCGTTCGAGCTTCTGCCGGTAGCCATCCCAGAACACCGTGTCGCCGTAATTCGCACGGTAGGCCGTGGCGAAGCCGATGGTGTAGAGCAGACCCGGCTCCTTTGCCAGTTGATCCACAACCCCGCCGCGCAGGGGCGCACCGAGCTGCCAGTCAAGCGCGCCCAGCGTTCGCAGCGCGTCGGCATGAGAGTACTTGCGATTCTTGACCTTGGCGTCCCAGTAGCCCAGCGCCTGAAGAGGGCCCTTCGGGTAGCGCCACGCGTGCGGCGTGACATAGGCAGCGCGCGGATCAAGCAGCATGTCATACTGGAACTCCATCCGACCCTGCGAGCCCGGCAGGCTGGCCGCATCGCGCATCAGCGCCCGGCAGACCGTGAGGAATGCCGGATGATCCGGACTCGTCACGGGCGGAGCAAAGAAAGCCGCCACACCGTGAAGACGATTGCCGGGAAGTCCGCTCGAGTCGAGGATGTCACGAACGACTTCTCCAACTGGATGCACGGTGACCGGGAACGGCGGCCGATCACCAGAGGCCAGCGCGCCGAACGCCCGATCCGTCGTGGCGTCCAGTCCGATGCCACCGACATTGCCGACCAGAAGGACGGTCACGTTTCCGCCGACCGTTCGTTTCTGCCATTCCTGAATCACGCGATCGGGGCGAAGTCGCGCCAGGCGAACCGGGTCGACGCCGCGTGCCGCGCCCGAGTCGTGGCGAAACGCCTTCGCAACGAGCCACGACATGGGTTTGATCAGCGGCTGGTCGTCAAAGAGCGCCTTCATCTCCGCTTCGATTGAGCCGGTCTCGCGAGCGATGTCATCGGCGCCAATCTCCAAGGTGCGAAAGCGCTGCGCGAGAGCCTCGACTTCCTCGCTGAGATTCTCCGTCGGCACCACGACGCCGTAGACACCCATGGAGTCGTACGAACGAACGTTCCAACCCTTGGGGTACTTCTCGTTGAGATCCTTGACGCTTCGCCCTTCGGTTCCCTGAGAAGGACACGTCATGAGCAGCCGGTCGAACAGTCGCGCCATGCCGGGCGCATCCGATGGATCATTGGATGAACCGACCTCGAGAACGACGACGATTGCCGCGTAATTCACCCCGTCGATCGGTTGAGTAATGACGCGCACGCCGTTGGCAAGGTGTCGCTCTTCGACGAGCTGTGGCGAGGGGGGCGTCTTGCTGTCTTCAGTGGGCTCGACGGGCGGCTCGTCGCCGGCGGCGGGTTCGAGACCCTCCTGCATCGCCTGAGCGGGAGTGGCATTCCAGACGAAGAACGTCAGCCACAGCAACGCCGCCAGAGCGAGTTTGAATCGATTACGCATGAACTTCTTGCCTCCGAAAGGACCGCGGGTCGCAAATGACGACCCCGGAAGGATACGGCCCTCCCTCACTGGATGCGAAGAACAGCGGGCTCTGGCGAGGATTGCGCTGGTGCGAACCGTTTGGCTCGGCGGCGCAGCGGGGACTACACTGCGGGCCGCATGGATATTGACCCGGTTGATTTTCTCGGTCGGCGGTTTGTTGACGCGATTGTCGCGGCCTTCGGCGATGGTTTTGCCGACACCGACCCGCTGGTACGACCCGCCCAGAACCCCCAGTTCGGCGACTTTCAGTCGAATGTCGCGATGGGCCTGGCCAAGCGCGTCGGCAAGCCGCCGCGCGAGATCGCCCAGACGATCGTCGCCAGCGCCAAACTGGATGATGTGTGCGAACAGCCGGAGATCGCCGGACCCGGCTTCATCAATCTGCGCCTCCGAGCGGACGCGCTGCCGCGATTGCTCACGCAACTGGAGGGAGATCTGACGCGCGAAGCGCATTCCACGGTTCGCGAAGCCTCATCGTGGGCGTCGGGGTCAAAGCGCGTCGTGGTCGATCTCGTCGGCGTGAATATCGCCAAGCAGATGCACGTCGGCCACCTGCGATCTTCAATCATCGGTGACAGCCTCTGCCGAGTACTCAGCCGAGTCGGCAATGAAGTCATTCCGCAGAATCACCTAGGTGACTGGGGCTTGCAGATCGCCATGGTCATTGCCTCGCTGCGCCGACGGGGTATCGACCTCGATTCGCTCGATCTGGATGCACTCGAAGTGGAATATCGCGATGCAAATCTGGAGTGCAAAGCCGATCGTCAAGCGCTGGACACGGCCAGACGCATCAAGGCCGGAGCGCACCGCATTGCCGAGTGGGAAGCGCAGGTCGCCGGCGCCGAGCAAAGGCTCGAAGAGGCCAAGAGCACGCTGGTGCGGCTGCAGAGTGGGGACGGCGAGATCGTCGCCGCCTGGGAGAAGATCACCGCCATCACGCTTGCCGGTTGCTACGAAATCTATGACCTGCTCGATCTGAACGTCACGGAGGAACACAATCGCGGCGAATCGTTCTATCGCGAACGACTCCGTCCCGTTGTTGAAGAGTTCATCGCCAGCGGAATTGCAATAGAGTCGCAGGGCGCAATCGTCGTCGAAATCGAGGGTGACGACACCCCCCTTCTCATCCGCAAATCAGACGGCGGATTTCTCTATGCGACCACGGATCTCGCGGCGATTCGGTATCGCGTGCAGGAACTCGGCGCCCGGCGCGTCATCTACGTCGTGGATGCCCGGCAGCGCGATCACTTCCGAAAGGTCTTCGAGGCTGTGCGGATGATCGGCTGGGACAGACTGCCCGACGGCTCGCGCGCGGAATTGCGCCACGTGCCATTCGGTGCAGTCTGTGGCGAAGATGGCAAACCGCTCAAGACGCGCAGCGGCGAGAACATCAAACTTAAAGACCTGCTCATCGAAGCGATTCAAAGAGCGGGGGCGATCGTTCGCGAGAAGAATCCCGACTTGCCTGCCGAGGAACAGAGCCAGGTCGCGAGGGCTGTCGGCATCGGATCCGTTAAATATGCAGATCTGTCGACCCAGCTGCAGAAGGATTACGTCTTCGCCTGGGATCGCATGCTCGCCTTCGAGGGCAACACCGGCGCGTACCTGCAGAATCAGTACGTGCGCATTCGTTCGATTGGCCGCAAGGCACCGCCGGATGTGCGCGATGCCGCAGCCTTCCGCATTGAGGCGCCCGAAGAGAAGACACTGGCCCTGACGCTGCTGCGCTATCCCGGCACGCTCACAAGCGTGGCCCAGGCCCTTGAGCCGCACCGGTTGTGTCAGTATCTCTACGATCTCGCCGGCGCGTTCTCAGTGTTCTACACCCAGTGCCCGGTGCTCAAGGCGGAGACGAGCCAACTGCGCGATGCTCGAATCCGCCTCGCGCGAATCACCGAGCGGATTCTCGCCGACGGCCTGAGCCTGCTGGGAATCCGCACGCTGGAACGGATGTAAGATCTATCATGAACATACTCGTTGTCGGTCCGCATCCGGATGATCAGGAAATCGGCATGGGCGGCACCATCGCGCGCCTCGCCGAGCAAGGGCACAACGTGCTGCTGCTGGACATCACCAACGGCGAGCCGACGCCGCACGGGTCGCCGGAGATTCGCGCGCAGGAAGCCGCAAAGGCGGCCGAGATTCTCGGCGTGAAGCGGCGGCTGCTCGGGTTTCCGAACCGGTACGTCGAGAACACGCTTGAGTTGCGGCACGCCATCGCGGCAGTAATTCGAGAACATCAGGCGCAGATGATCTTTACGACCTACTTCGAAGATGCACATCCAGATCATCTCGCCGTCACCCAGGCGGTGATCGGCGCTCGCTTCGCGGCGAGATTGACCAAGATCGAGGAGCCATGGGGCCAGGCGGGCGAACCAACCAATCCAAAGTGGCTCTTCTTCTACTACGCGATGCATCTGCGCAAGGTGCACAACCCGACGTTTCTCTTTGACACGAGTGGATACGAGGATCGCAAGTTCGCATCCATCGAGGCGTATCACACCCAGTTCGTAATGTCGGAAAAGAACCGCAAGGTGCTGCATGGCATCCGCGCTATGGCGACGTACTTCGGCTCGCGGCTCGGAACGAGTACCGCTGAGCCGTTCTTTTCGCAGGAGCCGATCGGGCTCGCCTCACTGGATGGACTGGCGACGTGATGGACTCATCGCGATTGACCGGCGTACCACACTGCATCCTGGGCTACTTGAGCTGCGCGATCTCGCGGCGCAGGTTATCGGCGCTTTGAACGCCCTCGACAACCTTGCGCACCTTGCCCGTGGCGTCAACAAAAACGAGAGTCGGTATCGAAGAGACGCCGAATGCCTGGGCCAGGCTGTTGGGGGCCATGAGTTCGTTCTCAGTCGAGTGGCCGGTCCTGGCGATGTGATCCTGAACGGCCGAGGGTCCCTTGCTGTCGACGGAGAGCGCCACGACATGGACGTTGCCCTTGAGTTCGCCTTCCAGCTCAGCGAGGATGCCGCGCTGCGTTTTGCACGGCCCGCACCACGTGGCCCAGAAGTCCAGGATGACGGGCTGTCCAACGAAGGAATCGAGCGCCACCGTTTCGCCGGATAGCGTCGTCGCCGTCAGGCCGGTGAGCGCCTCCGGTCGGTTCAGGGGACCCGAGTTGGAGTCGCGACCCAGCACGCTGTTCACGATGCCCGTGCACATCGGACAGAAGCCGGTGGTTCCGGCGATGCCGACATACGAAACGAGCGCGACTGGCACGGCGGCGATGAGCAAGGCGGTCTTTCCGATAGGCACGATGGCATCTCCTCTGGGGGGCACACGTCAGTTCGGATCGATTACGACGCAAGCCGCGCCGGGGTTCGATACCACTTATCATTCGCGTGCGTCAGATTGCAAGTCGACAACTGGCTGCGTCCGATACTACACCAACGGATCCACGTGACCTTTATCTGCATTCCTATCTTCGTCGAGGACGTCGTTTCAGCCACACAAGAGGGTCAGGACGCGCGCGAGGCGGGCGCTGACCTGATCGAGTGGCGGGTCGATGCCGTGGCCGATGACATCGTCCTGGTCGAGCGCCTGGTTCGGAATTCCCCCCTGCCGTGCATCGTGACCTGCCGCACCCCCGAAGAGGGAGGCGAGTTTGGCGGCGCCGAACAGGAGCGAGTCAGCCTGCTCGAACACATCGGTCTCCACGCCCGGCCGCGCTATCTCGATGTGGAACTGGCCACTTTCGAGCGATCCGCGAACCTTCGGCAGAAGATCAAGCTGGCTATCCAGCACCCCGAGCAATGGCGCGAACTTGATTCGACACTCATCCTCTCATGTCACGATTTCCAGGGCCGGCCCGGCGATCTGCTCAGGCGGGTGTCACGCATGGCCGGCGAGCCCGCATGCGGAGTCATCAAGATCGCGTGGATGGCACGATCGCTGCGCGACAATCTGGAAGTGTTTGAGATACTGCGGGCCAGACACAAACCGACGATCGCGCTGTGCATGGGGTCACTCGGATTGATGAGCCGGGTGCTGGCTCCCAAGTTCGGCGCATTGCTCACGTTCGCCACCCTGCGCGACACGAGCGCCACGGCGCCGGGGCAGCCAACGATCCGCGATCTGGTGCAGACGTACCGATTTCGCAACATCGGGCCGGATACGAGGGTATATGGCGTGATCGGCTGGCCAGTCGAACACTCGCGCAGCCCCGCCATCCACAACGCGGCGTTCGCCCGAATCGGCTTTGACGGCGCGTACCTCCCACTGCCGATTGCGCCCGATGAGCTTGCGTTCCGCACGACGCTGGAAGCGCTCATCGAAGATCGCGCTCTCACACTTCGCGGTGCGAGTGTGACGATTCCGCATAAGGTTCATCTCCTCCACTTCGTTCAACGGCGCGGCGGTGCAATCGATGATGCGGCGGCAGCAGCCGGCGCGGCAAATACCTTGATTGTGCATGACGATGGGTCGCTCGAGGCGCGCAATACCGATGCGACAGGAATCGTCGAATTAGTCGCGACGGCGCTGGGGATCACCGAAAGCGAACTGCGGGATCAACGTGTCGCGGTGATCGGTGCAGGCGGTATGGCGCGAGCCGCCATGGCGGGCTTTGCCGGCCGCGGCGCAAAGGTGGTCATCCACCATCGCGACTTGGCGAAAGCCCAGCAACTGGCGAAAGAGTTTACAGGCAAGGCGGCCTCACACGCATGGAGCGGCGCCGCGCAGGTCGTTCCGGCAGGGATCGAAAAATTGTCTCGGTCCTGTTTCGACGTGATCATCAATGCCACACCAGTGGGGATGAAGGGCGGCCCCGAGCCTGGCGGGGTGCCGTTTCCAACGACCGTGGATGCCACCTTGTGGGACAAGCCGCCGCTGATCGTGGATACGGTCTACGTTCCAACACACACGCCGCTGATCAACCTCGCCCGCTCACATGGCGCGGCGACGCTGGGCGGCATCGATCTGCTGTGGCGACAGGCCTACCACCAGTTCCGAGCCTGGACCGGAAGTGATCTCCGGTTCGAAGACTTCCGATTGGTGCTGCCTCGCGGCGGCTGAGTGGCTGTTTCTGGCCACTGACGCGAACTCACTCGGGTCCGAGGCTGGTTATCCGCGTATTGGGCGGCGATTATGCGCAGCTCCGCCAAAAAGCCGCACCAATCGGACCGATCTGAGAGAGGACGGTTTTGAACGGGCGCGGTCGCGTTGGGGCCGGTAGACCTTTCGCACGAATAGCAACCATGCTGCACATTGACCTCAAGCAGACCATGCCGGGCATGACAATCGCGATGCCGATCCTGCATCCGCAGCGCCCGGACTCTGTCCTGCTCAAGGCCGGTTACCAGATCGACGAAACGACCATCCGTCGCCTCAATGAGTTGAACCAGCGATCTGTTTGGATCAACGCGCCGGGATTCGAGTCAATTGATTCCTGCCTGAGTAGTCCCGTGGAACTGGGACGGCGCAAGCTGCTGCAGGTGGCCACGCAGGCCCTCAGCGATATCCACGAACCACGCAGCAAGCGGCAGATGTGGGGTGAATTCAGCGAGACCATCTCGGATCTCACCGAAACCCTGATGGCCGAGCCTACCGCGGCCCTCTTCCTTGAAGACGATGATCCCATCGAATACCGCATAATCAGCCACGCGGCCAACGTCGCTTATCTCGCCACGCTCATCGGAATGAAACTTCAGGGCTACCTCATGCGACAGCGCAAGAGGCTCAATGCCAAGCATGCCACCAACCTTGTCACGCTCTCGCTGGGCGCGATGCTGCACGACGCCGGTCTGTCACGGCTGAACGAGTCGGTGCTGGTCAAGTGGCAGGAGCACCACGACGAATCCGATCCCGCTTGGCAAAAGCACGTGCAATTAGGATACGAGTTGCTCAGCGGAAAGGTTGACCCGACCGCCGCTGCCGTCGTTCTGCACCATCACCAGTACTTTGACGGTTCAGGCTTCCCGCAAAAGTCGAATTGGGACGGTGGCCGCAAGACGGGACTCAAAGGCGATGCCATTCACGTTTTTGCCCGCATCGTTACCATCGCCGACCAGTTCGATGAACTTCGCACGTTTTTCTCCTCGCGTCCGCGACCACTCGTCGAAGTACTCGCGAACCTGACCAGCGGCCGCATGCGACGGCGGTTTGACCCCGTGCTCCTTCGGGCCCTGCTCGAAATCGTCCCCGCCTACACTCCGGGCCGAAAAGTGACGCTTTCGACGGGCGAGGATGCCTTTGTGGTCACGTGGCGCCCGACTGATCCGTGCCGTCCGAAGGTTGTGGTGATCGACGATCTGACGCCGCTCTGCCGGGGTGAGTCGCCCGGGCACCGGTTTGTCGATCTTGCCATCACCTCTGATGTGAGCATCACTCACTCAGAGGGGGTGGATGTGAGCGAATGCCAGTTCAGCCTGCCCTCCGAAATCGTCCCCAGGGGCGGCCAAGGGCTGAATGTCCAGGCTCTCGATGCGGCGTGACGGGACCACGATTGCCGCTCCCGGTTCAAAACCTCAAAAAAAAAACACACTTTCTGATTCCCGGATCGCGGGACTTGGGCTTGGTGCGGACGCCGAAGGCGTTACACTCCTTGTATGCCTACACCTCATCAAAAGCCGCGGCGTCATGGGACTTCACTCATCGAACTGCTGATCGTGGTAGGCATTATGATTGCCTTGATTGCCATTGTCGGAAGCGCCATCACGGGCACCAGCGGACCGGGCGGATCAGGCAGTCCCGGTGGGACCGAAGGCGTCAAAGACCGCATGGAGCGGCAAATCCAGCAGATCGATCTGCACAATGTCTACGTTGGCTTCTTCGCCTTCGGCTCCGACCACAATGGCAACTACCCGTCAACAAAAAACAGCAGCGGAACGATGTCGTCGGACACGACGCACGAAGTCTTCGCCACCCTGATCGACTACGGCTCCATTGTACCCCAGCAGCTCGTCAGCCCAAATGAGATGGATGTCGACAGCATTCACGTTGGTTCGCCGGACTCCTTTAGCGCCAACAACACGAGCTACGCGCTGGAAGACTACGACGCTGACAACTGGCTTCGCTACCGGCACTGGAACGACTCAGCCGGCTACCAGTACGTCCTCATGTCCGACCGGTGGTACGATGATCGCGTCGTACCCGACTACCACTCCGTCAATGGCGACTGGTGGCACGTCCTCATGGGCGACGGCTCGACCAAGATCGCCCGCAACTCGCCAAACAAGCCCGATACGGCCGATGATCTGTTTCGTCGTGATTCTTCATTCGGTGAATACGACGCACTCATGGTGCATGATTGAATCCGCCGTAAGTCCCTGGGATCGGCGTCTTCCGCGCCATTGATTGTGTACAAATCAATTCGTCACTGCCGATGAGTTCATTCAAGCGGCCGGATTGGCTGCAGATGAGGGATGATTCGAATGCCCACGTTGACAGAGTCCCAGATCGACAGCCCCGTGGACGTCGGTTCGCTAGATGGGGAATCGCTCGACCTGTCGGAGACGGCCAAGGTGGATGACATGCTTGCGGCGAGGGTCGAAGCGGTTCTGCTCACCTCGGATAAGCCCCTCTCGCTGCGACGAATCGCCGAGGCGATAGTGGCCGCAGACGGAACAAACACACAAGAATCCTCCGTGGAAGAGGCCGTGGCCCGGCTCAACGAACAGTACGACCAGAGCGGCCGATCGTTTCGCATTGAGCGCGTTGCCGGTGGACTGCGAATGATGACTCGGCCGGAGTTCGGCACGCTGGTTTCGGCATCGATGAAGGCGCGGGATGCCGGGCGTCTCAGCCAGGCCGGCCTCGAAACACTTGCCATCGTCGCCTACCGCCAACCCATTACCCGCGCGGATATCGAAGCGATTCGCGGTGTGGCGTGTGGGGACGTCCTCCGAGGCCTGCTCGAGCGGCGCCTCATCAAGATCGTCGGTCGGGCTGAAGAACTCGGTCGCCCGATGCTCTACGGCACCGGTCGCGAGTTCCTCGAGGCCTTCGGGTTGGCTTCGCTCAAGGATCTGCCCAACTCGCGCGAACTTCGCCAGCCCTAGGCGTCCGGCCTCGGATGCACTCCGAGCGGCGCCGGGGACCTGAATGGGCGATTGAGGCCCCTACACTTCGGATTGCACCGACCCGTCAGGAGGCCCGCATCGTCCGATGCCCAAAGCCACGACCGCCAGAACCGTCATCCGCGGCGGAACGATCCATACCGCCACTCATTCGTTTCGAAGCGACATCGCCATCGTCGATGAAAAGATCGATGCCGTCGGCGTGGCCCTGCCCGTCGATCCCCAGACCCGAGTCATCGAGGCGGGGGGGATGGATATCCTGCCGGGGTGCATTGACGTTCACGTCCACCTCGCACTGCCATTCTGTGGCACCGTTTCCTGTGATGACTTTGAGTCCGGAAGCGTGGCGGCTGCCAGCGGCTGCGTGACGACTGTCATCGACTTCGCCATTCCAGGCGACAAACAGTCCCTGCTCGAAGCCCACGAAACCTGGCGGGCCAAAGCCGATGGCATCTCCGGAGTCGACTACACCTGGCACATGGCACTGACCGGCCGCCGCCACATCGCGGAAATCCCGGCCATGGTCGACTTGGGTCTTCCCACCTTCAAAGAGTTCATGATCTATGAATCGGAAGGCTGGAACAGCGATGACGCGATGATGTACGCCACCCTTCAGGAGGTGCGCGAGCACGGCGGGATGCTGCTCGTCCACGCCGAGTCCAGCCGGGTGCTCGACCTGCTCATCGAACGGCACCACACGCCAGCGCAGATGCGAAAGTTCGGCGCCCTGCTCCATCCAATGACCCGTCCCAATTTCGTGGAGGCGGAAGCGATCGAACGGGCAATCCACTGGGCCAGCGTTACCGGCGGCACACTTTACATTGTCCATATGTCCACCGCCGAAGGCGTCGAACTCGTCCGCAGGGCTCGCAGGCGAGGCATTTCCGTCTGGGCGGAAACGTGTACGCAGTATCTCACGCTGGATGACAGTGTCTTTGAACGTGAAGATGGCCACTTGTTCGCCTGCTGCCCACAAGTAAAGAAACAGCGCGACATCGACCGACTCTGGCAAGCGCTGGCGCGAGGCGGCGATGATGTCTGCATCATCTCAACGGATACCTGCAGTTTCACCCGCGAGCAGAAAGGCATGTGGTGGGTGGACGCCGAAGCGAAGCGCCGAAAGAAAGAGGGCGAAGAAGATGCCCAGGCCAGTCAGCGCGAAGGCTATGGCGACTGGACCAGAATACCGATGGGTCTGCCCGGTCTCGAAACGATGGTGCCGCTTGTCTATTCGCTGGGTGTCAAGCCCGGGCGCATCTCACTGAATCGACTCGTCGAATTGTGCAGCACAAACCCGGCGCGAATGATGGGAATGGGAAATCGTAAGGGTCACATCGCTCCAGGATTCGACGCCGACATCGCCATCATTGATCCGAGCCGCACGAAGGAGATCGACTGGAAACAGATGCGCAGCCGCTGCGATTGGTCGCCCTACGAAGGCATGAAACTCGGCGGATTCGCCCGGACCACGCTGCTGCGCGGCACGGTGATCGTCGACGGATACAAGTACGTCGGCAAGAAGGGCCAGGGGCGGTTCATCGAACGTCATGGCCCCGGCTCGCTCATGCCCGTATGAACAAAACGGCATGAAACAGAACCGCGACACCATCATCCTCAAGAGCAGTGCCGAGATCGAGCGCATGCGCGCCGCCGGTCGCGTGGTTGCTGCAACGCTCGAAGCGTGCGCGAAAGCATGCGTCCCAGGCGTCACAACTCGGCAGCTCGACGATATCGCCTACGAGACCTTTACCGCACTGGGAGCGACGGGACTCTTCTACGGCTATCCAGACTACCAGCCGGGCAACGGCTACCCCAGACACACCTGTATCTCCGTCAATGAGGAAATAGTCCACGGCATCCCGGGTGATCGAATCATCCGTGAGGGCGATCTCGTCTCCGTCGATTGCGGCGTCAAACTCGATGGCTGGTGTGGCGACAGCGCCCGCTCCATTCTCGTCGGGGCCGTTGTGCCCGAGACCCGCCGCCTCGTCGAGGCCACCAAACGCACGCTCGATGATGCCATTCTCGCCTTGCGGCCCGGAAGGCGCTGGAGCGAAATCGGCGGCCTGATGCAGGACTATGCCGAATCCGAGGGGCTTGGGATCATTCGTGAGTATGTCGGGCATGGCATCGGTCGCGCCATGCACGAGGCACCCAAAGTGCCGAATTACCGCGTCAAACCAGGAAGCCCCGAGGACTTCCTCCTCCGCCCCGGCCTGGTCATTGCGATTGAGCCCATGCTCACGCTGGGCAAGGGCCAGACCGTCACGCTCCGCGATGGGTGGACCGTGGTCACCCGCGATCGTCAGCCCGCCGCTCACCAGGAGCACACCGTCGCGATTACCGCCGACGGAGCGGATATCCTGACACTGCCCTGACGCACCCCAAGCCGCTGAGAATCAAGGGTTTTGGCCCGGCTGGTCCCGATGAACGGGGATGGGCTACAATCGCGTTCCGAATTTTGAGGATTGGCAAAGTGGGAAGTCCCACCTTGCCGCGGAGTACGTATGGCGAAAGATGAAAAAATAGTTCTCCAGGCTGAGGTGGTTGACGCGATGCCGAACGCGATGTTCAAGGTTCGGCTCGAAAACGGCCACGAGATCCTCGCCTACGTCTCCGGAAAGATGCGCAAGTTCTTTATTCGCATTCTGCCCGGTGACCAGGTGTCGGTCGAACTCAGCCCCTACGACCTCACGCGGGGACGCATCACTTACCGCTACTGAGGATCAGATTCAGATCGGCTTGGCCTCCGCGGGGACAAGGCTATCATTGAGTTCGCGAAACGACCGGCGAAATGCCGGGCTGAAGGGATTGTGTCATGAAAGTCAAATCGAGTGTCAAGCGCCGCACGCTGGACTGCCAGATCGTACGCCGCCGCGGCAAGCTGTATGTGATCAACAAGAAGAACCCGCGGATGAAGCAGCGCCAGGGTTGAGGTAGCCGAGTTCGCTCCGCCGGATGGCGGAGATCGTTGAGGAATGTGACATGCCACGTATCGCTGGTGTTGATATCCCGGACAACAAGCCGATCCGCTACGCGCTTCGGTACATCTATGGCATCGGCCCCAAGTTCGCCGACGACATCCTCGCGGAGGCGACCATTGACCCGACCAAGCGGGCCAAGGATCTGTCCGGCGAAGAGGCCAGCCGCATCAACAGCATCATCGACTCGAGTTACCTCGTCGAAGGCACGCTGCGTCGCCAGGTGTCGCAGAATATTCAGCGTCTGCGCGACATTCGCTGCTATCGCGGCGAGCGCCACCGTCGTGGCCTGCCCGTTCGCGGCCAGCGCACGCGCACCAACGCCCGCACCCGCAAGGGGCGCAAGAAGACTGTCGCAGGAAAGAAGAGCATCAAGGCCTAAAACGCCTTGTGACAACAACTCAAACGCGCTCCGATCCCCTCACGGCCGAGGCCGGAGCGCATCAGCCAGTTGCCTGCCGCCACGCGCGGAAAAGGCAACGCCAGGAACTGAAAGGGCTCATCCATGGCCAAGAAGACCGCCAAGGTCCGCAAGAACGTCATCCGGGGCATCGCGCATATCCGCGCGACGTTCAACAACACCCAGATCACGATCACCGATGTCAACGGCGAAACCATCGCCTGGGACTCGGCCGGCACGGTCGGCTTTAAGGGCGCTCGCAAGAGCACGCCCTTCGCCGCGACCCGCGCTGCTGAATCAGCGGCCTCGAAGGCCCGCAAAGTCGGCATGAAGGAAATCGAAATCCGCGTCAAAGGACCGGGCGGCGGACGCGAGTCGGCCGTCACCGCCCTCTCGCACTCCGGACTGAAAGTAACGGCGATCGAGGATCACACGCCGGTGCCGCACAACGGCTGCCGCCCGCCCAAGAAGCGCCGCGTCTAATTCTTCGCTCGCCGCGGCCCAACAGCCCCGACGAGCCCTTGCATCTGATTGTCTGCTCCGCCGGTCTTAGCAGGAGCTTCACTTCGGGCAGAGGTGAATGTCTCCGATCAGCCGACGGATTCCCTACAACGGGATCTGCCCAAGGAACGAAGATCATGAGCACCAGACGTGTACGTTGGAGAGGGCTTGAACTGCCCGGTCGTGTGATCCAGGACGCCGCGATGGCCAGTCCCACGTTCGGCCGTTTCTCTGTCGAACCATTCGAGCGCGGATTCGGCACCACCGTCGGCAACAGCCTGCGCCGCATCCTGCTCTCGAGCATCGAGGGATCGGCAGTCAGCAGCGTAAAGATCGTCGGAGCCGAGCACGAGTTCTCGACACTCAAGGGGGTCCTCGAGGATGTCACCGACATCATCCTCAACGTGAAGAACCTCGTCGTCGAACTCGAAGGCGACGAGCCCAAGACGATGAGCCTCGCGGCCACTGGCCCGGGCGAAGTCACCGCCGACCTCATCGAGGCCGATGCGGCGATCACCATCCACAACAAGAACCTCGTCATCGCGACCCTCACCGAAGAAGTTGATTTCGAAATGCACTTCGTCGTCTCCAAGGGACGCGGCTACGTCCCCGCCGCCGAGCAGTATGAGGCGATGGAGGAACAGGAGATCGGCGTCATCCCCCTCGACGCGATCTACTCGCCCGTCCGCCGCGTGCGATACAAGGTCGAAGACACCCGTGTCGGCCAAAAGACCAACTACGACAAACTCGTCATCGAAGTCTGGACGAACGGCACGGTGGGTCCGGAGACGTCGCTCGTCGAAGCGGCCAAGATCCTCCGCAAGCACCTCAACCCCTTCGTGCAGTACAACGAGATCGGCACGATCCGCGTTTCGCCTGAAGCGTCGGCAGCTGCAGGTGTTGAAGAAAAACTGCTCCGCAAGCTGCGCATGCCCATCAACGAACTCGACCTCTCCGTTCGCGCAAGCAACTGCCTCGAGGCGGCCCGCATTCGCACGGTGGCGGAATTGATCAGCAAGGGCGAAAGCGACCTGCTCAAGGTGC
The DNA here is from genome assembly GCA_002418285.1 of Phycisphaerales bacterium UBA5793. GTDB lineage: Bacteria > Planctomycetota > Phycisphaerae > Phycisphaerales > UBA5793 > UBA5793. The sequence continues at coordinate 176,135 of DIDT01000066.1, forward strand.
GGTCCTTCGGCAAGACCTCGCTGCGTGAAGTGAAGAAGAAGCTCGAAGAAATGGAACTTTCCCTCGGAGCCGAACTGCCCGAGGGCTTTGACCTTGAAACGATGAGCGTGCGCTAAATGGCGCCACGCCTCTTGACGAAGGAGTGACCGGTCATGCGTCACCGTATGTATGGAAGAAAGTTCTCGATGGACACGGAACATCGCCGCGCGATGTTCCGCAATCTGGCGGCCGGCTTCTTTGAGCACGGGCAGATCACCACGACCCTGCCCAAGGCCAAGGCCGTGCAACCCTTCGTCGAGAAGATCATCACGCTCGCCAAGCGCGGCGACCTGCACGCCCGACGGCGCACCATCCAACTGCTTCGCGATCGCATCATGTGCGATGACGAAAGCAAGATCGAGCGCGACCGCTACGGCGAAGTGAGCAAGGGGCCCAAGCTGGTCCGGCACATCTTCGAAAACGTCGGGCCGCGCTACGCCGATCGCCAGGGTGGCTACACCCGCATCATCAAACTCGCCAAGAACCGCATCGGCGACGGGTCTCAGCTCGTCATGCTGCAACTGGTGGGCGATGAGCAGGGCCCGGAAATCGGCGGTCGCCGCTCCCCGCGTCGCGCGGCAAAGCAGCGCCGTCGCGACTTTGCCGGAAAGGTGCAGGCGAAAGCGCCCGCCGAACCAGCGGCTGCCACCGAAGGTTGATCGCACCAGTCGTTGGCTAGCACCGACGATGCGTCGCCGTTGAACAACTGGGATCATTCGCAATCCGTGTCGGGCGGCGTCTTCACGACGCCGCCCGCTTGCTTATACTCCCCTCCCATGAGCGCCTTCCTCGACGAACTCAACGCCACTGAATCGCAGGCCCTCGCCGCACTGCGCGAGGTGGGCGATCCCGCTGCACTCGAGCAGTGGCGCCTCGCCTGGATCGGCCCCAAGGGTCGTCTCAAGGGCCTGCTTGGCTCGATGAAGGACGTCGCTCCTGCTGATCGCCCGGCCGTCGGCAAGCGCATGAATGAGGTCAAGATCGCCCTCGAGGGTGCGTTCGAAGCCAGCAAGTCATCGATCGGAACTGCCAGGCCCAAGGCCACCGGGCCGATGCTCGACGTGACCGAGCCGGGCCTCGACCTAACGATCGGTCGCAAACACGTCCTCACTCGCACCATCGATGAACTCATCGAGATCTACGCACGCATGGGTTTCACCGTCGCAACCGGACCTGAAGTCGAGGATGAGTATCACAACTTCACGGCTCTGAACATCCCCGCCGACCATCCGGCCCGCGATCCGCTTGACAACTTCTTCATCGACGGCAAACACTTACTGCGCACTCAGACGAGCACCGTGCAGATCCGCGCGATGGAGAATACGAAACCCCCGCTGCGCATCGTCTCCTGCGGCCGCGTGTATCGCCCCGACGAAGTCGACGCGACGCATTCGTTCATGTTCCATCAGATCGAAGGGCTCTACGTCGACAAAAACGTGTCGATGGTCGATCTCAAGACCACGCTGCTCCAGTTCGCGCACGCCTACTTCGGCGCCGAGGCGGAAGTGAAACTCGTGCCGTCCTTCTTCCCCTTCACCGAGCCCAGCGCTGAGATGCACATCAAGATGAATGTGCGCGGCCAGTGGCGCTGGGTCGAACTGGGCGGCTGCGGCATGGTCGATCCCAACGTATTCAAAGCCGTCGGCTATGACCCCGAAGTGTGGTCCGGCTTCGCCTTCGGCCTGGGCATCGAGCGCATCGCCATGCGCAAGTACGGCATCCCTGACATCCGCTGGCTGTATGAAAACGATTTGCGCTTCCTGACGAGTGTGTGATTCGTTCACCCGCAGCACCGGCTCCATCAGACCAATCAACGATCATGGAAGTACCACTCCTGACTGTCAGTCAGCCAGGTAAGACTGAAGGGATAGCGCGGGCTGTACGGGCCGATGCTCAGCATGAAGTCAGTCCCATCTTTGTCGGTCAGGTAGTACCATCCTTCGTAGTCAGCCTCAGGCACGAGAATGCACGCATCTTCGAGTGAAACGGGATACCGACCGTGCGCCACATTCCATGCCTCGATCTGTGCAATCATCGCATCGCCTTCGGACATTAACTCCTCGACTTGGGAGGCGTCGGGCATCTTCCCGTAGTTGAGTAGCCCCACGCCGCTGGTGAGCCAGAGGATTCCGGCAAGGATCACGACGATATAAAACAGCAGCGAGAGGATGAACGCCCAGACGGACTGACCTCGCATGAGAGCAAACTAGGACCATGGTGCATCGGGCGCACTATGGGAAATCACCCCGAAGTCTGCCCGGCCCGAATCGACTGATAGTGGTCGGGCGAGAGTTCGCAAGCGTCGAGTTCGCAAGCGTCGAGTTCGCTCAGTTGTCGATGTACCACCGCTCGTCACCGTTGACCTTGGACAGCGTGAAAGGCGATCGCATGGTGTACTGACCGATGCTGAGTTCGAAGCCCCCGTTGTCCTGCAGCATGTAGTGCCACCCGCCGTAGTCGGCCTTCGGCACAACAATGGCGGCCGCTTCGAGCGAGGCAGGGTACTCCCCGTGACTCGACTTGTAAGCCTCAATCTGCACGATGATCGCGTTGCCTTCGGCCTTGAGTTGCTCAAACTCCGCGGCAGTGGGGAATTTCTCTGGTCCGAACGCCGCCACTACCTGAGCACACTCTCGAAGGGACAACACGACCCCCGCCACAACGATCAGACCGGCGACGACATAGGCGACAATGATGCGGCCCTGCATGACAGGACTCTAGAATCGGCTCGACCCGGTTCCAGCAGCCGGGGGGTCCGACGTTCTCCAAGCGAGTCGCCAGTGCTTCCACGCAGCCGCGTCGATCCGATTCTCGAACTGACCGCTGAGCAAAGGCAGCGCGTGCTCGAGGAGGCCGACCGAACATTCCATCGCGATCACGATCCCTGGCCGGTGAATACGCTGCATCTGACAACCCTCGCCCTTGCCGCCGTGGCGATGGTGGCGTTCTATTTCTGGACCGGACGGTTCGAACTCGCGATCGCATTGCCGGTACTCGCCTTCGAACTGGCCCTGTCGCGTCATCGCGCCTTTCGCGGGCCCCGCTTCGCCAAGGCGTGGATGCTGGCGATCTACATCCTCGTCACAACCCTGCTGCTCCTGATCGTCGCCGCATTTGTCGGCTGGCAGGGCATTGTCGTCAACATGCTCGCCATGGCCATCGAGCTCGTCGTGATGCTGGTCGTGTCTCGGCGGTGGATGCGGCCGTATGTCTGGCGAGCCCTGCGCGATCTTGGTATTGACGACCTCTGCACCGCGTGCGGCTATCGGCTGCGCGGCCTGCCACGCACCATTGTCCGGTGCCCGGAATGCGGCGAAGTGCGGACCTTTCCACGTGCAACGTCGCAACCCGAAACGGTCCCGACCCGAATGATTGAGGGTAGCGGAGCGATCGATGCCCTATGACGTAAACAAGCCGATCCGAATCCACGACAGGCCGCCGCCGCCCTCATGGCAGCGCCGCTCGAGGTGGTTTCCGCACATGGATCCCGGAGATGCGCTGGTGCTTTCGTCGATCATTTTTTTTATCATCGCGGGTCTGATCGCAGTCCTCCTTGTTGCAGCTGGCACTGTCTTTCAGACTTTCGATCCACTTGTCCTGAACGCAAGAGTCATCGAGACTGCTGACGGCTATGCGCTCGTTGACAATCGAACTCCGGCCAACGAATGGCCCGCGGGTGCCGAGGTCGCCAGGCTCGTTTGGAGTTCCCGGCACGAGGCACGCGGCTACTTCGGCCCATTCACAGTGCGGCAATGGCGGCACCCGAACGTGGTGCTGATCCTCGAGCGCGACCGGCACATCTCTTCCGAAGAGGCGATGATGCTGGCCGCATCCGCCCGGGACACGTTACAGCACTACACCTTTGACCCACCACTTGACGTCGCCGAGTTGTACGACGGCGATTGGCGCTTTCGATTCAAGCCCGCTGAGACTCGCCTGGTCTGGTCGGGCATCCCACTCAACCTCGTGTTCCTGGTTCTGCTCGCGTGCGGCCTGTGGGCTTCTTCGTGGATGACCTTCTCCATCCGTAACTACCGCGATCCTCGGCGCAAACGCGGGATCAAGCTCGCCGCCTACCTCTGCCCGCGCTGCAACTATGACATTCGATTGATCGGATCACACCGCTGCCCGGAGTGCGGCGAGGCGCTGGTGATTGATCCAAACCCCGCAGATTGAGCCACTCGCACGCCGGTGGACGGTGTGTCAGAGCGCTCACTGCCGGGCCAGATGCGCCAGCAATCTCCCGCGCGTCGCCGCCATGACCCACGCCAGCCAGAGTTTCACGATCCAGCGCGGCACCCACCGCGCCGTCCACACGCCGCGCACTTCATAGAGCAGGCTGTGGCCGCGCGGCCGACGTTCGCTCAGCACGTAGCGACACATGTGCGGAAACCCGACCGACCGGCCGCGCCTCGAGAGGTCGCTCACCGCCAGCTCAAAACCGGGCCTCCAGCGCAGGATGCGCCCCGCCCGATCAATGTGGACCCCAAGCATGGAGTGCCGGATCGTGATCGCTTCGCCGCGAATCGTCTCAGGGTCATCCGGCTCGCCATGGTCAAACGTAATGCGCTGATGGAGCGGATCCGTCGTCAGAAACGTGCGAAAGTCATGCAGCAGGCGCTGCGCCGTTTCGAGCGGAACATCACACTCGACCCGCAGGCGAGCAGTGACCCGCCAGCGATCATCCACCAAGATGCGCATCAACGCCTCCCCTGCTGCCGATCTGGTCCTTGCCTTCCGCGGCGCGACGCTGCGCCTCGAGACGGATGCCATCAATCACGTGCGAGTGCAGGCCATGCACGGCATAGCGCTCGAAGGGTCGCCAGGCAAAGCGTGGACCGAGCTTCGGACGATACGTCGTCGTCAGGATGATCTTCGTCGTATCAGCGTCGACGACCACAAACTGGAACGAACCCGAAAGCAACTGGGCGTCATGCTCGTACACACGAAACTGCTCGACCAAGTCGAAGTCGAGTTGATGCGGAGCGTCGTAGCGCGTGACCTGTTTCACGAGCCGGCCGTAGGTGTAGTTGCACGTGCGCTGGTCGCCTACGCCAGTGAGAGCGCCACTCGTCGAAACGGGAGTGGCTAATCCAGTGCGGATGAGCCACGGCGCCTTGTGCTGCACATCTTCGTAGAACATGAGCGAGTCCCAGCACAACTGAGCCGGGTACGCGACGATTCCTTCCGTGACGATTGCTTCGATGCCGGCCGTCGGCAGTGGCGGACCCTCAACAAAGCCACAGACGATGGGGAACGCGAGAATCATCCAGATGGGCAGGTGAGCACGCTGGCTGAAGCGACTGGACTTGAGGCGCACGCGAAGAACAAGGCCGGCAATCACACCAACGCAGATCGGCACCGCCACAATCACCGCCAGCACGACGCCGCAGTACGCCCCCGCCATGCCAATGGAGATGAGGCCGATCACCCATGAAAGCAGCAGCACGACTGAGAACAACACGAGCAGATACCAGCGCACCATCACGCGGTAGCCGAGAATCACACCGCAAGCAAACGGCAAGGCGAACCACAGCGAAGCGCCCCAGTTCCCCATCAGGATGAGCAGCGCGCCGCTGACAAAACCGCCCCCCAGGGCAAGTGCAAGGCCCGGCAGCCAGAAGGTCCAGAAGACGAAGGGCGGTTTGAGCGTGAACGAGGTTGGATCACGAAAATCGAACGGCCGCGAGCATTCGGGGCACTTGTGGCTCTCGAGTCCCATCAGCGGGTAATAGCAGTCAATGCACCGCGGCTGCGCATCAGGATCGAAAGGCGAGGGTGTCGGACGATTCGCTTGCATCCAGGCAGTCTCTCGTGACGCGTAGAACCAAACATTAGTAGGCTCGCCAGCACACCGTCGGGAGTCGACCGGCTACTTAATCTCCTGCAGCAGAGTCAGAAAGACGAAACGCCCGCTGATTCAGCGGGCGCTCGACACAGGGTTGACTTGTTGAACCTCAGACTCAGGCCCCGGCGGGCTGGACGGTGTAGTGGCCGATGCCGGTCGAAGAAGCGATGGGTTCGTGGCGGTCGTGCTCTTCGCCGTAGCGCACGAGGCGGAAGGAGTTGGCGATCACGAAGACATCGCCGAATGAGTGGTAGACGGCGGCCCAGAAGATCATGCTGCCGCCCAGCTGTCCGCTGGCGGCAAGCGTGATGCCGATGATCGCGATGACGATCGAAGCGATGATGTTCTGCGTGATGACCATGCGCGTCTTGCGGGCCAGTTCGAGCAGGAAAGGCAGCCGGTCGAGATCGTCGTTCATCAGCGCGATGCCGGCGGAGTTGGCTGCGATGTCGGTGCCGCCCAGGCCCATGGCCACGCCGACGTCGGCCGCGGCCAGCGAGGGGCCGTCGTTGATGCCGTCGCCGACCATCATGACGCGGCGGCCGCTGCGGGTGAGTTCAACGATGCGCGCGTGCTTTTCTTCCGGGTGGCACTCGGCCTCGATGTGGTCGATGCCGACGACCTGTCCGACGCGCTTGGCCACCGGCAGCCGGTCGCCGGTGAACATGCACACGAGGCGCACGCCCAGTTCGCGCAGGCGGGCGACGGCGCCGGGCGCCTGCTGGCGGACTTTGTCCTCGAGGCCGACGGCGCCGAGGTACTTGCCGTTGCGCATCACGTGCACGCCGGTCATGCCCTCGATGCGGCCCTCGACGGCGGCGATCTGCTCACCGATGGACGAGTCGATGCGCTGGAGCCACTTGGCCCGGCCCACGTAGAGCGTCTCGCTGCCCTGCGTGACTTTCACGCCCAGGCCGTGCACCTCTTCCGCCTGCCCCTCGCGCGGTGGGGTGATGCGCGCGGCGCGGGCCGTTTCAAGAATGGCGGCGGCCAGCGGGTGATTTGAATGCTGCTCGGCGGTCGCGGCGGCGGTGAGCAGATCAGCACCATCCACGCCTTCCGACGGCGCGAGGCGGCTGACCGCAAAGTGCCCGGTCGTGATCGTGCCGGTCTTGTCGAGCACCACGGTGTCGATGCCTGCAGCCGTGTCGAAGACGGCAGTGCTCTTGATCATGATGCCCAACCGGGCTGCCGCTGCAAACGCTGCGACCATCGCGGTCGGTGAAGCCAGTAGCAGCGCGCCGGGGCACGTCACGACGAGCACGGAAATGGCCTTCTCGATCGCGGTCTTCGAGCCGGTCTCATCGCCGGGTGTGTTGGAAAGGATGAAAACCGCCAGAGCCACGAACAGGACGATCCAGACGTAATGCCCCGCGACGAGTTCGATGATCTGCTGACGAGGCGTCTTGGATTGCTCAGCCTCGTTAATGAGGTTGACGACCTTGCCGATGGTCGTGTCTTCACCGATGCGCGTCACTTCGACGTCGATGGCCCCGGTGAGATTCGTCGTGCCCGCGTAGACCATGGAGCCGTTTTCGACTTCGACGGGAGCCGATTCGCCCGTGAGGCTCGCCTGGTTGATCGTGGTGCGGCCCTTGATGACGCGACCGTCAGCCGGGAAGTTCTCACCCGCGCGAACGCGGATGATCGTGCCGACCTCGACCTTGTCGAGATCGATTTCGCGTTCAACGTCATCGATGACGATCCGGGCCACATCTGGAGTCAGGCCAACGAGTTGCTCGATTGCCCGGTGCGCGCCCCATGCCGTGCGGCGGAGCACGGCGTCCATGAGAAACAGGATAAACGCCAGACCACCCGCGGTGGCGTATTCACCCGTCGCCAGAGCGGCGCCAATGGCCAACGCAACAAGGACAGAACTGGACGGCCGACCCTTCTTGATTTCGCGGCCGGCTGCCATGAGCAGAGGAATCCAAAGCAGCACGGCACCGATGGCGGCGGGGATGACCCGAACCTCTTCATCCAGCCCGAACCAACCGGCCAGCACCGTCGTCAGCACCATCGCCCCGCCCACGAGGGCGAAAACAATCGATCCTTCTGATGAATTCGTATTGTGCATCTCGCAGCAACTGGCCGACTGGACGTGGTTGTGATGCTTGTGGCCGGGACCGCCGTGATCGTGGTCATGACCGTGCGCGTGGTCATGGTCGTGATCATGCGCGTGATCGTGAGGCTGCGGGGCGGGTGAGGAACCGGCTTGAGACATCTGCGGCATCTCCAGAGGGGCGTTAGTGCCCGGTGTGTCGAGTCCAAAACCCTAGGCGGAATACCGGAGGGAATCCGGCACCGGAGGCCGCAAGTGCGACCAAACAAGCAGAAACGCGATATTCGGATGATCGGCGTCGATAATGGATCAGACTCGTCTTCGTGATACGCCCCGCCTAGACGGCGGGTTCGAAGTGGGTGATTGATTCAGCGGGGCTTTCAGTCCCCTAAGATTGTCCATCACCCCGCCCAGCCGGACGCGCATCCGGAAAGAGGCAGATGGAGGACTTGCCGATCATGCCGACGTACGTCTACCAGGTCATCACCAACGATGGCAGCGAGGGAGAGGTGTTTGAGATCTTCCAGAGGATGGCTGACGAACCCCTGACCTTGCACCCCGAGACCGGCCAGCCAGTGCGGCGTGTCATCCAGGCCGCCAATATCCCCCTGAAACACACCGACAAGGCCGAATCGAACCGGATCAGCAACAAGAACCTCGATCGACTCGGCTTCACCAAGTACCAGCGGGCGGGCGGTGGGTTCTATGAAAAGAAGGCCGGCAAGGGACCCAACGTCATCTCAGCCGACGACTGACACGTCCAATCAGCCCACTTCGCGAGTCTGGAAGAGGATCACCGCCAGCGAGAGCATGCCGGTGATGTAGAGGATGCTGTACATGCCCACCAGCCCGATGTGCGAGGGTGGGATGATGTGCCCCTGGTTCAACGCATCGCCAAACGACAGCGCCTGCAGATTGGGTGGCACCGACCATGCAATGCGCCAAAGCGAGTGCACGCGCTGCGGCCCGTCGATGAGGTAGTCGTCGACGAGCGGCGGCCGCTTCATCGGATCATTGCCTTCCTTGACGAGATCCGCGGTGCTATACGAGACGTTTTTGAGGACTGCTTTGCCCATACCCAGCAAGCCGAATCCGACATTGTCGGATGAGAGATACACCTCTTCGCCTTCGGAGATATCGATGCCGCGATCGAGGCGGATGTGGTACGTGTCCCCATTGTCGCTGAAGTTGTCATTGTGATCGTCAATGACATTGATCTCAAGGATGCGACCGCGGGCCTTGGATTCGAACGCCCGATGGCCAAAGAGCGTGTCAGTGAGAAGGCCGGCCACGAAGACGATCAGGCAAACCACGACGGTCATCACCTGCCCAAGCCGCGTCGAAGCGGCAAGAGCCACCGAGGCAATGATCATCAGAGCCAGGAACACCCCCGCAAGAGCCAGAACGATTTGTGGATCAAAGCTGCCTGAAATCACCACCATCGAACCAAACGGAGTCTCGACGCGCGGGAACATCTGGAAGTTCCAGTCCCTGTCGAACATGAGAATGCCGACCCACGCGAGTATGGACATGGGCAGCATCGTGCCGACAGTCGTGCTCGTGAAGACCCATCCGTAGAAGAAATTGCACCAGATGCCGACGATCAGCGAGGTGAACAGCGCGATCAGCCCGAAGACAATGACGGGGATGTCCGCCGTGTCGCGGGCGGTCTGCATCACACCGTAGCGCTTGATAAGTAAAAACGCACATGACATGATGATCGCCGAAACCAGAATGGCGGCGGCGACGCCCACGTACTTGCCCAGCACGAACACCGGCCGCCCGACCGGCTTGGAAACAAGGGTGAGAACCGTCTTGTTCTCGATTTCACGGGTGACAACGCTCGTGGCCACGAAAGCGGCAATCACCAGGCCGCACAGGAAGATCGTCGCCAGACCCATGTCCACCATGAACAGATTGTCGTCAGACAGGGTAAAGGTGCTCAACCCCGGCGTAATGAGCAGCGCAATGATCCCGATCCCCAGCATCACAAGGTAGATGGGCTGGCGGATACTCTCGACAAACGTGTTGCGGGCGATAGCGAAGAACTGTTCGAGCATGAATTAGTCCGCGTGACGGCAACGGACCCCGCACGGGGCGCGGCCGCGACTTTCTGGTACGCGGGCTATCGTAGGCCGGTTTGATTGAGAGCGAGAAAAGCGTGCAGTCCGGTCGAACCGAGACGAATTGGGGGTCGTAGCCCAGTCTTAGGGCGGCTTGAGCGATCCTCCGGATCGCCATTCCGCCGTCAGATATCTTCGACGGCCGGTCATCCGATCACGGCTGAAGGTTGCTTGAATTGCGGGCTTCGGGTATCGTTCGCTCTTTCGCCGGGGGACTCTCCCCGACACTTTCGTGCGGGTTTGAGGGCAACGCCACATTATGCGGATTAACCACGAGACATACAGGCGAGCCGCTATCGCGGCCATTTTCGCCTCGATCTTCCATCTCGTGCTCACAGCCGTCATTTTCCTGCTCGGCTTCGTCCTCAAAGATGACGCGACCAGGATCGCCGCCTACTCGATGCTGTGTGGCATTCCAGTGTGGATCGTCCTGATCCTCCTCTTCCACCAGCATCGGCTGGAACGGCTCGAAGCGCTCGAGCATGAGCAATTGCGATCTCGCGCCGACGCAACCGGCAGCATCTTTGAGTTCGACGAAAACGAAATTCCCGCCAATGCAAGCCGCCTCAAATGGATGCACGGCTTCCTCGTCCCCGCCGTCAGCCTGCTCATTGCGGCACTGCTTATCGCCATTGGCTGGTGGCAGCGCGGTGCCGTCTCCGCCCGAAGCCTCCAGGGCATGCGCGGCGTCAACGTCGCCGAAGCCGGCTCCGCTGGCTACGGCGTTGGGATCACCGCGGCCATCGCGCTCGTCTGCTTTGTCGTGTCGTGGTTCCTCGGCGGCATGAGCCGCCAGCCCGCGTGGCGCCTCCTGCGAGCCGGGGCGACGGTCACCATCGGCGCCGCCTTGCTCAATGCCGCTTTGGCTGTGGGCTACGGCTTCCAACTCAACGGGAACCCGGCAGTCCTTTCGGCCCTGGCCCACATCTTCCCGATCTACATGATCGCCCTCGGTCTTGAGGTGATCGTCGCCTTCGTCTTGAATCTCTACACGCCGCGCAAACCCGGCGAATACCCCCAGCCCGCCTTCGACTCTCGCGTCCTCGGACTGCTCGCCGCGCCGGAGTCGGTCGTCAAGTCGATCAACGATGCGATCAACTACCAGTTTGGTTTCTCCGTCACGTCGACATGGTTTTATCAGCTGCTCAGCCGCCAGATTCTGCCCATCTTCGGGTTCATGATCATGCTCATCCTGCTGCTCAACTGCATGTCCATCGTGCAGCCCGATGAGCAGGCGGTCGTCACCTCATTCGGTCGCCTCCAGCGTAACAGCAAGGTGTTCAATTCCGGCGCCGTTTTGAAATGGCCGTGGGAGCGTGTCGAACGCTATCCCGTATCGCAGATTCACCAGGTGCTTGTGGGCACCGAGACGGAAGGTGAACATGCCAAGATCGACGAGTCCGGCCCGATCCTCTGGGACAACGCCCACACGCTGGGCAAGGAAGAGCTGATCATTGTCGGCCCCGGTCGGATTGACGCGGGCATCGATGTCGGCAATGACGGCGAAAGCAGCCTGGCGAGGAGCATCGCGGTCGTCAACGCCGAAGTCCCCGTCCAGTTCCGCATCAAGGAAGGACAGGACGCCCAAGGCAACTGGGAACTGCTTAACTTCATCAATTTCGTTGGCGGCGACGGCCGCCAGCGCGAAGCGCTGATCCGTCAGATCGCCACGCGCGTCGTGAATCGACGCCTGGCCGCGATGTCCATCGAACAGGTGCTTGGCCCGGCCCGATCGGCGCTTTCGGATGACCTGCGCACGCGTATCCAGGCGGAACTCGATCGCTGGAACTCCGGTATCCAGGTGGTCTTCGTTGGCGTGGCGGGCATCCACCCGCCCAAGGACGTCGCCGAGAGTTTCGAGAAGGTGCTTGAAGCGCGCGAAACACGCGAATCAACCATCCAGGATGCCATGCGCGTCGCGACTGAGCGGCTCTCCAAGGCCGCAGGCTCGGTGGAGAAGGCGCAGACCATCGCGGGCGAAATCGAAAAACTTCGAAACATGAGCAGCAGTGACAGCGGCTACACCACCCAGTCGCTTGTTGTGGAGCAGGCATTGCTCGGGGCCGGAGGTTCGGCAGCCACGAAGATTCTCGAAGCGAAGGCCAATCGCTGGACCACGCAGAACGAGCGACTCGCGACCGCGATCCGACACAACAGCCGCCTGATGCCCTATGAGCAGGCGCCCGAGTATTACGAAACCCGCGAATACCTCAACACGCTCCAGCGCGCGTTGAAGGGTCGCCAACTGATCATCGTCCCCGTCGGCATGCAGATTCGAATGACCCTCGATCTCAAGCAGGATCCGACGATGATCAACCTCAACGAAATCGGCGCGTCCAAGGATGCGGTAGACAAGTTGAGAAACGACGAATGACACCGACCCGATTGATCTCGGGTCTGGCGGAGGCTCTCGCTCAATGAATCGAATCGCACTGTACCTAATCGCGGTCATCGTCGCTGTGACGCTGCTGCTGTTCACCTGCACCTTCCAGGTGAGGTTCAACGAGACGGCGATCGTGACCACCTTCCGAAAGATCGGACGCGTTGTCAAAGAACCGGGCTTGCACTTCAAGTGGCCCTACCCCATTCAGTCCGTCAAGCACTACGACTCGCGCGTTCGCGTCCTCGAGACCCGCCTTGAGAACGTCATGACCAAGGACAGCCAACTGGTCATCGCTCAACTCTTCCTCGCCTGGAAGATCAAAGAACCCAGCACGTTCTTTCGCGTCATTACGTCCGAATCCAGCGCCGACAAGCGCCTCAACGAGCGCCTGCGATCCGCGCTGGGTCTCTTTGCCGATTACGATTTCCACGATCTGCTCGCTGCCAGTACAGAGCAGGGCGGCGTCGAGCACAGCAATCTCTCCGGGCTGGAAGATCGAATCATCGAACTGCTCCGCAACCCGACGGACCAGGCCGCCGGTGTGGAATCCGCGTACGGCATCGAGCCCGTCGCCGTGGGAATCAGCCGATTCATCCTTCCCGAAAATACGAGCAAGGCGGTCTTCGAACGGATGAAGAAGACGCGCGAGACCATCGCCGCCAATACCTCCGCCTCCGGCCAAGCCGAAGCGGAGCGCATCGCCGCGCGGGCAAACAGCGACGCCAGTACGATCGAGTCCTTTGCCAAGGCGCGAGCGGCCGACATCCGGGCGGAAGGCGATCGCGAAGCGGCAAACCTCGCGGCCCAACTCGCACGCAATGAGCGCTTTGCCATCTTCATGCAAAAGCTGCAGGCGCTTGAGGCGATCATCAGCAAGGACACCAAGGTCATTCTGCCCACATCGCAGTGGCCTTTTGACATGCTCGTCGGACCCGACGGCCAGCCGATCAAGATGGCGGCTCCGGTCAAACTGGAAAGCGGCAACTGATCCATGGCAGAAGATCAGCCCAACCCGAATCTCTCTGGCGAGCAGCCGGCGCCGCTTGAACGGCCCCAGGTAACGCCGCAGCCCTTCGCGCCGGTCGAGGGAGGAGACGACGAATTCGATCCCGCCAATCGGTCGCTGGCCAGCGCTCTGCGGATCAGTTTCATCGCCCTCCAGGTCGTGATGGTGATCCTCGTGGCCATGTACTTCTTCTCCGGCCTGCGCCAGGTGCCCGAACAGTCGCGCGGACTGCGCCTGCTCTTCGGCCGGCTTCAGGATGCCGAGCCGCTCGAAGCGGGAGGCTACTTTGTGTGGCCCTACCCCATCGGACAGTTCGTGCTCGTACCCAGTTCGCAGCAGTCCGTGAGTCTGGCGGACGAGTTCTGGCCGCAGTTGAGCGACGTACAGAAAGCCAAACCCTTCACGAGCCTGACGGAGACGGAGAAGTTCTCGCTCGTACCCGGCAAGGACGGCTCGGTGATCACCGCCGACCACAATCTCGCCCACACGAAGTGGAACGTGCAATATCGCATCGTCGACGCACAACAGAACCAGAAGACCGTCCCGCTGACGATGAACGAGACCCTCGTCCGCCGGGCCGTGGAACGAGCGGTCGTGCTCAGCGCGGCCGAAACCACGCTCGATGAGATTATCCAGTCGCGTGAGCGCCTCAGTGGCAAGGTCAAGGCCTACGCGCAGGAGTTTCTCGATCGCATTGAGTGCGGCATCGAGGTTTCGACTGCCACCTACGACGCCTATCCCCCCGTACCCGCCCAGGCCAGTTACGAACGCGTCAACCAGGCCCATGTCGAAGCGGCGCAGGGCAAAGTCGAGGCCGAACGCAAAGCCAGCGAAATCCTCAACGCCATGGCCGGTCCGGCCTACCAGAAACTGCGCACGCTCATCAGCGAGTACGACCAGTTGCTCGCAGAAGCAAAGGCCGATCCCGCCAGGTCCCCGGCGGCGGCGGCCAAGCTCATGGAGATCAATGACCTGCTCGTCAGCGATGCCGTCGGCGGCAAGGTGGCCACGATCATCGGCAACGCAAAGAGCGATCGCGGCGAACTGGTCTCTTCGTTCCGCAGCGATCTCGCCCGGTTCAACGCCTGGATTGATCGCTACGAAGAGAATCCCCGCCTCGCCAGCGCGCTGCTCTGGTCAGAAGCGATCATCAACATTTCCAAGTCAAACCTCGAGTGGTTCAGTGTTGCGCCCGGCACCAACATCATCGAGATCCTCTCCAATCCCGATCCCGCGCGTGATCGCCGCATGAAACGGGACGAGTACATGAAGCAGGATCAACAACAGCAGCCCTGACCGCGCACGTCGCAACAGAAGTGACCTTATGACCCCTGCCGACTCCACATCACGAACGCCTGTCGTCCTCGCGCAGGGACTGACCAAGGTCTTCTCCGACTTCTGGCTCCGCGCCCAGGTGCGAGCGGTCGACAACCTCGATCTGCGCATTGAACAAAGCCAGATCTTTGGCCTCATCGGACCCAACGGCTCGGGCAAGAGCACGACGATCAAAATGATCCTTGGCCTGCTACACAAGTCGGCCGGTCGCCTGTCCGTCCTTGGCAAGCAGCCTTCCGACATCGCTGTCAAGAAGCGGATCGGCTACCTGCCGGAAGAGTCGTACCTCTACCAATTTCTCAATTCGCGTGAGACGCTGGACTTCTACGCCAAACTGTTCGGCTACCCGCGCGCGATTCGCCGTCGCCGTATTGATGAACTGCTCGAGATGGTCGGGCTCGACGCCGTGGCCTATCGCCCCGTCGGCCAGTTCTCCAAGGGCATGCAGCGACGCGTCGGCATCGCCCAGGCGCTCATCAACGATCCCGAGTTCCTCATCCTCGACGAACCCACCTCCGGACTCGATCCGCTGGGCATTCGCCAAGTGAAGGATCTCATCCTCGATCTGGGCAAGCGGGGCAAGACCATTCTGCTCAGCTCGCACTTGCTCTCCGAGGTCGAAGACGTTTGCGACTCCATGACGATTCTCTACGGCGGCAAGAAGCGAGCCGAGGGTTCACGAGAAGAACTGCTCACGACGGGCGACCGCACGATCATTGAAACCGAGGCGCTCTCGCAGCATGATTCGGACGAGATCGCGAAGTACATCGAAGAAAAAGAGGGACGGCGCATCATTCGCATCGCGCCGGCGCGGCAAAGCCTCGAATCGCTCTTCATGTCCATCGTCGAAAGGGCCCAGAGCGAACGCGTCACCACTTCCGGCGCCGGCCGTGGCGGCCCGACTGCAGCATTCCTCCGCGGCTTGGATTCAGATGAACCCGCCAGCGGAGCCCAGGTCATCGCGGAACTCATGAAGGAACCCGAAGCGCCGGCAGCGACTCAACCCGAAGACAAGTCCCCTGCCGCTTCCACTCCATCCGACAAGACCGATCGCTCGGTGCTCGAATCGCTTGTCGACAACAGTTCACCGGCCACACCTCAATCAGGCGCTGCCGACGTTCGCCCCGCACCAGCCAATCCGGCGCCCGGCAAAAAAGACGACGTCGACCGATCCGTGCTCGACTCGCTCCTCGGCTCCTCAGATGACTCGACAGACGATGCGAACAAGCGCAGTCAGGGTGGGTGATCTGCCGTGATCAATCGCATCTTCGAGATCGCAGCTAGATTCAATCGGCTTCAGCAGCGGCTGATGTTCAAAATCATCGCCACTGCGATCGGCCTGGTCATCGTCGGCGTGCTGTCGATCCTCGCCGCCCGGACCGATTTCTCCTGGCTGCCCGAGACGTTCCGAGAGAATCTCGTGAGCAGCACCATCATTGCCGCACTGGCGGTGATCGGCATGATCTGGCTGGGTATGACGCTTTCGGCACTGGGAATCGCGATCATCTCCGTGCCGCTCTGGCTCGTCTTTCGCGCTGCCGAAATGGAACTCTGGGCGCAGATCGCCCTGGGGATCGGCTCGCTGCTCACACTCTTTCTGCTGCTCATCCAGATCGCCCGACTGATGTTGTCGGCGCCGGTCGGCCCCCTGGCCGTGGCCCGGCTCGTCCTCGACGAAGCGATCCGCATGAAGCTGGCGCTCGTCTTCATCGTCCTGCTCATCATCTATATCCCATTCCTCGCCACCCAACTCGATGAGCAGGAACGACTGCAGTATCGCCTGCAGACGTTTCTGAGTTACGGCACCGGGGTGAGTTACGCATTGCTCGCCGTGATGACGGTGTTCATCTCCACCGCCACCGTCGCCTTTGAGCAGCGCGACAAGCAGATCTACCAGATCGTGAGCAAGCCGCTGGGCCGCTTCCAGTACCTCATCGGCAAGTGGATCGGCATCGTCGTGCTCAATGGCGTGCTGTTGCTCATGACCGGCGGAGCGATCTTCTGGTTCACCCAGTACCTTCGAACCCAGCCCGCCATGGACTCCTACGACCAGATGGCCGTCACCGAGCAGGTCCTCACTTCGCGCATCGGAGTGCGGCCGACCGTGCCGGACTTCCGCGAGGAAGCCAGGCAGCGCGCCATCAAGCGGGCGGAGCAGGACCCGGATCTCAAGGACAATCCGACGGCAATTGCCAATCTCGCCAACGAGATGCTCAGCGAATTGCAGGCGGAAATGCTCTCCATACCGCCAGGTGAGTGGCGCGAGTATGTCTTCGACAATGTCCGACCGATCTCCAAGCGGCTACGCGCCACCGTGCACTTTGATGACGAGCCTGTCGTCGTGCCCAGTCGCCTCCAGTCACCCTTCGACTTGAGCGTGCGCAACGAAGACGGCACGGTCTACTACGTTCCCGGCGAGCAGTTCCAACTCGACTTCACGGCGGACTCGACCCTCGTCTACTTTGTCCCTCCCAATTCGCAGCAGACCTATCCGAACCCGCTCGTCGACGGGCAATCAGTCTACATCGAGTACTTCCCGGAGAACGCACTGACGCTGCGCTTCAAGATCAACTCCGGCCAGGACATGCCCGACGTCTCCCTGCCCATCACCATCTGGCTACCCAGCGATGTCATGATCCCGCAGAAAGTGGTGCTCGTCCAGACGCAGAGCGTGATGATCCCGGCCGGGTTCGTCGGTGACGATCACCAGGTCAAGGTGCGCATCTTCAATGGTGACATGCGGTCGCAGGAGCAGGTCTACGACGCGACCATCAGCATCCCCTGGGATGGTCTCGAAGTGATGTACAAGGTCGACACCTTCGAGTGGAATTACTTCCGCGCGATGCTCATCATCTGGCTCAAGCTCGGGTTCCTCGCCATGCTCGGCATCGCGGCTGCGACATTCGCCAGCTTCCCGGTGGCGTGCCTGCTGGCGTTCACGATCTTCTTCGGCGCCGAGTCAGCGCCGTTCCTCGCCGCGTCGCTGGAGAACTTTGACAAGGTCGATCCCGTAACCAAGGAGAGGTACTACTTCAACACCGTCATCTGGGAGATCGCTTCGGGCATGCAGTTGCTGTTGCGGCAATACGGCAGTGTGCGACCGACGCAGGACCTCATCGAAGGTCGCAATGTCTCCTGGGCCATCGTGTCGCAGACCTTCTTCTGGATTTCCTTCCTGTGGACAGGACTTGCCGCGCTGGTCGGCTGGGTGGTCTTCCGCGCTCGCCAACTCGCTATTTACTCGGGGCACGCATGAGACGCGACCGCTGGATTCAGATCATCGCCGCCGTCGTCATGATCGCCTCGCTGGTGGGAGCGGGCTGGCTCATGCCCGCGATCAACGCGTCAGCTTCGAACTACCAGTTGAAGTACACCGACGAGGCTGTGGCCGGCGCCCCGGCGGCAGTCGTCGTGGCTCAGAGTATCGGAGTCGTGCGCGGCATCATCGCCAACTATCTCTGGATCCGCGCCGACAAACTCAAAGAAGACGGCAAGTTCTTCGAGGCCTATCAACTCAGCCGCTGGATCACCCAGCTCCAGCCTCGCTACGCCTCCGTCTGGCAATTCCAGGCATGGAACATGGCCTACAACATCTCCGTCGCCACCCACACCCGCGAAGAGCGATGGCAGTGGGTCAACGACGGAATCCAACTGCTGCGCAACTACGGCATCCGCTACAACCCCAGCGAGATGATGCTCTACCGCGAACTCGCATGGTTCTTCCTGCACAAGATCGCCGGCTTCACGGACGACGCGAACAAGTACTACAAGCAGCAGCTCGCCGATGAATGGCAGGGCCTGCTCGGCGAACCGCCCTATTCCGCCGACGGGCGTGCCGCCGCAATGAAAAGAGTCGCCGATGCGCCGGAGCGATGGGACCGCGTCGTCGAAATGCAGCCGGCTGCCGCCGATCTGCT
Organism: Phycisphaerales bacterium UBA5793; assembly: GCA_002418285.1. Classification (GTDB taxonomy): domain Bacteria; phylum Planctomycetota; class Phycisphaerae; order Phycisphaerales; family UBA5793; genus UBA5793. The sequence goes on from DIDT01000066.1 coordinate 194,848, forward strand.
CAAAGACCTCTACAGCGCCGGCTTCGATCTCGACGAAAGACTGCTCCGCACCATCGAGTCCACCCGATCGCTCACGGCCAGCCCAGTGGCGATCCGTTCGGGAATGGCCGAGCAGTTTGCAAAAGTTACCGACAGCAGCCGTCTCTCGCCGCAGGGCCTGGCCGTCCGTCAACTCCAGCCCGTCCTGACGAACGAAGCCTACAAAGATGCTTGGCCGCTGGTCCTTGCCTATGCACGCAAGCGAGTCCTCCTGGACACCTACAACATGGACCCGGCGTATATGCTGCAGTTCATGGGTGAATTCGGCCCTCTCGACTGGCGATCACCTTCCGCGCACTCCCTCTACTGGGCCGCCGTCGGCGTTGAACGCGGCCTGAGCCGGCGCGAACAGAACAAGTTCGACCGCGTCAACACCGACCGCATCCTCTTCCACTCCGAGCAATCCCTCAAGCGCGGCGGACGCATTTACTACGACTTCGTGTCCAAGGAAATCTCATACGGCCCGGATCTGCGCTTCATTCCCTACTACGAACAGACCTACGTGATGATGTACCAGCGGGCCGCAGACGCCTTCGGCCTGACCGACCCCGTCACCTTCCTGGACGGCTATCGAAACTTCCTCATCGACAGCGTGCGCGAGTACTACATGTTCGGCGAGTATGAGAAGGCGCAAGAGGTCTACGACCGACTCCGTACCGATAACAAATTCTTCCAGGAGGACAAGCCGCAGAGATTCACCTTCCCGCTCGAAGAGTCCATTATCAACGAAACGGCTGACCGCTGGTCATCAATCAACGTCGCCACGAACGACTGCATCGCCCTTCTCTCGACAGCTTTCCGACTCGGTCTGGGGCGAGGCGATCAAAAGGTCTTCGATTCAAACGTCCGCATGGCCCGCGCCATCTTCGACAACTTCCTCGGCGAAGTCGGCAACGCCAAGACCGCCGTTACGCCCGAGTCCGGCCGCCTGCCCTTTGAGTGGAGTGCATTCATGCTGCAGGCCTTCCAGATGGCAATGACCGATGACATCTCAACCATGGGCGAAAAGATGGCCCTCTGGGAGCGCGCCGACAACGATCTCAAACTCAAGTGTTACGACACCATTCTCACCTCGCTGGCCGACAACCTTCAGCGCAGCGGCTTGCGCGACTTGACCCTCGATCACGCCTTCCCTCCGCCGTCGGGCATCGAGGCGTACCGCAAGCAAAAGCAACTCGAGAGTCAGAATGGCCCAGAAGGACCTGCCGTTCCAATCGAGCGCAAATAGCTCGCGGCTGACTGGTCGCGATGGGCCGCGTTAATGCACTATCATTGAACCGGTGGGAATTCCAAGAGCATTTCTGCGAGAGCGCGGCTCATGCCCGATCTGAGCGTCCACGTTAACGGCCTGCGACTGCCTAATCCTTTTGTCATTGCCTCCGGACCGCCGGGGACCAATGCAAATGTCATCGCCCGCGCCTACGACGAAGGCTGGGGCGCCGTCGTCTGCAAGACCGTCTGCCTTGATGCCGATTCGATCATCAACGTCAGCCCCCGCTATGCGCACCTCCGCGCCGCCGACACCGACGAAATCGTCGGCTGGGAAAACATCGAACTCATCACCGATCGGCCGTTCACCAAATGGCTCGACGAATTCAAGAGCCTCAAGGATCGATATCCCGAGCGACCGCTGATCGCTTCCGTAATGGAGGAGTGCCATCGCGACCGCTGGCTCGAGATCATCCAGCGCTGCGACGAGGCGGGAGTCGATGGGTTCGAACTGAATCTCTCCTGCCCGCACGGCTTGCCCGAGCGCCGCATGGGTCAGGCGATGGGCCAGGATCCTGAGATCGTGTGCGAGGTATCCCGGTGGGCTCGCAGCGCAACGCGCAAGCCGATCTGGGCCAAGCTGACGCCCAACATCACTCACATCGCCGATCCGGCGCGAGCGGCACTGCAAGGCGGCTGCGATGGCATCACCGCCATCAACACGATCCTCTGCGTTATGGGCGTCGACCTCAAGACACTGCGGCCCATTCCCACCGTCGAGGGATACACTGAAGCTGGCGGATATTCATCCAAGGCCATCCGCCCCATCGCCCTGCGCATGGTAATGGAATGCGCTCGAATGGCGCATGCGGAGTTCCCAAATGCAACCATAAGCGCCGTCGGTGGAGTCGAGAGCGGTGATGACGCCGTGCAGTTCATCCTCCTCGGTGCCAGCACCGTCCAAGTCTGTACTGGGGTCATGAAGTTCGGCTACCGGATGATCCAGCCCATGCTCGACGACTTGCGCAGCTTCATGGAGGAGCACCGCTTCGAGACAATCGACGAGTTCCGCGGTCGCAGCCTCGAGTACTTCGCCACCCACGCCGACCTCGTCGCCCGCCAGGCCGCTGTCAAGGCCGACAGAGGTCTCAATGCTCAGGATCGCGACGACCGATGGAGGGCGGATGACCTCGTCGAGCAATCCCGGGAGCTGTCTTCCGACGCCTCCGACGCCGCAGTTACGAAGGATTTTGCCCAATAACAGAATTGGGATGCCCGACGCCGAGGCGATCCTACAATCCTCCTTGCCGAACCACCCCGTGCGGCCGATAGTATCTGCACCACGTCCATGACCAGAGCCGAACGCACATCCCGCCCTCTGCCCATCTCGCTGGCCACGCTGGCGGCGCTCGTGGCCATACTGGCGGCCGCTTCGAACCTTCCGGACGGGGCCGTCATCGAGCGATCGCGCGGCTGGATCATTCGCCCCATCGACGGCGACGACACCGGTCCGATTTCCGGCCGCTCCCTGACAGATTGCCTCGCTCAGGCGGCGCGTCACCTGCTTGGTGGCCAGAGCCACATGGCAGCCGCGATCGCACCCCTGCACTCGCTTCACACAAGCCAGGCCACTGTGCCAGCGGTCCTCCGCATTCCGGAGAATCCCTCCTGGCCTCCCGCTCAACGGGTGGTCGTGTCGCATCTGGCATTGCCTCCTCCTCGGGCATAATGACGCATCGCTGAATCGCAGTCCGCGCCCTTGTTGCGCGTCTGCGCTTGCTTGCCGGTGCTCCGATCTGTTCGCCCAGAGCGCTTCCTTACATCGCAAAGCCAGAACGCACAGTCAGAGAAGGATTCATTCCATGCCAGGTGTTCCAGTCGTCGGCCCGATAATGGCCAAGATTTTTGGTACCCGCAACGAGCGGTTCGTCCGCCGCTACCTCCATCGCGTCGAGCAGATCAACTCGATGGACGCCGAATACATGAAACTCACTGATGCCGAACTTCGCGCCAAGACGACGGAGTTTCGGCAGCGCTACGCCAAGGGCGAGAACGAGGCGGATCTGCTCGTCGAGTCCTTCGCCGTCGCCCGCGAGGTGATGGATCGCGCCGTGGGCATTCGCAACATCTTCGATCCGAATCTGCATTTCGATCCATCCGTTCTCAACGAACGGGCGCGCAAGTTGTACGCCGACGTCAAGGCCACGATGGTCGAAACCCCCGACATGGAGCCAACCGGGGAACTGATTGGCAACGTCGAACCCGTTCCCGCCTGGAAGGTCCTACCGATTCCAAACGAAATCTACGACGCGGTGCGCGAGGCCTATCCGCAGAGCAAGCCGCCCTTCCGCGCCAGGCCCTTCGACGTGCAGCTGGTTGGCGGCATGGTCCTCGCCGAACATCGATTCGACCGCATTCGCTCCGCCGCCCGAGCCCGGGACGTGTACTTCGGCAACATCGCCGAAATGAAGACCGGCGAAGGCAAGACAATCGTCGCCCCGCTGGCGTGCTATCTGCACGCGATCGCCAAGCGGCAGATTCACGTCGTCACCGTGAATACCTACCTCGTTCGCCGCGACCGCTACTGGACCTTCCCGTTCTTCTTCCACCTCGGCCTCACGGTCGGCTATATCGCGCCCTATCACGAGCTGCCCGAAACCTTCAAGAAGGTCGCCTATGGGTGCGACGTGGTCTACGGCACGACAAGCGAATTCGGCTTTGACTACCTGCGCGACAACATGAAACTGCGCCTCGAAGATCAGGTGCAGCGAGAGCGCGTGTTCGCCGTCGTTGACGAAGTCGACTCCACCCTGATCGACGAAGCCCGCACCCCGCTGATCATCTCCGGCCCGGCTCACGAAGATTCGCCGCGCTACCACTTGGCGGACAAACTGGCCGCCCACCTCGTCGAGAAGCAAAAGCCCTGGCAGGAAGCGGACAACGCCGTCGAGGCATGCCGCAACAAGATCAAAGGCCTCGAGGGCGACATCCGAAACACGCGCGACAAGACCAAGGTGCCGGAAATGAAGGCGGAGATCGAACGCCTCAAGAAAGAAATGCCGCGCCTCGAGCAGTTGCGCGACGCAAATCGCAAGTACTACGAAGTCGAGATGGACAAGAAGAGCGTCCACCTCGAACATGAAGGCGTCACCGAAGCCCAGCGCATTGCGGATATCGGCTCGTTCTACGTCGGCGACAACATCGACATGCCCCATCTGCTCGAACAGTCGCTGCGAGCCCGCGCCGTGTACGAACGAGACAAGGACTACGTCGTCAAGGACGGCGCCATCGTCATCGTCGACCAGTTCACCGGCCGCCTCATGGTCGGGCGTCAATGGTCCGACGGTCTGCACCAGGCGATCGAAGCCAAGGAGCGTGTCGAGATCAAGCCCGAAACGCAGACGATGGCCACCATCACCATCCAGAACTTCTTCAAGTTGTACGAACGACTCGCCGGCATGACCGGCACCGCTGACACCGAGGCCCAGGAATTCCACGACATCTACAACATGGATGTCGTCGTCATCCCCACCAACGTCCCCGTCGTCCGCAATGACTACAACGACCGCATCTACCTGACCGGCAAGGACAAGTGGAGCGCCATCGTCGAAGAGATCAAGACCTTCCACGACCTCGGTCGCCCCGTCCTTGTCGGCACCACGAGCGTCGAAAAGAGCGAGATGCTCAGCCAGCGCCTCAGCAAGAAGTACAACATTCAGCACGCGGTGCTCAACGCCAAGCAGCACGAACGTGAAGCCCACATGATCGAGAACGCCGGCTCACTCGGCGCGGTCATGATCGCCACCAACATGGCCGGTCGCGGCACCGACATCAAGCTGCAGAAAATCGAGCGCCAGGCACTGCTCGACCACTGGAAGCGGCGGCAGATCTGCCCGCGCCAGGTCGACGCCTCGATGAGCGATGAACAAATCATCAGCCGCATCCATCGCTTCCTCGCAGAGCGAACTCTTGGCCTCAAGAAGAACGAAGTCGAAGCGCTCAGTGACGCCGACATCATCCACCGCCTGCTCGTGCACTGGGCGACCGAGTTCTCCATGCACGACGAGAAGCGCATCGCCAGGATGACCGATGACGAATTGCGCGCTGCACTCGACGAAAACGGCAACTTCCTGCTCCACCATCTCAAGGTATGGAACACCACCGAAGAACTCGGCGGCCTCCATGTCATCGGCACTGAACGCCACGAGTCGCGCCGCATCGACAACCAGTTGCGCGGCCGCTCGGGTCGCCAGGGCGACAACGGCTCCAGCCGCTTCTTCATCAGCCTCGAAGATGACCTGATGAAAATGTTTGCCGGCGACACCACCCAGCGCGTCCTCTCCCGTCTTGGCATGAAGGAAGGCGACGCCATCGAAGCCCCCATGCTCACCAAGGCCGTCGAACGCGCACAGCGAAAGGTCGAAGAGCGCAACTTCGAGATTCGCAAAAACATTCTCGAGTACGACGAAGTCATGGATCACCAGCGCCACGATTTCTACTCCAGGCGCCAGCGCGTACTCGAAGGCCGCAAACTCCGCGCCCTCGTTCTCGAGTACCTCGGCGAAGCGATCGACGATGCCTGCGATCGATTCCTTTCGCCCGAGTACGTGCCGATCTGCATCGCGGAGTGGGCCCAGAACACGCTGGACATCTCCATGCCGCCCGACCGCCTCATCAATCTTGACCGCGAAGACATGCTCACCCGCATTCAGCGCGATGCCTTTGAAGATTCACGCAATCTCATTGGCGTGAGCATCGGCGAGTTTAAGAACGACGAAGGTGATCCGGAAGACTGGGATCTTCGTGGACTTGTCAACTGGGCAAAGAACCGCTACGGCTTCGAACTGACCATCGACCAGGTGCGCGACATGCCCCAGCGTGATATCGCCGATCAGCTCTGCGACGCAGCTCGCGAGCAGATTGCCGCAGTCGATTACTCCGAAATCGAAAAGTATCTCGCGCCCAATTACGCACAGAACATGCTGGCAGACTGGGCGGGCAACCGGTTCGGCATCGAACTCAAGGCCGAGGAACTCGCCGACCTCAGCATCGCCGCAGCCAGTAATCTTGTCGTGCGCAAGGTGGAAGAAACCTACGCGCAGCGCGAGCTGCGATACCCGGTCGACTACGCCGTTGACATGACCATGGCGATCATGGCGCAGGACCCACGAGCAGCGCTCTCCAATCTGGCCCAGTTTGCGAAGTTCCGCTTCGGACTTGAACTCGACGAGAAGCGCCTCCTGGCGATGACGCCACGCGAATACCACAAGGAGATCCTCGAAGCCAACGAGAAATGGCTCGCCGGCGGAAAACGGGCCGCCATCGAATCTGCCGTACGCGATTGCCCGGACGACGAATCCCTCAACTCCCGCCTGCACGAGCAATACAGGCTCACGCTCCGAGAAGATGAACACGGCCTCACCGGTGATGCTCGGCGCGAAATGATCGAGAACAAGTTCGAGAACTTCAGCCGCTCGGAACTCATGCAATTCGAGTGCTATGTGCTGCTCCAGGTTCTCGACAGTTCGTGGAAAGACCATCTCTATTCCATGGACCAGTTGCGCACCGCGATCGGCTTCCGCAGCTTCGCCCAGCAGGATCCGCGCGTCGAATACCGCCGCGAGGGTCGCAGACTGTACGATCAGATGACCGAGAGCATTCGCGAGAAGATTGCCGATGTGATTCTCAAGGGCAAGCTCATGCCACAGGTCAGTTCGCAGGGTCGCGGCCCGGCGCCGGCACGAAGGTGACGCCGGTCTCGAACCAACTGATCAACACGCCGGGCCGGAGGTCCATCGTACATGCTTGATCTGGCCGCGTATCTGCATCGCCTCGATCCTTTCGCCTGGCGGATTTCCGGCGACTTTGGAATCCGCTGGTACGGGTTGGCGTACGCGGCTGGATTTGTCTGCCTCTACGTCTTTGCGATGCAGCTTGCCAAGCGCCGCCGCATCGCCATGACCACCGAGCAGGTCGGCGATTTCGTCATGTATGCCGTCGCAGGCGTACTTCTCGGTGGGCGCCTGGGCTGGGTGCTCTTTTACCACCCCGCCGCACTGTGGTCGTTCACGCCCGACGCGCCGTGGTGGGAAGTGCTTGCGATCAACCGCGGCGGCATGGCGAGCCACGGCGGGATGCTCGGCGTCATCATTGCCATGTACATCTTCTCACGCCGCAACAACGTCGATCCCTTCGCCCTGCTCGACGTCAGCGCGCTGCTCGTACCCTTTGGTCTCTTCTTCGGACGCCTGGCGAACTTCGTCAACGGCGAATTGCGCGGCCAACCCTGCGACCCATCCTTCCCGCTCGCCGTCAAGTTTCCACAGGAGATCGTCGAGGATTGGGGCGTGGCTCAGTTTCGTGAGGCGCACGGACTGTCCAGCTACTTCAACATCCCGCCCCTGCGCTGGGAGGAGTTTCTCAATGCCGTCGAGAACGGCTCGCACGACGCGATCGTCCGATTCAGCCAGTACCAGCAGGATCTGCTCGCGGCGGTGCGGGCTGGCAACAAGCAGGTGATTTCGATCGTCGAACCACTGCTCATCGCGCGGCACCCGTCGCAACTCTACCAGGCGTTCGCAGAAGGCATCGTGCTCGGTACCGTGCTGTGCTTCATCTTCTTCGTCATTCGTCCCAAGCGCCATGGCATCGTCGGATGCTGGTTCCTCATCGTCTACGGCATTCTGCGCATCATGACCGAAATCTGGCGCGTGCCCGATGAGGGCATCGACCGCGTAATGGGACTCAGTCGCGGTCAGTGGCTCAGCGTGGCCATGATCGTGGCGGGACTTGGCGCCCTGGCGTATGTCATGCGCCGACCAACACCAGACCAGGTGTCACCGGCAGAACCCCAGCCCAGGTGACGGGCGCCTCGGAGCTTTGCAGACGTTCGAAACTCGGCGGCCCCAGCGGTTTTCACCGCGCCGGGGCGGTCCCCTGATCATGCGCAACCGACTCGCCGCATCCACTTCCCCGGCGTATTCTGACCTGCCCGTGCGATTTCTGCCTGCCCGCACATCATTCAGATTGAGAGAATAGAGATGCCAAAGAAAGCGATGCCCGATCCCGAGCGACAAATCGATCTCGATCTTGTCCGAGCCACTGAGAATGCGGCTCTGGCGGCGTGGAAGTGGTTCGGCAAGGGCGACAAGAACATCGCAGACGGCGCCGCCTCCGACGCCATGCGGGGAATGTTCCAACTCATCCACTGCAAAGCCCTCGTGCGCATCGGCGAGGGTCGCAAGGATGACGCGCCGGGCATTTTCACCGATGAGAAACTCGGAACCTGGCAGGAGGACAGCATCCCACTCGCCGTGGCGGTCGATCCGATCGATGGCACGACGCTTACAGCCAAGGGGCTGCCCGGCGCCGTTTCCGTCCTCGCCGTCGCAGCTTGCGAGAATCCCAACGACGATCCCGCTGAACTCTTCCCGGTGATCCCCTCCTACTACATGGAGAAGATCGCCTATGGCCCCAAGGTCGCCGACGGTCCGGGCAAGATCCGCATGGACGCTCCAATCGATGAGAACCTCGACATCATCGCCTTCAAGCTCAAGAAACGCGTCAGAGATCTCGTGGCGGTGCTGCTCGACCGTCCTCGACATCAGCACATGATCGATGCCATCCGCAAAGCAGGCTGCGGCATTCGACTCATCTCTGATGGCGATGTGGCGGCGGCCATCGCACCGAGCCTGCCCAACTCGGGCGTCGACCTCTACGTCGGGATCGGCGGCAGTCCGGAGGCCGTCATCGCCTCGGCGGCCATCAAGTGCCTCGGCGGTGAACATCTCTCGCGCATGTGGCCGCGCGATGATGCCGAACGCGAATCCCTCGTCAAGGAACACGGCTGCACAGAGGCCGACTTTGCCAAGATCTGGACCGTCGATGAAATGGCCAGGGGCGACCACATCATCTTCGTCGCCACGGGAATCAGTGATTCGCCGATGTTGCGCGGCATTCGATACGACCAGCAGCACTGCATTACGGAATCAGTGCTGATGCGGGCGCGATTCCGCACCGTTCGGCGGATCGAGGCGTTCCACAACATCGACAGCAAGACGATCCGCCTCGCTTCCACCGGCGAAGAAATGCGACTCTGAGCAGAGCCTCAACCCCCGTCGCCGCCCCCATCGCCGGTGTCGGGTTCAGTCTGCGGCTCCTCGCCACCACTCTGAGGCGGGCTTTCGGGCACCGGCACAGCCGGGGTGTTTTCATCCAGCGTGAGATCCCCGAGATCGGAATCGTGAATCACGATCTTCGCAAGACCCGACTGGTCGATCTGGCCGGAAGTCCCGATCAGAACCTTCACCGCGACGGTGACACTCACGGTCTTCTTGCTGAAAACAAGTTGGCTGGTGACGTCAAAGGTTTGCTCACCCGCGGATGATCCCCCCGGCGGAGGCGATGAAGACGACTGGAGCCATTGCTGAACACTGCCGTAGCGGTCCGCAACCTCGTCGGCGAAGTACTTCAATTGCCCATCAGTGATCTGCGCTTCAAACGGTGGGTACAGGTGCGAACGCGCCGATGCATAGTCGCCGATTTCAAGGTCAGAGATCAGTGGTTGCGGACCCACGGTCATCAGCATCATCACCCGCCAGTATTCGCGGGCATACGGCATCATCCGCTGCACAACGACCGCCTGTCCCACCAACGAAAGCAGTGAGATTACCACCGCCGCCGCCGCCAGGCCGGTCCCCTTGCGGCGCCCATTCGACGCCGATACCGACACCAGGCCGCCAACGCCCAGAAGCAATCCGATCAGGGACGTCAGCGGGCAGCAGAAAATCACGCTTGAAACAAAACCCGAGACCGCCAGCAGGCTCGTCCGAGGCGGCTCCGCGAGCTGTTCCTGGTAGGGGTTGAATCCGCCGGCGTCATATTGGCTCATGGTCGCTTTCCTTCAATCGCGTCTGACTCTCAGTTCCTTCTTGGGAATCCCTGACCCACCATAAGGGTCTCAGGGAGTTTCATCCAGCACATCGTGTACTCGAATCCACTCCCAGCGCGGCTTCCATTTCTCGACCAGAGCGATGTGATTCGGGTGATTCACGTAACCGCGATAGTCATCCTCATTCGCAAAACCAACGTAGAAACCGACGTCGTAATCACCATCCACGTTGCTCCGACCGGCGTCCAGATGCGTCCCGCAGTAATAGGACACGACTCCCGGAATGATCGACAGCCGTTCATCACAATCCGCGATGAGTTCGCCCGTATCACCCGAATCCTTCAGTTTGAAGAAGACGATGTGATTGATGCGCGCCGGCCGTGACGGGGCGGCGGCAATCCCACAGCATCTCGTGCCGCAACACCCGCTCGCACCCAGAGCAATCAAACACAGCAAGGCGACAAGCCAGATAGCTCCCGAGAATGATCGCCGGTCGAACATGTGAACTCCCTATTCGAGTGACTTAAAGAGCAGCCCGGTGGGCATCTTGGGCCAAAAGAAAGTTGAATCGGATGGCAGCAGGTAGCCGCTGGATGCAATCACGAGGACATCCGCGAGCCGAACCGGAAGCAAGACCAGGCCCAGCTGTGCCCCGTCAGGCAGCGCGCCAGAATCGGCCATCTCGGCAAGATCAAACACCGCCCGACGGGCCGGCTCGCACCCCCCGTTACATCGATCTCGCAAACAACGATCAACGATGAACCGCTGGCACACGACTGGAGCAGCCCGGCGCCACGCTTCCGGCGCCTCGGGCGCCGTCGCCGCAAGAGGATCCACCGCGATCGCGCTCATCACGAAACTGCGCTGCTGGACAAAATCGAACAGTCCCACGGGAATCGACCGTTCAAACCACGCGCGAGCCACGTGTTCTTCGAGTTCTGCCGCCCCGCCGGAAACTTCTTCAAAGCGGAATAATTCACCCAGCTCATCCTGGATCGCCTCAATCGAGTACGCCTCCATGCCGCCAAAGACGTGGTGAACGGCGCGAATCGCCATCCCCGCGTCCTCCTGAGCCACCAGCGCCATCATGCAAGATCGGGCCGCAGCAGGGGCGTGCGTACCGAGCGATTGAAGGTAGGCGAATTGCGATGCGTATCGATGGTGTCCGTCGGCGATGATCACATCACGACTGCCAAACGCGCTGATCAAGCGGTTGATCCACTCCTGGTCCTCGATCAGCCAGAGCTCGGAGAGCGTGCCATCCGGCGAAACGCCGACCAGACGTGGCTCCGAATGAATGAGGCGCGTGCGAATAACCTCCTCGACCGCCCCTTCATCGTCGCGATAGATCCCAAAAACAGGTGACGTTTGCACCCGCAATGACGCAAGCAGTGCGAGCCGATCACCTCGCGGTCCGGAATCAGTTTGTTCATGCCCATACAGCCCATCACCACGACCCAGCGCCACCAATGGCAGGTCGGCCATGATCGCGTGACGCCGCACGACGTATCCCCTATCTTTGAATGTCTGTCGCATCAGCCCGAATACGGGATGATCGAGTTGTCGAATCACCCGTTTCTGCATCCACGAATCAAAGGTCTGGCGAGCCCGCACGTAGGCCGAATCATGACCGGCGTGGTCGATGGGCAGTCGCGGCACGTCGATGGCGGCGCTGTTGGTCGGATCCGCCCCAAGAAGCCGATCTCGCAGTTCCCGGGATACGACGTCGTATGGTGGGACCAGCCGACTGGACACGTCTTCGCAGGGCGCAGCGACAACGCCATCGTACATCACTGCATTATGAATCGGCGCGATGCCCGGCATGGCGTCCCCTGATCGACTGCTACAGACTAGGAATCGGTGCGAGAACGAACAAGCCGCACGACGGCGAACGGAGCTCTCGCCTAACGACGCCGACGGCCGGAAACAACCGCTTCCGCCAGTCGCAGCCGAGCATTGAGCCTCGCGAATTCGTTGATCAGCGGGAGGTACTCCGCCTCAAGCTCGCGGCGCCGCTCAGGACTGTCGGCATTGGAGCTGCGCTCCATCACGCGCGCGATGCTCTGCGATACTTCCACCCGCCGACGACTCAGGGCGTCGATCAACTTGCCACTCTCAGCCATTCCGACAGTCACAGGCGGAGTCTCCGGCGTGGTTTTCAGTTCCGGCAGGTCCATGTCGATCATGATGCGCGGAGCCGGTGGAAAGCGCTGCTCACACATGGCGTCCCACTGCTGCGCCATCTCGCGCTGCATCTGCACGATGAAGTCTTCAAACCGTGGCAGGGTCTTCGGGTCGGCCAGGGCGAATTCCACGTCGAGTTCTTCGGAGCCCCGTCGGATGCGCGCTTTGACCAAGTCGCCCGCCTTGTACTCGGCCATGCGCTTGAGCAACTCGGGTTGCTGCTGGATCCGCGAATCCGGGAGGGGCTCCCCGTTAAGAGTCAGAAACTGGTCGCCTCGCTGGAGCACTCTCGACGCCGGCGTACCGTCGATCACCGTCTGTATGATGGCGATTGGCGAGTCCCCGAACTGGATCCCGATCGCACCAGGGTCGGCGATGAAGCGCTGCCGCGACGCGATCAGGAATCGTTCGATCGCCTCAGCAGGGAGCGACTGCCATTGGGAATCCACATAGGTCACGATGTCTTCGGTTTCGATCCGCTCATCGCGCACGAGACGGTCGGTTGCCGCCTCGCGAACCGTAAGATTCGCATCATTGAGTTCGCGTGCATATTCCTCCAGAGACGCCTGCGTGTCGTCCGCAGACGCGAGGCGCTCGAATTGCCACGCCTGAGGAAACGCCAAGAGGTTCGCCGACGCCGGGGCGCCGAGCAACATTGCGATCATCCATGTTTGCCACACCTTTGCCACGCCCTCTCCTGCCTGACGCGAGCAAGGTGGAGAATCGCCGCGTCCTGAACATTGTACGTGCCGGCAAGGGGCAGGTGCCAAGGACACCGAAACGGGAGTGCGGCAGAGGCGATCAATCGCGGGCGGCGGCTGGCTCGGCAGGGTCAAGCAGGCACGCATGATGGCGGGCAATCAACGGGCGAAGGTCCCCAACAGCGGGATTGCCGGACGGGAAAGGACTCGGGGCGGAATCGGAAAACGGGTTCGCCGAGGTCTCCGCTGAGGACGGCCCAGTCGGGAGAAGCACGACTTCCACCCGGGCTTGCGCCGCCGCCAGTTCGGCGGTTGCCGCGGCGTCCCGCAGACGCTCGAGGTCTGCTTCAGCGGCTTGCCGCATGTGGTCGAGTGCCGTGAGGTCGTCTTCCAACCGAGCTTTGGCGCGATCAAGTGTCCGCGCCGCCAGATGTTCGGAACTGATCCAGTCGTACGGGCTTCCCTGGGATTCGATCTGAACCGCCTTTTCGCGGGCCTGCTCCGCCTGCTCCAGCGCACGATTGTGGATCTGCGTGCGAAGTAGAGCTAATCTCGACTCAGCCGCCTGCACCTCGGCCCGCGCCAGCATCGCCGCCCGATCCAGCGACTGAAGTCGAACCGCATCCGCATAGGGCAGCGTCAGCTTCTCGTTCGCCGGACCCGGCTGAATCAAGAACGTCTCGTCGCGCGGTGGCTCGTCAGCCAGACCGGATCGCGGCCCGGAGAGCGAGCCCACGCTCCCGATGGCCAGCACGACGAACATGACGCTGAAGCAACTTCCCAGCGCCGCGCCGACCCCCGCGAGCCGCTGCGGCTGCGGTGCGGGATCCTCGGGCAGCTCATCGAGCAGATCAATCTCCACCGCGCTGCGTGCTGGCTCGAGCTGTTCGACTTCGTCCAATCGCACGCGGTCAAGCTCCTTCAGTCCTTGGGTCCGAGAACCAGCCTGCTGCACATGGCAGACGGCGCATCGACACCGAGGAATCGGCCGGGTTTTGACTACGATTGAGCACGGCGTGGGCGGATTCCCAATGACCTGGCAACAACGCCCTCCAAGCGGCTGAAGCAGCCTGTCTTGACGGCTAGAATCGACGTTCAGGCTCAGCAGCACTGGCAACCCATCGCGGCGCGGTGTCGGCGCGATCTTGACCGCTCGAGGAGGCCATCCGTGAATCGACGCATCCCCATCGTCGGCGGAAACTGGAAGATGAACACGAATCGCTCCACTGCCAGGACCTTGGCTGCGGCCGTGTCGGCGTCCCATCGCAAAGCTGTTGGCGTGGAGGTCGTTATCTGTCCACCCTTCCCGTACCTGCTGGAGGTCGGCCAGGCCATCCACGGCTCAGCGGTAGTGCTGGGTGCCCAAGACCTTTACCACGAGCCGGATGGAGCCTTCACCGGCGAGGTGAGTGCGGCCATGTTGCGCGACTGCGGCTGCTCATGGGTCCTCACCGGCCACAGCGAGCGGCGTCATGTCATCGGTGAGAGAGATGAGCTGGTCAACCGCAAAACTCTGACGGCGCTGACAGCCGGGCTGAAGGTCATTCTCTGCATCGGTGAAACCCGACAGCAGCGCGAGGCGGGCCAGACCGACGAAGTCAATACCCGCCAGCTGAGGGCCGGGCTTGCAGGTGTCTCAGCCGCTCAGATGAGCGATCTCGTCATCGCCTACGAGCCGGTCTGGGCCATTGGGACCGGCCTGACCGCCACGCCCGAGGATGCGCAGGCCGCGCATGCGGCTATCCGCGGCGCCCTCGCCGAGATTTTCGACGCAACCACCGCCCAAGCCACGCGCATTCAGTATGGCGGCTCAATGAAACCCGGCAATGCGGCCGGTTTGATGAAAATGTCAGACATCGATGGCGGATTAATCGGCGGGGCTTCGCTCAACGCCGACGATTTCGGCGCTATTGTTCAGGCTGCCGTTGCCCCCTGAGCGGCGACCAAAGAAGGGCTGAACCCCCGTTCGGGGCGGCCAGCACATAGAGGTAGTTTCGATCATGGCTGTTCTTTCCGTTGTTCTTTCGCTCCTATTCATCATCGTCGCCGTGGCGCTGATCCTCGTGATCCTCGTCCAGCGTCCCCAGGGTGGTGGCCTCGCCGGTGCCTTTGGCGGCTCGGGCGGCGCCAGCAGCCAGTCCGCGTTCGGCGCCAAGACCGGCGACATGCTCACCTTCGCGACCGTTGCAATGTTCGTGCTCTTTCTGCTCACCTCCATGGGCATGGTCTGGATGAATCAGGCCCAATTCACCGGCGGTGCGCCTACCGCGCCTGAGCCGCCGACCAACCTCGCCATTACCATTCTGTCCCCCACCGAGGCACGCCTCACCTGGAAGGACAACTCCAAGAACGAGACCGGCTTCTTCGTTGAGCGATCAGCCGATGGCCTGACCGGATGGACCGAAGTCGGCAGCGTCGACGAAGACGTCAACTCCTTCACCGATCAGAATCTCACTCCCAAGGCGACCTACTTCTACCGCGTTTCAGCGCGCAACACCATCGGGCCTTCGACTGCCACCGAGGCGATCAACATCACCTTGCCCGAAGAGAAGGCCGAACCCGCGGAAGGTGGCGCCGATGACGGAACTCAACCCGCCGGAGCTGGTGATTCAGGCGGCGCGACGCCACCCGACCAGCCAACCGGCGAAGGCGGCAACTGAACCAGCGAGGAATTCCGCCACGTGATTCGTTCGATGACCGGTTTCGGCGATGCGACGACGGAGGTCCAGTCCGTCCACTACGCGGTCGAATTGCGCTCGATCAACAACAAGTTTTACAAGGCCGCCATTCGCCTGCCGGAAGAACTCGAAGGCATGGAGGCGGAAATTGACTCGCGCCTGCGACGACGCCTCGTGCGCGGCTCGATCACGCTCAAAGTGCGACTTTCCGACCCAACCGCCCGGGCAGCCTACCGCATCAACACCGAGGCGCTCCAGTCCTACATCGAGTACCTCGCCAAACTGCCGCATGAAGTCGGCCACCCGGTCGAGATCGACGTGGCAGCGCTGATCCACCTCCCCGGTGTGCTCCAGCCTCCTTCGGACTTCGAGTCCCGCCTCGACACCGCCAAGCCCATTGTGCACCAACTCATCGACGAGGCCTGCGACCGCCTCATCGAGATGCGCGAGCGCGAAGGCGCCATGCTCCACGAAGACCTGCACCGGCACTACGCCGCGATCGGTCAGCGGCTCGAGGACATCGCCAAACGCACCCCCTTGGTTGTCGAAGAATACCACCAGCGTCTCCGCCAACGCATCGAGTCGATGCTCAAGGAAGCGCCCGTCCACGTGAATGAAACCGACCTCGTCCGCGAGGTCGCGATCTACGCCGAGCGCAGCGACATTGCCGAAGAGATCACCCGGCTCAACGCACACTTGAGCCAGTTCCGCGATCTCATCGACTCAGACGACCGCGATCCGGTCGGCCGGACCTTGGATTTCCTCGCACAGGAACTGCTCCGAGAGGCGAACACGATTGCCAGCAAGTCCAACGATTCGCAGATCAGTCGCGACATTGTTGAGGTAAAAGGAGCAATCGACCGCATCAAGGAACAGGTGCAGAACGTAGAGTAGATCGAGTAGCACATGGCTGAAGGCACCACCCAGGACGTCCGCAACGACGCTGCGCTCGCGATCGCGTGCAGCCAGTACGATCTCGGCCCGATCCAGAACATCGTCGAGGCCGTGGTCGGTTCGCGACGAAGCCGCAAATGGGTCATCCGCGCCAAGCGCGGCGACTTCGTCCTCAAGGAACGATCCGAACAGCTCGCCACCGTCGAGCAGGTCGCCTTTGCCCACGAAGTGCAGCTCCGCCTCGAAGAATCCGGCTTCCCCGTCGCCGCCATCATCGGCACCCGCGACAGCAACCGATCCCTTTACCAGGGCAACGAGCGCATCTACGAACTCACCCGGCTTGTGCGAGGCAGTTCCTTTGACCGCGGCGCCGAGCAGGCCCGCGAGGCCGGACGCACCCTCGCCTGGTTCCATTCCCTCCTCACGGGAATGGAAGTGCCGGCCCTGATGACCTCCACCTCGTTTCACCGGCGGACCGACCTGGCAACGATTGTCGATCACATCCCCCGCGCCATCCGCATTGTCACCAACGATGACAGTACCCGCAAGGCGGCGGGCGACCTCTCCCAGACCCTCTTCACCGCCTATGAGCAACTCGTTCGCAAGACCGATGTCATGGGCTTTGCCCAATGGCCCAAGTTTGTCGTGCATGGCGATTGGCATCCCGGCAACCTGCTCTTTGCCGAAGATGCGAACGTCGCAGGCGTCTTTGACTTCGACACCGTACGACTTGAGCCGCGCATCGCCGACGTCGCCAATGGCGCCCTGCAGTTTGCCATGAAGATCACTTCGGATGATCCTTTCAGCCACCCCGATGGCCTGAACGAATCGATCATGCTTGCCTTTCTCAGTGGGTACGACGCCTTCGACCCCGCGTTCATGCTCAGCATCGCGGAAATGCACGCCCTCTGCTCGCTCATGGCCGAAGCGCTCATTGCCGAGGCGTTTCCGGTCATCGCTCAGACCGGCCGGTTCGGCCGATGGGGCGGCCTCGAGTTCCTGCAGATCGTCGATCGAAAGGTGCTCTGGCTGACGACCTCGGCCGAAGAACTGCTCGCGCGACTCAACGAGGGATAGCCGCTGACTCGGGCGGGTCAGTCGCAACACACCGGATCTATGGGGGTTTCGCTCACGTGCAGGTTATCACGCTTCTTATCGTGGCGATGGTGTACCTGTCGGAGGATGCGGTAAAGTGGTCGCCGTGGAAGCTTGGCCTTACGAGCAACCAGCGCGTGCTGCTGAGTCTGCTCGGACCCGCGATCGTCGTCGGCGGATGCTGGGTTATCTTCCACTTCTGCAGCAAACGCATCGATAAGCACGGCTCATGGCGCGCTGTGCTGACCGCCGATCGCACGCTCATGGCGGCGACCTGGCTGGCATTGGCGATTCACATCTTCAATATCGTGGTGCTCGATCTGCTCGGCGGTATCCGCGCGGCCATCGGCAACTGGATTGCCGTGGACGAAGCGCTCGCCGTCCTGCCCCCCGTGCTCACCGTCATCGGCGCATGGTGGTGTTACTACCCGATCAACCGCCGCCTGCGCGAAGCGGCGCTCATGCGCCACCTCGACACCGGAAAACCCATCTACCCGATCTGGACCCGCAAGCAGTACGTGCTGGCGCAGGCGCGACTGCACTTTGGCCTCGTACTGCTGCCGGCCCTGCTCATCATGGGCTGGGCCGAGGCCATTGAAATGCTCTGGAACCAGCAGGGCGAATCAGCGCCGCAGTGGCTCGAGAGCGCCGCGCTCGCCGCGGGCGTGGGCGCGATCTTCCTCTTCGCCCCCACCCTCATGACGCGCATCTGGGATACTTCACCTCTCGGGCACGGTGACCTGCGCGACCGCCTCGAACGACTCTGCTCGGCTCACAGAGTGCGGATCCGCAAACTGCTCATCTGGAACACCCACGGCGGCATGATCAACGGAGCCGTCATGGGACTCATTGGCCGCTTCCGCTACATCCTGCTCACGGATGCCCTCCTCGACACCATGACCACGACACAGGTCGAGGCCGTCATGGCCCACGAAGTCGGCCATGCGCGGCGGCACCATCTTCCGTGGCTGGCGGTGTGCCTCATCGCGATTCTCACCTCCGCAGCACTCGTCACAACCCTGGCGATGCGCGCGGTCGAGCCATACATCCCC
Source organism: Phycisphaerales bacterium UBA5793 (assembly GCA_002418285.1). Lineage (GTDB taxonomy): Bacteria > Planctomycetota > Phycisphaerae > Phycisphaerales > UBA5793 > UBA5793. The sequence continues at coordinate 213,590 of DIDT01000066.1, forward strand.
AGCTCCACTGCCGAGATCGAACTGACCCCGTCACTGGAAGCACAGATGGATGTGCCGCGAGGAGATTCGCTCCCTTCCCTTCGTTCTGGAAGTTCATTCTCACCCGAAGACTGGCTCGAACCCATTGGACTCGCCGCCACCGTGGTCATGGCGCTGGGCGCGTTCGGCTGGACAAGCCGCCGCTTCGAGCGACAAGCCGACACCTTTGCCGTCCAGCATCTCAGCGGCCTGACGCGCCAAACCGGAGGCAACACCCCGATCACGCCCCAGGCCGCCGGCGCGATGAGCGATGCCCTCCTTCTGGTCGCCGAACTCAATCACATTCCCCTGCAGCGCCGCAGTTGGCGCCACGGCTCGATCCAGTGGCGCCGCGAATACCTGCAATCCATCATCGGACGGCGGTGTGACGCCTTGCCGATCGATCGCCAGATGCGCCTGATTCAGATCCTCGCCGTCCTCGCACTGATCGTCTCGCTGGGTCTGACCTGGTGGTTGGACGGATTCGGGTAAGCAATCAGGCAAGCCTCACGATCGGCTGATACTCGCGGCATACTCCCGCGCCGCGGCCACGATGCGCTCCGCCGTCCGCACCGCGGCAAACCCGGCGTGCACATCCACCTTCGGCCGCCCCCCCTCCTGCACCACCTGCACGAAGTCGCGCAGCTGCATCTGCAACTGGTCCGCGTCGTCCACGTCCAGCGGTTCAATATTGACCAGGTCTGTGTAATCCAGATCAGACAGGTCGCGCCCGGCGGCCAGTTCGCTTCGCACGCGCGCCAACTGCTCAGCATTGGCGGTGCGCCGGATCATTAGCCCATTCTTCTTCGCAAAGTCGATGCTGACATAGGCGTCATCCGCCACGATGCGGATCTTCCGTTCGGTTTTGAACGCAAGCCGACTCGCCGTAACGTTGGCCACGCATCCAATAGGAAACTCAAGCCGCGCGTTGCACACGTCTTCCGCCGCCCCAAGTACCGCCACCGCACTCGCCTGCACGCGATCGGGTTCGCAACCTGTGAGCATGAGCAGCACATCGAGGTCGTGAATCATCATGTCCAGCACCACGCCAACGTCGACACTGCGAAATGTCATCGGGCTGACGCGATGCACTTCGATGAAGCGCGGCACGAGGTCTTTGTGATCGGTCAGGGCCCGCACCGCCGGATTGTACCGCTCGATGTGGCCGACCTGCAACGGCGTGCCGGTTGAGTCCGCCAGTTCGGCCAACTGCTTCGCCTCCGCCACATCCGGCGCCAGCGGTTTCTCAATCAGGCACGCTACGCCCGCTCGCAACAACGGCTCGGCAATTCGGCGATGGTCCTTTGTCGGCACCGCCACCGTAACCGCGTCGACCCCTGCCGCGATAAGGGCATTCACATCGGCGAATGCCTGGGTTGAATACTCGCTGGCAATAGCAGCGCAGCGCTTCGCATCTGCATCGACTACGCCGACGAGTTGCACCCCCGTCATCTGCCCGTAGATCCGGGCATGGTGCCGGCCCATGCGTCCAACGCCGACAACCCCAACGCGCAGGTTTTCGTTTCGCTCAATCATGTGAGAGGATCGTAGAACGATCGCGGTCCAAGTGGAGTCGTTCCCGCAATGGGATTAGCCGCCCATTCTACTACTCCCGCGTCAGGGCCGTACTCTCCGCGTCCCCGATGCGGCGGGCCGTCTCGATCCGCTCGATCATCTCGACGGTCTTGCCCTCATACTGGCCGCGGTAGCGAATGGCCCATTTCACGATGCTTCGCAGGCGCAGCGTTGACACGGCAAAGACGATCTGGATCACGAAGAAAGCAATAACGACGAGATAGCCGCTGTTGCAGCACATCGGTGTCCCTCCGATGTGCTGCGTGAATGCAATGAATGGGCTGATAAACGCAATGCACAGTCCCAGTCCCCAGGACAGGTTCCAATATCGATCACTGAGATTCCCATCACCTCCCTCTGCGGCGATCCGCCGAAAGAGCAGGCACCCCATCGCCTGTAGCCCCACCCATGCCAGCGACGTGAATGTGACCACCGCGATCATCGTTCCCAGCTCCGCCCGCGGCGCCCACGGACTGCGCAGAATCACCAGCAGACCGAGGCCCAGGCTCGCTGCCACGAGAAGGAGTCGCATCATCGATGTGTTCGATTTCAGAATCTGAAACGGCGGCGGCTCCACCTCGTTCCAGGCGGCGGTGACAAGCGCAACGGCCGGAATCACCAGCGCGAGCATCAGGATGCCCAGCACCGGCCCGGTGAACTCGAACCTGATGAGCCCATAGTAACACCAGAGCCACAGTGCCATCCCCACGATCCAACCTAGCAGCGTGAGCGACAGCGCGGTGTTCAATCGATGAAGCACGCCGATCGGCGCCTGGTTGAGTCCAGAGGCTCGGCTGCGCAGCGCGCGTCGACCACACTCCGGGCAGGGATCGCCAACACGCAAGCCGCGCAGTTCATGGCCGCATTGCATGCACCGACGATCGTCGGTAATGACATCCGGGTCGGCGATGCCGCGTGCTCGATAGAACTGGCCGAGATCCGATTCCGTCATGACCCCCGATGGTAGCGGCAACGAGGTGCATCCGAACGCCTCGGCTGCGCGCCTAAGATCACTTTCTATGACGCCACGAGAACTCACACCGCGCGAAATCGTCGCGGAACTCGACAAGTACATCATCGGCCAGGCGGACGCCAAGCGGGCCGTCGCCATCGCGGTACGCAACCGCTGGCGGCGGCAGCGCCTTGAAGGCGAACTCGCCCACGAAGTCGCGCCTCGGAACATCATCATGGTCGGACCCACCGGCGTGGGCAAGACCGAGATCGCCCGACGAATGGCCCGCCTCGTCGATGCCCCCTTCATCAAGATTGAAGCGACAAAGTTCACCGAAGTCGGCTACCACGGCCGGGACGTCGACTCGATGATCCGAGACCTGCTCGATCTGGCCATCAAGATGGTCCGCAACCAGCAAGCCGAGACCGTCAAGCTCAAGGCGCAGGAAGCCGTCGAGCAACGACTCGTCTCAATCCTGCTGGGCAAGGAACCTTCGGCCGGCGGCTATGTGAGCGCGGAAGAATCGGAGATGGGCGGCGAAGAAACGAGCCGCACCACTCGCGACCGGATGCTTGAGCGCCTGCGACAGGGCGTCTTCGACGAACGCGAGATTGAGTTGACCGTCCGCGAGTCGGCATCGGTCCCGCTCATCGGCGGCATGGGGCCGGATCAACTCGACCCCGGCGTGTCGAGCATGCTCGAGCAACTCATGCCCACCCGTCACAAGACGCGCAAGGTGAGCGTGACCGAAGCCAAGCGCATCCTGCTTGAAGAAGAAACCGACAAACTCATCGACCGCGACAAAATGATCGCCGAAGCCATCGCGCGAACCGAGCAGTCAGGCATTGTTTTCCTGGACGAGATCGACAAGATCGCCGCAGGTTCGAAGGTCTCCGGCGGCAGCGCCGACGTTTCGCGCCAGGGCGTACAGCGCGATCTGCTTCCGATCGTCGAGGGTTCAAGCGTGGCTACGCGGCATGGCATGGTGCAGACCGATCACATCCTGTTCATTGCCGCAGGCGCCTTCCACTCCGCCACGGTCAGCGATTTGATGCCCGAGTTGCAGGGACGCTTCCCGATCCGCGTCGAACTGGCAGGTTTGACGCGTGATGACTTTGTTCGCATTCTCCGCGAGCCCGAGCACTCGCTCCTCAAACAGCAACAGGCGCTGCTCGAAACCGAGGGCCTGACCATCGAGATCGACGACGACTCCATCGACGCGATGGCCGACATTGCCGCACGCGCCAACTCGACGATGGAAAACATCGGCGCCCGGCGCCTCATGACGATCGTCGAGCGCCTCTTCGAAAACATCAGTTTCGACGCGCCCGACATGCCCGCACGAGGCGAAACGTCGGTCCGCATCTCTGCCGCGATGGTCCGCGAGCAACTCGAATCGATTGTCGCCGACGAAGATCTGAGTCGCTTTGTGCTCTGATGGAGGAAGCAGTCATGCACGGCAACATCCATGAGCACGGCCACGGAATCTTCCACGCGACCACCATCATCTGCGTGCGTCGCGACCACGAGGTCGCCATCGCCGGCGATGGGCAGGTCACACTCGGCCAGACGGTTGCCAAAGCCAACGCCGTCAAAGTTCGCAAACTCGACGGCCTCGGCGCTGAGAGCAAGGGTGTGCTCGTCGGCTTCGCCGGTTCAGCCGCCGACGCCTTCGCGCTGCTCGATCGATTTGAAGCCCATCTCAAGAGTTCGCCGCAGAATCTCATGAAGGCGGCCATTGAACTCGCCAAGCAGTGGCGAACCGACCGCGTCATGCGGCGCCTTGAGAGTCTGCTCGCCGTCGCCGATGCAAAGCAGAGCTTGATGATCTCGGGCCAGGGCGACGTGATCGAACCGGGCGACGGCATCATCGCCATCGGCAGCGGCGGCTCCTACGCCCAGGCCGCGGCACGGGCGCTGCTTGCACACACGTCACTGCCAGCGACGCAAGTTGCGGAAGAGAGCCTGAAGATCGCCGGTGAGATCTGCGTCTACACCAACACGAACATCACCGTACTGACGCTCTAGTTGTCGCGCTATTTCACGCCCTACTGGAACATCTGGCCCACCAGGTTGCTTGCCGCGCAGCTGTCATGAACAACCGCCTGAAGGCGAATGCGCCGCCCGCTCGCACCCGCGGGAATGAATCTCGTCAGCCGCGCTTCGCCTCGCGAGTCGGCAATCGAAGCGCCGATAATTGTCGGAAACCGCATGTTCACGACCAGGCCCGGACAACCCGGCACGGGAGTCGTTCCGATCAACGTACCCCAGACGAAGTAGACGCGATCGCCGGGCTGCGATCCCGACGTGCGGAGCAGATTGACCCGCCCAACCTGACCCGGCTCGATCGGATGCAGCAGCGGCGCGCTCTCGATGAGCGTCAGTGTTTGATTCACCGCGACGCCTGCAAACAACTGCGTCTCTGCACGGCCGCCTGACCCGGGCCACTTCACGATGACGTCAACCGTCGTTTCGCTGCCCACGCCGAACCACGCGCTGCGCCCGTTCTGCGAGGCGAATCCGCCTTGCGCCGCCACTTCGCGATAGCCCAGCAGACTGCCCGGTTCACCGGCGTGACCGGCGAGATAGACGCTGATCTTGGCGCCGATGCCAGATGCATTCGACCAGCCGCGGCCACGCGTGCCATGCGCCCCGCGCAGCTCCATCGCCAGCCACGATCCAACACTGCTCCGGTTTTCGTAGAGGTAGTTCTGCGCGGGCGAGTGTTCATTGCATGCCGCCACATCCAGGTCACCATCGTTGTCCACGTCGGCAAAAGTCATCGAGTTGGTGCTGCCCAGGCCGAACGCCGCCACCTCGGTAAATGCGCCGTTTCCATCGTTGATGTAGAGGTAGTTCTGATCCGCACTGGAGAAGTCACCGTTACCCACGGCGACATCGAGATCGCCGTCGTTGTCGTAGTCGCCCCAGCTGATCGTGTTCGTGTCGCGTCCGCCAAACTTTGGCTGTTCGGTGAACGTTCCGTCGCCGTTGTTCACGTAGAGTTCGTTCTGCCCGTTGTTCCAGTTGCCAACGGCGAGATCGAGATCGCCATCATTGTCGGCGTCGCCCCACATGAGACTCGCGGTGTCACCCAGGCCGAACTGTGCCTGCTGGGTGAAGGTGCCATCACCATTGTTGACGTAGAGGAAGTTCTGCGCTGCTGCGTGGAATCCACCGTTGCCGACGGCCAGATCGACATCGCCGTCGTTGTCGTAATCGCCCCAGGCCATGGTGACGGATTCGCCAGCGCCGAACTGATCTTCGACGCTGAAGGTGCCGTCGCCGTTGCTGCGATAGAGCCGGTTCTGACCCGCGCTGCCGAGGATGCCATTGCCGACGGCCAGATCGAGATCGCCATCGTTGTCGCAGTCGGCCCATGCCATGGCGTTGGTGCGATCAAGACCGAACTCGGCACGCTGCGTGAAGGTACCATCGCCGTTGTTGATGAACAGGTCGTTCTGAGCGTTCGAACCGTTGCCCACAGCCAGATCGGGATCACCATCCTCATCGAAGTCGGCCCAGACCACGGCAAAGGTCGCGAAGTTGCCGAACTGGTTTTCCTCCGTGAAGAAGCCCACGCCGTTGTTGCGATAGAAGCGATTCCCGCCACCGAAGTTGCCCACGGCTGCGTCGAGGGAGCCGCTGCCGTTTGCATCGGCCCAGGCAAGAGAGATGGTCGATCCACTGCCGAACTCGGCCCGCTCAACAAAGACCTGGCCGCGAACGAGCGGGCTGGTTAGCAGGGCAAGCAGGATGGACAGAATGATCGATGAACGCGAGGTAGGACAACGCATGACAGTGGCTCCGGATAGGTGGACCATCAATCATGCCCGACGATTCTCTCGCGGGCTTTCATGTAATTGCTCGTTTGATTTGCCTGCGATCCCCTCTCAGACGCGAGTCAACGTCTCGCGTACCGCCGAGGGCGGGCGATGAAACTCTCGCTGGAAAGCCGTCGAGAAGTGGCTGTGGCTCGAGAAACCGAGATGCAGCGCCAGACGCGTCAGATCGTGCTCGCCGGCCGCCAGACGTTCCACCGCTTCGTTGAAGCGCAGCCGGTGGATGTAGCGCGAGAGCGTCATACCCGTCTGCTGGCGGAAGATGCGACACAAGTGATACGGCGACGTCGCAATCGCCCGAGCGATGCAATCCAGCGCAAGGACATCACGGTAGCGTGTAGCGAGCCACACCTTCGCGTTGTCCACCAGATCGGCATGCGCCCGGTTCGTGTCGGGGCGGTGCTGGCGCGTCGAGACGACGCAACGCTCATACGACGCGGCCACGATGCGCTCGACGAGGTCGATCGCGGCTTCTTCCGTTTCCAGCGCTTCACCCGCATGCGAGTGTTTGAGCACGATGCGCTGCGCGACGCAGATCTCCGGCGTGATCGGACTGTGCGTGAAGGCGAAAAGACGATCAGGATCGTCAACAGCGCGCGGGTCGTGTTCGCGAATGATCTCGGCGAGCACGTCATGATCGATCGCCATCTCGGTGCCGCAGTCCTTGCAGCCGCAGGCGAGGTGACGGATGCGAAACTCCTGATTGCGATTGAAAAAGAGCACGTGATTCGGATCAGCGCGAACGATCTTCCCTTCGGTATGCACCACGCAGATGCCGCAACGCGGCAGCGCGAGCGAGGCACACGCCGCAACCATCGGGCGACTGAGCTCCATGCCGGGGTAGGCACACTCGTAGTCGGCGACGCGAACCAGCGGGCTGCGATGAAGCGAATGTGATGTGTGGAACTGAATCACGTTGCGTTTCCTCCGCCGCTCCGACTACCAGTGTACAGCAGGGCGTGGGTCGCGCCAATGCTGTTTCGGAGCCGCAATTGCAAAGACCGGTTATCGGGTCGGGCTCTCGAGGCCTGAGGAGCCTTGAATAACCGGTAAGGTCTCGGCCATCGATATTGGCGACAGACTGGATGCCAGTTGGATGCCGTCCGGTCATTCCCGCCCCGGGAAGTGGTCGATTTTTTCTTCTGATGCTGACACGTAAACGTCGACGCAAGCGGTACTTGGAGGCTGGCAGGCGGCAGATCGCCTCGCTGAGCCTTATCGGCCTTTTCATGCTTCAGAGCATCTGTCTGGCGGTGTTCGCAGCCGACCCGGGCGGGGCGCCGCTCCAGGGCGGGCTGCTCGAAGCGATGTGGCTGCAGCGGCGGCCGGGGCTGGTCATGGCTTTCCTGGCCCTGCTGGCCGTCGGGCCGGTGCTGTCGCTGGTCCTGTGGCGTCTGGCGGGCTGGCGACGGTGGATCATGATCGCGATGTGGATCGCCTTTGCCGTGCTGCTCGACGCGGTCGCGGCGGAGAAAGTCGGCTCGATCAGTCGCGTGCTGTGGCTGTGGAAGGTGCAGCCGTGGCTTGGCTCGTGAGATCGCCGACTGGGGAAACCCCCGTTCATGGAACGGGGGCTTCGGGGTGGCGCTGCTCGTCGTCGCCGCCGGGCGGCCGCTCCCCAGTCGCGTGGTAGTCGAGTCGCTGCTTGGCGTACTGCTCGGGTGAGATGAGCAGGTCGGGCTCAAGGCCGGCTTCGTGCATGGCGTAGAGACGCTTGAGATAAGGAATACACCAGCCGCAGCCGGTGCCAGCGCCGAGGCACTCACTGATGAGCGACGCCACCGGCGGGTTCTCGCGCTTGAGGTACGCGACGATCTTGCGCTGGGTGACATGGTAGCAGAGACAGACTTCTTCATTGGGGTCCATGTTGGAGTGTAGTGGCGAGTGGGTGAGGGGGGATCAGATCAGGCGTCTACCAACAGGTGAGGTGGTGCGCTGGTGTGCGAGCCGGCATTGGTTTGCGATGCGATATGCGGGGTGGCGGCGAGTCGCTCTCGAGTGGGAGTCAGACTTTTTTCGCGGGCGGCGCAGCGTGAGGCGCGATTCCAGAAAATGTGCAACGCAAAATGCGTGCCAACACGGAGATGCACCATGTTGGGAACTTCTGGTGCGCGCCAGAGCGCTTCCATGCGCGATTTTTGAGCGCAGGCGCGCGCTGCGGCGCGCGTTTGTGTAAATGAGCGCCTCTGTGCGGGACGAATCAGGAATTTTGAACGATTTTCATTTTTCTGAGGGGGG
>DIDT01000045.1 GCA_002418285.1 Phycisphaerales bacterium UBA5793
ATAGGCGCTTACACGCCGCATATCGACAACGCTTTGTCCCACCCTCAGGCGGCGAGCTGGAGATGATGGAACAGCTTCTGCATTTCACGCTGGACGGCTTGGTATCGGGCATCGAGATCGGCGGTGGCCGAGGTTTTGGAGCCGGGCTTGCATCGGCCGTTGTATGTGAGCAACGGTTTGATCACCTTGTCGCGGAGCACGACCAGGGCAGCCATGGCGCGGAGACCGTCTGGCGTCGGCTCATAGTACCGGCCACGAGGCGAGATCTTCCCCACGAGGTCCTTTCCACGGAGTTTCTTCAGATCGTACGACGATTGGCGTGGCGAGTACGTCGCGGCGCTCGTCGCCATGATCTCGCGCACCTTCTCAGCATGCTGCGCTGCCGTGAAGCCGCGCGGCGATGCGGCGAGTGCGATCACCGCTTGCATCGCCGCGCGAGTGCGCGGCTTGTTGATGTCCACACCGCCGATGCGAGTCTTGCCGACAACGCCCGACGTTGGCAATGTCTCCAGCGTTCGGTCACTGATCCACGCGGAGTCGATGCACCGCAGTGCGCGGAGGAATCGCTCCAGGAGCTCGGCCAGCTTCTGAATGATCTCTGGGAACTTTTCGATCACCCGGCCGCAGCGCAGTTCCACCGTGTTATGAGCGATCGCCTCGGTTCGCAGCACGCATTCGCCTTTGGTGTATATCTTGACGGTCAAGCGCCCGAAGTGCAGCTTGAAGATCGTCAGGTCGTACGAAGGTGTCTCGACTACGGATTCGAACCGGCGGGTGCCGTAGAACCGCTTCTGCGGGCGAGCCTTCCATCCGAAAATCGTCTTGACGCGATCGATGTTCATGAGCGATCGGGTGCGATCGATCACGCCGTCGAAGACCTGCTCCATCTGACAGCCGTTGTGGAACAGCAGGTTGCGGCTGTACTCGACTTGGTAGACGGAGTAGGCATAGCGGAAGTTCGACTTCTTCTGGTCGTCGAATGGCAGGCCGAAGCAGAGGCACATGTAGATCCATCGCTCGCAGACTCGGCGAAGACGCCCTATAGCGGTGCGCGACCGCAAGGAGTCCGCGACTTTCGCCAAGGCAGCGGCATCAGATACCTCTGTGAAACAGTTGCCGTCCTTGACGAACTGGATGCCGGCCTTCCGGGCCTGGCATGCGGTGTACTCGTGGCCGTTGAGCATCACCTGCGCTTTGAACGGCGCGTGACCGCTCATCCTGATGGTGACATGACCCCACTCATCATCGATGATGTGGAACGAATAGTGACTGACGAACGGCTTTGGCTCCTTGCGTTTCAGATGGAAACCACCACCGGGGAAACGCAGTACCTCCCACACCGGCGCCGGAGCGCGATTCACCATCACGGCGAATATGCCACGAAAGCTGGGATCATCGGGCACGTACTGCTCGACGATCTGGTGCTTCCGATCGCCTGCCTTGCAGTACACGACCGGGATGCCGTTCTTCTTCGCCCATCCTCGAACGCGGCGAGAGAAGCGCCCGGCCATGCGCATCAGGTGTGTGTTGTCGAGGTTGTCCGTCGTGCCGTGGAGTTGATGCCACCAGCACCGGAAGCCTCCAGGCGATCCGCCCAATTCGAAGTAGGCGTTGACGATGATGCGATCGACGACGTCGTAGATCTCGTCGAGCAGACGAGCGTACCGCTGGGTGAACGGATCGGGTGGGACCATGGCCAGCTCCTTGCAGAACCGGTCGATGCTACCCACCAACCCATCTGCCGCGCAGCGGCCATGCCTTCCGGGCGCAGTCCCGGACGGCACGTAGGTACTTGGCGCAAGTTGGTGGCCGGCTTGGCCCGCGGGAACAGCCGCCAACGTAGACAGAGTTTGTTGCGCCTGTCCGACCTGTCCGGATTGGCCCACGTTGGCCACGGGGCGATGCTGCAGGCCCGGGCGTCTACACCTACCACCGCAATCCACATCTCGCGACACGGGCCAACGTGGGCGGCCACGTGGCGGCGATTTGGCCACGAGGATGGCCCAAAGGAGAACTGAACCATGAAAGTCGAACTGCGGCCATTGGCCGAGATCAAGCCCTACGAGAAGAACCCGCGGCTCAACGACGACGCCGTCGAAGCGGTGGCCAACAGCATCACGGCGTTCGGCTGGCGGCAGCCGATCGTCGTCGATGGTGACGGCGTCATCATCTGCGGGCACACGCGCTGGAAGGCGGCGCAGAAACTCGGTCTGGAGATGGTGCCGGTCCATGTCGCCACCGATCTGAGCCCCGAGCAGGTGCGCGCGTACCGGATTGCGGACAACAAGTCGGCGGAGTTGGCAGAGTGGAACATGGAACTCCTGCCGTTGGAGATGGCCGAACTCCAGGGTGCCGGGATCGACTGGTCGAGTCTCGGCTTCAGCGCCGATGACCTGGCCAAACTGCTCGATCCCGGCGTGCACGACGGACTGACGGATCCGGACTCGATCCCAGAGCCGCCCGATGAGCCGGTCACGAAGCGAGGCGACCTCTGGATTCTCGGTGACCACCGGTTGCTCTGCGGCGACAGCGCCAGCGCCGCCGACGTCGATCGACTGCTCGATGGCCAGCCGATCCATCTCGTCAACACCGATCCGCCGTACAACGTCCGCGTCGAACCGCGCAGCAACAACGCGATCGCTGCCGGCAATTCGTCGTTCCCGGAGGCGACGAAGAAGAAGCGAACGCATCACCAGTCGTTCGACGTGGCCCGCCAGGGTGAGAAGAAGCGGACGACGAAGAAGATGCGGGCCAAGGACCGACCGCTGGCCAATGACTTCGTCACCGACGAAGCATTCGACGAGATGCTCGACGCCTGGTTCGGCAACATCGCGCGCGTGCTCATCCCGGGCGGCGGCTTCTACATCTGGGGCGGCTACGCGAACCTCGGCAACTACCCGGGGCCGTTGAAGCGCGCGGGGCTGTACTTCAGCCAAGGCATCGTGTGGGATAAGCAACACCCGGTTCTCACCCGCAAGGACTTCATGGGCGCGTTCGAGATCGCGTTCTACGGATGGCGCGAAGGTGCAGCGCACCGCTTCTTCGGGCCCAACAATGCCACCGACCTCTGGCACGTGAAGAAGGTCAACCCAGCATCGATGGTGCACTTGACGGAGAAGCCAGTCGAGTTGGCGGTGCGCGCCATGCAGTACTCATCGCACGCTGGCGAAAACGTGCTCGATCTGTTTGGGGGATCGGGCTCGACTCTGATTGCCGCTGAGCAGACGCAGCGCCGCGCGTACCTGATGGAACTCGACCCGGCCTACTGCGATGTGATCGTGCAGCGGTACGAGCAATTCACAGGGAAGAAGGCAGAGCGGATAAGCCATACGGAGTCTGCAAACTGATGTCTCGCTTACTTGGTGATCACGGTGGGCAGTGTTGCGCCGCACTCGGTGCAGACCGGCGATGTGCCGCGCGGGTAGCCGCAGGCAGCGCATCGATTGTTCAGTCGACACCAATTGCGACGGATCGCGCCCGCACTCAGTGTCAGCAGCGCAATAACTCCGGCATAGACGAGCGTGTTCTCAGCGAAACCATGCCAAAGCACACCAATCGGAATGATGTCAGGAATCGTGACACTTGGAGGGGTACCGAGGCGACGTGGGTTGATTGCAATGCCAGTACGCACCACGGGCCGTTTGCCCGATTGACCTTGCAATGCCACAAACGTGGGCTCCGGAGCCACCGACGCAATGAGAGACAACATTGGCCAACCGCATCCGAGGTATCCCCGTCGATTGATTGGCTGGTGGCCTTCGTCGGGCCACCACATTCGACTGTCATAGCGAGGCAACGGTCCGTCCCCGACGATCTTGCTTCGCACTTGCCGCGTGAACTCGAAATCTATGACGTATTGCCATCCAAATCGGCGCGTTACAGAAATCGCACGGTTTGCATCGCCGGTAGGATGTTCGAATCCTCCCCGATGTGGCACGACTTCCGTTTGAGCGAATGCGCACGCCCACGCAACGGCGACATTGGCGACCGCGCCGAGCAGCAGGAAGATTGCGATGCGGCGTGCCCACGTGAGCATGATGATGATTGTACTGGCTGGCGGGCAACAGGACATCACCGCAGACACAGCCGCGACTTGGGCCACGGCTGTGGATGCTTGTCGAGATGGGACCGTCTACTCGGTGGCGGCCGCCTCCGGTCCCTTCTCGCGCAAGGCGTGGTACTCGATCAGCGCGTCCTCGTACACGAAGTCGCTGGCGGCGACATGCTTGCGTTCGCGGGCGGGCACGATGCAGGATCGCTCCTTCAGGAACGCGATGGCGGTTGCGACCTGCGACCACGGCGGCATGCACGATTCGTCGCCGCCGCCCGCCTTGGTGCGGATGTCCTCCATGGTGAACGCGGCGTTGCCCATCTGCTCAATCGCGTAGGCCACGTCGTCGTAGACCTGCTTGGAGCACATGTGTTCATACGGCTTGCCGCGCTTGGGCACGACCTGGCGCAGCAGCGCGCCGCTGGCGGCATCGACGACGAAGGTCTCATTCAGTTGCTGCGACATCGGCGTCACCTCCTTCCGCGGCCGGGTCGTAGTGACGGCCGCATGTCTGGCATTCGACGCGGTCGTCCTCGACCCACACCAGCATGTCCATGCGGCGCTCGCCGCAATGCGGGCAGGCAAAGCCCGGTTCAACACGTTCGTCATTGGCCTCGGCGATCATGGGCTGACCTCCCCGCGGGATTCGCTCAGGTCGAAGATGGCGACGATCGCCAGCAGGCCCACCAGCAGCGATGTGCGTTCGTTGAAACCGGTGAGGTCGCCAGCGGCGCAGGTGCGAATCAATGCCGCCTTGTCGCTCGCGGGCATGGCGGCCAACGTGTCGCGCATCGTGGCGCGAGCCTGGTCGGCGTGGGCGAGCAGTCGTTGGACTTCGCGGTCCATGGTTCACCCGGCCTTCCCGGCCGCGGTGAAGCGGCCCTTGTCCACCTTGGCGAAGCGCGCGTCCTTGCCCTTGGCTTTGATCTCGCGGATCATCGCGGCGTAGAGCGTCGCGTGCGGCGTAGCGCCGTTGGTCTTCCAGCCCGCCGCGATGGCGCGCTCGGCGATGGTCTTGGCATCGAGCGGCTCTTTCGCCCGCCCCAGGACCTGCGCTGCGGCATCGAGCCCGCTGAGACCCTCGCGCTTCATGCGCGGCTTGGCGTCCTTGCCGTCCTTCGAGTTCGCGCTCGTCGTGCGAGCCTTCGGAGCACCGCGGTCGGGCGGCATTGTGATGCCGAGTTGCGCCGGCGTCTTGCCGGTGAGTTGCTTGATGCTCTGCTTGATGTGGAAGACGCCCGTCACACTGCCCGAGGCGTCCACCTCGCGGCAGCCGGTCTTCTCATCGATGGGCGAGGTCGCGGGCACGCGGTAGAGCAGTGGCGTGCGACCATCAACGCGGAAGTACAACTCGTGGAGTTTGCCGTTCTTCTTCCAGCACACGTGGTTCCTGCTGGTGGGCAGGTCCTCGACCTCCTTGGCGATCTCAGCGTACTGGTCCTTGTTGACCAGCGCGATGCGCGGCGGGGTCCGTCGGCCCTTGCGTTTTGCCTTCACCGGCGACTCGCCCTGCTGGGCGGCGGCCTCTTCTGCCTTCTTCACCCAGCGCGACCTCTCTTTGCCGTTGACGATCTCGGTCTTCATGACCAGACCCTTGGCTGCGGCCTTGGCGTCGCGCTCGGCGATCTTTCCATCAACAACCGAGCCCCCGGAGGACGCTCCAGAGGCTCGCGTGGTCGCTTGAGTTGTGCTGGGCGTCTTTGGCGGCGGCCCGGCCTCGGCTCGAAGCCGCTGGGCGGACTTGATCCTCACTTTCTTCTTCGTGGCGAGGTTGGTGGCGTCCCAGCCGCCATTGCGGTTCTCGGCATCGATGCGCACCTTGGCGATCTTGCCGCTCACCTTCGCGGTGTACGTGTTACCAATCCTGATCTCGTTCTTCTTCATCGTGCTGCTCCTTTCAAGAGAGCGGTTGGTGGATGTGAACCGCCGTCACTCGGCGGCGAGTTCTTCGAGGACTGCAAAGTTCGGCGACACCGACCAGCGCGGTTTGCCCGCGGCGTCGGTGGCGATGATGCGGCTGTTGACGTTGCACGCGTCGGCGAAGGCGTCGAGCATGCGCTGCGTCGCACGGCGTGTAGCGGCGACGATGCCCTCGGGCGTGCCGTCGTGGCTGGTGACGAGGTGACCCAGGACGACGCCGTCGCGATCGCACGCTTCGCGGATGATGATGTTGGGCGCGCCGCCGCCGTTGCGGCGGATGGTGCGATTTCGTTCAATCTGGCTGGTACTGGTGTTCATTCTGCTCCTCTCTCACTTGCTCGCCGGCAGCGGCGTGATCTCGATCTTGCGCCCGCATGCCGGGCACACGGCCTTGGTCGGCCGTGCCGATTGGCGTCCGGCCTCGTACGCCCGCTCGAGTGCTTCCTTGACGCACCAGACGGCGGTGTCGTGGAAGTCGAGGCTGTCGCTGTTGCGGGTTTCGAGCGTCTCAAGGCCGAGGGCCTCGCGGGCGATGGCGTTCAAGGTGTTGTCGCGTGTCGTGCTCATGGTGATTCCTTCCTGCGTGGTTCAGCAGCCGGCGACGCGCTGCATCTCGCGCCACACCTCGTGGATCATGCTGTTGGTGGCGTTGACCTTGCCGCGGCTCACGCCACAGATGGCCTTGGTCGCCTCGATCGCGGCGGCGAACTGCTCCTCGTCGCTCTGCTTCGATTCCATCATGCAGATGGTGCGGTTGGCGCGCCGGGCCGTCTGATCGCGGCGCTTCGATTCGCTCAGTTCCATGACCAGAACTCCCGCGCCTCGGCCGCTGGGCGTCTCGTCAACATGGACCATCTCGATGTCGCCGTCTACGCCTTCGATGGTGATGCTCTTGATGAACATGGTGGGGTCTCCTTTCGGTGGTTGGCTGGTTCAAATCTGGCTGACGTTGGCGACGAGCATGCCGGCCCGAATCACCGCGTCGAGTTCGCCGCACTGGCCGGCGTCGAGGTCTTCCGCGTTCTTCTCGAAGATGCGCTGCGCCAGGGATCGCCGCGTGGTGTCGATCGCGGTGGCCATGAACCCATAGGTGGGTGCATAGGTGTCGCTGACCGCGACGTTGGCGCAGCCGGTCTTGTAGGTGCTGATGCCCAGTTCGATGTTGAGCGCGGCGCTGGCCCGCACCTGCTTCTGAACCGAGTCCACGCGAATGGCGATGCTCTCGACCCGCGTGCCGGCGTGGATCACCGGCTCCTTGCCCATCGCGTGGTCGCGATCCCAGAAGGCGAGGATCTCGGCGTCGGTGTAGCCCTTGGCCCGCAGGTAGCGCAGGTCGGTCTCGCTGAACATCGCGTGTTCGCGGATTCGTTTGGCGTGGTCGTTCTCATTGGTTCTCGTTGTCATGGTCGTGCGTCCTTTCGCTGGTGTTGGCGGGCGGCGTGTTCCGCCTCGCGTTGCACACATGAGGGCATGAACAGCGCGAACATGCAAGGGGAATTGCCGTGGATTCGAGCAGGATTCGCAGAATGTGGGCAACTTCGCACGACATGTGGGCAGGTTGCTAGGCATGTGCTAGGTAAGGCCGAACATCGCGCCGTGTTGGCCCACGTTGGGCCGGGCATCCACATGGGCCGACGCCTCGCATCGAGCAACCCGGGCGCGCCGTGGGCCGCGGAGGGCCGCCGTGTCGACGCCGCGTGAAGATCAAACCGAACGTCCCGGCGCGCTCAATCCCGCCGCTCTATCGGTGACCGACACGGCGCGGCTGTTGACGCGCGTGGGTGGCCAACCGATCTCCGAAGCCATGGTGCAACTCGACATCGACTCCGGCGCGCCGACGAACGGCGACGGCACGATCAACCTTGTGCATTACGCCGCCTGGCTCATCAAGGACATGGCGGAGCGCGGAGGCAGCCGTGGCGATTGACCCGCGCCAACTCAAGCCCGGCGAACTCTGCCAACTGCTCAACTCGACTCCGCTGGGCGAGGTGATCAGCGAGCGGCAACTCCATCGCCACCGCACCCGCGCTGGCTATCGGATCGGTGATGGCCGGTCGATCGATCTGCTGCGCTACACCGCCTGGCTGGTCGTCGAGCGCCACGAATGGCTCAATGCGCCGCAACCCGAGCCGTTCGACTCCTACGAAGCCCACCGGGAACGCTCGCGACAGCGCAACATGGCGATGTCCCAGGCGGGCCGGGATATTGGTGATCTGCCCGACGTCGTCGATCCCGAGCGCAAGGAGTCCTGCCGCCGCAACTTCCGCCTCTTCTGCGAGACGTACTTTCCGCAGACGTTCGATCTGGCATGGTCACCGGATCACCTCAAGGTCATCGCCAAGATCGAGCGGGCCGTGCTCGAGGGTGGCTTGTTCGCCATGGCCATGCCGCGCGGCAGTGGCAAGACCAGCCTCTGCGAGATCGCCTGTCTCTGGGCACTGCTCTACGGCCACCGTGAGTTCGTGGCGCTCATCGGATCCGACGAAGAGCATGCCGGGCAGATGCTCGATTCGATCAAGGCCGAACTGGAGAACAACGACCTGCTCCTGGATGACTTCCGCGAGGCGTGCTATCCGATCCGGTGCCTCGAAGGCATCCATCAGCGCGCTGCGGGGCAGTTGTACCAGGGTGAGCAGACCCACATCGGCTGGACAGCGCGCGAAATCGTCCTGCCGACGATGCCCGATTCGCTCGCCTCGGGCGGGATCATCCGTGTCGCGGGAATCACCGGGCGCATCCGCGGCATGAAGTACAAGCGGCCGGATGGCCGAAGCGTGCGACCATCACTCGTGCTCATCGACGATCCGCAGACGGATGAGTCGGCTCGTTCACCATCGCAGTGTGCAACCCGCGAACGCATCCTCGCCGGCGCCATCCTCGGTCTGGCCGGCCCCGGCAAGAAGATCGCCGGGCTGATGACAGTCACCGTCGTGCGGCCGGATGACCTGGCCGACCGTCTGCTCGATCGCGACAAGCATCCGCAGTGGCAGGGTGAACGCACCAGGATGGTGTACTCGTTCCCGACCCGCGAGCAGCTGTGGGCGGAGTACGCGCGTCTGCGCGCTGAGGGATTGCGCGCCGACGAAGGCATCACCCGCGCCACGGAGTACTACGGGCAGCATCGCTATGAGATGGATGAAGGCGCCGAGGTCGCGTGGCCCGACCGGTTCAACCACGATGAACTCAGCGCCGTTCAGCATGCCATGAATCTGCGGCTCCAGGATGAGGCTGCATTCTGGGCCGAATACCAGAACGAACCGCTGCCCGAAAGCACCTCCCTCGACGAAGACCTGCTCACGGCCGAGCAGATCAGCGCCAAGGTCAACGGCCACGAGCGCGGCGAGGTGCCGATCGGCTCGTCGATGCTCACCATGTTCATTGACGTGCAGGCCAAGGCGCTCTTCTGGCTCATCGTGGCGTGGGAGGAAAACTTCACAGGCAGCGTCATCGACTACGGCACCGAGCCGGACCAGAAAGAGGCGTATTTCACACTCCGCGATATTCGGAGGACGTTGGCCGCCGCCTCTCCTCGCGCCGGTCTCGAAGGCGCGGTCTACGCCGGGCTCGAACGGCTCATCGAGAACAAACTCGGCCGGGAGTGGAAACGCGACGACGGCGCGATGGTGCGCATCGACCGGTGCCTGATCGACGCGAACTGGGGTCAGTCGTCCGATGTCGTCTATCAGTTCTGCCGTCAGAGCCGGTATGCGACTGTGGTCATGCCCAGCCACGGGCGGTACGTCGGCGCTTCGAGCATCCCCTTCAGCGAGTACAAACGAAAGCGCGGCGACCGCGTCGGCCTGAACTGGCGTATTCCCGTCATCACCGGCAAGCGGGCCGTGCGCCACGTCGTGTTTGACACGAACTACTGGAAGTCGTTCGTGCACGCGCGTCTGGCAGTGCCGATGGGCGACCCTGGATGTCTGTCGCTCTTCAGGCGCACGACTGGCTCACCCAATCGCACGGCGACGAACCATCAACTGCTCGCCGAGCACCTCACAAGCGAATACCGCGTGAAAACGCAGGGCCGCGGCCGGACCGTCGATGAGTGGAAATTGCGCGTGGATGGCCTCGACAACCACTGGCTGGACTGCCTCGTGGGCTGCGCCGTCGCCGCGTCGATGCAGGGAGCAGTGCTCTACGGCACCGACACACGGCCCGCAACGCGGCAGCGCATTCGCCTCTCCGAACTCCAGGGAGGGCGGCGATGAGCACCGAGACGAAGTCGAAGCGTGATTCGGAACCGAGGGGAATTCGCTGCCCGAAGTGCGGGTGCGGACATTTCGAGGTGGTCTACACGAGGAAGATTCCGGGTGGAGCAATCCGCAGGCGGCGGGAGTGTCGGCACTGTGGGAGGCGGGTGACGACAACGGAACGAGTTGGCGGCTAAGCAATCAATCGCCTCCCAGCGAAGATCCGAGTGGTCCTCGACTGCAAACCACACCGACCGCTACTCACTCAAATCCACACTGCCCAGAAGCGATGGATACCGATCTGGAACTGCCGCGTTCATTAGCGATGCATACATGATGATCGGAAACGTGCATCGAGTGTTCTCGTAGTTCATCGCTGCATCAGCCCACGCCTGCCACGCTGTGAGAATCTCTGGTTCAAATTCGAGAGCCGCGCGTTGTGCGGTTGAAAACAGCCCAAGTGCTTCCAAGTTTGGAGGAGCTTCCACAGTAATTGATCCGAGCGAGAATGGGCTGGCGGAACGGGCCGCGGCGACTCCGATTTGTGTCAGTTGCTCATGGTCTGCAGCGTTTTGTGCACACGAGATCACGCCCTCTAACGCCACTCCCCTTCGCGCGAGGATTGAAGCGAGGTGAGCTTTGCTACGCCTCACATTGTTCAGCGCCCTTGAGAGTCGGTTATGGGCAATCGCGCAGACCGCCAACAGAGCGGCACTCAGAACGCTGGCGAACACGATCCACGCAGCATTGGAACCATACAGGTATACCAGAATCCACGTTCCAAACCCAAGTACGATGACAGCCAGAAATACGGCGGCGACGAAGAACTCCGAGCGGGCATCAGATTCGGCTTTAGTGATCCCACGAACCACCCGGCTGTGGCCGTCTGGTTCCACGACAACCGTGAAGTGGCCCGGAACGGTTTGGCAAGTCCCTTCGTACACCCCGGGTTTTTCGGGGATAGTCACGTGGTCCTTGCCACAATGAGGACAATCTGCCTTCATTGCACCTCCAGAGACAGTCCGTCGTTATCATACCGCGATCATGCTTGCATTGCAGAACAGGGTGCCCGCATAAGACTCCTTGAACCCGCAGCACACAATCGGGTCTCTTGTATCACAACCCAACACATGATGTCTACCGGTGTAACGACTTCGCGCCCTCCCCTCCCCATCCGCAATCCTTGAGCGTTTCACCCGTCCGTACCTGACGGATGGACCATGTGCTTCCACCTCTGGATAACCCGGGCCGGCTCGTGATCGAGTTGCGCTTTGTCCCTGCGCCTGATCTGGATGACGCGGTGCAGGAGGCGTGGCTGGCGCATCTTGAAGGGCGACCGGCCGCGACGGCGGTGAACACCTACGCCCAGCGGCAGCGCCGGTATCGCAAGCGCATGGCAGTTCTCATCGAAATGTACGAGGACAAGGGATGGCTGAAACCGATATCGAGCAGGCGATCAGCACCAACGCCCAAGGCCCCGCCAAGGCGAGCGGCGACTCGGGCAGCGTCGAGCAGCACAGCCTCGCGGACCAGATCGAAGCGGACCGCTACCTCGAGACCAAGAAGGCGAGCCGGGGCAAAGGGTTCAAGGTGAAGTTCGTGCAACTGGAGCCGCCGGGTACGGCGTGATGATGCTCAAGCGTCTCGTGACATCGTGGCTTGGCAATGGCGGCAAGGCGCCGGCAGCGCCCTCGCGCCCGCCGGTGCGGATCGTCCGCGCCAAGTTCGACTCGGCGCAGACCACGACCGACAATCGCCGCCACTGGGCCAACGCCGACGGCCTCTCTCCCAACGCGGCACTCTCGCCCGAAGTCCGGCGCATCCTGCGCAACCGGGCCCGCTACGAGGTCGCCAACAACTCGTACGCCAAAGGCATCGTGCTCACCCTGGCCAACGACACCATCGGCACCGGGCCGCGCCTCCAGATGCTCACCACGGACACGAAGGCCAACGACATCATCGAGAAGTCGTTCGAGCAGTGGAGCAAGGCGATCAACCTGCCCGAGAAGTTGCGCACCATGCGCCTGGCCCGGGCCGAGAGTGGCGAAGCATTCGGCATTCTGACGAATAATCCAGCCGTCGAGGCGCCGGTCCAACTTGATCTGCGGCTCGTCGAACCGGACCAGGTAACGAGTCCGCCCGGTCGTCTGCTTCGCATCGGCGAAGCGGACGGCATCACCTTTGATTCGTTCGGCAATCCGATCAAGTACACCGTGCTGCGTCGTCATCCAGGTGACGGCGGTGCGTTCGGTTTCAGCGGCGAGTTCGACACCGTGCCCGCGGCGTCGGTCGTCCATTACTACCGCGTCGATCGGCCCGGTCAGTGGCGCGGCATTCCCGACATCACTCCGGCGCTGCCATTATTCGCTCAACTTCGTCGCTACACACTCGCGGTGATCGCCGCGGCCGAGACTGCGGCGGACTTCGCGGCTGTCATTTACACCGACGCGCCGCCCAACGGTGAAGCCGAATCCCTCGAGCCGATGGACATCGTGGAACTCGAGAAGCGTCTGGCCACCGTCCTGCCCGGCGGGTGGAAGTTGGGCCAGGTCCATGCCGAGCAGCCCGCGACGACGTATGCCGAGTTCAAGCGCGAGATTCTCAACGAGATCGCGCGTTGCCTGAACATGCCTTTCAACGTCGCGGCCGGGAACTCCAGCGGGTACAACTACGCCTCCGGCCGGCTCGACCACCAGACCTACTACAAGTCGATCCGCGTCGAGCAGAACCACCTCCAGACGGCGGTCCTCGATCGGATCCTCCGTGCGTGGCTCGATGAAGCCGTGCTTGTTGAGGGGCTATTGCCCCAGTCGATGCGGGCGATCGGCGTCGCCACGCCGCACACGTGGTTCTGGGACGGGATGGAGCACGTCGACCCCGCCAAGGAAGCTACGGCGCAGGCCACGCGACTGGCGAATCACACCACGACACTCGCGACCGAGTTCGCCCGGCAGGGACGGGACTGGGAAGAGGAACTGCGCCAGCGGGCGCGTGAAGTCGAACTCATGAAGGAACTGGGACTGTCACCCGCGCAGGTCCAACCCGGCGCCGGCAGCCCTGATGAAACGGACAAGGAAGAAGACGATGGCCAGAACGAAAGCGCCAACGCGGTCAGCATCGCCGCCTGAGCAGGCAACACCGCAGTCGATCGAGATCACCGCTTCGGCGCAGATCGACATCGAGGCCGCGGCCGGCGAGGGCCAGACGGCGCTGCCGCGTTTCAAGATGATCGCCTACACCGGCAGCGCCATGCGGGTCGCCGCGTGGCGGCATCCGGTCATTCTTGACCTGGCCGGACTGAACATCCCCTCGCAACAGCGGCCGATCCGTTTCAGCCATGACCCGGCTTCGGGTGTCGGGCATACGGATGCGATCCGGATTGAGCAGGGCCAGTTGATTGCAGCGGGCATTGTCTCGCGCGACACACCAACAGCGCGCGAGATTGTGACATCTTCGAGAAACGGGTTCCCGTGGCAGGCGTCGGTGGGCGCTTCGGTCGAGGAGTTCGAATTCATCCGCGACGGTCAGAAGGTGCTCGTCAACGGCCAGGAGTTTGCCGGGCCGGTGAACGTGGTCCGCAAGGCGACACTTGGCGAGATCAGTTTCGTGGACCTTGGGGCGGATGGAAAGACCAGTGTGAACGTCGCGGCGATCGCGGCGACTCAGGAGAACATCATGGACGGTGAGAACAAGGAAACCATCGCCGCCAACAGCGGCACCACGACCAACGGCACGGTGACGCAGCCCAAGCCCGAGACGCAGGCTGATGCGTCGAATGCCAACGCCAATGCCGTCGAAGACATCCGCGCGCAGGCTTTGGCTGAGACGACACGCATCTCCGCAGTCCGCCGCCTCTGCGCCGGCCAGCATGATGAGATCGAAGCCAAGGCGATCCGCGAAGGCTGGGATTCCACGCGCACCGAACTGGAGATCCTCCGCGCCAACCGGCCCAAGGCTCCCGCGATCCATGTGCATGACCAGAATGTCAGCACCCAGGTTCTCGAAGCGGCGTGCATGCTCACCGCCGGATTGGATGAACCCGAGAAGCACTGTGAAGAACAGGCGCTCGACCTGGCCGCGAAGCGATTCCGCGGCGGCATCGGGCTGCAGGAACTGCTCCTCGAAGCGGCGTGGGCGAACGGATACAGCGGCCGCAACTTCCGCGACAGCCGCAATGTGCTCAAGTTCGCCTTCAACCCCGGCATCGAAGCGGGAATGAGCACGATCGACATCGGCGGCATCCTGAGCAACGTCGCCAACAAGTTCCTCCTCGAAGGCTTCTTCTCCGTTGAGCGCACCTGGCGGAACATCACCGCGGTGCGCAACGTGAGCGACTTCAAGACCGTGACGTCATATCGCCTCGTGGGCAAGGACCAGTATGAGATCGTTGCGCCCGGCGGCGAACTCAAGCACGGTAATCTCGGCGAAGAGCAGTACACCAACAAGGCCGACACGTACGGCCTGCTGCTGGCCATCGACCGGCGCGACATCATCAACGATGACCTGGGCGCCATCACGACCGTGCCGCGCAAGTTGGGTCGTGGGTCAGGTTTGAAGATCAACGATGTGTTCTGGACCATCTTCCTGGCCAACACCGACTTCTTCAAGGTCGGCAACAACAACTACCTCAGTGGCGCCGACACGGTCCTGAGCATTGACGGCCTGACCAAGGCCGAGGTCGCCTTCATGGACCAGGTCGATGGGGATGGCAAGCCCATCGGCATCATGCCCTCGATCATGCTCGTGCCCACGGCGCTCTCTGCCATCGGCACGCAGTTGTTCAAGTCAATGGAACTGCGCGACACGACCGCGAGCACGAAGTACCCGGTGAGCAACCCGCACCAGGGCAAGTTCCGCGTCGAGGTGAGCCGGTATCTGAGCAACGCCTCGTACACGGGCAACTCGGCCAAGGCGTGGTACTTGCTTGCCGATCCGACGGATCTGCCGGTGATCGAGGTGGCGTTCCTGAATGGGCAGGAATCTCCGACGATCGAGACCGCTGAGGCGGACTTCAACGTGCTGGGCATCCAGATGCGCGGCTATCACGACTTCGGGTGCGCGTTGCAGGATCCGCGTGGCGGCGTGATGAGTAAGGGTGAAGCGTGATCGGGAGCGGAATCTGAGTGATCAATTCTCCGCTGCAAATGTGAATCAGGAGTTTGAACATGACACAGGCAACTTTCGTCTCAGCCGGCAACGCCATCGATCACACTCCCGGCAGCGCCGTCGCATCCGGCCAGGTGGTGGTTCAGAACACACTGCCGGGCTTCGCGCGCACGCCCATCGCGGCCAATGTGCTCGGATCACTGGGTGTGGCGGGCATCTACGACATCGTCAAGGTGACGGGCGCGATCGGCGCCGGCATCGCAGTCTACTGGGATGCCAACGGCGATCCGGTCGGCGGCACGGCCGGCACCGGCGCGTTGACGACCACTTCAACGGGCAACGCCTACTTCGGCAAGACCGTGCGGGCCGCTGGCGACACCGATGCAACGGCGCGCGTGCTCGTCGATCACTCCGTCATCGGACTCCAGAGCACACTGAGCGGCGCTATTCCCGATCCCGGTGACGCCGGCGCCATTCCCGTCGCGCAGTCTGGATACGTGCCGATCGTGACGGGCGGCTCGGAGACGCGCACACTGGCGATCCCGACGTTCGTCGGGCAGGAACTGCTCCTGTTCATCAAGACCGATGGCGGCACCTGCGTGATCACCGTCGCGTCAGCAATCAACCAGACCGGCAACAACACGATCACCATGGCGGATGCGAACGACTCGATCCGCCTGCACGCGATCGACAACAACGGCACTCTCGCGTGGCGTGTGGTGTGCAACGACGGCGCGGCCCTCTCGACGGTGTAATGAATCATGTCCCCAGATCTGCTCAGCCAGGGATTGTCATGGCTCGAAGATCAGCGTCACCAGCACCTGACGCGGACGGTGACGTACCGGCGCGCCAGCAACGAAGTGGAACTGGCGGCGACGATCGGCCGCACCGTCTTCGAACAGGACGACCACGCGGGCGGGCTCACGCGCATCGAATCAAGGGACTTCCTTATCCGCGCCGTCGATCTCGTCCTCGCAAGTGAACTGACCTTGCCCCAACCCGGCGATCGCATCATCGAGACGGATTCCATCGCCACGTACACGTACGAGGTGATGGCGCCGGGCAGTGAACCGCCGTGGCGCTACAGCGACGTGAACCGTAGCACATTGCGCATCCACACGAAGCAGGTGGCGACGGAGAACCTGTGAGCAGCACGATTCTGACCATTGCGGATGCCGTGGTGGCGAGTCTCAATGGGACCTCGTTCTCGATGCCCTTCACCGCCGAGCGTCATCTCGTCCCGAGTGTCGGGCTCGAAGACCTGGCAAACCTGCATGTGACGGTGGTGCCCAGAACTGTGGCGCGGACCGCTTCGGGCCGGCGCGAATCGTGGCTGGACTGCACCATCGATGTGGGTGTGCAGAAGAAGGTGGCCAGCGATCCGGACGCCGATGCATTGATCACGCTCGTGGAA
The DNA here is from genome assembly GCA_002418285.1 of Phycisphaerales bacterium UBA5793. Lineage (GTDB taxonomy): Bacteria > Planctomycetota > Phycisphaerae > Phycisphaerales > UBA5793 > UBA5793. The sequence continues at coordinate 16,685 of DIDT01000045.1, forward strand.
GAGATCGCCGAGCACCTGAGCCACCAGAGACTGGCCGGCGCGCCCGAGGCGGCGTGGCTGGGCACCACCACGGATCCGCTGATTTCAGCCGAGCATCTCGATCAGCAGCGCGCATTCACGAGTGTCGTGTCGGTCACCTACAGGGTGAGGCAGTAGACGAAAGGGTTGACCCATGGGCTTCAAACTCGGCATGGAGGCCGTCCTCAACTACAAGGTGGACGGCCAGGGCGCTGGCGGAGCATGGCTCGAACTGACCAGTGTCCGCGATGTGACGCTCAATCTCGAAGCGGCCGAGGCGGATCTGACCACGCGCGGCAACGCGGGCTGGCGCGCCAACGTCGCCACGCTCAAGTCCGCCACCATCGAGTTCGAGATGGTCTGGGATACCGCCGACGCGGGTTTCACCGCAATTCGCAACGCCTACCTCAATAACGCCATCCTGGGCTTCCAGGTCCTCGACGACACCGGTGGCGAGGGGTTGCAGGCGGACTTCATGATCAGTTCCTTCAGTCGCAGCGAGCCGCTCGAGGAGGGCATCACCGTCTCGGTGACGGCCAAGGTCGCCTACTCGGCCACGCCGCCCTCGTGGATCGGAGGTGCGTAATGCCCAGCAGTACCCTGTCACTCTCGGGCGAGATCGGCGGCGCGCCACTGGGGGCCACACTTCAGCGCACCGCCGACGGCTCTATCCGCCAGGGCCCGATTACACTGCCCGCCGCCGAGGCCGGAACGCTTTCGACGCGCAGCACCAATACCACGGGTGTGCTCACCCTCACGGGCACGGCACTTCAGATCGGTGATGTGATCGACATCTACTGGGATGGCGGGCGGCGCTACGACGTGGATGTGGACGGTGTATCCGGGGACGACGTGACGTTCTCAGGTGGGGCGGGCGATGACCTGCCTGTCCAGGACACGGCCGTGACAGCCGCCAAGCAGGTGGCGATCGAACTCGCGTTCACGGGCGATGAACTCGTCGCCATGGGCGCCAAACTCGGAGAGCGCGGCCACCTCAGCGTTCGCGACAGTGGGGCCACGGCGCTGTCGATCGACCTCGTGAAGAGCGAGACGTGGTTCTGGCTCGATGGCCAGCAGATCACCAACCCGCTCGCGGGCGCCTCGATCGATGGCCTCATGGCGAGCAACGCCTCGTCCGCAGCGACGGCCGTCCTGAACCTCGGCGTGCTCTACGACTCGACGCCGTGAGAATCCGACTGCACCTCTTGAACAGGAGCATGACATGATCTTCTGGATGCTCTGGATGAACTTCATCTTTCTGCTGTGGCTCATTTTCCTGTGGACGCTCGAATCTTCGCCCGAGATTCGGATTGTGCGCTCGTTCCCGGATGCCGAGTCGCGCACGTCATCCAACGCTCCACCGCAGGAGGGACAAGGTGAAGACCTTCAGGGACAACGCGGGTAACGAGTGGACCGTCGAGATCAACGTCGCGGCCCTCAAACGCATCCGATCACTCACCGGCACCGACCTGCTCGAAGTGATCAGCGGCGGGGATCTGCTCGAACGCCTCATGCGCGACCCGGTGCTGCTGTGTGACATCCTCTTCGCGCTCGTCAAACCCCAGGCGGATCAGAAGCGGATCAGCGATGAATCCTTCGGCGCAGCGATGGCCGGGGACGCGATCGATTCCGCGACAGCGGCACTGCTCGATGAACTGGTGGCTTTCTGCCCCAGCCCGAGGGACCGGGCCAACCTCGGGCGAGTGCTGACGGTGGTCCGAAGCGCGATGAACAAGGCGCGCGACGTGGTGGAGGCGCGCCTCGAGGGCGGCGAGATCGAACGGATCGTCGAGGCGGCCATCAAAGAGACGACCTCTGGCAACTCATCTGGCGCTGCGCCGGCATCCTCAGCCTCGATCCCGGCAACCTGACACTGCGCGACATGCTCGCCATGGCTGAGCAGCGCCAGCGCGACCAGTGGGCAAGGACGGCATCAATCATGGCACTGATCGCCAACACCCAGCGGACCGCCAAGCACCAGCGGGCGTTCCGCCCCAGCGACTTCGACCCGTTCGCACGCAGCCGGGAGACCATGAAGGCGGATGTGTCGGTACTCAGGGATGTGTTCATCGATGGTCGGGTGCCACGACCGATCCGGGAATCGCCATGATCGATCTGCGCATCAAGCAACTGTTCTTCGACCGGCCCAAGGTGAAACGGGCCGTCGATGCCGCTCGCCGTAAGGTGCTCAGCAAGGGTGGAGCGTTCATCCGTCAAACGGCACGCACAAGCATCCGCAAACGCAAAGGCACGAGCAAGCCGGGCAGCCCGCCGTACTCACATGTCGGTCTGCTGCGGCGCTTCATCCTCTTCGGCTATGACCGGCAGAGTGAATCCGTGGTGATCGGTCCCGTGGGAATCAAGGGTTCGACGGCGCCGCGTGTGCTCGAGCAAGGTGGGACGACCACAGTCACGCGCCGGCGGCGAGGCAAGCGGACGGAGCGCCGAGTGCGTGTCGCCGCGCGACCCTACATGAATCCGGCGCTGGAGAAAGAGCGCCCCAAACTCCCCGAACTCTGGCGCAACAGTGTGAAAGGGGCGTGAGCGATGGCCAACACCCAGGGCATCCGCGCCGGCCGCGCCTTTGTCGAGATTGGCGGCGACGACGCGCGTCTGCAGCGCGCTCTGAAACGTGCTCAGCAGCGTCTCAAGGCGTTCGGCGCCGGCGTGCGCCAGGTCGGCCTGCGCGCTGTGGCGGCATCCGCCGCGATCCTCGCACCCCTCGCCGCGGCGACGAAGATCTTCGCGTCCAGCGGCGATCAACTCGACAAGATGGCTGCCCGCACCGGCTTGAGTGCCGAGGCGCTCTCTCAACTCGGATTCGCGGCCGAGCAGTCCGGAGCGGACATCGAGACCCTCGAAAAAGGCATCCGCACCATGCAGCGCACCATCAACGATGCGCAGCGCGGCCTGTCCACTGCCACCGACGCCTTTGACGATCTTGGTCTGAACTTCAGGCACCTGGCTTCGCTCTCACCCGAAGAGCAGTTCCAGACCATCGCCGACGCGATCACTCATGTCGAGGACCCCTCCAAGCGCGCTGCCTTGGCGATGCAGGTCCTCGGACGGGCTGGCACCCAACTTCTGCCACTGCTGGCCAACATGCGCGCTCTTCGCGCCCAGGCAGACAGCCTCGGCCTGACGATCTCGACCAGGGATGCGTCCAGTGCGGCACTGCTCACCGACACACTCAACATTCTCTGGCGCACCGTGCGTGTCGGGGCCTTCGTCATCGGCTCGGCCCTTTCACCCACGATCATCGACCTGAGCAACCGCATCACCCGCATCATCAGCGCCGCCAATGAGTGGATCAAGGCGAACCGCGACACGGTTGTGTGGGTCGCCAAGGTCGGCGTGGCCGTTGGCGCCGTGGGTGGCATTCTCATTGCCACAGGTCTGGCCTTCACACTGCTTGGTGTGGCCGTTGGCGGTCTGGGCAGTGCATTCGGTGTCGCGGCCGCGATCATCGCCAAGGTCGGCGTCGTCCTCGGTGCGATCCTCTCGCCCATCGGGCTGCTCATCGCCGCCGCCGCATTGCTCGGCGGCACGATCGTCGCGTGGTCCGGCGCGGGCGGCAAAGCCCTTCAGTGGCTCCGTGATCGTCTCGGCGAACTGAGCACATTCGTCGGCACCGTCATCGGCGGCATCCGCGACGCCATTGCCGCCGGAGACATCGCCCTGGCCGCCCGCGTCCTCTGGGCCGGATTGCGTGTGGCGTGGGAACAGGGCATTCAACCTCTGCGCCAGGCCTGGATCGGATTCAGCGCCGGATTCCAGCGTGCCGCGATCATCGCCTTCTCCGGTGTCCGAAAGGCATGGATCGAAGTCCGCGACTGGTTCGAACGCAACTTCCCCGACTTCACCGCCGGCATCGCCAAGGGTTGGGCGAATCTCGCCGCAGGTGTGCAGCGCATCTGGGCTCGGGTGACCAACTGGCTCGCCGATCGCTTCACCGAGGTCATGGGGTTGCTCGATGAGTCTCTGGATGTCAACGCCGCCAAGGCGCTCAACCAGCAGCAACTCAACGCGGATCTCAACCAGGTCGAGTCTCAACGCAAGGATGCCATCGCCGAAGCCGAGCGGCGGCGCAACCGCACCGATGCCGAGCGTGAACAGGAGAAGACCGCGGCGCTCAATGCCGTCAACTCCCAGCGCGACGAGGCGCTGGCCAATCTCGATGAACAGACGGCCGAACGCGTGCGACAGGCTGAGGAAGTCCTCGCCCGGACCAAGCAGGAACTGGCCGATGCCGTCGAGGCAGCGAGGCAGAAACGCGAGCAGGCGATCAATGAGGGGCAGGATCCGACTGCCATGGCCCTTCAGAGTCTGGCTGAACTCGGTGATCAACTCGACACCCTGGCCCGTCGCGTCAGTGTGCGCGGCACCTTCGACGCCGCCGCCGTGCGGGGGCTTGCCGCCGGCGATGATAGCGCCGAGCGCACCGCACGCGCCACTGAGCAGACGGCCCGCCACACCAAGCGCCTCGTCGAGGCTTCTACGAAGGGACTGGCATTCGGATGAGCACGGAGGTTCAGGAACGCGGAATCAGTCGAACGACCACCAGTGGCCGGAGCCCATCGACCGAGCGTTTGTATTGGGTGCGCGGCACCAGTGATGATCTCGAGGCGCTGGCGGCTCTCGAAGCCGAGGTGTCATCCTTCTATGGCGGCCTGCCGCTCTACCAGGTGCGTGTCGAGGAAGCCGGGCCCGATCTCTATGACGGGACCGTGACGTACCAGGTCGACTCATCGACTGACCCGCCCGACACCGGCGAGAGCACCTTCACCTTCGAGACCGGTGGCGGCAGTGAGCACATCACCCAGTCGCTGGCGACGATCAGTTCGTACGCGCCTCCGGGCGGCACCGCACCGGACTTCAAGGGCGCGATCGGTGTCACGGCCGACAGTGTCGAGGGTGTGGACATCGTGGTGCCCACGTACCAGTTTACCGAGACGCACTATCTCGACGACAGTCTGGTGACGCCCACATATAAAGGTACGCTCTTCGCCCTCACCGGCCGGGTCAACGATGGGGCTTTCAAGGGCTTCAGTGCGGGCGAGTGCCTGTTCCTGGGTGTCTCGGGCAGCAAACGCGGCCAGGGCGACTGGGAGCTCACCTTCCGATTCGCCTCGCGTCCCAATCGCACCGGCCTGAGTGTCGGCGACATCACCGGCATCGACAAGAACGGCTGGGAGTACCTCTGGGTCCGCTACGCCGAAGCAGAGGATGCGGGCGCCGGCGCGATCGTGAAGCGGCCCATTGCGGTGTATGTCGAACGTGTGTACGAGAGCGGGGATTTTGCGGGCCTGGGGATCTGACCATGGGCGGCGATTCCCTGCGCAAGGTGAGAACCGGCGACCCCCTCAACATCCCCGCGCAGGCCTACAACGCCTTTGTCGATGCCGCCGTCGATCTGCGCCAGCGCCAGCACAATGCAGCCGGTGATCCGCAACGACTGCGGCGCGACAACGACGTCATCCTTGTATCAAACTCGACAGGTTCAACAGTGGGTCGATTCGGTGTGCTGGCGATCACCGACCCGATCATCGATCCCGGCGATGCGCTCGAACTCGAACGGATGGCGTTCACGGGTGTGGTGCCCGCAGCCGAACACGCAGGGAAGTTCGCCATCCTGCTGGAGACAGCGGCGCCCGGCGCGATCGTTCGTGCCGCCATGGGCGGCGTGGTGCCCGTCAAAGTCGGCCTGCTCCAGCCCGACGACGAGTTCGCCGATATCGCGCCGGGTCAGACCGGCTGGCTTAACAGCGGCGACAGCGGCGCGGCACAGATCCTCTGGGTGGAATCCTCGCTGGTTCCGGTGCGCCAGGCGATTGTGCGCCTGCCCGCGGGTGGCGCATCGGTGTGTCTCGCCTCCAGCAGCGGACTCGCCTTCGACACCGAAGGCTGCCTCAAGATCGACACCACAGTCAACAGCACCGTGCAGCTGACACTCGTCACGGGCGTCACGCACGCGATCGTCGGCAGCGTTCTTCGCATCACTGCGCAGCGCTCCATTGTCACCCTGTCGCGCAATGTGGCGGGAGTCGTGATCGGTGTCGGTGCGACATCGACGACGAGCACGACGAGCGATGTCAACCTGGAGAGTTGCCCCTGACTCGCAGCGCGAGACCAAAGGAAGTCGCACCCACTTGCGGTGAGCGACGGAAGGGAGTCGAACCATGCCGCTCATCATTGGACCATCGGGCAACTCGCTTCTGCTCGGCCCGATCGGGCTGCCTGCGACCAGCACGAACTGCTGCTGTTGCAAGGAAGGTGTCGATTGTCCGGACTGCCCCTGCTGCATCTGCATCGAGTGCGGCGACGGCGTGCAGTATTCATTGCCGATCGACGGCTGCCACAACTCCAGCGGCAAGGCGTGTCTGACCGTCAAACTCAGCGGCCTGACCTTCGTCACCGGATGCCGGACGTTCCGCGGCAACGACTGCGTCGCCGCGCCCGGCACGTGGGCCTCGTACAAGTACCTCTCCGCCGCCATGCCCGATCTGGTGTTGCCGTTCAACTGGAACGACGGCGTCCACACGTCGATCCGCGATCCGGACTCACCGTGTAACACCATCAATACCGACACCGTCTGCTGCCAGTGGCGCACGTGTCTGATCCTGGCCGACACCGGCATCAACGCCACACAGTACGTCAACTCCAACTGCACCGGCACGAACAACACGTTTGACGTGCTGATCGCCAGCGCCGTGCTCAACTACCAGGTCATCGGCACGACAAGGCGGTTCATCCTCTGGGTCACGGCCCTTCCCGGTGGTGGAATCCCCATTCCGATCTTCTTCGGTGTCGCCAGTTTCGACGCCCGTCAGTGTGCGAACTATTCGACCTGGCCGTTGGTCATTGCCAATGGGCTGTCCACCACCTCCTGCATCTGCGGCGGGTCGGGCGCGGCGATACATCCTGCTGCAACTGGCGGCACAGCGACTATCACCATGGCATGCGATACGGATTGCAGTGGGTTCGCGCCGGGGCTCGCGCTGGCCTCAATCGAAGCGTCTGGCCCGCAGATTGCGCCGCATCGGATGGTGGATGCGTCAGCGGTGGATCTGGCTGATGCGCGTGAGGAGCGCCGACGCGGATGTGTGGGATGCCGCAAGCGGCGGGCAACAGCGCGTCTGAGATGCATTCAGTCCCCGGCCCGATGACGTTGCAAACCTGCGAAGGCGACGCGAGCGGATCAAGGTCGACAGCGCACGCACAAGGCGCCGAAAGCGCAACCCCAGCCAACGAGCCGCCTCGTAGCGAATTCCCGCCTCAATCGCCCATGGAAACCCGCGCTCGCTACACATCACCACTCTGATGTCGACTCCCTCGATGCGGCGAATGGCGAGAGGATCGATGCTCCAGATGTCGACGCAGGATGCGTCTCGAAGGTTCAAGTGATCCCGCAAACTCGTCGCGAGCACAGGGACGTCTCCCGAGCGCATGGGTATCATCCGAGTGTTTCCGAGGCTGCCGGCGTGCTCGTTCTGAGTTGCGTGGGTCGAGTGGATGGGTGGGTCAGAATTGTCTAGACCAGTTGTCAAGTCCGGCTTGTGGGCCGCGGTCATTACCGGGCTGCTGGCTGTTTTGATTGTCCTTGGGTCGCGGAATCTGGCCCATCTCGATGCGGCGTTGATCGGTTACCTGTTTGCGTCACTCTTCGCCACCTTTGGACTGACGTACCGCTACGCAATGTGGCTGCAGCGTCCGCCGACGGCGATGTACTGGCGACGCGGGTGGCACGTGTTTTTCCGTTCGGGCCATCTCTGGAGGAATACGGCAGAGTGGTTCCGGCGCATTTCCCGGGGCTTTGCCCTGAATCTGTTCATCTGGAAGCGGGGCCGATCTCGTTGGGCCGCACACTGGTTGATCATGTGGGGCTGTATTCTCGCATCGGCGATCACGTTCCCGCTCGTCTTCGGCTGGATCCACTTTGAGACCCTCCCGGACAACCTTGAGTGGTACCGTGCGTACGTATTCGGGCTGCCGACCTTTGCCTTTCCGGTCGACTCCATTCTCGGATTCATCACGTTTCACGGGCTGGTGTGGGCGGCGTTTCTAGTGATCGGCGGCGTCATGATCGCGATGCGACGCCGCATGCGTGAACACGGCGCGGCGGCGGTGCAGGAATTCGGTGAGGACATCCTTCCACTTCTCCTACTCTTTGCCATCAGCGTCACCGGGCTGATGCTCACGGCGAGTTACACGTGGATGAAAGGCTATGCGTTTGATTTTCTTGCTATCCTCCACGCCATCACGGTCATCTTCACGCTTCTGTACCTGCCATTTGGAAAGTTCTTTCACATCTTCCAGCGGCCGGCACAACTGGGCGTGGCGTTCTACAAAGACGTGGGCGCGGCAGGCGCGCAGGCGGCGTGTCGGCGCTGCGGCGAACCGTTCGCATCGCGCATGCAGGTGGAAGACCTGATCACCGTTGAACGTCAACTGGGCTATCAATACGAACTCCCGAACTCGGCCATCGAACATTACCAGTGGATCTGCCCGCGCTGCCGGCGCTCGATGCTGGCGGTGGCGCAAGGCACCCTATGGGAGTCGGCTCGTGCGGAAGAATCGCGAGCGTCAGCGCTCACCAACGCAATGGACCCTGCAGGATTCGAGTGATTCACCCGCGATTCGTCACGGTTCAGATGGAGCATCATGGCCACTCTGCCAGTCGAGAAACTTCAGATCATCCAGGAATTCGGTCCGCACGGCGCGTTCATGTCGGGAATCCGCCTCGACCCCGGCGTCGAACCCGATCGGATTGTCAAGACCCACTGCTGTTTCTGCGGACAACAGTGCGGCATCCAACTCAAGGTCAAGGACGAGCAGGTCATTGGCTTTGAACCCTGGCTCGAGTTCCCCTTCAACCGCGGAATGCTCTGCCCGAAAGGCGTGAAGCGCTATCTCCAGGGTTCACACCCGGATCGATTGCTCAACGCCGTCGAGCGCGACGGGTCTGTCCTGAGCGGGTTCAAACCGATCGAGTACGAAGCAGCGATCCGTCGGGTGGCGGAGGCGATCAAGCGGATCCAGGCCGAGCATGGCGCCGATTCCTTTGCCATCCTGACGGGCGCGAGTCTCACGACGGAGAAGGCGTATCTGATCGGAAAGTTCGCTCGCACGGCGCTGCGAACGGCGAACATCGACTACAACGGCCGCCTGTGCATGGTGAGCGCCGCGGCGGGCAACAAGAAAGCGTTTGGGATTGACCGGGCGGCGAATCCATGGAGCGACATTCCGAAGTCCGAAGTCGTCTGGATCAGCGGCGCCAATGTCGGCGAGTGCGCCCCCATCACCACCGACTATGTCTGGCAGGCGCGCGAGAACGGCGCGAAGATCATCGTCGTCGATCCGCGCATCACGCCCATTGCCCGTACGTGCGATCTTTTCCTGCCCGTGAAGCCGGGACGCGATGCGGCTTTGTTCAATGGCATCCTGCATCTCATGATCGAGCACGACTGGATCGATCATGCGTTCATTGAAAGGCACACCGTCGGGTTCGATGCCGTTGCGGCCAGCGTGAAAGAATGGACGCCGCAGAAGACCGCCGACGTGACGGGCATTGCGGTCAAGGCGATCCAGCGCGCCGCGGAATGGTGGGGAACGGCCAAGTCGAGTTTCCTCATGCACGCTCGCGGGATCGAGCACCACGCGCACGGCGTGCAGAACGTGCTGGGCGCCATCAACATCGTCCTCGCCTCGGGTCGCATCGGGCGCGAAGGCGGGGGCTACGCCACGATCACCGGGCAGGGCAATGGGCAGGGCGGGCGCGAGCACGGCCAGAAGTGTGATCAATTGCCCGGCGCGCGGGATATCTCCAACCCCGAACACCGCGCGTTCATCTGCAAAGTCTGGGGGATCGAAGAAGCGGATCTGCCCAAGGCCGGCGTGGACGCCTACGAGATCATCCGCAAGATCGATCGGGGAGAGATTCGCGGGCTGATCAGCATCTGCTTCAATCCGCAAGTCTCTCTGCCAGACAACAACTTCGTCAGCGGGGCGCTGGACAAACTCGAGTTCTACGCCGCGATTGACTTCTTCCTGAGCGAGACGGCCCAACATGCCGACGTCGTCCTTCCCGGCTCGCTGCATGAAGAAGATGAAGGCACAGTCACGCAACTCGAAGGACGCGTGATCAAGATCAACAAGGCAGTCGACTGTCCCGGCGAGGCCCGTCAGGACTGGAAGATCATCCAGGACATCGCCCGCGCCCTGGGGCGGGAACACGGCCTGACATTTGCCTCGCCTGGGGAAATCTTCGACGAACTTCGCATCGCCAGCAAGGGCGGTGTGGCGGATTACTCGGGCATCACCTACGAGAAGATTGAGAAGCAATTCGGCGTGTTCTGGCCATGCCCGAGCGATGATCATCCCGGGACGCCGCGTTTGTTTGAGCCCGGCTCGTGGAATCCGGTCGCCAAGGGCTCCGGGCCGTTCTACTTCCCGGATGGCAAAGCGCGCTTCAACATCGCGGAGTACCGCCCGCCCGTCGAAGATACGGACGCTGAGTACCCGCTCATGCTCACGACCGGACGCGTGGTCAGCCACTTTCTCTCCGGCTCGCAGACGAGGCGCATCGGCCCGCTTGTGGAGCAGTATCCCGAGCCGCGTATCGAATTGCATCCGCGGCTCGCCGAGCAGCACGGCATCGCGGACAACGACTGGGTGACGGCCGAGACGCGGCGCGGGGACACGACGCTGCGGGCGATGGTCGTCACCACCATTCGGCCGGACACCATCTTCATCCCCTACCACTGGCCGGGACGCAAGAGCGCCAACCAACTCACCAACTCGGCCCAGGATCCGATCTCCAAGATTCCAGAGTACAAGGCGTGCGCCGTGCGCATCCGCAAGGCCCAGGGCCCACCCGATTGGGAGGCCGAACTCGAACCGCAGCAGTGAGGCAGTTGAATCGCCATGGGCGGCTTCGGCATCGGGGCGCCTGAATCCGCGACATCATGACAGGAGTGGTGATGCCCGTTCCGGAACACCTTGAGTTCTTTATTGACCCCAGTCGCTGCATCGGATGCGAATCGTGCGTGCAGGCGTGCAGCGAGTGCGACACGCATCGCGGCCATTCGATGATCCATCTCGAATACGTCGAACGCTCGCGAACCACGCAGACGACGCCAGTGATCTGCATGCACTGCGACTCTCCGACCTGCGCGGAAGTCTGCCCGGCAGACGCCATCAAGCGCACCGAGGACGGCGTGGTGCAGAGCGCTCGCAAGCCGCGCTGCATCGCGTGCAGCAACTGTGTACTGGCGTGCCCCTTCGGCGTGCCAAAGATGAAGTCCGATCTCGAACTGATGATGAAGTGCGATATGTGCTACGACCGCAGTTCGGTGGGCAAGAAACCGATGTGCGCGTCCGTGTGCCCCAGTCAGGCGCTGTTCTTTGGCACTCGCGAGGAAATCGAGCAATTGCGCAAGCGATCGGCGGCGGTCAACCGCTTTCGCTTCGGCAACCAAACGGTAACCACGAAGGTGAACATGATGGTGCCGCGCGACACCCGTCCCGAATACGTCGATGTGGCCGCAGCGATGGAGGAGGATTCGCTCGGCGGGGACATCATGCTCAACGTGTTGTCGACTTAGTGCCCCAGTGTGCGGCAGCAACGACCGAGAGAACCCTTCACAGGCAGCCAGACACATGACCCGACCTGATCTCAATCAAATCGTTAGAACTCCGGACGGGCGACCCGAGGTCGAACAACCCAAGTGGCGTCGCGACTTTCCGATCGATCTCCCGCAGGACGAGTACGTTGCGCGGCGCGATTTCACCAAGTTCATGGTGCTCACCAGTCTCGCCTTCGCCGTCGGTCAAGTCTGGATCGGAATCGAAAACTGGCGGCGCCGACGGCGCGGCCAGCCGCCGATCGCGGAGATCGCCAAGGTGAGTGACGTACCGATCGGTTCGACGATCACTTTCGCGTATCCTCAGCTGCATGACGCCTGCCTGCTCGTTCGCACCGGAGAACTGACCTGGCTGGCCTACGCCCAGGAGTGCACGCATCTCGCATGCGCAGTGATTCCGGAAGTCGACAAAGGCCAGTTTCGTTGTCCTTGCCACCATGGCTACTTTGATCTCACCACGGGCCGGCCAATCGCCGGGCCGCCGCGCCGGCCCCTGCCCCGCATCACGCTCGATGTGCGAAATGGCGCGGTCTATGCCACCGGCGTGGAGGAACGCACCGCATGAGCGACCCGCGCAATCGAAATACGCCCTTCTTCTCGCGATCCCAGCGCATGGCCGTTGTACATGGCATACTCTGCTTTGTCCTGATTCTTGATGTGCTTCAACTATGGTTGTTGACGGCGACGATGAACGCCTGGCTCGGAGGTGACTCTGCCGTAATCTGGCCGGCCGCAATTGTCAGCATCGTCTGCGTGGGTCTCAATCTCGGATTGCTCCGCTACCTGTACAGGATGGAGCGATGAGCCAACCGATCCAGCCGCACCAGGCCCACGCCGCTAAGGCGAATACGGCGAAAGACAACCCGCCCGGGGTAACCGGCCTGCGCGCCCGGATCATCCTCGGCGCGCGCGATCTCCACCCAGCATACTTTGCGATGGTGATGGCGACGGGAATCGTATCCATCGCCTGCCACCTGCTTGGTCACAGTTGGCTCGCCGTCATCCTGTTGTGGCTCAACGTCATCTTCTATGTCAGTCTTTGGGCCATGACCGGCATTCGACTGATCAACTACCCCCAACGACTCTTCGCCGATTTGCGCGATCACAACCGAAGCGTGGGGTTTTTCACGATGATTGCAGGCACCTGCGTGCTGGGCACGCAAACCCTGCTCATCGCACGACAGCCCGACGCCGCCAAGGTCCTGTGGTTTTTTGGGCTGGCGCTGTGGATGTTTCTGATCTATGCGGTGTTCACCAACCTGACGGTCAAACGGGAAAAGCCGGAACTGGCGCGCGGCATCAACGGCGGCTGGCTCGTCGCCGTCGTGGGAACGCAGGCCGTGTCCCTGCTCGGGAGTCAACTGTCGGAGTTTTTCGCATCGTCGCGCCAGGAGATTTTGTTCCTGTCACTGATTCTCTGGCTCGGCGGCGGGATGCTCTATGTCTGGATCATCTCGCTGATCTTTTACCGCTACGCTTTCTTCGTCCTCGAACCCTCGGATCTGGCGCCCCCGTATTGGATCAACATGGGCGCGATGGCCATCTCGACCGTGGCCGGGACGGTGCTCATCGACAATACCCCCGCCTCTCCCCTGCTTCAGAGTCTCTCGCCCTTTCTCATGGGCGTGACACTTCTGTTCTGGGCGACGGCCACGTGGTGGATTCCAATGCTCTTGATCCTCGGCATCTGGCGTCACATTTACCGGCGCTTCTCGCTTCGCTATGACCCGCTCTACTGGGGCGCGGTCTTTCCGCTGGGCATGTACACCGCCTGTACCTTTCGCATCAGCAAAGTCATGCCGCTGGATTTCCTCGACGTTATTCCCCGCGGGTTTGTTTACGTCGCACTGGCGGCCTGGGGACTGACGTTCTTCGGGCTGCTGCTGATGCTCGTAAGAACAATCCGACCAAAGGACCCGGCGATGGCCCGCTAGGGACGCACAGCACCGAATCAAGCTTACCGGCGATCGGCGCCGGCGGGGTCACAAGCCACGACGTTGGGCCATTTCGCCGCCGATTTCAGCCAGGCTGGCTTGGTCCAGCGCCGTTGATGCCGCGGGAAAGAGTCGCTCGTCTTCGAAGGCAATGTGCGCGGCGTACAGGCTGCTCAGCAATCGCAAATCTTCGCGGATCCGATCCAGGTCGGCCGCGTCGAGCCGTCCGTTTGACAGCCATCCTCTCCCGATGCGTTCGATGCGCGCATGAATCGTCTCGGCATGGCGATGGTCGCGTTCCAGCGCCGCCGCCTGCTCGACGACTGGCGCCAGTGCGGGTTCGTGCGTTTGCCGCAGCCGCGGGAAGAGCGACTCCTCCTCATCAGCCGTGTGATTCGGCGCGGCATGAGCGAAGTAGTTGAGCGCGGCGGCGAGGGCCCGCCGCGCTTCGTCGTTGAGTTCGCCTTGACTGAACCGATCGACCACCTTCTGCAGAATGCCGAGAAAGTGTTCGATGCGGCGGTGGCAGTCCATCAGCAGTTGGATGGGCTCCGTGAAGTCCGCCTGCGTTTGGCCGCCAAGTTGCACGGGCATCAGACGGCCGCCTTCTGCTGCAACTCGGCTTCGAGTTGTATCGCCTTTGGAAAGAGCACGTTGTTCTCTTTGTGGACGTGCTGGTGCATGTCGCGCTCGAGATAGGCCAGGCCGTCGAGCATGGCGCGATAAGTGTTGCAGGCCCACTCCGGCGGCTGGTAGTCATCCGTGGCGCGGCGCATCGTGGCGAGCGCATCGCCGGCGTGTTCGTGCTCCGCCTCCATCTGGTTGATCGGGTTGGCAATGGAGCCGCAATGGAATTGCTGCGGTCCATCGGCCTGGGCCATCTCGCGGATCATCGGGAAGAGAATGCGCTCTTCCTTCATCATGTGCTCGGTCAGTTCATCTCGCAGGCTGCGAAACGCGCCCCGCACCTCGGCCAGGCGCGGCTCGTGTTCGCCATGAACCCGGTACACTCTTTCGGTGATCTGGTCGAGGCGCGGCAACTCGGCACGCAGGTATGCATGATGCGTCTGCACGATGTGGTCTGCCAGTTCGGCCAGCCCCATCGCGTTGGCGTCGATGAGCACGGCGTCGTGGCCTTGGGCTTTGGCATCAGCGGCCTCCAGCAAGGCGGTCACCGCCTCAATCTCGAGTCCACGACTGTTGACGGCCTGTTCAAGCGGGACTTTGCCGCCGCAGCAGTAATCAATCCCAATGCTCTCGAAGAACCGGGATCGGCCGGGACGCTGGGCAACCAGTTGACCGACAGTGGTGGCGGGATCGATATGGGTGGTCATGAAGGGACTCCGTGGGAAGGGGTTAGTGGATCGAATCGTCAATTCCGATATCATTCATTCGTGATTCAATGCTTTCTTGACTTCTTTTAGGACGATCATATCCTCAGGTCCAGCAGAATCGCCGATTTCGATGCTCAGAGAGGGAGAATTAGTGTGAAACTTCTATCCGACGCCGGAGAATACGCCCTTCGGGCCACGGTCTGGCTCGGCCAGCATCCCGGCGAAATGCTGAAGGTGCGGCAGATCGCCGAGGGAACGCGGGCGGCACCGGGCTACCTGATTAAGGTCCTACAGGCCCTGGCCAAGGTCGGCATCCTCTCGGCCCAGAGGGGTTCCCTCGGCGGCTTCGTCCTCCAGCGCGATGCGGAGAGCCTCCCTGTCCTGGATGTCATCAATGCTGTCGACCCGATCGAACGCATCCTCTCGTGCCCTCTGGGGATCGAGTCACACGGCACCCACTTGTGTCCGATGCATCGACGCATCGATGAGGCAATGTCTCAGATCGAACGGAGTTTCGCATCCGTTACCATTGCGCAACTGATCAACGAACCCTCGCGCTCCCGGCCACTGTGCCCGGCGCTGTGCGCTGAACCAACCGTGTCGGCCACTCGCAAAGGAGATTGAGTCGTGAGCAACTCCGAACACCCCCCACTGACACGCGAGCAGGCGCTCGCGCCCTTCAGCCGCGATCACTACACCGGGCTCGTGCAATCCAGCCGTTTACGCAAGGCACCTCCCGACGGCGCAGAAGCCTGCGCCAAACTCGCGACTGACTTCATCGACGCCTGGGATCGCGAGATCGCCGACCACTTCGACGACGAAGAGCGGCTGCTGCTTGAACTCATGAACGATCCGGATCGGCAGAGGCTGTTGAACGAACACGGTCAAGTACGCGATCTGGCGGCGCGGATTCGCGCTGAGCGCGACCGGGGACGTTCCGAGTCCGTCACGCTGCGCGCGATGGGCGATCTGCTTGAATCGCATATCCGCTGGGAGGAGCGCGACTTGTTCAATCGACTCCAGCAGGCGCTGACAGACGAGCAACGACGCGCTTTGGAAACCCAAACGGCCGTGATCGATCCGGCACGCGGGCGACAGCCGCGACAGGCGCGAGACTGACGCCGCGCATCGAAGGGCGCGGCATTGCAGGCACTGACGCAGTCCACGCTGCTTCGGTCCGGGAGATGACCTATGCACATCGAGATCAAACGCATCTACGACGACCCGTCGCCTGAGGATGGCACGCGCGTACTCGTCGACCGACTCTGGCCCCGCGGGATCTCCAAACAGCGAGCGGCCATCGACCTCTGGGCTAAGGATCTGGCGCCGAGCACCGAACTGCGCCGGTCCTTCGGGCACGAGATGAGCCGGTTTGACGCCTTCGCGCGCGACTATCGAAAGGAACTCCGCGCAAATGCAACTGCGGTGGACGCTTTTCTAAAGCGCATTGACCTCCGCCGTCGCCTCACGCTGCTCTACGGGGCGAGAGATCCAAAATTGAACCATGCGATTGTGCTCAGGTCAGTGTTGAAGGATTGGTCGCAGGCACAGAGTCGCAAGCGCCCCTGATTGCCGCCAGCGCCGGTCTCAGGAAAGAGCTGGAACAGATGGGCGATCAGTCCGATGCACAAGTAGTGGTTTTGCGAATTCGCCGTCAAGACCATCCCGATGCTTCCCCGCGCTGGGAGGAGTTCACCGTGCCGCGCGTGTCGGGCGGGAACATCATCTCGTGCCTGCAATACATCGCGGCGCATCCCGTCACAGCCGATGGTTCGGCGACCACCCCTGTCGTCTACGACTGCGGCTGTCTCGAAGAAGTGTGCGGCGCCTGCACTATGCTCGTGAACGGCAAGGTGCGGCAAGCCTGTGCCGCACTGGTGGACAGGCTGGAGCCAACCTATGCCCGTCAACGGTCCGCGCGAGATCATCCGGCCTACAACCCGGTTGATTATGGCGAGCACCCACCCATGCGCAAACGCCACGCACCGCCGACGGATGAACCGATCACGCTGGAGCCGTTGACGAAATTCCCGGTGGTGCGCGACTTGTTCGTCGATCGCAAACGATTGTTTGACGACCTGACGCGCACGAAGTCCTGGGTCCCCATTGACGGCACCTACGACCTTGGCCCCGGTCCGGTGATGTCGCGCGAACTTCAGAAAGAGCGCTACGCACTCTCACGCTGCATGAGCTGTGCGTGCTGCCTGGAGGCGTGTCCGCAGGTTTCCGCGACGAACGACTTCGTAGGGGCCGCGATCTTCAGTCAGGTGAAGCTGTTCAATATCCATCCAACTGGCAAAGTGCTCAAGGAGGAGCGGCTGGAAGTGATGATGGGCAAGGGCGGCATCGACGATTGCGGCAAGTCGGGGAATTGCGTGGTGGTCTGTCCAAAGGATCTGCCAAATCTCAAATCGATCGCAACGATCGGCCGGCAGACGACGCTGGCGGCCATCAAGGCGTTCTTCGGTGGATGAGGGCAACACCCGCGAATTGGGCCACGCCACGAACAGTGAGTGCGTTGATTGGATGGCCGATATCTACACCCGAAGATGAGAGGTTCAACATGAGTGAGCAAGATCCCAAGCACGTCGTCAGAGAATCCAAATACCGGTTTGCCGCGCCGCAGCATCACGTCAATCTGAACGCAAGGGTGACGGAACTTCGTCAGGATGTCGAGGCCGGCGAGGCGGGCCACCAACAGCAGACGATCTACAAGCACGGTAATACCACGGTTGCGCTGTTCCTCTTCGGCCACCTCACCCGTCTAGCGCCTCATCGGGCCAATGGCGTGGTCCTCATCCAAGTACTCAAGGGCCATCTCCAAGTTAGTGCGGAGGAGCAGGTGCATGACCTCTACGCAGGCACTCTGCTCGCGCTGGCGCCTGGTATCGAGCACAACGTGGTGGCATACGAGCAGAGCGAAATGCTGTTGACCGTAAGTCTGAGTAATTAGCCGGCTGAGGGTAAGCAGACCGCGATCATTCGCTGGGCCACGCGTAACGCGGGATGCAAGAATCGTGATCTGTCGCCTTCTGGCACGAATTTCTCGACAGTCGCTGACCACAGTTCCAGCCAGCGAACAAAGTGCAACTCAGCCAAGTGCGGCAGGCGGGCATGAGTTGCAAGCGGATTGCCAGAATACTGACCGGTGAAGTTTACGATTGTAGACCAGAAGCGATACATCGTGGTCAGATGTCCGGGCCAGTCGGCGATGTGGTCATTGAATATTGGCCCGAGGAGATCATCACTCCGAACCGACTGATAGAACGAGTCCACCACCGTTCGAATCAGGAGAAGATCTAGCGGCTTCTCCGGCCATGTTGCTCGGGGAACTGCTAGCGAGGACAACCCACCCGCCGCATTGTCTGGAATGCCAAAGATCATGGCCAAGCCCCCTCCATGAGTTTCGATATCTTGAGCGATCCCCCTCCTTGCACGACATGGGGACGCATGGAACGATCTCGCATAACGGTCCACCGTTTCACTCGGAATCGGACTTCGGCCAAGACTGTGCTTGGAGCCATGAGCAAGACGATGAATTCGTGCATCAATGCATTCTTGACATCTTTAGGCCGCGAGGCTAGTATCTTCGAGAAGGGAATGCGGTGCATTTCGAAAAGCGTGGAGGATTAGTGTGAAACTCCTATCTGACGCCGCAGAATACGGGATCCGCGCGGCCGTCTGGCTGTCGCGCCACCAAGGACAGACCCTAAAGGTTCGAGAGATCGCCGAGGGAACCAAAGCGCCGGCGGGGTATCTCATCAAAGTGCTTCAGAGCATGACACGTGCTGGTATTCTCTCCGCGCAGCGCGGAACGCTTGGCGGCTTTGCGATCAAGCGTGAGCCAAGTGAACTGACCGTTCTGGAGGTCATCAACGCAATCGACCCGGTAGAGCGGATCAAAACCTGCCCACTCGGACTTGCATCCCACGGTACGGAGCTCTGCCCGATGCACCGGCACATCGATGAAGCTGTGGGTTGCATCGAGCAGACCTTTGGCGAAGTCACCGTAGGCGATCTGCTGTCTCAGCCAAGTCGATCGCCTGCACTCTGTACGGCCATATCCGGCGAAATGCCAACACGTCTGACAAATAGAAACAGCTGAGTCACTCAGTCAGATACCTTTAAACCACGGAAAATAAACCACGGAAAACCGCGATGAAGACGATATCAGAGCGAAACCAATACGGACTCGCGCTAAATTGGATAAATATCTCTTTTTTTAGTCTCCGCTGGGTTGCTGGGTTGCTGTTGCTCACAACGGTCACTGGGGCCATCGCACTCGCACACCTACCCTCAACAACCGCTTCGGCCACGACGCAAGCAGCGTTCACGGTCGTCGCTGACGCCCAACCTCCAGCCGACGGGTCGGAAGTTAGTCAGATTTTTCTCGCGAACTGTGCAACCTGCCACGGCCAGACAGGCCAAGGCGATGGACCTGCGTCGTACTTGCTCTTCCCCAAGCCGCGCAACTTCACGGCCGGGCTCTACCGCTTCAAATCCACGTTCAATGATGCGCCGCCAACGAAAGCAGACCTTGAGCGCACGATCCGTAACGGAATTGCGCGAACGGCGATGCCCGCATTCAACGGAGTACTCAGCGATGCGCAAATCAGTTCCCTCATTGACTATGTGCTCTCGCTGAACGCCAAGGGTTGGCCTGAGGATGCCGCCGAGGCGGTATCAATTCCTCCGCAACCCGAGTTTACAGCCGGCCTGGTCGGACAAGGCCACAACGTCTTTGTCACCATGGGCTGCGCTGCATGTCACGGCGAGACTGGTCGGGGCGATGGACCTTCTGCTGCCGGTCTGCTGGATTCTGACAACTACCCGCTCCCTCCGGCCGACTTCACGACTGGTGTGTTCAAGGCCGGGCGCACAAATGAAGACCTCTACCGCACCATCCTCGTCGGTGTCCCCGGAACGCCGATGCCGAGTTTCGAAGCAGCCATGAACGCTGGGATCAAGGTCGAGGGTCTTGATCCTTCGACAGACATGGTGTGGGCCATGGTGGCCTATCTGCAGAGTCTGATCGAGCCGCGGGACGCAGAGGGCATTCCATCCGGTGCGACGATGGTGCCAGACAGGCAAGTTTCCTCAACCATGCTTACTGACCCGTACGACTCCGGATGGAGCACAATCCAGCCTGTCACCGTCTCGGTGCAACCACTGTGGCAGCGCCGTCATGCGACGAGATCACTGAGTGTGCGGACCGCCATGATCGATGGGCGCGTGGCGTTCTGTCTCGAATGGGCCGACGCAACCGTGAACGGACCGGAAACGCTCGACAGCGCAACCGATGCCGTGGGAATCATGTTCAGCCTCACGCCTGAAATCCCCATGTTGACGATGGGCCAGCGCGATGGAGAGAGTCAGACGTTGGTCAACATCTGGCAATGGAAGGCGAGCCGGCAGATGGATGCCGATGCTGCGACGCGCGAGGATATCGCGCTGCACGACATGGGAGATCCGGTGGACTTGTATCCCTTCAAGCAGGGCGACCCAGTTACCGGTCCGCTTAGCGAGCACGATGCCACGTACATCACCGCCTGGGGGGCGGGCAATCCCCAGTCGGATCCGGCTTTGTTACGGCGCCCGGTGCTTTGCATGAATGCAGCGGGTTTTGGAACGTTGACCATCGCTCCTCCACCCGAGCAGAATGTCGATGGAATCGGGCGTTGGCGAGACGGCGCCTGGCGAGTCGTTCTTGTTCGTGAGTTGCCGGCACATCATGAGGGGGATGTGGACTTTGCCGCCGGTGCCCGCTTTCCAATCGCATTCGCGGTGTGGGACGGGGCTGCGCTGGACCGCAACGGCACGAAACTGATCTCCGGCTGGCACTGGCTGGAGATGCCACGCTAGACAGCACTTCGGTTCGAAGGGATCCGGACCATCGATCTCAATGAGCGGGAAGGTCGTACGATGAACAGCGAGAAGCATGAGCCAAATCACGAAGGTGCGGAGCGGAAAGCATCGCAAGACGCCAGACCTGTCGACTTGACGCGCCGCCGATTCATCGGCCTCTTCGGCGCTTCTTCGCTGGCGGCATTCGCGTGGCCCAACGCTCTGGGGAGCCTGATTCCCATCGTCGGAGTCGACAACCCGCTGCAGTATTACCCGCAGCGAGGCTGGGAGCGCATCTACCGCGATCAATATCGGTATGACCGCAGTTTCAACTGGGTTTGCGCGCCGAATGACACGCACATGTGCCGTCTTCGCGCGTTTGTGCGAAACGGCGTACTCATCCGGTCCGAGCAGACCTACGACGTGGACCGTTATGGCGACTGCTACGGCAATCGCACGAGCCCGGCGTGGAACCCGCGCGGCTGTCCGAAGGGGTTCACGTTTCAGCGACGTGTCTACGGACCGTACCGCGCCAAGGGGCCGGCCATTCGCAAAGGGTGGAAGCGATGGGCCGACGATGGATTTCCCAGCCTCTCGGACAAACCGGATCTGCGCTCAGAATACAAGTTCGACGACCGCGGCAATGATGAATTCGTGCGCGTGTCGTGGAACGACGCGGCCAGGTACTGCGCGCTGGGCCTCAAAGCTGTCGCCGAGACATACAGCGGAGACGCCGGCCGCCGGCGCCTCCTCGCCGACGGCTACGACCCGGACCTGCTGCATCACTGGGAAGGCGCCGGAACGACAACGATCAAGATGGGATCAAACCTGCCGATCCACGGACTCATCGGCAAGTTCGGCATCTACCGCTTCGGCAACATGCTCGGTCTGCTCGACCACCACGTTCGCGGCGTGCAGCCGGAGCACGCGCTCGGCGCTCGCGCCTGGAACGAGTACACCTGGCGTGGCGATCAGGCGCCCGGCACACCGTTCGCCACCGGATTGCAGACTTCGGATATGGACTTCAGCGATCTGCGCTTCAGCAAGATGATCCTGATGATGGGCAAGAACCTCGTCGAGAACAAGATGGCCGAATCGCACTGGTTCATCGAGGCGATGGAGCGCGGCGCCAGGATCGTGAATGTCTCGCCCGACTACGCAGCGCCTTCGGCCAAGAGCGATTACTGGATCGGCGTGCGCCCGGGACTGAGCGATCTGGCGCTCGTGCTCGGTCTCATACGCATCATCATCGACAACAACTGGCACGACGCCGAGTTCACGCGGCGTTTCACCGACATGCCGCTGCTCGTCCGGACAGACACACTCAAGAGGCTTCGTCCCCAGGACGTGTTCGCCGACTACTCAAACAAGGACATCACCAGCGGCCCGTCACTCCGTCTCCACGGCATGACAGCCGACCAGCGCGAGACAATCGGCGACTTCTGCATGTGGGACACCCGAGCGAGCAAGGTCGTTGCCGTTTCCCGTGATGAAGTTGGTGACAACCTGAAGTTCACGCCGGCGCTCGACGGTGCGTTCAAAGTCCAACTGGCCAGTGGCGAGACCATTGAAGTCATGCCGGTCTTCGAGATGTACCGGAGACACCTGAAGGACTACGACGTCGCCACAGTCGCCGAGATCACTGGCGCCGACGCGGCCCTGATCGAGCGCCTGGCAAAAGACCTGGCGACGATCAAACCGGCCGCCATTCACTTCGGTGAAGGCATCAACCACTACTTCCACGCGACGCTGCACAATCGCGCGTGCTTCGTGCTTATGGCCATCACGGGCAATATCGGCAAGCACGGCACCGGGGTGTTTTCCTGGGCCGGCAACTACAAGGGAGCCTTGCTGCAGGCCGGCAACGGGAAGCCTGGAGTCGGCGTCTACACCAACGAAGATCCCTTCAATCCCGTGCTCGACGAAACGGCCACGATCAGCGGCAGAAACATCCGTCACTGCATGCACCACGAAGAACCGTCCTACTGGGCCGGCGGCGAACAGATCCTGAAGGTCAGTACACCAGAAGGCGTAAAGCGATTCACCGGCGACACCCATCTGCCCACGCCAACCAAGGCCTTCTGGTACAACAACGCCAACTTCCTCAACCAGGCGAAGTGGATCTACGACATCATCGTCAACACCCTGCCCAGGGTCGATCTCATCATCGATCAGCAGATCGAGTGGACCGGGTCGGCCGAGTATTCAGATATCGTCTTCCCCGTCAATTCCTGGGCCGAGTTCGAAGACCTCGAACTCGGCGGTTCATGTTCCAATCCGTTCATTCAGGTCTGGGGAGGCGACGGCATCAAGCCTGTCGCCGACAGCCGCGACGACGCGGTTGTATTCGGCCTGGTGGCCAATGCGCTCGGTGATCTGACGAGCGATCAGCGATTTGGCGACATGTGGAAGTATGTCCTCGAGAAAAAGAATCGCGTCTATATCCAGCGCGTGCTCGATTCGTGCATCACCACCGTCGCCGAAGACGGGCCGTATCAACTCGACCGCATCCTGCGAGGCGACTACGGCGCGCCTGGTGTGGCAATGTTCCTTTTCCGCACCTATCCGCGCGTCGCATTCTTTGAACAGGTCCACGACAGCCTCCCGTTCTACACCGATTGCGGTCGCGTTGCCGCGTATTGTGATCTCGACGAAGCGATAGCGTGCGGAGAAAACCTGCTTGTCCATCGCGAAGGCGTCGAGGCCACGCCATACCTTCCAAACGTGATTGTCTCAACGAGCCCGTACATACGACCGAATGACTACGGCATTCCCCTCGACGCGATCGACGCTGATCTACGACAGGTGCGCAACGTGAAGTTGCCCTGGGCCAGGGTGAAGCAGACGGTCAATCCTCTCTGGGCCGGCGGATTCCACTTCTTCTGCTCAACGCCCAAGAGCCGGCACTCAACGCACTCATCCTGGTCAACGGTGGATTGGAACTGGATCTGGTCCACGAGTTTCTCCGACCCCTATCGGCGCGACAAACGGGCGCCCGGCGTAGGTGACCGCCAGATCCAGATGAACCCGCAGGCGGGTCAGGACCTCGGGCTGAATGACGGCGACTATGTGTACGTCGACGCCAATCCGGCTGATCGCCCGTACCGCGGCTGGCAGGATGATGAAGGCTCGTTCCGACACCGGGCGTATCGCTGCATGGTGCGCGTCAAGTTCAACCCGGCGCTGCCGTATCACTTCACGATCATGAAGCACACGGGCTGGATCGCGTCGGAGCGCACCGTCCGCGCGCATGAGAATCGAGCCGACGGCCGTGCGTTGGCTGCGGGCACCGGCTACCAGTCCTCCTATCGCTATGGGTCGCACCAGTCGATCACGCGGGGCTGGCTGCCGCCGATGCATCAGACGGACTCGCTGTTCCACAAGAAGACCGGCGGCATGGGATTCGTCTTCGGCGCCGACGTGGACAACCACGCCGTCAACACCGTGCCCAAGGAAACGCTCATTCGGATCACCAAAGCCGAGCCGGGGGGGATCAACGGCCAGGGCCTCTGGAGCAATGCAACCGACGGCTTCGGACCCATGGGCCGCAGCGAAGCAAACCTCGCGTATCTCGCTGGCGAACTGACGGGGATCGGATCTCCGGAGGGTGATTATGGATATTGATCAAATGGACAACCCGTCGAACGCGGCCAGTCGTCCGCTCGAACCCGAGCATCCGATGATCCTCGACGGATCGATAACGCCCGGCGATGTCGAGTTCATGGCGGTGTGCGTCTTCGAAGAACTGCTCCAGATCGGGACGCCGATCGAGCAACTCCGCGCCATGACCAACGACCAGGAGTACCAGGCGTTGTATGGCATGCGCCTGGCGCTCGGGCCGCGACTCGACGAGATTCTGGATCGGATTCACGCGCGCGTCGGATCGCATCGCCACACGACGCGCGAGTCAAATAACGATGTGCGGCCAGCGACGCTGACCGTCAACGCCCCGGGTCACCACAGGCGACCTGCTTGAGGAGCACGCCATGCCAAACGTCTACAACTGGCAACTCGGTCGAGCGATGGCCTACCCCTACGAGGAGGCGCATCCGAAATCACAGTTTGCCTTCGTCTTCAATATCAATCGCTGCATCGCGTGCCAGACCTGCACGATGGCGTGCAAGAGCACGTGGACGTTCTCGCGCGGCCAGGAATACATGTACTGGAATAACGTCGAGACGAAGCCCTTCGGCGGATACCCCCACAACTGGGATGTGAAGATCCTCGACATGCTCAACAAGGCCAACCCGGATGGCCAGCGCTGGGGCGCGGGTGGCGAGGTCGGACCTGAATCCCCCTACGGCCAGTTCAACGGCAAATCGATCTTCGAAGCCGCGGAAAAATACTACGGCGAGGCGGAGGGCGCCAAGCGCGTGCTCGGCTATCTGCCGACGCAGGAGGAATGGACCACCGCGCCCAACATACACGAAGAAACGGCCGTCGGTGATCTGTTCGAAGGCGGCAAGCAGTTCGGCGGCTCGGCCCAGTTACCGACGCACAAAGTCTGGTTCTTCTATCTTCAACGACTGTGCAATCACTGCACCTACCCCGGCTGCCTGGCCGCATGTCCGCGGGGAGCGATCTACAAGCGCCCCGAAGACGGCATCGTGCTCATCGACCAGAATCGCTGCAACGGCTATCGCAAGTGCGTCGAGGCCTGCCCATACAAGAAGGCCATGTATCGCACGACCACCCGCACGAGTGAGAAGTGTGTGGGCTGTTACCCTCGCGTCGAAGGCAAGGATCCGGAGCTGAGTCCCAACGGCGAGCCGCTTGAAACCCGATGCATGGCGGTGTGCCCGGGCCGTATCCGCATGCAGGGACTCGTCGCGATTGATGAACAGGGACACTGGGTCGCCGACCGCTGGAACCCATTGTACTACATGATCCGCGAGCGCCAGATTGCCCTGCCGCTGTACCCGCAGTTCGGCACCGAGCCCAATGGCTATTACATCCCGCCGCGCTGGGTGCCGCGCGCCTACCTCAAGCAGATGTTCGGGCCCGGCGTGGAGCATGCGATCGAGCAGTACTCCTGTCCGGACCGAGACCTGCTCGCGGTACTCCAGCTGTTCCGCACCACGCAGCAGATCATCTTCCGCTACGAAGTCGTCAAGGGTCCGAAGGTGGCTGAGATCGAGGTCACCATGCCCGACGGTTCAGGCAAGACGCAGGAAATCTACAACGACACGGTCATCGGGTACAACAAGTTCAACATCGAGTGCGTCCGCGTGACCGTCGAGGAACCGACGTTTGAACGACCTGCGGAACTGCATGTCAACAGCATCTGAGAGGAGCCGGCGATGACCCGGGACGAAACAGGTCGATGTCTCACTGTTGAGGAGCTTGCCGCGCGCGCCGTGATTGGCCTCACCCTCTCTCACGCGTGGCGCGATCCGATGCTTCAATCGTGCGAGTCGCCAATCGCTTCAGAAGACGACCTCAAGGCACTGCGCCGCGCGTGGCAGACAGTCGCAGAGAGCTGCGCTGAACTGGAGATGTCGGATCTCAGCCTCGGCGAACTCACCCCAGAGCGAGCATCGGTCGAACCTCTCATCGATTGGATTAGCGCGCCGCGCGCCGAACGGGTCTCTGCGTTCGACCGGACGTTCGGCATGGTGGCATCCAAAGACTGCCCGCCGTACGAAACGGACTATTGCCACTGGGAAGACCCCACGTACCGCGCGAGCCAGATGGCCGACGTGGCGGGCTTCTACCGCGCCTTTGGTGTCGAGCCCGGCGGCGAGAGCGCGGAGCGGCCGGACCACGTCGTGATCGAGCTCGAATTCATTGCACTGCTGCACCAGAAAGCCCTGATTGCCCGCTCGGCCGATGAGCCGGAACACGCGCAGGTCTGCCTCGAAGCCATGCAGTCGTTCGTGCGCGATCACGCCGGCTGGTGGATGCCGACATTTGCGCGCTGCGTGCAGCGCCGCATCGAGCGGCACGCTGATTCGCCGGAACATACGCCTTTATCCGTCGTCACCAGCCTGGTGGGGGTCGGTGATCTGCTTCGCGCCTGGGCTGCGATCTTGCGCACCGACGCCGGGCTTCCCGCTTCGCGGGAAATCATCGCGCCCAAACCGCCCGTGTATCGCCCGGAGGAGGAGGACGACACCTGCGCATCGTGCGGGTCGCACATCGAAGCCCCCGACAATCCTGCTGCAGCACGATAGTGTTGCGCGAAGACGATGCGGAAAGAATGGTGGCATTGCTCGACGCTGCGCGATTCGGGATTTCTGACATCTTCCTAGGCGGGAGCACCGAGGGCGGAAACGCCGGGCCCCAGAGCAACATCGATCTCATGGTGGTTTGCACAGAGTCCAAATCCCAACGAGACCAGCCGAGTCATTGGTTCGAGGGCTGCGGCCTCTGTCTGGCGGAATTCGCCTTTCGGCAGACTGGATATACCTTCCCCGGTGGGATATTCAAGATCTGATGGGTGACTGAATCCCTCGATCTGAGCCACCGCCCGATCTGCGCGCGCTCCAACTTGGAGTCGGCATTTCGGCGCTTGATGCAGCGACGTGAGACGACCAGTGTCCGCTCAACCAGATGGCCTGGTATTAAGAGAAAGGACTCCAACGCGGCTACGGCACCAACTGCGCTTCCGCCGGCTGCAGGTGATAGATCGACCCTTCGGTCCTCGACTGCTTGTTTTCAATCAAAACGATTCCCTGACCCGCCAAAAACCCAACGACGCTTGCCAGAAACACCGGCACAGGTTCGCCGCAGCCGGTCAACGCCAGGACAATCAATGCAGATGCAAGCGGTGTTTGTGTCGCAGCAGAGTTGAACGCCGCCATGCTGCAAACCATGATGAGTGTCGGATCCATCCCAGGCACAGCCATCGCAATGATCTTCCCCAGCACCGCGCCCATGAATATGTGCGGAATGATCAGACCTCCCTGCCAGTGGCCGCGAATCGTCACCGACGCGGCGCACATCTTCGCAAGCAGCAGCACCACCAGCGCAATCGCCGTCGCCTCCTGCAGCTGAATCACCTGTGGAATCTGGGTGCTGCCATAGAAGTAACTTAGTGGGACGAAGTAGCCCAACAGCCCGATCATCAATCCAGCCAGAGTCGTCTGTGCCACCAGGGGCAGTCTCGAGCGCTTGACCAGTCTGCCCAGCGCGCCAAACAGCAGCGAGTACACCTTGGCCACCGGGCCGCAGGCCAACCCGACCCCCGCAGCCGCCAGCGGCGTCCACCACAACGATGCGCCCGCTGTTGTGATCGTCACGTGCCATGGTTGAACGATGCCGTGTCCGATGGTGACCGTCATCGTCAGGAACGCCACGCAACTGCACACCAGCGTCGGAACAATCGCCTCGTAATACTCCAGGCCCCGGGTATGCAGCATCTCCAGCCACAACAGCGCGCCGCCCATCGGCGCACCCAGAAAGGCTCCAAAGCCCGCGCCCATTCCTGCTAGTGTGAGCACCCGTTTGAGCGCAGGCAACTTGATGCGTTTTGCAAACCATGCACCGAGCGAACCTCCTGCTTGTGTAAGCGCCCCCTCCGGGCCCGCGCTTTGCCCCGCGACGAGCCCGATGATCGATACGGGCTGGATCGGCAGATTGTCCTTCATGGGCAACTCGCCTGACTTGTGAAAGTGATAGATGATCGTCGCCATGCTTCCCGGATCGGAAAACAACTTGAGAATCAGCCCGACCATCAACCCCACAAGCGTGCTGAACCAGATGCGATCGACACCGCTCGAAAGCCATTGCTCCCAGATTAATCGATCCAGCCCGTGCCAGATCACGAGAAACCCCGAACAGAACAGTCCAACCACTGCGCCCAGAGCTGCCGACCATAATACCATTTGCCAGAACGTCTTCTGCGCCATGGAAAGCATCACTCCTCCAGCCATCCAAGCAACTGCATCATGGTAGGCTAACGAGCCCCCGCCCAGACTGTGATCGCCGGCGGCGGCAGAACGGGCCTGAGCTATTACCAGATGCCTGCCGCCTAGCGAGCCGTCTGTCGATTTGCGCCGAGGCCGAGGCTCTGTCGATTCGCGAAGTACGATATCTTGAGTCGCGACGATGGTTTCCCTCTGCAATTTGCAACTGTAGAAACCACGCCATCGCTCGCGTATCTCTGTTCCCTCTCACGCTGATGCGAACACTGTTGCGCCCCCACTACTTTCGTAAGATGATGAAGGCCAGTCACTTAGGGCTGGCCTTTGTCTTGCGCGGAAACGGGGCTGGGCGTGTTTGGGCTTGTCTGGGCTTGTCTGGGCGTGCCGAGTCTGGTCTCGATCCTGGAGCACGAGCGTGCAACGTGGCGAGCCGGAAGGCGGAGCTGACCGGGGTGGCACCGCTGGGAGACTGGGACTCGATTTGGGCCAAGCGGGGCATCCGTGTCGCGCCGTCAATGCCGCCGCGTGAATTGCCAAGAGGAGGGCGACCTCAGACGATCCGGTCTCAAGGGCGGTCGTCAGAGGCCTTGCGAGCCGATCGGCCAGAAGAATACCCTTCCCCATGCAAGTCTGCTTTCACTTTGATGAAAACGCTCTGGGTAGCGGCGCCCGCGCAATTGAGTTCTTGCTTAAGCACGGAAGACGCCGCGACCTCAAGATCCGGTCCAGACTCTACGGCGGATCGCTTCTCATTCACACGGGTGCCGAAGCGCTAGTCCACCGGGGCCGCACCACCACGAGCAAAACGAACCTGGAAACACTGGAATCGCTTACTCGCGAGTGGCTAACGCCACAGCCCTTCTGCTGGTTCGGTCTCTTGCCGCGAGCTGTCGAAGTTGTCTCTTCCAGCCACGTCTACTGCACGCTCTTCGAGACGATCGAGCCTCGCCAAGCCCTGCAACTTCACAGCGCTGCATCGAAAGCGTTGCCGGACTTGTACCTGGGCGCACTTCAAGTCGACGAATGCCTGCCCTCTCATCTTGCTGGATACCAGCTCATGGCTATGCTCCGAGTTGATGGCAAGGCTGCGTACGTAACTTGGGACGGACTTTCTCCGGACTCAAAGCAGCCGTGGCTCCTTGAACTGCTTCACCGGGTAGGCTTTGATCCAGTCGATTACGAGGATGTGTCTGCCAAGTTCACGATCTTTGATCGCCACGGCGGCTGCGACTCAAGGCTCAGATCCGCCCAGTGCCGACGCTCCATGGTCGAACTATTTGATGGGGTAGTTGACTCCTCTCTTGTTCGCATTAGAGACGCCATGCCCGACGTCCACGAACGCTTGTGGGCAACACTTCGTGGATTTGAAACAGCGAGCGTCGATGAACAGTTCACCAGCGTCGCACTGGGCTGTCGGCGGCTGATCGAGTACGCCGCAGACTGCCTCTTTCCTCCCAAAGCGTCGGCTCCAAATGAGCGGAAGCTCGACAAGGCCTCATTCAAAAACCGATTGCTGAAGTACCTGGAGGAGTGCCAAGTCGAACGGACAGATGTGCGAATGATTGAAGCGAATCTTGAACATGCTGCAGCGTGCGTTGATCGGCTGCTCGAACTCGCAAATCGGGGCGTGCATTCCAGTTCGACGCGCGATCAGGCGAGGCGGTGTATTCTCGGTACGGTGATTCTCTTGGATGATCTCTGCAATGTCAATCGCAAAGGGTTTGCCGTGCGCATCTCGCTCAACACGGAGGCAATTGAAGGCATTACAGGGAAACACTCGTCGCCGTAACGATCGTGGCAGTCTGATCCGGGGGCCAGTTGGGACTGTCCGTCGCCTGTCACGGGGTCGTCCGGCCAGTCCTCTAGCTCTGACTTGAAATGTAAAGTCGAGTAGCGTCTCGACTCAGTTTATCGCGGGAGGTAAGGCAGGCTCGATCCCCAAGCGCCTCCGGTCTTCTTCGAGTTGCAACAGCGTGTCCTCGATTATCGCCCCGGTTGCAGCTGCAAATCTGTACAGTTCGCAGCAGTAAATTGCGCGAGCGCGCTTGCCGATCCACGCGGATTCCAGATGGGCCAGGAGCTCGAACTTCTCGACAACGGTTTGCGCATCTACTGGCTGCGTTTCATTCTTGAGGCAGTCGACCACGCTCCGCTGAATTGTCTGAATGTCGTCCATGATGGCAGCGCCCCAGTATTCAGACAAACGGAACAACCCGTCCAGATTCTCGACGCGCTTTGCGTCGGCTACCTCAATAGCCGAAAGCTCTATGCCCAGCGTGCGATCGGGCTTCTCCACGAAGTCGACCGTAAACCGGTTCCTCGCCGTTCGTAGCCGCGGATGGAACCACTGCGATGCTTGATCTGCTTCATCCCAATCGAGGGGTACCTTGTCCCCCTTGCGATCTCCTTTGTTGGACTCATGGCAGGACGGAATCAGATTGTCGGGGTGAACGGACAGAAATGGAAAGGCACTCTTGGGCAGGAAATGATCTACCTCGACGCTCTGTAGTTCACCATCGCAATAGGGACAAATTCTCGCACGTGGCGCACGTACGTACAACTCCTTGGTGAGTTTCTCTGGCGCGCCTTGAATCGACACTGGATATCCGAGCGACTTGTTGAGCCATGGATCGTCGAAAGCGAGCAACAGTCGCCTCATAGCTTCGTGGACGGGCGATTGAGTCCAGTAGTCCCGGTCCGTCTTGCGGAGACGTACCGCCCCGTTCTGGGCATAACAGTGCCGAAATGCATGCTGCTCCCGCATTACGGCAATGAACTCCTGCTTTGGTCCCTGGTTGGCGCTCGCAATGGTGGACAGCAGCGATTGTCGTTCGCCGCCACTGTTCGTCCAGAATCTCTGAATCCACTCCCGATCCACTCTCGGCCACGCAACGTCCGACAACCACTGAAGATCAACGGTTGCGCCCTCGGGTAGCGCGCACAATCGTCGGACGAGACGCCGCTGAAGCACGACAATTCGCAGCATGTTTTGACGAACGGCGGAATCAGGCACCGGGTGTATCATCAGTTATTCCGTCAAGAATCTGCTGCAGCCTGGCTCGCGGCCACCCACCGCCAATCGCCGAAACAAGTGTCTCCAATTCTTCTCGGCTCTTGCCGTCCCATGTCCGTGCCAAATACCTGCGCAATGCTTGCTCCGCCCGCGAACCTATTGATGCCTGCATTCCGAAGACATGCAGCATCACGCGACCTGGCTCAGCGCCGAACGTTGAAAAGGAAACGGGATGAAGTACGGCTTGGCCATACTCACGAGTCAGCCGGACTATCTCACTCGCGAATGCGTCGGTCAGCGCAATGCTCGTATGCGTAGCAACCATCACTTGAGCCGCGGTCGTCTTCAGCACATTGTCATCGATGATGTCGATGATCTCGCGCTTCCAGGAGTCATTGAAATGAGTCTCCGGCTCGTCAAGCAAAAGCAGGCTCCCATCCCGCTCTCTCAGCAGCAGCAACAGCGCCATTCGGCCCAGGAGCATGCGCTCTCCGTCGCTGAAGTCGTCCAACGTCAGGACCACATCATCCAGTTTGCCGTCGTGCGCGGCCATCTGGGTAGTGCGCTTCACGGTGACGGTCACATCTTCGATCAGTCCGGCCGCCCACCATGCGTGTAGGGCACGGAACACATCCCACAACGCACGATCAGTCCAGTCGGCCGCCTGCTTCCGAACCGTACTCAGCGCGCGTACTACGGCCTCTGCCCCTGAGGGCGAGCCATCCACGCGATCAACGATCTCCCGCAATGGCTCAGGCACTCGATTGCCAACCGAGACTCCTCGAATGTCTGGCTCGATTCGCCGCTCGAAGCGCCCAAGATCTATCACCATCTGCAATCGCCCCAACGGCTGTCGAATGACTTCATCTGCGAGTGCCGTCAGGGCCATCCACTGTGCCAGCCACTCCGAGTTGAGCTCCTGGGAGGGCGGGCGATAGGTGATGCTCAAGTGCGTTGGCCACCACCAATCGATCTCATTCAAAAGCGTGCGCGCATCTTTCTCGGCCGGGCGCTCTCCTTTCTGCTGCTGAGCCACGGCCGTCCGCAATGCGCTTCGCCATGTGTCCAGTTGCGAGAACGCGGCGCCATCGGTTAACTCTCGTGCCGCCACAATCAGCCCAACTGAAATGGCTGCCAGTTTTAGATCGTGCGGCCCCAACAGAAGACACTTGGCGTCGGCACCACGATCGGTAGGGTTTATTCGTGCCTGAATCGCCGCTCGCTCAGACTTATCGATTGCGACCTCTGGGGAATTCAGTTCGCGTTCGACGGTCCACCCTCGCGGCCGGTCTTGATCGTCACTCAACCCGTGATAGGTGGCATGAGACAAATCGACATCTGACAAATCTGCTTGGCGCACCTTCTCCCATGCGTCCAAGTCACCGGATGTGTATGCCACAACTGACGAGGGAAGATACCGACTCACCAATTGGTTGCCGGACATTCGATCGCCCGTGACCGTCTGCGCCCAAAACTCTGCATGCGCCACTTCCTTATCATCAACTGCAGACAGCACTTCTACCCAATCAACCTCGTCCTTGCCGGCAATACATGCCTCCCACAAGTGCCAACTCTCCGGAATGACGGCGAACACGGCTTCGCTCGCGGTCTTTCCCATGTGCCGGAATACCACCATGGCTCGCTCATCGTCTCGATTCATTTCGTAAACGAGCGCTACTGGAAACGGTGGAACGCGTTCGGCTTCCAGCCAGCGAAATGTCTCATAGACCGCTCGCAACAGACTGCTCTTTCCAGTTCCGTTCAGACCGACGACGAACTGCAATGAGCCTTTGCGATCGAGGATCGTCTCTTCACGAAACTCCACCTTGAGATCTCGCAGCACGCCGTAGTCGGGCAGGTGAAGATATCGCAGCCTCATTCCCCGGGCTCCTTACCTTCATCGCTCCAAGAACCAGTCTGATCGGCCCAGCTCCCTGCCGCTTGTGTCCACGATTCCGTGACTCGCGCCAAACGAGCCAGCTCCTCCATTCGAGCAAGGTCCGATTGCTGCTCATCTGTCGAATTCTCCCGGACCAGGTAGTACATGTTGCCGAACCCGGTTCCGTGGTACTCTTCAATCGGACTACCAGTCACCTCCCCGGCCGGTCGGCTGACGAGTTTCACTAGTCCTCGGGCCACGAGAACATCCAAATGGCGCCGCAGCGCATCATCGGCCAGTTCGTGCAGGGGCGATTCCAACCATTCGCGCATTGAATGGACGGTAAATGTTGAAAAGACCGCCTCCCGATGCCCCTGGTAGGCGACTTGGTCGAACAATTGCCGCTGTTCGCGCGAGAGATCGGCGAATCTCCCAGACCGTGTTAGACTCCCCACGGTCGGCGGTGTCGTTGGTTTCACGAGCTTGACCCCCGCAGACTTGAGGATTGCGTCTCGTTCCATTGCTTCGTGTTCCAGACTCTCGCGGTTCGCCACTCGCCACTCGGCAGTAAGCTCGCCACTGAATGCATGTGCGAGTAGAGAGTCATTCAGATCTTTGAGCAGCGCATAGCCGCGCATGTGTTCGTCGATTCCACGGACAGCGGACAATCTACTAGTAAAGTGCTTCTGCTGATTCGGCGGCAGAATCGGCACGGGAACGCTCTTGAGCCCGTCAATATTGATGTTGTATTGCCCCGCTGAGGTTTTTGCCCTTCGCAGGATATCCATTCGACCACGGACAGTGCGAAGATACGCCAACAATACGTCGGGATGCATGATGTCCGGTTTGAGGCGCCCGCGGATCAAGTACGATGCAAAGACGATCGCGTGTCCATCCTGCCCCGCTCTGATCGCGCGGTTCGAAGAAAACGTGGCACTACGCCCGATGAACTCCGGATTACCGTTTGTTCGCACGAATAGCAAGTCACCATCGTGCAAAACGAGCTTCTCGAACTCCTGTTGTGTCAGCGACACCTTGACAAGGTCGTCGTACGACACATCGTTTCCGATCACGTTTGGGATTCGCAGAGTGGTGTATCCATCGTCTCCCGAAGCCGTAGAGGTACCGTATCGGAACTCCTCCACAACCTCTCCGAGCGTGGTAGTCGGAAAGTCCACTATGGGATCACCAAACATCTCGTGGAAGATGGCGGGGGTGAGTCTAGCGGTGAGTTCATCGGCTCGTCGTCGAAGGCGACGCACGGCGCGAGCCTCTTCGAGTATCGCAACGATGCGGCGCTGCTCACTCAACGGAGGAACGGGGATTGGAGCAACCTTCAAGAACTCAGCGGGCACTCGCTGCTGACCCGCAGAGCCCGAAAACGCAGCCTCAGCACGAGCGAGGAAGAATGGAGCGCGGATATACAGGAACAACCACTCCGGTAAGATACTTGGTCCGGCACGAAGTACATGGAACTCCGTTGACCCGAAACCACGACCGCCCAGGAGGCCACGCGCAATCGCGGCCTTGCCATTCTGCATGCACGGCGTGATCTTCGCAAACAGGACATCGTTCTCAAGGAACGATGTGTATCCGGTTCGGACCTCGGCGATCTCCCGAATCTCCGGCTCGGCGATTTCGCCCATGACCTCGTCGACTGCGGACATCGGCACAAAAGTCACCTCGCCCTCCTCGCCTCTCTCGATATGATCGCGAGGGTTGATCTCACAGACTTGAGCGAGACGAGCTAGGTACCACGTATTTGGTAATACCGACTTCAAACCCTTTCCTCCACTCGCTGCAGCAGCCCGGCAAGATGGGCGCGAATCTCAGAGTGGATGCCGTCGAGCTTGCGGATTAGGGCGGCGGGCCTCTCGTGGTCGCCTGGGGCAAAGACAAAGGGTTTATGCCGACCGGCGGAGAGCATCAGATCGGCTGCCTCGATGCAGTCGGGATCGAGCCGATCGTGGAACTCTTCCTTTACTGTGCCGTCGTCGGAAAAGACATTCAGCCGACTAACAAGAAACTGGAGGTATGCGGGATCGACATTGCCCTCCGCGTCGTGGGTCGGCTTGGTGATCTCCTGCTGGGTGTCGGGATCGTTGCCCCATGAGTCAAGGCGTGCCCAGGTGCGGACAGGGGTGACCCACGCGAGCGTCTGATCATCCGGCTTCGGATTATCTTCGCTCACCACGCGCTTCTGTTCGCGTTGCTTTGTCTCAACGCCACGGAGCACAAGGTCGTATCCGTCAAGCCGGGCGAAGCACTTGAGAATGGCGAGCTGCTCTTCCTCAGTAACTGCGTACTCCTTCGGCTTGGTCCGTTTCGTGCCGCTCCCGAAGCGACCATTGAGCGCCGTCCGCGCTTCGACTCTCGCCTTTTCGTAGGAGTCCTTCAGTACGGTAAAGGCATACTGGTCGTATTCGCGATCGAGGATTCCTTGGTCGCGGTTGAGTTTCACGAGTTCGTTCCACAGCTTCCTGAGTCGGGAGTCGAGTTCCTTGTCGGCCTTGGCGACCTGTTTGGGTTTGGACTTCTCGTTGCAACCAATTGCGTGGGCGTCATTGACGAACTGCGTGGTGAGACCGTCAATGAGTGCCTCACCCTCCTCGGCCACGCAATCTGTGGCCTCGCCGGGATCACGGGGAAGGGTGGTGAAAACCTCGTGGATGCCTAACGCGTGACCGCTTTGTGATTGTTCTTCTGGAAAGGCTCGGAGAAAGTCCTCGTCAAGGACTCGCCACCGCTCCGGCCAATACTCGGGCTGGTGGTATGCCTTGGTGATGGCCGCAGCACGAAGGCCAGGAGCGTCGGATCCCTAAAGGACCTCGTGCCACGCGCGGAACTTCTCGACGGCGTCATACAGATCGTTGTCCTGGCCTTGGCGTTCCCTGCGCTTCTGGTCGAGGGTGAAAGCCTCCTCGGTGACCTCGTTGACCTTTCCCCCTCAAACTGATCCAGATCTAGAGTGGTACTCTGGCGTGGATCATGGAGGACAAGGTCATGAGCAGGAAGCGTTTCTCGGCTGAAGAGATCGTGAATAAGTTGCGTCAGGCGGATGTGCTGATCTCCCAGGGCCAGACCGTCGCGCAGGTGTGCAAACAGATCGCCGTCACCGATCAGACGTACTACCGATGGCGCAAGGAATACGGCGGCCTGAAGACCGACCAGGCGAAGCGTCTGAAGGAACTCGAGCGGGAGAATGCTCGCTTGAAGCGTCTGCTGGCTGATGCGGAGTTGGACAAAGCGATTCTTCGGGAGGCCGCCAACCCAAACTTCTGAGCCCGCAGCGGAAGCGTGCAGCGGTGATCCACGTGATGGAGCAGCTGCAGGTCTCCGAACGGCGGGCGTGTCAGGTATTGCGTCAGTCACGGATGACGCAGCGGTATCTTCCACAGGTTCGCGACGATGAAGAACCACTGACTCAACGGATCATCGAGCTGGCGTGCGTGTACGGTCGGTACGGAACACCGAGGATCACGGCGATGCTGAGACGCGAGGACTGGCGTGTGAATCACAAACGGGTGGAACGCCTCTGGCGTGAGCAGGGACTGCGGATGCCGCGCCGGCAGCCCAAACGCGGTCGATTGTGGCTGAACGATGGATCATGCGTTCGACTTCGGCCGCAGCATCCGGACCACGTGTTGGCGTATGACTTCGTGACGGCGCGGACGCACGAGGGCCGACCGTTCCGGATGCTCACGCTGGTGGACGAGTTCACCCGCGAGTGCCTGGCGATCGATGTGGCGAGGTCGTTGAAGGCGGATGATGTGCTGGAACGTCTGTCCTGGCTGTTCGCGATCCGCAGCGTGCCGGACTACATCCGATCGGACAACGGCCCGGAGTTCACTTCGAAGGTGGTGCGGGACTGGCTGAATCGTGTCGGAGTGAAGACCTTGTTCATCGAGCCGGGCAGCCCGTGGGAGAACGGGTACGTGGAGAGCTTCAATGGCAAGCTGCGCGATGAACTGCTCAACGGGGAAATCTTCTATACTCTGAGGGAGGCAAAGGTGCTGACCGAACGATGGCGTGTGCACTACAACAGAATCAGGCCGCACTCATCACTGGGCTACCGGGCGCCGGCCCCCGAGACGTTGGCTCCGATGGAGTCGTGCTCCGCTGCGCTGCGCACGTCTCCATCGGGTGTGCATTGCACCGAAGGACTAACATAAACACTGGTACGAAACCCGGGGAAAGGTCACGATCCAGAGATCGTCACATCCATCATGGCTCCGGCGAACATGGTGTTCGGAAATACGTCGTCGACATTCACTTCGCCAGGTGGCGGCGGAGCGATCTCGGCGCGCCACATTATCGCTTCATTGCGCTGGCGTTTGGTGTTGTAGCCATAACCAACGGCGTACACATAGGTGTCATCGTGCCAGACTCCACCCGCCATGGAGCTCTCGTACCTGCTGGGCAGGAACGCGTGCAGGTCCACGTAGGACTCGGGCGTGCCGCTCCACAGGGCGGCGCGATAGAGGTCGGGGGCGTAGACAAAGCCCACCTGGTACTCGCCGTCTCCACCCAGGCCCTCCGAGCTCCTGTTTACCCCGGGAGGATGCAGGTCCACCCAGGACTCGGCGGTTCCGTTCCACAAGCAGGCGTGAAAGCGCAGGGGTGAGCCCACCTTTGCGTAGCCCACCTGCTGGCCGCCACCCACGCCGAGGGCAAACGAAAGATCCGCGCCTGCGGGGTGCAGGTCAACCCATGACTCGGGCGTGCCGGTCCACAGGCCGGCGTGAGGACCGTCGCCCATGCCCGCCACGCCCACCTGCTGCCCTCCGTCCGCGTCACTGGCCTGAGCATTGGTCGCCCCGGCCCAGTAGGGAGTCAGGTCCACATACGACTCGGGTGTACCGTTCCACAAGCAGGCATATGGAGTTCCGGCGATGTAGAACCGGCCTACCTGTTGTCCACCATCGACACCGGTGGCGAACGATTGATCCGCGCCGGCGGGATGCAGGTCGACCCACGACTCGGGCGTGCCGGTCCACAGGCTGGCGTGATTGACGCCGTCCAGGGTGGCGTAGCCCACCTGCTGGTAGCCGTTCATGCTGGATGCACTCGAGTTGCTCATCCCGGGGGGGTGCAGATCCACCCACGAGTTGGCGCTGCCGTCCCACAGGATGGCGCGTACGAAGCCACCCACATTGGCCCTGCCGACCTGCTGGCCGCCGTAGACGTCTGAAGCGCTCGAGCCGGCCGCCCCGCCGGGGTGCAGATAGATCACGTCCCACTGGGCATTCGCGCCCACCGGCGTTGCGAATGCGACGGCGCTAAGAGCGAGAATCTGCCAGGCGATCTGGCGTCCTTTTGTATTAACACATCCCATGATCCTGTCCTTTCTGGGCTGCAAATATGGACAATTGCTATCTTCTGACGTGCTTCGTGTGGCCTACGTCGATCGAGGCACAGGGCTCGAACGGCGCTCGCAACGACTGCGTGAACACCGCATGGCCGTGTCCCCTTCATGCGGAGTCGCTCAACTGAACTCCCGACCGTCATTGCACTTCATGGGTCACGACGTTGCTCTTCTTCGATTGCTGGGCGGCCTGCACCCAGACATGCCTGCCCTGCAGCCCGTTGGACACGAACCCGGATACACCGGCAATCCCGTATCTGTCTGCCGTTTTCGAAGCGATCAGTTGAGGTTGAGCCAGGTCCAGCGTCACGTTCAGTTGGCGGACATAGGTGCTGCCCAGACCATGCAGCGAAGCGACAAAGTAGACCCGCTCGCGCGGATTGCAATTCGACGCATCGATCCGGGCCAATTCGCCGGCGTGCAGTGATTCGACTCCAATGTAGATCTCGCCTGCCGTGTTCATCGCCGCGACCACGGCTTCGTACGCATCGACGCGCCCGGCGCCGTATTCGTTGTCCGGCCCCGGATCGCCCAGGTCCACGCTCGTACTCATGAGCAGCTGCCTCACTTGCGCGTGGGTCAGCTCAGGATTCGCGCTGAGCATCAGCGCGATCGTTCCGGCCACGTGCGGCGTGGCGCTCGGCGACTGGTTGAAGTAGCCCGTGCAGTTACTCGACGTGCTCCTGGTATTGTTGCCCGGTGCCGTGACCGTCGGCTTCATCTTCCCGGGCGGGTACGGCCAGTCGTTGTACGGGTCGATCCCTTCCCACGACACCGGACCGCGGCTCGACCAAATCATCAGGTTGTCACTGCAGTCCGTATTGCCCACGGTGATCACCAGCGGCACGTCGCCCGGAGTCTCGACCGAGTCGATCCCGTATGCAGTGCCATTAACGGCTGCGGTAAACGTCACGACCACCCCGGCCGCCATGGCGTTTTCACACAACGCACGCCACACCGAGCGCTGCGGGTTCGCACCGTGCCGAAAGCCCAGGACCCCTACCATCACGTCCGCACCGTTGTCCACACAGTATTGCATCGAGTCCCAGACCGACTGCTCGCCCCTTGACCCCACATGGTTATAGATCCTGACGATCATCGCTTTCGCCGTCGGCGCCATGCCCGTTTGCGTGCCGTTGGTCCCGTCGCCTACGACGGTACCGGTCACGTGCGTTCCGTGTCCGCCCCTG
Organism: Phycisphaerales bacterium UBA5793; assembly: GCA_002418285.1. Classification (GTDB taxonomy): domain Bacteria; phylum Planctomycetota; class Phycisphaerae; order Phycisphaerales; family UBA5793; genus UBA5793. Next base: position 56,769 of record DIDT01000045.1, read on the forward strand.
TCCCCATCCGATACATCGTTGTTGTTGAACTCGAAGTTCCAGCCGTGGATGTCATCGATGTATCCGTTGTTGTCATCATCGATTCCGTTGTTGGGGGTCTCGTTGGGATTGGTCCAGATCTGGTTCACCAGGTCCGGGTGCGTGATGCAGCAGCCGGTGTCGATCACACCGACCACCACGCCGGTTCCGGTGTTGCCGAAGTCGTTCCACACCTCAGGCGCCCGCATCAGGCTCACACCGCACTCGATCTCCGCGGTCGTCCCGCCATGGCCACCCTGATCGGGAAACATCTCCTTGCCGATTCGATGATCGAGGTACAGGTGCGCGACGTCACTGCGCTGCGCGACGTGCATCGCCACGTCGCGCGTCATTTCGGCCCCGACCATGTTGTGAATCCAGAACGAGCGGATGTTGCCGCCGACGCTTCCCAGCGATTGCTCGTTGTGCAGGTATGCCAGCAACTCCGTCTGCGTGCGCTGTGCAATGGGCTTGAGAAAAGACTTCATCGCTTCGCGCTGCCCCGATCGCCGTTCAAAGTTGAAGATGGTCTGAACCGCCTCCCGCGGCGCCTGCTCGGTCATCACAATCGTGATCGGCACGAGTTCGCTCGCCGCCGAGCCGCGCAGCACCTCCTGCAGATCCGGCGCAACTCGCTGCTGAAGCTGCACGGCATCGCCGAACACCTCCTGTGCAAAGCTGCCCGATTGGGCCGCCAGCACTATGCCTGCAACCATCATTCCTAGTACTCTGTGTCGCATGTGATTCTCTCCTTGATTTGATTCAGATAGCCCAAACTGAGTCGCCCACGCCCTTTCGATCGTTGACGCGATGAGCGTCACACAGACGAAGTCTGGATTCGGTGCACCTTTCCTGCACGGGTCTCTTTCGCTACTGCACAAGCAAAACGTCTGTGGTGGCACATGTGGTCAGGTCAATCGCCTGGACGAAGACGTGTCCGCAGGCGGCATTGGGGACGTTGGGGATGTCGAGGTTGGCCGTGCCGTTCGCATTAGCGCGGACGACGTCGGCGAGTTGCGCGGTGTTGTTCAAGCCCAGTGTCGTGCCGGCGCAGGGGTTGCCCTCGGGAATGCGCAGTCTCCCTTCGCCGCGCGCGTAGAGATAGGCCACACGCTCATTCGGCGTGGCGCCTTGGACACTAAATCGCATTGCGCCCGGGCAGGAACCCAGAACACTGAGTGTCGGTCCGTCTCCACAGTTGAGATCGAAGACGTACGCTGAGCCGGAGTTCGTGCCGCGGTCATCGTCGCCGTACGATCCCACGAAGATCGTGCTGCCACTGATCGAGACGGACCGGCCGAACCAGTCGCCGGCCCAGCCGTCGGAGGCGAGGAGTTTGGCCGACTCTGTCCATACACTGCCGACCTTCTCGAAGATGTACGCGGATCCGGAGTTATCGCCGACGTCATCGTCCAGGTCGGCGCCAACGACGATGACGTCCCCGCTCAGGACGGCGGAGCAGCCGAAGTGGTCGCCTGCCTGCCCGACAGAGGCGATGAGTTTCTGCTCGTCGACCCACGATGAGCCATCGAAGCGGAAGACGTACGCCGAGCCCGAGTCTGCGCCGAGGTCGTCGTCTTCTTTTGCACCGACCACCGCGTTGTCTCCGCTCACGGCAACGGAGCAGCCGAAATAGTCTGACATCTCGCCATCGGAGGCGAGTAGTTTTTGTTCCTCGATCCACGAAGAGCCAATGAAGCGGTAGATGTACGCTGAGCCGGAGTCTGTACCGCGGTCATCATCGCCGTACGCTCCCACGACGATCGTGTTACCGCTGATGGAGACGGACTGGCCGAACCAGTCGCCGGCCGAGCCATCGGACGCCCGCAGTATCTGTTCCTCGACCCACTCGGAGCCGGCGTAGCGGAAGACGTATGCCGAGCTGATTTTGCCGTTGTGGGCTCTCGTCGCTCCGACGACCGCAATATCTTCTTTCACCGCGACGGAGTGTCCGAAATGGTCGCCCTGTTCACGATCTGAGGAAACCAGAATCTGTTCCTCGACCCATTCGGAGCCATCGAAGCGGAAGACGTACGCTAAGCCGCCGTTACTGTCCCAGTTCGCACCGATGATGGCGATATCGCCATCCAAGGCGACGGACCACCCGAACCGGATGCCGGAGACGAAGGACCTCTGCTCCTCGATCCACGAGGTGCCGTTCCATCGAAAGAAATACACCGAGCCGACAGCCCACGCACCGACAACGGCAACGTCCCCGTCCACGGCGAGGGAGCTACCGAACAAATCGTACTGTTCGCCGTCGGAGGCGAGCAGCTTGGCCGTCTCTTCCGGATCGCATTGCGCGCGGGCTACCGAATCAACGAAAGGGAAGCACAGCGCTGCGGCGATCATGATGGAACCTGAAATTCTCGTCGATTTCATGTTGATAGTCCTTTTCAGTCGACGATTGCCACGTTGCTCGTCGCGCAGGCGCTCAGATCGATCGCCTGGATGTAGATGTGTCCGCAGGCGGCGTTGGGGACGTTGGGGATGTCGAGGTTGGCCGTGCCGTTCGCATCAGCGCGGACGACGTCGGCGAGTTGCGCGGTGTTGTTCAGACCCAGTGTCGTGCCGGCGCAGGGGCTGCCGTCGGGAATGCGCAGTCTCCCTTCGCCGCGCGCGTAGAGATAGGCCACGCGCTCAAGCGGCGTGGCGCCTTGGACACTAAATCGCATTGCGCCCGGGCAGGAACCGAGGATGGAGAGATCGGGACCCGCAGGAACGCCGTCGAGGAACAGCACCCACACCGCGCCGCGGTCCCTGCCCCCGTCGTCATCACCCCCCGCCCCCACGGCGAGGTCTTCCACACCGTCGCCGTCGAAATCGCCCAGGGCGGCCACAGATTGGCCGAACCAATCGGCATCATCCAGGGCACCTTCGAAGCCGCCTTCCGTGTCGCTGACCTTCTGGTGAGACTTGACCGTGCCGTTGCTGTTGAGGAACAGCACCCACACCGCGCCGCGGTCGTTGCCCCCGTCGTCGTCTACCTGTGCGCCTACGGCCAAGTCGCCCACGCCGTCACGGTCGAGATCACCCGGCGCGGCCACCGACGTGCCGAACCGATCGTTATCATCCAAGATGCCGGTGAAGCCGCCATATGTGTCGCTGATCTTCTGGTGCGACTTCACCGTCCCATCCGTGTTGAGGAACAGCACCCACACCGCGCCGCGGTTATCACCCCCGTCGCTGTCCAAGTTTGCGCCGACGGTCAGATCGCTTACATCGTTGCCGTCGAGATCACTCAGCCAGGCGATTGACCGGCCGAACCAATCTTCGTCAGTCAGGAGACCGGTGAAGCCGCCATCGGTGTCGCTGATCTTCTGGTACGACTTCACCGTCCCATCCGTGTTGAGGAACAGCACCCACACCGCGCCGCGGTTGTTCCCCCCGTCATCGTCTTGGATGGCCCCCACTGCCAAGTCGGTCACGCCGTCACGGTCGAGATCACCCAGCGCGGCCACCGATGTGCCGAACCGATCGTTGTCATCCAGGAAGCCGGTGAAGCCGCCTTCGGTGTCGCTGATCTTCCGGTAAGCCTTCACTGTGCCGTCGGTGTTGAGGAACAGCACCCACACCGCGCCGCGCTTGTTCCCCCCGTCATCATCCAAGTTCGCCCCCACGGCCAGGTCACACACGCCATCGCCGTCGAGATCGCCAAGTGAGGCTGCAGAGACGCCGAATTCATCCCCATCCCTCAGGACGCCGGTGAAGCCGCCTTCGGTGTCGCTGATCTTCTGGTGCGCCCTGACGGTCCCGTTGGGGTTGAGAAACAGCACCCATACCGCGCCGCGGTCAGTTCCCCCGTCATCGTCTTGGCTTGCCCCAACGGCGAGGTCGCCCACGTCGTCGCCATCGAGATCGCCCAGCGCGGCAACCGTCCAACCGAACCAATCGTTGTTGTCCAGGAGGCCACTGAAGCCGCCGTCGGTGTCGCTGATCTTCTGCTGCGACAGGACCCAGCCGGGCTGAGCCAGCGCGGCACTGGCTAATGCGAGGTTGGCGGCCACGACCGGAACTATGCTGTTTCTATTCCTGAATGCCCGCGGTAACACTGTTGTTTCTCCTTCACTTGCAGATCTCAGCTTTGCAGTTTCATCTCTGCCATGACATGGACGGTGAAGTCACTGAAGGGCCTCTGTGCACCGCCCCTGCACTGCGCACCTCTGCGGGTCTCTGCGGTCGTCGCGCCACTTCGATCAAGTCACAGGACTCGGACGGCGCGCAATGGGACTGTGCAGGCAGAGCATCCTGTCTCTCCTATCTAATAAGGACGTGTTGTCTCACAACAGTCGGACTTCGCCACGGGAAGCGGTTCGGTACCGACTCGCTACGGTTCCTGAAGTTGTTCCAATGTCGCGCGCCACTGGGCAGCCTTTACGTCCCAACCAGCGTCTGGCGCAACATCGTGCCAGAATTCGTAGACTTCGACCAGCCGTTCCATCAACCAGGGCCGGCGCTCGGGAGGGAGGCAGCGCGGCTCGTGCAACATCCCGATGGCGCCAGCAGACCTGTACGGCTCGGCTTCCTCGCACAGCGCCAGGGCGCGCTGGCGATCCGTTGAAAGCAGCTGCTTCGCCCGCTTGTTCAGCGCGGCTCCGAGATCGGCCATGGCTGTGATCCGCCGAAACGCCTCTTTGTGCCCTTCCGGATAGGCCCGCTCAACGATCGCCAGAATCTCGCGTCGCAACGTGATGGCTTCCTCAAAGTCGCTGTCCGCCTCGCGCGAGCCGGCCAGCCACCGAAGTGTCTGTTGCACCGCCCGGCTGTCCTCGCCCAGCAGTATGCGTTGCTGGTCAAGCGCCTGTCGACAGTACTGCTCGCCTTCATGTCGCCGCCCCTGATGAACGATTTGCGTGCCGATGTTGAACAAGTCCGTTGCAACGAGGGGATGCTCCTGGCCGTACACGGCGAGGTGGATGGCCATCGCTTCGCGGAAGAGTTCTTCCGCCTCGTCCGGCCGTCCTTGAGAGCCAACCTCCCAAGCCAGGTTGAAAAGGACATGCGCGACCTTCGGGTGCTGGTCACCGTAATACTCGCGCCGCCACTCGAGGACTCGAAGGTCGGCGGACTCGGCCTCTTTGTGTCGGTTCTGCTTCGAATACAAGACGGCGAGCGAGGCCAGGTTGCCCATGAAACGTGGATCGTCTTCGCCGTAGAGTTCACGGTTGATCTGCAGCGCTTCGTTAAGCCGCGTTTCAGCCTCCGCACCGGCCCGCCTGTCCATAGCGGCGCCTCCCAGATACTCCAGTGCTCTGGCCTCGGCGCTTCGATTCCCAAGTACGCGCGACATGTCCAACACTTCGAGGCTGATCTCCTCCACTTCGCCGCTGCGTCCCAGGTTCTCCTTGACAAACGCAAGTTGGAGCAGAGACTCGAGGACAGCAGGGTGGGTTGTCCCGGGTCCATAGTGCGCCCGGCGGAGTTCCAGTGCGGCGCTCAGATGCTGGTCGGCGGCCGCGTAGATTCCCAGCTCGCGATAGGTCCGTCCGATGGCTTCGTGAAGTTGCGCCCGCACGAGCGGCTGATCGGCAAACTGCTCCTCAAGAGTGTCCGCAGCCGGGGTCAGCACGAATTCGTCCATTACCTGTCGGGCAACGTCCACTGCCTGGGCCGCGTCAGCGCGCCTGTCATACTCCGCCAGTTCCTCCTCAATTTCGTCCGGCGTGAGCTTGCGGCGGTTCGAACCCTCACCGACGTACTGGCGTTGCAGCGCCGCCCCCACCTGTTCGCGGAAGCGCTCCTTGATGCGGAGTCCCATCTCATTGGCGTCGATCCCGCGGAGCATTGCGGCCTGGAATTCGGAGACCTGTTGCATTTGCTCCCGCGCCGAATCCGCCTCAGCCCGGCGCTTCTCGGCCCGCAGCAAGCCAAACGTCGTCCCGGCCGTTCCAGCGAGTAGCGCGACCACCACCATCATCGCTGCGGTAACCATCGTGCGGTTGCGCCGAACGAACTTGCGGAAGCGGTAGATCCTGCTCGGCGGCGCCGCATCCACTGGCTCGCCGGAGAGGAAGTGCTGCACGTCTGTGGCGAGTTCATGGGCCGTCTCGTAGCGCCGCGCGCGGTCCTTCTCGAGGCACTTCATCACGATCCAGTCCAACTCACCTTTGACCTGGCGCTGAAGTGCTGCAAACTCGGTGTCACGTCGGCCGGCAATCTCCTGCGGCGTGGCGCCGTTTCGCTGGTTGACCGGTTCGGCGCCGAGCGTCGACAGGCGGCAGCTGGGTGTCGCCGGCTCCATTTCGCGGATGATCTTCACCAAGCGGGGGTAATCAGCCTTACGGAGCGCATCAGGCTCGAAGGGCAGCGTGCCGGTCAGGAGTTGATAAAGGATCACACCGAGTGAGTACACGTCGCTGCGCGTGTCCACGTCCGTGCCGCCGCTGCCAGCCTGTTCGGGGCTCATGTACTCGGGCGTTCCCATCAGCCGGCCAATCTCGGTGTGCAGTGTGCGATCAGTCAGCGGAACAGCTGTGGCCTTGGCGATGCCGAAGTCGATCACCTTCGGAACTGGCTTGCCGTCTGTGAGGGTGAGGAGGACATTCGAGGGCTTCAGATCACGGTGGATGATGCCCTTGGTGTGAGCGTGCTGGACGGCCTCGCAAACCCGAACGAACAACTCGAGTCGCTGACGAACTCGTAGTCGACCGGTGTCGCAGTAGTCGGTGATCGGCAGCCCGGCCGCGTGCTCCATCACAAAGTACGGTCGGCCCTGGTCGGTCGCGCCGGCGTCGTAGATTCGGGCCACATTGGGATGGTCCATCAGCGCCAGGGCCTGGCGTTCCATCTCGAAGCGTGCCAGCACTTCCTTGGAGTCCACGCCCAGTTTGAGGATCTTTACTGCGACGGTTCGGTGCATCGGCTCGGTCTGCTCGGCCGTCCAGACCTCGCCAAAGCCGCCTTCGCCGAGGCGTTCCAAGAGTCGGTAGGGACCAATCTTCCCGCTCGGGTTGGGCCATGATGGTGCGGGCCGATCGTCAGAGCCGGATGTTGGGCTGGTCAGGAAACCATCGCGCCCTGCGTGGTCGAGCGCATGAAGCAGGCCCTCCACAGAAGAACGCAACTCCGGCTGGTCGGTGCAGACCCGGCTCAGGAAAGCCGCACGGCGGTCGGGCGAGAGCTGCATCGCTTCAGCGAAAATCTCCTGGATGCGATCTTGTTCGCCGCTTTTCATCTTCCTTACCTGGTGCATGGGTCGGATCGGCCAGTTCCTTATAAAGCCAGGCTCGCGCAAAGGCCCAGTCCAAGTCCACCGTGCGGGCCGAAACACCCAGTATGCGGGCGGTCTCGTCCACACTCAATCCGGCATAGAACCGCAGGTGAACCACTTGAGCAACGCGCGGCCTCTGACTCTCAAGGCGACGCAGAGCGTCATCGAGCGCAATGATCTGCTCAGAATTTTCTTCCCGGGCCAGGTCGGCAACGTCACCAATGTCCAGTGTCAGGCGCCGCTGCGCAGGTCCCCCCCGCTTCTGGCGTGCGCGGGCGCGTGCGTGCTCGATGAGGATCCGCCGCATCGCTTCGGCGGCGGCGGTGAAGAAGTGGCCGCGGCTGTCCCAGGTGAGTTCGGCGTTTGCAACAAGCCGGGCGTAGGCCTCATGAACAAGCGCGGTCGCCTGCAGCGTGTGCCCGACTCGCTCTTCGTTCATGCGCTGCTGTGCGATCTTGCGCAGTTGATCGTAAACGAGTGTCAGAAGTTGACCCGCATTTTCCGGGCCGACACTGTCCGCGGACTGCAGGAGGCGTGTGACTTCGTGCTCCGGCACTTCGTCGGGCATAGTGGGTCACCCCAGTTCCCGGTCCACCCCCAACGCGAGAGATCGACATTTCGTCAGACAGTCATTGTAGCGTGGCTTGGATTGATTGTTGAGGAACCGTGGTACCAGAGTGTCGGGTGGTCAGAGCCACCAGAGGACAGTCCTTCATCGCGATTACGGCGCCAGCACATAATTTCGCCGCGCCTCTCGCAATGGACCTGAACCAATGTTCCATCGCCCACTCGGCACTTAATCAGCAGTTGACTGCCTCAATGAGCCTGACCTCCGTCGGCTCGCCTCGGCGAGCTGTCAGTTTGCGGTGGCGCCCGGGTGGCAATTCTGTTGGAGGCCCCAAATCCGGGCTTGTCTGGGCTTGCCGGCATGTCGCGCTTTTCCGCGCTTTTCCTCATTCTGCCGCGCCGGCGGAAGTCGTAAGTCCATAAGTACAATCGTGATAACGACTTGCAGCCGAAACGGGGACCCGCTCATAACCTGGAGGTAGTCGCTTGCAAGCGCCACAACTGCAAGCACTTACAATTACCTTCCAGGACTAACCCTGGACTGCGGCTTTCCTACCTTAATATGTGCGGTCTCGACAAGCCCAAACAAGCCCCGGCACGCCCAAGCACAACTGGGGACCCCCATCCGGCCGTTACCACGCGACGTGTCGAGTCTGCAATCACATGCCGAGATCGACCGCGATCGGTTCCGCGCGGTAGTGAGTGAATTGCGGCGCGATAGCGCGATCCCGCCTATGCATGGCGTCTGGACGCATGCGGTCTCGGCCGGCTCCAAACCAAGCATGCCAGTGTTCGTTTGCTTCGTTTTTGGAACGATCGTTTGCCACGTCCATGCTCGTCGTGTCTTTCCATCTTACCGCACATCGCGCCCGCCGAACAGCGAGTAGAGTGCTGGGAGGATGAACAGCGTGAGCAGATTGTCCGACAGGATGCCGCCGATGACGACCGTCGCCAGGGGTCGCTGCACCTCGGCGCCGACGCCAGTGTTGAAGGCCATGGGCACAAAGCCCAGCGCGGCCACCAATCCCGTCATAAGAATCGGCCTCAGGCGAATGAGGCGCGTCTGCTCGATCGCCTCATTGATCGAAATCCCGGCTGCGAGACGCTGGCGGATCGTCGACACGAGCACCAGTCCCGAGAGCATTGACACACCTGAGACCGCGATGAACCCCACCGCTGCGGAGATCGTGAAGTCGAGGTCGCAGATGAGCAGCGCCACGATTCCTCCGAGTATCGCGAAGGGGGCACCTGTCAGCACGAGCAGAGAGTCGACGATACTGCCGATGCTGAAGTACAGCAGCAGCGCGATGGAAGCAATGACGATCGGGATGATGATGAACAGTCGGCGCGTGGCTCGATCGTAGTGTTCGAACTGCCCGCCGAAGGACACGTAGTAGCCGGGCGGCATCGGCACATCAGCGGCAATTCTTTCGCGCGCCTCGGCGACGAAGCCGCCAAGATCGCGGTCGCGCACGTTGGCCTGCACGATGGTGCGACGTTTGCCCCACTCTCGATTGATCACGGTCGGGCCATCCACAATGGAAATGCGTGCGAGCCTGGCGAGCGGAAGTCGTCCGCCATCGGATGTCGGTACGAGGACTTCGCCGACTGCGTCGGGATCATTGCGGTAACGGTCGGGCAGTTCGAGTGTCAGATCGAATCGGCGCTGCCCGTCGCGCACATGGCCGATATGTACTTCGCCCAGTGCCGCGACGATTTCCAACACATGCCGTGCTGGTATGCCGTAGCGGGCGATGGCGTCCTGATCGACGCGCACTTCAAGTACGGGCGCGCCGGTGATCTGTTCGACTGAAACCGAATCGGCTCCGGGGATCGAATCGACGATCGACTGAACCTGCGAAGCGATCGTCGCGACCTGCTCCAGTTCATCGCCGAAAACCAGAATGCCGACATCGGCGCGGATCCCCGCGATCATCTCGTTCATGCGCATCTCAATCGGCTGCATCATGATCGCCTTGATGCCGGGCAGCGACTGCAGATCGGTTGAGATCAGTTCCGACAGTTCGGCCTGCGACGATGCCCGGGTCCATGCTTGGCGCGGCTTGAGCGTGATGAAGATGTCGTTCTGTTCCAGCCCCATCGGGTCGGTCGCCACGGCCGGCGTTCCGAGACGGGTCCAGATGCGGTCGATCTCGTCGGAGTAGCGGTCGAGCAGGAACCGCTCGATTCGAGCGTTGTACTCGACAGACTGGTCAATGGAGACCCCGGCCAGCCGCACGATGTTGGCGACGATCGCTTCTTCGTAAAGGCGTGGAATGAACGCCGTGCCCAGCCGCGTCGCAAGCGTGGCACCAAAGACGACGGTCAGCACACCGAACCCGGCAACGAGCCAGCGGAAGCGAAGGGCAGCGTGGACAAAGGGCCGGTAAACCCACTGCATCGCGCGCACAATCCAGTTCTCGCGTTCGTGCACGCGCCGACTGATGATGAGGCTGCACAATACGGGTGTGAGTGTGAGCGAGAAGATCAGCGAACTGAGCAGCGCGAATACCACGGTGAGCGCCATGGGGCGAAAGAGTTTCCCTTCGACGCCTTCGAGCAGCAGAATCGGCAGGAAGACGACCATGATGATCAATTCACCGAACATCGTCGGCTTGCGCACTTCGATCGAGGCGTCGCGCACGATGTCGAGCACCGGCGTTTTCGCTCCCGCGTCATTGTCGTGGCCGATCCGGCGGACGCAGTTCTCGACGATGATGACCGAACTGTCCACGACCAGGCCGAAGTCGATGGCGCCAAGGCTGAGCAGACTCGCGGCGACTCCGAACTGCATCATCATCGAAAACGAAAAGAGCATGGCCAGCGGAATCGCCAGCGCCACGATCAGCCCCGCGCGGAGATTGCCCAGGAACATGAACAGCACGGCGACGACAAACAGCGCGCCCAGCAGCAGATTCTCGGATACGGTGTAAATGACGTGATCGACGAGATAGGTCCGCCGATAGACGACCTCCACGTCGACGTTGTCGGGCAGGGATGGCCGAATCTGCTCAAGTCGTTCCGCGAGGCGATTGGTGACTTCATGACTGTTCTCGCCCATGAGCATAAAGCCCAGGCCGAGCACCACCTCACCGCGACCCTGTGCGGTCACCGCGCCGCGCCGGATCTCGTGCCCCTCTCGCACCTCTGCCACGTCGGCGACGCGAACGGGCGTGCCGGACTCGGATTTGATCACCGCGTTGGCGATCTGCTCCAGCGTCGTGGTCAGCGCCAGACCGTGCACCATCATCGACTCGCCGCCGCGCGTCACCTGTCCGCCGCCCACACTCGCGTTGTTTTTCTCGAGCGCCGCGGCGATCTCATCGAGCGTGAGGTTGAACTTGATTAGTTGGGCCGGTTCGACGATCACTTCGAACTGCTTGACCAAACCGCCCCACGTATTGACTTCGGCTACGCCGGGCACCTGGCGAAGTTGCGGCGCGATGATCCAATCTTGAGCGGTGGTGAGTTCTGTGAGCGAGGCGGGGTGTTCACCCTTGCCCACGACGAGATAGTGGAACACCTCGCCAAGTCCCGTCGCCACGGGTCCCATCTCAGGTCGACCGATGCCTTCGGGCAATTCGATGCCGCCGAGCCGCTCGTTGATCAACTGTCGAGCGAAGTAAATGTCCGTGCCGTCCTCGAAGGTGACCGTCACCTGCGAGAGGCCGAACTTCGATATCGATCGAACGCCGGACAGACCGGGCAGGCCGGAGATGGCGACTTCAACGGGAAAGGTGATCTGCTGCTCAATCTCTTCGGGCGAGAGCGCCGGCGCCACGGTGTTGATCTGCACCTGCACCGGCGTCGTGTCAGGAAAAGCGTCGATGGGCAGATGGGCCATCGAATACACGCCCCACGCCACGAACACGAGAGTGCCGAGGATGACGAGGAACCGGTGGCGGAGTGACCAGTCGATGATCCAGTTGAGCATGAACAAGCTCCGGGCGAAGGCGAGATTCCGGCCTGTTGCAGCAGCGCGTTACTTCTTGAGGTGGTCAACTTCACAGCAGCCGGCGCCGACTGAGTTCTTGAGGATTTCGTTCTTGAGGATGAAACTGCCGCGGGACACAACCGTGTCGCCGGCCTCAAGCCCCTGGAGCACCTCATAGTGATCGCCGGCGTCGAACCCCAGCATGAGTCGCACCGGTTGGAACGTCAGCGCATCCGACGCCGATCGTCGAAACGCCACGTTGCAGCACCCTTCCCACTGCACCGCTTCCTTTGGAAGCAACAGCGCCGCCCGATCCTCGCCCGCGTTGATGCGGGCGCGACCGAACATGTGCGCTCGAAGCAACCCACGCGCATTCTCGACCTCGACGCGCGCCCGTAGGGCCCGTGTTCCGGGATCAACGGCCGTGCTGATCCACGTCAGCCGTCCGGGAAAGACCATGCCCTTCAGTCCATCGAGCATGAGCGTGACCGGCTGGTCAAGGCGCACGGTCGTCAAGTCCAATTCGGCGAGATCCACCATTGCCCACATGGTGCTCGTATCGGCGATGGTCATGATCGCCTGACCCGACTCGACCACGTCGCCAGCGACCGCCGATCGCTCAATCACCAAGCCATCGAACGCTGCGAGCAGCTGCAACAAGGGAGACGTGTCACCCTCCGTTTCGACCGCCGCGACCTGCTCGCCGCTCAGGCCGAGGTTGCGCAGCCGCTGCCTGGCTTTGCTCGCCGTGATGCGCGCTTCCGCGAGGCGTGTGTTGGCTTCGAGCACTTCGCGTTCGATGCCAACACCCTTGGCGAGCAGGTCCTGCTCGCGCTTCGCATTGGCTTTCCACAGTCCCATCAACTCGATCGACTGGAGCAGATCCGATTTAGCGGATCCAAGTTCGGTGGATTCCACGATTGCGAGGGTGTCCCCGGCTCGAACGGTTTCGCCGAGGTCCCTGAGCACTTCGGTTACGACTCCGGCAGCCCTCGAGGAGACGCGGGCATAGCGGTTCGTGTTGTAAGTGACCTGCGCATTGCGTTCGATGACGCGCACGAGCGGCCGAGGCGATACTTGAATGTACTCAAGACCGGCCGCAGCCAACGCCTCCGGTGAAGCGAGCGTTACCGGAGTCGATGACGTGATACACCCCAGAGAAGGTTCACGCTGCCAGCGCAATTCCGCGCCGGCCGCAGTGGCGCGCCGTGAGGCGTCTTCACCCGCGTCTGGGTTGCACACCCTGCATTGCGACTCGGGCGTGTCGTGCTCCTCGCACCAGTCGCCGGCCGCGATGAACGCCGATTTCAGATAGGGCTTGCACTGCACGCACAGCGCCTCGGGCACTCCGTGCTCCTTGCACATTCCTAGCCTATCGATCCGCGTCGGGTCGCAGAAAGGACACTTGGCCCGATCGACGCCGTGCAGGCATGGTTGCCCATCGATCGCCGGCTGTTGAGCTGATGCTTGAGAGGTGACGCCAAGCGGGATCGGAGACGTCAGTGCGAGGCCGAGCGCGATGAGTACACACAGACGAAACATCGACATCATCCACCTCCTTCGTTCGAGGAGCGATCGAGATCCGGATTGCACTCCAGGCACTGCGACTCGGGCGTCTCGTGTTCGGCGCACCAATCACCCTTGGCGATGAACGCGGCCTTCAAGAAGGGCCGGCACTGCACGCACAGCGCCTCGGCGATCTCGTGTTCTTTGCAGTATCCCGCGGATTCAATCAGCCCCGGAGTGCAGAACGGGCACTTCGCCTCCGCGATGCCATGCTCGCAGTCCGCCGCATCCGATCCAAGCGATGCGCCGGTGGGAGCAGCGCCACCGTGTTCGCCGGGCTTCACCTTCGCAGCCAGGTCGGGGTTGCAGTCGATGCACTGCGATTCCGGCGTGCCGTGTTCCGCACACCAGTCGTCGTTGGCGCGAAACGCGGCGTTGAGGTAGGGCCGGCACTTGGCGCACAACGCCTCCGCGACGCCATGCTCTCCGCAGAATCCTTCAGCGGCTACCATCGCCGGATTGCAGAACGGGCACTTCTCCTGCTTGATCTCGTGTGGGCAGCGACCGTCGGCCGCCTGGTCCCCCGAACCGCCGGATTTCCCGCATCCGATCAGCGCGACCCAAGCGCAGACAGCCAGCAGTGCGACACAAATCGAGTTGGTCTTCATGGTCGATCCTCCGCCCCGGTCCGGGGCTTGTTGATGATGGGGTTTGATTCCTTCTGCAGTGACGCGCCGTTTCCGGGAGCGAACACGGTTTCTGGGCCGTCGATGAGTTGAGTGATCCTCGCGCGCGCGGCGGCCACTTCACCGCTGAGTTCCAACGCCGTCGTGCGCGCCTCCGTAAGTGTGCGCTGAGCATCCAATACGTCAAGAAAGGATGCGTGCCCGCCACGGTATGCCTCGGTGGTCTGCTCGAATGCGTGCGCCGCGGCAGGCAGGATCTGGTCGCGCACGGAATCCAACTGGGCGCGCGAAGCCTCGTATTCGCCGTGCACCGACGCCAGCGCGCTGAGCAGATCGATCTCCAGCGCCTGTCTCCGCTGCCGGGCCTGCATGAGCGCATAGCGGCCGGCGAGAATGTCGCCGCGCCGATCGTCCCACAGCGGCAGCGTCACGCCCACGCCGAGTTCATAGACGGCTTCGTTGCTTTCGCCCCGGTAGCCCACACCGGCGTGGAGGTCGAGGTCGAGAGTGCGTTCGGCTTTGATAGCCTCCAAGCGCGCTTGCGCCACTTCGATTTCTCGGTCCGCCACCTGCAGCGCCGGATGCTCGTCGCGCAGACGAGCATCGAGCCGGGCCAGATCAAGTGCTTGCGGCGTGGCAAGCAGTGACCCCTCCAGGCGGCTGACATCCACCGCCACGCCCACGAGTAGTGCCAGTTGCTTGCCCGCGGCCTCCTGTTCCCTGGCCAGGCGCGACCGTTGCAGTCGGATCTGGTACACCTCAATTTCGGCCTTGGTCACTTCCGTCTGCGGAGCCGCTCGTGCATCGAATCGCGCCTGCGCCGATGCGAGCGTCTGCTCGGCCAACGCGGACAACTCTGCATTCAGGCGGTCCGTCTCTCGGATCGTGATCAGGCGGCTGTGCAAAACGTTGATCTCGCCGAATAGTTCTCGCTCCACGAGTTCTATCTGCGCCTCGCTGACGGCCTGATCGGCGCGCGCTGCATTCCGCGCCGCATCCAGTCGATTGCCGATCACGATGGGCTGGGTGACGCCGACCATAGTGGAACCCTCGTTGAGCACGCCCGGCCCGAACGGGACTTCCTCCGAAGACAGTTCGATCGTGGGGTTGGGGTAGAGCGATGACTGGAGCGCATGGCCCGCCGCGACCCCCACACCGCTGCGCGCGGCTGCCAGACGCGGATTGAGCCGTCTGGCCGAACTCCACAGATCAGCGAGTTGGATCGGACCCTCAGCCGGGAGTCCGACCTCGGCAGCCGCCGCAAGCGCGGAGTCCCGGCTCGCAACTTGGTCCGGGGCAGGCACACCGAGATGCGCCAAGTCTGCAACAGTTTGCCACTCAGACTCACTTGCGTCCAATTGAATTGCGGCACAGGAGCAGAGCGCTGCACTCACAGCCAGAGCCGCGACTGCACCGGCAAACGGCAAGTACCATACTGATTTCGACACACGCAACCTCCGGGTCTGGCACGTTGGACCGCCGCAGGCCATAGCCGCCCGCGCACCGTGCAGGAATACTCGCGACTGCGGCGCGAGCGTTCGCGAACCTCTTGGAGTGTTGCGAGAACTAGATGCGCAGCACCGTACGCATCATCAAAGGAGAGCGCTTGTGTGCCGCCACATGGCCGGCAGGACCGATCGCGGCGGGAGCGACCGGCGGACTCTGGTCCTTCGACTGCACCTGCCAGAGTGTCGGCCCGCAATCCAGGTTTGCCGTCCGATGGATGTTGGACTTCGCCGAATGAAGCACAAAGTGCCGCCCGTGCGGAACCAGATTCAGATCGATGCAGCCACAATCAACGGGAGCATGCGCTGCACCGTAACTATTTTGCCGACCGTCCGAGTCGACGTTACTCTTTTGCTCGCCACAGCAATCTTCAACGGCGGAGCAAGCCGCAGAAGTCATGCGAATGCCAGCGCGAACATCCCGGCAGCCAATGCACAGAATGCCGCCCGAAGACGCGGCCACGGTCTGCACAAGCACGCAGATCAGTGCGACCCAAGGAGCATGCTTTGACGCCGCGCGACTCATTTCAGGCAACCCACGTAGTTCGGTATCGTCGCACGAGTCTAGGGGCCAGGTGCCCAGATGGCCATGCGTCGGAGTCGCACGCAACACGAGGACTGCCCAACCTGGACGAAGAGAGTACGAAGCGCCAGTGTCCGAGTTGGCCTCCTTCTGGCCTCGGGTTCGAAATGAGCGGACCCCGCAAAAGGGACCGAGGATCGAATCCGAGCAGCGAGTAAGAGGCGTTCGGTTGATCCCGAGAGCGTCAGTCGCTATTTGCACGCCAAGTTCGGTGATGGACTTGCACGAGCGAAGCAGGCCATGGAGCAGCTGGCCAGGAGCATGCCCCCTTCACAATTGGCAGACGAGGCATTTGGATTGTACGAGCAGTTCCGGCCGGAAACCCCCGGCGGAAAGAAGGGCTGGGGCGCCAAGGGGGCGCTCGACCCAAAGAAGATCCGCTCACTGGTGACGTGAATCTACGAGAGTTGCAACCACTTCGTACGGTCTCCTTCCTTGACGGAATCGACCACCATCCATCGCGGAACCTCTGTGAGGCCGCGGCACTTCGCCGGGAAGCGAGTACAGTTCGGCACTGCATCGCAATGATGCAGACGCAGGCTGATTCCATTTCCCTATTCGAGAGGACTTCACCATGCCCAGTGGCGGAAACACGATTCGACTCTATCGCGTGCTGCGCTCTCCGGCTGAGCGCGTGTACCGCGCCTTTCTCGATCCGGATGCCAAGGTCAAGTGGCTCGCACCCCACGGCTTCACGGCGAAAGTCCACCACATCGATGCGCGGGTGGGCGGCGGTTACAAAATGTCATTCACCAACTTCTCCAACGGCAAGAGTCATTCCTTCGGCGGCACGTACACGGAACTCACGCCGAACAAGTGCATTCGATACACCGATACGTTTGATGATCCCAATCTGGCCGGCGAGATGGAAGTGACGATCACGCTGCGCGAAGTGATTTGCGGCACGGAGTTGCAGGTCGTGCAGGCCGGAATCCCGGAGATGATCCCCGTGGAGATGTGCCACCTCGGCTGGCAGGAGTCACTGGCTCTGCTGGCGCTGCTGGTGGAGGCGGAGATTCCCGACGGAGGGTAGTGGATCGCACCATCGGGCGGAGGTCGGCTAAGAGGGCGCTGGTGAGGCCGCATTCTGTTCATATGCACATTGTGCGAACAATCTGTTAATCCACATTCTGCCCACAAAGAAAAAACGCAGTTCTGAGTGCGAGATCGAAGAATCAGCGGAAAAGTGGTCTTGCGACCACCACTTTCTCGATCCATCGCGCTGGATTTGAGGTAGAGTTAATTGACGTCCGTTGGTACGCGATTTGGCACACACACGCGGAGGGCGGGAGGCGCAACGCCTCGCATACCTTGCTCCAAAACATCGTGACGGTCAATACACCCCACCTAAAGCAAGCCACGTCCTGAGGGACACTGAGGCTGCACCACCTCCTGAAATCACCGCACGTACCCACGGCCGCGAAGCACAAAGGAGGATTCCCATGAGACTCATCTGTATGACGACGACTGCACTTGCCTTGGGCGCCGCGCCGGCGATTGCCGGTGTGTGCCCCGAGGCGGTCATGACCTCGGTGCGAGCCGCCATGGTGCAGTCCGCAGTGGACGAAGTTGAAGGGGCACTCACGCGGATTGCTCCGGATTTCACCAGCTTCTACATCCACCAGGCGGATGACGAGATCATGAAGCTCACGACCGACGGGAACACTGTCTTCACCCTCGACGGTGAAGAGGTGGGACGCGACCTGGCACTGGCGGAGGGTCGGCACGCGAAGGTGACCTCTGAAAAGGGGCTCGCTTCACGGGTCGAGGTGGTCACCGAGAAGTGATCTGCTGGCGCATGGAGGAACGTGAATGAATACGGACCGCACCGGCGGTTCTGGTTACAACCGCTTGTGAGGGCCTCATTCACGCACTGCTCCACCCACAACGCACCCAGCGACGAAAGTTGCTGGGTGCGTGTTACTGGAGCCCGAAGGGTCGCTCGCGACATTGGGAGTCCCGGGTTTGCGCTCGACACAAGTTGTGAAACTTGCGCGTGCCCCTTCACATCAGGCCATTGCAGCCAAGCACTGAATGGAGGAAATCCATCATGAATACTGGAATCAAAACCGGTGGCAGGGAATGCAGAGCATCGCTGATCATGTCGATTGGTTTGCTCGCGCTGTATTCAGGAACAGCGACTGCCCAGGATGAAGTCAAGGCTCCGCCGCCATGCTTTGCTCCGTGCAGTCAATTGACGGGAAGCCGCGCCATGATTGACTCACCGGCCGATGCCTCGGTGGGCATCGAGGACTTTGTTGTCGATACACGGGATGGGATGATCGCATATGCACTGGTCGACGCCCATGGCGTGCTGGGCGACACGCGGCGAAGTGTCGCTGTTCCCTATGAGGCATTGACCTGGAGCACTGAGAAGCACAGATACGAATTGCGTGTGAGCAAGTCGCAACTCAGCCAACTTCCCGAGTTCGATGAAGGCAATATGGCGTATCTCAATGACGCGAACTGGATTTCTTCAGTTCGCGCGGCCTTCGGAGACCAGCAGGATCTGAACGATGAGCGCCGTAGGTTCGGAGATGAGTACACGCTCTTCTTCACGAAACGAGAGCCAGAGCGGATCAAGGGCACGATCACGTCCGTTGATGAGAATGCCAGAACCGCGATGGGTGACGAGTGCCTCTCGCTGACCGTCGAACCTGAGGAAGGCGATGAGCAGATCGTGTTCGTCGCGCCATCGGATTTCATGAAGAACCAGAAGATCGATCTCAGCCCCGGCAAAGAAGTGGAGGTGACGGCCGTCCGGGCCTTCGACGGCAAGATGCAACCGGTCCATGTAGCGCAGTCGGTGCACTGTGACGGATGGCAACTCCGCCTGAGAGACGAACAAGGCATACCGGCCTGGACGACTCGAGATCGGCCTCACCACCAGACGTACTACGTTCTGGCCACCGACCTGAACAACGGCGAACTGTTCGCTGGTGATGTTGAATTCGGATCAGTGAAGCAGACGATCATCGAGATGCACAGTGGGACTGTCGCGTTTTCCATCGTTTCGACAGGGGACATTCTCAACGTGAATGAGATCCTCTACCCGGTTCCTTTTCAGAAGTTGACGGTCGGTGCTGATGACCACCTGGTCATCGATCTGCCGGCTGATGAGTTGCAGGTGGCGCCAAAGCTCTCCCGCAAGGGGCTTGATGACTTAACGCACGCCGGGTTCGTGTCCCGTGTGTTGGCGTACTACGGGATGGACGACAAGCGGGCTTTCGACACCAGCCGTGCGTCCAAGTGGCTCGCGGCTGCTCCTACATCTGGAAAGGGAAGGCCAGGCCAGTGACTTTTTTGGACTCCTGCTCTCCGCACGTCGATCGTCCACGTCCCTTCGGACGATTTCAGCGAGCAGAGAGCACAGGCGAGCCTGGAACCGAAAGGTCCAGGCTCGCATTTGTGCGAAGAGAGAACGCAAACCAGGGCGTTCGCAGTTCCCTTTTTGGCGAGGAACGAGCATGGCACAGAGAGAACTTCCAATGTCGTATCCGCTGCGACACACGCTGTTGCCGTGGCGGGCCCGGCGACCACTCGACGTCATTGCGGGACAACGCAATCTGCCTCCCGGCCACCGGTCCGCAGATTCGAGCTGCGGTTGCGCAGTTCAACACCACTCCATGCTCAGAGCCGACCCCATGGTGCGGGACGCTCGCATCGCTGAGAGGAAGCCGCGATGAAGAAACTATCGAGATTCGTTGCCGCGATGATCCTTGGTCTGGATGTCATTCTGATCGCATCGTGCAACACCGTCGAAGGGGCGGGCAAGGACATTCAGAAGGTGGGGGAGGCTATTCAAGATGCAGCCGACTAACGACCAGCACGAGGAGGTTCAGCTCGTGAACATAATGACCTACAGATTCCCCGTGCTAGTCGTCCCCGACTTGCCTCCCTCCCAGCAATCCTGGGTCAAGCGTCCGGAAGGCAAGTGCGCGCCTCAGGGCCACAAGTCCAGCAGTCCGGCCTCAACGGTGATCGAAAACGCGGGGAATCCTGGCGAGGATCGCGCCGATCCAGACGCTGATCGCTAGCGGGGCTTCAGAATCGGAACGGGGGGCCGAATGCTCGGTTGGGTTCTCACATTCGTGGTCATTACCGTCGCCACAGGCGTCTGCGGCCTCAGCGGAGTCGGAGGACCACTGGCGAGTGTCTTCAAGGCCATCTCAGTCGTGTTCCTGGTGCCTGTGGCGGATGTTCTGCTGCTGGTCACATTGAGGGCATTTGGCCGTGTGATGCGGGACCGCACACCCGTAAATCTCAGCAGCGCAGAACGCTCGTCCACCTTGAAAAGCCCAGGCAAGAGAGGATCTCCAAATCGAGGCTACGCGGCCCGCGCCCAGCAAAGCAAATGCGATCGCAAGACTACTCTCATGCATGGCGTTTGCGGCACCCTCTACATCCTTCCTTGCGGTCCTCGCGAGCGTCCGCACGGTCGATTTCGGCGGCGTCCACGAGTCTGTGGGGTGAGATCCGCGGACCAGCCGCCTCCACCGACGCGAGCCCGGGCCCGGGCTCGAACCCACTGCAATCCGTGTCGCACGCCATCGTGATAGTCGCTGTGCCACCCGTCGCAGCGGGATGCATTGCGGTGCCAGAGCCGCCGCAGAGACAGGCGGTGCTGCTCAGGCCGTTCATGATTATGAGCGGCCAGGACGAGTAGTTGGTGCACTGACGGGCGTCGGACATAAAAACGGGACAGGTACGTTTACTTCAGGCGACGATTACATCGCTCACCGCGGCCAGCGCGCCCACAACTTGGCATGCCTCGGACCGCTCGAACTACGCACGGCGGCTATGCCTGCCACGTGCTCAATCGTGGCGTCAAGCGCATGGCTATCTTCGAAGTCATGCAGGTCAGGTCGAGACCTGACAACGCAGCGATGTCTGCAGCAACACGAATCGTCCCGTTCGGGCAGCCGCGCGAACGTCATGCTGTCAGGTCCTGACCTGACCTGCGCGAGACGTCCGGCCGCCGTGCCATCGCGTCCGGGCGTTAGCCGCTGCCCTCATCCTGATTCAATTGACTTCATTGTGCACCTTCGTGTCTTTCGAGACTTCGTGGTGAATGCACTTCGCGCGCCATCTTCAACACCCTCCCTCACGGTCGCCGTTCGGTCCTGAGCTCACCGCCGAAGGGGGCTCGGATCCAACTCCAATCCGATGCTTCTCCCCGCCCTCCGGCGCTTTGCCGCCCTGAGCGAGGCTCCGCGAGTCGATGGGTCGCGATCTTCGCGGTAAGTTGCCTTTCTTCCGCGTTCCCGCCCAATCCCGTGCCTTTCCTTGTGCCTTCTTTGTGTGGTGGTGACTTTGTGGTGAGAGACTTCGCCTCCCGCACGTTCGCGCACGATCGCAAGTGCATCCCGTGCGCTGTCTTCTCGAAAACACAAAAAAGTTGACCAGAACTCCAAATCACCCCCCTCAGAAAAATGAAATCGACGAAAATTCCTGATTCGGCCCGCACAGAGGCGCTCATTTACACAAACGCGCGCCGCAGCGCGCGCCGCAGCGCGCGCCAGCGCTCAAAAATCGCGCACAGGAGCGCTCTGAAGCGCATGAAAAATGCCCAACATGGTGCATCTCCGTGTTGGCACGCATTTTGCGTCGCACATTTTCTGAAACCGCCACACACGCCGCGTCGCCCGCGAAAAAACTCGGCCCACCGGAGCGCTGCACATTGAAGCGAGTCGCGATTCTGATGCCCCAGTGATTGGCGTCGCGCACACCCGCGCACGCGAATCGCCATGGGTAGACATGCTTTTCAATCACCCACAACTCGACATCGTCACTGACGACTCGACCAGACCGACGCGCCAGCGAGGAAGAACGACGTCCCGAAATCGGACTCTTCGCTCGCGCGTCAGTCTGATTCACCCAATCACCCCACCGAGTGCCTGATGTCTGACTCTGCCTCAATCTTCCGGAGCGTTCTTCGCCACGCGGCTGCGGAACTCCTCGGTCAACCGGCGGCAGACCGGGCCGATGGCGCCGTTGCCGATCACCGTTTCATCGATCTGCGAGACCGCGATCATCTCCGCCGCCGTGCCCGTCAGGAAGACTTCATCCGCGGCCTTGAGTTCATCAAGGCGGAACAGCCGCTCTTCGCAGGCGATCTTCAGATCGCTGCACAGCGACTTGGCGAACGCGCGGGTTACGCCCTTGAGCAGGCCGGCCGAGTCGGGTGGCGTCGTCACTTTGCCGTCCTTGACCATGAAGATGTTGTCGCCGGTGCATTCGGCGACGTAGCCCTCGTGATTGAGCATGATCGCTTCGAGCACGCCCGCGTCGATTGCTTCGATCTTGGCGAGGATGTTGTTGAGGTAGTTGAGGCTCTTAATGCTCGGGTCCAGCGCCGCGGGCAGATTGCGCGGCCGCCTGGCCGTGATCACTTTCATCCCGCTCTCGTAGAGAGCTGGCGGATACAACTCGATCGAGTCGGTGATGATGAAGCAGCTTGGGTTGGGGCAGCGGAACGGATTGAGTCCGAGCGTGCCCACGCCGCGCGTCATCACCACGCGGATGTACCCGTTGGTCAACCCGTTGGCACCCAGTGTCTGACGCATCGCATCGATCCACTGCTCGTGGGTGTAGGGCGACTTGAGGCGAATGGACTCGGCGGAGGCGAAGAGGCGATCGATGTGCGACGCGGCTTTGAAGATGCGGCCGTTGTAGGCGCGAATGCCCTCGAAGCAGCCATCGCCGTACAGCAGGCCGTGGTCGAAGACACTGACCACCGCTTGAGCGCGCGGCACCAGGTTTCCATCCATCCAGATCTGCAAGGCGCAACCCTTTCGTCGATCACGCGGTCATGGTCACTGGATCCGTCCACCGGATCGCAGCAGTATATGCCCGCCATCGCGTTTCACCGATTCCCGGGGTCTTCAAACCACGCGCAATCGCCAGAAAGCAAAGACGCCCGCCACAGGAACGCGACGGGCGGGAAGAAACAAGGCATCGACCCCAAGGCAATCTCACTGCTGCGAGGTGAGGTAGCCGAGGATTCTGTCGTCAACCGTAGAGTGCAGGCAATCGGGCGTCATGACCCAGGTGAGAATCTTGTTGCTCGATCCGCGTGCGAGCCACACGACGCAGCCGACATCGACCAGTTGTTCATCGCTGCCCAGCAGCGAGCCAATGACCTGCTCTGCGTCATCCACCTGGTTCTTCTCGATATCGACCGGACCAACGCGGCTGACTTCGGTGCGAATGCGGGCGTCGAGCGTGGCCTCCATCTCGCTGTCGGCGAGCGGCTCAAAGCCAAGGCTCGAGAGCAGTTGGCCGATCTGCGCCACTCGCTCGCGAACCGCGGCGCTGCGCAGATCAGGATGGTCATTGATGATGAGGTAATGGCTGGGCATGCTGGACACCGAGGCGATGAGATCAGGATCGATTGCGGGGGATGCGACAGCTGGCGGAGCGTCGGGGTGGCCGGCATGCGGCGGCAGACTGATGACGACACCGCTGCTCGGATTAATGGAGATCGCCGCCCGGGCGTTGTCGATCGCGTTATCGATACTCCGCCGAATTGTTACGGACGGACTGTTTGCACGGCGGGCGCTGCCCCACGTCACCAGCGAAGCCAACCCAACCACTCCGAGCACAGCAATCGCTGCGACGATCATGCCGCCGGTGACGCGCTCAGCGGGATGCTGGAACTGATAGCGCCTCGCACGAGCCGCTCGACGCCGCTCCTGGGCGCGGGCCCGAGCGTTGGAAATCTGCTCGAAGGCCGACTGGCGCGGACCATCGCCGAAGTTGATCCGAACACCTTGTGGACCGGGCGTTGCGGCTGCATCGCCGCCGCGCACTTCATGCAGGGCGCGCTTGACTTCGGAGCGGATGTTGGCTGCGGCCCGGCGGAACTCGTCCTTGGCCTGGTGCAACCCGGCCACACCCGCCACCGACGCGGCACGGGCATTGACGCCGCCGATGCGGCCGGTCCACCAGTTCGCGACTTTCACGTGCGGTCGCGAATACGAGCCGGTGCCGACTCCGGCGCCAACTGCCGCCGCACCAACCGCAGCGGCTGCGGCTGCGCCGGCCGCGGGTCCCCCGAAGGAAACGAACTCTGGTTGAGGCGTTGCAATGTCCTCGACACCGACGTCGTCCGCCTGCATGCTGGGCAGTTCGGCGGGCTTCATCGCCCACACATTCGGATGACGGCGCGCGGCTTCGAGATCGCGGAGCATCAGATCCGCCGAGGCGTAGCGCTGGTTGTACTCGGTCATGCCGCGGCGCACGATCCACTTGACCGCATCGGGGCAGCGCTTGGTGACCGTGCTCAATCCGCCGTGCGACGGGAATGTTCCTTCGAGGGCGAAGTAGAGCACGGCGGCGGCGCCGTAAATGTCAAACTTCGCGCCATCGACCTCGTGAACCTTCACGCCGCGAAGCGCCATTCGGACCATTTCGGGATCGCGGAAGTACTCAGTGCCATGTGTGGTCAGGGTCATGGCGGAACGCAGCGAGGTGACCAGCCCCAGATCGACGACATGCGCCTGGCCGGCGTGGACAACGATGTTCTCCGGCTTGATGTCCTTGTGCCACAGTCCGCCGCGGTGGTACTGGTTGAGCGTGGCGACGACGTCGGACATGTAGCCGAGCATCTCCTGCATTTGCCGCTCGGAAAGCCCCTTGTCACCGCTGACGGCATGGTACTGCCGCGCCACGGTGCCGAGGTTTTCGCCGGGCACATAGGGCATGATGTAGAAGAACCGATCTTCGGTCAGTTCGTGCTCGATGATCAAACCGATCTGGCGGGCTCCTTCCAGAGCGCGCGACTCGCGGACTATCTGAGGCAGGCTCGATCCATCGGCGATGGCGAACGACTTGATGACCACGCGGTCAGGACAGGCGCCCATCTGGCGAGTGATGCGCTCGCGCTTGGCAGGCGACGGCTCGGCCACGTAGAGCCGTCCGCCGCTCCCGCCGCCGGGCAGCGAGCCGACGATCGTGTAACCCTCGAATTGCCCCGCACGACGACTGGGCCGTTCGCGACCCGGCGCTTCGGCGACGGCCGCGGGGACGCGTTGCTCGATGCCCTCGAGCATCGAACCGAGGCCGATGAGGCGCAGCGGATGCGAGATGGCGACGCGGTAAAGGCACGAGGCCATGGTCTTGATCTCGTGCTGGACGTTGGCGCCGAAGTGGGCGCTCGCGGACCAGCGGCCGATGACCACGTTGAGAACGCTGAGCAGTGCAAAGACGACCGCCGCGGGAATCGCACCGACGAATCGGAAGATGTCGCGAAACATGCCGCCGATGAACTGGCCGATGTGCCCAAGCAGGAAGCCGATCGCTTTGAAGAGCGGCACGATGATGAACATGACCACACCCGTGAGGATGATGGCCCCGACCAGTGCCGCGATGACTGCCACAATAGGTGCTACTGCCATGACTCCGGCCTCCGCACAATAAGCCGTCAGAACCGATCGGTGGTCTGGTTTGTCGGCGACTGCAACTGCTGGTGATAGATCTCGCTGAGCGAGTTGTCGAAGAGTTCGTCGTCCTGGTACAGGCCGGCCTCTTCCGCCTCGCGTGCTTCTTCATCGGTAAAACTGAATGTCGCCACGGTTTCAGCGAGCCGGCGCCGCAGACTCTGGCGCACCTTGGCCAGATGTCGGCTCACGGTCGGTTCGGAGATGCCCAACTGCGAGGAGACGTCCTTGCCGCTCATGCCGTCGAACACCCGCATGCGATACACCTGAAAACTGACAAAATCGGAATCCTTCTCGACCTTGCGAACGGCGGCCTCGACCTTGGCGCGGAAGACGCCGCGCTCGTAGGTCTCGTCGGCTTCAAGTGCAGCCGAGGCGCCCATGAAGGTTTCGTCGAGGGTGATGCCGCGATGGCCGCCGCCGCGCTTGAGCGCCCCGCGTCGGTCCATTTCATCGCCCAGCGTGTGCCGCGCGATGCTCAGCAGCCAGGTGCTGAATCGGGCGCCGCGCGCGGGGTCGTATCGGTCGATCGACTTGGAAAGAGCGGCGAGCGTCTCCTGGCTGAGGTCGCGCACGGTTTCGGCACCGACCTTGCCGCGCCCCCACTTGGCGAGTTGAGCCTGCAGGACAGGTCCGAAGACTTCCCAGAGTTCGAACCAGGCGGAGTCATCCCCTTCGCGGAGGCGGCGGACGAAGTTGGTCGTTAGCGCATTCATGTCGTCACTGTCCTTGTTCCGCTTTGGGAGTCCGCAGTTTCACGAGGCGAAGCCACCCGAACATCGCCCTATCATGGAATGAAGCCCCCCACGACACCACATTATAAGGTGCCACCAATCTCTGCGGGGTCAAGTTCAGGGGAGTCAATGCGGACAAGACGGGCGCCCGAGCGGCGTGTTGGTCGAGGAGTACGATTGAGCAATGCCAGAATCCGCCTCCGCCCCACCAACCTCCTCCTACAACTCGCACCATGATTCGCTTCTCGAAGGGCTGACCGAGCCGCAGACCCGGGCGGTCCTTCATACCGAGGGTCCGCTGCTGGTGCTGGCGGCTGCCGGATCGGGTAAGACGCTGACGATCACCCGCCGCGTGGCTCACCTGATTGCGCAGGGCAATCCGCCGTGGTCGATTCTGGCGCTGACATTTACGAACAAGGCTGCGACTGAGATGCGCGAGCGAATCGAACGGCTCGTTCCTCCGAGCACCGGTACCGCGCGCGGCTTGGTCATCAGCACGTTTCACGCCTTCTGCGCCCGGCTTTTGAGACGATACGCCGAGCGAGTGGGTCTCAACGGCAACTACACGATCTATGACGCCGGCGATCAGAAGGCAGCGATCAAGGATGCGCTCGAGCGGCTCGATCTGTCGAAGCAGAACTTTCCGCCGGACGCGATGTCGGCGCGGATCAGCAACGCCAAGAACGCGATGGAGCGGGTCGAAGATGTTCGCGCCAACGGCGGCGACTTCTGGTCGAAGCAGTTTGCCCGCGTCTACGAGGAGTATGAGAAGACGCTGCGGCAGAACAACGCCGTAGACTTTGATGATCTGCTGCTGCATATCGCTACACTGCTGCGCGATGATGTCGAGGTGCGCGAAGAGCTCCGCAGCCGGTTCCGACATGTCTTAATCGATGAGTACCAGGACACGAACCACGCCCAGTTTCTGATCGCAGACGGGCTGGCCGCGGGGCATCGGCGCATTTGCGTCGTCGGTGATCCTGATCAGTCGATTTACGGCTGGCGCGGGGCGGACATCAGCAATATTCTGGAGTTCCAGGAGCACTATCCCGAAGCGGAGGTCGTCAAACTCGGGGAGAACTTCCGATCGACGGCGCCAATCCTGGCCGTGGCCGATCACCTGATCAAGCACAACGTCAAACGCAAGGACAAGCCGCTGTTCACGAACCGTCCGGGCGGCGACAAGCCGATCGTGATGACGTGCGTGGATGAGCATTACGAGGCGGAATTCGTCGCCAACTACCTCGACTCAATGAATCGCGAACACGGCCTGGCGTGGAAGGACATGGCCGTGTTCTACCGCACCAACTCGCTGA
The DNA here is from genome assembly GCA_002418285.1 of Phycisphaerales bacterium UBA5793. Classification (GTDB taxonomy): domain Bacteria; phylum Planctomycetota; class Phycisphaerae; order Phycisphaerales; family UBA5793; genus UBA5793. The sequence continues at coordinate 84,268 of DIDT01000045.1, forward strand.
GCCGCAACATCGAAGCGGCGCTCCGCGACAGGCAGATTCCGCACGTGCTGGTACGAGGCACTGCGTTCTACGATCGCAAGGAGATCCGCGATGCGCTGGCGTACCTTCGCGTGGTGCTGAATCCGGGCGATGCGGTCTCGCTCAAGCGGATCATCAACGAACCATCGCGCGGCATCGGCAAGACGACGATCAATCGGGTGGAGCAGTTCGCGGCGGAGCATCGGATCACACTCTTCGAGGCCGTTTGCCGCTGCCGGGAAGTGACTGAGCTCAATGCCCGGGCCATCGCCGCCTTGGAGCGATTTGCGCGACTGGTGCAGTCCTGGACCGGCGAGAGTTCGTTCATGGGCGTCGAGACCATCGGTGAGTTGGCGGAACTGGTCCGTCGCATCGTCACGGAGTCAGGCATGGAAGCCGCGCTCAACGTCGGCAAGAGCGAGGAAGACGCCCAGCGCCTCGACAACCTCAATGAACTCGTGTCGGCCGTGATGGAATTTGAAGAGAAGTTCGCGGCGCAGCAGGCGGCGGGCGTCGATGCGATGACCGATCCGTTTGGCTTTGATGTTGACGCGTTACCCGAGGAGACCGAAGAGCCCCCGTTGATGGCGCGACTGCGGGCGTACCTCGAGCAGGTCGCGCTGGTGTCGGACGTGGAAGCTTTCGATCCTGACGCCGGGGCGGTCATGCTGATGACCTTGCACGCGGCCAAGGGACTGGAGTTCCCGGTTGTGGTCATGATCGGCCTGGAGGAGAACCTGCTCCCCCATTCGCGCTCGCGCGAAAGCGATGCGGAACTGGAGGAGGAGCGCCGGCTGGCGTTCGTGGGGATCACCAGGGCTAAGCAGCGGCTCGTGCTCACGCACGCCACCGTCCGGACGTGGCGCGGCATGCGGGAGCCGACGATCACCAGCCGGTTCCTCGGCGAGCTGCCCGAAGACGGTATTGAGTGGCACGGCCGCGAAGAGGTGGCTCGATTTCACAGCGGATACGACGCCGAAGTGGAGACGAACTGGGGCTCACGGCGGGGCGGCGCCGGCCGACGCGAGCGCGGTGAGTTCGAAGACGCCGAGGAGATTCGCAACGTTCAGCAGTGGACCCGGAATCGCGCGGCCGATGACTCTTCGGAATACCCCGTGGGGTGCCGCGTTCGCCATCCGCAGTTCGGTGACGGCTCGGTTGAATCAGTCACGCGCACCGGCCGGCATACGCGGGTTCGCGTGAAGTTCCGCGATGTGGGCACCAAGACGCTGATTGCCGAGTACGCGCGGCTGGAGCGGCTCGGGTAGGCGCACGGGTGCGGCCGATTCCGCCGAGTGTGCGAACAAGATCTTCCGAACGATCAACGAGTTCGCTCGTGGTCATCCGTTGCAGGGCATCAATCTCGCGTTCAATGGCCATCGGCATGTGGTGGCTCCTTTCGGACATGGAGACTCAGCCCTAACCGCGGGGCCGGTTCACCACAGTGAGGCGCGAATGCTCGCCGAGTTCAAGTGTGATGTTGCCGGAATCTGCGGATTCCGCGGGAGGCGAAGATGTTCGCGCCCGGGCGGCCCGGGCGTACCTGACGAGGCCGCATGCGAGGATGCGGGCGACTTCCGAGCGTCGCTCGGCAGCGGACAGGGTGGCGGGATCGATGGCGGCGGGCAAGGGAGGCTCCGGCACAGGGCTCGATGCGGCGCGCGAAGAGCGCCGTCATGGGTTACCTATGCCGGGCGAGTGCGCGATGTCCGGCTACGGAGTCAATCCGCAATCCGGACACGCGATCGTCTGCTCGTTTCAAACTCAGTCGAAGGTGTGCACCACCAACTGGCTGATGGCGCATTCGTTCTGGACGACGGCCTGGAAGAGGATGGTCTGGCCGCGTGCGATGAGGGGGACGTTGCGGGTGATGGTGGCGACGCCGTTGCCGTCGGCAATCGCGCTGCCAATCACCGTCGGCTGATCGAGTTGCAGCGCATTCTGCTGGAGGTCGCAGCCGGGGATGCGCGTGCCGCCGCCGTGGCGGGAATAGCAGAAGTAGACTCGCGCGCCGGGGGTGGCGCCAGTCACTCGCAGGCGATTCGTTGTCCCCGCGCTGCCCGGAAGGGGACTCTGGAGTGTCATCGTTGGATTGACTGGGGTGAGCAATAGCGCCCAAGTGTCGCCATCGTAGTCGGCCGTCACTGGGATCTGACCCGCGTCATTGAGGTGAGTGGCGCGCTCAATTCGCCACGGCAACCGTAGGCTAGGGGGGACTAAGTCATCGAGTATCAACCAGTCCTCGCCTAGATTAAGAATCATGGCCGCGGACACGATGTCGCCAACAATCTGTCCGAGGTTGTTGATGCCTCGGGCCGCACTGTACGACCCAACGGTCGGACTGTGGATATCGATGATTTGCTGATTCACCCACTTCACGGCATGACGCTGGCCGGAAGGCGCGACCGAACTTCCGACAATGACGCTGGATTCGTTGATACCATAGGCTTGAGTTGAGCCTTCTCCGCCGAGTGATTCGAGTTCAATTACCTCGCCGTTGCGCCAGAAGAGGCCAACGATCTGAAGACTCTGGTCATAGCCCTTCCCCACGATCTCGCCGGAGTTGTTGATGCCGAATGCCACTCCACTGCCAAGTTCCGGGTGGATCCCAGGCAGTTCCAACATCTCGCCGTCCGTCCAGACGAACGCCCTGGATCTGCCACTGATGTCGTAGGCCGCTTCACCGACGACCTGCCCACTGTCATTGAGCGCGAATGCATAGCTGTCTTCCCCTCCGAGCGTTCCGAGGTCTGACATCTGGCCATTGCGCCACAGGAATGCCCGTGTGTCGAAGATGCTTCCATTCGGATCAGCAACCGCCCAACCGCAAACATCACCATTTTCGTTGATCCCGATCGCACCGCTGTACTGGCCGCCAAGCGTTCCGAGGTCGATTACTCCGCCTTCACGCGGCCAGAGCGCTGCGTGGATACGGAAGTCCGCCGTGGACGTGAAGCCGACGGTGTCACCTTGGGAGTTCACATCCACTGCACCCGCCCACTGATATGTATCCGTAAGGCGAGGCAACTCAATCACCGCGTAGCGGTAGTCCTGCCCGATCGCGCTGGCAACGGTGATAAGCGACGCCAGAGCGGGAAGAGCCATGAGATTCGTGCGCGACATGTGTCACCTCGTATGCTTCTGAGGGAATTGGCGGGGGGGGAAAAAACGGGACTGGTACGATTGTTTGCTCCATGGAGGCTGTATGCCATAGCGTCTCGTCCGCTTCAGCCGACTGGCGGCACCGGCCGTTCGCACCCGAAGAACCGGTCACGCGGCGGAGTCCGGGCGGCAGACCATGCCTCAAGATACCACCACCCAGTTCGCTGGCTGAGGCGGCGGAGTCGATTCAGTAGCAGATTTTGCAGATCAGGGAAGTTACAGCGCGATGCGCGAAGATTGTGTTGCCCCCTCAACGAGCGCAACCGTGGGGGTTGCGCTCCCTACTGGGGAGACAACCCCCTCATCACCCCGTACCCTGCGAAACAGAGACTCGGAGAGACTTTTGGCCCAAAGGGACGCCCTCGGCGACCCGGGCCGGCACTAGACTCACTGCATGGCCGAGATCATCCTGACCACGCTCAATGCTCGCTTTGCGCATGCCTCGTTCGGCTTGCGCTATCTCATGGCGAACATGGGCGCGTTGTGGGACCGGACGATGCTGCTGGAGTTCGACATCAGTCAGCGCGTTTCGGATGTGCTCGAAGTGATCCTGGCTGAGCGGCCGCGAATCGTCGGGATCGGTGTGTACATCTGGAACGCGGCGGAGTCGCTGCAACTGGTTGCGGATCTCAAGCGGATCGCGCCGCAGATCACGGTCATTCTCGGCGGGCCGGAGGTTAGTCACGAAACAGATCAGCAACCGATTGTCGCGCTGGCGGATTACACGATCACGGGTGAGGCGGATCTGGCATTTGCCGCGTTGTGCCGACGACTGCTTGCGGGCGAGCGGCCTCTGATGAAGGTGATTGCCGCCGATCTGCCGGAGTTAGATCAGATCGAGTTGCCGTATGACGTGTACGACGATCGCGACATTGCGCATCGAGTCGTGTACGTGGAGGCGTCGCGCGGCTGCCCGTTCAAATGTGAGTTCTGCCTGTCCTCGCTTGATGTGCCGTTGCGGCAGGCGCCGCTTGATCGGTTCCTGGCGGCGATGCAGCGACTGTTCGAACGCGGGGTGCGGCAGTTCAAGTTTGTGGATCGCACGTTCAATCTGAATCTGAAGGTGAGCCGGGCGATTTTCGAGTTCTTTCGGGAGCGATACGAGCCGGGGTTATTTCTGCACTTCGAGATGATTCCGGATCGACTGCCGGAGGCGCTGCGCGAGCCGATCCGGGCGTTTCCGCCGGGTGCACTGCAATTTGAGGTCGGGATTCAGACGCTCAATCCTGCGGTGGAGGAGTTGATCAGCCGGCAGCAGGAGCACGATCGCATTGTTGAGAACATGCGGTTTCTCCGCGAGGAGACGGGCGTGCATGTCCACGCTGATCTGATCGTTGGATTGCCGGGCGAGGATATTGCGAGTTTCGCGGCGGGGTTCGATCAACTGGTGGCGATGCGGCCGCAGGAGATCCAGGTCGGGATACTCAAGCGACCGCGCGGCACGCCGATTGTTCGGCACGACGAGGCGTGGCACATGGTGTACAGCGCGGCCCCGCCCTACGAGGTGCTTCAGACGAAACTTGTCGACTACACCGACATGCAGATGATGCGGCGCTTCGCGCGATACTGGGACATGATTGCCAACAGCGGCAATTTCATTGAGACGCTGCCGCTTGTCTGGGGTGCAGCAAGCGCGTTCGGTGAGTTCATGGAGTTGTGCAGGGCGCTGCATACAGCCGAGGGTCGGGCGCATGGCATCTCGCTGCACCGGCTCGTCGAGATCGTGTGGTTGTTCCTGATTGAAATACGCGGACTGGGTCCGTCTGAGGTCGCGCCGCGCCTGTGGCGGGATTACGCGCGGGGCGGGCGGTCGGATGTACCGCCCGTGCTGCGTGGGCATCTCAGCGAGAAAGATCGTCGGTCGGTGACGCGGCCGGCGACAACGGATCTTCCGGCGCGGCAGGCGCGGCAAGTTGCGGCGCGCGAAGTCGTTTAGCAGCGACGCAAGCGTCGCGGCCAAGCGAGAAACGCGCGATTCCCAGAAAAACACACCGGCCCGGGAGCATGTCCCGGGCAGTGTGTTCGACGGAGACGGATCGGGTCAGGCGAAGGAGTCTCGCCAGATGATCGGCCGGAGGGGTATACCGGCCGGTTGCGGATCAGTTGCCGCCCTGGGGCAGAGCCGCGACGGCTTCGCCGGAGTTGTCCTGAGGAGCCGGGTCGGGCGTCGATTCGTCGACCACGATGGGGGCGACGGGGAAGGCCTTCTGGGCCGTCGGCTGTCCGATCGAGAAGGGGTCATCCTTGATGTTCTCAAGGGCGATTCGGCCGAGTGCTTCCTTTTCGTAGTCCCGCTCAACGGCTCGCTTGCTCAGGGCTTCGAGCACGGCGGCCTGCTCAGACTGCACCGCGGAGAGGCGATTGACGATCTGATCGAGGTTGCTGACGCTCCAGCGGTCGTTGCTGTTGAGCATCTCTTCGCGGTTCTCAAGCGACTTGGTGATCGACTTGTTCCGCTCGATGGAGGCAATCTGACGCTCGATCTGGGCCGTCTTGGCCTGGAACTTGGCGTACTCGTTCTGGAGTTCTTCCAGCTGAGCGCCCATGCGATCGCGCTGGCTGATCAGGAGCTTGAGGTCACGATCGTTGACGGCGAGTCGTTCGCTGTAGTTCATGGCCGTCTGCTGGATCGTCGCAGCCTTGGAGTAGGCCTGATCGATGCTCAGGTGCTGGCCTTGGAACTTCACGAGGACGGGTCGATCGCCGTAGGACGCCTGCTGAACGTAGCCGGCCTTGTCAACCAGGCTGCGGAGCGAGGCAAGATCGGACTGCCCCGTGGAGATCATCTTGGCGGCGACGTCGCGGTCACGCTGAACGGCACCGATTTCGGCGTCAATCTCGGCGAGGTTACGAATGGTCTCGCGGATCTTCTCCGGGTAGTCCTTCTGCAGCTGCTTGAGCTGATAGCGGATCAGGGCCGGGTCTTCGACATTGGAGTCGAACCAGGAGATGAAGTGGGTTTGGATCTGGGCTGCCCCCGCCATGACGCGCTGAGGACCGACCAGCAGAGTCAATCCGCCGACCGCCAGACCCCCGATGAGAGCCGTACGAAAGATTGTTTTGGTGATTTGCATGGTCTTAATCCTTTCCAATTCGCTGACGAGGCGTGGATGTACTTGTGGTCGTCACCCAAGTTGTTGGGTGGTCGGGGGAAGGGATTTCAGGGCGGGGTCACGATTTTTGAGGTGGGGCGGATGGGCCGGGTAAATCGGCGGTTTTGGGGCTGGAATGGGGGTTGGCAGGTAAGGCGCGGCGGCCGGAGTCCGACCGGTTAGTGGACTTCCGGCGTGGCGCGTTGAATGCCGGCCAGATTCGGGCGGGAACTAGCGATCCGCGCCTTCCACAGCGATGTCTTTGAATTCGTGCTGGCCGGCCCAATAGGACGTGGCGTCGAAATCCTGTAGGGCGATCTTGCCGTCGCCCCGGATGCGGATGGACCACTCATGGCTTTCATTCAACGTCGGTTGATCGAGACGGACCCCCGGCTGGAGTTGAATTGATACGCGCCACCTGCCCTCCCCGTACATCTGGTACTCCCAGTAGGCATCGTGATCGAGCCAAATCCGGTGCGCCTGATCAGGATTGACCCAGATGCCCGCGCCGCGGCCGATTTCCCCTCCGTCTTCGTAGAGCGCCACTGCGATCGCAAATCGACCGGCGCCGAGCGCTTCGCGGAACGAGGCACTTGAAACGTCAAACGAAACGACAGGGTTGGGATCGCCGTACAGGTTTGTGCCGACCATAGGACGGAGTGCTTCGAGCGCGGTGTTTTCGATTTGAATGGCGGCGAGCCCATCCGCATCCGGCCGACCGACCGTCGTAATCACTCGGTTCTCCTGAAGTATCTGCTCTCGATTGTGCGTCGCAGCGTGGTACCTCGTGAGCACAAGCTCGTACTCCACGGGTCCCGGCTCAATTGCGGTACCCAACGCCATTGGGTTGGACCAGAGAATCATCGAGTCGATGCTCCGGCGCTGGATCGAAAAGTCCGCGTAGCCTGGAGTGATCGAATGGGCGGTCAGTTCCCAACCATCACCGAGTACGAGAAGTCGCGGCTCCACGATGGCCGTGATCGATGCCCCGATGGGCCATTGATCGCGCGTGTCGGTGTCGATGAAACACATTCGCGAGACGCGGTCACGCTGCGCGGGGACGAGCAGGTCGCGCTCCCACGCTGCATTGAGTATTCGAATCGCCGGGATCTGCCAATCGCGAAGCCGAAGTTGCGGCCCGTAGTCAATGTGCATTGCTTTGGCAATGAGCCACCGCTCCTGCCAGCGGGCGATTTTGTCCGTATCGACGCGCAGGGAAGAATCGCCGATGAAGTCCACGTCCTCCATTCGATATCCGAGTTCACGCCGAAGCGGTGAAACTGCCCAGCGCTTCGCGGGATACGGCTCCTCCGCCGAAAATCGCATGATGAGAAACGTCGTCGGGAGCGCCGCGATCCAGCCGCGCATCTGGATGGCTTCGAGGCGATAGAACAGGTGTGCGGCCACGAGCAGCTGAAGCACGATCACGACGTGCAGCAGCGTGTGCCTCGCGTGGATGAGCGGCGATCGGCTCGCCACGTCGTGGCCGCATTCAGGGCAGGTGTCGCTCACGCGATGACTCAGGCTGTAGGCGCACAACTCGCAGTGCGACCGGCGGCGGGACCAGCGCCATGTCTGGCGCGCGACGAACCACAGCGCCCAGGCGAAGCCTGAGACGAAGAGGAACCAGGAAATGGCCAGCCAGAGCATTTTCCGATTGTGCCCGATCTGAGGCGCAAGTCAGCAACAAGGGTGTAACAAAGTTTGCGGCCGGCGCCAGTCGATCGGTGTCCCGGCGCCTCCGGTGCCGATCGCTCGCGCGGTCTTGGCCGGATCGATCTTCGTTCTCCAAAACTAGCCTGTGTGGTTTTTCGAATCTCCGGTTATCCGACTGGAATTGCCCTTCTTGCTCTGCCAGGCCACTTTTGTTCGCATCTCGGACCTGCTGAGACACGTGAATCCGACAACTTGTAGGATTTTTTGCACTTTTGTGCTACTACACTGTGTCGGACTCCGTATAACTTCACCGAACCGACGGCCTTGTGCATCTGGAGAACGGCCCAAATGGTCGAACCCAATAAACCAATCAGCGATGCGGAACTCGATGTCCTCAAGCAATTGTGGGACAGCCCCGATGGTGCGACTGTCCGGTCGCTGCATGAACTGCTGCGCGACGCCGGACATGACTGGGCCTACACCACCGTCCAGACCCTGCTGCAGCGCCTGGAGGAAAAGGGCTACATCCGCAAGGACTCTTCTGAGCGGGCACATGTCTTCAAAGCCACGATTTCGCGTGAGGACCTCGTGGGCAACCAGCTTGATGACCTCATGGAGCGGCTGTGCGAGGGCGAAGCCTCTCCCCTGCTTCTGTCGCTCGTACAGCGCCGTTCGTTCTCCACAGCGGACATCTCGGCGTTGCGTGAACTGCTCAAGCAGATGGAGCACCAGACGCCCGACACCGATGATCGCTCCAAAGCTCAGCCGTCATCGCCGCCGGGCCGAAAGCGGCGCGGCGGTCGCCACGAACCTCGCGACTGAATTCAGCATCACCAACGACCCGGGGTGGGATTCACGAAGAGAGAGCGGAGTCTTCCCATGTTGCAGTGGATTCTTGAAAACACGTTGATCGCGCTGGCGATGGCTGTAGGCGTCTGCATTGCCTGCCGATACTTCAAGGCACGGCCGGCCGTATGCCATTTCCTCTGGGCTCTCGTGCTGGTGCGACTCGTCGCGCCGCCGATCTTCGTGACGCAGTGGCCGCCGGAGTCGGTTCGCACGCAAGTCGCAAGCTGGTTCAACGCGCAGGCCTCAGGTCTGTCTACCCAAATCTCACATTATCTGTCTCTTTCGGGAGGAGCTTCACGCGCTGACAACCGCTCCGTCAGCGTAAGTTCCGCAGCGCCGGTTCAACCCAACCCCATTGAACCGGCGCTGCAACCCGAAGAGATGGCGTCACCCGCGCCGTATCCCGAGACTCCACCGGTCGAGGTGCGAGATGTGTCGGCGGAATCGGAGATGGCGGCTGATCAGAACACCAACCTGAGTAACTCATACGCGGTGCAGGATTCCAGGAAGCCTGCCCCACCCGCTGGCGAGACAGAGAACGCCGAAAGCGCCAAGGAGCCCGCCAAGCCAACCGCCTCGGAAATGACCATGTCGGAGATGAAGCGGCAGGAGGCCTCGTGGGAGAATCTGTACGCCGACAAAGAGGTGATCAACCAGGCTGCGAAGGAGTCGGGTGTCGCGCCCGGCGCGAATCCTGGAGTCTCGGCGGCGACGTTGGCTGCCTTGCGCGTGATCGGCTGGGCGCTGCTTGCAGTCTGGGCGCTGGGCGCTCTTGTCGCGCTGTTCGTTCATGGTCGCCGTATTGCGCGATTTCATGCAGCGGTGCGCCGGGCGCCGGAGGCCGGCGAATGGTTGACCGCCCGGGTGCGCCGCCTTGCGGATGATCTGCATACGTCGATGCCGACCGTGCGCCTCATGCCGGGTCTGTCGTCTCCGGTGATCTGGGGTTTTGGCAAACCGACGCTGCTGTGGCCTGCAGAAGATGCAGCCCTGGCTCAGCGCGACGGACAGCGTTGCGAAGGCATCATCGTACACGAACTGGCGCACCTGCGCCGGCGCGACCACTGGGTGGCATGGGTCGAGATCATGGCGATCTCGCTGCTTTGGTGGCATCCGCTGGCGCATCTGGCGTGTCGGCGTCTGCACGAGTTTGCCGATCTGGCGTGCGATTCGTGGGTGGTGTCGATGCTGCCGACGCATCGCGGGCTCTACGCCGCATCGATCGTGGACCTGATAGAACAACTTTCGACGGCTCCCCGGGCAGCATTGGCGCTGGGGGTGGGGACTTCGTCACGTCGCGCCCTGGTTGAAAGGAGACTGATCATGATTGTGAAAGAGCGAACTACGTGCCGGCTCTCGCCGGTTGTTGCCATGCTCGCGCTTGCCGGAGTGGCACTGCTCGTGCCTTCGTGGGCCGGCGGCGCGACAGGCTGGACGGCGCCGCCGGCGGAAGTCTCGGTTGATTCATCGATCGCCCCGGCGCACCAGAACGCCATCAAGCAGGCGATTCTCAAGCGCCGCGCCGAAGTCTATTTCAATTCCCACGAGTGGAAGGCAGCCGCAGCCGCCTACCAGGCGATCTACGAGGCGAACCCGCAAGACGCTCAGGCGGCCCATCGACTGTCGTACTCACTCATCGGGCTGGGTGAACTCGATCGAGCGCAGTCGATCATCGAGAAGCAGATTCAGAACGGCGAGGACCCGGCGGTTGGACATTACAACCTCGCCTGCATCCAGGCCAAGCGAGGCGACGCCGATCAAGCGTTCAAGGAACTCAATCAGGCCGTCACCTACGGCTTTGATCAACTCGATCTGGTCAATTCGGATACGGATCTCGATCCGCTCCGCGATGATGATCGCTTCCGCGGATTCGCCGGCGACGTGAACTTCGTCATCTCCCTCCAGGAGCAGGGACAGAACGCGATCAACGGCGATGACGGGGCCGCCGCAGTGATCCACTTCGGCAAGCTCGTCAAGCTCGCGCCCAACTATGGGCAGGCGCAGCACATGCTCAGCTATTCGAGCATTCTCGCCAGTCGCGACGCGGACAACCAGGCGGATCGCGATGAGTTGCTCAACGGCGCAAAGGCCGCAGAGGCCAAGCAGTTGGAACTCGGCTATCTCCCGGGTGTGGCTCGCTACAACATGGCGTGTGTGGATGCGATCCAGGGGAACATTGAGTCGGGTCTCGACAACCTCGCGGAATCCATCGAGCTGGGATTCCGGGATCCGGACCTGATGCGCGATGATCCGGATCTCACTGCACTGCGCAGCGCGGATCGCTTCAAGGATCTGCAGACTTCCATTGAGAACTCCAAGCGCCCCCGCGACCAAGTGCAGCAAGCACTTGACGAGGGCGAATTCGAGCTGGCCGCGGAACTCATCGCCAAATACGGCGAGGCAGTGGACCAGGCGGGTGGTATGTCATGGATGCTCGGTTATGCCCTGTTTGCCGACGGCCAGTACGACCAGGCCGAGAAGATCTTCCTGCGTTCGCTCCAGAACGGTCACGATGCGGGCGACGCGGTGTACAACCTTGCCTGTTGCGAAGCACTGAAAGGCAACGCTCGCGCCGCGCTGGGCTACCTCGCGGCGGCGGTAGATGCCGGCTACACCGACGGCGATCACATGAAGGATGATAAAGATCTGAGTTCGATTCGTGATGAGAAGCGATTCGAAGACATCGTCAACGAGGCCAATGACGCCAGGGTGCTGCAGAACTTCGGCGCTGTCGATTGGGATCATCTTCTGCGTCAATCCGAAGCTGAGATTGCCAAGGACTCCACCAAGGGTGGGCAGCACCTCAGGCATGGCTGGGCGTTGCTTCGACTCGGTCGCTACAACGACGCCATGGCTGCTTTCGCGCAGCAGCGCGAACTCGGTTTCGCTCCCAGCGTGGCCTCCTACAACATCGCGTGCTGCCAGACGGCGCTTGGTCAGACTGACGCCGCCATCGATATCCTCGCCAAACTGGCGCAGCAGGATCACAGCGGTCTGCTGAACTCCGACTTTGTCGCCAGTGACCCCGATCTCAAAGCGCTGCACGGCGACGCTCGCTTCAACGATGTCATCGCAGCGTTTGCGGAGCATGACGCGGATCTGAAACAAGCTACGGATGAGCACGCCGAAAAGAAAGTCGGAAAGAAAGAAGAACTCGAACTCACCGAAGTGAAACCGACCCGGTAGGAGTCGGTATCGGACATACCCCGATCACGCATGGCTCGTTCCGCCCCCGGCCGAGCCTGCGGACACAGGAGGAGAGACGAGCCGGGCGCCCGATGCGGGCGCCCGGCTTCGTTTTGCGCCATCCACAGCCGCGGCAGGTTCACGATTGTGCGAGCGCAATCGTCATCGCGTCCGTCGATGCACTGCCAAACCGCACTCGGAGCAGACTTCACCCGCGCGACCGCGCAAGTCGTATCCACAGCCGGCACACCGGCCGCGCCACCGTCTCCAGCGACCACGGGTCCACCGAAGTGACGAGGCCGACGTACTTACGACCGCGATCCAGAAGGCCCAATACACAAGCTGGCCGGCCAGGATCGGGCGCAGCGGCGCGAGACCCTCAAACGAATCATCGATTGACATCTGTTCGTCGAGGGGAATACCCGTCCATGCAATGAGCGAGTTGCCGGACGACTCACAATTGAGGCCAACCCACGTCACCCGTATCGGCCAGCCGACTGAGGCGAAACGATGCTCGGCGCGCCCGCCGTTGCTCGCATCGAGCACGGCATGATCCACAGCGCGACGTAGCCAGCCTGGCGCTACCGAGTTGAATGAGTCGGGGCCGGGGTACATCAATTCGTAGGCCTGCGCACTTGGCCATTGATAGTCGTGGCGAATCGAGGCGTACATCGACCAGGTCGGCGATGTCCAGTGGTATGCGATGCGCGTATCCTGGCGGCCGTTGATCTCGCGCCGCGTGTGACCGATCGCGATGAGCTTCCCCATGTCCCGTTCATGGTGATCAATGCCCTTGACGAACCACCACGACCAGGCCGCATCGGTGCAGAGAACCAGAACCACGGCGATCAGGATCGTCGACGCTGACGGACACCGACGCGCGATGGAGGACCAGCTCATCATCGTGTGGTTCATGCTGCCGCGATCACTGCGAGAGCGAGTCTCGCAACTGCTTCATCCGGACGTTTAGTACGATCGATTCGAGGGAGTTCAAGGTAAACAGCCGGCCCCATGTCTCGTTTTTCGGCAAGCCGACATTGGCACGACGGATGGCCCGCGCGGTCTCCTCCAGGGCCGGTAGATCAGCGGGCCCGGCAACCCATGACAGGTAGTAATCGGCAGCTGGTTGCATGAGCTTGTCTGAATCGCGCAGGGCCGTCAGCATTGTGGGCAGAATGGATCGATCACCGATGATACCAAGCGCGACCACCGCGATTCCGGTGTTCACTTCGGAATCTGACCGGGCCCCGACGAGCGCGAGCAGCGCCTCGTGGGCTGTCGCGTCGCCCGCCGCCGCACGCACTGATGCCCCGATGACTTCCTGCGTTCGATTAACGGGCTGCAGGTCGTTGGTCAGCACCGCATCCCAGAGCTCGGGTCGTTTGTGAACAGCTCTGATGAGACTCCCGAGCCAGTATCCGCCCGAGTAGATGTACTGCACGTGCGATTCCGTCAAAGTCGGAATCCAGCGCAACGCCGTAGCCAGCGCCTCGGGACTCCCCTGTTCTTCGATGAGTCTGCCGAGCCCGGTCCACATCGCGCCGCTGGGATACTGCTCGATGGCGTACCAGTCAGGGATGCGCGGCACCCGAACTTCTTTTCCGACGGCGGAGGGATCAAGGCGACCGTCGTTTCCGAGCAACCCGACGAGTTCGTGGTGTACGAAGCCATACGCGTGGCCGGCGTCCACATCATCCTCTGTAATCATGCCCGTCTGGTAGAGCGGCGCAGCGAGCGCGTCACGAAGCGATCGCTGCTCGAGCACACGCAGTATTTCCTGCGGGGTCTGGCAGGTCCGGAGCAACTCATCATCGAGATAGGGAGCGACGACCTGCCGGCGCTGCAATCTCATCCCAGCCGCGTTGTATTCCGGCACGCCGTCGGCGCGTGACGGAACCATCGGCAGGGTACGGACGTAGTCCAGCAGCCGATGGTCGCTGATGATCATCCCGTGATCAATGATGTCGCGGCTCACGGCATCTTCGAAGCGTTCAGGTGACTGCATCGCCCACTGAACGATGAATTCGATCTCCTCAGGATCGCCGCGGCGTTTCAGTTCTTCCAGTGCGGTCAAGGCTGCATACTGCGGGGTCGACGGGAATGACCCATCGTTGACATACTGGTTCGCGTCTTCGTGCAGTCGCTCGATCGACCACTCGCCGATTCTCAATGCGTCGATTCGCTTCTCCAGGTTGGTTGGGATTCGGGCAACGCTGTCGGCCCAGTCGTCGTCCAGTCGTCCGTACGCCTGCTGCCACGCATCAACCTGCGCCCGCACCACCGGAACGAGACTCAAGCCTTCCTCGACCGCGCCGTTCTCGACGCGCAGGCAGGCGAGTTGAACGGTTCGGCTGATCTGCCGCGAGTCGGTTGAGGCCATCTGGTGACCGGGCTGCATGCGGCGATCGGCTTCATCACTCAGCGGCGATCGAGCCGGCTCGTTCTTGTGAAGTTCATAAACCTGCCAGCGACGGTGCCTGCAGTATTTCGCAATGGTTTCATTGGGGAAGTAAGACCCGATCGCATCGACCACCTCAATGCAGTCGGGTGGAAGATCCCGGCGAGGTCCACAGCAGAAGACGACCAGAAGGTCCGTGAGGTAGTAGTCACTCCACTGCTCCTCGAGCAGATCTGACAGTTCGACGCCGTAAACCTCCTTGCAGAGCGCGGGTAATTTTGTTGCTGCGTAGCTCAGCGCGTCGCGAATCGGGCCGGCGTCTTGTGGATCCACCGAATCGAAGTAGGATGCCGTCGAGGTGTAAAGACACCAGGGGCAGGTCCGAGGATTGGGCCCGATGTCCCAACCGTCGCTGATATAGGTGAAGCGTTGGGAACAGACGGGGCATTCCGTTTCGACCGCCACGGGGGGCGAGGTCACCGTCGCGCTGGAGAGCCGCGCTGACGCGCCAACGACCGCCAGAATCGCAGCCACAAGTACTCGACGCATCTGACGCTCCGGTCGGTTCAAGGCTCCTGATTGACGTCCAGATCGTACCCGAAACCAACCTGTACCGTCAACGGCGCCGCGGAAGTGTGGGGAATTCGGGTTGCCCGGCGGAATAACGGTCGAGTCCGGGCATCTCTGAAGCATGAGGTGGACTCGAATCGCCGGCGAGTGGGCGCGGGGGCGGCCGGTCTGGTTGACCGTGCCCCTGTTGGTCTTGATGTTCCCAGGTGGCTGCACGACCACGGTGTGGGTTCCGCGGGTTGTGGCCGAGCACGCCGAGACGGTGTACCTGGTCGACTACGGCCGGCACAGCAGTCTGGTACTGCCGCCGCAGCCGCTGGCGAGTCGATTGCGGACGGACGAGAGCAATGGCGTCTCACTGGCGGTGTTCGAGTCGGGCGAGTCGCTGGCGGGGCACGCGGTGGAGTACGCCTACGGCGAGTGGAAGTGGTTTGCGCTCAACGAAAACAAGTGGCCGGATCTGTTTCGAACGATGCTCGTGCCAACGCAAGGGGCGCTGGGGCGGCGCGATCTGGGGATGAGCACCTCGACCGACTCGTTGCGGTGGCAGATCGTGTGCGAGGCGTTCTACCCGCTGGAGGTTGATGGGGCACTGCTGCGACAGTTGCGCGACCGGCTGGATGAGCGATTCGAGAGCCACGCGGAGACGCGCCATGACAATGAACTCTACTCTATGCAGTTCGTGCACGATGACAGCGCGTACTCGCTGGCGCACAACTGCAACCAGGTCGTCGTGCAGTGGCTGCGCGAACTGGGTTGCAAGGTGAGCGGGGCCACGGTGGATGCGAAGTTCAGGATTGTGCGCGATACTGAGTGATTAGGTCGATGGCTCGAACAACAGCCAGACTACTTCGCCGGATCTGTTGCGCGTGCCTCCTCGACGAGCGCCTTCATTCGTTTCAGATCCGCCTTGCCGCCCTCGACCTGAATGCTCTGCGTTGCAATGGTCGACTTGAGCTGGGTGATTTCCTCTTCATCGCGCTCGCGGGGCGGCGCGGCCTCCAGTGCCTCAAGTTGCTGCTTGGCCTCGTCGAGAGCGGCTTCGATCTGCGGGAGCATGTCCTCCATCATCTGGACCTGCGCTTCGAATTCGGCAAGATTCTCGATGACTTCCTTGAGCACCCGCTTGTGCAAATGTGCCCGATACCGTTCGACCGTTTCGATCTTCTCCAGCCCGGCAAGGTCACGCTCCTGCGCCGGCGGCTCGTCGGATTTCGCTCGCACCACCGAAGTGGTCGCGCTGAAACGGGGGCCATTGAGGATTCCGCTGAGAAACGCCGGGGAACACTCGACCGTCCAGGTCTGGATCCGGTGCGTTCGCTCGTCAACCAGCGCCAGGACCGTTCGATCCTGCCCCGCGAATCGCAGAACGTGCGCGTGCTCGGCTTCAAGCGCCGGCGCGCCGAAGATGCCTGCCAGCGACCGGTTGGCGTCGAGCATTTCAGCAACCGCTGCATCATCCATTGCGAGCCGTTCCGGCTTGGCATTCACAATGGAGTCGATCGAACCGTCCAGCAGAAGCGCAAGTTCAATGTGCGTCGCAACCTCCCATCGGACGGCATCGTCGAAGGCGCGGATCTGGTCGGACAGCCACTGATGCCGTTTTGATTCGGGGGCTGTCGTTTCCAGATAGGCCGAGTCGCCTTCCGCCCAAACCCGAAGGACGCCGCCATCGAACTCCATCCAGCCCCAACCGTGATCCGTGTCGAAGTGAATGGCTCCGGCCGGGGTTGCCACGAGCACGAAGGCTCCCGACGCGAACGTGCCAAACTCCAGATTCTCATCCGCCGCGTTCAGTGCCGTGGCCGCTCCCGAATAGATCGCGGCAGCGGGCTCGTAGGCCTCTCGCACCAGTCGCCAGCACTCCTCGGCTGAATGGTCACCGGGCGCGGCGGCGGGAGGCTGGGGCAACCCCACGCTCATCGACAGCGCGACGACGATCACACCTAACACGCTTTGGAACATGGGTTTGTCTCCTTCTGGTCTGTTGTGGCGCACCGCAGGCGCAACACTCGTGTCAAAATACGACGCGGACGCCGAGCAGTTATTCCCATCGTGCTCACCCACATCCACTGCTATTCTGACACTAGCGTCACCTCACCGCGCGGCACCACGTGTACGGCGCGGCTCGACTCGTCGAAGAGCCACGGCCCGACGAAGGCATCCATGTTGTAGAGCAGCAATGTGTCGGCATCACATGCCGGGCGACGCTGCGGGGTGAAGTGCTCGCCGGTGTATCGAGCCACGGTGGAGAGCCTCACGGCGTCGATCAATCCATCAAAGAACGAGGTTGGATTGCCATTGCCGTCCACATCGGCCCCGATCATGAGCGGGAATGCGTTGGTTCGACGCGAGCCGCTTCGAGCGACGGTCTTGATGAGTTGACCATCGAGGTACAGACGGACCTGTTTGCCGTCGAACACGCCGGCGATGTGATACCACTGCCATGGCCTGAGCAGCGCTTCATCCGACCTGGCCTCTGCGTAGCGGCCGTCGAGAAAGACGTCAAACTCGGGCTTCCCGTCGCTGACGAAGAAGCCGAATTCGGACATCTCGGTCTTGCCGACGAGGCCGCGCCGCCCCCGAAGATCGTGGCTGTTGAACCAGCACTCGAGGGTAAAGGGCCCGTCGGGCAAGCCGACCTGCTCGCTGTCGATCGCCATGACGCTCCGACCGTCAAAGTCGGCCGCCATCTCTGTTGCCGGCACGGCGGGCGCTTTGAGCACGGGCTGCACCGGGAAGGGCGTCGAAGATCCGGGGATGGAGTAACGCAAGCCTTCGGCAAGCAGATCGACATTCAGATCCAGCATCGCCGGCCGATACGTCGCGTCAAGCGCATCATCAATGCGACTGACATGAAACTCGAACACCCCGGCTTCCGCGACGTTCAGTACGCGATGCAGGTGGTCGGGCGTGAAGACCCACCGGCTGTCGGCGCTGGCCGGCGTAAGCGTCACTTCAAGCGGGTAGTCCACCATGTTCTCGATCGCCACTGAAACATCAGTCGAAACCGCGCCCGAGGCGTCGAGATCGATCGAACCGGGGATCTTCGGCCGCATGCGCGCCAGCGCCGCCGCCGCTTCGCTGACCTCGCCGGTGAGCCGCCGCACATCCATGACTTCGCCCACGGGGATCGACGCGAGCGCGATCTGATTTTTGCGGACCGTTACGAGATGAAACTGGTGCAGATAGCCGGCCTGTGGCGCGACCGCCGATTGCGCACCGCCGACCGTGGCCAGCGTGACGTATTCGATCCCATCGCGCACGCCGTCGTATCGCATCTGGTGGATATGGCCGGCGAACACCGCGGTCACGTTGCCGGCTTCGACGAGGACGTTGTGTACGCGATCCCAATCGTCGCCGTAGCCGCCGCCGAGCCAGCGCGGATGATGGAGAAACAGGAAGATGTGGTCGGCGTCCTTCGCCTTCGCGAGCGTGTCTCTGAGCCAGTCAAGTTGCTCATCACTCATGCGCTGGCGGTCGGGTTGGCCGAAACCCTTGTCGCCGGTGAGCGGATTGCCTTCGTCAGAGTAGAGCGCAATGAACCAGGAGTTCTTGTGTTCGAACGCGTACCAGAGCGGTCCGAAGTTGGTCTCGAAGAGTGACTCGTTTTCACCCTTTGGTTTAGGACCGTTGCCGCGCCAGTAGACATCGTGATTGCCGGCCACCGGGAACCACGGCATCAGCAAGCCGTCCATCACGCCCTTGTATTCGTGCATCTGCACAAGCCACTGCGGCTTGTCGTTGTAACCTTCGACGAGATCGCCGACGGTCATGACGAGATCGGGCTCGATGAGATTCGTGTCCTTGACCGCCTGCTTGAGCACTTCGATCCCCTCAGCGGGTCCCCCAGTGCGGTCGCCGAACACAGCGAAGGTGAAGGCATCGGCCTCGGCGGGAAGGTAGAGAAGATTGCCGACGCGGTTGGTGGTGAAGCGCGATTCGTCTGCGGGCAGGTGCGGGTGAGGCTGGCCGATGGTGTTGTGATCGTGATCCTGGGCGAAGGCGCGCTGACTCGCGATGGACGCTGAAAGGGCGACGCTCAGGAGCGAGATCAGCAGCAAGCGGGCGCGGTTCATGTGCGATTCTCCGATATTCCGTCATTCCCGCGCAGGCGGGAAACCACCGGGTCTGTCAACGCTCATCGGACTGGATGCCCGCCTGCGCGGGCATGAAGATCTGCGGCCCGCCCGATGGGCTCGGCATCGTGCATCATAACATGCACAGACGCCCGGTTTCATGTAGAATCTGTGAGTCGGGCACGATCTCCGAATGATCGCAGAGGGCAGATCGACTTCGAGGGACGGCTCATGACACTTCGCCAGATTGCCATCCAGATCGGGTTGCTCGCCGTGGTGTTTCTGGTCCTGGCGAACGTACTCAGATACGCATTCGATGAAGAGTCGCCGTACCTCGCCGCCGGGGCCTGCGTGCTGCTGGCTCTTGCCTGGGCTATCAGGTTGGGGTGGTTTCGGCGGTATTTCGATTGAGATCTCAGAAAGTGGGCATCAGAAAGCGTGGGCGAAAGTGCGCGCTGCGCCAACTTCGATGGGTTTGCCGGGAACGTGCTGAGCTTCCTGACTCAACTCTGCGGCGCGTAGAAGCGCGAGCCAATGAGGCGGACTTTCTCGTTGCTGCTGCGAGTCTTGGGGAGCATCGGCTGGGCGAAGTAGACGATGCCGCCCAAGGCGATATTCATCGCCAGCATCCACCACCACTGCGTCAGGCCCATGTAAACAAGCACTGACGTACCGACGAGCAGGACCGCTGAGAGTGGAATGAGCATCCGCCACGCGAGGTTCATGAGCTGGTCATAGCGGAATCGCGGCAGGGTCCAGCGAATGACGATCATGAACGTGATGAGCAGGCCGACCTTGATGGCGAAGGCGATGATCTTGATGAGCACTGCGATCACGCCGCCGGCGGCGGGTTGAGGCACGAACGGGAAGAGGTGCCAGCCGCCGAGAAAGAGAATCGTGAAGATGGCGCTGCTGGTGATCATGTGGCCGTATTCGGCGAAGAAGAACAGGGCCCACTTCATGGCGGAGTATTCGGTGTGGTAGCCGCCGACGAGTTCCTGCTCTGCTTCGGCGAGGTCGAAGGGCGAGCGATTTGCCTCGGCGAGCATGGCGGTAAAACAGATAACCGCTGCGAGCGGTTGGGCGATGAGGAACCACGCGCCGGCCGTCTGCGATTCGACAATCGCGTCGGGTCGCAGCGAACCGGAACAAAGCAGGACGATGAGGATCGCCACACCCAGCGGAATCTCATAACTGATCATCTGGGCGCCAGCGCGGAGGCCGCCGAGGAAGGCGTACTTGCTGTTGGACGCCCAGCCGCCGAGGACCACGCCGTAGACGCCGATGCTCGCCGTAGCGATGACGTAGACGATTCCGACGCTGACGCTGCCCGCCGCGGCGACGTGGACGCGCGCCGGCTCGACGACGGCACCGCCGATGATCGGAATCCAATTCCACAGCGTCATCCCCGGGAAGTTCCAGTCTCCGCCCCAGGGTACGATCGCCCAGCCGATCAAAGCCGGGATGATGATGAATGCCGGCGCGAGGATGAACAGGCGCTTGTCCACCTGCTGCGGGTTGTAGTCTTCCTTGAAGAAGAGCTTCAGGCCGTCGGCCAGCGGCTGAAAGAGCCCAGCGGGACCGACGCGATTGGGACCGATGCGATCCTGGATGAACGAGACGACCTTGCGCTCCCAGAGGATAAGCCATGCGACAACGCCCAGCACGGCTCCGAAGACGACGAAGCTGACGACGACGCTGACGAGCACTTGAGCGGGAATCGAATCGATGTGCGGCATGACGGATGCAATCCTAACCGGCGGTCGGCCCCGCTCCACCGCCCGCCGACCGATGCGGGAAACGACCGGGTGTGGCCCCTACTGCAGTCGCCGCTCGACCATGGCGGCGATCGCCTTGACCTTTTCCGCCTGCGACGCGTGTACGACCAGCGTGGCGTCGGCGGTGCGAACGATGATGAGATCCTCGCAGCCGACTACGGCGATCGTGTGGGTCGGATCGTCGGCGATGGCGGTGATCGAACGGGAGTCGAGCGAGGCGAGCCGGGCGTTGATGCGGTTGCCCTGTCCATCGCGATCCAGCGTCTGGGCCAGGGCGGGCCAACTGCCGATGTCGAGCCAGTTCACGTCCATGGGCACGGCACCGACCTTGCCGCCGGGCTCGCGGGAGAGCGGTTCCATGATGCCGTGATCTACGCTGACGCGGGGCAGTGTGGGGTAGACCGACGCCAGGACATCGGCCTGCTGCGGCGTGGTCCAGGCCGAGCCAATCCTGGTGATGCCAGCGGCGATGTCCGGCTGGTGGCGGGCCAGCGCGTCAAGGAACCCGCGTGCCGAGAAGACGAACATCCCGCTGTTCCAGCCATACCGGCCGGATTCGATGAACTGCCGCGCCCGCTCCACATCAGGCTTTTCAGTAAAGGAGACCACGCGACAGGCAGGTGTGAAGCCGTCAATGATCTTCCCCTGTTCGATGTAGCCATAGCCGGTTGCGGCGTGTGTGGCGGCAATGGCGAAAACGACGGCGCGCTGCGGGTCGTCTTCAACCAGACTGAAGCCGAGATCGAAGAGGCGCGCAAAGCGGTCGAGTGGATCGATGAGATGGTCGGCGGTAAGCACGCCGAACACGGCATCGGGATCGCGCCTGGCCAGGACCGCGGCGCTCAGCGCGATGGCCGCACACGTGTCGCGACCTTCGGGCTCACTGATGTACTGTGCGGCGTCGGCCAGCCGCGCATCGAGTACGGCCGCCCGCATCGATTCACCGGCGCAAATGTGGACGCGCTCAGCCTCGACCAGCGCTTCACCGCGGCGCACGGCCAGCTCAAGCAGGCTCCGGCCGCTGACGAGCGGCAGCAGTTGCTTGGGCCGATCGGTCCGGCTCATGGGCCACAGCCGCGTGCCCGAGCCACCCGCGATGATCACCACGTGTCGCATGAATCGCTCACAGTTCCGTCAGGTCGCCTTCCTGCTCAATCTTGACATCCTCGTAGGGCGCGGTGAAGCGGCGGTAGAACTCCTGCTGCACGCAGTTGAGTAGACCGACGACTTCGTTGTGATCGGCGTAGCGCATCGAATTGCCGTACACGCGCTGGATGAGCAGGCTGATGATGTAGTTCATGTGGCCCGGCCGGGCCATGCGATCGGGCGGCACGAGGCGCGCCAGTTCGTCAATGGCTTTCTGATATTGGGCACGGTCCTTGCGGGCGATGTAGGGCACCGTCGCTCTCCTTGCAGTCTGTTCAGCCAGTCTTGATGCGGAATGCGGCCGTCACCAGCGCCTGGGCGTCGGCGATTTCAGGTTCGAGCGTCAGGGCGCGATCGATCCACTGCACCGCCAGGTGGCGCGGCTCGCCAAGTCGAATGAGCACCGCCAGCGCATCGTGCGCCATGCCGCTGCGACCGGCGTCTTTCACTTCCGATGTCGACGCTGCGGGGCCACCGGCGAGGAACGGCTCCATCTTTTCGTGGAGTTCGGCCACGATCGTTTCGGCGGTTCGGCGGCCGATCTCGGGCAGCGTCTTGAGCGTATCCAGATCGCGTGAGGCGATGGCCGCGGCGATGGTGCGCGTCGGCAGGGCCATGGCCCGAAGCGCCTTGCGGTTGCCGATACCCTTGACCGTCGTGAACAACTCGAAGAAGTCGCGATCAGCAGGCGAGGAGAATCCGATCAATCGGGGCAGCAGCGTCGTACCCTGGCCCTGGGCTTCGAAGTAGTGGAACGTGTCGAAGGCAGCTTCGGCGCCCACCCTCCCATGCAGGCTCTGCAGATCGAAGGCGGGCACGAAGAGTTCGTACACCATCGGCCCGACGCGCAAGTGTACGCAGGGAGCCTCCACCGCCACGATTTCGCCTTCGATTCGGACGATCATGTACGGACATCGTAGGTCATGCGCGGGCCGGCTCGACGCTGGGTGAATCGATTGCAGCGAGATTCGAATCCACCACCTGATCCGCATCGACATCGCAGGTCGGCCAGCCGGACATCTCGGCGATGCGATCGCGAATCTGCTGGGTGATTTCCGCTGCGTCCTTCACACCCTCGAAGCGCATCGGCGGGCCAAATTCGACGCGCGCCCGCCCCCGCGTCCACAGGCTCTCCATCGCCACGTCGACTCTGGGTGTACCACTAATCCAAACGGGGATCACGGTGGCGTGCGATCGGGCGACGAGAAACCCGACGCCGCTGTGAAACTTGCGGAGCGTTTCTGGCGGTCGCTCGATGCCGCCTTCCGGGAAGATGCCAATCACGCCACCCGCCTTGAGATGGCGCAGGGCCTCACGGGTGGAGGCAAAGTCCCTGCCGTTTCGCTCCACGAGGATGATGCGGCCGTAGCGTGTGAACCAGTCCACGAACCCGCGGTTCATTTCGCGCATCATCATCCATCGCACTTCGAAGGGGCAGCCCGCCTGGATGAGCGTGGGGTCGGCCGCGCCGGTGTGGTTTGAGACAACGATGATCGGTCGCGGCAGCTCGGCGAGCCTGTCCTTGCCGATGTGCCTGGTGCGGTGAACGAGTCGGGCGTACACCCGAAACACGAACCAGATCATTACGCCTGACCACGTCGGCCGCGGACAGCTTTCCAACCAGCGTTGCAGCCACTGCGCCGCGCCAACCGAGAGGACGATCACGAGCAGACCGACGAGGATGGGAGCGGCATACGACATCACCACGCGTCACAATCGGCAGCTCGGAGCGGAAGTCAACACTTGGCCGGCACATCGGGTTCGGATCTGCATATTGCTGCCAGATCAGGGCATCGGGCGCATCCGGAGAACCGGCAGGGTTCATCGGCCGACGAGCCCATATGTGCATGCCAAAACGCTCCGGTGCATGGTGCACCGTTTCCTTCGCGAGCCCGGATCGTCCGGTGACGATTCGGGCTCACTTTTTCTGTGCGTCGACCTCCCGAGAGGATTAGGATCACTTGAGCGAATCGAGCGACACGGCTAATGTGTCGGAGTTTATCGTCACCACACCGTGTCCCGCCACGCGATCGGCCCATTCCATGTCCCACACGCCCGACAACAGGGAGACCCATGCCGCGGCGCGCTGATATCCGCACGATCCTGATCATCGGGTCCGGTCCCATTGTGATCGGACAGGGTTGCGAATTTGATTACTCGGGGACACAGGCGTGCAAGGCCCTCAAGGAAGAGGGCTACCGGGTCGTGCTGGTCAATTCGAACCCGGCCACGATCATGACCGATCCGGGATTCTCCGACCGGACGTACATCGAGCCCATCACCCCCGAGGCCGTCCGCAAGATCATCGCCAACGAGAAACGTCTCGGGAACCCCATCGACGCCCTGCTGCCGACACTGGGCGGCCAGACGGCGCTGAACTGCGCCTGCACCCTCTACGACAACGGCACGCTCGAGGAGTTCGGCGTCGAGATGATCGGCGCCACCCGCGAAGTCATCCATCGGGCTGAAGACCGCGAGCAGTTTCGCCAGACGATCGAGTCCATCGGCCTTGAGCAGGCCCGCGCCCGCACGGTGACTGACATGGACGAAGCGCGGGAATTCATGGACGAGATCGGCCTGCCGGCGATCATCCGACCGGCGTTCACGCTCGGCGGCAGCGGCGGCGGCATCGCCTACAACGTCGACGAGTTCGAGGAGATTGTCCGGCGCGGCCTTGACGCCTCTCCCATTGGGCAGGTGCTCATTGATGAGTCGCTGTTGGGCTGGAAGGAATTCGAGCTCGAAGTCGTCCGCGACAAGGCGGACAACGTCGTCATCGTCTGCGGCATCGAGAACGTCGATCCGATGGGCGTGCACACCGGCGATTCGATCACCGTCGCGCCGATCCTCACGCTCACCGACAAGGAATACCAGCGAATGCGCGATGCGGCCATTGCCATCATCCGCGCCATCGGCGTCGAGACGGGCGGATCGAACATCCAGTTCGCCACCAACCCGCAGACCGGCCGCATGATCGTCGTCGAGATGAACCCGCGCGTGTCGCGCTCCTCGGCCCTTGCGTCCAAGGCCACGGGCTTCCCCATCGCGCGCATCGCGACGAAACTGGCGATCGGTTACACGCTTGACGAGCTGCGCAACGACATCACGGGGTCGACCAGCGCCTGCTTTGAGCCGACGATCGATTACATCGTCACTAAGATGCCGCGCTGGACCTTTGAGAAGTTCCCCGAGGCCGACGAGACGCTGACCACGCAGATGAAGAGTGTGGGTGAAGCGATGGCCATTGGCCGCACTTTCAAGGAAAGCCTCCAGAAGGCGATCCGGTCGATGGAAGTCAAGCGATTCGGCCTGGGTCTCGACAAGAACGACAAGTGGCTCGAGGCGACGCGCGCCATCGAGCACAATCGTCAACTGACGCTCGACATCAACAGCCCGACGGGGTTGGCTGCGGACGGCTCGGCGGTCGTCTGGCCGATCGAGACTGAAAAACTCCGCCGCAAACTCGGCGTTCCCAGCCAGGGCCGTCTGTACTACATCCGATACGCGATGAAGATGGGCTGGACGGACGATCAGATTCATGACCTGACGCGCATTGATCGCTGGTTTCTTGATCAGATTCGTCAGCTTGTCGAGTTTGAGAGCATGCTCTGCGCCTACTCGACGCTTGAGGAGGTGCCTCGCGAAGTGCTCGCCGAGGCGAAGCGACTCGGATACTCCGATCCACAACTTGCGAATCTCTACATCGGCGACATCTCGACGCCGTCGATCATGCGGGTGCGCGAACATCGTCAGCGCATGGGTATCGAGCCGGTGTACAAGCTCGTCGACACCTGCGCCGCCGAGTTCGAGGCCATCACGCCCTATTACTACTCGACCTACGAGACGCCCTACGCACTGACCGGCGACACCACCTCGATCGTCAGTGGCTGCGAGGACGAGATCCGCATTACCGATCGCCGCAAGGTGGTGATCCTCGGAGGCGGGCCCAATCGGATTGGCCAGGGCATCGAGTTTGACTACTGCTGCTGCCAGGCGTCCTTTGCGATGCGCGAATTGGGCTTCGAGTCGGTCATGATCAACTCGAATCCGGAAACGGTCTCGACCGATTTCGACACGTCAGACCTCCTCTTCTTCGAGCCGCTTACGCTTGAAGATACACTCAATGTGATCGAGCGCCTCAACGGTCGGCCGCTGGGCGGGCAGGGCACTGACGAACTCGGGCGCAACGGGCTGGTCCACGGCGTGATCGTGCAGTACGGCGGCCAGACGCCGCTCAACCTCGCGCACGGCCTGCTGGCCGGTGGCGCGCCGATCATCGGCACCAGCGTTGATTCGATCGACCTGGCCGAAGATCGTGATCGCTTCCGCGATCTGCTCAATCGAATTGGCCTCATGCAGCCGCGCAGCGGCATCGCAAGGAGCATCGACCAGGCGGTCAAGATCGCGTCGACAATCGGCTACCCCGTGCTCGTGCGGCCCAGCTACGTCCTTGGCGGGCGCGGCATGGAGATCTGTGACGACCAGAAGTCGTTGCTGGGCTACATGGCCAAGGCCGTCGTCGCCAGCGACCTGAGCAATGCTCCAATTCTCATCGACCAGTTCCTCGACGACGCCTACGAAGTTGATGTCGATGTCATCGCCGACTACGCGCATGATCGAGAAGATGGCCGGGCTCTGGTCTGCGGCGTGATGGAACACATCGAGCAGGCCGGTGTGCACAGCGGCGATTCGGCGTGCACCCTGCCGCCCTTCAGCCTGCACGCGCCGATCGTCAATCGCATCAAAGCGGTCTCGCGGCAGCTCGCCGAGGGTCTGCGCGTGCAGGGGTTGATGAACGTCCAACTGGCCGTCAAGGAAAACAGCGAACTCGGCGATGAAATCTTCATTCTTGAAGTCAATCCCCGCGCTTCGCGCACAGTTCCGTTTGTGAGCAAGGCGACGGGCGTCTCCTGGGCCCGAGCCGCAGCGAAGATCATGGCGGGTGAGCGGATTGAGAGCCTCGGCCTGGCCGAGAACACCGATCCTCGCTTCATCTCTGTCAAGGAATCGGTCTTCCCGTTCAAGAAATTCCCGGGTGTTGACGTTATCCTCGGCCCCGAGATGCGATCGACGGGCGAAGTCATGGGCGTCGATCGCGATTTCGAACTCGCCTACGCCAAGGCGCTCATGGGCGCCGGCGTCTTCCTGCCGACTTCAGGCAACGTCTTTATCTCGGTGCGCGAGACCGACAAGGAAGCGATTGTCGATCTGGTGCGCAAACTCGTGGCGCTGGGCTTTGGCGTCTATACGACCAACGGAACGCACCGCACGCTGCTGGACCATGGCATCGAAACCAAGGTCCTGCGCAAGATCAGCGAGGGGGTGCGCCCCAACGTGCTGGACATGATCAAGAACCGCGAACTGCAGATGATCATCAACACGCCGACCCGCAAGGGCGCCAAGACGGACGAAGGCAAGATTCGAGCCGCCGTCGTCCGGCAGGGAATCCCCATGGCAACCACACGCACGTGCGCCGCGGCTGTGGTTCGCGCGATTGAAGCCCTGCGGGCCTCGCAGTGGCGGGTGTCCGCGTTGCAGGATCACTATCCCAACGGCGCTGCGCCGGTCGTCGTCAAATCAGCCGAGCGCGTCACCGCGCACTGAACGCGTCATTCGTTCCACAATCTCCGACGGAATCGCTTTGCCGCACTCGGGGCACTTTTCGGCCGTGATGCCGCGCAGGTCGTAGCCGCATTCCAGGCACACCGGAACCAGTAAGCGCTGCCGGTACTTCTCGCGCTTGTAGAGCAGGACGATGCCGGGTCCGAAAACCCAGAGCAACGCGGTGCCCCCGAAGACCAGTCCCGTGTACGAGCCACGGCAGCAGTAGCAGTCGTCGCGCCGATACGCAAAGGCATGCACGGTCGTCGCTACGAAGACTTCAAGAACGCTGCCCACGAGTAGCCCGCGAATCATCTTCGTCATCTGCGTGTATCGATCGCCGGCCTTCCAGTACCGCCAGAAGAGAAACGCCCATAGCGCCCAGGCGACGCCGATGGCGAGGAGTCCGGGCCAGACGCGAAACTCCGCCTCCCCTGGCGAAAGAACGCTCGAACCGGTTTGGGCAATCGGCGTCTGTTGGGGCGGTCCGGAATCCGACGAGTCAATGGCTGATCTCACATCCCCATTGGTCGTAACGATGTATCGCCACCAGTCGGGAATCTCCAGGATGGTGGCAAGCGCGCCGACGGAGAGCAGCGAGGCGATCAGCGCTGCCGCGAAGATCGAGCGCTTCATCGGACGACCCGCGAGCGTCTGTCGCATTGTCCACTGCTTGCGCGGCCGCAGAAACAGCCACTGCGTGCAGAAGAACAGGCCAAGGTAGATGCACAACACCGCGGCATAGACGGTCGCCGACTCAGAACTGAATCCAATGACACCGAGCAGTCCGATGGCCTCGCGGCCGGCCACGAGCGGGAATGACACCCAGCCCACGCCGGCAATTAGCAGCGCGACTCCTGCGATGAGCAGTGCCCGTCTTCCCCATACCCCTGCCCGTTGTCCTCGCGTCATCGCCTCTCACCCGTTCATGCCTCATCTTCGAACCGACGACACAGGGTGAAAGTCTATTCCTCAACCTCCCGCGCCGATCCCGAGTGGTTTGACAGAGACACTTGGCTTGCTGAGCGAGCCGCTCACGTAGTACTTGACCAGTGAGTCGGTGATCTTGCCGAAGAGGTCGCCGATGGCGCCCAGTCCCTTCTGCACTTTCTCCATGGGACCGGCGTTGACGGCCAGCGACAGACGCTGATCGTAATACACCTTGCCGTCGCCACGTGCGGCAATGACGGGCGAAACCAATTCCAGTTTGCCGATCGCCAGGTGATCGGGCATGAAGCGATACTCGACGAGCGCTACATCCGCCCCCACGTCCTTCTTACCTCCGAAACGTGCAGAAGCGGCCCTGGCGAGATCTGAGATGACCGGCAAATTGACAAGACGGCCCTTCTCAATGTTGAGCGTACCGCTGCCTTTGATTGATTCGAGCGGCGTCAGTGCGTTGGTGCGCACTCTGCCCGCTGCCTTGAGAATGCCGTCATAGGACGGCGACCGGTCAGGTGATGTGGTCGCCAGCGTCTGTTTGAGATTGATCTTTGAGGCTTCATAAGCCGCGCTCACCGGCATGGTGTCTTCGAGACTGACCGTCGCCTGCGCTCCTGCGCTGCCCGAGAGCAGGTCCGCCTGCGCGTCGAGGCTTACGGACCGATCCGCCATCTTCGCAGTCAGGCGCACTTCATCGATCGGCAGCACAGTCTCGCCAAAGGAGGCAAACGCATCCCGCAGGGTCATGCTGAGATCGGCGGTGCTGCCCAGCGGGTCCGTCGCCGAGATCGTGCCGTTCAGCGTGGCCGACAACGCGCCGCGCAGCGCGTATTGGCGCACGAGCGTCTGAATCTGGGGCGGCAACGTCTCGTACTGCGCTTCGTGCAACTCCATCTTCGCCGTCAACGCAGCCAACTCGAGCAGGATCGAATCGATGTTGAACCGGCCGTCGAACCGGATTTCGAGTTGTGGAGCGCGGCTCATGTCGCCCTTCATGGCGTACCACCCCGGATCATCCGCATCCGGCGTTGTATCCAGGGCGGTCGTGACGCCTCGTAGCACCATCGGCTGCTCGTTGGTGTTGCTGCGATACTCGATCTGACCATCGTTGATCTCAATACGCCGCATGGCCAGCACTTCGCTGAGCCGATAGTTCTCCGGAGCTGCATCAAGCCCCTCATCGAGCACTTCCGGTCTGACAAGCGAATCCCATCCGATCAGCGCCCCAGATTCATCCTGAGCAAAGTAGAGCGACGGTGCATCGAGGGTCACCTTTGCGATCTGGATCGGCTGATTCAGTCTGGGTATTTCCGCCAGTGTCAGCTTCAAACTTGCCACTTCAACCAGCGGCGTCGCATCCTCGGCGAGAAGGCGAAGGCCGCTGAGAGTTACGCTGCCCGGCGCTTCATAATCGAGTTGATCAAACTCGACCTTGGCCGTCAGGTGCGACTCGATGATGCCGACCACGCACCTGCCGACCCAGTTCTCCAGTTCACTCGAACCGGTGCGGCCAATGGTGGTGTAGACGTAGTATCCTGCAGCGCCGATCACGACGATCAGCACTGCTGCGGCAACCCCAACACGTTTCACGATCCATCATCCTCCCACCGCGCGCCGCGCGGCGATGTATCTCACAATCTCCATGGCGTCGAAGACGCCCATCACCAGCAGCAACCAGCCGGTGATGTTGTTCAGGCCCATATCGACGAGCCCCCACACGCCCGCCGAGCACAGCAGCACAGCCGCGAGCGCGATGACCACAAAGCGGAGTATCTCGCCCAGTCGCGGCGCCGCGAGCACGAAAACGATGGCCACGACGAACGCCACCGCCAGGACGCGAAGCGACCACATGGAGAACTGACCGGCCGGCGTATTGATCCAGCTCATGCCAAAACCGGCGAATGCGAAGATCGCAGCACCGAGCACGAGCGAGCCGGGTGATTCGCCTTGGAACTTCGGCGGCGTGGCGGGTCGCGAGGCATACTCGTACGGATCGCCCATGTTGAACCATACTCCCTTCTGCCGCCCAAGCCCGCAGCCAAGTTACTTGAATTCGGAAATCGCCACCTGGCGCTTCTCACGGGCAGAGACGATTGCGGCTTCGAGCACACACTGCGTCTTGTAGGCATCTTCGAAATCGGGCATGGGGACTTCCGGCTTCTTTCCAGCGAGCATCCGCACGATGTCGGCGGCCTGGTTCACGAAGCCATGCTCATAGCCGAGCACGTGCGCATCGGGCCACCATGCGGCTGCGTAGGGGTGTTTGGCGGCATCGGTGCACATGATCGTCGTCCAGCCGCGCGTCGTGGCGTCGCTCGTCGCGTCGTAGAACTCCAGTTCGTTCATGCGTTCGAAATTGAATCGCAAGGCGCCGCACTCGCCGTTGATCTCGATGGTGTTGCGGTTCTTGTTGCCGGTGGCGAGGCGCGTGGCTTCGAAGCTGGCGACGGCGCCGCCCTTGAAGCGAGCGAGGAAGAGCACTGCATCATCGACGGTTGAGCGCCCCATGCGCTTCTTGCCACCTTTGCCTGCGCTGCCCTTGTTCGCTGCGCCGGCTTCCCCGGGAATAACACGCTGCTTGATGAATGTTTCCTCGATCGAGCCGACGACTTCTGTGACTTCATCGCCGGCGATGAAGCGGGCCATGTCGATGATGTGGGCGTTGAGATCGCCGTGGGCGCCCGAGCCCGCCACATCGCCCTTGAATCGCCAGACAAGCGGCGTATCGGGGCCACCCCACTCCTGCAGGTACGCGGCGCGCACGTGATAGATGCGACCGAGACGACCTTTGGCAACGAGATTGTGCGCCAGCGCCACAGCAGGACAGCGACGATAGTTGAACCAGACGAAAGTCTGACACTTTTTCGCCTTGCGGGCCGCGTCTCGCATCTGTCGCGCTTTGGCCAAGGTGCCGGCCAACGGTTTCTCGCAGGCGACGTGCTTGCCAGCTTCGAGAGCGGCGATGGACTGCTCGGCGTGCACATCATTGGGTGTGCCGACGTCGATGAGATTCACCTGACCATCGGCAATGAGTTGACGCCAGTCTGTCATCGAATTAGCCCAGCCCCAGCGCTGGGCGAACTTCGGCGTATCTACCTTGTCGCGGCCGCACACCGCATGCATCGCGACGGCGCTCGGCAGGTCGAAGAAGCGACTGACATTCAGCCACGCGTTCGAATGGGCCCGACCCATGAACTTGGTTCCGATGAGCCCGACCCGAACCGCCCCGCTGCTGCCACCCATGTCTGATCGCTCCTTTCAGCAATGTTGGGGCAGTGTATACCCAGCCTTACTCCGCGTTCTCCTCCCAGTCGCGCGGATCTGTCGCCGGCCGACTGACGCGGTATCCGCCGCCCATCCAGCGGTTCAGATCAGCCAGGCGACAGCGCTTCGAGCAGAAGGGAAATGTGTCGGCGTCGATCGCCACCTGCATCTCGCAGATCGGGCACGGCCGCGTTTTCGCACTCGCAGCCTTGCCCGCAAGTCGGAAGTTGCCGCGCGGCTCCATACGGATCAGCCGTTCGTCGTCGCCGCGATGTTCGAGCGTGACGTCAAGCCGGTCGATGGGCAACACATCCGCCACGCGCTGTGGCCATTCGAGCGCGATCACCGTGTCGCGCCGCTCGACCAGTTCATCCCACCCGACGGATTCGAGTTCGCCGCCACCGCCCATTCGATAGGCGTCGATGTGCGCCAGTACGCGCGGCCCTGGCTCGTGTTTCGACTCATACTCGTGCATGATGACGAAGGTCGGGCTGCTCACGGCGCCCGGGTCGATTCCCAGCCCGCGCGCCAGGCCGCGAACGAAGCAGGTCTTGCCCGCGCCGAGGTCGCCGTGCAGCGCGATCAGTTCGCCGCCGCGCAACTGGTGGGCCAGAGCCGCGGCGAAGCGCATCGTATCTTCGGCGCTTTCAGAGAGGTGTTCCGTCATGTCGGGTGACCCTCGCCGTGCTCCCATCCGAGGCTCGATGCGTCGATCACTTGCCCGCCGTCGTGCACGACAATCAACGGCTGGTCGGGCATGCGCTCCTGCACAACACCGACGCGCGTCAACATCACACCTTCCATTTCAGCGGGCAGATCGGCATCTGCTGCAAGCGTGAAGCACAGCTCATAGTCTTCCCCATCGCTCATGGCGCGCCGCCAGTCGCAACCGGGGGAGCACGGAAGACTCGCGGCGTCAATCTCGATCTGCACACCGGACATCTCGGCGATGTGACCCGCATCGCAGCCGAGACCATCGCTGATGTCGATCATCGCGTTAACGTCGAACCGCTCCGCCAATGCGAGCGCCAGGTCAACACGAGGCTCAAAGGTGAGATGCCGTCCGCCGCCGTCGGCGTCGACACTCCCGCCGAGTCGACCGGAGATGTAGACCGCATCACCAACCTTCGCGCCCTTGCGCCGAATCGCACCGCGCGGCCCCGGCCTGGCTAGCACCGTCACACTGCAGGTGAGCGGCGCATCCGCCATGGAGATATCACCGCCGATGAGCGGGCAATCGTACTTGGCCGCCGTGGCGCGCATGGCTTCGAAGAGTTCCAGCGCCTGCGGCTCGCGCCATTCGCGCGGCAGCACCACGGCCACCAGTGCCGCCACCGGCCGGGCCGCCATCGCCGCGATGTCGCTGAGGTTGCGCGTGATTGCCTTGCGGCCAATGAGACTCAGCGGCGTGGAATCGAGCGTGAAGTGCCGCCCCGCGACGATCTGATCGACGGCGGCCAGCACGTCAGTCCCGCCGATACGGATCATGCCCATATCATCGCCGGGTGGGATGATGACGCGCGCATCGAGGGCGGCGTTGTGTTCGTAGACGCGCGATAACAGGCGGAATTCCTTCACAGCCGGGGATTGTAGGGGGCGCGTCGCCGTGCAATGGACAGCGAGCGACCCGGTCGTGGTCGCCGCGATGAGCTACGCTGATTCCATGGAAACCCCGGCTCCAATCCGCCTCCACCTGCGATGTCGCGTCGTCCAAGGCCAGCGCCAGGAGTTTCTCAACTTCCTGCGCGAAGCGATTCCCTTTTACGAGTCACCGGGCGGAATCAAAGTTCATCTTCTTGAGGATCAGAACGACGATCATCGGTTCATCGAGCTTGTGCGCTACGAGAGTGAATCCGCATACGAGATCGACCAGACCCGTGTGGCAAATGACCCAGTGATGGGCGCCTATCTCACGCGATGGCGCAAGCTGCTGGCGGAACCTCCAGCGGTGGAAGTGTACCGAAGTATCGCACTGTCGAGCGATTGATCCGCTCCTGGCCTCCTCACTTCACCACAATCGCCCTGGGCGCGATCAACAGCACATGCCGGTCGCGGAGCTGCATCAGGGCATTGAGCGAGTCGCGGATCTGCTCCCAAGCCGGCTCGCCGACGAGTGACTTGATCGCCTCGACGTTTATCAGCGGTGACGCCGCCCCGATCCTGGGCGCCCTCACGCCGCCGGGCAGCATCGACTCGAGGATCTCCACGAGACTGCGCGGCCCCGGGTAGGTCATGACGTCGTAGTCGCCTGCTTCGAGACCGCATTTGTCGGCGAGCATGCCGATCGTTTCATCGAAATCAGCAATGCCGTCTGCCATGCCGTTGGCGATCGCCTGGCGGCCGGTGAAGAGGCGGCCCTCGGCGATCTTGGTCAGATCGACGTTTCCGCCGCGCCCCTGGGTGACGCGTGAGGTGAAGAGGTTGTAGGTCCGGGTCATTTCATCGCGGATCAGGCCGCGCTCCGCGTCAGTCCACGGACGGGTACTGCTCATGAGTTGGGCATGCGGCCCGCGGGCGCGGGCGGTAACGCCGATCTTGATCTTGTCAAACAGGCCGCCGGTGACGATCTTGCCGCCAACGACGCCGATCGAGCCGACGATCGACGCGGGATCGACGTAGATGCGATCGCCGCCGACCGCGATGTAGTACCCTCCTGACGCCGCCATCGAGCCAACGGAGATGAACACGGGCTTCTTTTCACCAAGGCGGCGCAACCCCTGCCAGATGATCTCAGAAGCGATCGCCGAACCTCCGGGCGAGTCGATCCGCACGACGACGCCTTCGATCAGATCTTCATCTTCGATGTCCTTGAGCGCTTCGCGGATCGTTCGACTGCCGACGCTGGCCCCCCCGAACATCCCGCCGTCGCTTGAATCGCCGTCGACGATCGGCCCGTCGATGTGCACCACTGCAATCGTCGGCCGCGTCGGCGTGTGATCCGGCTCGCGCATCAACATCGCCATCATGGCGAACGGGTTGTTCATATCCAGTTGGAACTCGTCACTGGTCGGACCGAGATCGAGGGTGATGCGATCCGTTCCGCATTGCCCGGCAACATGGTCCTTCAGATCGAGAATATCGAGATCGCTGTCGATCAGTCCGAGTTGCTCCGCCTGCTTTGCGTCCGCCGACCAGCCTTCGTCAAGCACGCGCTGCCACTGCAAACTATTGAGTTGTCGCCCCTTGCGGAGACGCTCGCCCATCTGCGCCCACAGGTCGTCGAGGAGTGCATCGATGTTCTGTGACCACTCGGGGCTGGCGGAGCTGCGCGACATCTGGTCCGCCGCGCCCTTGTAATCGCCGATCTGCACCATGTCGGCCTTGAGTCCGACGAGGCTGAGCGTGTCAGCCAGGTACATCTCTTCGCTGTACAGGCCGGGGAAACTCACATCGCCGCCGGTCTGCATGATGATCTCATCGGCGCTGGCGCCAAGCAGAAGCTCCATCGGGCTGTAATTCTCGCTGAAGACGTGCACCGTCTTGCCGGCCTTGCGGACATCGTCCATTGCGGCACCCAGGGCAAGCACCTGCGAGAAGTTGCATTGAAAGTCCTTGAGGTGAATGACGAGCGCGGGGATGTCGTCGCGCTCTGCCGCGTCTTCAATCATGGCCGTCATGTGCCGAATCGTCGGCTGCGCCTCGGCGCCGAACAGCCAGGCAAGCGGTGAAGGCTGCTCGACGATCGGCCCGTCGATGACGATCCATCCGATCCGCTTTTCCGAACCGGCCAGCGCCACGAGGGGGAGCGCCGCAAACACGACCAGTATTGCGACCAGTGAAACAAACCGTTGACGAAGCGTGGACATGCCAACTCCTTGATCGGGGTGCAGACAGAACGGGACCGCGCTTCGGTGACGCACGATCGTCGTGGATTGTAGTGGGATTGGAGCCGGTGGTTTCGATTCCAGTTGACGGATCAGAACGTCTTGCGCAGCTTGGCGGACGGAATACCAAGCTGATCGCGGTACTTGGCCACGGTGCGACGGGCGATGCTGATGCCGCGCTCCTTGAGCGCGGCGGCGAGTTTGTCGTCACCCAGCGGCTCTCGCTTGTCCTCCGCCTCGATGATCTCCTTGAGATTCTGCTTCACGGCGTCCCAGCTCATGTCCTCGCCGCCTTCGGTCTCGGTGCCCGACGAGAAGAACTTACGGAGCGGAATCACCCCGCGCGGCGTCTGGATCCACTTTCCGCTCACCGCGCGCGAGATCGTCGCCACGTGCACGCCCAGCTGTTCGGCCACTTGCGACATAGGCAGCGGCTTGAGCGACGCCGGCCCCTGGTCGAAGAAGTCGCGCTGGTGCGCCACCACGACGCGGATCACGCGCAACAGAGTGTTGCAGCGCAGATCGATCGCCTCGATCAGCCAGCGCGCACTCCGCACGTTGGAATCAACAAACTCCTTGGTCGATTTGTCCACCTTGTCATCTTTGAGCATCGCCGCGTAACGCGGATTGATGCGCAGACGCGGCAATCGCCCATCGAAAAGCATGGCCACGTAGTCATCGGCCTCGTCGTCGTATTCGACGATGGCATCGGGAATGACGACCGAGGGCGATTCGCTGACGAGTTGCCGGCCCGGCCGCGGATCGAGATGCCGCAGGCCGTCGAGCCCGGCCTTCACCTCGTCGATGGTCAGCCCGGTTGTCTCTGCGATCTTTGGGAGGCGATTCTGTTCGATGTCGCTTAGAAATTCGGTAACCAGCAGCCGCTCGACGCTCAAGTCGGCATCCGGGTTCTCCCGCTCCAGCACATCGAGCTGAATGAGCATGCACTCCCGCAGGTTGCGCGCTGCGATTCCCGCCGGCTCGAGCGACTGCTGCAGCACCGGAAGCGCTTCGTCGAGCAATTCCCTGGTGACGCCTGGCGGGGCCTGGGACAGAACGGTTTCCATGTCCACGCGCATGTAGCCGTCGTCATCGATGAATCCGATGAGGTGCTCACCGGCCGCAAGCAGATGTTCCTCGACGTCGGAAAGCGACCACTGACCGAGCAATTGGGTCTGCAGACTCTCGCCGCGCGCTGCGGTGTTGGCCATGGCCGCCATCTTGCCGTCCAGTTCCCCATCCTGGCGACGCCTTCGGTAGGACTCGCCGAACTGATCGTCGAGCACCTCCCGGTACTCGTTGGTCAGCCGATTCAGGCGGTCGAAACCTTCGCCGGAGCTGTCAGCCTCCGTGTTCAGTTCCCGCTCGCCCTCCATGGACTCGCGATTCTCTTCCCGCCGCGCCTCGGTGAGCGACGCAACATCGGGTGTCGGCTCGACAAGATCAAGCGCGATGTTGCTTTCGAGCTCCTGCTCAATGCGCTCCTCGAGTGCGGGCGCAGCGAGTTGAAGTATCTCCATGGACTGAATCATCCGCGGAGACATCTTCATCTGCTGGCTGAGGCGAAGATGTTGGGAGGTTTCGAATCGCATTTCAGGTCAAATCACTGATCTGTTTCAAGGGCCACAGCCCGACGCCGAGAGTTCGCAGCATCTTAGCGCCGGACCGTGCAACGATGAAGGCTTAGTCGATTCCCTGCCGGCCGATGATCGCATCCGCCAGCACCGCTTTGCTGGCATACTCGATCTGCGAACCGCTGGGCAGACCGCGAGCGAGACGGCTCAGGTGCAGCCCGCGCGATTTCAATTGTTCGGCGAGGTACAGAGCCGTGCCGTCGCCTTCTAGGTTCGGGCTCAGCCCAAATATCACTTCGGTAATCCGTACGCCACACGCATTGGCTGTCGGATCATCGACCCGATGAAGCAGCGAGTTGACGGTCAGATCATCGGGCTCGATTCCGTCCAGCGGGGCGATGTGGCCCAGCAGCACGTGGTACCCGCCGCGATACATCCCGGTCTGCTCCAGGCTGATGAGGTCCTTGGGCTGTTCGACCACGAGTACTGTCGAGTGTTCCCGCCGGGAATCGCTACAGATCGGGCACGGATCGCGATCCGCGAGGTTGTAGCAGATAGTGCAATGCTTGACGTGTGTCTTTACGTCGCTGATCGCCTGAGCGAGTTTCATCGCTGTTTCGCGATCGCTCTTGAGCACATGAAAAGCGAGCCGTTCGGCGCTTCGGCGGCCGATGCCGGGCAGGCGGGCGAATTCGTCGATCAGCCGCACCATTGAATCGGGATATGGGCCGGGTCGGTCCATGGTGCATTGTACTCGCCGATCCGCGGCCACCCGCCCGGGCACGGTCAAATTGGCCCTTCACCCCGACGTTACCGGGCATTCTGACCATTCATTCTCCACTTCGAGGCAAGTTCCCCGCCGCAGCTTGTCCGACTTACGGTACAATGCAGCAGGAAACCCTGCATCAACCGATTCCACATTTTGGGGAGAGAGTCATGAAAGGCAGCACCCGTCGACAATCACTATCCATTTCCGCCCTCTCGGCGACCCTTATATTGGCCGCGGCGGGCAGTTCCGAGGCGCAGATCAGCGAGTACTACATGCACTCGGGCGACCAGCATACCTTCACCGTTGTCCAGAACGGCACGATTATCCGGCAGTGGGATATCGCATCGGGCACGAGCAACTACCAATATCCCATGGTGGTGCGCGACACGGTGCGCACCACAAGCGCCGATGTTGGGGCGGTTGGCGCCGAGTACAGCCTGACCGGCACCGACCTGGGCCCGCGCTATATCCACCCGGCCGGTACATCGCGGTGCTGGGATGGCGCCACCGATGGCACGCACAACTTCTCCATCGACACCGTCGGCGCCGTCTGGCAGTTTGACGGAGACTGGACCAACCCCGTTCGTCTCTTCAGCGCTGGCGGCATCGGCGCTCTCGCATACGACCCCGACAATAACTCGCTGTGGGTCGGCACCTTCTCCGGCTCTAATCTCACGCAGTATGACTTGAGCGGCAATGTGATCAGTTCGTTCACGACCGGCCACACGCAGAACATGGCGGTGGCGCTTGATCCGGCCGATGGCACGCTGTGGATTCACAATCGCAACGTGCAGGGCACCATCGAACAGTGGTCGCGGAGCGGTTCACTGCTCAACACCATTACCGTACCCGGGCTTTCGAGCCAAAACGCCCTCTCCGGAGAGTTCCAGTTCGGTGGCGGCGGCTACACCTGCTCGCTCAGCGGCAGCTGCCCCGGCACCATTCGCGTGACGTGGAACAACGCACCGGTGCAGACGCAACAGGGAATCGTTTTCGCTCTGAACACCGGCAGTTTCAGGATTCCCAGCGGACCGTGCCAGGGCATCCAACTTGGCCTGGGCACCAACCAGCTCCGCCTCGTCAACACCGTCAGCACGGGCAACGGCTCGGGCAGCGCCAACGGCCGGGCCGGCAGCAGTGCCTGCGGCGGCTATCTCCAACTCGTTGCGACCGGAATGCCGTGCGAGACGAGCAACGTGGCACAGATACCGTAAGACAAATAGGCCGGTGCGACCCAAGGTATCGGCCTATTCGCTTGACCCATCAACAAGACCCACGGCTCAATCCCGTGGGTCTTGTTGCATCTGGTCTGATCACACGATCGGTTCATCCACTCAGCAGATTGCCCAGGTCCGCGCCGGGATCTATGGGCAGCCCCAATTCCCGCGCGCGGCGTGACATCTCCTCGGCGGCGAGCCGCTGGGCTTTTTCCAGCGCGGCGTTGATGGCGCCGGTGATCAGGTCTTCAGCCATCTGTCGATCCGTTTCGCTGGTTGTGTCGACGAGCGCTGCAAACATCGCCGGATCGATCTCAAGCGAGGTCAGCCTCATGTTGCCGGTCACCGTCGCCTTCACGGCCCCGCCGCCGGTCTCGGCCGAGGCTTTCATGGTCTTGAGTTGTTCCTGCACCTGCTGCATCTGCTCGCGGAGTTGACCGGCGTTGCGCAGCATGCTGGAGAGCTGGCCGAGGTTCTTGAATTGATCGAACATGATTTCTCCCCACAGCGCGGAGCGCTGATTGAGTCACATTGGCTTCCGACGCGGCGCGGGTTTCACATCGACGATGCGCGCGTCGAGCAGCTCCATCGCCTTTCGCACGATGGGGATCTGGGCCGCCTCGGCGAAGTCAGCCGACGAGGTGGCCATTTCGTTGCCGGGCTTGCCGTTCGACTCGGCTGCGGTGGAGACGACAAGTTCCACGCGCGTCGGCCGGCCGATCGCCGCGGCGAAGATCTTTTCAATCGCGCCCAGGCAGGTCCGCGCATATGCCAGCAGTGAGCCATCGCCCAGCGTCAGCGCGATTGACGGCCCGTCGAGCCGATGATCCCAACTCAGCGCATCGACCACCGGGCCGAGACGCACATTCTTGTGGGCTTCGGCGACGACCTGTTTCCAGATGGCCTGCGGATCGGTGTTCACGGGTGCAACTGCCGGCGAGGATGTCTGCTCGACTCGAGCCGGGGTGGGGACCGCGGTCTTGGCCGCCGATGCCGCCAGATCGCTCAATCGCGGCGTGGCGTCAGCGCGCTGTGGACTTTTTTTTTGAGCCGGCGCGGGACTCGCGGAAGCCCCCCCACCGCCACCCTTGAGCAGCGCGGCGGCGGACGCGAACTTCTCAGCCATCGCCAGCCGCACGATCGCGGCATCGAGCAGTGCCCGCCCCGTCACACTCGACTTGATCGACCGCTGCACGCTCTCAAGCAGCGCGATCATGTAGACGAGGCTCGGCGCATCGAAGCGCTCAGCCTGGGCTGCAATCTCCTGGCGCTCGTCATCGGCGAGTTCGAGCAGTTCACTCTCGATGCCACAGGCGCAGGCGAGCATCAGCAGGCGGAAGCGATCGATCACGATTTCGATGAACTGATCCGGCGACACGCCGCGATTGAGCATCTCGTTCATCTGCGCCAGCGCCTCGGCCGGCTGCCCGTCCGCAAGCGCTTCGACGAACTGATGCACCAGCGTATGGTCGGGCAATCCCAGCGTCTCGGCCAGCATCTCGACGGTGATCGTCTTCTCACCTTCCGAAAGCAATCGATCAAGCAGGCTGAGGGCGTCGCGCATCGAGCCGTGCCCGAGCCGGGCGACCTGCAGCACGAGTCGGTCGTCCGCCTTGACCTTTTCACTCTTGAGCACCGCTCGCAAATGGTCGGCGATCCGCAGCGTCGGGATCATGCGGAAATCAAACCGCTGGCAGCGCGACTGGATCGTCGCGGGTACCTTGTGCGGCTCGGTGGTGCACAGAACGAACTTCACATGCGAAGGCGGCTCTTCCATGGTCTTGAGCAGGGCGTTGAAGGCCTGCGGCGTGAGCATGTGCACTTCGTCGATGATGTAGATCTTGTACGGGCACCGCGCGGGCCGGTAGATGCAGTTGGCGATCAGGTCGCGCGCGCCTTCGACGCTGTTGTTCGAAGCGCCGTCGATCTCGATGACGTCGATGTCGTTGCCCTGCATGATCGCCTGGCCGATGGCCTCAGCGTCCTTGAGATCGGGCGTGACGTTGAGGGCCTTGGCGAAGATGCGGGCCATCGAGGTCTTGCCCACGCCGCGCGTACCGGTGAACAGAAAGGCATGGGCGACGCGATTAGTGTCAATCGCCCGGCGAAGGGTCCGCGCAATGGCCTCCTGGCCGATGACTTCATCGAAGTCCTGCGATCGATAGCGGCGTGCGAGAACGGTGTAGGCCATGGGCTGTATTGAAGGGGTCCCGGAGCGGGATGGCAAAAGGGGGAGTCTTGTCAAGAAACGCAACGCATCAATCGCCCAGTTTTTTTGCCGAATCGGCTGGATCGGACTTGCAGGATCAGGGAGTTTCGTGTACCTTACGCAAGGTCTGCCGGCGCGAACCCGAAGGCGGTTCGGCCAGACCAAGGGCCTCAAACCGGTTCGACGCCAGACCAATTGAGCCAGTTCTCAACCTCTGACATGGGGACGGAATCATGACCCCATCGAGTCCGACCAGATTCAACGTGCCGTCCCTGCTCCTCGCGGCGTCAATCGCACTTTCGCTCGCGTCGCCTGCTCTCAGTCAAGAATACCGGTACGCGATGTTCCTCATCGACAGTGCGCCCCGCAAGTCGTCTACCGCATACAGCATCAACGACGCGGGAGTCGTGGTTGGGTATTTCGTTGACGAGCAGACCTACATGCGCGCGGCTCTTTGGCGCGAGGGAGTTCTCTCGGATCTGGATCCTCAAGCGCCGTGTTGCGACAATATCGCTGCGGCGATCAATGAGAACGGGGACATTGCCGGACAGCGCAGTGAAGAAGGCGCCGTGCTCTGGCTCGCAGATGGCCAACGGATTCAACTCGGTTCGCTCGGTGGTCGCTGGTTAGCGCAGGCAAACGACATCAACGACAGCCGGCAGATCGTAGGCGATTCTTCAGCACCGCCGGATGACTATCCACATCCGTTTATCTGGGAGAACGGAGTGATGCGCGATCTTGGTACGTTTGGTGGGCCACGAGGCAAGGCGCTTGCGATCAACAACTTCGGATCGGTCGTCGGAATGGCGGAGATTCCCGGCACGTATGATCGCGCGTTCCTTTGGGAGGGCGGCGATCTGACCCAGCTGGACATGCTGTTGGATGGAAACAACTGCGTGGCGACGGACATCAATGATGCAGGTCTGATTGTCGGAAGCTCAGAGACGCACAACCACTTCTGGTACGCCGTCAAATGGGTGGATCAACAACTGGTCGTCATTCACGATGATTCGGTGGCGTGGCAGAGCGGCGCGAGCGCCGTCAACAACAGCGGCGTGATTGTCGGAACCATGACTCTCAACTCGGACGCCGTCGTCGGTTACGTCATGGAAGACAACCACATGGTCAATCTGAATACGTTGATTCCACCGGCGGCGCGACGCGAGATCGGGAGCGCCGTTGATATCAACGATCAAGGCGCCATCATCGGCCTCACCAAAGGCGATCCGGCGCGAGGAGTGATTCTCTTTCCCGTCACGACCTCGTTCACACTCGAGCCACCGTTCCCCGGATCTGCTGGCGAGGAAAACCTGTTGATTGCGAACGGTGTCACCCCGGGGGCACGCGTCGCATTTCTGGCGTCACGACAGGGCGGAGGCGCGGTCATCCCCGGTTGCAGCGTCACGACCGGTGCGGTTCTCCAACTCGACAAACCGATGATCGTGGGCATCGCGGTGGCCAACCAGCGGGGCGTCGCTTCAATCGCCCGGGGGGTCCCTCAGAGTGCTGACGGTGTTCGGATGATCTTCCAAGCGGCCGTGCCAGCCGAATGCAAAGTCAGCCAAGTGCTGAGCCACCGTTTCTACTAAGTGAATTCGAGTCGGCACCGGGGCCAAACCAGGGCTCCGCCGACTACCCCGCCCCGATCGGTTGCGAGACCAGACTCACGCCATCGCGTGCTGCCATCGAGAGCTTGGGAGACGTGTTGCGCCGATCATCCGATGATCCGCCGGCCAGGAGATCGATACCCCGAATGAACACCACTTATGGCTGCTGCGGTCAGGCTCTGACCAGGTTCGTGGGCCACCCGTGCACCGGGCCCGGCCGACGGATCAAGGGATGACCCGCTGGCGACTCGGAAATGGATGGTAGCCTCCACCATCGCACCGTACAATCCAGCCATGAGCGACCGCACCGGAACACCCGTCAATCTGGTCGAAGATCGCGAACGCAGTCGCGTCCGCGCGCTGATCATCATCCGCGGTGTGTTCCTGATCATGCTCGTCACGGTCGTCATGCTCAGCCTGCTCAAGGGCGGCTCGGGCACCGGCGCCAAGGACGCAACGGAAGCCCTGTTTATCAACTACTGGTGGGCTCCGGTCATTGTGGCGCTGTTCCTCGGCGTCGCGGCCATCACTTTTGACGCCCTCACGCCGCACAAGAAGCTCTCGGGCATGACCGGCGCGCTCTTCGGCCTGATCGCCGGCCTGCTGGCCACAGTCGCGATCACCTGGATCATCGACCTGCTCCTGCAGGCGCACGACATCAAGTTCGAGAACGACGAAGCGGCCAACCGCATGATCCTGGCGATGAAAGCCGCGTTTGGCATCACGCTGTGCTATCTTGGCGTCTCCGTGGTTTACAGCACGCAGGATGAGTTCCGCCTGATCATCCCCTACGTGGAATTCAGCAAACAACTGCGCGGCACGCGGCCCCTGGTGCTCGACACCTCGGCCATTATCGACGGGCGCATTCTCGATGTCGGCCTTACCGGGTTCCTCCTCGCCCCGGTCATCATCCCGCGCTTTGTCATCGAGGAACTGCAGACGCTCAGCGATTCGAGCGACAAACTCAAGCGCAACCGCGGCCGCCGCGGTCTGGACATGGTGCGCAAGTTGCAGAACAGTCCGCACAT
Source organism: Phycisphaerales bacterium UBA5793 (assembly GCA_002418285.1). Taxonomy (GTDB): domain Bacteria; phylum Planctomycetota; class Phycisphaerae; order Phycisphaerales; family UBA5793; genus UBA5793. The sequence goes on from DIDT01000045.1 coordinate 128,237, forward strand.
TGACCTGTCGATGGTGGACGTACAGGTGCCGGGTCTGGGCGTGGACCAGATGCTGCTCGAGGTGGCGCGCGAGTATCGTGCTCACCTGGTTACCACCGACTTCAATCTCAACAAGGTCGCGGCCATTGACGACGTGAAAGTGCTCAACATCAACGATCTCGCCAACGCGCTGCGCACTGCGGCAGTGCCCGGCGAGCGGCTGTCGATCCAGATTGTCAAGCGAGGCGAAGGCAAGAACCAGGGCGTCGGCTATCTCGACGATGGCACGATGGTCGTGGTCGAACACTCATCGGATCTCATCGGCCACCGCGTCGAATGTTCGGTGACCAGTTCGATTCAAACCTCAGCCGGGCGGATGATTTTCGGCGACCGGATCGGCGAAGGCGTGATCATTCACGACGAGGACGAGTCGGACGTCACCGGCGATCGGAGCGAGCCGGCTGTGGACCTCCCAACCGAGGGGAATGGATGGGCACCGGACGACTCGTCGCAGGGAGGATCGCGCGTCGATCCCTCCCGCCTCCGCTCCGACAGCCCGCCCCGCCGCACTCCGGGACCCAGCGGACGCAATCCGCGGCGTGGCTAGTACTGCGGACGCAGGAATAGTTGACATTGCGGCACCGCATTGCCGCTTTGGGAACAATCGAATCGATCGCACGGTTTTGCTACGGGGATCCCATGCGCAAACGTTTTCAGCCACGAAATCTGTCTTGCCCGCGCCTGCTGACCGCTCTGGCAGTGGCCGGGTTATCAGTCGCAAATGCCCTCGGCTGGCATGATCCGGGGTACATTGGCATCGACCTGGGCACACTGGGCGGCGCCCAGAGTATGGCTCTGGGCATCAACAAGAACAACGAAGTCGTCGGCGCTTCCCAGACCGCCGACGGCCGCTGGCACGCCTTCTTCTGGGCCGACGGTCAGATGACCGATCTCGGCGTCCTTCCCGGCTTTGATGACAGCTACGCCCAATCGATCAACATCACTCGGCAGATCGTCGGCCGCACCGTAACGGCGGACGGGCTCAGTTCCCGGGCCCTTGCGTGGGACTCAGGCAACCGCATCGATCTGGGCACACTCGGCGGCGACGGCGCCAAAGGCTATGGCATTAACGGGGCTCGACAGGCGGTCGGCACGGCCCAGCAGGGCGACGGCCAGTGGCGCGCTTTCGTGTGGCGCAACAACGTGATGACCAATCTCGGCACACTGCCCGGCCACGTTGCCAGCGCCGCGCTTTCCGTCGATGATTCCGGCCTGATTACCGGCTGGTCCGAAGACGGCGAGGGCAATCGCATCGCGGTCTATTGGACCAACAACCAGATCGCCGAAATCGGCACGCTCGGTGGCCCTCACGCCGAAGCCACGAGTTCCAATCGCAATGGCGTGATCGTCGGCCACGGGGATACAGGCAACGAAGTCACTCACGCGTTCATGTGGGACGGCGGCCAACTCACCGACCTTGGCGCGTTTCCCGTCGGCGGCGACAGTCGCGCCTTTTCGGTCAACATCCTGCGCGAAGCCGTCGGAGAGGCCTTTCTACCCGCCGCCAACGAATACCAGGCCGTGCTCTGGAAGCCGGGCCGCGCGATCCAGAATATCAATTCGCTACTCCCTCCGCTCTCAGGTTGGGACACGTTGCTCACCGCGAGGGGAATCAGCGATTCGGGACATATTTGCGGGACGGGGCGTACAAGCGGCGGCGAAATCCACGCCTATCTGCTCGTTCCCAAGCTCGGCCTGGCCAACCCGATTCCCGGACGCGCGGGCGAGGTCAACACCTTTGACGCTGCGGGCGCCTTGCCGCATGCCATGGTGCACGTCGTGTATGGCTTCCAGTATGGCTCGGTGCCAGTGCCGGGCTGCAATGGCGTGAACTTCGGCATCCGCGCTCCGGCGCTGTTGCGAAGTGTGCGTGCGGACGAAACAGGTCACGCGCTGTTTGACGTGATGGTGCCGCGAGCCGCGAGAAACCGCGGCGTGCTGTTCCAGGCGCTCGAAGGTGGCTCGTGTGAACTAAGTGTGATTCTCATCTGGACGTTCTACTAGCGCAACATGTCGCGCCGGCGCGCGGTTGCAGTGTCGCGGATTTCAATGGGAGACGCAGGGGGCCAGAAGCCCGGAGGAGTTGGTGATATGAAGAGCATGATCAGAGCTTTGGCTCTTGCGGCAGTCGGCGTAGCCGTGGTGACAACGTCGACGGTCAACGCGGATGTCTGGTATTTCGAATCCCACCTCAGCGGCGACCAGCATAATCCGCCGACTGGCAGCGAAGCAACGGGCGTCTGCATCATGAAGTATGACGACGTGACCAATCTGCTGGATGTCGATCTGTACGAGGAGGGCATCACCGCAGAGAACCTGCTCTACGCCCACATTCACGTTGGTCGCGCCGGTTTCTACGGCGAGATGATCGCTCACCTCGGCTTGGGTGAGTTGTTCATCCCGGACGGCAACGGGCTGCGGCGCATTATCACCGGGATCCCCATCGAGGAGAGATTCGAGCAGGATATTCTGACGGAGGGAGCCTACGTCAACGTCCACAGCATTCAGTTCGAGGCGGGTGAGATCCGCGGCCAGACGACCGTTGTTCCGCGCCTCAGCGCCACCGCCCTGGCCCGAGGCCAGCGCGCCACGTTTGACCTGCTGCACGCCCAACGGGGTGAGCGCGTGTACTTCCTCTACAGTCCGACTGGGTTGGGGGACGGACCTTCGATTGGCGCTCTGGGTGGACTGAGGCTCGACATTCTGAATCCCGTGAACGTGATTGGAACGGCGAATGCCAATGCCCAGGGCCATGCGTCTCTCGCGGTCACGATTCCTCCCGGTGCGCCCCCCATCGCGATCACGCTTCAGGCTGTCATCCGAAGAGGACCGGACGGGGCTGAGTCGGTGAAATCAAACACCCTTTCGACTGCTATTCTGCCATAGTCGCATATTCGGGAATGTATTTGGACCAATCCCGGTTACACTGGCTGTAGCGCGGATGGATGGCGCAGCAGATCGAAGGCGATGCTCGGGAACGAGAGTCACGAGTTCGATCGTACATCCCGCGAGAGTCGATTTATTGGACTTCCGGTTCGGAGGAGCAGCATGATGTCGTCATTCGTTCGTCGCAGCCTTTCGGCACTTGGCGTGTGCGCCGTTCTGCTGGCCGGGAGCAACTCCCTGGCTCAGTTTGAATCGCAGAACGTTACACTGCTCAAGTTCATGCCTTTGTCCGCATTTCCAAGCAATCCCTCGACCGGAAACGACTGCTGGGGTTACACCTCTCCGTCGGGTCGTGAGTACGCGTTGATGGGAATCAGCACGGCTCTCGCGGTGGTTGAGATCACCGATCCGGTCAATCCAGTCCTCATCACGGAGATCCCTCACAGCAACAGCTTGTGGGGAGATGTCAAGGTGTACCGGGACCACTGCTACGTCAGCAATGAATCTGGCGGCGGCATCCAGGTCATCAGCCTCGCCGACGTTGACAACGGCAACGTCACACTGGTGCGCAGCCTGACCAACAACGGCCTGAGCAAGGCCCACAATGTCTACGTGGACGAGACCAGCGGCTTCCTCTACGTCATCGGCGCCAACATCAACGGCGGCTCCCCCGTCGTGTTTGATCTCACTGATCCATCCAACCCCACTCTCGCTGGCCAGATCCCCGGCCCTTACACGCACGACATGCAGGCCGTCACGTTTGAGTCCGGCCCCTACGCCGGTCGGCAGATCGCCTACTGCTGCAACGGCCAAACCGCGTTCGACATCGTCGACGTCACTGACAAGGGCAACATGTTCCGCGTAGGACGCAACATCTACGAGGGTCTGAACTACTGCCACCAAGGTTGGCTCAGTGAAGATCGGAACTACTTCTTCCTCGACGATGAACTCGACGAGCAGAACGGTTACACCAACGTCACGCTCACTCGCGTCTTTGACGTCAGCGACATCACCAATCCGACTCTCGTCTCCACGTTTACTTCAGGCCGCCCCTCCATCGACCACAATCTCTACGTCAATGGCAACTTCGTCTTCGAAGCCAACTACCGCAGCGGACTGCGCATCTTCGATGCCACTGATCCGCTGGACCCGGTGCAGACCGGCTGGTTTGACACCTATCCCGGCGACGACGCTCCCTCATTCGATGGCGCCTGGAGCACTTACCCCTACTTCCCCAGCGGCACGGTCATCATCAGCGACATCACGCGCGGCCTGTTCATCGTCGATGTGACGGCCTCCCAGGCAAGCCTGAACTTTGACTATCCCAACGGCATGCCCGAGCTTGTCAATCCCGCGGGCGGCACCACGATGCAGATGGATGTCTCCCCGCGCGGCTCGGTGCCGCAGCCCGGCACCGGCGTGCTGCACGTCAACGACGGCAACGGCTGGATCGACATTCCCATGGGAATACTCGGAGACAACTCCTACGAAGCCATCTTCCCCGCCACACCCTGCGGCACCACTGTCCAGTACTACACGAGCGCGGAGACGACCCGCGGGCAGGTCGTTGTTGATCCTTCCGACGCGCCCGCGTCCACCTACACCGCGCTGAGCGCCAGCGCCCTGAACGTTCTGCTCGATGAGAACTTCGAAGCCGATCACGGCTGGACCGTCGTGGACGAGAACGTCACCGATGGAAGTTGGGTTCGTGACATCCCAGCTAACGGCGGCTCGCGCGGCGATCCACCGAACGACTCGGACGGTTCCGGCAAGTGCTACATCACGGGCAACGGCCCCTCCCAGGATCTCGATGGCGGACCGACGCACCTCATCTCGCCGGTGTTCAGTCTATCCGGCCAGTCGACGGTGCTCGTATCCTACGACCGCTGGTTCTACAACGACGACGGCGATGACTTCTTCGATGCCTCCGTCTCGAACGACGGCGGAAACAACTGGACGCTGATGAAGCGCATCATGCGCGAGCCGGGTTGGCGCAACGAAACCCTCAATATCACCGACTTCCTTCCGCTCACCAGCCAGATGCGCTTCCGGTTCAGCGCTGCGGATAATCCCAATAACTCGGTGACTGAGGCCGGCCTCGACGCCTTCAAGCTCATCTCCGTCGACTGTGGCGGCGGCGCGCAATACACGCTGGCACTCTCCGGCGCGTGCCCGGGCACACTGAACGTGGCGTGGCTCAATGCTGAACCGAACGCCCAGCAGGGCATTCTCTTCTCGCCGCGCCTCGGAAGCAACGTCATCCCAGGCGGCCCCTGCCAGGGCACCATACTTGGCCTCGGCGGGCGCATGCAGCTCGTCACCGTCATCGGGACCGGAAGCGGTTCGGGTGCAGTCAATGGTCAGGTAGGCGCGGGCGCCTGCAGCGGCTACCTGCAGCTCATCCTGGGCTCGACGTGTGAAACGAGTAACACGGATCAGATTCCCTGATCGAGACTGCTTCAAGCCGGATGTCTGGTGATCTTCGATTGCGCAGCCCCGTCCCCTCGGACGGGGCTGCTTCCTTGCTCCGCACGCCAATGGATGGCCGAGTGGGCAGGTTGCCTCACGCCCCCCTCGCGCGACACGCCTTCTGTAGCGAGTGACCAGATCCGATAGAGCAGTGATGCTACAGCGAGCGAGCACAGCTTGCACGGCCGGCGAGCGACTTGCCCGCACGGTTTGAAGAGTCATTCCGGTTTGGTCAGCAACACGCTCAGTCCGCGATCTGCGCTTCAGCCGCCTCGGAGTCTCGCGACACGAGATAGAACCGCTCGACCGCGACATCGAACGCATCGCCGCCTTCGGGCTGCATGTGGTACGTGCCTTCCATGGTGCCCCACTCGGTTTTGAGCAGGCAGTGGCTGGCATACTCAAACGTCTCACCCGGATCGAGAACGGGCTGCTGGCCGACGACCCCCTCACCCGTCACTACCTCGGTGCGACCAAACGCGTCGACAATTGACCAGCGGCGCGACACCAGGCGCACGCGAGCATCGCCCTCATTGGTGATGCGGATCCGATAGGCGAAGACATACTTGCGGTCAAGGCGCGACGAATGCTCCGGCATGAACGCTGGTACGACGCGCACACGAATATCGTGTGTCACTGCATCGGAACCATATCGAGTGCTCGAGACTGAGTCGTTCGTGCGCTGAGCCAGATTCATCGCCATCGTCAATCCTTCTCCCACCGTGCAACACTCGCGTCCTTGCGGGACAAAACCGTAGCCCGGCCGCGCGCGAAATTCATCGCCGCGCCGCTCGAATCCTCGGCGCTGTCAGATTTCACGCCGAGACCTCATCATCGCGCGAAGATCTCGTCAAAAAAACTCCTCATCTGAGCCCACGATCGACGGTCTGCCGCCGCGTCATAACCGGCGCCGGGGATATTGAACTTGTCCACACTCGGCGTTGTGAAACTGTGCTTGGCCCCGCTGTAGACCACCAGTTGCCAGTCGACTGCCGAGCCCGCGAGCGATTCCGCGAACTTGTGAATGTTCTCCATCGGCACCAGCGTGTCCGCCGAGCCATGGCAGATGAGCACCTTCGCCTTGACGCGGGCTGCATCGCCCTCGCAGGCCGGCATCGGCCCGCCGTGGAAGCTCACGATGCCCTTCAGGTCCGCCCCGCTGTAGGCCAGTTCAGTCACGATGGTTCCGCCGAAGCAGTAGCCGATCGCCGCGACTCGGCTCGCATCGACTTCCTTCTGCGCCGTGAGCAACTTCAGCCCTGCCGCAGCCCGGCTCCGCGCCAGTAGACGGTCCTGGTAAAAGGCCCCGGCCCACTGCCCCGCCTGCGTGGGGTCTTCAGTGAACCTGTCCGCGCCATACATATCCAGCGCGAACGCCGCATAGCCGAGCTCCGCGAGTTGGCGGGCCCGCCCCTTCTCGTCGCTGCCCAGTCCCCACCACGCGTGGACGATCAGAACCCCCGGCCGCGGCCCGGGCACCGCATCGTCGTAGGCGTAGTAGCCCTTCAACTCGACGTCGCCGTCTTTGTAGTTGATATCGCGCGTCACGACCTTGGCCTGGGCGGCTCCGGCGACGGTCAGGATCATCGCAACGACGATCCCCAACATGAACTGAGTAGTGGACACTGGCTGACTCCCTGTTTGCGGATGCATGGCGACTCGAAATCCCATGGGCAGCAGTATCATCCATCCGATCCGACACCGGTCAACCCTGCAATTTGGCGGCCGCGTGCTTTGAATGTTGGACACTCCACCGAGCGGAGATATCCTGAGCACTTGTCGCACGCGCTGCGCCAATTGGGGGTCGGCGGCGCGTTCCGATGCCCGATTCACCCCCTGCTGCGAAAGCGCGCAATCATGAGCATCCTCGTCTCCGGCGAAACCAAGGTCATCTGCCAGGGCATCACCGGCGCTGCAGGCGCCACCCACACCAAGGGCAGCCTTTCCTACGGCACCAAGATGGTCGGCGGCGTTACCCCCGGCAAGGGCGGCACCAAAGACCCCAACGGCCTGCCGATCTTTAACACCGTCGCCGAAGCCGTCCAGACCACCGGCGCCAATGCCACGATGATCTTCGTTCCCCCGCCATTCGCCGGCGACGCCGTCATCGAAGCCGCGGCGGCTGGCGTGCGTGTGATCTGCTGCATCACCGAAGGCATCGCCACCGCTGACATGATCCGCACCAAGGCGTTGCTTCGCGACTATCCCGAATCGCATCTCATCGGCCCCAACTGCCCCGGCGTCATCACCCCCGGCAAGCGCGTCTCGGGCGAAGGCGCCAACGCCAAGTTCTCAGGCGGCTGCAAGATCGGCATCATGCCCGGCTACATCCACATGCACCGCGCCGACGCCAAGACCGGCAAGGCCGTGGGCATCATCTCCCGCTCCGGAACGCTCACCTACGAAGCGGTCTGGCAGTGTTCGAGCCGCGGCGTCGGTCAGAGCACATGCGTGGGCATCGGCGGCGACCCCGTCAAGGGGCTCAACTTCATCGAGCTCCTCTCCATGTTCAACGATGACGCCGACACCGACGGCGTGCTGATGATTGGCGAGATCGGCGGCAGCGACGAAACCGAAGCCGGCCACTGGATCCGCAAGAACATGAAGAAACCCGTAGCCGCGTTCATCGCCGGCCAGACCGCACCCAAGGGCAAGCGCATGGGACACGCCGGCGCGATCATCGGCGGCGCAGATGACACCGCCGCGGCCAAAATCAAATCCCTCAAGGCAGACGGCGTCACCGTCGCGATGAGCCCCGCCGACATGGGCAGCGCGATGTGCCAGGCACTGGGGTTGAACTGACGCAACTCTGAATGGGTCCGCCGTTCCGGCCGCGCGATGGCCAGCGAAACAGAGCTACCTACCTGCTCCGCCGCAAGACAGAATGCTGTGCGTCAGCACCTAGTGCGTCACCGGCTCCCGGTGCACACCAAACCGTTCCATGCACGATCCCGCGATCATGCAATCCCGCCGCACCAACGCGCTATACCGCAGACCCAACCAACAAAGAACCCGCCCCGCGCGGTTGCACGGGGCGGGTCACTCTCAACTTCTCTCGTCGCGCCTCAATCAACGCGCGGCGAGTCATAGTCGATCAACGATCGACCCAGGTGTCAATGATGTCCGTGGTCCGGCCGTTCTGTTCAGCGCCCTGGAACCAGACGTAGAAGCGCCGAGGTACCGTCGGCACGGGCAGGTTGTTCCAGTTGGCATTGCCGTTGCTGTCGCTGGTCTTGATGCCGCCGGCGCGAGTTGGATTGACGATTCCGAGCGTGACATTCAATTCCGACACGTAGGTCTGTCCCAAGCCGCCAATGCTGTAGTACACGGCGCAACGGGTGTTAGGAGCAACGTTGGTCAGGTTGAATGTCACCCGACCGCCGCCAGTGAGCGGCATGGGGCTGACGGCCAGCGTGAGCGGTCCGCCAGTGCCGTTCATCGCGTTCTTGAGATTGACGCGACCGTAGCCGTAGATGCTGTCGACGCCCTGCGAGCCGATGTCGGTGCAGGAATTCTTGAGCAGATCCTCGACCTGGTTGGGGCTGATGCCCGGATTGTTCGAGAAGATCATGGCGCCGACGCCGGCGGCGATCGGGCACGCCATGCTGGTCCCGCTGAGCGTCGCGTAGGCGCTGTTGGTGGTGTACCAGGTGGAGAAGATGTTGTTGCCAGGCGCGAAGAGATCGACGTAGTTGCCGTAGTTGGAGAACGAAGCGCGAGTATCGCTGGTCGTGGTGGCGCCGACGATGATCACGTCGTCCGCATCACGGTTCGGGCTCGTCATGTTCTGGCCCTCATTGCCGGCCGCCCAGAAGAGCAGTCCGCCGAGGCTCTTGACCGTGGTTCCCGTCGTGCGAACCGAAGGGCTGTTTGAGCCGCTGTAGCTGACGCTGGAGCACTTGTCGCCACTTTGGGCCGCCTTGATGGCCGCCTGAGTCAGGGTGGTGAAGTTCGCGCTGCCGTTGCTTACTTCGCTGACGCGGAGGATGCGATGGCCGAGGCTCCAGCCGACACCCAGTCCACCGCGGCCGTTGTTGCCGTTGGCCGCTGCGCAGCCGCTGGTGTGTGTGCCGTGACCGTTGATGTCCGTGACGTTTCCGCCCTGGCTCTCCCACTGGTTGCGGACGGCGTTCCAGCCGTCAGCCCGGTATTGGGCGAATTCTTCGTGCGTCGTGCGGAGGCCGGTGTCGCAGATGCCCACGCGCGTTGTGGGGTTTCCAGTGTGGACATCCCAACCCTCGTAGCTCTGCATCTTCGTGTGATGCCACTGAGAGCCGCGGGCGGGGTCGTTGGGAATGAGCTGCGGGTAGCAGATCCAGTCCGGCTGAATGTACTCGAAGTTTCCCGTGGCCATCAGCGCGCGGGCGGCTTCATTCTCGCCCAACCCCTCGGGGAGCTGGAAGACGTATTCGTCGTTCAGTTCGATGTAGGTGTTGAGCACAAAGTGATCGAGGATCAGGTTCCGTCCAGCGGCGTTCTTGCCGGCGTCCTTCTGCACGGGACGGGCGATCATCGCACCACTGAACTCAAGCGAGCCCGGGCGCTCCACGAACAGGGAAACCTGAGCGTCTCCGTCAGCGCCATTGTCACTGGCAAGCGTCGCCGGCACCACAGAACTCAAGGCGGCGGTCGCCCCGATTACCAAGTAAGTCATCCTGATTCTGGTCATCACGAGAAACACTCCTTTTTGAAATTCAAAACTGCCCCACGTCCACCGCACCGTCGATTGGCCAGTGGAATCACAAAAATGCCCTTGAAACCATACACCGAACCCCCAAGGCGGCACCGATATTCCGAGGTTTCGGGCCAAAACCGTGGACAGGTAGCCGATTTCTTCTAGGCGGATTACCCAGATTCCCGACCTCGCCCCGGGATTGCCGCCGCAGAAGGGCTGGTAACCCGCACGGCGGGTCTATCATGCCCAAGACCGGTAAGGGGTTCCATGCCCGTCCGCCCGGTGCTGGAGGATCTACTGGATGCCCGGATTGATCGAGCACACCGAGCGCTATCTCCCCATCCGCCTGTTCCTCTCCGGAGAACTCGAGGCCGTCAACGAGATTCTCCGCCGTCAGCTGGCCAGCGACCTCCCCGCTGTTAATGAACTCTGCAGGCATGTCGCTCGATACCAAGGCAAGATGCTTCGCCCCACGCTCACGCTGCTGTGCGGCCTTGCGGCTCGTCCCGGGTCCGCCGGACAAGTGCCGGAAGCGAACCACTCGCTGCGCGTTCTCGCCGCGGTCAGTGAGATCATCCACATGGCCACGCTCGTTCACGACGACGTGCTCGATGAGTCGAGGCTGAGACGCAACGCTCCAACGGTCAATCACCTGCGCGGCAATGAGATGGCGGTCCTGCTGGGCGACTATCTCATCTCAAACGCCTTTCATCTTTGCTCGACACTCGATCGCCCGGAAATCAACCGGCGCATCGGCGAGACGACCAACGAGCTCTGCTCCGGTGAGCTGCTCCAGATACATCATCGGGATGACTGGTCCATCGACGAACCAACGTATTTCGCAATTATCGAGCGAAAAACGGCATCGCTGATTAGCTTGTGCTGCCGCTTAGGTGCTGAGGAAGCGGGCGCCGACCCCGCCGTCGCCGACGCGCTGGCCGCCTATGGCAGCCGAATGGGAGTCGCTTTCCAGATTCAGGACGATCTGCTTGATCTGATCGGTGAGGAACGCGTCGTCGGCAAGTCGCTTGGCCGGGATCTGGAAAAAGGCAAGCTGACGCTGCCGATGATCCACTTCTTCTCCTGTGCCGGACCCACGCAGCGGATGGAGATGCTTGCGACCCTTGCAGACACGGATGCCGAGGCCTGGCCCAGCCGGGTCCGATCATTGCTGCTCTCAAGTGGGGCCGTGACCAGCGCCCATGATGTGGCAGCGGGTCTCGTCGGGGAGGCGAGGCGCGAGCTGTCTCCCCTGACAGAGTCCCCGGCCCGCCACTTGCTCGACGATCTGGCGTGCGCGGTCATCACCCGAGCGTCCTGACGCCGACAGCGTCGAGAGGTCGATTTCAGTCCTCTCGACAAAATCACGACCCAACCGCCCCAGTATTGGAATAGGTGTTCGACTTCGCGGGTTGACAGTATCGAGCTTTCCATCCTCACGACCCCCACGAGGCCCGGCGTTCGGCACTGCTGATCGTCGGGCACTTTTTTTGCCCTTCACATGCCGACAAAGACAGCGGCACCCGGGGAGCATCCCGAGTGCCGCTTTCGCTCAGCAGATTTCTGAACCGGCTCCGATGGGACCGGCCCGTGGCCTACGGACGAACCCGCGCGACGTTGCTGGTGGTGCAGCCACCGGTCTCGACCATCTGCAGATATCCATTGCAGACGGAGTTCTGACCCACGTTGCCCGAGACCGACCCACTTCCATTGCCGCTGTTGACTGTGGTCACCAGGCGGATGGCAGCCGGCCCGAGACCCAGCGTGGTGCCGGCGCAGGGACCACTTGGAATCGTGGTGCTGCCGGTTGAGGCGGCGAACACCAGACCCATGGAGACACTCTGAGGCGCATCGCTCCAGTTCACGGTGACCTGGCCGGGACACGAGCCACTTGTGGCGATTCGCATACCCGCATTGAACCCCTCGATTCCACTGACCACTAAGCCGAACGCCGCGTCCATCTGTGGCGTGTCGGGATAGGCGTCTTCGTTGACTTCTGACGCGATGACCTCGACAGTCCAGGTCCCCGGCGCCGGGTTCTCAATGAACACGTTTTCTACGGTGTCGATCGTGTTGGCCACGCCGCCCGAGGTGGACCAGTTGCTGCTGGCCAGACCGTTGTTGCCCCAGTAGACGGTATTGTTGGGATCGGTCACCTTGAGGGTCAGGTCATTGATGCGAGCCACGCCACCGGAAGGATTGCCCATCAGATCGCGGAACGCCATGCTGACGCGCAGCGGTCCGCCGCCCTGCCCCACCGAAACCTGATAGTGCGCCGATTGCAATTCCTGCAGAACGTCCGACTCATCGATGATGAGCATCGTGTCGCGGTTGTCGTAAAGGTAGGTAAGATCGGGCATGCCCCAGCCCTGGTTAAAACGTGTGAAGTCTCCTCCGCTGTATGGCACGGCGCAGTTGATCATGAGCGCCTTGGCAGTGGCCAGGGCGCAGCGGTCTTCGAAGACGCTGTTGCCGCCGCCATAGCCGGGGAAGACCCCTTCGTGCCACATCTGGAACAGCAAGCCGAAGTGGCCGGCGATGATCGGCGTCGCGCCGCTGGTGCCGCCGAACCCAGTCGTATAGCTGGTATCGCTGCTGCTCGAGGTGGTAAAGATGCTGTCGTAGAAGTGGGTCAGTTCGGGCTTGATGCGGCCATCGGCCGCCGGTCCCGTGCTGCCACCGCGACCCCAGTTGTCGTCAGACTTGGTCAGCGTGTTGTGGTGATAGACCCCGCCAACCGACACGATGTTCTTGGCCCACGCCTGCGGACGCGAGTCCTGATTGCCTGCGTTGCTCTGCGACTGGCAGATGATCAGGTCGTTGAGGAAAGAGATGTCATCCATCTCCGCCGAAATCGTGGTGTACGTGCGGATGCGCGAGTTGCCCCAAGAGTTACTCTGGAACACGCCGCGATAGGGACCGTTCGGATCGGTCAGTTCGGCCGTCAGTCCATAGCGATTCTGACTTTGATTGAGCACCAGGTCATAATCGCAGAAGATCTTGGCTTCAGCATCGGGGAGCATTCCCGTCGCTTGCAAATTGCCTGTGCCGGAGGCAAACACAATGCCAAACGTCGAGGTGCCGTGACTCGCATCGCCCGAATTCTGTGCGTGGACGACGACTTCACCTTCGAACTGCTGGTGCGTCGCGCGGACGCCGCCATCCATGACCTCCGCTCGCACGCCCTGACCCCTCATGCCCAGCGTTGACTCAAGGAAGGTGCCGCCGCCGATCTGGCGAGCGATGTCCATATCGTCCTCCTGGACACTCTGCTCATCAACGAAGAGCACTTCGTTCATGCGCAGCACATTGGCCAGTTGAGCTGGATTGAGTGTGGCGCGAACGCGGAACCCCTGCGGAATAGTCTGCAGCACATTGCCGCCCAGTGCCGCAATGCGATCAGCCACCGCCGCCTGCGGTACGGGGCCGCGGCGCGTCATCATGATGCTGTATTCCACGACATCCTTGCCGATGTCCCGCCCTTGATCTGCCGGATTGAAGCCCAGCGCCTCCATCGCGCCCTCCTGACCCGCTCCAGGTGCGGCATGGCCATCGGCCTGACCTCCACTCTGGGGGAACAGTTCCGGAATCAGCTCCGGATCCAGTTTGTACGCGGGATGAAAGGCGCCAACCCACCGCACAAACGGAAGAGCCTCGGCCGCTTCCACCGTGTCATGGTCCATCTCGACGATGAACGCCTGATCGGCGACGAACTTGATCAGGGAGATCCCCTCCGCCTCGAGGGCGTGGCGATACGGCTGAATCATCGGGGTTTCGAACTGCATGAGAAACAGCCGGCTGTCGGAGGTTGCCCGAAGCAGCGGCTGAACGTCCGGTTCGGCTGCCAGTGGGTCAAAGGACGCGTACTTCAGGCGGACCGTGGGAGAAACTGGTCGTTCCACCGCAACATTGCAGCCATCCAGGCTGATCGAATAGGTCGGGACCAGCTCACCCGTGGCCGTAGCCTCATCCCAGAGGCTCACCACCACGTCTGAGCCGGGTACAGCAATGGCCCGCACCACCTGCTGCTGTGTGGCGGCCTGTTCCACCGTGTCGGCAACGAAGCCGAACCCGCCCGCCAGCGGCAACGAGAGCCCTACGGACAGCAATCGACTTGTCGTCCACGTCATCTTGGTTCCCATTTCACTCTCCAGTATGAGTCCATTGAGTCATCACTACGACACCGCGCGGTGCATCCGGACCTCCGGATGCGCGCAAAAACCATTCCGAGATGTATCGAACATACCTGAAAACCCGGTTCCACGCCAGGAGATTCCCAGCCAATCTGTCTTTTCTCCCGTGTCAGCTGGATTCCGTTTCCCCATTACCCGCCAACGCCTTACCGGTCTGGCGCCGATCGGATTCGAGAGTCCCATGCTCGCCCCAAGAAAGAACCCCGCAGGCCGGTGGGCCCGCGGGGTTGCAGATGTGTCCAAAACGCGAGAGTTTCCTGCGATTACTCGATGGTCTGATCGATGACATTGGACTTGCGCTGGAACTCCGCCGCCTGCATCCAGACGTGCCTTCCCACGGCGTTTCGTGGGATGTGCGTGCGAAGCAGCGCGTGACCATTCTCATCGGCCGTCCGGATTCCCGCCAAAGCGGGGCTGGCCAGGTCGAGATTGACATCCAGTTGCGAAACGTACGTGCTGCCGGGTCCGACCAGGCTGTAAATGAAGGCGACCGTTTCGCCGGGCGTCGCCGCGAACACCTCGGCGTCACCGTTCACGCCCGCGACCCAGCGCGAGACCTGCAGCCGCATCGGAATCTCACCGATGCCGGACGCGACGAGCGCGAAAGTTGCATCAGTTTCGGGTGTGGCGAGGTAGCCATCCTCATTGATCTCCGATGCGATGACTTCGATCGTCCACGTTCCCGCTTGCGGGAGTTGAACAAAGACGTTTTCGACCGTGTCCACTGTGTTGGCGCTGCCGCCGGGCGAAGTGAACATGTTGCCGAGCATACCGTTGTTGCCCCAGTAGACGGTGTTGTCCGGGGCTGTGACCTTAAGACTCAAGTCATTGATTCGAGCGACCTGCGAGTTGGGATCACCCATGGGATCCGGGAACACCATGGTGACCTTGAGCGCCGGCGAGCCGGGGCTGACCTCCACCTGGTAGCTCTGCGATTCAAACTCCTGCAGCTGCACATCCTGATCGACGATCAGCATGCGATTGGCCTGGTCCAGAAGGTATCGCAGGTCGGCCATGCCCCACCCCTGCTTGACGCGGGAGTGATCATGGCTCTCACCATTAAAGGCGTACTGCTCGGCGCTGTTGAGCATGATGGCCTTGGCTGTCGCCATGGCCGGGCGATCTTCGAAGACAGAATTGCCTCCGCCGTAGCCCGGGAAGACGCCTTCATGCCACATTTGGAACATCAGCCCAAAGTGCCCCGCCGTGATGGGCGTGGCGCCGCTCGTGCCGCCGAACGAAGAGGTGTAGCATGTATCACAACTGCTCGACACGGTGAAGATGCTGTCATAGAAGTGTGTGAGGTCGGGCTTGATGCGACCGTCGGCGGCGGGACCAATGCTGCCACCGCCACTCCAGGCATCATCGTCCTTGGTCAACGTATTGCGGTGGTAGACGCCTCCCACGGACACGATGTTCTTCGCCCAGGCCTGCGGTCGCGAATCCTGATTGCCCGCGTTGCTCTGCGACTGGCAGATCAGGATGTCATTGAGGAAGAGCAGGTCGTCCATCTCCGCGGAAATCGTGGAATAGGAACGAGTCCGGCCGTCGCCCCAGGAATTACTCTGAAACACCGCCCGGTACGGTCCGTTCGGATCAACGAGTTGCTGCGTGTGGACATAGCGGTTTGGTGATGGATTCCACAGGGCCATGATCTTTGCCTCGGCATCGGGCAGCATACCCGTTGCCTGCACGTTGCCGGCGCCTGAGCCGTATACGATGCCTGAGGTCGATGTGCCGTGACCGCCGCCAATACCTGACGAGCCATGCCATAGCGTGGGTGGATCCTGGAAGTCCTGGTGGGTACTGCGCTGGCCGTCATCCATGACTTCGCAGCGCACGCCCTGCCCGGTAAAGCCGAGCGAGTCCCGCACGAGATTGGCGCCGCCGATCTCGCGGGCAATATCCATGTCCGTACCCTTCTCACCGGGCACATCAATGTAGAGGACTTCATTCATCCGCGCGACCGCCTTGACCTGGTCGGGCGTCAGCGTCGCGAGAATGCGGAAGCCCTCTGGAATCTGCTGGCTGACGATACCACCCAGCGCCGCGATGCGCTGCGCGACGATGTTCTGCGGAACCGGGCCGCGGCGCGTCATCATGATGCTGTACTCGACCCCTTCAACTTCCGGGGCGGCCCCCTCAAACGCAAGGGCGTCGCCTTGGCGCGCCGGCTCGTTCGCCGCGTCGATCGCGGCGGCCTGGCCGTAGCCAGGTGCGATAAGTTCGGGAATAAGTTCAGGGTCGACCTTGTAGGCCGGGTGCATCGCGCCAACCCAGCGCACGAACGGCAGTTCCTTCACGGTCTCGACGGCGTCACTGTCCATCTCGACGATGAAAGATTGACTGGCGACGAACTTGAGCATCGAGGCGCCCGCTTCGGCCATGGCGGTGCGATACGCATCGATCAACTGCGTCTGGAACTGCACGAGGTACAGCGTGTTGCCCGCATCAGCTCGAAGCACCTGCGGGACTTCCGGCTCAAAGGTCAGCGGGTCGAAAGCCGCATACTTCAGACGAATCGTCGGTGATACGGACCGCTCGACATTCACCGCCGTTCCGTCAAGGCTGATCGAGTAAAACGGGATTCGATCCCCCGTAGCGCCGACGACGTCCCACAATCTCACAACGGCCGTTGATCCGGGAATGGCGATTGTGGTCACCGCCGCATCCGTCTGGTCGATGGCGCACTCGACGCCGTCTGCCGCCCAGCCGAACGCACCCGCGAGCGGCAACAGCAGACCGACGGAAAGAAATCGAGTCCGCATCCACATCACCTTGTTCCCCATGATTCACTCCCATTCTTGATGACAAATCCACGTAACGAATAGTTAGAGCTGACCTGTTCAAACGCGCAGGCAGCGGACGAGTCCACGCGGAACCGAGGCAGGCGCACCGCGACTTGCGCAGAATACAGCATGATCGCCTCAAGTACAACCAAAACCCTCACGAAAACCGTGGTATTCCGCAAATAATGGTCACAGATGTCAATCTGGGAAAACAAGACCGGCGCGAAGACAGCTTGGCACATCCTGATCAGCAAGTGAAGTGCATTCGATTCCTCGACCAATGTTCTCCCCGATATCAGGCTCTCGGTCCAGCTGCTCGAACTTCTGCCGGCAGGTCGAAGGTGGCGTCGTTGTCGCGGAACCGCTTGGCGAGTTCATGAGCCCTGGTGTCGTACGCGGTCTTATCCCGCCACGTGGCTCGCGGATGAAGCACATCGTTGGGCACACCCTTGACCGAGTCAGGGATGGCGAGACCGAAGATCCGGTCGGGTGTGAACTGACCACTGCCCATCGTTCCATCGAGGATCGCCGAAACCATGGCCCGCGTGTAGGCCAGTTTGAATCTCTTGCCGACACCGTAAGGTCCACCGGACCAACCCGTGTTGAGCAGCCAGACCGTGGCGCCGTACGTGTCCACGCGCTCGGCAAGCATGTCGGCGTAGACCTTGGGAGGACGCGGAAGGAATGGACCGCCAAAGCACGGGCTGAAGTTGGGTTGAGGTTCAGTCACCCCCGCTTCAGTCCCGGCGAGTTTCGAGGTGTAACCGTTTACGAAGTAGTACATCGCCTGCTCGCGCGTTAGCTTCGACACCGGAGGGAGCACGCCAAACGCGTCCGCGGTGAGGAAGATCACGTTCTTGGGATGCCCCCCGACTGACGGGATCTGCGCATTGGGGATGTACTGCACAGGGTAAGTTACGCGCGTGTTCTCGGTCAGTGAGCCGTCGTCGTAATCCGGACGGCGACGATCGTCGAGCACGACGTTCTCGAGGACCGAGCCGAAACGGATCGCATTCCAGATCTGCGGCTCGCCCTCTTCGGAGAGGCGAATGCACTTGGCGTAGCAGCCGCCTTCAAAGTTGAATACCCCCCTGTCGGACCAGCCGTGCTCATCATCACCGATCAGGCGGCGGTCCGGATCGGCCGAGAGGGTCGTTTTGCCCGTGCCGGACAATCCGAAGAAGAGGGCGACGTTGCTCGGATCGTTCGCGGCTACATTGGCCGAGCAGTGCATGGGAAACACGCCGCGCGCCGGGAGGTCGTAGTTCATCGCATAGAAGATGCTCTTCTTGATCTCGCCGGCGTAATGCGTGCCGAAGATCACGACGATGCGCCGCTCGAGCGACTGAAGCACGCCAATTGGGCTGTTGAGTCCGAGTTCTTTCCAGTCATCGACGGGCATGTTGCAGACATTGATGATGGTCCAGTCCGCCTTGATGGACGCTGCCTTGCGATCATCGGCTGGCGGGATGAAGAGCGTGCGGGCGAAGAGGCTGTGCCAAGCCTGCTCGGTGATGACGCGCACCTGCAGACGGTTGGCCTCATCGGCGCCGGCGCTTCCGCGGAACTCGAAGACATCCTCGCGCTGCTGGAGGTAGTCGATCGCGCGACTCAGCAACTCGTCAAAGTGATCGGCGGAAATGCGGCGATTCACCTTGCCCCACCAAATCGAGTCATGAATGCCCGGCGTGTCCTCGAGGAACTTGTCGTTGGGGCTGCGACCGGTGCGTTCACCGGTGAGGCAGTTGAGCGCGCCGTTGGCGGCAAGCGTTCCTTCGCCTCGTCGTATGGCCTCTTCGATCAGTTGAGCGGGCGGAAGATTCAGATGGACCTTGACGCCGGTGAGCTGGCTCGGAAAAGTGGTAAGCGTTGGCATGGGTGAGATCTCTTTCGCGTTGGTGTCGACCGCCGATGCAATCAACGGAATCAGTCGTCCGCTGTGTTTGAGAATGGTTCAAACGATAGGCTGTTTACTGCAAATGGTCGGTTTCGGGACGGCGTCAAGGTGCGGTGAACGCCCGGCTTTGGTCGAATTGAGGCCCATGCCCGACCGGAAACCGCCCCACCGCGTTTGACTTCATTGACCATTCTTCCGCGTTGTGCTACCTTTTTGTTCGACCTCGCGCGATCGACCCTCCTGCAAACGGACTCGGCCCCGCGCGTCGATGGCGACCGTAGCTCAGTTGGTTAGAGCACCTGGTTGTGGTCCAGGGGGTCGGGGGTTCGAGTCCCCTCGGTCGCCCTTTTCCTTCAAGAGCCTTGAGGCGTTCCGACACCGAGGCTTCGAGCCGACGGGCGCATCGCGTCGTCCTCAACCCCGGTCCCTTGATGCCTGAGCACCTTGGTCTTTAATCCCGCCATGCCAGTTGCTCTCATTACCGGCGCCAGTAGCGGCATTGGTCGCGAAGTGGCTTTTCAGCTTGCTCAGCGCGGCTACCAACTCGCTCTCGTCGCACGCGGCGGCGAACGGCTCGAAACCGTCGGCGACGAGTGCTCCAGCCTCGGCGCGCCCGATGTCCTCCTGCGCAGCACCGACATGGCGGTGCCGGCTGATGTGCAGGCGATGGTTGATGCGGCGCTCGATGCGTTCGGCCGCATCGACGTGCTCATCAACAATGCGGGGCTTGCCGAACTGCGATCGATCGGCGAGGTTGAACCTGATCATCTTGAAGCAGTCTTCGCCGTCAACACAATCGGACCGGCGCTCGCGATCAATCGCGTGTGGCCGATCATGGTCGAGCAAGGCGGCGGGCGCATTGTCAACGTGAGCACGATCGGCACGAAGGATCCCTTCCCCGGCTTCTTCGCCTACGCCGCGGCGAAGGCGGCTCTGAACTCGTTCACCCGATCGATCGCCATCGAAGGAGAAGCCCACCGCATCTGCGGCTTCACGATCGCACCGGGCGCGGTTGAGACGCCGATGCTGCGCAGCGTCTTCGATGAAACACAGATTGGCAAGGACAAGACTCTGCCGCCAGCCGAAGTGGCGCGGACGATTGTCGAGTGCGCCGTGGGCGAGCGCGATGATGTGAATGGCGAGGTGATCTGGATGTCGCGTAGTTGAGTTGAAGGCGACTCCCTTGAAGTCACGAAATGCGTTGTGGGTGTCACTGACCGCAGTCAGCGGCCGGCACGGATTCGCATGAGCATGGGCTTGCGGGAGTCGCTCTGCTGGCGGGCGTGCTGGTAGTGGATCGCAAAGCCGGCGCCGGTCAGTTCGGCCAGCAACTGTTCCGCGGTACGGAGTCGGCGGTGCGGTGCGAACCAGCCGCCATCTGATTCGAACGCCCCTTCCACGCCGGCCGAGTCCTCAACCTTGATCGACAGCACGCCCCACTCATCGATACGGTAATTGCCTTTCACGACGAGGTCGGGATGGGCGATCATGCACTCGATGAGCAGCAGGCCTTCGGGCTTGAGCAGGCGATGGATCGCTGTGAGCGCGTCGCGTCGATGATCTTCGCGCACGATGCAGTGCAGGCAATGGCCGTCGATGATGAGGTCGTATCGATCTGGCTCATCGGTGAGTTGACAGATGTCGGCGGAATCGAAGCGGATGTGCAGGCCGCGCTGCGCGGCATTCTCGCGAGCCATCTCCAGCGCGGTTGGCGCGACGTCGATTCCGCGCACCTTGAGTCCCCGGGCGGCAAGGAAGCACGACGCCGGCCCGCTGCCACAACCGAACTCCAGCGCGGCTAAGTCCCGCAGGGGCCGATTGAGCGCGGTGAGCGACGCTTCCAGAAACGGCCGCAGGATGAACTGGTCAAAGCTGGCGTTGGGATCGGCCTGCTCGTCCCACGATGTCTTGCCGGCGGCGCGGAGTTTTTGAAAGACACGATCGTCGGAGTGGTAGGAGCGGGTCATGGCTGAGGATAGCGTGGCTCGGGCTGTTGACTGCAAGAGCGATGTGTGTGACGCCGAGCGCGATGCGGTCACAGTCATGCCTCGATAAGGCCCACTCGGATGGCGAAGCGGGTCAGTGCGACCTTGTCGTGCAGGCCGAGTTTTTCCATAATGCGCGTGCGATGGGTGGCGACGGTCGCGTAGGTGCGATTGATGCGATGGGCGATTTCCTTGATGGACAGTCCGCTGGCGGTCAGGCCGAGGATGTCGCGTTCACGCTCGCTGAGCTGGCCGAGCAACTGCTGGTCGTGCGCCTTGCCGCCCGCACCGGCGGTGCGCTGGATGGGGTTGGCGCTGACGACGGCGGCGGTGATCTCCGCGGCTCGCTGGGCAAGATCTTCGCGCGGCAACTCAACGAGCGCGTTGAGGATGCGGCCGTCAGCCTTGGCGCCGAGGTGTTCGGGATCGGAGACGATGAGAACGCTGAGGATGTCAGGGAAGCGAGCCGTGAGGGTGCGGAACTGACGCCAACCGATCTGGTCGTCGACGAATCCGATGATCGCGTCCACCGGCGCCTGACGGTCGAGTACGGCGGTCGCGGCTTCGAGTGGACAGGAACAGGTAATGCGATGTCCACGATGGGCAGCGAAGGCGGTAGAGAGCGCGGTGCGATCCTCTTCCGATCGCGCCACAACCGCAACCAGCAACGGTGCTTCAGCGCGACCGCTGGCGGCCCACTCCTTCTGCCGAGTCTCCATACCACTCCGATTCAATAGAACTGTCGATTGGTGCCCCAATCGAAGTGCCCAATCATAGTGGGACAACCCAATCGCTGCGAGAAGCGCTTCGGCGCCGACCAGCGGAGTACCCAGCCCGACGTTCGGAAGAGGTACGGTAATGAACCGCTGTGCGAACGGCGCCAAAGGGTCGCCCGCACGGATCACCACCCTTGGCGAGAGGATCACATCATGTCAATGAATCCCGAGAAAGACAGGAGCAAAGCTCAAGCTATGCCTGGTAAACCCGGAGCCACCCCCGGCAAGCCCGCTGCCGCGCCCGCGAAACCAGCCACCGCGCCGGCCAAGCCGGCTCCCGGCAAGCCCGGCGAAAAGAAACACTGAGTTTCAGCTCACGCTGAATCGTTAACTCCACGGCAGCGCTCCCATAATCGGCGGGCGCTGCCGTGGCTTAATGCGCGTCCCCATCTGTGGATGGAGGGCTGGTGAACTGCCCGCGGTGTGTTACCTTCCACAGGATGGTGACGTAAAGCGAGAGCAGCGCCAGCGAGGCGAGGGCTGCGACAGCGTTGTTCAGGGGGAACTCGGTGGTCGGAGCGCCGGGGAGATTGAGCGTGTCTGCGACCTGGAACGCGAGGGCAGCGGCGAGGATGAGGATCTGCGGGGCGAAGATGAGCCACATGCCCAGGACGACGATTCCACGGGGTCTGGATGCGGCTCGGGAGGCGTGACGCGTTTTGGAATGCGCGGTGGTGCCGGAACGCGGGGGGGCGCCGAGCCTTTGCCCCGGCTTATCAGGTGCTGGTGATTGGCGATCGTTGGCGCCGGTGGCATTCTGGTACGCGCGACCTGCGGCGAAGACCTGGCCGAGCGGATCGATGGAGGCATGGGCGGTGACGGGGCCGCCGCAATGCGGGCAGAAGTGATCAAAGCGGCTGATGGGTTCGATGCAGTGCGGGCAGACGGGAGTGGCATCGGGGTCGAGAGGCGGTTCAACAATCTGACCGCCAAACGGCTCGTCCGGTTGGTCGTCAAGTTGGTCGGAGTCTTGGAGGTTAGACAAGCGATCCTCCTGCCGACTGGCACGGTGTGTCACCCCTCAGAGACTAACTGCTTTTTGGGAGTAGTGCAAGCGAAGTTGTGGCGCGGAAAGGTCGGGAATGGACCCAACGACGCGACGCGTGTGCTTTATTCGAGCGTTTGTGACTCGACGCGGGTGACGAGACCGTCCTTGAAGTGAATGGTGAACTGTACGCCGCCGCGGCCGGTGTCGAAGCGGTAGACGAGCGGACCATCCGCATCGTCTTTGGCGGCGACGCCGTAGCCGCTGATGGTCATGGGGTCGCCGAGCACTTGCAAGACGCGGGTGCGCGTCGTCCCGACCGTTGGAAACCGCGCGAAGACGCGCGAAGCGGCGGCGATGGCTTGCCCCGAAGAGGCACGGCTCGGCACACCCGAAGCGCGATGCTCGGGGAGCGCTGCGGTCCGGCGCAGCGTCGCGAGGTCGGCCTGGAAATCGGCGTCGAGCAAGGTCTCACCGGGCGTGCTCGCCGATGGTAACGCGACTTCGGGCAACGGCGTAGCGATATCGCCACCGGGCAGGGTCCAGACCACAAGTCGGCGGCAACGGATGTGTCCTTCCCAGCCTCGAATGACGATGCCGGCGGGCGTGAGGCGGTCGGTCCGCATCGTGCCGAGTTCAACGCCGTTGAGTGTGAAGGTAATACCCTCGGGGGTCACATCGATGAGGTACCGGTCCGACCGGTCGCCACGAATCGGATAAATCACGTTGGGCAGCCAACCACGTTCCATGCGAATGCCATCGGATCGATCGAGGTACATGCGCTGACCGGCGAACTCGAGGGCAGCGCCGTTGCCGATGTCGCTCTGGAGTTCGACTTCGATTTCGTAGTGGGCAACGCCGGGCGGCGGGAATCGCTCGATCGTCTCGATGAAGCCAGCGCGATTGGCGACGAGCGTGGCGGCGCCATTCTCGACCTCGAGCTTGGCCCACGAGCCCGAACCTTCGCGGCCGTGCCCGCCACGGAAGTGGAGATGCTCCTCGATCCAGTCGGAAGTGGGTGGATCACTGGTTTCGAACACAAACAGCGGGCGGCTGAGCATGTGCTCGCCAAGTTTCAGGCGCGTCAGGCCCGTAATGGTGGGATAGAGGCGGCGATCGATTTCCTCGGCATGGAGGATGATGCGCCGGCGGGCGAGACCATCGCGCGTGCCCGCATACGCACGCCACTTGTCCGCCAGATCGATGCGGGTGGGAGCATCGGAGCGCGAGTTGAGATCGACCTCGGCAAGACCGCGAAGAAAGCCATCGCGACCGCGCGCCAGGTGCGGCAGTCCACGGGCCCAATCGCCCTTGGTGAAGCAGAGATAGCGACCCAGCGCAAGTTGGGCGTCGGCATCCTGCGGCTGCTGGAAGAGGCGCAGCGCTGCGTGACTTGCGACGCGAGCCTGCTGCGACCATTGCTCATGCACGGCAGACCACTGGGCGAAGCGCTCGTGGTATTCGGGCTGGTCGATACGGGCGGCGGCGAGCTGCGCCCGTGTGATGATGTGGGCCGCCAGATCGAAACGGTCGGCCATCAGCGCTGATTCGAGCAGGTGGATCGCGTGATTGAATCGATCACTGAGCACGGCCGGGTCATCCGTGGGAGACTCGGTTGCAGCCGCAAGCACCTCCACGCGCATCGCAAGCGAGTCGATGGAATACCACCGGGCCAGATCATCAATCACTTCGTTGGCAAACAAAAACTGTTCGGATTTCTGCGCCAGTTCATAGGCCATGCGAGACAGGACATAGCGCGCGGCGGGATCATCAGTGGTGCCCCGAGCAAGGTTGCGCAGTTCGCGGCACAGGGCGGGGGTGTCGGGGCTTTCAAGATCGACGCGGCCGGCGAGCAGTTGCCTGATGGTGCGTTCGGCCTGGTCCTGCTGCTCAGCGGATGGAGGCGCTGGAAGATCCCACGAGGCGGGCGTGCGGAGGCGCGGCGTCTGGCCGGTTTCGATATCGACAGGCTGGGCGGTGCCGAGCAACTGCCATACGGCAAGCAGCAATCCGAGAAAGGACGAGAGTCGCCAAATCATGATCGATTCACCCGTTCCAAGCGATGCCCGCAGAGCAAGTCAATCGCGCACGCGGCGGTCCACTATGTTGCTGGCGTCGTGGGTCTGGACCGCCTGCAGGTAGACGCGCGGGTTGCTGCCGATGTTCGGCACATGCACCGTGAATGTCGCCTGTCCCTGCGAGCTGGTGCGCACCGGACCGGCCGCCAGTGTCGGACGCTTGAGCCCACACCGCACATCGAGTTGCGGAACATAGGTGTCGTCGAGTCCAGTCGTGCTGTAGATCAGAAAGGTCGGCGTATTGGGGCGCGAGTTGGTCACGCTCATGTTTGCGTCCTGGCCCTTGTAGAGTTGTGAGGAGTTGAGAGTGAGGCCCTGCGCGATGGTGACGACTATGCGATCAGCTTCATAACTGACCGCTGCTCGCTGGCCTCCGGGGCGCGTCATGCGGGCGGACCTGAAAGTGCCGTGCACCTCAGTGGCGGTGAGCGGAACGAACTGGTTCCCGATGGCGAGACTCACATCTTCAAACGGATCGCAAACGAGTTCGCCATCGAGATTGGCGATACCGACGACGTCGAGGTGGTCATATTCCCCCGAGTAGCGGCCGCGCACCTGAAAGGTCATGCCGGCGAGACTCTGCTGGTCGTAGTCGCCGAGCACCGTGAGGGTGTCCAATTGGCCCCCAGGCGCCATTCGACCGCCCTGGTTGAGGACGTCTGCGAGGACCACGCCGTCGCCGGTGAGCGTCCCGCCGGAGAGGACGTCGATGTGCGTGTCGCTGAGCAGAGCCTGTCCGGCGACATCGAGGGTTTTGGCGTTGATGCCGAGCCCGCTGAGGCCGGCGCCGCAGTCGCCGACGGTGACTTCGCCCTCGATTGTGCCGCCGTCACCGACGACGAGTTCTTCGATGCAGACACTTGCTCCTTCACCGACAGCCAGTGTGCCGTAGCTGACGTCTCCGATGTACGCGGAGCCGATGTGCTTTTCATCCAGGCCGATGACCGTGAGTGATGATCCTTCGCCGGACAACTCGACGCTCGCACCGGGATCGCCATTGATCCAGAGTCTTGTAGCCTGAACCGCAGCGCCGTTGGCGATGGCCATGCCCTCGCCGGACGAGACTGTTCCATAGACCCGGATGCCGGTATAGGAAGTGTCGACGTAGGTCGTGCCCGGGTCAGTGATGAGCAGCGACGCCGCGTCCACGCTCGTGCCATTGTTGGGCACCTCAACGGCGGCGCCATTGCTGACGATGAGTTGGTTTCCCGATCCGAAGCCACCAAGCAGTATGCCTTTGGACGACACATAGGTACCGGGATCGGCGATCTGCATGAACCCCGCGGGGCCCGCAACCCGGATGTCCCCGTTCAGAACGATCTGCGTGCCCAGATCGACGACGAGGCTGCCCTGGGCGTCGGCGTTACCCACCTGTATGCGATCAAGGTCGAGAAACGTGTCCGGGCCACTGACATGGGCTGTGCCCGCGCCAATGCCGCGATCGGAGACGTAGAGACTTCCGGCCATGCTCACCCCGTTGGCGATGGTGAGGTGTCCCTCGCCCTCCCAGCCGGCGCGAATATCGCCGACGTAAGTCGTACCCGGCCCGGTGATGAGCGCTTCCCCGTAGCTCCCCGCGTTCTGTCCGATGGAGAGCAGATCGTAGATGGCGTTGACGGAAGCGCCGTTGGAGATTTCAAGATAACCCTCGGAGTACAACCCGACGACGGAACCTCCGTTGTATTGAGTGCCGGGCCCGGAAACCAGGGCGTGTCCGACGGCGCCGTTTTCGCCGCCAATGATCAGATCCTGCTCGATGCGAGCG
The DNA here is from genome assembly GCA_002418285.1 of Phycisphaerales bacterium UBA5793. Taxonomy (GTDB): domain Bacteria; phylum Planctomycetota; class Phycisphaerae; order Phycisphaerales; family UBA5793; genus UBA5793. The sequence goes on from DIDT01000045.1 coordinate 154,774, forward strand.
CCATCGAGCACGCTGATCATGCCATCGCCGAACTGTCCCACGCGAATGCGATCGTTCGATGGCCCACCTTCGAACGCCGTGATCGCCGTGGTTGGCCCAGTGACGATCAGATGGCCGAATGACCCGGCCTCGTGGCCGAGGATAAAGTCGCCACTCACCTCCCAGGTGCCGCCCGTGATGGCAAGCTCGGCATTGTCGCCGTTGACATCACCGACAACGAGACGACGGTCGGACCCACCCGAACCTTCGACGTAGTTTCGAAAGGTGAATCCCGCCAGGTCGAGAGTGACCTGTCCGGCGTTGATTAGGACATACTGATTCTGTGCGTCCTGATCGAGCGTGACGGAGTAGACGTCGGGGAGGTTGAAGATCGAGCGGTCAAAGCGACCGGGCACGATCCCAAGATCCCAGTTCGTCGCCTCAGCAAAGGTGCCGCCGCCGGGCGCGATCCACGTGATGTCAGTCCCTTGCGCGAGTACTGGCAGAGCCACCATTGCCGGCGAGACCAGGGTCAGTGCAAGGCATTGAGTCAACAGCTTGCGAATACGGAAGTTATGAATCATGGCTTCGCTCCTCACTGAACACAGGGATCGACAGGGCGTGCGGCGCAGATAGCCGCACGAGGATTCATCACCAGCATAACGCCGAACCTCTCGACCTGCGATCGAAAACGCCAGAATCCGGAAGGAATCGTCTCTGTTTCTTTAAGTTGCCTCGTCGGCCCAGCGACAAAGCTCATCCGGTCCGGGACGTGTTAGGAAGAGAATCTCGGAACCGGGGACCGTCAGCTGCGTAATTGTCGTTAGTTCTCTTGCTGGGCCGATGACCAATTGCAACACGCGCGCTGCCTATGAGCCGTGCACGGCACTGATGCATGACGATTCGACTCCCGACGTACCGCACTCAAGACCAACCTTCCGTCCCGGCGGAGGCAACCGAGTTGCCGCGCCGTTCGCGCAGCGCGCCTCGCGCGATGCGAATCGCACCGATACTTGACGCGCATCGCATGACTCCCCCACCCACACCGCATCTGGCGCTGCTGCTCAATCCTTTCTATCCCAAGGATCCGCACGCGAGCCTGGGCAAGCACGTGCTCACGCCGAGCCTGGCGCTGACGTCGATTGCAGGCGCGACGCCGGCGCACTGGTCGGTGCAGTATTGGGATGAAAATCTGCTGCAGGGGCCGCCGCCGTGCGACCCGTTTCCAAACGTGGTCGGCCTCACAGTGCATCTGACGTTTGCGCAGCGGGCATACGAACTCGCGCGGTGGTATCGGCAGCGAGGCGCGATTGTGATCATGGGCGGGCTGCACGTGCTGAGCTGTCCACAAGAGGTCGAGCCACACTGTGACGCCATGGCGCTGGGCGAGGGCGTGCAACTCTGGCCGCAGATTCTTCGCGACATTGACCGGGGTCAGCTGCAGGCCCGGTACCACGGCAGTTTTTCCAGGCCCCCCTACTGCGATGATCCGCCGCCGCGCCGCGACATCCTCCCGCGCGCTGGTTTCCTGACGACGTCGAGTCTCATTGCCACGCGCGGCTGTCACAACCGCTGCGGCTTCTGCTACCTCGCCACGGACGGTTTGTCGATGCCGTACCAGGTACGCGAGCCGCAGCATGTCGTCGATGAATTGATCGAGACTGGCGAGCCCTACGGCGTGTTCATTGATAACAACCTCGGATCCAGGCCGGAGTACCTTCGGCAACTCTGCGCGGCCCTGCGGCCTGCCGAGCGCATCTGGAGCGCCGCCGTCAGCATCGACATCACCGACCACCCGGACATAGTGCGCGAGATGGCGCTGGCGGGGTGCACCGGCGTGTTCGTCGGCTTCGAATCGCTCACAGGACAGAACCTGGATGATGCGGGCAAGAAGACGCCGCGCCCGGAAGACTATGTGCGGCGAGTTGAGCTCTTTCACCAGTATGGCATTCAAGTGAATTCGAGTTTCGTTTTCGGCTTTGATGAAGATCGACCTGACGTCTTCGAGCGCACGGTTCAGTGGGTGGAAGCGAATCGAATCGAGTGCGCGACGTATCACATTCTGACCCCGTACCCGGGCACACCCCTGTTTCACCAGTTCGAAGCCGAGGGACGACTGCTCCACCGCGACTGGACTCTCTACGACACGGCCCACGTCGTGTTTCAGCCGCGGCACATGACGCCGCAGCAACTCATGGATGGGTACGCGTGGTGCTACGAGCGGACCTTTTCGCTGGCGTCGATCTGGCGGCGCAGGCCGGCGGCGTGGAGCCAGGTCATGCCGTATCTGGCGATGAGTGTGTTGTATAAGAAGGCCAACTGGTTGTGGCCGCTGCTCATCCGATGGAGACTCACACACACCGCATGGCGACCGCTGGTGGAATTGTCGCGCCTACGACACGTGCGGTGGCGGCGGCGCATTGGGATAAGTCAGTCCACCCCCAGCCCAGACGGAATGGTGTACTCGGGCGTGTGACAAGCCTTTGTCAACACCGACTGCAGAAACCAACACGGCCCCCGCCAAGATCGGGCGGAGGCCGTGAACTCCCCGATCCGAACGGCTTCAAACCGTTGGCGGGGCGAGGACTGGGCATGATAGCGCTCGCGCGGTGTTAACCAAGCCTGTCGAGCCGCTCCGGCGCTGCCAAAAACGCGGTTGATCGATCCGCTGCTGCGACCTCGGGTACCGGGCTCTCGGTCAGTGCCACGCTCCGATTCGGCCGTCGCGCGCGATCCGAACAAGCCAGTTTCGCGCTCGCGCGCTGTTAACCAGACATCGCGTTCGAACTCGGTGCGTCGTGGTTAACTGTGCGCGAGCGCCGGGTCCGTCACCTCTCTAGGAGATTGGTTGCCTCGATCTCGGCCTGCCGCATTCCGGACTCACCGCATGATCTGCCCCGTGCAGGTCGTAGCCGCACTCAATGCACTTGCCCCGTCGTCGGCGAAGGCGAAGGCGACGGCGAAGGCCGGGTACGGGCCGCCTGGCCAGCCCCCGGAACATGCTTTACTGGAATTCATTGAGCAGGCGCTTCCCGAGCCTCGCTTATCCCAACCGATTCGCTGTCTATGTCCCGGGCAGTTTGTGCCAAATGCCGAGTAGCATCGTGACCAGCATGAGTACCCACGGCAGTGTGAGGGCCATCGGAATGACGATGACCGAAACAGCAACTAGCGAAACCAAGCCGAATACGAAGCCACCTACGAATGCAACCAGGAGGGAAACCGTGGGGGCCACAAGCAGCGTCCAGACTGCGATGCAGAGCCAGCGCGCAAGGCCGGTATTCCTGATTTGGTGCGGTGCGTATTGCTCGGCCATGGCTGGTCTCCGAGGGCTCGCCTCATCGCATCGTTCAATTCTACAGTTGCTGAGTAGGCACCGCATCCAGCAACTTGCGCTTCACCCTCCCGCCATCGGATTAACCGATGCCGCGCGGCTGGATCAACTGCCGGATCATCGTGAGAGTCTGCGGACTCCTGCTGCTGGGGGCGGTTTTCACGGTGGCGGCCGCGTGGGGCGCAGGCGCCCGATGCTCTGGACAACCTCGCCCGGTGGAACGGGTCTACTCGATCCCAGTGAGTACGGGGTTGCTCTTTAACGAATCGCGACCGCGCGATCCGCGCCGCACTACGGCCTGAAGACCGATCATCACGGGAGGAGCCCCCGGTGGTATTCGCAATTGCAATGTCGCCCTCCCGAGTGAGTCCGCAAACGCGGAATCAATAATGGAAATCGGGTTCCGCAGATCGAGCTGCATGCCGCCGAGAACTGGAACTCGCGGCCCTGCCCCCAGTCCGCGCGTACTCAGCAAGAAGTACACCTGCTCACTTCCACGTGCTCGGGTGGCGATGAGTTGCGCCTGATGATCGCGCACGAACGTCGATGATTGCAGGTGGAGACTCTCGGCTCCTCCGGGATCGGAGATCGTTGAATTGAAATACACCGTGAGCCGCTTGATGGGGATCTCCAGCTCCGGTCGAGAGATGATCGCAACGTCGACGTCGTCATCACCGTCAAAGTCGCCGGCCGCGATGATGTGCGGATAGCTTGCGGAATACGCGCCACCGCTCTCGACGAGCCCACCCGCGCCATCGTTCAGAAGCACGACCACCCGCCGATTTGCGACTTCGGCGCCGACGAGATCCACGTGGTCATCGTTGTTGAGGTCCGCCGCCTTGATGTCCACCACCCCTACCGCAGACGGTGTCGGGTAGAGCACGGCCTCGCCAAATGTGCCATCGCCGACCCCGTAGAGTACCGAAATGTTGTGCTCAACCCCGAACGCCACATCCATGTGGTCATCGCCATCAAAGTCTGCCACGGTGAGCGAACGGGGCGTCGCGGAGACTTCGTACAGCACACTGCGATCCAGTGAGCGCAGACCAGTATTGAGAAAGACGGAGGCAAATCGTCCGGTGTTCGCGCCGGTGACGACGTCGAGAAATCCATCTCCATTGAAGTCCGCCAGAGCCACTCCCAGGTACTCTCGCGAGTCGAGCGGATGGTCGACAATCTCAAAGGCGCCGAACTCATCCTGGAAGGCGATCAAAATGCCACGACTCTGATACCCCGCTAGCACGATGTCGGCGCGATTGTCATTATCCATGTCGCCGATGGCAATGCCGAAAAGCAAAGCCCCGCCAATCTGGAGGGTCTGCCGGGGCGAGAACTGTCCGTTGCCATCGTTGTAGAAGATGGAAACATCGCTATCCCAGGAGTTCGAGACGACAATATCCGGGTGATCGTCCCCGTTCAGATCGCCGACATCGAGGTAGTAGGGCTGGGCGCCCGTCTCGTAAAGTGTTGGTGTGCCGAATCCACCTTGGCCGTTATTCAGGAATACGGCCGCCTGCCCGTGCGTGAACTGTCCATTGTCTGGTGTGAGTAGGGCGACGATATCAAGGTCGGTGTCGCCGTCGACATCGACTGTTTGCATGCTGTCGCGTGCCAGCAGACTGAGACTCGTGACAACCGGATCAACGAGTAGCGGATCGGGTGTAGCGTTGTGGAGCAGGAAGACGGTGCTGGTCGGGTCGTCGGCAATGGCGGCATCCGGGTGCCCGTCGCCGTCGAAGTCTCCGACGGCAACGCTCTGGGGCGCTTCACCCAGGGAGTCGTATGACTGGCCCGACATCGAGCCATCTCCGTTGTTGTAATAGATCCGGTATCCGGGGCTGTCGGAGTCCGTGGTGGCGATAAAGTCGGGATACCCGTCACCATCGAAATCTGCCGCCCTCAGATCCGTGTATTGGCCGCCGCCTGGCACTTCGTACTGGGCGGAACTGACAAATGTGCCGTCGCCTTGTCCGAGCGCCCACTTGATGCCGGAAGGGCCATAGTAGTATGCCCCGACGACATCGATTTTGTCGTCGCCGTTCATGTCGATCGCCACCACCCTCGACGTGCCGGCATTTATGCCGTAGCCGTTCCGCTGGAATACACCGAACCCGTCATTGACCATCCACCCGGTGCCACCCCAGTGGGAGGGCATGAGCAGATCCAGATCACTGTCGCCATCAAGGTCGCCGGTTCCGATGCCCCAGATTGTTGTCGTATTGGCAAAAACAATGTCGGGCGCAAGCAGAGTGCCTTGGCCGTCGTTTTGCAGGATTGCCAGGGTATTCCGGTCCAGACCGCCCTCGTCATTGCAAAGGCCGACGGCCACATCGAGCCAGCCATCGCCGTCCAAGTCTCCGACGCAAATCGAGACCGCGTGCAAAGGCACGCTGTGGTAGATCGGAGCATCAAACACAGCGCCACCGAGATTGTGGAGGATGGCAACCTGATTGCCGTCATAGTCTGCAACAGCGAGGTCGAGACGATTGTCGCCGTTCAGATCTGCGATAGAAAGCCAGCGAGGTCCAACGCCCACGGAGATGGAGACCGGCGCTTCGAATGTTCCATCACCATTCCCCAGCATCAACGAGAGTGTTCCATCTCCTTCATTGGCGGTCACAAGATCGAGAAACGTATCGCCATTCAAGTCCGCTGCCTGAATGGAAGCCGGTCCGGCGCCGACTTCGATCGTTCCGGCTTGTTCGAGCACAATCTGCCCGGTGGCCGTCGTCGCCAACAATCCGATCGCGATGAGACAGATGCCTTTGAGACCTTGTTCGGGGGTGTGGAGGATTTTCATGGCCGGCTCTCTGTGTGAGTGAATGGGATTCGAGTGTGCCTTGCCTCAAGTCCTCAGTATACCCGAGATGCCCGCGGCCCGGGTGGCCAAACGGCCGACTAGTGCGAAATCTCCATCAGAGCTTCTTCACCCGGCCAGCGGATCACGATTGTCGCATGACAGGCGTTGTGAATTCAAGCCGAATTGCCCCTCAGCGCCTCCTCCGGAGTCCTGATCCCAGCCGGGGATCAGCGGATCGGGTAGATTGCCTTCAGATTGCGGCGGGCCGGAGGCGGCATGGAACTCGGCGTCGGGCGAGGTTTTGTCGAGCGCCCAGACTGGAATGGAGTCGATGAGGTCCTCATCCCGCAGCCAGAAAGCGCAACCAGCAGCCCAAGGCGCGGCAGGAAGTTGGTTCTGGATCAATCCTCCCATTCCAGATGAGGGGCTTGAGGCGGGCTTGAGCACTTTCACCAAACATCGAGCGAGTAACCGGGCGTCGCGTTCGAACTCGGCACGTGCTGGTTAACGGTGCGCGAGCGCCGCCGCCAATGCAGCCTGCACTGATCCAACGTCGCCTACTCCGATCGCTTCGCGCGGCCTCGCTCGAATGCGGCGGCCATCTTCTCAAACACTTCCCGCATGCATTCGAGTTCGTCGCTGTATCCGTATCCAAATCCTTGTCCGGCCTCCGCGACCGCTCGGACGCGCGGCAAGAATGCAGCGGCCCACTTCCGGCCCCCCTTGTGCTGGCAGAGTTCCGTGAGCTCGCCCACGACGGCACCTATGCTGTCATACGGCTGGGCGCCTTCCCAGCCGACCTCGTTCAGATAGGCGGTGCCGATTTCGACGTAGTGCAGACTGAGGTCGATCGTGCCGTAGAGATCGAAGCCCGCCGCCATCTCTGGTGCAGTGGTGACCCGACGATACTCCTTGATCAGCCGTCGGCAGAGTGCCAGATCGCACCCACCATTGATCCGCGGCTTGCCGCGCGTGAAGAACTGCGCGGTGATCTTTGCTTTGTATCCTTGGAGCAATTCGGCCGGCGCGTCCTCGTCCCCGATCCACGACGCAAGGAAGGCACGGTTTTCTGGAGCGAGTTTGTAGAGGTCATGCACCAGACTGCGGAGTTCATCCGCGTCCATCTCGTTGAGCGCTGATACGATGTTCTTCCAAAGACGGGGTTCGGGTGTAACTCGCGGCATCGGCGAATCGTACTCAAGGTCGACGCGGACCTCCCGCGGCAACGAATGCACGGCGGCAGTACCTATCGCGCTACCGGCAAGAATCGGCGACACCGTCGGCACACTGGTCCACGCGGCCAGCGGGCCATGCGCTGGAACTGCCTCAACGCAGGCTGTCTCGGGTATACCTGCACTTCGGGTACTGCGAGCATCCGAGAAAAACCGAACCTGCCCGAGCGCCGCGCTTCGCCGTTCTCTGAACAAGCGCCGCGCCACACTGCGGGCACATCTGCGGCGCGACCATTGCCTGCCCGGCAGGAGAGCCGTCGCCGGTACGCGGCTCCTCAGTCCGCACTGACGCCCGCACCTTGCTGATCATCTGAGTGAGTTCCTGACCATCGATCAGCCTGATCGGGTTCTTTGCAGCGAAGTCAGTGGCATCGGCCGAGAATTGTCCCGAGGTGACGACAATGCCTGACTGGACGCCCTCACTACTCACGACGCCAAGAAGTTCGCGCACCACGCGCACGCCCACCAGACGCGCCCCCCAATGCTTGCACTGAACCAGTGTAATCCCACCGGCCTTGTTCAAAATGAGGTCTACTCCACCGTCCGGTCCATCCTTGCCCGTGTGCTCGACCACGAATCCCTGTCGCCGAAATGCTTCGCAAAGGAGCAGTTCGAATTCGCGCCAATCGAGATCACGGATGCTGCCCGCACCTGTCTGCTGGTCGAGTCGCCTCCGGTCGGTCCTCTTCACTACTTCGGCGGCGAGCCAGATGAGGACAACCCCTGCTGCGGCGAATGGCGCAAAGCGGAAAAGGAACATTGAGACGGGTTGTGCCACCCCCCTCGCAAACTCGGATCCACTGGTGCTCAGAGACAGAACCCACGGAAAGACCCAGCGGCACGCGGCATACACCACAAGTGCGACGACCGGACCAGCCCAAATCGGTGCTGTTCGTAGAAACGCGAACAGATCATCGATGAAGGACGACTGCTGCGTCGAACGGCGGGTCATGCTGTCCTCTCCGACGGATCCATCCAATCGACGTTATTCGATCGGTGTCACGTTACTGGTGTCGCAATTCGTCAGATCGAGTACTTGAAGGAAGGCGCCGCACGCTCCATTCCCCGCAAAGCCGCGAACCGTCCGAGAGCCATCAGCATCGGATCGGAACGTCCCCACGAGTTGGATCTGATTCGAACCCAGGCCGAGAAGAGTGCCTTGGCATGGGTACTGAGCGGGAATCAGGAACGAGCCCTGATCAAGAGCGAAGATCAGCGCGCACTGGCCGTTCGGCGCGGCATCCGACCACGACACTTCAATCGGCCCGCCTCCTGGGCAGGTACCACTGGCGCGCAGAATCGGAGTGTCCGCGGCAAAGACCTGCACCTCGTACCATGCCGCCCATGCCACCGAATCAGAGGTCTCCACCGCGACGTATCTGGCGGATTGCGGTTCAGGCAGCACCGACTCCAAAATCTCGCCGTCCACATGACTGCCCGCGAACGTTTCGATCACCGTAGCCGATGCGAAATCGCCCTGCATGGGTGCACTGGCGAACCAGACCCGATACGTCGCTCGACCCTCAGGCGACATGTGGAGCGTAAGGCGGGTACGAACAAGGTCGCGCATCTCCCCGAGATCGACTTCGATCCAGCCCGCGGGATCCGTTGCGACCCAAGTCGACTCGAAAACCAGCCCGCCGCCATCAAACGCCAGATCCGGCACGTGGTAGTCGTACACACTGCTGGCCGAGTAGCTGCCTGGCGGCAAGCCTTCCGAGATGAGCTCATCCGCGCCCGCTTGCGGCGCTGTTCCAGACACGATCAACGCAACAAATCCCAAGCATCGAATCAATCGACTCTTGCTTCGCATCGCTCCACCTTCCTCCATCACCCAAAACTTTAGACCGGCTCCTCGCCTGCCGGCACGTACGCCGTCGCATCCAGCGTCTTGACTCGATCTCGAAACTCCGCTTGGAATGCTTCGAGCGTCTGGCGCATCGTTTCATGCATGCTTGGCCACTGGCTCCGGTCGGAGGGATCCCGATTCTCAAACGTTCGCCGGATGTGGCTCTCCTTCTTTTCAGGCAGTTCGCGCCACTCCAGATCGCGGCCGAGTCGTTCCTCGATCACGTCCTTCTCCTGCCTGAGCAGATGGAAGTGAGCCAGACGATCAGGCTCGCTCAGCACCAATTGCACAATCATCGATTTGTTGGTAACGCCGATCACCGCGCACAACCAGAAATTGCTACGGCCGATCGAGAAAGTGGTCCAAGTGTCCGGGGATGGCTTTCCAGCCTTTAGAGATGAGCCATGATCCAACAGGAACTGCCGAAACGAAGTCCAGTACTCGAGATAAACTCTTCCGGTCTCTGTCAACTCTGTTCTGGAAATCGCACTCGCTTTCGTCCACTCATTGGGCTTGGCGACGATGTTGAATTTCGGCGCCGCCGGTGAGTTGCCGATCCGCCAGACCTCGATCTCAAGGCCGAAAAGATTCACATGATCGCTGGTCTCGCGATTCAACCAGTCGAGTGCGGCGCGGTGTTCCTCGGTGAACTTCCTCGCGATCCAGACGATCGTCACCGCGTCGAGCCCGGCCGCGTAAGTGAGCAGTTGGCCAAGATGGCAGTGGTCGGTCTTTTCGAGTTGATTCTCGATGAGCACCCACGTGCCGTTTGACGTGTCCTTGCAGAGGATGTCCGCTCGAAATGGTCCGACGTCTTTCTCCTGAGCTTCGCATTCGAGTTCGATCCCGATCGTCTCGCCGAGGAGTTTGAGATTCTCCTCACGAGCCAGCCACGGCGTAAAGTCGCCGGATTCGCTTTGCCATGCATCGCGCAACTCCACCGATTCAAGTCTTCCCAGCGGTTCGCGCGCCATTGATGCTCCTCTCCAGGCGATCGGACAATCGTCTTTGCCGACTGGCTCTCGACTAACTCCCGACGAATAGTTGTACGCCATGCCGTGTCGAGTCGTCAAACTCCCACAGTTCAACGCCAGCCGGAATCAGGTGACTGTACCTTCGAAGGTAGTGTGCGGCGAGGGACTCGCCAGCCCGAGTTGATCGCAGCACAACGAGCATCTTTCGGTACTCCCGCGGGGCGCAGGCAAAGTAGTGCATGGCTTCGTTCCAGACAGTGAGTTTGGCGCTCGGTGCGTTGCCGCCATCTGTCCAGGTGTGGCACTTGCACTCAACCAATGTCGGCGGGTCGGTACAGCCAAGGTCGAACTTGTGGGCACGGCGCTCAGACGTTGCACCGACATGGACGACGAGGTTCTGTGTTGTACGGATTCCGATGGTCGTCAGCCAGTCCTGCACGGCTAGTTCGAACGCAGCGCCTCGGCGTGGGTTGTCGGAGTTGGCCATCAGTCTCACCTCAGTGGTCATCCCCTTCTTTGTTCATCCCATCGACTGGAGCTGATCTAGACACTTCGCAAATCGGCGCAAAGATTCGAGTGCGGCATCATCGATGCCATCAGGATCGAAGTGCATCACATCATTCCGAATCTGACGAATGTTGTCGAGTTCGCTGATAAAGGACTTGCGATCAAGCCCCAATCTGAGCTTGCTCCAATTCGCTGGTTTCTCCAGCAAACGCAGGTACTCGCCAAAGGTCAGGTCGCCCGCAGATTCCACCTCTCGTTCAGGGTCATCGGGGTCTTTTGCGCTCACGAGGTCGGAAGGATTGAACCGGCCTTCAATGAAATGCCTCAGAGAAGTCTCAATGTCTCCAAGCAGCAGGAACGGCTCCGCGAGTGCCCGAAACTGGTCGTTGACGTCGGCGGCAGTGACAATGCCGGAAATGATATTGACATCGTCTCGCACCAGTACGACATCATGTTGAGCGATGATCACAATGACATCGAACATCGATGCCGACGCAGGAACGACATGATGCGGCTCCGAACAGTCCTGGACCGTTTCGCACTTCTTCCCAAGAGCAAGTTTGCGTCCCAAAGACCGCCAACTGATCATGCCTTTGACATCGCGCTCAGACGTCATGATTGGCAATTGCGAAAAATCATGGAGTAGCATGAGCGTGACCGCCTTGTCAACCGTCTCTGTCGGCGCCACTCTGATGGGCTTGGTGATCGCTGCCTTGAGTCTACTGATTCGGTGTGCCGGGTCGATGCGCGTAGTCGAGGCACCTTCGCCAGCGCTCGTATCACTCTTCGTGACTACCCCCGCACCCCCTTTGCCGCCCGATTCGATGGCTGACTTCACGACCTGTCTAAGGGAAACAGTTGCGTCGATGTACACGCTCTCGAAGTCAGGTGAAGTCTCAACGTCGTTCTTTGCCAGATCGCGACGAATAATCTTCACGATCCACTTTCCGCGCCGCTCCCAGCCGTACCAGCCGAGCAACTGTCGTACGGTAAACTTCGGAGTCCGACCTTCTTTCAGATCGGCAACGGCTTGCTTCATGTCCTTCGGAGTTGCCACGTTCTAGACGTCCTTCGAGAATGTCGCCAAGCCTCGGAGGTTTCACGATCGGAACCCTCGCTGGTCTCGATTGTCGTCTCGAGACGCAATGGCATTCTACCCCCAAGTCACCAGAGCGAAGCGCTGTCGTCTCACGGCAAGCCAGCGCGGCGTTAGGAGTTCGGTGTCCTCCAGAGCATCGCAATCGCCCGCTCGATCTGATCTTTCCAATCAGGGTCATCAACTGAGCCCCTGGCAACCTCGATTACATCCTCCAGGGTGTCATTTGGGTTCTTCGCCAGGTGCTCGCGAAGCATCGGTTTGCAGATCGTCAAGAACTGAGTCGGCGGAGAATCGTACAAGCTAGCTGGTATCCCGTCATCGGAAAGGGGGCGCATGGGGCCGGGGTCTTCGTCCCAATTGACAAAAGACCGCTTCATACAGTCTGCGCAGTCAAGTGCGATCGAAAACGCGCCAGGTTCATTCTCGAAGTAGAAAGCGACACTGTCGCCGAACATTGGCCAATGCTTGGGTGGGACCAGGGTAGAGCAGTGATTGCAACAGACGACTGCTGCGAACTGGGAGCGGACTCTCATCGTGGGGGCATCCATTCCAATTCGACTCCTGTCTTGGCATCAGTGATGAGGGCCCCCGACCAGCCGCCGGGTTATCCGATGACTTTGTCGATTTCCTTCATGATGCGGGTGATGTCTTCACTGGCACCGGCCGTCGTCTCGTAGTTGGCGATATCTTCGCCCGCAGGATGCGATCGAGATGTTCCTTGAGTGGACAGGGTACTCCCCATCAATGCTGTGTTCACAAGCGAGAGATCAATCGCCGGCTTCGTCCAGAGAGCATGTGTGCTTCCACTGGATGTGGCGGCACAGCCCATCAAGGTCGGGATAGAGGGTTGCTCGATTGATCCCGCATCGGTCGAGGTGATAGCGCAAGTCCGCAAAGATGGAGGCAGGAATGGTGATCTTCGTGAGGCGGTCAGCCAGCGGGCTCATTTGCATTATTTCAAGTCCCTTGCCATCGGCACTTGGCGCATGGACGGTAAACCACCCGGCTTGGGCGACCAGGCGCCGGGTGATGTGCGAAGGCCTCAGGAGGCGTGTGGAACTCACGTTGAACGGCTCCTCCTCCCCGGCTCGATCTACCAGGAGATCATCCGCAAAGTTGAACGCCCAAACGACTCCCGGTTTCCCAGTCCGTGCGGGATGCTCCACAGCAAACCACAGCGCCGCAAGTGGATTTTGCGACCAGTCGAGCAGCCGCGTGGGCAAGCCATGATGTTGCGCAATTATCAGCAGATCCCACTGGGACCGTACCGTCATCGCAAGATAGGGAACTGCCTCAAGTCCAAACTGCTCGAACATTCGCCGCTCAGAGGCGAGCACTCCGTCGTGAAGTTGGAGATCCGGCCGTGCCACCTTGGGGAGCAGGTCTTGATCCTCGCTCTGTCCGCGAAAGAGCCACCTCTCGCCATCACACTTGTCACTGAGAAACGCCGCGTAGTCCGTGAAACTCGCAATGGACAGTTCCTTCCACTTGGTCATTGCGCTCTCCGAACCATGTTGCCATCATACTCGAATTCACCCGGGCGGAGGAGGCCGGTGAGGGCGCTTTTGAAGGCGGCCTTGATCTTGGCACCGGTGCGTTCGAAGCCGAGGTGGCGGGCGGCGAGGGTGATTGCATCGCGGCGCGTGGTCCAGGTGCGGCCGACGACGCTGAGCAGAGTCTTCTTGAGCAGGTCTCGCGGATAGTCTGCAATGCTCCGGCAATCGGGGTACACCAGCCCCGATTCGGCGACGATGATGCCACGCTGTGAGGCCGCACGCAAAGCGTTGTCGATCGCTTTGCCGATGCCGGCGGTTACGCGCTGCCGACCGAGTTCCGCAGTCACCTGTCGAAAGAAGTCATCCCGATCAGTCCCTTCGGCGCCGACGCCGCCTGCAGCGCGACGGATGGCGATCATCATCTCCGCCGTATCAATTTCTGCCGGTTCAATATCCGATTCGGTGACGGAACGCTTGCGTGGGAACGTTAGCCGCGGCGGAGCCGGGCGATCCGGCTTGAGTGCCCAATCTGGTTTGGACGTAGTTTCGGAATGGTTGGAATCTGAGGCTGCACCGACCGTGGCTCGCGAAGCCATCATGCTTTTGGGAGAGCGACGCCCATCTCCTCCAAGTTGTATATGCCTGCGATGGTGCTGTCGATACGCGATTGAATGTCTCGAACTCGTGACGCGGATTGTTCGGGCAGCGGCACACCGTTCTTAGCGTACTCAGCCTGGATCTCAGTCACAAGATTCTCCAAACGTGACTTTTCGGATTCCAGTGGGATCGCGATGGGCAACCGATTGACGATCGTGGTCTTGACTTGGGCCAGCGTCCGCCCTTCTTCCTGGGTGATCGTGTGGTAGATCTGGCGAATCGTTGCCGAGTTCAGTACAGCCAGGAGGTACTTGTATGACAGATTGAGTGCCCTACCCCTCGCTGTGAGCAACAGCGTGTGAAGCGTATTATCGGTGTAAATACGTTCCTTGCCTTGCGAGATGTACCCTACAAACGGTTCATCCTCTGTCTGGCGCATCAGTAAGCGTTCGCTTACATGATGATTCTCAACCGGGCCGCAGAAGTGCCAATACTCGCCTCGCGCAGACGGTTTGCCGCCACGGCCGATCCCCATTCGATTCTCTCTTGGTACATAATCGACATCGACATACCTGTACTTCGCCCCCGGCGCATTCCAGAACGACCAGTACTTCACAATCTGCTTGCCCTGAAGCAGCTTGGGTAGGTGTTCGCCGACGCGTTGATCACGAAAGAACAATCGTTCGCGCACATTACCGCTATGAATGCCTGTGTCTAGTGCGGGAGCGACGAGAGACAGCGGCGCAAACTTCCGATCATCGATGGTCACGACTGAAGATGCAGCCAGCAGACCGGCGAAAAGCAGTCGATTCTTGGCCGTCGGCTCGAAGAACATACAGGCGAATGCCGAGCGGTATTCCTGCGCCGGCACGCTCAGTCCGGCGGCAAGCATCTGACGACCAGCTGTTAGAGCTTTAGTTGTTGTCTTTCGCAGGCTGACAAAGCCAATCTGCGAATTTGAACTTGCGGGTTGGTTCTTGAGTATGCAGATCCCCGAAAACACGGTCGCTTCAAAGACATCCGGTCCCATTGGTATCAGCCAATAGACTTCCTTATCCAACAATCGCTTCCGCAGAAACTCCTTGGTTGTGTTCGTCAAGTAGGTGTTGGATGTGATTGCCGCGAGCATCCCGCTCTCGCCGAGAAGCTGGATCGCGCGGAACATAAAGTGAATGTACAGGTCATTCTTGAATCCGTAGTGCGGCTTCATCTGATTCATGTAGGCCGCGAACTCGTCGCGCTTGTCGCCGGGCACCCGATTGGCCGAGAGGTAGGGTGGATTCATTAGCAGGATGTCGAAGCCGCCCCGATCGTACGCAAATGCTTCCGCAAACTGAATCCGATAGTCGATTACGTCACCAGAAAGCGCAGAACGCGCGGCCGCCGCAAGTCGTGCTTCCTCCAACTTGATCTGGTGGCCCAACGCTGCCTTTTCTGTTGCGTGGGCTTGAAAGTGCTTGCGCTTTAGTGCGACAAGCACATCCGCTTGGAGACGCAGCCGCTCGCGAAATAGATCCGGCATCTCTTGCGGACTCGGACCGAGCAACGAGTCACCGGTTTCAATTTTGAAGTCGAGATTGGGCAGCGGGACAGGCTGATCGGCCTCGACGGCTAGGGACAACCAGAGTCGGAGTTTCGCAATCTCTGTGGCAAAGGGATCGATGTCCACGCCGTACAGATTGTGACTGATGATGTGGAGTTTCAATTCGTAGAGGAAGCCGGGATCAGCGACAATCTTCTCACTCTGGAGCGATCGGCGGATCGCAATTAACTCTTGCATCAGACCGAGCAGGTAGGCACCGGAACCACACGCGGGGTCCACAGCCCTGAGGGATTCGAGCGCCTCAATGACCGCTTTGGCGTGGCCTTCATTGAGACCGGTCGGATCATGATCGTCCACGAGTTTCGCGATAGCGTCCTGAGGCGCCTTGACTCGATCGGCGAGATGTCCTTTGAGCGCCTCGCGGCACATGAACGCGACGACTGGGCGGGGCGTGTAGTACGATCCGGATTCATGCCGACCCGTAACCAGTTCCTCGAAGACCTTGCCGAGCATTTCCGGATCAACGGCGACCTCGATGTCCAGGGGCGTGGATTCCTCGACAGTGAAGTTGTAGCGGTAGAAGAGCCCGCCCTGGCCGATGATGGGCTTGAAGACCGTGTCGGGGAGGTCAGACATCTTCCTGTCGAGATCAGATTCCTCGAACAGTCCACCGTTCAGCATCGGGACCGAGCCATAGGCGTCGGTTTTCTGCTTTCCCTCCTCCGCAAGGCCTTCGAGGAACAGCGGGCGAATCCGAGAGGCGTAGAGTGATCGCTTCCCGATGCCGCCGGCGGCTCCAAGGGTTGCGAGATAGCGAGTGCCCTTCTGGCCCGGAAACCTGAGCCAGCCTTTGCGCTCGATGAAGCGCAGGAACATCAGGCGATTGAACAAGGATTGTGTGAAGAGCCGGAGTTCGACACCCTTGAGCAACGTCTGCGCGGCGATGATGTCCTCCACGCCTTGGAAAACTCTGCGGTAGTCCTGATAGAAGTGCCTCGTGACCTTCTCGACATCAAACGCGGGTGACCAGGCCGCCAACCACTGCTCCTGAGTGGTTGGCATCTTGTCCGGCCACTCGAGTGCGCGCAGGTTGAACTCGCAAATAGTGCGAACGGCGTCGAGATCATCCGGACCCCATCCGAATGAAGCCATCGGCGCCGTGTGTGATCCCTCCGGCGCCGGCTTGAAGTGAGCGAACCGGTATCGCTCATATTTGTGACTGCAGATGAACAGCAGGTTATCCTCACTGAAGCGAGGGAGATTCGCGGTCGTTCCCGCTCGCCCCCTGCGCACCAGACCCTGGAGGACTCTTCGCAGCACGCCAGTCATTCCCCGCCCCGTCGTGAATACCTCGGGGTTGGCAAACTCCATGACGAAGATGCCCCAGGGATTGCCCGGAAGGATGATTTGATAGGCCTTGCCGCCGACAATCTTGGCATTGAGCCCTGCGGAGCGGAGTTCGTCCTCAGTCCACTCATAGGCGATGTCGTCAATGACCTCGGCGCTCTCGTTCACCGGCCAGCCAAGCGTATCGATGAGCAACTGCTGGACGAATGACTTCTGATCTTTGACGGAGTGGAGGATCGATTCGATTCGGACTGGATCAAGCATCTGCGACTCCGGGGATCAGTTCAGTTCCATCCACGCCTTGAGCGAGGGCTTCACGCCAATGGGCGCTTGGAGTACCTTGAGGTGGGTGTTCTTGAGGTGCTTGTTGATCTTGCGACGGATTTCGGTCAGCGTGGATTGCTCGATGACGCAGTGGCGAGGCGTTTCGGGCTCGGAACGGATCAGTTTGACGATCTCGGTTGGGTCGTCCGTGATCTGCTCCGTGCGCAGGTCGTAAAGCAGCCAACAGGTCTCGCCGGCAGCCTCGGTCCAGGGTGGCTGGCCATCGACTAGGTCAGCAGACATGTCGGGCCGGGGAATGACGTAGCAGAAGAACACTGCCTGAGCGCCGGGCGACGGTCGCTCTCTGCCGCTAAAGACCCCCAGGGGCAGATTGCCGAGTCGCTCTTCCAGACCCGGGTTGTCATTGAGCAATCGGCGAAACTCGAGATCCAGTTCTTCGACGGTCTTCAGTTCGCCCTCGTATTCTCGCGTGAATTCCCTGAGGACATCAAAGTCATCGTCAGGCTTGAGCAGTTTGCCATGCTCGATGCCAAGGGTCTTGGAGATCCGCAGCGTCTTGTGTGTGACGCGGCTGTAGAGGGTAAGCAGTTCGTTGAGTTCATCGGGCGGGAGAAAGTTCCAATAGATGATCTTGCCGCGCTGGTCGGCCTGCTCGGGGTGGTCGGCGACGAGGTGGGCCTCAATCTCGGGATTCATGCGGCGATCGACACGGCCGATGCGCTGCATGAGGCGGACGGGGTTCCAATGAATGTCGTAGTTGATCAGGCGGGTGCAGTCCTGAAGGTTGAGACCTTCGGAGAGGACGTCGGTGGAGACCAGGACGCGGATCTCGGTCGTGCCGTAAAGATTCTCAAGGTCGAACGATGAGGCGTCGTTGTAGTAGGGTGCGAATCGGCGAATGGTGTCGAGACGGTTGCCCTTGGTCTGGCCGTCGATGCGAGCGACGCCTTCGATGCCGGCTTCCACGAGCTGCTTGTGGAGGTACTGCGCGGTGTCGGCGAACTCGGTGAAGATGAGCACCTTGTCGGTGTCGAGAACCGGATCGGACTTCATGAGTTTGATGAGGGCCTTGAGTTTGTCGTCCTTGTTCTTGCTGAGTTTCTTCAGTTCGCTGACGAAGCGGATGATCTCGTCGAGGTCGAGGAACGTCTCGCTGATCATGGCATCAATGTCGTAGTCTCCGGGATCCAGCTGGTCGATCGCCTCAAGCATCTCGTCGGTGATGACGTCTTCTTCCGGGTCGTCGTCTGATTCGCCAAAGAGTTCGAATTGGTGCTGCTCGACATAATCAATGATGTCGGAATTCTGGCGGCGCCAGCGTTCGAGCCGGGACTTCTGGGTTGTGCTGAGACTGTGTTTGGTCGCCCAAGTGAGCAACTTGAGCATGAGGCGCTCGCAGGATCGCTCGAACGCCCATGCCGAACTTTCGAAGCGTTTGAGGAAGCCAGTACGGATCAGTCCGACGACCTGCTGCTGGCGGTTCTCAGCGATTGGATCGATGGTCGTGTCCTCGCCGTTGTAGTAGGCCAACGGGTAGTAGATAGCCAAGGAGAAGAGCGGTTTCTCTTTGTGAAACGCCTTCTCGACCATGTCGAGTAGATTGCCGTATGTCTTCTTGACCGAATACGCTGCAACTTGGGGTGCCTGGCGTTCGGGGAAACTGGCAGCCGTAGCGCCTGCGGCAAGTTGGCTTTCAACGGCGTACTTGCGGCTGCGTTGGATCACGAGGTTTTCGAAGAGTTTGCTGTCGAGCAACACATCCTGGGCTTCGACCATGTCCGTTTCGACAAGGGCGTCATCCTTCTCGCCGTCGTTCTTCTCCATGAGTTTCTTGAGGTCGCGCTCCATCTTGGTGAAGTGGCCACGGAGGGAGTGAATGCCAATGCTGCTGAAATAGTCATCCTGTTCCTGAGAGAACAATTCGACCATGTGACGGAAGTCGGCGAGTTTGTTGTTGATGGGTGTCGCCGTGAGCATGAATACCGACTTTGGAACAGGGCCGCCAGTGATGATGTCGGCCAGGAGGCGGTAGCGGGAGGGGCCGCGTTCATCTGCGCCGATCATGCGACCGCTTGCGGGATCGCGTTCGAAGCCGAAGCCCTCTCCGCCGCCCTTGCGGCCGGGGTTGCGGAAGTGATGGGCCTCGTCGATGATGACGGTGTGGGCGAGTTCGGTGACTCGCTTGAATCGCTCAGGGAAGTCGCCGCCACGGCCGAGATCGGTGTGGCTGAAGATGACGAGGTTGGAGAAGTCTCCAGCCGCCAGTCCTCCGACATGGGGCAGATATCGCTTGATTGCGGGCTTCCAGACGGACTCCACGGCACTCTTGGGTGCGAAGAGGACGACGCGCTTGCTCTCTTTGACCGCGAGCCGCTCGATGAGCATCAGGCCGATGAAGGTCTTGCCGAGACCGACACCGTCGCAGAGGAAAGCGCCGCGATGCTGTTGCGCGACTTTCATGAGCTGGTGGTAGCCGTCCACCTGGTACTGATCGAGAACGGGGAGCATGCGCGAGCCCCCTTCCTTACCTGGGAGTCGCTCCCACTCATCCACGGTCATTTCGTGGCCGCGGATCAGCCATTGCAGGGCACGAGCGTAGACCTCGAAGGGGGTGTATTCGCAGGTGTGGCGCTCGATGACGCGGAGCAGTTCTTCGCTGATCTCCTCGGCGTTGTTCCAGTGGAGGTCGTACCACTCCTGAAGGGAGGACACCTGGCGGCCGGTGATCTGAACATTCAGTTCGACGTTGTCAGTGAGCCCGGGCCGGGAGAAGTTGGACGAACCGACGAGGGCGAATGAGCCGAGCACCTCTTCGCGGGCGCGGGTGATGTAGGCCTTGGCGTGGAACTTGTCACGCTTGTAGACGCGAGCGAGGATCTTGCCGGCCCGGATGGCCTCGACGATTGCAGGCACCCCCGTGAGGAAGTCGTTGCTCTCCTTTTCGGCCTCGATGCTCTGGTCGAGTCGCTTCCGGATCTGCTTAATACCCTCGAGAATCGCCTGCTTTGACCGGCGCGTAACTTCATCACCCATGAGGAGCCGAAACTGATCGACTTTCTGCCAGTCGCCATCGAGTTCCAGGAGGGCGCCAATCTCAAAGTTACCGGTGGCGATATCGATGCTGGACGAGAGGCGACACCAGTCACGCAAGTACCGGGCGACCTTCCAGTCCTGATCGCTGTTATCGACGATGAAGAGTTCGCTGCCGGACTTGCTCGGTGAGTTGGCCATGCTTTTCCTCGAGTGCTCGCGTCCGCCGGTTGCCTGTTCCGGCTGGTCGGCACCTGTACATTATGCCGCGTTTGTTGGTGCGCCGCCACGCCCCACCGCGATACGAACACGTACTGCGCCATCTGACACGGCGAGATCAATCAGAATCCGAAGGTTCTTCGCCATACAGTTCGCCATTATGGCAATCTACGAGATCATGTCAGACCGGATCGAACCCATCGGCCCCACGACTTTCGGTCAGGCCGGGGTCAAGGAGCGCCAGGACCTCCAGCGACTGCTTCGTCAACGGATCGACATCATCGCACCTGACACGTTGGTAATCGCTGAGGAGTTTGGCGAGTGGGATAAGTCTATGGGTTGGATCGACGTACCATGTGTCAACCGGCATGCGAACTCGGCGATGTGCTATCCAAAGCGCGTGTACTTCGGTGGACACAAGGAGCCACGTCAATCACCTGCGCCTCCGGTGGTCATGTCCACCGCCACTTGGTAACCATGAATCACGCGCTCGGGCCCACACATCTCGGTCCCTTCCGAGACAGAGACGGTCAGACTGTGATCACCATCTATTCCAGTGTTGCCCAAGTGGAGTCATCCAGCGACACTCCAAGCGAACGAATGACTGCTCGCAGAACAGATCTGATCTTCGCGTCTGGTGGTTCGGCGGTCTTCTGTGCCGCGAAATCGCTAGCAAGTTCCGATGGCATTGAGAAGAGCAAGCGTGCGTGCTTGAATCGAGACTCCCAGAGCGTCCATATCCAATCCGCAAACCGATTCATGGTATCGGGTGCCGAAACAGAAGCGGCGTTTATTGCCACCGGTAGCGCGTAGACCTGCAGGGTTGCTGATGTCGAATAATCGACCGTTGGCCACCCACTCATCAGTATGTAGGCTGTCATCACAATCACGCCTGTCTGTGTTTGGCTTAAGGTCTGCACGTAGCGTGACACTTCTCGTTCACTCGACTCTCCGAGCATTTTCTCCAAGAGTCTCTTCAGTAGTGTCCATTGGTCGGATTCCAAGTGTGGCCTCTCCAATCGCTCGATGACATCGATGGTCGAGCGTACTGCCAGTTCTCCGGCCTCCGGGCTAACAAGGAATTGGTGGCCGATCCAGAGAACTAGCGGGAACGCCACAAATCCGAAGGCGGTGTCATTGAGTGGATCATCTTGCGATGCCACGAACGAAGTCGCTCGCAAAGTGATGTTGAATTCGTCGCGAAGTGGATCGCGCTGTGCGATTCGTTCATCGTTCATCGCCTTGAATGCTTGTGCCGCCATATACGCCGTTTCAATCGCAGCGTCCACACTTCCCGAACGGATCTGAGCGTCCAGCAGGGCGGGTGCCAAAAAAACCACTGCCGCGGGAATACCGCCACTTGAGGCCTCCGCAAATGCGGACTCTGACCAGAATGAGAACCGCTCCGTTCTACCCACTCCAAACGCAAGAACTGCGAGATGCGATTTCAAAATCGCCCCTCCCGTCTTGACTCGTTGGAGTTGCAGCACTGCGGCATTGTGGCTCCGAAACATGCTTGGCGTGGGCGGGAGATAGTCGTCTCCATCATTCGTGCGCTGGGGAGGTGAACCCAGAGCAGCGGTTGTCGAGAAGAACCCCAGGGCGTGTCCAATCCGAATGGCGAGGGATTGACTCTCATCAGTTGACTCGCCTTCGAATACGGCCATCACTGCAGCTTCGATTGCGTCGAATGCCGCCGCCTTCTTGTCCGCAAACCACCTTGCTACTGCGGCCTCGGCGTACACGCGCATCTTCAGCCTGACATCCCAGTCGTCCTCGGCTTCGAGTATCGCAACGGCAGTATTCGCGTAATCGACACATGGCATGCCTAGCGCAAAGGCGGCCTCCGTCGCCGCCAATAGCGCAAACACCTGGTTGACATCGCTCAATGTGTGTTGACTGCGCGCGGCGGCTTCTAGGTGCGGAATCGCATCGGCGTGCCGGCCCGACAGTTCCAACTGGGATCCCCAAGTTAGCTCGAGCAGGGTTTCGCCTGGCTCCTCTGACGACATCTGATTCATTCCGCGGCGGGCTAGGGCCTCCACATCATCATGCCGTCCCTCATACTCGCCTGCGATCACCATTTGGCCGCGGATCGAACACGCAATCAGGTGCCGGACCTGGTGCGAGATCGCCCACCTCTCAACACGCTGGAGTTCCCGCAAAGCTCCTTGGAACTCGCTGTGGTCGTCTTTGCCCTCCACTGCAGCTATCCAGAGCCTATCGACGACGACGTGCAGTATATCGACGGAGTCGCTCGAAGATAGCGCCCGCTGAAGGCGATCTTCTTCAAGATGATTCAAGAGGTCGATCCAAACCCAAAAGTCATGCCAGCTCTTGATTGCGGAAGCGACGAGCCAGAGTGGGTACTCGCTATCCCAACCTGGTGCCACAATTGTCTCACCGGTAGGCGTAACGGCTTGACCCCTGATCCGCTCAAGCTGTTGCGCAGCAACCACGAGTTCAGCGAATGAAAGATATGACCCTGCGGAAAGAAGATGGGTGGCGGAGAGCAGTAGCCCCCAGTGGTCGGATTTGCTCGCGCTCCGCATGAGAGGTACGAGTGACTCCCAGTATGCCGATGAATCACGACCAACTCGTCTGGATGCGACGAATTGCACAGCTCGCAATTGCATCGCGAGCGAGGCACGAACCTCTTGCGGCAACGCGTGCTCAGGCGAATAGAATATGAGTGGCCACCGAGGTCCGACAGTAATTGCACTTCGCACATCCAACATCGTTCTCAAGATCAGTCCAATGACCTGATCGTGTTCATCGGCTTTGATCAAATGTATCAGCGCGCGAGTGAGCTGGATCTGATCGATGCGGCGGTTCCGAAAGACGCGATGCCCTGCGTAACGGTTGACCGCCTTACACGTTTGCATGTCGAGTTGCTGTTCCCCAAACAGCAACACCAGAGGCGATACTTCATACCTGCCAAGTCCCGCCGGCTGCAGCCAGAGTCCTTCCAAACGCTGAACACATTCAAGGTAAGCCGCATGCTCCGGAGGTACATCTGCGATTTCTCGGATATCTTCAGCCGTGAGTGCATCGCGAGCGACCGACAGGCGGTACAAAAGCTCTCGGCACTGGGCTTGGGTGACAGTCTCTAGCACGCGGCGCGACGTATCGATCGAAATGTCTCCAACGTGCGCGCCCGACAGTAGTGCCGCAAGTGTGCCCCGGTCGATGCGCCAACCCGTGTGGCTCAGATAGTCTGCGGCTGCTCGCAAGAGAGCAGGATGTCCCCCACTCAAGGTGCGGAGAAGCACAACTCGCTCATCCGTGATGAACGGGGTCGGGGCGTTGCATGCCAGAAGGAAGTCAGCGGTGTCCTTGTCGCTGAACATCGGCGCGGAGACGTGCACTAGATGACCAGGAGCGTGAGTGTCAACCAACTCTGTCAGTGGAGGAGTCGTACAAGTCGAAATCATCCGCACGCCAGCGCGTTCGCAAGACTGCACCAATGCGTTGCATGCGGCAGCTTCCAGCGAGCCCTTCGGGACGCGAGGGAAATCATCAAACACCAGTACTGTGCCCGGTTGCAAGTGCCCGATCGAGCGCCAGTACCCACCTGCACTCGACACACCTCCGCCGACCAATTGTCGGAGCGTGAGTTGAACCCGAGACAGCGCCTCTCTTGCCTCCAGACCGCGCAATGCGAACCAATGGAGTTGTGTCCCGAATGCTGTTGAAAGAAGCCCGGCAAGGTGGGTCTTTCCAGTGCCGATGCCGCCGCTGATGTCGATCCAAACAGAATCTCCGACCCTGTCAAGCAATGCTCGAACGGTGTCACTCCGTTTTACCAGACTGTGTACAAATGGTGGCTCCGTCAATACGGGAAGTTCAATTGGAGTTGCGATCTCCGCAACGATTCCGGTCCGCTGAAGAGCGTCCCGCACCACCCGCTGGTGCGACTCCACTACCTCAAGTCGCTGCTCTATGGCGAAGAGTCTCAGTCCATGCGCGCCCAGAGTGTCCTCCACTGTGCGTAAGAGCTCAGAGTCTGCTCCCGACACCTCTGGTGAAGATAAGAGGTTGTCAAGATGACTCGACGTCAGCTCCCTTCGACCAGTCTGCGACAGGACGCGGAACACTCCTGCAAACAAAATGTCATGCTGCAATTCTGGCGGAAGCACGCCGACAATTCCGCGGCGCCTGATCGCTGCCACAACCCGTTGACTCATGTTGCTTACAGTCGGCTGGCCATATGACCATTCAAGCCGGCTGATGATCTCCAGCAAAGCTTTATCATCAGCCACTGTCGAGAGCCACTCAAATTCATGCCATAACTGCTTTGGCGCATCGTGCGGACGCCTTGCTGTGCGAAGGATGGTCCGAAGGCCGCTGAGCAATTGACTACTCGTTGTCGATCCGTCAGAACCGTTCCTGAGTCGTTCCCACGCTTCGATTCCCGTAGTCCCCGTGGGGAGCGGAGACAGCTTCTCCCGGCCGACAGAAGCGCATGTGGTGTATCGGAAGTGAAGATTACTGCCAGTATTCTTGCGACGATGGGCAGAGAATGCTGCCACTGCAAGGACCGCACCGGGCGCATGGAGCGTCAGTGTCCGCTTGACGTGCTTTACCTGCTCGAGAAGCCGTTCCCGCTCTGACCTGTCAGCCGCCGTAGCGCGCGTGACAATGTCAATGTCCTCTCCGCACTCGAGCTGTAGCACCTGACCATCGCGAAGTTCTAGCCATCGGAGAACTGTCAGATGAACTTGGTACACAAATCCACGGATCGTCGCTGATGCATCCTGTCTTCTGCCGGGTATGAAGTCACTCACGGAAGCACATTGTATCGCACTCTCGATACTATTGGCATTCAGGTGCTCGGCATCGATGGTTCTCGCTTTGGCTCATGCCTCACGGTAAGCTTTGGGCACCGAACGAGTCACTTGTCCTATCGGCAAGGCTCGTTTCCTAGTCTGCCATGCTCACGCCGATGAGTGCTTCCTGCGGCAACCCACGCATCCGCGCCGCCGTTCCTCACGTGCGTCCGCCACGTCCAATGCGGTCGCATCCGCCAAGCGGTGTGCCGCAATCTGCGGTCCAGACGCTTCAAGCGATGCCAGCCCGGGCCCCGGCTCGAAGCCACTGCAATCCGTATCGCACGCCATGGTGATCGTCGCTGTGCCACCCGTCGCGGCAGGATGCATGGCGGTTCCGGATCCGCCACACAGGCAAGCCGTGCTGGACAGCCCGTTCATGATGACCAGCGGCCAGGTCGAGTAGTTGGCGCACTGGCGGGCGTCGAAGTTGGCGACACCGAAGAAGATCGGGATGGGGATGCCGCCGCCGGGAAGGGCCGTGACCCAGAGGATGAAGCGCCGTGTCGTGCCGACGACCTGGTAATCGAGCACGGCGCTGGCGATCAGCACATCAAACGTGTTGCTTGTGCCGGTGCAGTTGGAGTTGACGTACTGCGTCGCGTTGATGCCGGTGTCGGCGAGGATCAGGCAAGTGCGCCACTGGCAGCAGACGGTGTCGGGGTTGATGGTGTTGCACGGCGAGTCGGGATCGCGGATCGAGGTGTGGACGCCGTCGTTCCAGTTGAAGGGCAGCGTCAGATCGGCCATGGCCGCGGAGAGGTACTTGTATGAGGCCCAAGTGCCCGGCGCTGCCACACAGTCGTTGCCGCGGAAGGTGCGGCAGGCAGTGGCGAAGGTCAGCCCGCTCAGTTTGACGGTCAGACACGCCTTGCCACTGGAGTTGTGACAGCCATCGATGGGCAGGGAGTACTGCACACCGTCGCCACACTCGATGCAGATGCAGCAGAGGCAGTCAGGGCAATCGACGCCTTCCTTGCAACAGCAGCAGTTCGTGCTGGTCGCCGGCAGGCCGATCGGGCCAAGCAGAAGCGAGTTGCCCGATGGTCCAAGGATGAGCGGCATGGTTCAACTTCCTTCGGGTGCTCACCACAAATGAGTTCGACTTCCCGTAGGTGCCCATCACGACTCAGGGGCAACTCTCCAGATTGACATCGCTGGTCGTGCTCGTCGTTGAAGTGGCGCCGACACCGATCACGACGCCCGCCACGTTCCGCGAGAGGGTGATGATCGATCGCTGCACCGTGATGCGGAGCACACTGCCGACGATCGCGTGGGTGACGCCGGTGACGAGCGTCAACTGCACGGTGCTGTTCACGTTGGTATCGATCTTGAGGCAGCCTTCGGTGTCGAAGGCGAGTCCGCTGTTCGAGGCAAGACACACCGCCGCGCCGGCCGCGGGCAGACGCACAATCGCCTGGCGCACCGGAACCAGCGAGGATTCCACCCAGAGGATCTGTGCCGCGCCGCTGTCGCCGCTGTTGAGCCAGCCGGTCTGGCCAGGGGCAACATCCGCGAACTCATCGCTCGGGTTCAGCAGACCCACCTTGACCGGAACCACGCCGCCCATGGCCGCTCGCACGATCGCGCCAGGCGCCGCTGTCTCCAGCAGAATGGCGAACCTGCCCGCGTGTTCGGCTGCGGGAACCACACCCGTGAACGCCACCCGTTCGAGTTCGAGCGCATCGCTGGGATCGATGATTGGGTCGGTGATGGCCAGCACACCGAATCGGCCCACCGTCGAACCTGTCGAGTTTGATACGAGGATGACATCGTTGTCGCGCCGCAGTCGTTGCGGATCACCTGCTGCATTGTGCTGGCGCTGCCGCAGATCGACGGCGGCATCGACGAAGGCGTTGTACGCCGCCGCGGGGATGTTGAGCGGGTCGCCAGTTTTCACCTTGCGCAGGGAATCGCCACCCATGGTCAGATCCCCAATCCCGTGAAATCTCCGCTCTCATACACACGCTCGACATACACGGCGATGGGTCGTTTCACGATCGCGCCGGCCGTAGCGTCCTCAGCCTCGGCATACCTGACCCACAGGTACTCCCAGCCCTTCTTGTCGATGCCGGTGATGTCGCCGACGCTCAGGCCGGTTCGGTTGGGGCGGGATGCGAATCGGAAGGTCAGTTCCCAGTCGCCCTGGCCGCGTTTGGAGCCGGAGACACCGAGGAACAGACACTCGCCCGCACTGAAGCCCTTGAATCCGCCATCGTTGACCCTGCCGGTGAGGGCGAAGAGCGTACCTTTATAAGAGGGCGTCACCAGACTGTCGTCGAGATAGTGCGTCTCGGTGAACTGGTACGTGGGCACCACGATGTCCACACCCTCGACACTGTCGGCCGTGACACCGATGGCGCCCTTGAAATCCGGCGCGGTGCCACCAGGCGGCGCGTACGACGCGATCGTGGCCAGCGACTGGGTGATGTGCTCACTGCCGCCGCCGGTCTCGAAGGTAAAGGTGCTCTCCCCGGTGTCGGGCGGGTCGGTGGATGAATCGACCTGATAGGTGACTGTGCCGTCGTAGAGATCGGGCCCGGCTTCCTCGACACGCACCTGGTAGAGCGGCAGGCCACCATAGAAGGACGGCACCTCGGCTTCGAGTGCTGCCAGCGCCTCGAGATCATCGCTCGTGCCGCGCACCCAGTAGAGACGTTCAGTCGATGGGCTCCGGCCACTGGTGGTCGTTCGACTGATCCCACGTTCCTGAACTTCCGTGCTCATCCGAAGGCCAGTCCCTTGCTGCTCGCCTCGACGAGGCGCTTGGTGTGCCGCGCCGTCTGCTCGGTGGCGCGTGCGGTGCGTTCGGCGCTGTCATCGCCGGCCGCGAGGCCGCGCACGGCCGAGGCGTCGAAGGTGCCGCGCACACTGACACGACGCGCCAGGGTGTCGAGTTGATCACCGATGTCCGCCAGACTCTGAAGGGCCAGCGAAGTCGGATCCTGCCCTTCATTGATCGCCTGCTCGCGCTTCTGCCTCCCTGCCTCGACGGCATCGGCCAGTTCCTGTTTGGTCCGGGCAAGGACTTCCTCGGCCTGCCGCACCCGCTCGGCGGTCTGTTCATCGAGGTTGGCCAGCGCCTCATCGCGCTGGGAGTTGACGGCATTGAGTGCGGCGGTCTTCGCCTGTTCGCGCTCGGCATCGCTGCGACCGCGACGGCGCTCGGCTTTGGTCACCGCGTCCTTGCGTTGGGATTCGACCTGGTTGAGATCCGCGTTGAGTTGCTGCTGGTTGAGCGCCTTGGCGGCATTGACATCCAGCGACTCATCCAGCAGACCCATGACCTCGGTGAAGCGATCGGCGAGCCAGTTGGTCACTCGGGCCCAGACCCGCTGCACACCCGCGGCGAGGTTGGCCCAGCCCTTGGCGATGCCTGCGGTGAAGTCGGGGAAGTTGCGTTCGAACCAGTCGCGGACCTCGATCCAAGCCTTGCGGACTCCCGAGAAGGCGATGATGGCCGCGCGCTGGAAACCGGCGCTGAATCCGATCCATGCCTGACGAAGGGGTTGAATGCCCTGTTCCCACGCCACGCGCAACCCGGCCCACAGGACACGCGCGGCCAGTGCGACATCTCCACCGGCGAGTGCATCGCGGATGCCGCCGATGACGGTGCCGACGAATGTGCTCAGTTCGCCGAAACGATCGCGGAGCCACTGGATCGCCTTGCCACCAGCGCCGGACCACGCGACGATCGTGCCGCCGAGCAGCGCTGCGGCGGTGATCAATAGTCCGATGGGCGAGAGGATCGCGCCGAGGACGACGGCGACTTTAGCGATGATCGCGGCGGCGATACCAAGTGCACTGCCCAGACCGCCGACCGCCACACCGAGCACAGTGAACGCCAGGCCGGTTGCGATGAGGATGCCGCCCACGGCGCCAACGGCCACACCGACTTTGGCGACCCACACGACCGTGTCCCGGTTCACCTTGATCCATTCGTTGGCGGCGATGATGATGCGGGTGACGCGATTGCTCAGATCGATGATCGTGGGTGAAAGGGCCGAGCCGATGACGAACGCGCCGACGCGAACCGTGCGCCAGAGGATGTTGAGCGTGTCGGTGAGCAGCGCGGCGCTGGACGCATCCTTGGTCGAGATCGTCAGTCCCAGACTGTCCGCCTGGGCGCGAAGAGCCCGCATGTTGGCCAGCAGCGGCAGCAGTTGCGTGCCGGCCCGGCCGAGCACCTGCATCGCCAGCGCGGCACGCTTCGAAGGGTCTTCCACACGCGTGATGGCGTCGGCGATGGTCTGGAACTGCTCCTCGGGCGGGAGTGAGGCGAGGTGTTGGAAGTTCAGGCCGAGATCATCGAAGGCGTCGGTGGCAGTGGACAGGCCGCGCTGCGCATCATTGATGGTGCGCTGCATGGTGCGGATGCCCTTCTCGAGGGTCTCAATGTCCGCGCCGGACTGCTCGGCCGCGAAGCCAAGTTGAGAGAGGGCCTCGACACTCACACCCGTGCGGGCGGCCATCTTGTCGAGTTGGTCGCCGCTGGAGGCGAAGATCTTCGTGGCGCCCGCGAGTGGCGCGAGGATCGCGGCCGACGCAGCCACGGCGCGCAGGCCGATCTGGCGGATGCCAGCGCCGAACGCCTTGAGCCTCTGCTGGGCCCGCTTCAGAGCGCGCTGCAGACGCGCGTCGTCGCCGCCAATCTCGACGAAGGCACGGCCGGCGCGGATGCCCTGGGTGTTGGCCATCTTCTACGCCCCCTTCACACTGTTACGCCAGAGTTCAGGGAGTTTGGGCCGCTCCTTCTCCAATGCCGGGTTCATGTAGGGTCGAGCCGCGACACGCACGCGGCGTTCAGTGCGCTTGCCGCGGCGACGATGCGTGACCGTCGTCGTACCACCTTGCTCGAGCACGCGCGGCGCCGTCGATCCCTTGAATCCCACCGGACCGACCACGACGGACTCGCTCTGCCGGTCGTATCCGAACAGGATGAACTTCCGCAGCAGTCCTACGTGCGAGTGCGGCGGGGCTCCGGGCTTGCTCGTGCCCTTGCGTTTGCGGATGCTCGTGCGTGCCGTCTGGCGGATGAACGCCCCACCCTTGCTGAGCACCTTGCGGCGCGCGGCATCGACGGCCCTTTTCACCTTGGGGCGATCGAAGAACAGTTGCTTGATGCGCAGATCGAGCATCGCTACTCCCGGGGCCGGCCCGGCATCCGCCCGTCGATGAACACTTCCTTGAGTACCGACACGTCCGCCTTCATGACATCCCGCTTCCGCGCGAACGGGTCGAAGTCGCTCGGCCTGGCGGCCCGGTGGCGCTTTGGATTGCGCTGCGTGTTGGCGATGAGTGCCATGATGGATGATGTCCTCGCCCATTCATCGCGCTGGCGCTGCTCGGCCATTGCGAGCAGGTCGCGCAGTGTCAACTCGCCGGGGTCGAGGCCGAGGATTCCGGCGCAGCGCCAGATGAGTTGCCAGAGATCGTCTCGCGCAGCGCCTCCTCGACGATCCGTTCGATCTCGCCGCCCTCGAGGCGCGCTTCCACCACGTCGCGCGCCTTGTCCATCGCGCTTCGGACCACCGTCAGCACCCGCCCGAGGTTGGCCCGGTCCCTCGGGCTGGGGCAGAAAGCCACCAGTTCATCGAGCAGCGCGGCCGTGGCGGCATCGATCGCATCCCCTGCCATCGCGGCGCCGAATGTCTCATCGGTGAGCTGCTTCTGATCCGCCTGAGGTTTGACGAGCGCGTAGAGGATGTCGCAAAGCAGCACCGGATCGCGCATGAGACGCTCGAGCAGATCGCCGCCGCTGATCACGTCGAGCAGATCCGTGCCGGTGAGTGAGCGGATGCGCTTGAGGGCCGCGATGTTGATCTCGACCGTCCACGCGTTACCCGCGTTGTCTTTGAAGGTCTTCATTCACTGCCTCCTGCAACGGCGAGTTGGTGGCGGAGCGCGACTCCGCGCTGGGAAACGTTCGCACTTCCCGGATTTCGGGCTTTGATTCGATTGACCACAGCAGAAAGAGCCACAGCAGGAACAGCCAATAGATCCAAAGCATCCAGAAGAACATCATGACATGCTCCTGTTCATGAAGGGTGATCGGGTGCTCACGGCGTCGAGTCGTAAAGCACGCCAAGATTCAGGACGGCCGTCGCCGAGGACGAGGCGTTGCTCGCCATGAGGCCGTCGATCGAGGAACCTGCGAGCGGATTGACGATCTGCTGGCCGTCGAGCCAGAACCAGGTCTCGTTCTTCACGAGGTCGATCGACAGCGCCGTGGCACCACTGTCGCGGACGCTGAGATGGCCGCGTTCTCCGAGTTTGGCGCCGATGGCGACGAGTTCGTCGCCGGTGAACGCGAGGTCGATCGCCACCTGCTCAGCCGCGGTCACGGCAGTGTCCTGGACTGGCAGCACATCGCCCGCTCCACCTGAGAATGTCACGTCATCGCCCGCCACACCATCCACATCCACGTCGTAGCGCCGCCCGCCATCCCAGTAGACGTCGATGACATCGCCGATCTGAAGGGTGGTTCCCGCAAGGGTGAGTACGCCGGTGGTATTGGTGCTGCGCGTCGAGAGTGTGCCCGCCTCGGCCGCGGGCAGTGTGATCGGGCCCTGGCGGATGGCGCCATCCGCGGTGCGCTGAAGCGTTGCCCCAAGTGGCGCGCCGCCGATCTCGCCGGAGAGTGACAGGGTACTGCTGGGCATCATGCACCTCCGATCCACGAGGGCGGCGTGGCCGAGTAGGCGACCTTGGCCGACACCGACACGGTGATGCCTTCCTCGAGCGGCTCGCTGCGACTGAATGAACTGATCATGAAGTCGGCCTGCAACCCCTCGCCGCCGGTGTCATCGAGGACCTGGAAGCCGATGATGGCGTTGTTGAGGTACGCATTGCGGATGGCGGTGAAGCCGGCATCCGCCGTATCCCACACCATCTCGAACTCGATGGTCGCGGACTTGAGTGTGGCCACGTTGGCGCGCCAACCCTGATTGCCACGGGTCGTGAGATCCGCCTCGGCCGCTTCGAGATTGAGCGTCACATCGCGGACATTGGTCAGTTCCGTCCACGCTCCGCCCGCGCCCTGGCCGTCCACCTTGTAATTGAGGACGGCCTCCATGCCGAGTTTGAAGCCCATGGGTCACGGTCCTTTCGTCTACTGCCTCACCCTGTAGGTGACCGACACGACACTCGTGAATGCGCGCTGCTGATCGAGATGCTCGGGCGAGATGAGGGGATCGGTCGTGGTATTGAGCCACGCCGCCTCGGGCGCGCCGGCCAGCCGCTGATGGCTCAGATGCTCGGCGATCTCCTCGACCAGCGCGATCAATGCATCGGCGTCCGGATCACCGGCCACCTTCTGCTGCACCCCCACGTCGATCGTGCAGTCCAGCCACGAATCCCGCCGGCCCGAGGCGGTTCGCGCCACAGTCCGCGGCACGACCGTCACATGCAGACTCGCCAAGTCCTCGAGTCCGACACTCGGCACAAGATGGCGCTGTGCCGTGAAGGGCATCGAGAACGAAGTCCCGTTCAGGCTCGCCACGACCGCATCGGCGATGGTCAGGATCGTGCTGCTCACAGGTTCTCCGTGCCCACGTGCTTGGTGTGGATGCGCAGTGTGGTGCGATTCACATCGCTGTAGCGCCACGGCGGCTCACTGCCCGGCGCCATGACCTCGTAGGTGTACGTGGCGATCGAATCAGTCTCGATGATGCGATCACCCGGCTGAGGCAGCGTCACATCACCGGCGAGGACGAGATCGACGGCGCGGATAAGGAAGTCCCTTGATTCGATGCGCGTGAGCCCGCCCGCGTGGTCGTCCTGTTCGAACACCGTGCGGCCGATCGTTGCCGCCAGTTCCACCTCGTTGGCCCCGCGCTGGTAGACCACCGTCCGCGTCAAGTGCTGATGACGCTGATCTTCGAGCCATGACAGACCCTGACTGAGCAAATCGGTCATGATGCATCACACCGTGGAGAGCGCCGCGCCGTCGTTGCAGACCACACGCCAGGCGAGGGTGCCGTTGTTGTCGATGGCGTGCAGGCGGATCGAGTCGTTCGCATCCGCCATCGTGATCGTGTTGTTGCCGGTCTGGTTGATTGCCGAGGCAACCGTGATCACGCAGGTGCCGCCGTCGGTCTTGATGAACAGGAGCAGTTCCTGCCCCACGAACGTCGGGATGGCCAGCGTGCGCGTCTCCGAGCCGCCCGTCACGATCGGGACGTATCCCGACTGCGCGACGGGGATCGCTCCGGCGTCGCCGGGATCGGCAATAGCGCCCGTCAGTGTGCTCTGGAGGCCGATCACGGAATGGTCGACCAGCACGCGCGCCGTTTCATCGGTGTCCGCAGCCGCGCGCACGGTCTTGCCGAGATAAGCGTTGCCCGTCGAAGTGGTCGTCAGCGCGCCCGTGCCGACCGTGCCGCCGACGGGATCGCCGTTGGCATCCCAGTAGACCGCGATGCCCGCATTGATCGCGCCGGTCACCTTGACGATGTCGTAGATGCCCGCCACGCCCAGCGAACCGAGCGCATTGGCCGCGATGGGCGTGCGCGCAAAGCCCGGCAGCGTGTTCTGAACCACCACCTCGCCGGATGCAACCGCACTGCCGGGGGTGTGGTCGATGGCGTTGCCGGGTGAGACGAAAGTTGCCTGTGTCATGTTCATTCTCCTGATCGTGAATCAACGACGCGAGTCGTTAAGTGCTTACGCTTCACCCGTGCTCATCACTCCACCACGCGGATCCTGCAGGTTGACCCCGAAGTCGTGATAGCCGCGCATCTGGATGCCCAGCACGTTGAAGTCGGCCTCGGCCGTCTCGATGGTCGGTGATTCCTGACCATTCAGGAATGCGACCTCGATCACCGGCAGGTCCGTCGGATCGGCCAGCAGATACCACGCCTTGGCCGAGTTGCCGGTGTACGAGGCGTTGCTCAGATACCGGCTCACCTCGACACGGAACTTGCCCTGGTGCGGGTTACTCACCGGGTACTTCGTGCTGGCCGTCGTGTCGCGGAGTTCCATGCTCTTGAAGAGTTGCGTGCCGATGGCAGAAAGCGCCGTGGGCACGAGCATGATCGAGGGCATGATGCCGATGGGCTTGCCATCGCCATCGACCTGGTCCATGAACGCGACCTCGGCCTTGGTCAGGCCGTCGATGCTCAGCACCGTGTCGGCGCCACTGAGATAGTTGTTGTTGGCGACCTTGAAGAAGTCGGTGTTGGCCAGGAAGATGGTCCAGAACACGTCGTTGATCTTCAGGCCCGAGCCGCGCCCCAGTTTGCGCGGCACCGTCGTGATGGCGCCGAGGTCATCGTTGATGATGTCGCGCCGATCGATGGCCAGCAGCAGGCCGTAGGTGTCGGCCTTGTTGGTGTACTGCTCTTCGCCGAGATTGCCGTGCTTGAGTTCGCCACCGGGCGCGACGATCTCGTACTGGTCCTTGCCGACGAGTCGATACGATGTCACCGTCTTGAAGTCGCTCACGTTCCGCACCGCGGTGATGTTCCGCCAGGTCCGTTCGACGGAGAAGAAGCCCTCGAGGAGGAACTTGTTGGCGACGTTGCTCAGGATGCCGCCGATGTCGATCGTGCTCATTCCCGCTTCGATGCCGGGGTTGAAGGCGAACTTGAGCACATTGCGGCTGTCGCGGAAGTTGCGGCCGCTGTACCCGTTCGCCCATGCCGCCTCAAGGAGCAATTCCTGCAACCCGATGCCGCCGCGGAATCGCTTCGCGGCCAGGTCGAGCGCCTGCTCTTCGCAGTGCTTCTCGGGTGCATCGAGTCCCGCGGTGAGCATGCACGCGGCTTCGAGCACCTGGGTGCTGACATTCTGATCGTGGACATGGATTGCCGGTGCCTTGGGCCGGCTGGCGCGGAGGATCTCCAGTTCGGTGCGCGTGGAATCCCAGCCCTCGCGGATGGCCTTGGCCTCGATCTCATCGTGCTGGCCACCGCAGAGGCGGCGCACCGCGGAGATGCGCGTCGTCTCGGCGAGCGCCTGCGCGCGGATGTCCTCGACGGCGCTGGCGTTGGCCTTGCTGGCGTCATCCTGCGTCGATTCAGGCTTGGTCTGTGTCGCCGTGCCGTTGTTGGTGGCGTTGTCCTTCGTATCACCGTCCATGATGTTCTCCTGAGTCGCCGCGATCGCCGCGACATTCACACTGGTCTTTCCATCCGCCCCGAGGTCCACGAAGCTGATCTCGCCCAGTGTCGCCTTGCGGACCACATTCACCGGTCCAGCGAACTCCTGGCCGTTGACGAGCACTTTCTGACCTTCGCGGATGAACTCGAACTCCTCGACGCTGGCGCCCACCGACGCCTGCCAGGGGAATCCGTTCTTCGAAGAAGTGACGATCTCGCGGGCCGTGGGCGTGTCGCGCGAAACGACACCCGAGGCAATCAGTTGCCCCTGTTCGATGCGGATCGCGTCGGTGTGACCCACACCCGAAGCCGGATCATGGCTGAAACGGATCGGCCGTTGCTGCGAAGGGATGTTCAATCCCGCCAGGTCGAGAATGACCGGATGCCTCCACGCGGCGACACGCATGGCGCTGCCGGTGTAGGCGATCATCTTGAAACGCGGCAGAGTCGTCTGACCTTCGCCGGCCGCAGCCTCGATATCGATCTGCGCCGCGGCGGTGATCTCGATCGACTGGAGCGTTGCCTGTTCAGGCGGCGATGCTGATCGCGTTGGCGTCTTGCTCTTGGCCATTGTCCTGATTCCCGTCATTGCTGGTGTCACCCGCATTCGGTTGTGCCTGCGCCGGTGACAGTCCCAGTTCCTTCATGAGTTCGACTTCACGCGCCCGCTGGCGCAGTTCCTCTTCCCAATCCCGCCCCTGCCGGGCGAACTCGGTCGCAAGTGTCGTCGTGTGATTCGCCAGTCGCGTGGCCTGCGCCGTCGCTTCCTTGGCGGGATCGACGTGCTCCATTCCATCCCAGAACCACGTGTGCGGCGTGGCGACGCCGATCGCCCGCATAGACTGGGGCAATAGCCCCTCGACGAGCACGGCCTCATCGAGCCAGGCGCGGAGGACCCGATCGAGGACCGCCGTCTGGAGGTGGTTCTGCTCGACACGGATCGACTTGTAGTAGGTCTGGTGGTCGAGGCGGCCGGAGGCGTAGTTGTACCCGCTGGAATTCCCCGCCGCGACGTTGAATGGCATGTTCAGGCAACGCGCGATCTCGTTGAGGATCTCGCGCTTGAACTCGGCGTACGTCGTCGCGGGCTGCTCGGCATGGACCTGGCCTAACTTCCAGCCACCGGGCAGGACCGTGGCCAGTCGCTTCTCGAGTTCGACGATGTCCATCGGTTCGAGGGACTCGGCTTCACCGTTGGGAGGCGCGTCGGTGTAGATGACCGCCGCGAAGTCCGCCGCAGTCTCAGCCGCGGCGATGACCGCGAGCGTGTAGCGCCGCAGTTGGGCAAACAAAGGCAATGCCGGTGTGATGTCGGGAATCCCGCGCCACTGCCCGGGTCGATCGACGCGGTAGTAGTGAACCACTGACGAGGCTGGAATGGTGTCGAACTCGCCGGAGAATCCGAACATGCCGCCGTCGCCCGGATGGCGGCGCAGGACCGTGTAGTTGACCGCATTGCCGAAGGAATCAAAGGTGATGCCGTCCGCTTCGCCAATCCGCAGCAATCGACCCGGCGGACTCGTCACCTGGTCGGGTTCGACGAGTCGCAGATCGAGTTGGACCGGCGCCTCGACGGCCGGGTTGCTGGTCAGAATGCCGAAGGCCTCGCCACTCTCGGCCCGGGCCAGACGCATCGTGCGCAACTTCTCGGGCAGATTGATCGCCCTTGACCACTGCTCGAACGACTTCTCGATAATGTCGTTCGCCTTGGTGTCGGTCGTGAGCATCTGGAGTCGCGGACCCGTGCCGATAGTGTCATTGGCGAGCGTGAGCACGATCCCGCGCGCGTAGGAGTTGTTGGCGACCTCGTAGCGGGCCCGGTTGCGCAGAATGCGCCGGACTTCAGGCGAGAGGGCTGCATTGGGTGACAAACCATCTGCATTGGCCCAGTGGCGGCGGTTGTCGGTCGTCGTCTGTGCCGAGTCGAACTTGGCGCGGACAATTCGCACCGGTGGGCGCGATGGAGCGGCCGGCGCCTTACCGCCATTGCCAAACCACGATGTCACGAGACGCTTGAGCATCATCACGCCGTACCCGGCGGCTCCAGTTGCACGAACTTCACCTTGAGTCCTTTGCCCCGGCTCGCCTTTTTGCTTTCGAGGTAGCGGTCCGCTTCGATCTGGTCCGCGAGGCTGTGCTGCTCGACGCTGCCCGAGTCGCCGCTCGCTTTGGCGGGGCCTTGGGCGCTTTGTTTGATCGCCTGCTCGATGTCGGACTCAGCCATCCCTTGTCCTCGTAAAGTTCAATGAGAACGGCCATGCGCTTGCGATACCGCCGCTGCCGCTGCGCGTACGTGTTCACCGCCGTCGCGGCCGGCCGCCCCTCCAGGTGCGCCAGCCACGCTTCCTGCACCGCGTCATCGCGATCAGGCGCAGGGACAAAGCGCAACTCGATCACGAGTCGGCCGAGGTCATCCAGAGGTGGAAGCACATGGTCCATCCGTCAGGTACGGACGGATGAAACGCTCAGAGATTGCGGATGGGGAGGGGTGGGCGCGAGATCGTTACACGGGTAGACCTATGAGCAGGGACGCGGCCGTGTCAGTTAGCCGACAGTCTCGAGGACGTTCAATTGGATGCGGCGATCTTCGACATCTCCCACGGGCATCTCATCCCATGTTCTGCCATCGAGTTCTCTGCCGGTGAACTTCTTGAAGACTCCGCCCCATTGCTTGAAGAAGAACGGAACGCCAGCGTCCCGGCATTGGTTGCGAATGTCGAGTGCCCACTCTTCATCCATGGGCCTCGCGCCCGGCCCCGATTCACCGCCGACTATCACCCAGTCAATTCCATCAAGGTTCAAGTCCGGCAGCGGCCCAAGCAACGGTTCGAGTGACAGAAACTTGACGGCCGCATGAGTGCGCCTCAGACAGTCAATCCGTGAAACAAATCGCGATGTTTCGACACTGACTCCCATCCAAACATGCGGCTGCCATTCAAGTCTGGAATCCAATGCGAGCAGCCGGTCCGCCCGCTTCGTCAGCACTTGATACTGGTGCCAGTTGGCACGGCGCATCGTACGAAAGACCCGTTGAATGTACCGAATCGGGACCTGCTCGTGAAAGAGGTCACTCATGGAATTCACGAACACTCGACGAGGCCGCCTCCATCGCAGCGGAATGTCGAGCATCTGCGGCTGAAGGGTGAGTTGGAATCCGTTTCGATAGTTTGGCTGTCCCATCCCATGCAGTCGCTTTGCCATTCGCTCGGCGTAGCAGTGGGCGCAGCCACTGCTGACCTTCGTGCACCCTGTTACGGGATTCCATGACGCATCCGTCCACTCGATACTGGAATCGACAGCCATCACACTCCTCCTCGTCCGCGATACTTGTTGAAGATCTCTCCCACGATCTTACCACCGGTCTTATTCGGAGAGGCGAAATACAAGTAGTAGATCACCGCACCACGAGTGTTTCGCATCGGCAGGGGCTCGGGCACGTATTTGAAGCCAGCGACCTCTTGGAGGCGTTTGCGAAACGCCTCGGCGATCGTCCGATTATCAGCCTTCTCCTCCATCGGCGCGAATAGACCTTGCACTGTGGGATACGCCACGTCGCGCCATGTGTCGTCACCCCATACCGCGTCCATACGTGCCTTTTGTTGAGGCGTCGCGTGATCCGGGTTGCGATGGAGTACATTCATGTTCGCATCCATGATCATGAAGTTGTAGAAGATCTCGATTGAGCGCATCTCACCTGCTCTTGCCAGTACCGCCCAGTCAACATTCAGCCCATAGGGATCGAGCAGGCAAAGAGCTCGCCGATAGTCCCGGTATTCACAACGAGGAAACAGGTCGTTCAATAGAACGGGGTTGCAGTCTCCTTCGTGAACAGTCACTCCAGATTGTCCCGTGG
Source organism: Phycisphaerales bacterium UBA5793 (assembly GCA_002418285.1). Taxonomy (GTDB): domain Bacteria; phylum Planctomycetota; class Phycisphaerae; order Phycisphaerales; family UBA5793; genus UBA5793. Next base: position 193,847 of record DIDT01000045.1, read on the forward strand.
TCAGATCTCGGAGAGACTGGGCGCGGCCGCCGTCAAGGTCGATGAAGTGGTACTCACTGAATCGGGGACTGATATTCAGGGCGTTGAGTGGGCTGCCCGGTACGAATTCACCGGTAGCCCGCGAGATGTGCAGGCCCGCGCCCGCAAACGCATCGACGTAGACATGTCCGCGCATGTTCTGCTGTGCGCTGAGAATCCTCGAGTAGGCCGAGGCGTACTTGCGGACGATGTCGAGTTTCACTTCTGACCAGTATCCGATTTCGTCGTATTTGACGGTCGCCATGCGGGCGGTCCTTGGCTGATTCCCCCACAAGTCTATCGGAAAACGAGCATGGACTGCTCCAAGTCAGCCCGACATCGCTTCATATGTCGTCACGCGCCTCCCGCAGTGCCGGCACTCCCGCCGTCGGCGGATCGCTCCACCCGGAATCTTCCGGGTGTAGACAACCACGAAGTGCCCACACCCGCACTTCGGGCAGCGGATACCGCGCGGCTCCGGCTCTCGTTTCGATTTGGTCGTACGTTCGCTCATCGCCGCCCTCCTTGGAGGTCGGAGAGACGGATCCGTCGGCGCGGGGCCTGCCGCACGTCGGTGCCATAGAGAACCGCGCCCTGCATCGACGCCGCGACCGCACAACCCACAAGGCAGTCCAGCCAGTGGTTGTCGAGACCATCGACGCGGAGTTTCCACTCATCGACTGTCCGGCCGCGACCCTGTGTTTTCACGCGGTACTCGCTCGTGAGGTGCTCGGCGAGAAGTTGATGGTTGATCGCCGTGCGATTCGATGAGCCTACCGAGCGCCCAAACAGCGACAGGCAACCTGGGTCGCCCATCGGCACCGCGAGCCGCGCATGCACGAATGATTTCCAGTAGTTCGTGTCGAAGACGACGTGGCGCACGGCGCGCTTGCCGGTGATGACGGGGATGCGCCAGTTCAGGCCGACGCGGTCGCCGCGCTTGCGCTTGTACTCGCTGAACGGAATGCTCGAAGCGCCGACGTACCGGCCGTGGCTGGGCATGACGACATTCGCATATCGACTTTGACGGCAGAACTGGTACACCACATCCGATGACTGGCCCCAGTTCGCGTCGATGAGACACCGATCGATGCGCACCATCGCGCCGTCATCGCGTTTCCACTCCCGGCCCAATTTTGCCTCGACGAGCCGCTCGAGCCCGGCGTAGACCGCGCCTTCGAGACCGGCATGCGGCGCAGCGGCCGCAAGCGTTCGACGGATATCGCGGAGTGTGAAATACGCCTCCTTCTGGTCTGGCTCGGTGCCGAGGTCGATCACGCTGCCCGTGAAGTTTTCCTCCCAGGCCACAATCAGCCAGAAGAGCGCCTTGGCCTGCACGTCGATGAACATCGTCAGCAGCGACGAACCGATGGGCACCTCGCCGCGCTCGTGGCCGTTGACCTTGCCGCAAATCTGCTCGGCCGTGAGCAGGTCTTCGTCGAGGGCGGTGCTCTCGGGGAGTGGTTCGTTCTGGTACTCGGCCCAGAACGCCCTCTCATCCTGGAGCCGCAGGTTCATCGCGTGCTGGATGGCGCTGAGTTCATCGTGGTTGAACCGATCCGGCCACGCCACATCGGCGCCCTCATCCATCTCGTCCCGGTGATCGCCGTAGAACTCGGTGGCGCGGGTGATGCCCTCGTCGGCGCGCAATCCCTCGGCCCGCAGTTGCGCGTACTCCGCCCACAACTGCTCGCGGCTCGGGAACGAGTACACCATCTTGGTACGCTGACCCTGCCACTGCGGGTGCTTGTCGCGATCGAGCAGGCGATCGGCCAGGTCGTCGGGCCGCACGACAGTCAGTGTCATCAGCCCGGCGATCTTCCTGCCCGGGCCAGCCAGACCGAGGATGGCACCGGCGAGGATGCGTTCGCGCGTGGCGCACTGCGATGGTGATCGGGCTGACTCGTCTGTCTGCGGATCGTCGATGAGCACCAGCGAAGGGCGGACGCTGCGCCCATCAGGCCGCTTGTACTTCATGCCGCGAATGCGGCCCGTGATGCCCGCGACACGGATGATCCCACCAGATGCGTGCGAATCGGGCATCGTCGGCAGGACGATCTCATGCGCCGTCCAGCCGATGTGGGTCTGGCCGCCTTCGAAGAGTTGCCCGGCAGCGCGCTGGTGGATGCCGTCGAGGCAGTGGATCGGGAAGCACGCCTCGGGGAAGTCTTCGAGCAGCGCCTCGCTGTTTTCCAGTTCGGCCTTGATCGATTCGAGCATCTGGCTGGCGTGCTCTTCATCGGATCCGATGAGCGCCACGAACTCGCGGTGGCCGTAGAGCAGGGCCCAGAGGCAGGCGATCTCGCAGAGGCTCGTCTTGCCGCTGCCGCGCGGCATGGCCATCGCAAACAGGCCGCCTTCGAGCACCGCCTGTTCGATACGGGCGATGACCTTGAGGTGGTCGGGCGACCATGGCAGGTGGAAGGTCTGCGGGAAGTAGGTTTCGCAGAAGAGGCGGAAGTTGCGGCGGCAGGCTTCCTTGCGGCCAGCGTCGATGACTTCAGGCAGCGCGTCGATGTCGCGGCCAATGAATGAGTCAGGCAGGTGGGGGTCGCGCTGCACGACCTCGTCAAACGGTTCATCTGCGGCGGAGTCGTCCGCCGCGATCCGCTCGTGGCGCTCGATCACAAGCCACGCGGTGTACCTCAGCAGATCGACGGTCTTGCCGTCGCCGATGCGATAGCCGGCGCGGGTGCGGTGGCGGTGCAGTTGCCGCTCGCTGATCACCTCACCCAGCGGCGTGCTGTTGAGAGCGCGGCAGAGCTCGCCCGGCTTGAGGCTGCGCGGGTCAATCGCCACGATCGCCTCCACCGGCGCTGGCCATGTCGCGCACCAGCCATGCGGCGTAGTGCACCAGGTTGATCGTGCCGTCGGCGTTGGTCTGCAATCCCTCCTCGATGTCGCGCTCGATCATGGATTCGCTGATTGGCTGGCCGCCGACGCGCGTCAACAGCCGCGCCGTGTCGGTCACCGATAGAGCGGCCGGGTTCAGGCCGCCAGTAGTGCGTTCGGGTTGTTCTTCACGCGGCGTAGACACGGCGGCCCTCCGTGGCCCACGTCGCGCCGGGCGCGCTTCGGGCGAAGCGTCGGACCACCTGCCAGCGCGGCCCAACGTGGGCCAACACGGCGCGATGTTCGGCCTTACCTAGCACATGCCTAGCAACCTGCCCACATGTCGCGCGAAGTTGCCCACAATCTGCGAATCCTGCTCGAATCCTCGGCAATTCCCCTTGCATGTTCGCGCTGTTCATGCCCTCATGTGTGCAACGCGAGGCGGAACACGCCGCCCGCCAACAGGAGGCCGACGCATGAACACGCCACGCACCAACAAGTTGATCGACGCAGCCGCCAACGCCCAGCGAGCACTTGGTCTCAGACACCGCCCGGCGGTGATCCGCGACGAGACAACCGCGTTCGCGATCGCCGACCGCACCAAGGCCGGCGCGGTGATGCTGGGCGAAGACGCCTTCTGGGTTGTCTGCCTCGCCGACGCCACGCGACTTGAACGCGCCGGGTACGAATGGGCCCCGCGCAACTGAACCACCCAAACGAAAGGACGCACCATGCATATCAAGACCATCATCATCGAAGGCGACGAGGGCGACGTAGAGATTCACGCCGCCGACTACGGCGCGCAGGTCATCGCCAACGACGTGCTCATCGAGGTCGTCCGCACCGACAGCCGCGAGGACCGGTTCGCGGTCGCCTGCAACGCGGCGAAGGTCATCTACGGCACGACCAAGCGCGGCGAGCCCAACGCCACGAATTCCATGATCCACGACGTGCTCGACCAGATCGACCGCGTCGCGGGCTGCTGAACCACCACCATCCGAAACGGAGACGCCATGAGTACGACACGCGACAACAAACTGACCACGATCGCCCGCGAGGCCCTCGGCCTTGAGACCTTGGAAACCCGCAACAGCGACAGCCTCGACTTCCACGACACCGCCGTCTGGTGCATCAAGGAAGCGTTGGAGCAGGCGTACGAAGCGGGACGGCAGTCGGCACGGCCGACGAAGGCCGTCTGTCCCGCCTGCGGTCGGAGGATCGACATCACGCCGGTGCCCCGCGGCAAGTGAGGAGCGAACGCCATGAACTCGATCACCACTTTGAATGAGCGCAACCCAATCACCCGCCGCACCGGTGCTGGCGCGCCCAACATCGTCATCCGCGAGGCGTGCGATCGCGACGGCGTCGTCCTGGGCCATCTCGTCGCCAGCCACGACGGCACACCTGAGGGCATCGTGGCCGCCGCACGTCGCGCGACGCAGCGCATGTTCGACACCTTCGCCGACGCATCCAACGTGAACAGTCGCATCATCGCGACCGATACGACGGGCCGGCCTCGCTGGTCGGTGTCGCCGAACTTTGCAGTCCTCGAAGAACTCGCCGTCGAGTGACGGCGATTCACATCCACCAACCGCTGCCAGCATGAAAGGAGCAGCACGATGAAGAAGAACGAGATCAAGGTCGGGAACACGTACACCGCGAAGGTGAGCGGCAAGATCGCCAAGGTGCGCATCGATGCCGAAAACCGCAATGGCGGCTGGGACGCCACCAACCTCGACACGAACAAGAAGGTGCGAATCAAGTCCGCCCAGCGATTGCGGGCCGAAGCGGGACCACCGCCAACTGCGGCGAGCGACAAGAAGAACGGCACCAAGGCCTCCGGCGTGAAACCCGGGGGCCGCGTTGTTGATAGAGATGCCGCACGCATCGCCGAGCGCGACGCCAAAGCCGCAGCCAAGGGCCTGGTCATGAAGACGGAGATCGTCGACGGCAAGGAACGGTCGCGCTGGGTGAAGAAGGCCGAGGAGGCTGCTGCCCAGCAGGGCACGACGCCAGCCGCGCCCAAACGCAAGGGCCGACGCACGCAACCGCGAATCGCCTTGGTCAACAAGGACGACTACGCGGTGATCGCCAAGCAGGTGGAAGACCTGCCCACCAGCAAGAACCACGTGTGCTGGAAACGCAACGGCAAACTCCACGAACTGTTCTTCCGCGTCGATGGCCGCACACCGCTGCTCTACCGCGTACCCGCCGACTCGCCGATCGACGCCAAGACCGGCTGCCGCGAGAAGGACGCGGTGGGCAACGTCACCGGCGTGTTCCACATCAAGGAATCGATCAAGCAGTTGACGGGCAAGAGCCCGGCGCAGATCGGCATCACCATGCCCAAGGACCTCGGTGCGCCCAAGGCACGAGTAGCGAGCGCCAAGACGACGAAAACGGCCGACGGCAAGGCCGAGTCGAAACCTCGCAGGAAGCGCGAAGGCCTCAGCGGTCTCGACGCCGCAGCGCAGGTCCTGGGGCGGGCCAAAGAGCCGCTCGATGCGAAAACCATCGCCGAGCGCGCCATCGCGGCGGGTTGGAAGACCAACGGCGCGACGCCGCACGCGACCTTGTACGCCGCCATGATCCGCGAAATTGCTTCCAAGGGCAAAGACGCACGCTTCGCCAAGGTTGACAAGGGCCGCTTCACCGCGGCCGGGAAGGCCGGGTGAACCATGGATCGCGAAGTACAACGACTCCTCGCCCATGCCGACCAGGCTCGCGCCACGATGCGCGACACCCTGGACGCGATGCCCGCAAGCGACAAGGCCGCGTTGATTCGCACCTGCGCGGGCGGCGATCTCACCGGCCTCGACGAACGCACCGCGCTGCTCGTCGGGCTGCTGGCGGTGGTGGCCATCTTCGACCTGAGCGAATCGCGCGGGGAGGTGAGCCCATGATCGCCAAGACCAATGACGAACGTGTCGAACCGGGATTCGCCTGCCCGCATTGCGGCGAGCGCCGCATGGACATGCTGGTATGGGTCGAAGACGACCGCGTCGAATGCCAGACCTGCGGCCATCACTACGATCCGGCTGCGGAAGGAGGTGAACCCGATGCTCCGTCAACTTAATGAATCGTTCATCGTCGATGCCGCCAGCGGTGCGCTGCTGCGCCGCGTCGTGCCCAAGCGCGGCAAGCCGTACGAGCACATGTGTACGAAGCAGGTCTACGACGACGTGGCCTACGCGATTGAGCAGATGGGCAACGCCGCGTTCACGATGGAAGACATTCGCGCCAAGGCAGGCGGCGGTGATGAATCGAAGATGCCTCCATGGTCGCAGGTCGCGACGGCGATCGCATTCCTCAAGGAACGATCGTGCATCGTGCCCGCCCGCGAGCGCAAGCATGTCGCGGCGAGCGACTTCGTCTACGAAGACGCATTGATCGAGTATCACGCCCTGCGCGAGAAGGGGCCGGAGGAGGCGACGGCCGAGACCAGCGAGTAGCGACCACATCATCCTGCTGCTCCGACGGCCTCGGCATTGACCGGGGCCGTCTCTCCGGTGTCAGCCGCCTTCGCTCGCTGGCGGCGCTTCTTTTTGTACTCCACCGCATCGATCGACGCGCAGCGTTTGCAGATCCCGCTCGCACCCTTGCCGCCGGGGTACTCGTAGAACTCGGTGTCGATCCGGCGATACCAGCGGCAACGACGACAGCGCTTGAACCAGATCTCGCCGCAGCGAATGCACCCGCTGTGGATGCGCTTGTGCTCCAGGCGCGTAACGAGCATCAGGTTGGCCAGTCGGTTGTCGAGTTTGTCGCCATTGATGTGATGGATTTCCATGCCCGGCGGCACCGGACCGTGTGCCGCTTCCCACACCAGCACATGCTCCATGCGCTGCTTTCGGTCTTTGCAGCGGATTCGCCGGTATCCGAACTTGGTGATCGTGCCCTGCGGTGTCGGATAGGTTCTCATCGCATGTTCTCCTCGCGCGGCTGCATGGGGATCGGCGACTCACCGGTGCGTTCCAGGATGGCGGGCTTCCCTGAGAATCGCTGATACCGATCCACGATGACATCTGTGTACGCTGGATCGAGTTCCATCAGAAACGCGCGCCGCTCGGTACGTTCCGCGCCGATCAGAGTGGAACCCGATCCTCCGAAGAGATCCAAAATGTTCTCGCCCGGACGAGACGAGTACTGAATCGCACGCACCGCGAGTTCGACCGGTTTTTGAGTTAAATGCTGCATTGCGGCCGGATTGACCTTCTTGACATGCCACAGGTCGGTGGCGTTGTTCGGCCCGAAGAAGCGGTGCGCAGCGCCCTCGCGCCATCCATAGAACGCGATCTCGAACGCGCCCATGTAGTCTTTTCGCGTCAAAACCGGATGTTGCTTATCCCATACGATCCCTTGGCTGAAGTACAGCCCGGCGCGCTTGAGTGGTGCCGGGTAGTTGCCGAGGTTCGCGTATCCGCCCCACACATAGAACCCGCCGCCGGGGATGAGCACGCGCGCCATGTTGCCGAACCACGCATCAAGCATCTCGTCGAACGCCTCGTCGGAGACGAAGTCGTTGGCCAACGGCCTGTCCTTCGCCCGCATCTTGCGGGTGGTGCGGCGTTTCTCTCCCTGCCGCGCGACATCAAACGACTGGTGATGCGTGCGCTTCTTCTTCGCCTCGGGGAACGATGAGTTGCCGGCCGCGATCGCGTTGTTGCTGCGCGGCTCGACCTTGACGTTGTAAGGCGGGTCAGTGTTCACGAGATGGACCGGCTGGCCATCGAGCAGTCGATCGACGTCGGCCGCGCTGGCGCTGTCACCGCACAGCAATCGGTGCTCGCCGAGAATCCACAAGTCGCCGCGCTTCGTGATCGGTTCATCGGGCGGCTCGGGGATTGAATCCGGATCGGTCAATCCATCGCGCACCCCGGGGTCGAGCAACTTCGCCAGGTCGTCGGCGCTGAAGCCGAGATTCGACCAGTCGATGCCGGCGCCCTGGAGTTCGGCCATCTCGATCGGCAGCAACTCCATGTTCCATTCGGCCAACTCTGCCGACTTGTTGTCGGCGATCCGGTACGCGCGCACCTGCTCGGGCGACAGATCGGTTGCCACATGGACCGGCACCATCTCCAAACCGAGTTTCTGCGCCGCCTTCCACCGCGTGTGGCCGCAGATGATCACGCCGTCGCCATCGACGACGATCGGCTGCTGCCAGCCGAAGGCGGTGATGCTGTTGGCCACCGCGTCCACCGCGTCGTCATTGAGCCGCGGATTCTTCTCGTACGGCTTGATCTCGGCCAGTGGGCGAAGTTCAACTTTGAACGCGTTCATCGGTCAGGTCTCCTTGTGCTGGTAGCCGGGCGCGAATCCGCCGCCCCGTTGGCCGCCATGTCGCCGCCCACGTTGGCCCGTGTCGCGAGATGTGCCGAAGCGGCGTAGTT
>DIDT01000032.1 GCA_002418285.1 Phycisphaerales bacterium UBA5793
CGATCGGGGTGCTCGCGGTCGCGCAGCCGAATGCGGATCACCGGCCCGCGCACCGCGCCGATCGACAGGTCCGGCGCGCTCTGCGGCGGCCCGACCGGCGAGCGATGCCGATCGACCGTCTGGAGTCCGAGTCCGCTGCGCTGCGCATTGGTCACGTTCGGATTCGCCTGGATGAGTCGCACGAGTTCCCACGCCCCGCCCGGCCCGTCGAGCAGCTCGCCCCGCGCCTGGTTCTTGGCGTTCACATTGGCTCGCGAATTCGTCTCGGGATCGCGCGCGACGGCGTACGCGTCGGAATAGTCGCTTTGCAGAGCCGCGAAGGTCGCCGCCTGCGCTGCATCCAGGCCGTAGAGCGCGGGCGCTGCGGAAATGACAGCCGCGAACGAGCGCGACCACGCGAGCAGATCGCCATCGCGCCGCGGCGGAAAGACAGGGGTCGTCATGATGAGCCTCGTCGTGAGCGAGAAACCAGTCCACCACCCGCCTTCGGCGCAACAGCCATTCGAATCCAGCCTGGAGTGCAGAAAACCAGCAACATCGGCCATTCCTGCGCTTGTCGGCGCTCTCGGCATGCTGCCAGCCCCCGCGGCATGATCGCCAGACGCGGGGCATGCTGGCGAGAGACGCGGCATGATCGCGAGGCGCTGGGCATGCTGGCGAGACGATGGGGATGCTCGCGAGGCGATGGGGATGCTGGCGAGCCGATGGGGATGCTCGCGAGAGCGTCGACAGCCTCGCGAGATCGTGGGAAGGCTCGCCAAAGCGCGGGCAGCCCGGCGAATCTCCGGGGCGAAGATTCCTCTTTGGGTGGAATTGCGGTCATTGGCTCGCGCCGGACAATCCTCTCGGGGGTGCCATGGTGCGCAGGGAAGCTCCGCGACCGAAGGGCCATGCGGATGCGTTGCTTGGGTGCGCGGGCAGTTCGAACCCGAGCCGCGCGATTGCTTGGCCCGCTCCCCGAACCTCCCTCGACCACGGCACTCGGCGTAATCACATCACTTTGACTCCGATGGCGGACCAAAATACCGGTTCGTGCAGAATCCGAATTCCATATCTTCTCGCCTTCGCGGCCTTCCCTGATTGGGTGTGTGGATCCGCTACCACGAGCAAATCGAGCTTCTTCGTCACTGATCCTGCGACGACTAAGCCTGCTCCTTGCGCCAATGACTCAGCTTGTTCCCGAGAAATCGGTCTCCCTTGGTACTGACACTGAAGCTCACCAGTAAAGCAAACACTCAGTCCCCGGAGTCCATCGGTGGTACTCAAACTCTTCGCAACCCTAGCGTGTCTTGCTTCAAGCCTTGAAGCCGCCTCAGCAAGCAGTGCGTTCAAGTCCTCGGCGGACTCGCCTAGCAGACGCGAAACGCGAAGGAGGTCGTTCCGCTCGGAATCGCTAACAACCCCATCTGCCAATGCGGCGGCTGCCAACTGCATTAGGTATGCTCGGTGATTCGCAACAATTTGCTTTCGGTCGAGTCCCCACTCTAACGCGACTTCGACGAGCGCATCGGCTTCCGTCTCTTCTAGCCTGCGATCTTCCAAGGCGCGCGTGAGGAGCGCCGAATATGCGAGATGTGCCGCATCGTCTGTGCATGGCACTAGATTGTCACCAGCCCTTGCAAGGATGCGCTGCAGATATGTGGCGCGTTCTGCGCTCATTCGTCGAGCTTCGTCACGACGTAGTGGTCGCTTCGTCACAGGCCCGGCTGAGGGCCACGCGATAGGTTTGAGAATGTCAAGTTCATGAACGAGCCGACTGTCATCGGCTAGTAGATTGAGGAGTAATTCAGCTGTTGCCCGAGCATCGGCAAGTGCTGTGTGCGCTTCGAAGCTCGTCGATATCCCGAACTCCTCGCAGCAGTCTCTCAAAGCTCCGCCACCCGCCAAGTGCATCGTGCAGAGCCATCGGCAATCGGGCAGTACGTACCCTATCCTCGCAAATTCGGAAACAAGAAAACCGCGATCAAAAGGAGCATTGTGCGCCGCAATTGCGATGACTCCGTCGAGTGCTTCAATCAAGGAGCCCGCAATCTCACCGAATCGCGGAGCCTGAATTACATCTTCTGATGTCAGGCCGTGAATGCTGCTCGGCCCAACGTCTCGCGAAGGATTGAGCAACGTGGTAAACTCGCGACAGAAGGTTCCATCAGTTCCAACGACTACTGAGGCGAGTTCCAGTACGCGATCATTCCGGCGCGGGAAGACGCCAGTTGTCTCTAGGTCGAGTACGGCGATCGTACGTGGGATTGGAGCATCCTTCATTGTCGCTATGACTCCGTCCTTCGACATCTAGCGTCGCTTGGTTTGGGCAGTTGCAGTACGCGACAGCCGTCGCGGAGACGAAACCCTCGTTATCTACTCGCCCTTCCAATGCGTCGAGACTTGGATTATGCTACCGGCACCGCTTTAGTCGGACCAACCCATGGACCTCCTCTCCCTCTGGCTTCCGATTGTGTTGTCTGCTGTGGCGGTGTGGGTGGTGTCCACCCTCTTCGGCATGCCGTTTCTGCATCATCGCGATGACTTCATCGGCCTGCCGGCGGACCGGGAGGATGCGTTCATGGCGGCCATGCGCTCGATCGGCATTGGGCCGGGCAACTATCTGTTTCCCGACTTTCGCACGCGGGCCGCGATGGAGTCGGACAAGGTCAAGCGGGCGCTCGAGCAGGGGCCGGTCGGGCACCTGAGTGTGTGGCCCACGCCGCTGAGCATGGGCGCCAAGTTGCTCGGCACACTGCTCGTCTCGGGCGTGGTGAGCGTCGTCATCGCGTGTCTGGCGTCGCTCACGCTGCCGCGCGGCGCGGCGTCTGGCCGCGTGTTCGAGGTGGTCGGCGTCGCTGGCGTGCTGGCGCACTGCTTCGCCTTCCTGCCCACCGGCATCTGGTTCGGCGCGTACAAACGCACACTGATCTTTTCGATCATCGACGGCGTGATCTACGCGGCGATCACCGCGGCGATCTTCGCGTGGCGCTGGCCGGGGTAGCGCCGGACCTACTGCGCTTCCCTCGGATCGATCTCGATCTCCTTCGCTTCCTCATTGAACGTCATCCATCCCGTCAAATCGTCCGGCGGAACAAGTGACTCCCATGCGATCGCGTGTTGGCTCGAATGACTATGCGGAAGCAGGAGCGTGAATTCCCATTCGGCTTGTTGATCGCCATTGCAGATCCACGCCCGACCCGTGATGCGCGGCGCCTCGCCTTCGAGGACATAGTTCAGGGGGATGAGTCCATCGCACCAGAAGTGGCGATGCCGCCTGTCCTCGAGTCCGGCCAATTCGGCACACAGCCGGTACTCCAGTTTCGTCCAGAATTCGCTTTCGGTCATCGCATTCCGTTCTCAGTTGGCGGTCGATTGTAGTTTGACGCGGGCAGCGCATTCCCGTGGCCGGCTCCCCGAACCTCGCTCGACCACGGCACGCGGCATCTGGTTCGGCGCGTACAAACGCACACTGGTCGTTTCAATCATCGACGGTGTGATCACCGCCGCGATCTTCGCGTGGTGCTGGCCGGGGTGAGCGCGTTCATTGTTGCGTGGTCATCGAATCGTCAGGGCGGATCTATCTCTTCAGGCTGCGGCAGGAACTTGGGCGCATCTCCCGCCATGCCATACACCTCCAGTCCCTTCAGGATGCCACCGCTCTCGAAGACGAATATACCGCTGAGCGAATCGGCATCTCCGAAAACGAAGTCGGCGAGAACGCGAATGGCCCCGGGCGGCGCAATGGGATAGCCGCGTATCTGGAAGTAGATCGTCGCGCAACCGCACGGACACTTCATCGGCGTCACCTCCGCCTCATCGAGTTGCGGCAGGAACGCGGCGGCTTGGGGACCACCGTGTTCGAGCATCCAGCGCACAAGACGTCGCTCGTGGCTTGTGAGTTGCCTGTTGACATCGCTCATTTGGCTTATCGTCACTTTAGTGCGCTGGCCTGGACAAGGCTTTGCGCTGGAAACATCGTCGCATCAGCCCGCTACGATGCCCGCGAAGTGAACCAACCGCGATGACCAGAGGGAGATCAAGCAGGCATGGCGAGCACGACACCCGATCCCGATCAACCGAAACGCAAGCGCGGCAAACTCTACCGAACCTGGCAGGGGTTCTGGCTTCTGTTTCTCGTGGTCTCCCTCGCGTATGCATGGTACTGCTTCTACGTGCCGTCAAACAGCATTGCCTGGGCGGATGACTTCGCCTCGGCCCAGCAGCAGGCGGTGCAGGCCGACAAGCCGATGATTCTCTTTTTCAGCGGTGCGTGGTGCGTGCCGTGTCGGATCATGAAGCGCACCGTCTGGGCGGATGAGCAGGTGGCGGCGAAGGTCAACAAGACGCTGGTGCCTTTGATTCTTGATGTGGATGATCCGAACGCGGCCGATCTGATCAGTCGCTACGGCGTCCGCGCCACGCCCGTGACGATCATCACCGATCCGCAAGGCAACCCGCTGGAGAGTCGAGTCGGGGGAATGAGCAAGCCGGAGTTTCTTGAGATGATGGAGAAGGTGAAGTAACGCGGTGAGCGCGACCGGCTCCAGCTTCGAACTGATTTGAACTTGCGTGATGAGAGCGCCGAAGCGCACTGATGGAGATCAGACATGGCAACCACCACACCCGACCACGACAAGAGGATCGCCGAGATGACCTTTGCTTCGGTCTACCCGCACTACGTGGCGAAGGTGCAGAAGAAGGGCCGGACGAAAGCGGAACTGCACGAAGTGATCCGGTGGCTCACCGGCTTTGATGACAAGACGCTGAACAAGCAGATTCAGGACAAGGTGACCTTTGAGGAGTTCTTTCGCCGCGCCAAGATCAACCCGAACGCGCACCTCATCACCGGCGTCATCTGCGGCTACCGGGTGGAACAGATCGAGAACCCGCTCACCCAGAAGGCGAGATACCTCGACAAACTCGTCGATGAACTCGCCAAAGGCAAGAAGATGGAGAAGATCCTTCGTGCCGGGTAGCGTCCGCGACGGGCATTGCCTCCCGTTCCTATCTGGTTGAATCGGACTGCGTCTTGTCGTCGAGCGAATGGGAATCATAAGGCCAAAGGCCTTCGATGCGCAAGGGGTCGCTCACAAACCTAACAACCACGCGGACGGATTGTGTCTCGGAATCAGTGCCCGCCAGAGGCAGCACTTCATAGTAGCGATCATACGTGGGGAGTGGAAACAGTTGACTGTCGCCACGGTACTTGATCTTGCCATGTGGCAATCCGTCCGGAAACTGAGCGGCCACTTTCTGTGCGTCCCCGGGATTCTCGAGAAGGCTCGCCAACGTTTCTGCGTCGCCTGCCGCAATCGATGAGATCGCTTTCTTCGCCATGCCATCGCACGTCAATTGCGTGATCGGATTGACGCAGCCAGAGAGAAGACCTGACATGAGCAAGAACGCGACGAGCGACCCTAGTCGGCGACTGCCGCCGAAACGGCGCGAAAGCCGTCGCATGAGATCATTGGTGCACATGAAGATTTCCTTGTCGGATCGATCGTTCACGAGGTGCTCGCATCTACTGCGCAATGTACTCGATCCCGGTCACGTCGTCAAGCGCTCTGGAGATGGGCGGCGTCCGCCCGCACTGCCCCGCCCTTCGACTCGACTCAGGGCATTCAGAGCCGGAGGAGTGAACTGAACCGAGCCCCACGCGTGAGCACGGGTCCTGGACGCGCGCGGTTGCCGCGATCGATTCGGCGAGGGTCGGTAAACAGCGAAGACGCTCCCTCACGGTCGCGGCTCGGCTCATCCGCTCCTGTCCCTCACGCGCTATATTGATGGCGTCACTTCACCCGGAGGAGCACGCCATGAATCGCAACGAAAACCATCGTGAAGAGAAGCCGTACACCCGCCGCCAGTTCGTGAAAACCACCGCTGGTCTGACGGCCGCTGCCGCATTCCCACTGATCCCATCCACCGCCTGGGCCGGCGCTTCGGCATTTGTCGCCGGGTCCGACACCATTCGCGTCGGCCTTATCGGCTGCGGCGGGCGCGGCACGGGGGCGGCGCTGCAGTCGCTTGCCGCAGCGCCTGAGACGCAGATTGTCGCCCTCGCCGACGTGTTCAACGATCGACTGCAGGGCAGTCGCGGCTACATCGCCAAGAACGAGCGCGGCAAGGTGGATGATGAGCACTGCTATCTCGGCTTCGACGCCTATCAGCAATTGCTCGATCACGCCGATGTCGATCTCGTCATCCTCGCCACGCCGCCGCACTTCCGCCCGATTCATCTCGAAGCGGCGATCAAGGCGGGCAAGCACGTCTTCATGGAGAAGCCCGTCGCCGTCGATGCTCCGGGCATTCGCAAGGTGATCGCTGCGGGCGAGGAAGCGAAGAGAAAGAAGCTGTCCATCGTCTCGGGCACGCAGCGCCGCCACGAGGCATGCTATCTCGCCGCGATGCAGCGCGTGCAGGATGGCGCCATCGGTGACATCAAGGCCGCACGCTGCTACTGGAATCAGGGCGGCCTGTGGATGAACGAGCGGCAGGATTCATGGACCGACATGGAGTGGCAGTTGCGCAACTGGCTCTACTTCACTTGGCTGAGCGGCGATCACATCACCGAGCAGCACGTGCACAACCTCGACGCCGTGAACTGGGCCATGGGAGGCCCGCCCATCAAGGCGATGGGCATGGGCGGCCGGCAGGTGCGCACGAGCCCCAAATACGGCCACATTTTCGACCACTTCGCGATCGAGTACGAATACGCCAACGGCGCGTTCCTCGAGAGCATGTGCCGACAGATCGACGGCTGCGCCAGCCGCGTCGAAGAAGTCGTGTACGGCACCAAGGGTCGCCTGCGCACCCACAGCGGCTATGCCGAGATGTTCGGTGAGAATGCGTGGAAGTACGAAGATCCCAATCCCGATCCCTATGTGCAGGAGCATGTTGATCTGATTGCCAGTGTGCGCGAAGGAAAGGGCCTGAACGAAGCGAAGCGCGTGGCCGAATCGACGTTGACGGCGATCATGGGCCGCATGAGCGCCTACACCGGCCAGGAGATCAGTTGGGAGCAGGCGCTGAACTCCAAGGAAGACCTGAGCCCCGACGCGTACGAGTTCGGTTCGCTGCCCGTGCCGCCGGTTGCGGTGCCGGGTCGCACACCGTTCATTTGAAAAAGACAACACCGTCCCGGCGCAGCCGGAGCATGAAAAGGACACGATCATGATGCGACGAGAATTCGTGAAGATGGCGGCGGCGGGTGCGGCGGCCGGCGTGGCTTTGCCACTCGGTTCATCAGCCAGTGCTGCCACGGCGACGACGAGCGAAAAGATGTTCGCCCACAAGCGCGGCACGCCATTCAACCTCAAGTACGCGCCGCACTTTGGCATGTTCCGAAATCACGCCGGCGATGACAATGTCGACCAGCTCAAGTTCGCCGCCGACGAAGGCTTCTCGGCGTGGGAAGACAACGGCATGCCCGGCCGCAGCGTGGAAGAGCAGAACCGCATCGCCAAGGCCATGACCGACCTCGGCATGACGATGGGGATCTTCGTCGTCAACATGGGCACGGCATGGGGCGCCACGCTCAGCAGCGGCAAATCCGACGAACGTGACAAGTTCCTCGGCGAGTGTCGCGCTGCCGTAGACGTCGCCAAGCGAGTCAACGCGAAGTGGATGACCGTGGTGACAGGCACCGTGACGGATCGCATCTCGTTGAGCTACCAGACCGCCAACGTCATTGACTGCCTGCGTCGCGCTTCGGACATCTTCGAGCCGCATGGCCTCGTGATGGTCCTTGAGGCGCTCAATCCGCGCGATCATCCCCGGCTGTTCCTCACCACGATCGGCCAGGGCTACGAGATCTGCCGCGCCGTCAACAGTCCATCGTGCAAGCTCCTTGATGATCTCTATCACCAGCAGGTGACCGAGGGAAATCTCATTCCCAACATCGACGCGGCGTGGAACGAGATCGGCTACTTCCAGATCGGCGACAACCCCGGCCGCAACGAACCGACGACCGGTGAAGTCAACTTCCGCAGTGTGTTCGGCCACATCCGCCACAAGGGCTACGCCGGCATTCTCGGCATGGAGCACGGCAACAGTCGCGGCGGCAAGGAAGGCGAGCGCGCTGTCATCGACGCGTACCGATGGTCGGACGACTTTGGAGCCTGACATGAACCTGCGTTTCGCCCGAGCGTTCATGTGTCTGCTGCTGATCCTCCCGGCTGCGCGGGCCTTCGGTGTCCAGCCGCCTGCCGAGCCGGACCATCGGCTCGACTGGTGGCGCGAAGCACGCTTTGGCATGTTCATCCACTGGGGGCTCTACGCGATCCCCGCCGGCGAATGGGATGGCGCGACCGTCCCCGGTGTCGGCGAGTGGATCATGCACAACGGCCACATCCCGCGCGACGATTACGCCACGCTGGCGCTCCAATTCAATCCCGTGAAGTTCGACGCCGAGCAGTGGGCCCGCATCGCCAAAGACGCGGGCATGAAGTACCTCGTCATCACCACCAAGCATCACGACGGCTTCTGCATGTTCGACAGCAAGTACACCGACTACGACATCATGGCCACGCCATTCAAGCGCGACATCATGCGCGAGATCAGCGATGCCTGCCGCAAGTACGGCCTCAAGATCGGCTGGTACCACAGCATCTGGGACTGGCACCATCCCGATGCATCGGGCCCCACGTTTGACGAGTATGCCAAAGTGCTCGAAAAGCAGGTCGATGAGCTGCTGGCCAACTATGGCCCGATCGACATCATGTGGTTCGACGGCGAGTGGATTCCCGAGTGGACGGAAGACAAGGGACGTGATCTTTACGAACACATCCGCAAGGTCGCGCCGAAGGTCATCATCAACAATCGCGTCGGCAAAGGCCGAGGTGGCATGGCGGGTTTACACGATCCGTCGCAGAACGTCGGCGACTTCGGCACCCCCGAGCAGGAGATCCCCGGCCAGGGTATTCCCGGCTACGACTGGGAAACCTGCATGACGATGAACGACACGTGGGGCTTCCGCAAGGATGACCACAACTGGAAGTCGGCAAAGACGCTCGTACGCAACCTCATCGACACAGCCAGCAAGGGCGGCAACTTCCTGCTCAACGTCGGTCCCACGGCCGAGGGGCTGATCCCGCCCGAAAGCGTCGAGCGCCTGCACGATGTGGGGCAGTGGTTGCGCATCAATGGCGAAAGCATCTACGGCACATCCGCCGGTCCGTTCAAACGGCTCGAGTGGGGGCGCTGCACCCGCAAGGAACATCGGTTGTATCTACACGTGTTCGACTGGCCGCGGGATGGGATCCTCACCGTGCCCGGCCTGCTCAACAACGTGACCAGCGCGGCCATCGTTGGCGATTCCTCCCGCGCAACGCTCCGCACATCGCGCCGCAACGAGTCGATCCTCATCACCCTTCCCAATATGCCGGTGAACGACTTCGCCACGGTGATTGCGCTCGACATCGTCGGAGAGCCTGAGGTTGTCGCCATTCCGCTGCGCCAGGCAGATGATGGCTCCATTACGCTTCGCGCGGTCGACGCAGATGTGATCGGCTTTACGGCCCGCTATGAAAACGGCAACGGCAAGGACAACATCGGCTTCTGGACTGACTCGAGCGACATCGTCACCTGGAAGTTCGAGATCACCCGCCCGGGTAGATTCCGCGTGATTCTGACTCAGTCCTGCCCGGAAGATACGGCCAACACGCCGGTGCGGATTAAGATCGGCGACACAACTCTCACGATGCGCGTGAAGCCAACTCAGAGTTGGACGGACTTTGTGGACGTCGAGGTTGGAACCGTGAGCATTCCGGTTGTCGGCGCGTGTGAAGTACGCGTTGAGCCGCAGGGCAGGCCATTGTTGGCAGTCATGAACCTGCGCAGCATCACACTCGAGCCGCTCGACTCACGTTGATCGCTTTCGGTTCTTCTTCACCTGACGTGATGGCCCGTCCTTCGGCGAGGTGGCCGACTCCGCTTCGCCATCAAGCGGGACGAGGGAGACGGTAAAGCCGTACGAGTGCACATCGGCACCGTGCGCGCGTTTCGAATTTGATCTGGAGTTTGATGCGAAGAGCTTGCCGATTTCTTCTAAAAGTTCGTAGATCCGTTCGAGATCCTTGTCCGTGAGGCGACCTCGCTGTCGGCGAAGGTAGATGTTCTCCCGCTTGGCGACGCGGCGGACCAGGCCACAACGAACCGCGTCACGATGGTTTCGCTCCGTCAGTTTGAGCACTGTCGAGTTGAATCGCAGTAGGGTGCGCTGGGCCTCCTTGGGATTCTCATCGTTGCTTGCCAGCCGAAAGTGCTCGCTGACCATGTCGTAGAGCGCTTCATCGCGTTTGCCGGCCTTGCGGCTGCCCGTCTGCCGCAGGAGCCCGACACGCACCATGATTTCGATGTGGTAGTAGAGCGATTGCGGCGAGCGGCCAAGTTCGCCGGCCATCTCCGCGACCGAACACGGCCCAAGGTCGGAAACCGCGTCGAGGACCTCAAGGCGGGCCGGGGACTGGGTGATCGCCTCGCGCTGCTCCGCGTTGAGGATCGTGATCTTCTGCGATCGTTTGGACATGCGGCAGTTTCGCCTCCGTCACCTCGGGGTCAAACCTGATGTGACTCAAATCCCAATCGATTTTCTATTCAATTTTACCACATTATTTGAACAATACGAAACCGGAGGTATGCTCATTTCGAACAACTTGCTGATTCGGCGCCGCTGCCGGGTTCGCCGCGGGGAATGAAATCAGACCCCGCCGCGGTTTTGCTGGCTGACCCCTTTGACTGACCCCAACTGGAGAGTTGAACCATGAATCGAAAGACCCAGATCATCACCGGCCTTATTGGCGCCGCTGCGTGCGCCAGCGTGGCTTACGGCGCCATCATTCGCCTGACGGAAACATTCGAGAACATCAACGGGGGGGACCCCCAACGCGGTTGGACCTTCAACACGCGCGATGAAGGCATCGCCGTCAACAACGGCAACCACTACCTGCGCACGACGACCGACACCTTCGGCGTGACCCTGAGCACGAAAACTGACGGCTCCAACCGGTTGGCCGGCAACAAGAACTACCGCACTGAAGGCGTCGTTGGTTTCGAGCTGACCACGGCAGGAACAGCCGATTTTCCAACGGTGCGCGACATGTCCATTTCCCTGGTCAATGACAACGGAACGCCGGGCGACGGCTCAGACGACTACGGCTTCTACCACGTGACCGGTCAGATGATGGATTTCGACGGCTCGATCCGCACGTTCCGCTACGCCGTTCCAAGCCAGGTCACCGGCGCCACCCCCGACGGGTGGGTGCCGTTTGTTCTCGGCCCGAACTCGCCACCGGAATTCACATGGGATGAAGTCATCACCGATGTGGATCAACTCAACTTCCACTATTTCAATCCCGACTTCTTCTACATCTTTCAGTTTCACTATGTCGGTGTGGACAACATCCGTGTGTTCGTGAACACCGACTACCGCTGAGCAAGTGAACGAGACGATCGAACACCTGCGAAGCCCATGTCCAACGAACATGGGCTTCGTTGGTTATTCCGCGCGGTTGCGATACAGGTTTGCATCGACAACCTGCGCCATCGCCACGCCGTCGAGATCGCCGCCGAGAAACGCGTTGAGTCGAGCCACGCCATCGATCGGATTGGCAATCATCTCGTGGTACGGCACATCGTGACAGCGAATGTTGGGCTGCGCGCCGAGCCAATTATCAACGATGTCCAGGTGTTTTTGCAGCAGGGTCAGCACCTCGGCATCGCTGATCTTGTCGGGATCTTCGCCGCGCCGGATGAGCATCTTCTTCTGCGACTCGATGCTCTCCTCAAGCCGCCGGCGCATGAAAATGACGCGGTACTCATAGTCGGGCGGCAAGTGTCGCAGCAGCGCGGAGATGACTTTGACAGACTTGCCCACCGCGTCGGCGACCCAGGCCGTGTCGCCTTTGTCCAGCGCTTTGACTCGCTCGAATTCGTAGTAGCCCTTGGGGTTGTCCTCGTCGGCCGTTCGAACGTTGTCGATGATTGGCGCAATACCCCCGGCATCGAGCATCTTCATCATCATCGACGTTCCCGACCGGGGAAGGCCGGAGACAACCGTGATGAACGTCCGACTGGGAGGTGAGGCCTTGCGGCCGAATATTCGCTTGAGCATCGACGTCAACCGACTCGCAAGAGGCAACGAAGACTCGCCGTGAGGGGATCGTCACCTGCCAACTGGTGCGATCGCGACATCATGGTAGACGCCTTGTGCAGTTAGGCGCAGGTGCTCAACAGATTGATCGGCAATGACTGACGCGGCGAAAGGGGGCGATTATTCTCCATTCAGCCCTTCATCCAGCCGGAACCAGACCTGGGCGCGGGGCCACGATTCCCAGACGGTCTCGGGCAGAATGTTGTAGATCTTGCCCGCGTTATCTGCAAACCACGTCACGCTCAGGTCGTCCTCGAGCAGGTTGCAGCCGCGGACATGACTGAAGTCGCTCTTCGTCCGCAGTCCGTCGGCGAGCAGGGAAACGCCCGCGGGATGTTCATTGCGGAGCTGGTCGCGATCGTAGCGATCGATGGGATCCGCTTTCTGACTCGTCAAGTTCAACGTCCCACGATAGTGGTAGTTGCCGTAAATCAGATCCCGACTGCTCCTCTTCCACGAGCTCTCGTACCGGTCGATCGTGTGATCCCCTGTATGGGAGGGGCAGTAGTACGCGCCCGGGCCAGTGATATAGTTTTTTGCGAACAAGCGTCCGATACCGTCCCACGTATCGCGACGAACACCCCGATTCAGGATCATCATGTCCTGCGGTTTGGGATCGCGATAGGTGTCTCCCGCAAAGAACGAGTTGGGCAACCGGTTTCGATTGTCGTGTGAGTACGACTCGATCGCGATCGCGATCTGGTGCATGTTGCTGGCGCACGACACACGACGTGCCGCCTCGCGGATTCGGGCAAAGCTCGGCATGAGCAGACTGATGAGAATCCATGCAACGCCGAGCACGACAAGTAACTCGATGAGCGAGAATCCGTGTCGCCGCATTGGCAGGTGCTTCGGATCATGCGCGCAACGCACTCGTTCACCTCGAATGGAAGGCGCATCGGTCGAGTCGATTCTCAGGATTTCACCTGCCACGGCTGAACTCCAATGTCGTTCCGCACCCAATTAATGTACCACAAACTGGCCGGGGACAACCCCGAATCCCTCCAGAATGCGAAAGTTTGCCGATTTTCTTGAAACCCGGGGGGATGAATCAAAGGTGCGAATCATCCCAAAATCCTGAAACCTCAGCCCCTTGCGCTGCGGAATGTACAGTACCGGGCCCTGAAACCGGGTAGGATTCCTCGGAATGCACGACGACTGGTCACTTATGCAGCGAGTCGCTGAAGGAGATCGGGCGGCGGTCGCCGAACTGTACGACCGTTTTGCCAGTCTCGTTTATCGCATGGCCTATCAGCTTCTCCCCACAAAAGGGGATGCGGAGGACGCCGTTCAGGAGATTTTCGTTCGTCTCTGGCAAAGCGCCGGGCATTTCGACCCCAACCGGGCTTCCCTCGTGACCTGGGTGATGCTGATCACACGACGCTACCTCGTTGACCAATTGCGGCGAATGCGGGTGCGCCCGAAATTCACCGGATTCGACGAGCAATGGTCGGCCGAGGACGATTCCATCGCTGCCCCCGGCGTCGGGATGCAGCGGAAAGAGCGCCGGCAGCGCCTGCGAGAGAAGATCGCCGCCCTGCCCGAGCTGCAAAGGCAGGTGGTCGAGCGGGCCTATTTGGGTGGCAAGACGCTTCGGGAGATTGGACAGGAATTGAACAAGCCGATCGGGACGGTCAAATCAGCGTTAAGCCGCGCTTTGGCCGTTCTGCGAGAACGAGTACCGAGTGAAGAAGGTATCGCATGAAATTGTCACGAGAAGAACTGATGGAAATGGCGGGCCGCGACGCGCTTGGGATGCTCGATCCGGATGAGTCTGAAGTATTCGAGAGGGCTTTCCGCCGCGCCGATGCGTCACTGCGACGGGAACTTCGGACCATTCAGGATGACGTTGTCGCCCTTGGCGAACTGGTTGAGGAAATCCAGCCCGATGAGGAGCTGCGCGCCCGTACGTTGACTCGCGTGAACGACCACATGGAACAGAGTCCAGCCCCCACGCTCAAGCGCCGCGTGCTTGGGACATTCGAGCGCTTTGTGGAGGAAGACCTGCACGGCAGCCTCCAGTTTCCCATTGGCGGAGCTGCAACGCTTCCACCCAGAGGCGACTGGATTGAGCGCTTCGCCGCAGGCCGGGTTTCGCCAATGTGGCGCATCGCCGCACTGGTGCTGTTGACGGTGACGATTGGTCTGACGTGGTTTGCCATTGATGCCTATTCCAACGCGATGCGCATCGCCGACTCGATTAGTCGAAATCGAATCGATGAGATGCTCCGGCTGACCTTCAAGCAACTGCCGGAAGACTTCTGGTTCAATCCCGAAACGCGAATGGACGCTTTTTCAGTGGCCGAGACGGACTTCAAGGGTCGGGCCATGCTTTCGATTATCAACTCGGAAGATCGCGGTTTCCTTGCCGCCATCAACATGCCCCAGTCCGACGATCCCTTTCGCCTCCTGGTGGGTTTTGATCAGCCGGAAAACGCGCGCACCGTCGCCGTGTTCTACTCCAAGGATGGCACGTGTGCAGTGCCGATTTCCCTCGGAACGGATGTCACCGGCGCCAAATGGTGGGTCATGGGTCCCTCCGCGCTCAACGTGGGGATGGAGACTGCGCTGCTCGAGATCATTCCCGACACGCCCTGATCGTGCAATTCGTTCGATACGCCGCCGGAGCCCACGTTCCCTGAACGTGGGCTTCTTTCGTCTTGAAGACGCATCGCCAGCCGGGTATCGTGCGCTCATGTTCATCGTCACAAATCGAGAGGTGAATGAAAGTCGGTCCGATGTGTCGGCATTTGGAGAGGTTGCCAATCGGCGCGGACCCAACGAACTGCGTATGGCTGAAGCGCACCGGGTCGGCGGCAAATGGAAGATCAACATCCTGCCCGATCAGATCAGCGCCGACATGGCAGCCAGTGCCGAACTGCCGCACACCGTCGACGCGATGGGCAACGCCGTGGGCGACAAGGGCGAGCCGATCTTTGCCAGCCGTTATGTCGCCCGAAAGTTGCTCGCGCGGGTGAATCCCCGGATGGTCGGCGATCGGCGGAGCAAGGGCCGCGGTCTGCTGTTCTTCGTTCACGGGTTCAACAACAACGTCAAGGACGTGCTTGATCGGGCGGCCCGCCTCTCGAACACCTACGGGGTGGAGGTCCTCGCGTTTTCATGGCCCGCAAACGGCGGCGGATTCAAGGGGGTCGCGAGTTACAAGAGCGACAAACGCGATGCGCAAGCGTCAGTCGGCGCCCTGGATCGATGCCTGGCCAAACTCAGCGACTACCTCCAGGCCGCCCATCAGGAACACGTCAGCAAAGTCGAGAAGCGCGCCAACGAGCTGTACGGCGACAATGCCGAGAAGTGGGATCAGTTCTTCACGCGGCAGTCCGAACAGTGGTGCGACTTTCCCGTTACCATGATGCTCCACTCGATGGGAAACTATCTCTATAAACACCTGCTGATGTCATCCGCCTATCGCGGCAACGTGCTCATCTTCGACAACGTCATCATGGCTGCGGCCGACACCAACAACGAGGACCACCGGCAGTGGGTCGACCGCATTCCGGTGCGCCGCCGGCTGTATGTCACCATCAACGAAAACGATGGCGCCCTGCGCGCGTCGCGCATGAAGATGGGTGAAGAGCAAAAGGCCCGGCTTGGCCACTGGCCCTTCGATCTGGATTCACAGCGAGCAGTGTATGTGGATTTCACCCATGCCAACGGGATTGGCGATTCCCATGCCTACTTTGAGGGAACCGCCGTCACAAAGAATCAGCGGGTTCGTCGCTTCTTCCAGCAGGCGCTTGAGGGGGAGGCGGCTGAGGAGCGGCTGGAATTTGACGCGGCCCGGAACCTCTATCGTGTGAAATAGGGTAAGTTGTTCTGGTTCAGGCGTCCTCCCAACCCAACGTCCCGCTCTCCAGGGAATACCAAAACGCACTGTGCGGTTCACTACACGATGCGCGACCAACGCTGCACGCTTTAACGCCGCGGTCTAAGATGTAGAGGACAGAATATGGCAGGCTGCAAAGTGTTTCGCAGCTGCCGATAATCTTTTTGCCTGGGGAGGGTTGAAGAATGCTTGGGGGCTGCAAAACTGCCGCAATCTGCGCGGCTGCAATGTCGGTGCTGTGTTCGGCGGGGAGTGCTCTTGGCGACGTCATATCGATTGGCACGTCCAAGGACAACACGCTGTATGAAGACTTCCAAGGTTCGCTGAGCAATGGCGCCGGCCGCCATCTGTTCACTGGCTCAACTGCGGGATTTGCCTACCGTCGCGGGCTGGTGGCATTCGATGTGGCCGGAGCGTTGCCCGGCGGCGCGACGATCCTCAATGTCTCGCTGACGCTGCACATGTCGCAGACCATTTCCGGTGACCAGCTCGTCTCCCTTCATCGTGTACTGGCTGACTGGGGCGAGGGCAGTTCAATCGCGCCCGGGGAAGAAGGGGGTGGCGGACCAGCCCAGCCGGGTGATGCGACATGGAAACACACCTTCTACAACAACCAGTTCTGGACCAACCTCGGCGGTGACTTTGATGCCAACGCCAGTGCGTCGACCATTATCGGCGCCACCGACGGCTTCTACACCTGGAATTCGACCTCGCAACTGGTCGCTGACGTACAGTCGTGGCTGGACAACCCTGGAACCAGTTTCGGCTGGGAGATCATCGGCAACGAGTCGACGCCCTTTACCGCCAAACGCTTCGATACGCGCGAGAATCTGATTGAGTCGTTCCGGCCCATGCTCACCATCGAGTATCTGCCCATTCCCGAGCCGGGCGTGTTCGCCTTGATGACCATCGGGCTCGGTTGGATGGGCGGGCGCCGCCGCCGCGGATTGATCGATTGAGTTGGCCTTGCGCCACGTTATACTTCAAACTGATGAAGCCCACTGCCTGATTGCAACCCGTCGCCGGCCACATAGCCGTCGTTCTCTGCTCCGGCAGCGATTCACGATGGCCACAGGTGGTCGCATTGCGCTTTGACCTGCCGGGAGATAAAGGCTCAAGCGGTCGCGGGTTGTCCCCGAGCATCTCCGATTTGTTGAGATTCACATAAGCGGCTGAGGTGTGAGGCGTCGCTCTTCGAGTGGTGCCGGCCCGGCCGACTCGGGACTTGCCTTTCCAATGTCAAACAAAACGCGCCCCGAAAAGGGCTTCACTTGCGTCCACTGCCGCCAGGCCGTCTCCGCGCAGGCCTATGGAACCTGTCACCGCAACCACTGTCCAATGTGCCTCTGGTCGAGGCACGTGGATGATGAGGTGGGGGATCGTCGCTGCGCCTGTCGCAGCCCCATGGAGCCGATCGCGATGGAGGTCCGCCGCGATGGCGAGTGGGCGATCGTCCACCGCTGCACCGGCTGCAACACCCTGCGCACCAATCGCATTGCAGGGGACGATCACGTGCTCACGCTGCTCTCGCTGGCGCTGCGCCCGATCGCCAACCCCGCGTTCCCGCTCGACGGTCTGGACCCCTCGCGGCGGCTCGGTTGAGATTGCTATGATGGGCCGCATGAAAGAGAACATCCCTCTGGATCGCGCCATGCTCCTTCGACTGTGGGACGAAGCCTGGAGTGAGGGCCTCTGGGCTGTGCCGTGGAGTCGAGTGCTCGAAGAGCTCAGCGGGCCGCAAGCCCTGTGGCGGCCGCAACCCGACCGCCACTGCATCTGGCAGTATGTGACTCATATGCTCTTCTGGCGCGAGGTGTCGCTGCGGCGGCTCCGAGGTGAGGAGATCACGAGCG
This sequence comes from Phycisphaerales bacterium UBA5793, assembly GCA_002418285.1. Taxonomy (GTDB): domain Bacteria; phylum Planctomycetota; class Phycisphaerae; order Phycisphaerales; family UBA5793; genus UBA5793. The sequence continues at coordinate 17,828 of DIDT01000032.1, forward strand.
ACGAGCAGAAGCGGCGCAACTTTGAACCGGCGCCCCGGGAAGCCCAAGCAGACCCCGACGAACTCCGCCGCCTCTGGGAGCAGTCTTTTCGTGAGGTGCGCGCCGCAATCGCCGACGAGCGCCACTCAATGAATCGATTTCAGTATGTCCCGTTCCATGACAGTTATCACGTCGGGCAGATCATGCTGTTGCGCGCTATGCAGGGCATGCTCCCGATTGAGTAGTCTGGGCAGACCGACTGGCTTGGCGGCCGGGGAATTCACCGGCGCCCATTGAAAGGCAAAGGGAACACCATGGGATTCGTTCAGGAGTTTCGCGACTTTGCGATGAAGGGCAACGTCGTCGACATGGCTGTCGGCATCATTCTCGGTGCAGCGTTCAACAAGATTGTCAACTCGCTTGTTGCCGATGTCATCATGCCGCCCATCGGCATGGCGCTGGGGCGTGTCGAGTTCAAGGATCTTCAGCTCGTGCTCCAGAGTGCAACATCCGACAATACGGGTGCCGAATTGACCCCCGAGGTCGCGATCCGCTACGGCATGTTCATCAACACCGTCATCGAGTTCCTCATCGTTGCGATGTCGGTCTTCGTCGTCGTGAAGATCATGAACCGCGTCATGCGCGGTCGCGCAGCCGTAGCGGCGTAGCGGTGATTGAGAGGCTCAGAACGATGCATGCTCGGTTGGATCCTACTCCGCCATCGCGGCGGATCGGACGCCGTGGCGCGCTGGTGGCTGTGGCCGTCATAGCGTGCGCGGCCCACGTTGTCAGATCACAGGATGCGCCGGAGCCCGGCGAACCACGTGACCTTTCTTCCCGGCTCGTTCCAATCGTTGAGGCGAGGCATCTACCCGGGTTGGCGGTGTTCGTCGTTCGTGATGGAGAAATCGTGGGCCAGGGGGCGGCCGGCGTCCGCCGCGCTGGGGCTGATGAGCCCGTCACCACCGAAGACCTCTGGCACATCGGCTCGTGCACCAAGGCAATGACCGCCACCCTAGCCGCGCGACTTGTCGAAGCGGGCAAACTCAGGTGGGACACGACCATCGGCGAGTGTCTCGGCCCGGTCAAAGATCTCGGTGACGAAATACTGCCGACTTACCGTTCCGTCACCTTGCGCCAATTATTGTCGCATCGATCCGGGCTGCCGGAGGATCGTTCGCCCGATCCGACGATCTGGGGCAAGGTGTGGTCGCTCGCGGGTCCAATGGTTGGGCAGCGCCGCAACTGTGCGAGCATCGTGCTGTCCCGCGAGCCGGTTTCCGATCCGGGTTCGAAAATGGCCTATTCGAATTTCGGATACGTGGTGGCGGCCGCCATGATGGAGCAGGTGACCGGGCAGCCGTGGGAAGAACTCATGAAACAACAGGTATTCGAGCCGCTGGAAATGCACTCCGCGGGGTTTGGCCCACCGTCGGCAGACAATGCGGACCACACGCACGCGGTTCAGCCGTGGGGACATCGTGCGCTGGGCAAGGCCTTTTCCCCCGTCCAGCCATGGACACGCGGAGCGGACAATCCGTCCGTTCACTGGCCCGCCGGGGGTGTGCATCTGACCCTGGCGGATTGGGCCAGGTTCGCCACCTCGCACGTCAAGGGTGAGCGCGGCGAAGAGACGACGTTCCTCTCCACCGGGTCATGGAAGATCCTGCACGAAGACGCATACCAGCAGCACTACGCGCTGGGTTGGGCCGTCGGATCTCGCCCGTGGGCAGGCGGTGAAGTATTCAGCCACTCAGGATCGAACGGAATGTGGATGGCCGTCATCTGGCTCGCGCCACAGCGCGATGTTGCCGTCATGGCGGTGACCAACGTGGCAAGTTCTGAGGCGTCGCCCGGCTGTGACGAAGCAGTCGTAGCCGCCCTGAAGTCGATGGACCTGCTTGAGCCTGATCCATGAACCACACGTGGTCGTAACGGCTGCGCGCCTCATCCACCGAGTTGCGGAACGGCGGTCCCCTCATCCTCGCCCTCGACGACGCGCGGATCGGTCGCAACGAGGTACTTGTCGATCGCGGCGACGATGTCTTCGTGCATCTTCTTGGCAATCGACACTTCACCCTGCTTCAGGTCATTGACGAGAATAGAAAACGCGATGGTTCGGCCGGCTGGGCTGATGACGTAACCCGAAAGGCAGGACACGCCCGAGATGTAGCCGCTCTTGGCCCGCACCTCGCCGTCGAGGCTCTTGTCACCAAATCGCTTGCGCAATGTGCCGCTCTCACCCGCCTGCGCCAGCGAATTGATAAACATGTCCGAAGTTTGCGGGGTCTTTCCGAGCAGGGTCAGCCACGAGGCAATCACGCCGGCCGTGACGCGATTCTCCCGGCTCAGCCCCGATCCGTCGGTCATGCGCACCTGCGTGGCGGCATTCGGGCCAAGATGCTTGCTCAGAATCAGGCGAACAACCGCAGCGCCGTTGGTCCACGAACCGGGCTGATCAGTGACGTCGTGGCCCACGCGTTTGAGCAGCGACTCCGCGTAGAGATTGTCGCTGTCTTCATTGCAACGCGTGATGATCGTGCTGATCGGTGTGCGAATCGGTCGGCCGAACACGTCGCCGGGAAACGGCATCGGATCGTCCTGGCGCGCTACCCGGCTCGCGCCGATCTTGATGCCTCGTTGATGCAGCCGCTCGGCGAACAGTTTCCCATAGAGCGAAGGCGGGTCGTTGACGGTGATCTTCATCGGGACCGCCTGCGGCCGACGGATGGTCCCCCGCATCGAAAACTCGTTGGAGGTCAGCGGCCGGACCACGTAGATCTGATTCGTCGCTTTCGGATTTCCGCTCGTGCTGGCGTTGTTCGAGAACTGCAGGAATGAGGAGACATCAGGCTCAATGCGAAAAGTCGGCGCCTGTCCCGCCTGACGCGCCGGCCAGGCGTAGAACCACAGGCAGTTGCCAAAGTAGTTGAAGCCGCTCACCTGCGCACCATACGGGTAGAGCAAATCCTCCGCTTCCCAGGTCGGATGAATGAACTGGCGATCAAAGACGCGGTCGTCCACGATCAGCTCGCTGAACTCGGTGATTCCCGACGCCACCACGTCATCCACCCACAGGTCGATAAACGCTTCAATGCTCATCTGCATCGATGTCAGCAACTCTGGATCGCCCAGCGCCGGATCGCCGCTGCCGACGATCACCAGTCGATCGCCGCTGTGCACCATGTGAGTTTCGAAATTGAAATCGGGGCCAAGCGTCAGCAAGGCGGTGCCGGAGGTGATGAGCTTGAGATTGCTCGCCGGGATCATCGCCTGTTCGGGGTCGATCGAGACGAGCACTTGCCCCGAATTGACGTCAACGATCTGGCAGGTCGTGGTGGCTCCCGCCAGCCGTGAGCTGCTGATCCTCGCGCGAACCTGACCCGCAATGTCTTCGCGCGCGAGTTGTGCGGTCGCCTGACCCACCCACAATACGGCTGAAAGGGCAACCAGCAGGGGGGATCGCAGAAGGCTCAGGCGACGATCAGACATGGGCGAGTTCCTCCGATGCGCGCACGATAACCCGATTGAAGGCTTGTCGGGCGGGCTGGTCTGGTAAGTGGCAAGGCGCATCAGGGCGTCGCATGTCCTATCGGTTCATCACTGGCAGAAACTTGGAGCGGAATCCGCGACCCCCAGATCCCGGACACCTGCAACCGTCAGACGCGTCACGGCCGCTCCCAGTAGGCCCACCTTTTGAGGGAGGCGAGTTCATACACCACCCCGAACGGTCCTTCATAGCGGACCAGTACATTCAGCCACGCCGGACCCGTCTCGGCCGCAAACCAGTAGTCGCTTGCCTCGGCGGCTGCTTTCGAGGCTTCTTCAGCCAGCTCCACCCGAACGTGGTGCGCCACCGTTGAACCAATCGGCAGATCCAGCGTTTCACGCCCAATGTACCGTATCAACGCGTCAATCGGAGTCGGGTCGCTCCGGTGGGTGTCCGTCAGATCCGGGATCAGGCGGATCTTCACCGGCTCCTTGGGCGGCTCGTTGAATGGGAACGACCGCAGAACGAGCGAAAGTGTGTCCTGCAGGTACAGATCACCCGACACACCCACGCGGTTGCTGGTGTGCCCCTCCTCCGGGAAGTACGAGAACTGATCGCAGGTCAGCATCTTGGCGGCGTTGACGATCTGCTTATACGTACTGCCGCAGTCTTCCTGCGAACTCATCACCACCTTGAACGGTTCGAGAGTATCGGCCCGCACAAAGGCCGTTGTCAGATAGCGATAATCGTAGTTCTCCGTCGGGATGATCTCGCTGACGTTGTGTTTGAACACCGGGACCATTCCCGGACGGCTCCAGTCCGCGGCTTTGGTCGTCGTTTCCGGATCCATGTGCTGCGTATTGGTGATGATGGTCGCCAGATACTCGCGACTCTTGCCATAAATCGTGCGATGCGCGCGATACACCGCATACTCGGCCTTGCCGTCGTGCCAGACGCGGTCGCTCTTCCATTTCGCCGCCGGATCGAGCGGCGGAGGAACCTTCGGGTCCGAATCGGCATCCCACAGCACGAACCCGCAGAACCCGACGCACGCGACCACGACCGCCCATTCCAAGCGGCTCCAACGCTTTCCACGCCGGGTCGATGCGCCAGCAGTCATGCTCGGTCCTCCGGATAATCCGTCGTTTCAATCGATCGTAGGGCGGGCCGTTCGCGATGTGACGAGAGCGACTTGTCGGCTCGCGGCCGGGATCACCCGGCGGCTTCCGCGCTCCTGCTGATCCTACCATCATCAGGTGGATGTGCGTCGGCCCGCTGTATGACCCAATGGAGGTCCGGTGCATGCAAAGCCAGAGACGGCTTCTCGGTTCGCTCCTCGCCGGTTTATTCGGGTCGATCGCCGTCGCCGCCGCATCGGGGCAGGTGATTAGCGAGACACTCAAGCTCCTGCCCGAGAACGGACACGAAGAGGACTATTTCGGCTGCTCCGTCGCACTGATGGATGGCGGCGTTGCCATCGGGGCGGACGGAGTATTGCAGGAAAAAGGCTCTGTATTCCTGTTCGACAACTCCACTGGACAGCAGGCCTTCGAACTTCGCGCTCAGGATCGAATCGGCGGGGCGCAGTTCGGTTGGTCCGTCGCCATGGATGAGGGGATCATCGCCGTCGGCGCGCCGTTCATCTACGCTGAAGATCGAAGCGGCTGGGCCTATCTGTTTGACGCCATCACTGGCGAACAACTGGCTAAGTTGATTCCAGACGACGCGCAGTACTACGACTACTTTGGCTACTTAATCGCGATGGACGCCGGACTCGTCGCTGTAGGTGCACCCGGCGACTTCGATAATGGTCCAAGTTCCGGCTCGGGATATGTGTTCGAAGTGGCGACCGGCCGGCAGGTTGTCAAACTCCTGCCCACAGACGGTCTGGCCCACGATGGTGCTGGCACGTGCATTGATATTCAGGATGGCATTGTGGCGCTTGGGGCGCCGTTCTCTGATTCGAACGGCGTCGATTCCGGTTGTGTGTACCTCTTCGATGCGCATTCGGGCACTCAGTTGTTCAAGCTGCTGCCCGACGACGGTGAAGCGGACGCCAGCTTCGGGAGCGCCGTGGCCATCGAGAACGGTGTTCTCGCAGTGGGCGCGTTCAAGGACGACGCCCGCGGTGTCGATTCCGGCTCCGTGTACCTGTTCGATCTTGCAAGCGGCGCGCAGATTGCCAAGTACGTGCCGGAGGGTGAGTCAACCCGAATGGTGTTCGGAGAGCATCTGGCCGTTGAGCGAGGTGTTCTGGCGGTCGCTGCGCCCGGCTACTCCTCGGGTGCCGGCGCCGCCTATCTCATCCACATGGTCTCGGGCGAACGAATCGCGATCCTCCTCGCAAGCGACGGCGAGTCTGGGGATCGGTTTGCCAGTTCAATCGCTTTGCGCAACGGGATCGTCGCAGTGGGAGCGCCTTACGACAGCGAACAGGCCTTCTTCTCCGGTTCGGCGTATCTCTTCCGCGTGCCGACGCTTCCGCACCTCGATCTCATGTCTTCGTGTCCCGATGCAGGTCCATTTCGAGTCCGCTGGACGCGGGCAACGCCCGACGATCGGGCGGCCATTCTCTATTCTCACGAGCAGGGTCTATTCACGATCCCCGGCAGTCACCAGTGCCCCGGTACGGCTCTGGCGCTCGGTCCGGACCAGCTTCAGGTGGTTCTTGTGAGAACGTCGGATTCAAACGGCCGGCACGTCGTGAACGGCATGGCGCCCGGCAGGATCTGCGGCGGCTACCTGCAGCTGCTCGACCTGAGCACCTGCTACACCAGCAACGTGATCCCAATCCAGTAGATCGTTAGCCGCGGCTGGCCGTACTTCGCGTCTCGCACGCGGCGAAAAAGCGACCCCAACGGGATTTGAACCCGCGAAAAACGGCGTTCCTCCAGCCGAAATCGCGGGTGGGACACCAGAGGGGACACCAAAAGCCGATGGCGGCTTGTCCCGCGTGGTTGAGGCATGGCCGAATATGCCTGACGCCCTCCGTGCGGTCGTCCTGGCGGCAGTCGATTCGCTGGCGCTGCTGCAGGGCGGGATCGCCTCTGAACCCTGAGCCCTGACTGACCACGTGAGGGGCTTCATAGCCGAATGGCGTAAAATCTCGCGTGGTCAGGCTGGGCGATCTGTGCGGCCCGGGGTTCGATGCCCCGGGCCGCATTCGTTGTCTGCAATTGTGGTGCTGGTTAGGGTCGAGCGGCATTCATGTTGGTCCGTTGTGACACGATGAGTCACACAGGAGCCTGTCGTGGATCATCCTGTCCATCGTTCCCTCGATTGAATGAGCGGTAGGGCGGCTGCGCAGCAGCCGTCCGCCCCCCATCTCTAACAAGGGGGAATAAGCTCCCATGATGAGTCCAGTGGTAGTCATGTAGTGTCGTCAAGGTGCGGGAGAGGGCCGGTTGTTGTCTTGACCGGTCAGATGGGGCGGATACTCTCTCGTGGACTGCTCCCGCAGAGTCGGCCCCGTCACCAATGATGACGGCTCCTTCCACCGCACACCAACCGACCGTGTGCATCCAGTCCATCCGTGCTGTCAATCGAACTGGACTACTGCTGCGTTTTTGAGCGTGGCGGGCATTTCACGGGAGCATCCCATGCAACGGGCTGAAGTTCCGATTCTGATGCGTCTGCATCGTGTCGCCGAGCAACTTGGGGTTTCACAGCGTACGGTGCGACGTCTGATTTCGCGGGGGGAATTGCCGCGGGTGGTCAAGGTGGGACGATCCTCGTGTCTGCCCTCGGATGAAGTACTCGCGTACATTGATCGTCAGAAGGGAGGGCGTCGATCATGATGAGCGTGTTCAAGCGTCGTCGTCGTCGCGGCGGCAAGTTGATCGTGTCGAAGACGTACACGGGCAAGTACACGGTCGGCGACGATTCAGCGGAGCATCGCGTTGCGCTGCGTGTGACGGACAAGGGCGTGGCGCTGGAGCGGCTGCGTGGGATCGTGCGGAAAGCGGAGCGTCGGCGCCATGGGCTGGAGCCTTCGGATCAGGAAGTGCAACGTGCGGGCAGGTTGCTGACGGCTGTCCTGGCGGAGTACGTTTCCGATCTGCGTGCACGTGGGTGCAACGCGCAGTACATCAGCGATGTGAACGGCCGCGTCGGTCGGCTGCTGAACGAATGCGGATGGGGGACGCTGGGCGATGTGAGCGCATCATCGTTCGTCCAGTGGCGTGGCAAGCAGTCGAAGTCAGCGAAGACGTTGAACGAGTACCTGGCGGCGATGAAGGGCATGCTCGGCTTCATGGGCGTCGAGCACGGCGGCAATCCTCTCGCGAAAGTGCGGGCGGTCGCGGTGCGGGGGCGTGAGACGTTCGAGCGTCGGGCGCTGACGGAGGAGGAGTGCATGCGGCTCCTCGATTCGGCCGGGCCGCGTCGAGTCGTGTACCTTGCGGCGCTGCTGACGGGGCTTCGTCGCGGGACGCTGTGCGCTCTTCGTTGGGGACACGTGCATCTGGATGACGGTGCGCCTCGGATCGTCGTGCCGGCGGCGCTGATGAAGAATCGCTACGGCCACGTGGCTCCCTTGCGTGATGACCTCGCGGCGGCGCTGCGCTCCATTCGTCCCTCGGGCGCTGCTGACGCTGTGAGCGTGTTCGGAGAGCTGCTGCCGCGTTACGGTGCCGGGTTCCTGCACGATGATCTGGAGCGGGCGGGTGTGGCTGTGGAAGACGATCTCGGGCGTCGGGTGGACTTCCACGCGCTGAGGCACACTGCGGCGACGCTGGCGGCTTCCACGGGCATCCATGGCCACGTGCTGCAGGGTTTCACCGGGCATCGCACGGCCAGCCAGGTGCAGCGATACTCACACGTCGGCGACGGGCCGGTGCGGGCGCTGGTTGAGGGCATGCCTCGGTTCGAGGGAAAAGGGACACCAATAGGGACCTGTGGAAGTGTCCCAGAGCGTCCGAATGTGTCCGAATCTGTCACGGGTCGCAGTGAGGGCCAATCGCGAAAAATGCTGGAAAACCAGCGGAAAACGTCGAGGAATCGGCGATTTCATGTGCGTAGACGCAAAGCGACCCCAACGGGATTTGAACCCGTGTTACCAGGATGAAAACCTGGTGTCCTGGACCTGGCTAGACGATGGGGTCGGCGGGACTCCAAGGGATCGGACATCCCTCGAAGGGGCCGATTGTAGGCCCGGGAACATGCGCGGCCAAACCGCGCCCGCACCCCTCGTGGACATCTGTATGGTGTGAAACGGCCGCGCGTTCACCTCGCAAGCACTTCCCGCTAGCACGGTCAATGCCCTCCCCCTCCCGACCGATGAACGGGGATATGGACCCCTTCGGCCGCACCTTCAACCGCCTGCTCGCCGTCTTCGGACTCTCGATCGTCTTCGTGGCGACCGCGAGCATCATCAGCCCGCGCACGTCCTCCGCCGGGCCCGCTGGTGCGAGTTCGATGAGCGAAGGGCAGGTCATCGGTCGGCTGTTTGGTCAGGACCACGAAATTGTCATCCTCGCTTCCGCAGCTGGCCCTCGCTACAGCGTTTACGACACGAAGGGCACGCCGCTCGCAGAGCGCCTGACCATCGAGGAGCTCGGTCGCCGCTTTGAAGGTCTCGACACGATGGTTGGCGAGATGATCAAGCCCGGCAGCCGCATGGGACTCGTCGACGAAACGCAGGACCATCTGGTGACCGACCGCCAGTGACCCCGCTGGTGTCGGCGCTTCTGTCGCTGCAGGTAACATCCCTAGACTCAAGGCGTGAGCAGCACTGGTCAACCCGGGCAGTCCGGGCGACGAATCGGTCGACCCATCGTTCTCTGCGCGCTCCAGTACGAAGCCGAATTCCTACATGCCTCCCGACGCCTTGAGCGCGAAGTCTCCATCCACTGCACCGGGCCCGGCGCTGACCACGTTCTTGATTTCCTCCTTGAGCTCGATGGCAGCGATGTCGGCATTGTCGTGTTCGCCGGCCTGGCCGGGGCGCTCATGCCACAAATGCACGTTGGCGATGTGCGGGTTGCTCGACGCGTGATGAGCGATGACGGCGAAAAGTGGAATACCACCTGGCCTCGCGATGAATCAGCCAGCCGCGGGCTGGCCATGTGCGACATCCTCACGACCCGCCGCATCCTGCGACTGCCCGAAGAGCGTCGCAGCGCCCATGAAACCACCGGCGCCGCGATGGTCGACACCGAGTCCGCCGCACTGGCCGCGTGGGCCGTGCAGACGCATCACAAGTCATGGGGTGTCGTGCGCGGCATTAGCGATGACGTCGAAACCGTATTGCCCGATGGCATCGACCACTGGGTCGGCCAACGCGGCCGCGTCCGACCGTGGCGCATCGGCTACGACCTGCTGCGCCAGCCCCGCTCGATTGCCACCATGCGCCGCCTGGGCGATTCGTCAAAGCTGGCCATGCAAGGCGTCGTCGATATGCTCGAGAAGCTGCTCTGCGAACCGGAGATGTGCTCGTGACCGCTTTCTCGATTGACCCGGCGCTGCCTGCCGACGCCAAGCGATTACTCGTCGTCGGCGGCACGTTTGATCCGCCGCACCGGGCTCACGTGCGACTGGCCCTGCACGCGGCCGAAGCGGCGAACTGCGACCACGTGCTTTTCGTTCCGGCATGGCAGTCGCCGCATAAGGATGGGGAACCGACTGCGGCCTCGCATCGACTTGCCATGCTGCGGCTCGCTCTCGCAGATGAACCCCGCGCTTCAATCAGCACGAACGAGATTAATCGTGGCGGCACGAGTTACACCATCGATACGCTGCGCGCCTTGAGAGCAGCACTGCCGGCGGCGGTGGAATTGCGATTGTTCATGGGCAGCGATCAACTGCGATCGCTGCGGCGCTGGCGCGAGCCGGTGGAACTGATGCGATTGGCGCGGCCAGTGGTCGCCATGCGGCCGCCAGACTCGCTCGCTACATTGCGGGCAGACGGTGTTCCTGATGAGTACTTGAATTGGATCATCGACGCGCCGCTCGACAATGTCAGTTCAACGGAAGTGCGCGCCGCGATTGCGCATGGCGGCGACGTGTCCGAACTCGTCGAGCCGCGCGTCCTCGAGTACATTCGTCAACACCATCTTTACGCGCCCGCGGCCGCTCCATGAACACAAACGGGACAGGTACGTTTATTCGCGAACCGCTTGAACGCTTGCTCGCACGCCTGGCTGCAGCAGGTGTCGCCGAGCCTTCCACGCTGGTCATCGAGTGCGCCGGCGATCCGCAACGCGACTCCACGTGGCCGCGCACCGCGATGAGCAGCCGCGTGTCCATGCCCTCCATTGAAGGCGCCGTATTTCATCAGACCGGTCTGGCGGATGGCTACTGCACGTACGCCATTCCATGGGGGCCGGCCGAACCGCGACCGGACGAAGTTACCGCCCAACTCAACGATCAAGAGCAGCTCGCACTCGTCCTTGCCGACTCCGTGAATCGCGTGCGGGCACAAGGCGTCCCCATTCGCCGCTTCGTTCTGACCGGCTTCGCCGACGCCCCTGGCTCGATCAATCGCACCTTCGCGCAGGCCATCGCCGACGTGCTCGACACGCGTGTCTCCGTGCGCCCCTGCCGCAATGTCGCGGAGCGCGGAGCCGACATTCTTGCGGAACTTCAACGCGACCTGGACAAGTACACTTCAGTGTCGCAGGCGATCAAGGCACTGGCCGACGTGGAAGGCCGCGAGCAGCGCGTGTGGCGACGCCTCGAGCGATCTCGCGTGATAGCAGGGCTTCTTGCGTAAGAATCGCGGTAAGATCATTCTGCAGTCATGGTTGATTGCGGTTTAGTGTCGCGAGGGTGCAACGAGGGGCAAGCATGGTCTACTGGAAACCGAGCATGCTGGTCATCGTCGTTTCGCTTATTGCATGGGTCGGGCTGACTGGTTGGCTCACGGAATCATCGCTTGGCACCCGTGCCGCCGTCTATGGACTCTCTGGCCATAGCGCGAGCGGCGAGGCCTATGAATTCGAGGTGAGTGTCAGCGCGTTCGGCTACGGCCCCGGTTCAGGATTCAATGTGCTGAAGCGATCGTGTGAGGTAACGTGCCGACGGGTCCATATGCCATCCCATGAGATTGATTCAGAACTGCTGCAGGCGGCCAGGTTCATGGGTGATCGGCGTGTACTGCTTAGAGGCGAGAAACCGCAGCAAATAGTGGTGATTAATTGGGGTCACAAAGACGATCCCGCTCCGAATCTCTGGGACCCAAGCGGCCGCTACCTCTGCCTCGACGACAGAAACAACTACTGGGGCCCAATTGAGCCCGGCATCGAGACGCACTCGGTTGTTCTTTTTGGGTTGATCGTCCGTTCTGCGGCATTCATGCTACTGCCGATTGCGTTCGTGTGGCTCGTGATTTATGTGACGATGTCCATCGTCGTGCACGATCGCCAACGCCATCATTGGCGATGCCCCGAGTGCGGGTACGATTTGCGGGGTCTAGCCACCCCAGGTTGCCCCGAATGCGGCTGGAATCGTGGCTAGCCCCCTAATTGCGAGCCGGGCGCGCAATAACTAACTCCGCGGTGTGAGAGTCACTTGGATTCGCTGGGATGTGGGAGAGCGCCCGCTTACTCGTCCGCCCTCGACAAGGTCCAGTACTCGACCTCGATCGGCGCCTGGCGGCCGAAGATGGTGACGAGCACGCGGACGATGCCCTTGTCGGGCATGAACTCGTCGACGGTCCCTTCCATGTTCTCGAAGGGACCTTCCTTGATCTTCACGATATCGCCCTTGCTGAACTCCGCCTTGACCTGCGGCACCTCGTCGGGCTTGCGCGCGTCGTGGAGCATCTGCTCGACTTCGCTCTTGCTCATCGGAGTGGGGCGGCCCGCCGTGCCGACAAAATCGCCCACGCCCGTCGTTTCCTTGATGAGGAAGAAGACATCCTGGGGAATGCGGCCATCGGGCTCGAGGCGCATTTCGACGAAGACGTAGCCCGGGTAGAGCTTGGTCTCGGTGATGCGCTGCTTGCCGCCCTTCATCGTCTTGGTCTTTTCCGTGGGAACGAGGATGCGGCCGACCAGGTTGGTCAGCCCCTCGATCTGGACCTTGCGCAGCAGCGTCTCGCGGACGTAGTTTTCCTTGTTGGAAGCCACACGGAGAACAAACCAGTCCATACCGGGCTGGTAGGTCGGTTCTTCGGTGAAGTTCTCTTCTGGCTCGGTCACTTTGACTTCCACGGGGTTGGACTCGCTGGCGGACTTGACGGACATCGTATCGCCTTCTCTTGGACGTGTGGCGCGGCGGGGCCAACCGAGCCGGATCGAGGCGAGGCAAGCCGGTACGGCGCGAGCGCGATCAACTGAACAGGCTCTTGAAGAGCTCGACGAAGTAGCTGCCCCCCGTCAGGATGCCGATCGCGCTGAACAACTCCTTGAAGAAGATGTCCACCACAAAAAGGATCACGGCAATGGAGATGGAGACGATGACCACGACCCAGGTGGATCCCATGATCTCGCGGCGCGTCGTCCAGTTTACCTTCTTGAGTTCGCCTTCGGTGGCGATGAAGAAATCGACCGTCGTGCGGTTCACCCCGTACACCCAGTAAATGATCGCGGCGGTTGCAATCATGAACGCCGCCGCAAGCCCACCCTGGAGGTAGATGCTCGTTCCCACCAGCTGGTCAAAGATCCACACCGCGCCGGCCAGACCGATGACGCCGATCGCCACCGCACTCATGGTTCGAGTCCAGTAGCCCTGATCCGGTTTGTAGATTGCGCCAGCCATGTGAATCGTTCAACTCTATGGATTTGGAAAACGGTCGGGGAGGTTGCAGACGAGGCAGGAATGACGGGTCGAAACACGGGCAGGAGGACTCGAACCCCCAACCTGCTGATTTGGAATCAGCTGCTCTACCAATTGAGCTACGCCCGTATGCAGGGCTGAACCAAGGTTCGCCCGGCTCGGTCGAGCCGCCGGAAAGGGCTGATCCCCGTCCGACGGATCACTTTCGCTTGATCTTATGCAAGGTGTGCTTGCGCAGTCTCGGAGAGAACTTCATCAGCCCCTCCTTGAGTTTCTCGGGCATTCCGCCCTTGAGGTTGATCTGGGTTCGGTAATTGAGATCGTTGCTCTCGGTGCACTGGAGCCACACGTACTCTCGACCGGTTGATTTCTTCGCCATGGTGTCGCTCCGACGCCGCCCAACTCAGCCCGAGATGGCGACGTTCGGCGGCAGGCTCCGGATCGACTCCTTCGAATCGATCCGGAGAGCCTGACGCTGAAACTGATTACTCAATGATTTCCGTGACCACGCCCGAACCCACCGTACGGCCGCCTTCGCGGATCGCGAAGCGGAGGCCGGGTTCCATCGCGATGGGCTTGCCCATGAGGTCGACTTCCATTTCGACGTGATCGCCGGGCATGCACATTTCCACGCCGCCGAGCAGCGCAACGTTGCCTGTGACGTCAGTCGTGCGGAAGTAAAACTGCGGACGGTAGCCGGTGAAGAAGGGACTGTGACGACCACCTTCCTCCTTGGTCAGCACATAAACCTCACCCTTGAACTTCGTGTGAGGCGTGATGCTGCCGGGCTTGGCGAGCACCTGGCCACGCTCGAGTTCGGACTTCTCGACACCGCGGAGCAGCAGGCCGCAGTTGTCGCCCGCCTGGCCCTGGTCGAGGGTCTTGTTGAACATCTCAACGCCGGTGACGACCGTCTTGCGACTCTCAGCACGCAGACCGACGATTTCAGCTTCATCGCCAACCTTGACCGTGCCGCGCTCGATACGACCGGTTCCCACCGTGCCGCGTCCCTTGATCGAAAAGACGTCTTCAATCGACATGAGGAAGGGCTTGTCCGTCTCGCGCTGAGGCTCGGGAATGTACTGATCGAGCGCATCCATAAGTTCCTGGATGCACTTGGTCTTCTCGGCATCGCCCGGGTTTTGAAGCGCCGGGAACGCGGCGCCACGAATGATCGGAGCGTCATCGCCGGGGAAGTCGTACTTGCTGAGCAACTCGCGAATCTCGAGTTCGACGAGTTCGAGGAGTTCCTCTTCGTCGACGAGATCGCACTTGTTCAGGAAGACGACGATGTACGGCACGCCGACCTGACGAGCGAGCAGGATGTGCTCGCGGGTCTGGGGCATCGGGCCGTCGGCGGCGGAGACGACGAGAATCGCACCGTCCATCTGAGCCGCGCCGGTGATCATGTTCTTCACGTAGTCGGCGTGTCCGGGGCAGTCCACGTGCGCATAGTGGCGACCTTCCGATTGATACTCGACGTGCGAGGTCGCAATCGTGAGAATCTTGGTGGGGTCTCGGCGGCCATCCGATTCAGACGCCTTGGCGACTTCGTCGTAGGGCTTGTACGTGGCGAGACCCTTGGCAGCCTGGACGGCGGTAATGGCGGCCGTGAGGGTCGTCTTGCCGTGGTCGACGTGGCCGATAGTGCCCACGTTCACGTGGGGCTTGGTTCGTTCGAATACACCCTTAGCCATTGCAGGCAACCTCCAAACTTCAGACGCTTCGGTGAGCCGCCGACATGACGACCCGACTTGTGATTCCAGTTCGATAATTCTACACGAAGGGCATCGAACCGCAGCGCGACGCACTTCCAAACGTTCCAACGACCCAGCTCGAGCGATCGAGACTGAGATTCAGCGGGCTCCGTGCCGCTCGATGAACGGCAATCGTCGCCCAAAGCCACCGATGGGACTTGAACCCATGACCTCTCCCTTACCAAGGGAGTGCTCTACCACTGAGCTACGGTGGCAGCAGGCACCCGATGCCGGTCGTTCCGCACCCCACTCGGATCGGGACGGTCAGAATATCCGCTTCATCAGGATGAAACAAGCGATCGCACGGGCCTGCCCGCATCGACCGCCTGCAACCCGTGCCCACAAATGGACAAATCGGGACGGCAACCCTAGGCCTCGCCGCGAAAATGGTCAATCACGCAACGCGATTCGTGTCAAAATCCCGGCCCATTTGCCGGGATTGCGGGCCTTACTGGAGGCCCTCCAGCGCCGCCAACAGCGCCGCCATCTGCTCAGGTGGCGGCATCTCGTGTCCCTTCCGCTCGAGCGCCACCAGCAGCGGCTTGGCGGCCTTCACCCGCCCCGTCTGGTATGCCTGCACAATCAGCCCCACCGTGCTCATCGCCTTGATGAAACTCAGCTTCACCTTCTCCAGAATCGCCTTGCCCTCCAGCAGCGTCATCGGGGCATTCAGGTGAATCGCCAGCATGATCGTCGCCCGGTTGCTGCCCTCCACACGCACCAGCCGCGAAGGCAGGTCAATTTCGGGGATATCGCTGTGGATCCCCAGCCAGTCCGGCAGGGTCATCCCGTCAGCCCGCACCGCGTTCGCAGCCGCCTCCGCCATCGCCACAGAGCCGAACATCTCATTCAGCAGATGTTCGTGCCGAATCGATGCCAGAGCCCGCCAGGTCGACTCCGCGACGACAGCAGGTCCAGAACGGCGTTGAGACGGAGAAGAGGTCACCTTGCTCTGAGCGTATGCGGCGTCAGGCAGGCGCGCCTTGGTGCCCTTGATGAGCCAGCTGAAGCAATTCAAAAATGACACGCCCCGGAGCAGCCGCTCCGGGGCGTGTCTTCCAGAAAGGAGGGTGGGTTGCAAGTCACGCGAAGGACGAATCAGCGTCGGCGGCGTCGCGTCATGGCGAAGCCACCGAGACTGAGTAGGGCCAAGCTGCCGGGTGCGGGAATGCTCTGGAACGAAACGCGGAACATTGCGTCGTTGTAGTCGCCGTCATAGTTCCGGTAATCGCGGCGAAGATCTTCAAGCCGGTAGTCGCCACTCTCGGCGTCATAAGCGAAGTTGTATCGATCGCTCTCAACATCCGTGCGGAACAGGTCGTACTTGCTGCTGGGCGCGACGATCACGTAGGCAAAGTGCAGTGCGCTGCCGGATTCGAATTCACCAAGCAGCGCTACCGTTGAGCCCGAGGTGCTTTCATGGTTGTTGAAGAGCAACTGGCCGAGATGATTGCCATTCGTGTTCGGCGCCAGGTTGAGGACCGTCCCCTCGGTTCCCCAGCCGAGGAAGTACAACTCCCCGGTGTAGCCCGCGCTGGAGCCACGGAATTCCAGTGTCGCCGTTGAAAGGCCGCTGGGCGCCGTGACGGGCTGGCCCATGATGATGTCAGCATTCGCGGCGGCCGCAAGGCCGAACGCGGCGAGGGCAATCGTCGCGACGTTGATCAGGTTTTTGTTCATCTCGGGCTCCCTTCCCTGGATCGAACTGGTTTGCAAGTTATCCGGCGCTGCGGTCCATCCGCTCTGGTGCTCAAGTCTCCAATTCACGCGCCTCCGTTGCCAGCAGGCAGATGAGCAACTTCCGTGCGATCGCCGCCCATTGCGGTTTCGGCAAACGCGGCAAACCCGCAGCTTCTCGGACCATGCTGTTTCGCACGGCAATGCCACGCTCCGAGGCATGCCGAATCGTTCCTAGAATCCGCGCATGTCCGATCTCGCCCGATATCACCGCCAGATGCTGCTGCCCCAGATCGGGCCCGACGGCCAGAAACGACTCGCCGCTTCCCATGCCGCCGTCATCGGCTGTGGCGCTCTGGGAGCCTGCCTGGCGGACATGCTCGCTCGTGCCGGCGTCGGCCGCCTGACCCTGATTGATCGCGATCTCATCGAACTGACCAACCTGCAGCGCCAGGTCCTCTATGACGAACAGGATCTGGCCGACGGCCTGCCCAAGGCCGAAGCGGCGAGGCGACGGCTGTCGCGCGTCAATTCCACGATCCGGATCGATGCCGTCGTCGATGATGTGAATCCTTCCAACGTTGAGCGACTCACGTCCAACGCAGATGTCATCGTCGATGGACTCGACAACTTCGAGACCCGCTACCTGCTCAACGATGTCTCGGTGAAACACGGCATCCCGTACGTCTATGGCGGCGCGGTCGCCACACACGGAATGACGGCCACGTTCTTGCCGCACGCCTCGCCGGCCGGCCGCCCATCGCGGGATTGGGACGCACACGCCGGGCCCTGCCTGCGCTGTGTATTCGACGCCGCGCCTCCCGCTGGGGCCAGTCAGACTTGTGACACCGCCGGCGTGCTCGGCCCAATGGTCGGCATCATTGCCAACTGGCAGGCGGTTGAGGCAATCAAAATCCTGGCAGGGCGCTACGACGCCGTCAGTCACGATCTTACGACCATCGACGTCTGGCGCGGCGAACATCAGCGACTCAACATCAACGGCGCCTACCAGCCTGGGCAATGTGCCTGCTGTGGCCAGGGACGGTTCGAACATCTTGCCGGCGAGTTCAGCGGCGCCACCGCGTCGCTCTGCGGACGCGAGGCCGTGCAGATTATGCCGCGCGCCGCGGCGGCGACCGACCTTGCCTCCCTCGCAACGCGACTGAAGTCGCACGGCCACGTCGAGTGGAATCGCTACCTGCTTCGCGCCCAACTGAACGACGCTTTCGGACCAATCGAATTGACCGTGTTTCCCAATGGTCGAGCGATTATCAAGGGCACGAGTCGCCCCGACATTGCGAGGGGAATCTACGCGAAATACCTGGGCGCGTGAGTCCGGCGGCGGTTCCCACCGCCGCGCTAAACTCTCCTGCGTCGCCGCCACGTGGTGACTTCCGTTGCATCCCTCTCTCAGGAGTGAGACACGATGACCACTTCCGCACAGTTCCTGGCCAACAACCTCCGCATCGCGCTCGGATACGCCGACGGTCTGGCCAAAGACATCCCCGCCGACAAGTTCGCCTTTCGGCCCCATCCCACGATCAACCATCCCGCATGGTGCTTCGGTCACCTGGCGCTCTATCCCGATCGCGCACTTGGGCCGTTGCTTGGCCGCACGGATTTGGCCCAGCCCAACGAGCGGTTCATTCCGCTTTTCGAGCCCGGCAGCAAGTGTCTCGATGACGCGTCGATCTATCCCGGCAAGGATGAGATCATGAAGCAGCTGCGCGATCGCCACGTCGTGATGCTTGAGTATCTCGAAACCGTGGACGATGAAGTGATGCAGCGACCGACCACCCAGGAGCGATACGCCGCCCGCTTTCCACAGATCGGCCACGCTCTCCACTTCCTCTTTGCCAACCACGTCATGATGCACCTCGGCCAGGTCTCGTCCTGGCGAAGGTGCATCGGTTTGCCGTCAGTGATGTGAAAAGCGGCCAGCGAAGTTTGGAAATCAATCCGCCGGCTTCTGGTACGGCGGGATCACCAGCTCCATGCCCAGTTGGAGGTCGCTGCTGTTGCCAAGCACATCCTTGTTCGCCTCGGAAATGAGCTTGTAGAGTGATCCATTGCCGTAGAACTTCGCCGCAATCTTCCACAGGCTGTCGTCCTGAACGACGACGTACTTTGTGCTGCGCGTCAGGCGGCGCAATTCGTCCAGCGGAATGTTGTCGAGCTTCGCCTCTTTGGGCGGCAGGCGTAGATTCTGCCCAGCCTTGAGTTTCAGTGGGTCAACCAGCGGATTCTCATGCGCAATCAGCACCCACTTGGACTTGCTGCCAAACCACTCGGCGGCGATTGACTCCATCGTGTCACCACGATGCACCGTGTACGGTGTCGTTGGCGGGGGCGGTGGGATGACTTGCGTGTTTCCGGTGTTTCCGGAGTTTTCGGAGTTTTCGGGGCGCTGGTTGGCGTGTGTGTTGCCGGGTTCTGCCTCGTGGTCGTTGTCGACCGGAGCAGGTTCGCTCCCTTTGCCCACAGGCGGTGTGTCGTCGATCACCGGCGGCTGATCGTCGGGGTTTGAGCCGACACTGTCTGTCTCGAGGATGTTCAGGCCATTGGTCGGCTCGCCCTCATCGTTGGCGATGGGGGAGAAAAGCAGGTAGTACATCACCACCCACCCGGCGAGCAGCAGCAGCAGCAGGATACCGATGCGGCTGGTTCCGGTCATAATGGGTCCTCCACGGCCACGTTGACGCCCGCCGAGCCTGAATCAACCCGGCATCTTGATCATATCGGCATGGAGCCGTGCATCACGTTCGCGCCAATCCTCCGTCCGTGGCCGCGGGCCGCTTGCGGTGCGTGAGCACCATCGGCGAGGCCACACCGATCGAACTGTACGTACCGACCATGATGCCGCAGAGCATGGCGAACGCGAACGGCCGGATGCCCGTGCCGCCCTCGAAGTACATGATCACCAGCGCCAGCAAGGTCGTGCCCGATGTGAGCAACGTTCGGCTCATGGTCGAGTTGATCGACTTGTTCACCACTTCCGCCGTTGCCAGCGTCAGCTTGCCGCGATTCTCGCGAATGCGGTCCATCACGATGATCGTGTCATTGAGCGAGTAGCCGATGATTGTGAGCAGTGCCGCGATGACCCCCATGTCAATCTTGAACGGCTCAATCAACATGATCCGCCCGAAGGCCGTGTTGTAGAGGTAGTGAGTCACCGCCAGCAATCCCAGCGTGACGCACACGTCGTGCACCAGTGCGACCACCGCCGCAGCCGAGTATCTGAACGAACCGAACCGCACCCAGATGTACGCCAGAATGCCCATCAGGCTCAGTCCGATCGACACCACCGCCGTTGCGCGGAACTGCTCCGCCACCGTCGGCGAGATCGTCGTAATCTGATCGAGCGTCGGTGGCTCGGTCAGCGCGCTGCGGACGAGATTCCACTCCCGGTCCGCGACGAGAGTCTTCCAGAGATCGGGGTTGTCGAACCAGTTCACGCCCGAAATGCTGCCATCCACGACGACCACGGCGTCCGAGTACAGCGCCGGTCCATCGATCGGCGAGCTTGGATCGCGCGTGACGCCGATGACGGTTGACTGTCGCCCAAGGAGATTCTCAAACTCCGGACTGCGACGCTTGGAATCGACGCGCTTCCGGATTTCCTCGATGGAGAGCGATGGCTTGATGTCGTCCAGAACAATCGCCACGCCTCCGAGATAGCGCCGCACGTTCGTGCGGACCGAGCCCTTGTTGATGTTCTCGCCCAGCGTGTCATTCGTGATCGGATAGATCGGCGGATTCTCATCCGCCTTCAGATCCGAACCTTGGAACTGAACGATGCGGGGGATATCGAGAATGTCACCGAACGATTCGACGATCGTCTTTTCGACCACGTTCTGGTCGTAGAGAGTCGTCTTGATGATGAATGCCGAGCCGCTGAAGCCTTCGCCTTCAACTTCATCCGCGTGGAGATTGAAGACGTTTACGCCCAACAGCGCCCGCTGCTGCGCCGAGTCGATTTCACCCGCGGCGACAGCGCGTTCGGCGTAGCTCTTGATCCGCTGCTCAACCTCAGCGCGCGGGATCTTGATCGGGTTGCCATTCTCATCGTTCCGGAACGAGAAGGTAACCGTAGTGCCGCCGAGAAACTCGGTGTCGAGCATTTCGCGCCACGTGCCATAGGTGAGTGCGAGGCCGCCCAACACGAAAACCGCACTGATGAGATAGCAGTACTTACGCAGCCCCACCCAGTTGATGTTCGGGTGAAGTGCTCGCCCCAGCGCCTTCCAGAGCATGGGGAGCATGCTCAGGCGGCGCATGGTGCCGGTGGCAATGCCGATGTCGAAGATGGCCCGCGTGATGAACAACGCGGTAAACAGCGTCGACACCACGCCGATGCCCAACGTGATCGCAAAACCCTTGACGTCCGCCGAAGCGGTGAAGCCCAGCACGAAGCAGACGATGAGGTTCGTGACGTTGCCGTCCACGATACTGCTCATGGCCTTCTCGTAGCCCAGGCGCACCGCCGTCTTCATGTCGGCGCCGCCCTCCATCTCCTCGCGGATGCGCTCATAGATGAGCACGTTCGCGTCCACCGCCATGCCGAACGTCAGTACGATGCCCGCGATGCCCGGCATGGTGAACGCGGCCTGGTTCACCGCCATGGCGCCGAGGATGAACAGGCCGTTGAGCGCCAGCGCCACGTCGGCGATCGCGCCGCAGGCGAAGTAGTAGAAGATCATGAAGATTGCGACGACGACGAACGAGAGCACGCCAGCTTCCAGGCCTCGCTTCAGATTGTCCAGACCCAGTTTGGGGCCGACGGTATTCTGCGCGATCGGAACCTCGGTCAGCTGGGCCTGCAGTGATCCTGCGTTGAGAACCTTGAGGAGATACTCGATCTCCTGGTTCGAGAAGTTGCCGGTGATCTCGCCCTGGTCGCTGATTCGTCCCTGGATCGTTGGGGCCGAGAAAATGCGGTCGTCGAGCACAATCGCCATCTGGCGTTGGAGGTTGCCGCTTGTCAGTTGCGCAAACAGCCTCGCGCCGGCGACGTCGAGCCGGAACGACACGGCGGGGCGGCCGCGACGATCCATCGATCGCGTGGCCCCGGTGAGTTTCCACGGACCGCTGGTCTCGCTGAGTGAGCGATCGGGCGTCTGGTAGAGCAGGATGTAAACGACGCCGTCAAATTCTTCAGCCACATAGCCGCGGGCCGAGAAGAAGCCCGCCGGATCGCTCCGCAGGAAGTTTCGTTCGCGCTCATCGCTCGCCCAGCCTTCCAGGTTGTCAACGGGGAACCATCGCACCAATTCCGACGAGCGGCTGCTCGACGGACCGCGATCGCGCAATTCTTCGCGCAGTTGTTGGAACGGAAGTGGATCCGAATTCTGCGCCGTGATGCGGAAGGACAGCACACCGGCGCCCCGCAACAGCGCGATCAGGTCCTTCGGATCGTCGTAGCCGCGCGCCCGGCTCCGGTATGCGTCGTACAACTCGACCGCCTCGTCGATCTGGTCGGCCAGAACCGGGAAGCGCGTCTTCAGACGCTCCACAGCCTCATCACGCACGCTCGGGCCGGCGACGTCTTTGTCGGTCGCCGCATCGTGCACCATGCGCGGAGCCTTGTCCAGACCGAGAATGCGGCGGACTTCTTCAACATTAATGCTGGTATTGAGGATGGTCTCTCGCGCCTGTTCAAACGCGCTGTCGGCTTCAACTGCGGCGCGTTCGATCGGTTCCAGGCGGATCTGCCACAGGGCCTTGATCCGGGCCGACTCATCAATCAACTCGAGATGACGTTTGCTGGCCTCGAGGTAGCTGGCGATCGCAGCCCGGGCCGCGACTGCATCCGGAGCCGCCGCAACCAGCTCGTCGACCTTGGTCTGCATCTCCGTCGGATCCTCAGTACTGGCGATCGCCGGGAGCTTGATGCCATCGACACCCACCTGCTCAGCTGCATTAAGGGCTTCGTTCACCACGACCACGGCCGCATCGACTGCATCGTCGGCCATCTTGCGCGCCGCTCGGGCTTGCTCATCAAGAGGCTTGTAGTCCGCCTCGAGCTTCTGAACCCGGTCGTAGGCGGCGATCGCGTCGGCAAAAAGGGTCTCGCGCTCGGGCACCGCTTCCGACAGCGCCTTGACGCGCGCCTCGCGCTCGGCTCCGCTGAGTCGGAAAACCTCATCCAGCTCGTATGGTTCGATCGCCGACGCCGCCATCGCATCAAGGTGTGCGTCAAGCTTCTGCCTGGCTTCCTTGACCTCCGGCGAAGGCAGCGGCATCGAGATTTCGATCTGGTTCGTGCCCAGCGCCTCGATGCTGATGTCGTAGATGCCCTTGGGATCGATGCGATCACGGATGACCGAGATCATCTGGGTCACCTGCGGCGCCGTGGGCTGGCGGCCGGTCTTCGCGTCCGGCTTGATGCCATAGAGGATGGTCACCCCACCCGCAAGGTCCTTGCCGAGTTTCAACTTCTCGCGCGGAGGATAAATCGCGTTGGTGGCCAGCAGGGCGATTACGACGACGACGAGAATCTTCCACAAGTGAGTTCGCATAGGACCTTGTTCCGAAACAAAACGGCCGACCGATCATGTCTTCTGGCGGTCGACCTGTGAAGATCGGCTTGTGTCAAGCCGCTGGTGATTCGCAGTGATGCGGTTGGCGGCGCGGGCCGCTCATCGCTTCACGAAAGTTCTACTTGCTTGTTGCTTCGTCGCCATCGCCCTCGGAGAGCACCTGCTGAACCGCAGACTTGGCGAATCGCATCTTGATGTTGTTGGCTTCATCCACCTTGAGAACGACTTCGGAGTCCTTGATCTCGACAACCGAGCCGATCAGTCCGCCGATCGTCTGCACCCGATCGTGACGCTTGAGCGAGCCGAGCATCGACTCCCGCTTCTTCTTTTCCTTGCGCTGCGCAGAACTGCTCGTCCAGATCATGAACACCATGATGAGCAGCAGGGGGATGAAGATATAGAAGCTGCCCAGTGGGTTCGTTGGCGTCGGCGTACCCGCGCCGCCCGTTCCCGGGGCGACCGTGCCGGTGTCGCCTTCATCTGTCGGCGTCTGGGACGGAGCGCCGACGCTCGGATTGTCCGCCTGCCCGATGAACAGGCTCGTCAATTGAAGGTCCATGGTGTTCCGTCCATCCGGCGAATCAACGCCTTTCGTTCCAGTGAGTTGCAATCATCAGGCGTCGTCGGCCACAGCGACTCGGGCGCCGCCCAGCACCGGCCAGTTGGCCAAAAGCCGAGCCCAGTCATCATCCACCACGGCTTGGCGAAGCTCCGCCATCAGCCGTTGAAAGTGGGCTATGTTATGCAGGCTGACGAGGATTGGACCAAGCATCTCCTCCGCGAGGAACAGATGCCTCAGGTACCCCCGGCTGAAACCACCCCCGCACGCGGGGCAGTCGCACCCTGCCTCGATGGGCCATTCCGACCGGGCATGGCACGCATTTCGCAGTCGAACCGGCCCGCTCCGGGTGAATGCGTTTGCGTTCCGCCCGTTGCGCGTCGGCAGAACGCAATCAAACATGTCCACGCCGGCCCGAACCGCCATTAGCAGGTCCCACTCGTATCCCACCCCCATCAGGTACCGGGGTCGCTCCGCTGGCAGCAGGGGGGCGGTGTGCTCGACGATCCGACGAATATCCTCCGTCCCCTCGCCGACCGCCACGCCTCCGATTGCGTAGCCCGGTAACTCAATCGAGCAGACCTGCTCGACGCAGCGCGTACGACGCTCCAGATCCGTGCCTCCCTGAACGATGCCGAACAGCGCCTGCTCGTCGGGGCGCCGATGCGCCGCCACGCAGCGATCGAGCCAGCGCGCCGTGCGATCCATCGCAAGATCCAGTCGCGCGGCCTGCTCGGTGTCGAGGGCGCCGGTCGCTGGCGGGCAATCATCAAACGCCATGATGATGTCCGCGCCCAGTTCATTTTGAACCTGCATCGATCGCTCCGGCGTCAGTTCGATCGGGGAGCCGTCGATGATCGACTTGAACACCACGCCGTTATCATTGATCTTGTTGATGTCCGACATCGAGAAGACCTGGTACCCGCCACTGTCCGTGAGGATCGGTCTGTCCCACTGCATGAAGCGATGCAACCCGCCAAAGTGGGCCACTGTCTCACTTCCCGGACGCAGCATCAGGTGATAGGTGTTGCCGAGAATAACCTGCGCCCCGGTTCGCTTCACGAGTTCGGGCAGCAGACCTTTGACCGACGCCTTTGTGCCCACGGGCATGAACGCCGGCGTGTCGAACCAGCCGTGCGGCGTGTGTACGACTCCGACTCTGGCGTTGCAGGATGTGGATTGACACGTGATCTCAAATCGCAGCGCCGCCACCGTGCTACGAACCCCGCTTGCGTTGCGTGTCGCGCTCGAGAATGCCTCTTTCGCGACTCGTCAGACTGCCCATGCCTTGATTGGCGATCTTGGCCAGAATCCGATCGACTTCGTCGAGTTCAGATTGCTCTTTCGCCTGCTTGCGCCGTTCGAAGAATCCGGGCTTCTTCTGAGGCTGCCCAGTAAAGAACTCGCGCCCACCGCCACCACCTCCCGAGTAGCGCCCGAAGGCGTGGTGCCCCTTCTTCTTCAAGCCGTCCAGCGGCAACCAGAGGGCCCAGTTGAGCCAGTTGGCGTGGCGAATGAGCAGCGCGCCCAGCGCCGCCCCGCCGATGTGCCCGGCCTGCCCGCCGGCGTTGTCGCCGCCGGTGTATAGCACAAAGACCGCGATGATCAGCAGCGCATAGGCGAGTGTCTTGATGCGCATGCTCAGCGGGAGAATGAAGAACAGGAACAACGTGATAACCTGGTTGGGCCGGAGATAGGCCGCTGCAAACAGCACCCCGAAAATCCCCGCCGAGGCGCCCACCAGCGGCAGCCGTGGATCGTTGACGAGCAGAAGTGGGGCCGTGTGATGCGTGGCCGCCGCGTAGATCATCCCCGCGACGTTCAGCAGCAGGTACATTGCCGCGCCGGCGCAGCCGCAGAGCAGGTAGAACGCAAGGTATCGGCGGCTGCCGAGATAGTGCTCGACCATTGGCCCGAACACGTACAACGCGATCATGTTGAACAGGATGTGAAAGAGATTGGCGTGAAGAAACTGGAACGTGATGAACCGCCACACCTCAAAGTGAGACAGCGCCGTAGCGGTCGAGAAATGACCCCAGTAGCTCAGCGGCAGCATCGGCGACTGCACCATCTGGCCCGTTTTGAAGTCTTGCAGCGTGATCGAGTAGTGCGACACGCCGCTGAGCAGATTGTCGAGGACGAACACCGCCACGTTGATCACGATGATCCACGTGTTAAACGACCAGCCCGACATGGCGGCCAGGCCCGACGGAAAGGGGCCGCCCCCGACGCCGCCGTGGTCTTCACGAACGTATTGCCTGTCGTAAATGCCCATGGGTGAAGGGGAAGTCTATCCCCGACGGCGACGGGCCGTAACCGATTCGAGAATCTTCCGCTCCTGCTCGCTCAGTCCGGCCATGCCTTCCGCACTGATCTTCGCCAGAATGCGGTCTACGACCTCTTCTTCGGTGGCCAGTCGATCCGATTGCATCGCGCGCTTCTGCGTTATCTTCTGCGTGTCCGGAGAGGTCTCGAGTCTCACTTGGAAGGCCGTGGTCTCCAGATTGGAAACCGACCGCGGCGCCCGCGTGATCACGTCGTCGAAGTCTTCCGCGCGCAGGTTTGGCGCGGGCAGGGTGGTGG
Organism: Phycisphaerales bacterium UBA5793; assembly: GCA_002418285.1. GTDB lineage: Bacteria > Planctomycetota > Phycisphaerae > Phycisphaerales > UBA5793 > UBA5793. The sequence continues at coordinate 44,129 of DIDT01000032.1, forward strand.
GGCGGGGTTCTTCAACCGCCTGCTGCTCAATGAACGCATGCCGTCGCGCCGTGGTGATGCAGCACAGCATTGCGAATCCACCGAGGAACACTCCCGTCACCTGCTCAACAAGCAGTGAGGCGAACACGATCACTAGAGCCAGCGCCATGGCGATGACGATCGAGGTGCTTCGGCCCCGTCGCCGCCCCAACACCGCCATCAGGATGCTCTCAAGCGCATGGGCCCCATCAAGCGGGTACACCGGCAGCACGTTGGCGGCCAGCACAATAAAGTTGGCATAGCCCACCCACCACATCAGCAGCGCCCACCATGCGGGCTTCGCCTGAGCAAACAGCAGCCATTCGCCGAACGATTCGCCGGGCGTAAGCGGGTGGGTGATCGTCGTGTACCAGTTATCAGTCAGCTCCATGAGCAGCGGCCACAGCGCCGAAGCGAGCACGAGGCTGAGCAGCAATCCACCAAGCGACGCCATGAGGCGTCGACGCCACGCCGTCGGCAACTGGTGCTCCGAGAGGCCGCCAAGCGGCCAAAGCACGATCGTCTCGGCGCTCCCGCCCATCCAGCGCGTCATCAGGGCCTTTCCGATCTCGTGGGCAAAGATCACGATAAACAGCGCCAGCAACGCTGTGGCCATGATGGCCGGACCGCTCGCTGCCTCCTGCTGGGACAGGAGCGTCGAACGCACCATCTCAACGGCGACAAGCAGAATCAGGAGCGCATGAATGCGAACGCGCACACCCATGATTCGCAATACCGGTATCGACCAGGCGCCAGCGTCCTCGGTGAGCTGCGCCAGTCGCCAGACGCCCATCGGCGCGAGGCGCCGATGACGATCGTTGGTGCGGGAATCCCGGGATGAGTAGCCAGTGGGTTTCACTTGTGCCGTTCGTAGAGAGTCATGGCGACAATGCTCTTGGCATCGATCAACTCGCCATCGTCAATCATGGACCAAACCTGCTCAGGAGTTCGCGTGACGACGGAAATCTCCTCGCCGTGTTCCAGCCGCTGGCCAACATGGCGCAGCCCCGTCGCGACGAAAGCGTGCATCTGCTCATCGCAGAAGCCCGGCGAAGTGAAGAACGTGCCGAGATGGGCCACGCTTGCCGCCTCATAACCCGTTTCCTCAATCAGTTCGCGGGCGGCCGTTCGGGCCGGCTCTTCCCCGGACTCGATCCCGCCCGCGCAGAACTCCCAGAGGATTCTATTGACCACCACGCGATGGTTGCGGATAAGCACCACTCGGCCGTCGTCAAGTACGGGAACAAGAACCACAGCCCCAGGACCGCGAACCGCGTCCAGGGTCGTCGCATGACCGTTTCGGGTGACTTGAAGTTCCTCAAACGTGAACCGGTGCCCGTGGTGGATTGCCCGCGATGTTCTGGCGTCAGCCGTCGGTTCGTCCATCTCAATCCCTCTGGCCAAGTTTAGGCCCGGCCCGTTCCGACCCGCCGGGAAACGCGGGAAAGTCGGTCTCCAGGACGCCGCACTGGGGTGAAATCCGGTACAATGCGGCGAGATCGCAACCAGACCCAAGGAGGCTCCCCATGATTATTCGCGGAACGTCGATTCTCGCCTGTTCGGTCGCGCTCTGCGCGGCCGCTGCGGCGCCACGGATGGCACTGGCGCAGGTGAGCGCCGTCACGGTTTCCAAACAACCTGAACAACCCAAGCCGATCTACGACGAGTCCGCCGATGCCAAGACGCAGATCGCCGACGCCGTCGCCAAGGCGAAGAAAGAGAATCGTCGCGTGTTGATCCAGTGGGGCGCCAACTGGTGCAGTTGGTGCCACCTGCTCCACAACACCTTTCAGACAGACGCCAGGATCAGGCGGAACCTGCTCTACGAATACGACCTCGTGCTGATTGACATCGGCAAGTGGGACAAGAACATGGAACTTGCCGCCGAGTACGGCGCCGATCTCAAGGGAACCGGCGTGCCGTATCTCACCGTTCTCGACGCCGACGGCAAGGTCGTTAAGAACCAGCGAACCGACGAACTCGAACTCAAGAACAGCGAGAAGCCCGGCCACGATGTCGCCAAAGTGCTCGAATTCCTCGAAAGCAATCAGGCCGCCTACCTCAGCGCCGGTGCCGTGTTGCACGAGGCGATGAGTGAAGCGAGGCAAAGTAATCGCGTGGTGTTCGTGCACTTCGGCGCGCCGTGGTGCGGCTGGTGCCACCGACTCGAAGGTTGGCTCGCACAACCGGAGACGGCTGCGATCATGGCCAAGGACTTCGTCGAGGTGAAGATCGACACCGATCGCATGATCGGCGGCAGCGAACTGCTGCTCGGCTACCGCGAAGCCGAAGGCGGCGGCATCCCGTGGTTCGCCTTCCTCACTCCCGAAGGCAAGAAGATCGTCACCAGCGACGGCCCCAACGGAAACGTCGGTTGCCCGTGGAATGACGATGAGATCGACCTGTTTGGCGGCATGCTCCGCAAAGCGAAGATCTCTCTGAGCGATGCTGCCGTCGACCGACTGCTGGCCACGCTGCGGGCGACCCGAGACGCGACAAAGTAATCGCCACAGACTGGTTCATCAAATCTGCGACTCACGCCCCAGGTGACTGGGGCGTGAATTGCATTTTGGCCTGAAGGACGCGGCCGTGGCGGTACGCCTCCAGCGTCATCGCCCGTCCGCCTTCAGGCTGAATCTCACGAATCTCGATGGCGCCCGATGCACATGCAACATGAAGATTGTCGAGAACTATGCCGGGCACAGATGAGTGCCCCTCATCCGGCCAATCTCGTACTCGAAGCAGTCGCACCGGTGTGCTGTCGAGCATCACACTGCAGCCCGGCCAAGGATTGAGGCCGTGAATGCGCGCCCGAACGCATGGCGCGGGCTGATCGAACGAAGTTGTGCCCTCGGCCTTGCCCAGCTTCGGCGCTAATGTGGCGAGCGATTCATCCTGAGTTGTGGCCGCGAGTGTCCCGTCGCGGAATTTGCTCAGCACGCGCGCCACCACCGGGGGGCCGAGCAGCGCCAGTCGATCGTGCAGTTCTCCGGCGGTCTCTTCAGCCCGAATCGGCGTGGAAGCCGCGGCGAGAATGTCCCCCGCATCCATGCGCTGTGCCAATGTGATGACACTCACTCCCGTCGTCGTGCAGCCGTCCATCATGGCCCGCTGGATCGGCGCTGCGCCCCGATACTCCGGGAGCAGCGAGCCGTGCAGGTTGATTGAAAAAACACCCTCCATCAGTGTCGGCCCGATCTTCTGCCCGAACGCAATCACGACAAACGCATCCGCGCCAAGAGATCGCACCCGCTCCAGAACCGAGTCTTCATTCACCCGCTCGGGCTTGATGCAAGACAACCCCACTCGCTGCGCCCACTCGGCCACCGGAGTCGGGGTCAGCCGACGCTTGCGGCCAGCCGGCTTGTCGGGTTGTGACACCACCAGCACAACTTCAAACTCCTCGGAACGCTCGTGGAGATGTTCCAGTGTCGGCAATCCAAAAGAGCCGCTGCCGAAGAAGACGACGCGAATTGGGCGATCAGGCTCTGGCACGATCAGTCATCGTTGGCCCGCACGCTCGAGGTCCTTGAGGACCCGGCGATTGGCGAGTTTGGCCATCTGCCCGAATCGGTGGATGATCAGCCGACCGTCGAGATGGTCGTATTCATGCTGCCACACGCGGGCGAGCAGTTCACCGCTGCGCAATGTGAACCGGTTGCCGTCCAGGTCGGTTGCTTCGATCGTGATCGTCGGGGGTCGCCAGACGTCGCCGAGCACCTCCGGCAGGCTCAGGCATCCTTCCTCATGGGCTTCCAGCCCCCCTTCCGGCTGGCGCAGCGCAGGATTGATATACACGCGATCCGGTTCATCCTCTTCGCCGCTGTTGGTGACGAAAAGGCGCCACGCCAGACCCACTTGCGGTGCCGCCAGTCCCACGCCTCGCGCTTCACGCATCAGCTCGAGCATTCGTGCCGCGACGGTTCGAGTCTCGTCCGTGATTTCCGCCACCGGTTTGGCGACATGCAGAAGCGAGGGGTGGGGGTACCGCAGAATCGTCAGTGATGCTGGATCGACGCTCATCGGGCGATAGTAGGCGGCGAGGTGTCGTTCGTGAGAGCCGAACCACACCGGAGCGAGGGGTGGCCGGTTGACGCGCGCACCGACAATCTCTATCCTGTGAGCCGCTTTGCCGCAATGGCAGACAGGCTCAGGGCCTGATCCCATCCAATAATCTGGACGATAAGCGGAACAGGCGATTGGCAAGACCAGGCAGCAGGGGAATGCTCATTGGCGTGGTTCAAGCGTAAAGACAGCGGCAACGGCTCATCTGACGGCGACGACGGCGGTGGCGTCAACATCCAGCCGGAGAAGGCGCGCGCCTGGTTCAATCAGGCCCGAACCGCCGCGGATACGCGCAATTACCCCTACGCCATTCAGTGCTACCTCAACGGAATCAAGTTTGATCCCACCAATCTCGATGCGCACAAAAGCCTCTTCGAGATCGCCAACCTCTATGTCAAAACCGGTGGAAAGCCCGCCTCAGGCAAGGAAGTGCGCGAGATGCTCGGGGACAAGCGCCCAGTGGATCGCCTCGCCGCCGCTGAACTCGCCTGGATGACGGACGTCTACAACTCCAACCTCAATCTCAAGTTTCTCAACGAAGCCGCCAATCTCGGCCTCAATGAACTGGCGTTGCAGTACGGCGAGATCGGCATCAACGTCCTCGCCCGCTCCAAGAAGCCCGCAAAAAACGCCTTCGTCCAGTACGTCGATCTCTTTGAGCAGATCGGCGCCTACGAAATGGCCGTCAAGGTCGGCGAAGTGGCGCTCAGCCTGGATCGGACCGACGCGGCTCTCCAGGCTCGCATCCGCAACCTCTCCGCCCAGGCGACCATGAACAAAGGTCGTTACGACGCCAACGTCGGCGAGGAGGGCAGCTTTCGCGGCAGCATTCGCGACGCCGAGGCCCAGAAGCAACTCATCGAGGAAGACACCTACGCTGCCGGCACCGACCAGATGGCACGCCGAATCCAGGCCGCAAAGGCCGACTGGGAAGCCAATCCGCAGGATCCAACCCTGATCAGTCGCTACGGCGACGTGCTCGCCAAATCCGGCGACGAAGCACTCGAAACCGAGGCGATCAACGTTTATCGGAAGGGTTACGAGTCGACTTCCGAGTATCGCTTCCGAATGGCCGCCGGTGACATCAAACTCCTCCAGGCTCGCCGCAAACTGCGCGCCCTGCGGGACAAGGCCGAGGCCTCCGGCGACCCCGCCGATCAGGCCAAAGTCGAAAAGGGTGAACGCGAGATTCTCATGGCCGAAGTCGGCGAGTACCGCGAGCGCTGCGAGAAGTATCCCACCGACCTGGGGCTTCGCTTCGAACTCGGCCGCCGCCTCTATGACCTCGGCGAATACGATGACGCTATTCCGGCGCTGCAGGAAGCGCAGAACGACGCCCGCCACCGCTCCAGGGCCCAGCATCTCATCGGTCTGTGCTTTCTGAAGCACGAATGGTTCGACGAGGCCGTCGAGTCGCTGCGCACCGCCGTCGATTCCTACGAGTACAAGGACGATGACACGCACCTCGCCATGCGCTACGACCTCATGGAAGCGCTCGAAGCCCATGCCCGCGAGAACGACGAACTCGCCGCCGCCGAGGAGGCCGGCGAGCACGCCAAGACCATCGCTCTCAAGCAACTTGCCTTCCGTGACATTCGCCAGAAGCGTGACTCGATTCGCCAGTTGATCAAAGACCTCAAGGCAAAGTCGTGATGGCATGAGCAACGTGGTCGTGGTTATCCCCGCACGTTACGCCTCCAGTCGCTTCCCCGGGAAACCACTGGCCGCCCGCACCGGTCGCCCCCTCATTCAGCACGTCTGCGAACGCGCCGCCCGGACGAAGTGTGCATCGCGCGTGCTCGTCGCCACCGACGACTCGCGCATCGCAAAAGTGGTCGCCGAATTCGGCGGCGAAGTCGTCATGACGCGCGCCGACCACCCCAACGGAACCAGTCGCCTCGCCGAGGTTGCACGCGATCTCTCCTCAGGCACCATCGTCGTCAACGTGCAAGGCGACGAGCCCGACATCGACCCGGCCGTCATCGACAAAGCCGTCGAAGGGCTTGGCGATGCCGACATCTGCACCATCGCCTCGCCTTTTGCCAACGACGAGGATCCCACCGACCCCAACATCGTCAAAGTCGTCATCGATCGCATGGGCCGCGCGCTCTACTTCTCACGCGCCCTGATCCCGCACAAGCGCGATGCCATGGGTCCGTGCCCTCCCCTCAAGCACGTCGGTCTCTACGTCTACCGCCGCGAGTTTCTCATCGAGTACGTCGGCATGACGCCCACGCCCCTCGAGCGGACCGAACATCTCGAACAATTGCGAGTCCTCGAACACGGCCGGTGCATCCAGGTCGTCATCGCCGAGACCAGACATCACGGCATCGACACACCCGAGCAGTACAACGAATTCGTCAAACGCTGGCTCGCCGAGCAAGCCGGTTAGCCGCGCCGCGTTGGCTGCCGAATCGGATCGTCGGTGGCGGTCATTCCTGCGGTACGCGCACCCACAACCGTTCGTGGGTCCAGCCGATCGGCCCGAAAACCTTCACAACTTCCTTGCTCTGCTCCGCCGCCAACCCGAGCCCCGGCACATACCACGACGTGGTCTCTTCGTGCACTTTCGCCCGTCCGAGCGTGATGTCGAGCGTGCGCGCGAGTTGCGCTGCGCGGTGCTTCTTCCCACCCGGTAGCAGCAGATCCTGATCCGCGTCGCGAATGAGCGTCTGCTCCGCCGTTCCGCGATCGACGACCTGTGAGCGATCGTTCAGAGAGTGGACGACAACCTGATGCTGAGTCTTCACGCCGCGCCCCTCGCTCATGCCGTTCTCAACAAGCGGAAGCGGGGGATCGAAAGTCGTCACCGCGTTGTTTGGGTAGTCCGTGGTTTCCGCCAGCAGCAGTCGGCCGTCTTCGATGCGCATCAGTGACGCTCGCTGGCCGACGATTTCCGTACGCCACTGCCCGTCACCCGCTGCGGTAACCTCCATCTCGATCACCGATTCGACATGACCTTCCTCGATGACGCCAAATCGGCGCGTCCCGCCTTCAAACGATTCGATCGAGGCGTTGGCCACCAGCCCGGCGTCTAGCGATTCACCCATCAGCTTCGCCGGATTGAATCCCGGCAGCAGCCCCGTCTGCCCCGGTTTGTTGCATCCCATCAGGCATGCGGAAAACACCAGGAATGCGAGAACCATGTGCACGGGCGGGCGGTGGAGCGATGAAAGTGCCATACCAAAGGCTATTCCGGCAAACCCGCGAATGTTCATCCGGCGATCCGCCACATTCCCGGGGGCGCACCTCACTCTCGGTCGTAGCATTGGTCGGCCGAAGAAGATCCCAGCATGTCCAGCCGCGACCCCATCCCGACGATCCGCCAGCGCCTCTCCAGCGCCCGGGTTGAGCTGGCGCTGGCGGGCATCATGCGCGCCGTCGCATTGGCGCTCTGGCAGTGGCTCCTGCTGGCCGCAGTGGTTGTCGCGTTCGATGCACTTTGGCCCGTCGGGCCGTTCATGCGATTCATGCTTGCGTTGGTGCTGCTCACCGGGTTGGTTCGGATCATCTGGTGTTTCATTCCGCCGCGCCTCCTCCGGCGCGCCTCGCCATTGCGCCTGGCGCGCGAGATCGAGCAGCGCTGCAGCCTGGTGCACAACCCCCTCATTACCGCAGTCCAACTGCAGGTGCCTCCCTCGGTCGCTGGTCCAGGCGATATCAAGTCGCTCCTGCTCGCTCGCTCCGCCGAGCGCGGCGAGGCCGCGGCTCGCGCCACCGAATCCAGCCAGATTGCCGACCGCGGCGTGCGTTCACACTCCCTTCTGGCCCTGCTCGCGGGTTTGGTCTTCATCTGTACCGCCGGCTTCATTGCCCGTCGTCCGATTGATGCCGTCACGATGCGCCTCATCGACCCGTGGGGCGATCACCCGCCCTATACGCCGCTCGTCTTTGACATCACATTCGAGCCGACCACTTCGCACATTGTGTACGGCGACAATGCAAGGTGCACCGCGCGCATCACCGCCGGCGCTGTGCCGCATGCCGAGCTCATCGTTCGCGATCCGCTCGACAAGGCCGCCGAGCCCATGCGTCTGCCTCTGGTGCGCGTTGAATCAGCGGATTCCCCGCAGTTATTTTCCGCGACCCTCCGCGATTGCCGCGCGCCGATGCAAGTCATGGTTCATACCCCCGCCGGCCGCAGCGAATGGTCGACGATAGTACCGCTGCAGGTGCCGCGCTGGGCCTCGCGCACACTCACCATTCGCGGCCCGCTCTACGCACCATCGCAGCAGCCGTGCCGTCTTCCGCTTTCTGATCGTCCCGAAGCGCTGCGCGTTTTGCAGGGCAGCCGATTCACTCTCGAAGTCACTTCCACACTCCCGCTCAACGCCATGCGGGCAGATGTCTCAGAGTCCCAGTTGCCCACGCTCTCTGATGATCGTCGTTCAGCCACGTGCAGCTGGGATGCAGCCACCATCGGCTCGCATGAGTTTGAGTTTGCCTTGGTGGGTCCGACGGATCTCCCCTCAACCCTCATGCGTCTCAGAATCGAGGTCGTGCCCGACCGTCCACCCGACATCTCAATCAGTCAGCCCCCTCCTCACGCTGCGGCTTTGCCCGATCAGCAGTTCATGGCGCGACTGGACGCACTCGATGATGTTTCGATTCAGGGAATGACGCTCACCTCAAGTGTGCTCCGCAATGGTGAAGTCGTGGATGAAAGCGTTCAGACCGTCAACGCTCTCGAGCCGACTGGCGGTCGCGCCACCTCCGGCGTGCAGGTCGATCTCTCCCAGTTCGACCTCCAGCCCGGCGACACCGTGCGCCTCCAGGCGATCGCTCGCGATGACCGTCCCGACGAACTCGGCGGCCCGCAAGCCTCACAACCGGCGGCGTGCGATCTTCTCATCATTGACGAAGAGACTTATACCGCTCTCGCCGGTCGCAGCGTCGGTGCGGCCCAACAAGGCCAGCAGGGGGACCTGTCCGCCGATGCGTCCGGTGCGTCCGGCGCGAGCCGGGACGATGCTCAACCGAGCGACCGTCAGGCTGATGGGGCTGACGGCGAGCCCGGCGAGGGTGGAGCCGACATTGCCTCCGCAGGGCAATCAGGTGAGCACTTCGACGGCAAAACCCCGGGCAACCAGCCGTCGCACGGGATGCCAGGCCAGGCGGCGGGGCAGGGAAGCTCTCCGGCGCCGGGTGGCGGCGCGAGCGATCCGACTCCCGGATCAGCTGCCAGGTCGGCGGATGCTCAAACCACCGGCAACGAACTGCTCGATCAGGCCCAATCACGACCGCTCATCACCCGGGACGGGGCTGTGCAGCCGGTTTCCGGCCGCACCGATCCCGACAGCCCGCGCCGGCACCTGACCGCCACTGATGATGGCAGCGCCCCACCCGCTCTTGCCCCCAGCCGATCGACGACCAGTAAGCAAGAGAACACGTCCGGGGATGTCGCCAACCCCCTCACCGCTATCCCCGCGCGATACCGTGACCTTGCCGCCCGATACTTCCGTCGACTCGCACAGGACGACGCCGCACAAACGCAAGAGGAGAACCGCGATCATGAGTGAAGCACGCCGATCGATCGCGCGGGCATGGTGTCGTGTGCTGCTCTGCGCCGGGGTGTTGCTGTCCGCGCGAGCCTCGATAGGTGCGCGAGTATGCGCCGATCCACCTGCGGATGATCAGGCCGTCGTGCAGGTCGCGCACCTCGTTTACGACCACAACAAGACGAGCCAGTGCTTCGCCTCGGGCTACCTCGCGCTGCTGGCCCGCGAAACGAGCATCAAGGTTGCTTACGAACCGGCCCACGTCGCGCTCGAATCCGAAGATCTCTACAAGTACCCCTTTGCGGTGCTCAGCGGCGAGGGCGCCTTCAAATTCACCGATGAGCAGTTCACCGCCATCCGCCAGTACATCGAGCGCGGCGGCTTCATCCTCGCTTCCGCCGGCTGCTCAAACGCCGACTGGAACCGCTCGTTCCGCCACGAGATCGCCCAGGTCTTCGCCGATGTGCCCCTCGAGCCCCTCGAACTCGATAGCGACATCTTCCAGACGGTGTTTCACATCACCAGCCTGCGCACCAAGACGAACAACACCGAAGTCAAACTGTTCGGCCTGCGCGTGAACGGCCGCCTCGCCATGATCTACTCGCCCGAGGGGCTCAACGACACCGGCAATGCCGGCGGCGGATGCTGCTGCTGCGGGGGCAACGAAATCCGCGACGCCAAGTACATCAACGCCAACGTTCTGGCGTGGGTGCTGATGCACTAACTTTTCCCAACGTGGTGCGCCGAATGTCAAGTGTGGGTGCCACGCCGCATCCCGCCTCGGGTGCTGTGTGCGCACGTGCAATAACTCCAAGCGAGACGACTCCTTACCCCCGCGCGTGCCACGCATCAAGCAGATGCGCCGCCGCATCGTGATACAGACTCTTCAGCAGTTCACTCGGTAACTGCTTGCCGATCAGCGTCGGCGAAGCGTTCACGTCGTACCGTTCCGGCTCGATCATCGCCAGGTCCGGATCGGCAATTGGTGATGGGCCTTCGAAAGCCGTCTCCCACATCACCCGCAGCGCGTAGTACCGACTCGCGTACAGGTCGAACGCCTCATCCTCGTCGCCTGCCAGATGCCCCATTCCCATCGCACTCGCCGCAGGGTGGAGATGCTCATCCGTCGTGACGATGTCCGAGCCGAAGAAGATGCGGCCGCTCCACTTCGTCAGAAACGCCACGAGTCCGTCGCGCGGCTGGGCGGAGATCTCGCGGATCATCCACTTGGTCGCCGACGTATCCAGATATAGATTATCGTGCCGCGAGAGCAGCATATCGAGAAAATCGAGATCTTCCGGGTAGCCGCCCATGTGCGCTGCGATCCACGGCAAATCGCCATACTCGTCGAGCATCCGCTCGAGCGGTTTGTATTGATCGAGCTTTGTCCCGTAACGACTCGAATCGGCATACTTCGTGGCAAACCACGTGTTCGGGTCGGCAATGTGAGTCATGAACATCATGCCGCACTGCCGCGCCACCTTCATCGCCTCGCGTCGCGCAAGCCCGTCAAGCGCGAAAAGATCCGGATCGCCGAGTTCGATGCTGATGTCGCGCGACCGCGGCGCCGCCCAGAACTTGCAGATGCGACAGCCGATCGCCGCGTATTGCTCGATCCGATCAAGCCAGTCCGTCGTGAACGCCTTGAGTCGATCGCTCGCACCCCACTGAGGCACGGCAATGTAGCGCATGCGGTCGCCAAACACGGTGCACGTCACCTCCACGTGTTCGAGGTGCGTCATGGAATAGACTTGCTGCACGCCGAAAAGGTCCGCGGCGCGTTTGTAGATCTCCACCGCCTTCGTACCGTTGATGTGCGTGTGCACGTCGGTAATCGGGCAGACGGGCGGGCCCAGGCTCTCGGCTTCGAGCCGATAGTCGAGGCCGTGCAGGTTCGCGGCATGGACGACATGTTGATCAGTCATGGGTGGATTCGATGGTAGTCGTTCAATCAACACCCGACGCCGACTTTGTGAGCGCGACCACGCCGCGCGTGGCGTTGGCGCACGACTGGCTTGTGGGCATGCGCGGCGGCGAGCGCGTCCTCGATCGCCTTGCGGCAGTGTTCGGACCCACCGATCTCTTTTTGATGGTGCACGATCCATCGCGCCGCTACACGCCCGCCCTCGACGCCTGCACCATCCACACCTCGTCGATGCAGCGATGGCCCGGCGCCGCCGGTCGCCTGCGACGCTGGTACCTGCCGCTCTATCCCCGTGCCGTCGAATCGCTGCACATCGAACCCCGCTTTGACCTGCTTTTCTCGACGAGTTCCGCGATGATCAAGGCGATTCGACCGCCGATGCGAAGCGATGGCAGCGGCCGCGTCCCGCATCTGTGCTACTGCCACTGTCCGGCCCGCTATCTCTGGTCGCTTACGCAGGAATATGCAAGTGGGGGACTCACCGGCCGGCTTCGCAGCGCCGGCCTCGCCTTGTTCGGCAATCGACTGCGACGCTACGACCTCAACACCTGCGATCGCGTCGACACATTCCTCGCCAACAGCACACACACTGCCCGCGCGATTGAATCCTGCTACGGCCGCCAGGCCACCGTCGTGCCTCCGCCGGTCGATACAGAGTTCTTTACCCCTGAGCCATCGATCGCGCGCGGCGAACACTACCTCGTCATCTCCGCGCTCGAACCCTACAAGCGCGTCGACCTCGCCATCCACGCCGCTAACGTGCTGAAGATCCCCCTGCGCATCGGCGGCGACGGTTCCCAACTGAGCTTCCTGCGACAACTCGCCGGACCGACCGTCACCTTCCTCGGCCCGCTCGAAAACGAACAGACCCGCGCCGAGTACCGCAGCGCTCGCGCCCTGCTCTTTCCCGGCATCGAAGATTTCGGCATCGTGCCCGTCGAAGCCATGGCCTGCGGCTGTCCCGTCATCGCCTTCAATAAGGGCGGCGCCGAAGATTGGATGACCACTGACGTCGGCTTGACCTTCGATCACCAGTCCGTCGCCGCACTCTCCGACGCAATACGTCAATTCGATTCAACCGCAGTGAGCGCCGATGCATGTCGCCGCAACGCGCAGCGCTTCGACATTGCAACCTTCGACACGGCAATCCAGCGCGAAGTCATGCACATCCTGCAATCGTCAACGGTGCCTTGAGCCCGCGCAGCGGCCGCGGCGCCCGTTAACGAATCTCCGCCACATTGCTGAGAGCGCACGACCCGGCTTCGATCAACTGCAGATAACGCCCGCACGCGCTGGTTCCGGCCTTGCCGCTGATGGATCCGCTGCCATCGCCCGTGCTGAATGGTCCGGGCGGACTCACTATCTGCACTTGGCCCGCAACGCCGAGCGTCGTGCCGGCGCAGACTTGACCCGGCGGCACCATGAATGCGCCGCGCCGTCCGCCGATGACCAGCGCCTGCAAGCGACCGGCCGTCGCCCCGCTCCACTCCACTGTCAACTGGCCCGGACACCGTCCCGTGACGGCAAGCGCGTGCCCGTTGGCCGCGCCAATGAACGCCAGTCCGCGAACACCCGCGTACCCGCCAAAGCCGATCGGAGTCCGATCGCCCGAGTTCGCATCGACGTTGAACAGGTAGTAGCTGCAGCCATACAGATCGCCGGCCGCAGAAAAGGTCAGTGATTCAATGTCGCGTGAGCCATCCAGCCGCGAGTTCACATCGCTCGTGGCGCCGGTCGCCAGGTCGACCGACAGCAGCCCGGCCTCCGTGTCCCATGCATACGCCCCGCCCGCGTTACTGATGGCGAATCCCTGGATCCGTGCGTGCGACATCACCCCGACCAGCGTAGTCGCGCCGGTCGTCGGATCGATCGTGTAGAGCACATCGGGCATCGCGATCCCGCCATCGTCAATGGCGTACATCGTGCCGTCCGGCGAGAACGCCAGACCGCGCACATAGTCGATGCCGATCGTCGCCATGAAAGTCGTGTTGCCCGTGAACTCGTCGATCGTGATGAGCGCATCCGCCGAGGCAGCGTACATCACGCCGTCGGCTCGCTTGCCCAGGCACGCCAGATCACGGTAGTGACGCGCGCCGTTGATCAGTTGCCCTTGCCCGGTCGTGGAGTCGATCGTGTACACATCGCCGGATTGGCCCGCTGCGAGCAGATCGTCGCCGGCCAGAGCACGTGATTCGCTCGCCGCTATGGGACTCAGGCTCAGCGCAAAAACGAGGAGAAATCTCATCGTCTCACCTCCAATCGGAGGGTAGTCGAATGCCGCATCCTCCGCCGCTATGAGCGAGATGAGCGGTGGAGAAAACGGCCCCGATGTGCGATGCGGCCACGGCAGATGGTCTCCCACATGCAAAAGCCCCCACCCGATGAACTTCGGGAGGGGGCTGATTGAAGTGCCGATGAGAAGCGTGAGCCGCGCCGCTTATGGAATCTGCGCCACGTTGCTCGTTTCGCACGGGCTGCCGGAGACAACCACCATTTGCAGGTAGTGTCGGCACACGCCGGTCCCAATCCGACTGCTCCGATCGCCTGAACCATTCGGCCCCGTGGCGCCCTGGTAGGCAACACGAATACCGGCAGAGCCCAGACCCAGCTGCGTTCCGCCGCACGGACCACCGGGGATGACGAAACTGCCCGTGGTGTTGGCGTGGACGATGGCCATCGGCCGTCCGGGCGTCGCGCCGCTCCACGAAACGGTGATCTGGCCGGGGCACGCGCCGTCGACACGGAGTCTCAGCCCACCGCCGCCCCCAAGGAACTCAAGGCCGCGCACGTCGGTGTAGCCGCCGGAGCCGATGGTTGTGATCGCTCCATCGCCAAGATTGATGGAATAGAACGCATTGCGTCCACCATACAGGTCGTCATTGCCGTCAAAGGCGATGCACTGGATATCTCCTGATCCCGGTAGGCCGCTCACGTCAGCGGTCGCACCAGTCAAGAGGTTGACCGTCGCCAGGCCGTTGATGATGTCCCACGCATAGGCGCGGCCTTGGCTGTCGATGGCCATGCCCTGGATACCCGTGTCGTTGGCCAGACCGATGCGCGTCACCGCTCCGTTGCTCGTGTTGATTGAGTAGAGTACGTCTGGCGTGCCGAACCCCTCATCGTTGTACGCATAGAGCCTGTCATTGGGGGCGAACGCCATCCCGCGCAGCGAGCTGATGTCCATCGTGGCCACCGCGGTCATGGCGCCGGTGGTTGGATCCACCTTTACCAGCGTCGTCCCCGATGAAGTGTAAATCTCTCCGGCCGAGTTCTTCGCCGACGCATTCAGTCCGATGAACGATCTGCTGCCGTTGAGCAGATTGCCGGCACCTGTCGTCGAGTCGATCGTGTAGATATCCCCCGACCAGCTCACTGCGATCACGTCGTCCATCGCAAGTGTCGCGCTTGTGAGTGCGCCCGCCATCGCCAAGGGGGCCAATGCCATAGCTTTCAGTGTTGTTTTCACAGTCAATCTCCTTCTTCCATTCGGTTTGTCGAGCCACGTACCCCCATGATACCAGATCGTGCGGCGATTCGGTGCAGGGGGATGTGAAAAGACCGTGAGTTCCTCTTCCCGCTGGCGGCGCCGGCTCGGACTCGATTGCACGCAACGTGCCGTGATTGTCCACCCTCTCTCCACAAACGTGGCCCGATAACGTGGATAACTCCGGCCAACGAGAAAAGCGTCCCTGACTCACTAAATCGTTCGCTTCCAAAGCCTTGAGCAGGAGGCGCAAAACCCGCCGCAGGCTCAGCCCGACGTTGGTGGGGCTGGCGGTGAAGTTTCCGACCAATTTGCACTAGAAAAAGTCGAAGAGTGTTGCATTGTGTGGCATCGTGGGGTAACCTATCCGCACCCATGGCGACAAGTTCAACGCGGTGTGGAATCAGGTCGGCAAGAGGATCGAGACCGTGCTGTTCACAGGTGAATTCGAACACACGGTCGACACGAAGGGACGCCTGGCCATCCCTTCCGAGATCCGCTCTCGAATGAAGAAAGCAGAGGATGGCGAAGCCTTCTATCTCACCATCGGCTCGAACCGGGCACTTCGGCTCTATCCGGAGAAAGGGTTCGAACGACTGGCGGCGATGATCGAGGAAGGCCTCGTCACCGACGAAGCGGTGCAGGAGTTTGACCAGTTGCTCTTCCCGCTCAGCAGGCGACTCGAACTGGACTCCGCCGGGCGCATTCGCCTGCCGGATCGAATGATGGAACGGGCGGCTCTGGGAAAAGAAGTGGTGTTGATCGGTGTGCGAGACCATCTCGAAATCCGCGACCTCAAACAGTGGAATGCGGAACTCGATGAGCGACTCGCCAAGCAGGAAGAAATCTTCAGCCGCTTCGTTCGACGCGGCCGGGTGCCTGGAACGTCAGGCGAATGAGTTGGATGGACGAGCAGGCGAAAGTGAACGTGAAGATCAGTGGGGAACTGGAATCGCGACAGTGCTTTGAAGGGCCCGGGAGGGATCGCCCGTCGGAGCATGGTCGATGATCACGCCGCCTTCCCTCAAAGGGGTCGGCGACGTTTTGACAAGTCGGAGTTGGATCATCACGTCGTTGGAATCAGAAGGAGACCAACGACGAGGGTGGATGGAGGCGAACGGACTCGAACGTTGCCTCGGCGGAACAAAGGTGTGCCTGCTGGCAGTCGGCCAAGGATCGGCTGATTAACGACTGCAATCAGGTCATGGATGTTTCGCTCGATCGCTGTTGATCTTGGGCCTTATTCGTATCCGAGTTGAAAGCCGTGGGCCGGGATCCGTCGTGGCGACTCCTCCATCACCAAGTTGATGACCGACCGCCGTTGATCGACCAAGCGATCAACGGAATCGTGACCGCTGACAGGGATGCGGCGGCACGATCGCGACCTTCGGCTGCCGCGCGGAGTGACCACCGCACGGTCGGCCGCACCCACCAGGACCGCTCATGCACCCACCAGCATGAGCGGTCTTTTTCTTGTGCCTCTCGTAGGTCGGGACAAGGCTCTGTCGAAGGTCCGGGGCCAAGCCGAAGCGCAGGCCCGGCGATCAGAGTTCCGTTAGTGCCGCCAGCCGCTCCGCCATCGCCCGCGTCGCCGCCCCACGATGCGATCGCGCATTCTTCTGCTCAGGTGGCAGCTCTGCACTCGTCTTGCCCACATCCGCCAGCCACAGCAGGGGGTCATACCCAAACCCGTTGCTCCCCCGCGCCTCATCGATGATCACGCCCGCAAACTCCCCGCGCGTCTCCGCGAGCACTTCGCCATGCTCATCCGCCAAACACATCGCGCACACAAACCGCGCCGTCCGCTTCTCTCTTGCCACATCGTTCAACTCGCGCAGCAGCTTCGCGTTGTTCTCCGCATCGCGCTGCGCCCGCGTCTCGCCCAGCCCCGCGTACCGCGCGCTGTACACCCCCGGCGCTCCGCCCAGCGCATCGACTTCCAGCCCGCTGTCATCCGCAAGACAGGGCCGCCGCGCCGCCCGCGCGTAGTAAGCCGCCTTGAGCCGCGCGTTGGCTTCAAACGTCTCCCCATCCTCAATCGGCTCGGGTACGTCCAATCCGATGTCTTCGAGTCCGACCGTCTCGATCCCCACCGGCCCGAGCACGGCCGCAATCTCCTCGAGTTTGTGCGGATTCGATGTCGCCACCAGGATGGGTTCACTCAATCGCATCATCACTCACTTCGCAGGCGGAACCAGTTGATACAACACCCGCCCGCCCGGCCAGCCCGCGATCGGCCGCGCATGCGCATCGAAGAACGCCTTGACGTCTACACCTTCAAAGACCGGATCGTACCAGTGATCCTTGTTCACCAGTCGATCGAGTTCGGCGTAGTTCACCAGCACCAGCGCGATGCCCCGATCGATCAGCGCCTGCGCCCACGCATCCTGATCACCCGGATGCGCTCGCATCGCCTCACCCAACGGCGACGCATCCCACGTCGTGTGCCAGACAACCGGCCGCAAAATGTAAAACGGTGTCGCATCGCCCAGCAGATACAACCCCTGCTCCGGCCGCGTACGCAGGTTCAGATACGCCGAGCTGTTGCTCTCCACCAGTTGCTGCTGCGTCTGCCGATCAAGCGGCTCAGCCGCCACTCCCGTGCGGAAGATCACGCCATCGACAAACGCCGTCGGATTCCCGCCTCCCTGATCCTCGAACAGCCCGATGCTCCACCCGCCCAGCACCACCGGCAGCAGCACACTCGCACCAAACCCGACCGCGCGCCACCGCTGCAGCACCACGTCCAGCCCCATCACGATCACGATCACCAGCGCCGGCAGGCACGGCAGCAGAAACCGGCTCTGCAGATGCGTCAGCGCCAGCCAGAAGATCAGTTGAATTCCCAGCACCGCGCACGCATCGCGCAATCCGATCTTCTTCGTGCTGGCCATCCACCCGACGGCACCCGCCGCCACTGCGACAAACCACAATCCGGCCCACTGGCTGTACACGAATCCCATTTCCCACAGGCTCGCCGGTCGCGCCAGCCACGGCTCGTGCGGGCTGTGCGCGTTGTGCCAGCGCATCGCCTGCTCCGCCGTCCAGTGCGCCGTTCCCAGCAGCCCCGTTGCAAAGGGAAACAGCGGGTTCCCCCCGTCAAGCGCGACGTAATTGCGAATCAGATACGGCCCCAGCGCGATCAACCCGCCGACCACGCATCCGCCGATCATGCGCGGCCAATGCCGCGGCGCAATGTGCAACAGCCGCAGCACGCCCACCGGCGCCACCACGCCCCCGATCGCCGTCAGCTTCGCCCCGCACGCCACGCCGGCCAGAAACCCGATGAGCACGAACGACCGCCACGCGCGCGGCTGAGCGTCAACCAGTCTCCAGCACAACGCAAACAGCCCGATCACCGGCGCCTCGTTGTACGCCATCGAACCCGTCACCACGACCCACGGCACACTGATTGCAATCGCTCCCGCCGCCAGCGCCATCCAATGCGAGACATACCGCCGCGCCAGCAGCGTCACCTCGCGCGCCGCCCAGATCATCAGCGCCGCGTGCAGCAGTTGGCACGCCGTCGCCGCCGCCACGGCGCCGTTGCTCGGCCGCGTCGCCAGCGGATCGAGCAGCACCGCCAGGTGGTAGTACGCCGCCTCGACATACGACGGCGCGAACGAATACACGTTGTGCGTCAGCGGCCGGATCATCCCCAGCGTCAGCCACTCGCGCGGCATCTGCAGGTGATACTCCAGCACGTCATAGCCGCGCGCTTCCGAGCCCCACAGCCACCCCGGCGCGCTCGTCGCCGCAATCAGCAGCACGACCACCGCCGGCACGGCCCCGACCAGCGCAAACGAAGACCCGCCGCCGATCTTGAGCGACAGCGACCGTGCCGCCACCCGCTGCCGCACGCTCAGCAGCGCCGCCAGCCACCCGACGCACAGCAGCAACCACCCGCCGGCGCTGCCGCCGATCTGCAGCACACCCGCCGCCCCCAGCGCATGATCGAGCCACAACAGCGTCGGTACCCCCAGCCCCAGATCCAGCGCGCCAATGCGTCTGTCTTGTAGGTCGGGACCGCTGCTCTGAGCGCGGCCCGGCGATTCGACACGCGAATCCTCGGCATGCGAATCCCGCGTGGTTCCCCCATACGCCGCCTCAGAAAACCCAAGCCCCTGCCGCAGCAGCGCCCCATACCCCCATGCCGCGATCAGCCACCCCGACACCGGTACGGCGTCGAATCCCATGACGAACAGCGCCGGGATGAAGTGGCTCATCTCCCCCTCGCGGCCGCGCGTCACCCAGATGGCGATCGCCAGCGCAACGACGACGCCGACCGCCGAGGAAACCCACAGCGGTGTGAAAAACGACGAACGAGGAGCATCAGATCCGCGGGACATGGACCGGGCATTCTAAGCCCGGCCGCCACGCGCCGAATCGTGAACCCTCGCCGCCAGCGCACTCCAACGCCCGCGGCATAGCCATGCCCGGGACCCACTCGAGCGCCACCCGCGTCCGCGCCCATCGCTTCACGCTTGCGCCTCCAACGCCCGCGACATAGCCATGCCCGGGACCCACCCAACACCCCTTCACCCCTTCACCCCTTCACCCCCTCGAGATTCCGCCGATCCACCGGAATGCACTGGCATCCCAGCCCGTTCTGTGTTATGTTGAACACAACCGCGGAGCCACGCCATGCGTCCCAGTCGACTGATAACCAGCGCCCTGCTCGCCATGACCACCCTGCCGATGACGGTCAAGGGGCAGGACTATCGCTACGCGGTCTTTGAACTGCCGCGACTGACGGAGACGTATCAGTGGGCGGGTGCAGTTGATGTGAACTCACAAGGCGACACGGTTGGCTTTACCTCGAGTTCATCTTTGCACATCGTTGCGGTGCTTTGGCCACACGAGGGAGGCGTTGTCGAACTGGGGACCCTTGGTGGTTACGACAGTGGAGCAACGAGTATCAACGATAGTGGCGAGATCGCCGGATGGGGCGGCTACGACCCGAATGGGAGTTTGCTTGATCGGCGTCCGTTCCTTTGGCAAAACGGCAACATCATGGATCTGGGTACATTGGGAGGTGATACCGGTTATGCCTACGCCCTGAACAACAACGGTCAGGTTGTCGGAGAGGCTGGGTACGATCCCGCCAGTCGTCGGCTGAAGGCATTTCGATGGGAGAATGGTCTAATGCAGTCACTCCCAGCTCCACATCCCGACTGGGATGGGAGGAACGCATTCGATCTCAACGATGGCGATGAGATTGTTGGGTATGGATATGGGATTGATGGAGTCTTGCACGCGCTCATGTGGCAGAATGGCGAGGTCACGGACCTGGGCTCATTGAGCAACCTTGAGAGTAAGGCATATGGGATAAACAACTTCAGCACCATTGTCGGCTACGCGCGAACCCAAGACAATTACACGCACGCAGTGAAGTGGATTGGTGGTCAGATTGAAGATATTCATGTGGCCGACTTGGGTCTGAACAGCGTTGCGCGCGGTATTAATGATGTTGGTCAGGTTGTGGGAGATGTGAACGTCGGCACGTCAGCGTTCATCCTCAATCCCGGCGAGGAAATGCTCTTGCTGGATGATCTCGTTCCCCCGCGCTTGCGGCTCTCGTGGCGGATGGAAAGGGCAACGCACATCAACGACGCCGGCCAAATCCCCGTCACAGCGGATTACGACGGTGACACATGGGCGCTGCTGCTTTCGCCTGTGCATCCCACGATGACCATGCAAAGCCCACTGCCTGGTAGCGCCGGCACGACCAATCGACTCCGAGTCACCGGCGTCACCCCCGGCGGCCGCGTCACCTTCCTCTACTCGCGCCACGGCGGCGGCACGCGCATCCCCGGCTGTGACCTCCAGCAGAACGCGCTGCAACTCGACAACCCCACCGTCATCGGCACGGCCGTCGCGAACCAGCAAGGCGTGGCCACCATCACCCGGCCCGTCCCCCTCATCGCACGCGGCCAGACCATCCTCTTCCAGGCCGTGGTCCAGAACGAATGCGCCATCAGCCAACTCGTCGTGCATCAGTTTGACTGACATGGTGCAGCGCCGACAGCCGACGTCTAGCGGCGACGCATGCGTCGCACTGATGTAGGTCAGGTCAAGACCTGACAACACCGCGCGTGCTGCAACCCGGTAATGCGTTACCTCTCTGCGCCATCCGGACGCCCAACCGTCAGATCGGGATCAGACCATGCCGCTGCCTCAATCGATAATCGGCCGCGTAATGAAGTTGCTCTTGACGGACTTCCTCCCGCCGACCCCGTTTCGCATAACCGCCTGCAGCGAGACGGTGGTCCGAGGCGCCCATGCTGGAATGGTCCCCGCGACTCTGGCCACGCCGTTCGCATCGGCAACCGCCACGCCCAGACGGATCGGTTCAATGAGATCAATCGTCATTCTTCCCAGTTGCGGCATTCCGTTGCTGTTGCCCGGCTTCTTGAGTGAATAGAGGAAGTGCACCAGCGAACCCTGTTCCACGTTGCTGACGCGGAACTCGACGTGGGTTCCGCGCACGAGCGGGTCGACTTCGAGCACCGGACGCTGCACGTTGACCTGGTTTCTCATGACCAGCATGCCCTGCTCGGGATGATGGATAGCCAGGAGCAGATCGCGCATGCCGTCTCCATCGACGTCGTCGAGGAACACGCTGCGAACCTGCCGATCCAGTGATTCGATGATCGTCGCCTGATTCGAGAATCTCATGTCGCCCTTGTTGAAGAAGACCCGCGTCTCGGTCCGGGCAAGGTTTTCGTTCGTAACGGTCGAGATCACGTCGAGGTCGCCATCGGCGTCGATGTCGCCGGTCCCCAGCCGGCCCTGGTGGGCGTTGAGTGGAAGTGTGAAGACGTCCGGTCCTCGATCGAAATTGCCGGAGCCGACATTGAGCAGTGTCGACCCGATGATGAATTGACCGGTCTCGTCGCGCTGGTGAAACACGATGTCGGTGTCGCCGTCGTTATCGAAGTCACCGGTCGTCAGGCGCGGGAAGAACTCGGTCTCAATGGGTCCGATGTCATGAGACGTGATGCTCCAGGCATCCCCCTGCCCGTCATTTCGAAAGATGGTGACGGCAAAGTCGTATCGACCCAAGTATCCCAGGCGTGTCTCGGCGATCAGATCGCAGTCGCCATCGTCATCGATATCGCAGGCATCCAGATGGCTTGCCTGGCTGATGGCGCTGGGAATCAGCGACGTGCGGCTGGCGAGCGTGAAGTGTCCGGTCCCGTCATTGCGATACCAGTCGAGGTCGCAGTTATCTGCAAAGCAATTCAGCAGGGCAATGTCCATATCATCGTCGCCGTCGAAATCACCGACATTCATCCCGTAGACCTCTTTATGGAGATACTCGTGCTGCGCGAGGTCAAAGGATCCCGTGCCGTCATTGATGAATATGCCCAGTTCCATTCTGTGCAGCGCGGACGTCGCGATGTCCGGGATCAGATCACCGTTGAAGTCCGCAACCTGAACTGATTGCCAGCCGAACTGATCGTACTCGATCGCAGGCAGGTATGTCCCGTCGCCGGCGTTGAACAGGACCACGAGCGCGCCTCCACACGCAATGGCCACATCGGGGTATCCATCGACGTCAAAGTCGCCAATCGCCATCTGCTTGGCCCCGTGATCATTGGTCCCGTAGAACTCCCACTGAGCACAGACGACAGGCGACGCGGCCAGCGCGGCGCCCATGGCAAGCATGGCCCAGAACAAGGGGAATCGTGACCGGAGATCAGGTTTGGTGTACGTGGTTTCCATCTCGCTCGCTCCTTCCAGTATCGGTGGCTCCGTCGTCCTCTGCACGAGGACAGACCGCAGAATGCGGCCGGCTCTGGTTCTCTTCACTCTTCGCGCACGATAAGCGTCGGGTTGCGGCCAGATGAGATGATCGACGGCAGTTGAGGTGTTTGGGGGTGTGATTCCCCCGTCCCGCGATGCGCTCAATCGCGGGATCATGCGATCGAATACATCCGGTGATCGAATTCCGCGTTACTTCGTGCTCGCCGCTGCGCCGCGCGTGATGCCAGTGGCTGTTCACGCGCTCGCGCACCACCCGCCGTGCATCCTGTGCGCCGACTTTTTGAAAACGCAAAAAAGTCGAGCAAAAGTCGAAATCACCCCCCTCAGAAAAATGAAAATCGACGAAAATTCCTGATTCGTCCCGCACAGAGGCGCTCATTTACACAAACGCGCGCCGCAGCGCGCACCAGCGCTCAAAAATCGCGCACAGGAGCGCTCTGGCGCGCATGAAAAATGCCCAACATGGTGCATCTCTGTGTTGGCACGCATTTTGCGTTGCACATTTTCTGAAATCGCGATCCACGCCGCGCCGACCGCGAAAAAACTTCTCGCGCTCCAGCTCGGCGCGATGACCGCATCCCGCTTCACGCCCTCAAACACAAACCGACATCGCACACCAGCGCACCGCTCCAAGTACTGGTAGACATGTCGCGCAACGCAACACAACCTCGAAACGAAAAGCCGCCGGCTCGCGCCGACGGCTCTCGTGCTTCAAGTGGGCCAGGCGTCAGGTCCCAAAATCCGGTTCCATCAGTGCCCCGCAGTCGGGTCAGGCGGCGTTGCGGCGACCGGGTCGAGTTCCATGATGAACTTCGCCGCCCACAACTGGCTCGAACCCTTGGCCGTCGGGTTCATCGTCCGCTGGCTTGTCCACATCATGTAGCGGCCGTTGGAGTTGAACACCGGCAGGCCGTCGAAGCCGCCGGCGTGCGTCACGCGCCGCGTCTGCAGGCCGTAGCGCTGGCTGCCCGTCGAGCCCGGCAGATCGCCCGGATCGGCAAGCGTGATGAACACTTCATAATTGAAGTGGCTGATGGCGCTGGTGGCGTAGATGAGATGTCGCCCGTCCGGATGCCAGAAGGGGCACCAGTTCACATCGGCGTTGTCGGTCAGTTGGTGTTCGGCGGTAATGCCGATCGGCGTGCCATCACTGTCGAACTTCAGATCGGCAACGAAGAGCTGCAACAGGTTGTTGCCGTTGCGGTCCGAGCGGTAGGTGATCCGCTTGCCATCGGGGCTGAAGAACGGCCCACCGTCGTAGCCGTCACGACCGACGATGAGATTCGCCTTGCCCGACTTCAGATCCATAATGTACAGGTCACCGAGTCGCGGCGCCTCGTCGAGCGAGCAGAAGACCATGAACCGGCCGGACTTCTCGAGCGAACCTTCCGCATCGTAACTGTTGTTGTGAGTGAGCTTGCGAATCCCGCTCTCGGCGGGCGGCGGCAGCGGCGTGCCGGGGTGCTGCACTTCCCAGATCTCCGGTACGATCATCGTGATGATCTCGGTCTCGGTCGGGAACATCCACTTGTACTTCGAGCCGTCGCGCTGGAAGCCGGGTGCTTCGCTCTCGGTCGGAACGCCGATCGTCGAGCCGAAGTAGATGCGCGAAGGATCATGCGGGTCGAACCAGCCGCAGGTGTTGGCGGACCCCGGCGGGCTAACGAGAATCGGCCGACCGGCGCCGGTGAGTCGATCGCCCGACCAGTTCAGTTTGGCGACGTACATCGCGTAGAACGGAGCGGGCTCCTCGCCCTCGGCGGGCTTGGCGACCGCCTGGTAAATGACCCACTGATCGTCAGGGCTGAAATACGCTTCGCCGGCCTTGAAGAAGTCCTCATCAAAGGTGAGTTGCACATGGTCCGCGAGAATGCCTCGCTCCGAAACGCGCCAGTTGAGTGCCGCCTCGCCGCCGGTCGATGGGGGCGGGCCGCCGACATTCTGAGCCAGCGCCGCGGACGCGGCCAGAGCCAACGCCGTACCGGCGAAGCCGGATACCGCAACGCGGCGAGAATTGAGTGGACGTACATTCCAACGAGCCGATCGCATGGTTGCACCTCATCTTAAAGTGGGCGTATCAACACCAGTATAGTCTCGACCAAAGAACCCATCGGCTCGCCGAATGCTCGCGAAAGCGGATCGGGGAAAGCACCCCGGACCCCGCTGGGATAGCCTCTGCACATCTTCACCAATCGTCAAGACTTATGGAACTCTTGAACATCCTCTATTCCGATGCTGACCTCGTTTGCGTGGACAAGCCATCCGGACTGCTCAGCGTCCAGGGCAAGGGAGAAGCCGGACGCGACTGCGTCATCAACCGCCTCATCGACCGCTTCGGCTGGGCCCGCGAAGCCCATCGCCTCGACATGGATACCAGCGGCTTGATGGTCGTCGCCCTGACCGCCGAGAGTCACAGCGACCTGTGCAGGCAGTTCCGCGACCGCACGGTAACCAAGCAGTATGAAGCGATCGTGCTTGGCCATCCACAACTCGACGAGGGGGAGATCGAACTGCCGCTGCGCGCGGACATCGCCAACCGGCCGCGACAGATCGTCGATCACGAGTTGGGCAGACCATCGCTCACACGCTACCGCGTGATGGCTCGGAACGAGAACGGCACGGCGCGACTGGAACTCACGCCCGCAACCGGCCGCTCGCACCAATTGCGCGTCCACCTGGCGTCAGTGGGGCACCCCATTCTTGGCGACGACCTTTACGCCTCGGCAAAGGCTCTGGCGATGAGCACGCGGCTCCTTCTGCACGCAACGGCCCTTGGGATTACCCAGCCGGTGACGGGTGAGCGACTGGATTTCGTATCGTCGAGTCCGTTTTGAATTTGCCGCCTGCATCGCCCTGGCGGTGAACTGCATCGCATTGGTCATCTTCGGTGGTTCGCGTATTCTTGCAGATCGTTTCCATTTTTCGCCCGGCGATCATCGTTGCGGCGCGTGAGGGGAGTTGGTTGTGACCACACCGGCGGTGGATGATTCTGGCGAGATGGTGGTCGAACGATCACCCGCCGAGGCTGATCCGCCAGCCGCACCGAGGCACCGCCGGCACGCCGGGGTTGCCCACGCATCGGATCGACTCGAGTCTGCCGTTGCGCCGACTGGTCCGCGCCAGGGCGATGGGCAGATCCGCACGGGCAAACTCGCAGGCCTCACGCTGGGTATGGCGATCTGGGTACTGTCGTGGCCCATCATGGCGCAGTCGTTTCTCGATGCCCTTCTGGGCACGGTCGATACCGCCATCGCCGCGCGACTCGGCGTCGAAGAAACGGACGCCGTCGGTCTGTCGACATACATCATGTGGTTCACCGGCGTCATCACGATGTCGGTGGCGATCGGAGCCACGGCTTTGATCAGCCGCGCGGTGGGCGGCGGTCATCGCAGCCGGGCCAATGATGTGCTCGGCCAGTCGATGACGCTGTCGATCATCATCGGAATCGCGGCGGGGGTCGTCATGGCGATTGCGGCGCCGTTCATCGGGCGGCCGTGCGGCCTCGATCCCGTTGCAGCCAAACTGATGGCGCAGTACCTCTGGCCGATCGCCGCTTCGATGCCGGCGATGGTCGTGACCAATGTCGGTGTCGCCTGTCTGCGCGGAGCGGGCGAGTCGCGCAGCCCGCTGTGGATCATGATGATCGAAAACGTGGTCAACCTGCCGCTCAACGTGCTGCTGTCCGGCGTGGCGCTGCACTTCACGATGCTCGGTCACGAAGTGAACTGGACCGGCATGCCGTCGATCGCGATGGGAATTGCTGGCGTTGGTGTGGCGACGTGCATCGCGCGGTGCGTCGGCGCTGTCATCGTCGTCTGGCTGCTGCTGCGCGGCCAGGATGTGATGCGGCTGCACTGGCACCGCATGAAGCCGCGCCTCGCGTCGATGAGGCGACTCATGAACGTCGGCCTGCCCAACCTGTGGGAGTCGCTGGGCATGTGGTCGGGCAACTTCATCATCATCCTCGTCATCGGGCAGGTGCTTGCGGCTGCATCGGGGGCGCCTGGGATGATCGGTGCCCACCAGATCACGATTCGGCTCGAGTCATTCAGCTTCCTGCCGGGCTTTGCGATGGGCACCGCGGCCGCGACGCTGATGGGTCAATACCTCGGTGCAGGCAATCCGAAGATGGCGGCAAAGGCGACGGTGGTTTGCGCTGCGGTGGCCGCAGCCGTCATGACGTCATTCAGTTACATCTTTATCTTCCATCCACTGGCCATGGTGAAGCTGATGTCGGATCAGCCGATGCACGCGGAGATCGTGCCCGACCTGCTGAGGTTGGCCGGCTACATCCAGATTCCGTTTGCGATCCTGCTCGTACTGCGAGGGGCTCTGCGCGGTGCGGGTGACACGCGCATGGCGATGATTCTCACGAGCATCGGCATCTACGCCATCCGGGTGCCGGGATGCGTGATCGTCGCGCTGCTCTATCCGGAGAAGGGCTTGTATCCGTTGTGGCTGGTGATGGTCTGCGAACTCACCATTCGGTGTCTCATGTTCACCGCCCGGTTCATTCACGGTGGCTGGACACGGCTGAAAGTGTAGAGGCGGCGCCGTCGCTCACCACTCCCATTCGTAATCGGCCGATTCGCCGCGCAAACCCGCCATGCTCGCGCGCAGGAGAAACCCGTCGGTGTATTTCAAGTACTCGATCGGTTTGCCGGTGAGTGCATCAGTGGGTACGGAGTAGCTCTGCGGGTCAGGGTACTCACCGTGAACCTTGCGATAAGCGCGAAGTTGAATCGCGGTGCTCGTCACGGCGCACTGGTTTTCAATGCTGGCGCCGACGCGGCAGATGCGATCGATGTCTTCGAATCGGGCGAGTCCATCGGGCAATCGCGCTGAGCTTGGCATCGGGCTTCTTCGAGATGCTGCCGTTCGCTGGAAATACGGCTGGTTCAACTCATCGATGTACGATCGCAGCGTACTGAGGTACCAGATCAGCCCATCGGCCAGATCCTTCGGGATCGCCTGCTCCTCGACCGGGCCGATTGCGTTTCCACCGGCCGCAGTTCGTACGGTGGCGACGGCGATGGACCCCTCGTAGATCAACGCGCGACCGACGTACGTGGCGTAGGCGCGTCTGGCAAGGGCCTCAGAAAAACCGCTCGGAATCGAGTCAGACTTGGCGAAGATGCGGCGGGCTGTGTCTGTGGCCAGCGCATCGAGAGCATTACGCATGAGAATACCCATCACGTGTGACTCGCAAGCGCCTTGATCTGCGAGTCGCATGATGTCCTTCAGCGAACCGGCCGCTCCTTCGAGGTCGCCAGAGTTGGCCCGAACGATGGCTTCAATTGCCAGCAGCCTGGCCATGGATCGAACCTGGCGGAGATACTCGACGCTTGCATCCCGGCCTTGTTCGACGTGCGTGCCCCAGTTGCAGTATGGCACCGCGAGGGCTTCGTGGATCACCGGCAGGTGGCGATCGAACGACTCGAGCAGATACTGAAGCGAGCGGGGGGTTGCCTCCCAGGGATCATCCAGAAGTGCGGAATCTCCCGCCGACAGCCCGTCGAATGCTCCGGCGACTGAGGCATAGAGGTCCGCCGCATTGACCGCGCCGGCCGTGAGGGGCTTGGGTTTCAGTTCGCGTGGATCCAGCACGCCGCCGATTGATTTCCACGACGCGAACTCGGCCAGCAGATCGCTCGGAGGTCCCTTTGAGGAGGCCGTGTCCTCCGATGATTTGCTCTTCGCACAGGAAAGAGGCACCAGGAGCGCGAGAGCGAGCATCAGCCATGACCCACTGATTGATCGCATGGGATCTCCTTCGGTCGTAGTTCCATGGTGGGCCTTCGCGAAAGGGCCACCCGGGCCGCACACGCATCAGAGTCGGACATCATACGCAATCAGTTTGGGGCGCCCGAAGGCGGGTGATTCCGGAGGGGCTACATCAGGCGGCTCTTCCAGAGCGACGCCCGTTGCATTCCGGGTTTCGGCGCGAGGCTCTGGTTCTACGCCGACTTGGCGAGCGTCAGTCCCGGCGCGGAATCCGGATCCTGGTCAGCGGCGCGTGGCTTGGGATGGGCCAAGTCGAAGAGGTAGTGCTCAACGTGCTCGCCGGCGCAGCGAACGACGCGCAGGTCGTGGCGGTAGGCGAGGTCGACTGTTTCACACTTGTCGATGGTCGGATGGATGTCCCAGTGTCGGCAGTCCATGTCGAGAATGCGAATCGTTGGGCGACAGGGCTGGACAGAGTTCCGTCGCACGACCGCGCCATAGCGGCCGTCAGAGGTGCGAACGAGAGAACCGATCGGGAATACGGGAAGGCGTCGCAATGCCACTTCGCGGACCACCGGATCAAACCAGGGTTCGAGCCGTTCGTCAGCCAGGTCGCGCATCGCGGCGATGGCGGGCCGCGGGTTGCCCACTTCGTCTTTCATCAGCGCGTCAAGAGCGTCAGCGACGGCAACGATGCGATTGAAGACGTGAATCTCATGGCCGCGCTGCGGACCGCGATGGCGACCGTTGGTCAGCGGCGCCATGTTGGGCCAGCCGGAGCCGTCGTAGCGCTGGTGGTGGTTGAGGGTGATCTGGCGAGCGGATGCGGCAATGCCCGTTTCGCGGAGAATGTCGTAACCGAGATTCGTGTGCTTCTCATACTCGGGCGGGGCTGCCTTGGTGCGGATGATCTCGTAGACCGCGTGATGGGCCTGAACTTCTGGAGAGAGACCGGCCTTGCCGGCGTCGTGAAAGACGGCGCCGAACGCAAGTGACACCATGTCACGTGCTTCGGAAGGCGAGAGACGAGGCCGCTCGCGCACAATGTAGGCTTCCAGTTCGATGCCGATGAACAGGCTGAGCGTCGCGACATTGATGCCGTGCTCATAGACGCAGAACTGTTGATCCATGGAGGGAGCGACGGGTCGGATGAACCGGCGCTGCGCCACGATGTCACACACGAGCGAAACGATTTCGGTGCGGATGTCCAGGGCCTGCGTGGCGGTCATCTGCGGTACGAACGGATCGGCGAATTGCTTGTAGAGTCGCCGCGCGAGGTTGTGCAGCGTTCCGTTGAGCCCGGTGAGCGGGGCTTCATCAAGGTCATTGGTGGCGGGGTGGAGGATCCACGCTTCGCGCACGCCGGATTGTTGTGCTTCGGCAATGAGGCCATCGTCCAGCACCGTGCCAGCGGCGAGGAACTCGCCGGGATAGGGGCCGGATCGCACCACCGGAACTCCAACAGTCATTCCGGCCTTGAGGTCTCTGGTTCCGCACAAAAGCATGCTTGGCTCCGACGGCAGGGTCGCTCGATTGCCTATCGGCGTTCCCGCAGTCGCGCTGGACGGCTTTGGGGCGCGCAGCGGGCTGCGATGGCTCGATTCGCGGGCTGGGGAGTTCAGGGAAACCCTCGCGCGCCCGATAAGCCGCGCTGGCAGCGGGTCCGACGCACCGCCCGGCAAGAAGTCTCAATCGTGTCACGGAGGGCTGCTCGAACGCCCCGGCCTGTGGCGGTCCCACGACGTGTTCCGTACCCGATTGCCGGTTCCTAGGATCACGAACGTTTCTTTGGACCTTGCGACCAGTTGCCTTTGAGGAGTGATGATGCCGACCCTGCGAGCCACCCACCGCGCTGTTGTGCTTTCCATGTGCTGTGCTTGCCTTGTCGCGCCGCCGTCGTATGGCCAGACGGAGGATCGAGTGCAGTATGAACCGCCGACGATGGGCGAACTCATCGTGGCGCCGCCCAGCGCACTTGTCTCCATGCTCGAACGATACAACACCGATCGACGTGCCATGTGGCGGCTCGATGGTTCGGATCTCTCGCCGCAGAGCATTGCGAGATTCACGGCGTTTTATGATGACTGGAGAGAGCGGCTCGGACAGGTCGATTTTGATTCGCTCAACCAGGACGGCAAGATCGATTACATTCTCTTTCGCAACCACCTCGACTACCAGCGGCGGCAGATCGATATCGATGCCGGATACCGCGCTGACACGGAGGCGCTAATTCCCTTTGCCTCGATTATCACGACCCTTGATGACGCGCGACTGGATATGACACCGGTCGATTCGCCGGCGTCGGCGTCGGCGCTGAATGACCTTGTCAAGCAAATCGGGGAAGTGCGCCAGGCGGTTGAGCTTGGTCTGCGCGCCAAACCGAAGGCAGATGGCGACGAGGATGAGGCGAGCGAGGAAGGACCGCAAACCATCGTCGTGAAGAAGACCGTTGCGAACCGGGCGGCGGGTGAGGTGGACGGCCTGCGCCGCACGTTGCGCGAGTGGAACGGTTTCTACAGCGGGTATGACCCGATCTTCGACTGGTGGATGAGTAAGCCCTACGAAGCCGCCGACAAGGCGCTGGGCGACTACGCGAACTTCCTGAGGCGACAGGTTGTTGGTGTGAATCCTGACGATGAGTCGGCGATCATCGGCGATCCCATCGGCCGCGAGGCTCTGCTCAGCGACCTGCGCATGGAAATGATTCCGTACACGCCGGAGGAGCTTATTGACATCGCCAACGCCGAGTTCGCCTGGTGCGAGGCGGAAATGCTCAAGGCCAGTCGCGATCTTGGATATGGTGATGACTGGCACGCGGCGCTGGAGTTCGTCAAGACGCAGCATGTCGAGCCGGGCAAGCAGCCTGAACTCATTCGTGAATTGGCCCTCGAGGCGATTGACTTTGTCGAGAGTCGCCAGTTGGTGACTGTGCCGGAGTTCTGCAAGGACCTGTGGCGCATTGACATGATGTCGCCCCAACGGCAGTTGATCACACCGTTCTTTACCGGCGGCGAGGTGATCAGCGTCGCCTTCCCGACGGATAGCATGACGCATGAGCAGAAGATGATGAGCATGCGCGGCAACAACCGCTACTTTTCGCGCGCAACCGTCCACCACGAACTCATCCCCGGCCACCATCTGCAGGGGTACATGACCGATCGGTATGACACCTATCGAGAAATGTTCGGCACGCCGTTCTGGACGGAGGGTTGGGCGCTCTATTGGGAGATGCTGCTGTGGGACGAGCACTTCCCCAAGACTCCTGAGGATCGGATCGGCATGCTCTTCTGGCGCAGTCATCGATGCGCGCGGATCATCTTCTCACTCAGTTTCCATCTCGAGAAGATGACGCCGCAGGAATGCGTGGACTTCCTGGTCGATCGTGTGGGACATGAGCGCGACAACGCGGCGGCCGAGGTGCGGCGCAGCGTGGGTGGGATGTACAGTCCGCTGTACCAGTGCGCGTACATGCTCGGCGGCCTCCAGTTTCGCGCGCTGCATCGCGATCTCGTCGAAACCGGAGAGATGAGCAATCGTGACTTCCACGATTCCATCCTGAAGATGAATCGCATCCCGGTCGAGATGATCCGCGCGAAGCTCGAGAATACCCCGCTTACGCGCGACTACACGACGGACTGGCGTTTCTACGATCGCTGAATTTCGCTGTGGGTGGTTCGCGGCGCCTCCATCAGTGGGGCGCAACTGGCTGGTTCGACTGGGATTATCGCTGCCGTTGCGAACGCGTTGCGAACTACGTGCGTGGTCGTGAGGCAGCTAATCCTGCATTGTGGCAGCATCAACTCGGGAATCACTCAGCGACACGGCGGCGATCGTGTGCGAATCGAAATGAGGTTGGTTTCCCGCTGCGCGATGGCCGGCCTGATCGGTATACATCCATGGATGCGGATCGTACGTTGCTCCCGCAAATCGTGCGGCAACGAACGGAGGTTCCGGCATGAACAGCCTACGGCACTTATGTCCGTTCGGCCCCTTCGGAACGATTTCCCCGGCGCTGACCAGCCGGATGCCGGAAGCCACAACATCCGTATCGATCCACAGCTCCAAAACGAACGCGCTAACGGCGCGCAACGTGGGGATGCGCGACCAGCGCGAGACCGCACCGTGAGGAAGAAAGGACAAGCCATGAGTCTGTTACCCTGGACAAGACGAAACCCAATCAATGGAGACCTGGCCCGTTTCCGGACGGAGATGGACCGAACCCTCGATCGGCTATTCAACGAGCCATGGCCAGCGATGGAACCCAAGTTCCTTCGCGGCGAAGGCTGGTTGCCGGCGATCGACGTGAGTGAAAAGGATGAGGAGATCACGGTCCGAGCCGAAGTGCCCGGCGTTGACGTCAAGGACCTGGAGATCAACGTCCTTGGCAACACGCTGAGCATCGTCGGGAGCAAGGAGGAGAAGAAGGAAGAGAAGGGAGAGAACTTCTATCAGTGTGAACGGCGCTTCGGCTCGTTCCGTCGCGTGATCGAATTGCCTGAAACCGCCGATCCGAACAAGGTTACGGCCGATGCGGACAACGGCGTCATCACCATCCATGTTGGCAAGAAGCCCGGCATGAAGCCCAAGCACGTCGACATCAAGTCCGCCGGCAAGAAAATTCCCGTCGGAATGTGAGTTGATCTGGCGATCCGCACACGCTCGATCGAATCGTCCGAGGCGTGTGTGGATGTGGTGTGTACTGAAGAAGGGAGGTATGCCATGCCGCTGAAAAGCATGAAGGATCTGCTGGTGCAGCAACTCAATGAGCTGTACGCCGGCGAGAAGCACATCGCGCAGGTGCTGCCGAAACTGGCTCGCGTTGCCACCTCGCCTCGGTTGAAGGATGTGCTGGACGGGTACGAGGATCAGGCGAAAGACCGGGTGAGACGCATCGAATCGGTATTCGACGAGATGGATCTCAAGCCCAAGCGTACCGAAGCCAAGGGGACCAAGGGACTGCTCGACGATTGCCTCAAGCTCGCCGCGATGGACAGTGCCGAGGATCACGTTCGTGATGCGGCCCTGATTGCCGTCGCGCAGCATGTCCAGCACGATGCTATTGCGGGCTACGGGTGCGCCAAGACCTGGGCTCGCCTGCTGGGGATGAACGACGCGGCCGACGATCTGCATCGGTCACTCATGGAAGAGCGTAACGCCGATGCCGACCTGACGAGGATTGCGGAGGATCTGAACCTGGCCGCGATCGAAGCGGCAGTCTGATGCACTGCTGACGGAATCGGAGGGGGCGCGAGGCGGTCTGCACCCGCCTCGCGCCCGGGGTGGACTGTCGGCTCCAAAACTGACTGAGGCGCGGGATTACACGCCGAACGGATACGTTTCGGGAATCCCGGTGATGGCGCGCGCCTTGATGGCGTGAAGCGCCTTGGTCTCGTCGAACCAGATGTACTCGTCGAACTGTGCGGGCAGCGCCGCCTGGAAGTAGTGGCTTGGGATCTCCGTCTCCGGCCGATAGACGACGCCAATCGCACGCTCAAGGTGCGGCGCGAGCAATTCATCGCGCACTGCTCGATTGGCGGGATGTCGAAGATGAAGCAGCAGAGCGGCGATGCCGGTCTCGTGGCACAACCGTTCGTAGCTGTCTTCGTGCGCCGGGCGCACGGACATGATCTGCATCGGTTCATCCCAGTTTGAAGCGGCCGCGACCGTTCCATGGTCTGTGCCGAATCCAATGAGGTAGGCGTCCTGACCAAACGTCTGCCGGGCGAGTTGTCCGATGTTGTGTTCGCCGCGAGCAGCCATTTCCGTGGCCGCGGCATCGCCGACATGTGAATTATGTGCCCAAACGACCGCCCGGGCGTTCTCTCCCCGGTGTGCGAGTATGGCCTGCAACGTGTCGAACATGTGCTCATCGCGCAGGTTCCATGATTCAGCCGCGCCGTAGTACATGGAGCGGTAGTACCGTTCGGCTTCGCGCACCACGGTCGCGTTGCGTTCTGCATTGAAGAACAGATCGCCATCGTGGTCGAGATAGTCGATGCGATGCGCGAGAAGGCTCATGAGAATCGATACGGCTTCTCGCTCGCATCCCGACAGGCGGCCGCTCACGGTCCCGCGGCCGTAGGTGGCCGGGTCGGTCTCCCAGGGCGAGAAGCAGCCATAGCGGATGCGCGCCGTCTGCGCCGCCTCGGGGTCCACGGAATCGAGATAGTCGAGCACGGCGCCGATTGAGTTGTTCAGGCTGTAGAGATCGAGGCCATAGATTCCAACGGGCGCATCGTGTTGTGAACCGTTGGCATTGTGCTGCGCCAGCCAGTCGATGAAATCCTGCATCTCCTCATTCCGCCACATCCATGTTGGAAAACGTGAGAACGGAGGCGAGCGGAGCGGCGGCGCGGATCGCGGGCGGACATACCTGTCGAGCACGCTGACATCCGGCCAGTCACCTTCAATGGCGACGATGTCGAACCCGCGCTGTGTGATCAACTCGCGCGTGATGCGGGCACGCATGCGATAGAACTCACTGGTTCCGTGGGTTGCTTCGCCGATGAGCACCACTCGAGCCGTACCGATTCGGTCGAGCAGCGGTTGAAGTGGCACTCGATCAAGATCGGAAATCACCTCGCACGACTCCGCAATCAGAGCGCTGAGTTCTCCTCGCTGCGGCAAGGGCAGGCGCAACGGCCGAGGCGCGCGGTGCGGGGCGATGGGCCACCCATCCGCCGACCATCCTTCCGTTCCCACGAGCGGCACGAACTGCACGCGCCCCAGCGATTCGCGTTCAAACTTGTGCTGGATCGTGCGCCGAATGCGAAGGAGCATCTGCGTGCGTGGTTCGTCGCCAACGGGGATCACGAGGCACCCGCCCACGGCCAGTTGGTCGAGCAGGCTCTGGGGCACTGCCGGGCCGCCGGCCGAGACGATGATGACGTCGTAGGGGGCATGCTCGGCCCAACCCTTGGAACCGTCGCCTTGCCGGACCACGACGTTGTCGTATCCCAAGTCATGGAGTCGTTGTGTTGCGAGATTGGCCAGCGATTCGTGCCACTCCATCGCGAACACCTTGCTCGCGATCTGGCTCAACACCGCCGAGGCGTACCCCGAGCCGCAGCCCACCTCCAGCACCCGGTCAGTGGGTTGAACGTGAGCCGCTTCGATCATCAGCGCGACGACATACGGTTGTGAAATCGTCTGGCCTTCTTCGATCGGCAGGGGTGAGTCTTCATAGGCGAATTCGTTCAGCCAGCCGGGGACGAAATGCTCCCTCGGAACCGTTCGCATGGCGACGAGCACGCGCGGATCCCTCACGCCTCGCGAGGCGATCTGCCTGGCCACCATTTGCTCACGCCTCGCGGCGTTCGACTCTCCCATGTCAGAGTCTACAGAACAGACCGTCGGGCGAGACAAGGGGAAACGGCCTTGAACAGGAGTGGGGGCGCTGCCGGATTTACGGTGCGCTCGTGGTGGGGAAGAAGCGGATGGGGTAGCCTTGTCCTGCAACTGCGAGGTCGCCTTCCAACCTTTGATGGTGGATGGTGGTCGGATATCGGCGGGAGCGTCCGGCTCCCCAGCTCAGAGTCGATTCACTACAATGCCCCGTCTGCGAAAAGGCAGCGCCGGCGTACCTGGCCCCCTTTTGAGGAGAGTGCGACCATGACCATGCAACAACACCTGTTCTCTGGCAAGCGCAACGCGATGCGTGCAGCTCTCGTTGGAATGGGACTGCTCGCGACCGGGCTCCTGCTCCAAGGCGCGACCGCCCAACCTGCCGCGACCGCCGAAGCCCTGCCGCCGATTATCAAGGCGGGTACGGCTAGTTCCGCGCCATCCGATGCGGTGGTGCTCTTTGACGGATCCAATCTGGATGGCTGGACGTACTTCGACGGCAAGCCGGCGCAGTGGGTTGTTGATGGAACCGCAATGACGGTCAAGCCCGGATCGGGCTCGATCGTTTCCAAAGAGAAGTTCAATGACGCGCAGGTGCATCTTGAGTTTGCGACGCCCACACCGGCGCACGGCGAAGGCCAGGAGCGCGGCAACAGCGGCATGTACATCCAGGGCCGCTACGAAGTGCAGATCCTCGATTCCTATGACAACGAGACCTACGCCAACGGTCAGTGCAGTGCGATCTACGGCCAGTACGAACCGCTGGTGAATGCGTCGCGCGGCCCGGGTCAGTGGCAGACGTATGACGTGATCTTTCACGCGGCCAAGTTTGACTCGACCGGCAAGAAGATCGCGCCCGCGACGATCACCGTGCTCCATAATGGCGTGCTGACTCAGGACCACGTAGAACTCAAGGGCGTGACCGGAGGCAACATGAGCCCCGAAAGCGCCGAGCCCGGCCCGCTCATGCTGCAGGATCACGGCAACACGATGCGCTTCCGAAACATCTGGTTCCGCCGGCTGGATTGAGTGCAGGCATCGTGGTTTGATGTGACACGAACCGAGGTGCAAGCCCCGTGGAAACAGGGGCGTGCGAGGCTAGCATCGCCACGCAAACACCCCGCAGCCGGAGTGGCGGAATTCGTGTGCGCGAGGTACTCAGCGTCCCTTGTGCCGACAAGCGATCTCTGCACAGTCGACCTGCCTGTGAATCATTCGCGGGAATGTGACTGACGGCGGCCGTGTCACTCGGTGATTTCAATCTCAAGCACATTCGAGGTGACCGGGCCGTGTGTCGGGCTGTCGCGATCGAGACCTTGGAACCAGACGGGGCCAGTTGGCGTTTCTGGATTGATGTCGACAAGGAATGCCGCATTCCCGTCGAGGTCGCACACGGTGCTGCCGAGCACCACCAGCGGTCGGCGCAGATCGATGCAAATGCCCAACGGCGGATAGAACGTGCAGCCGGCACCGCGCCTGCCGGCAAGCACATAGATGCGACGGAAGGGATCGACGTGCCGGAAAGTAAGGCTGATGGGTCGACCTGTTCCACGAGAGTGGGTGAAGGCCGAAAACCTCAGTGTCGGGCTCAGCAGGATTGGTGCGCCAGCCGAGGCGAGTACGGATCCGCCATCGCCTTTTCGACCGGCGAGGACATCGGCTCTTCCGTCGCCATTGACGTCACCCATCGCATACTCGTCACCGTAGTAGACTCCCGAGTCCCCGGTCGCGAGCGGTCCAAGTGCGAGTTGCTGTCCCGACACGGGATCAAAGATGTGGATGCCATTGTCCGCCGAGCCTACACACACTTCATAAAGGCCATCGCCATTCACGTCCTCAATGAAGAGTGAGATGCCAAATAATTGACCGGTGTACGCACCTGTCAGAGTCGTGATGGGGAGTCCGGTCGCCCCGTCGTAGACATAGACACGTCCGGCATTGAAACCTAAGCGCGCGGAGGTTACAAAGTCGGGAACGCGGTCACCGGTCAGGTCGCGGCCACCGGTCACGTCCCAGCCGAATTTGTCGTCGTTAGGACTCGGCGCGGTGAGGTCGAAGATGAGACTTCCGTCGACGCCTGAGAATGCTGCAACGCCCACGCCTCGACCGCGATCGTCGTAACTGCCGACAATGATGTCCGCGCGATTGTCTCCATCGAGATCGCCGGCGCCTGCGAGCGAGCGGGGCCAGGGTCGCTGGAGAGCAAGAATCTCCGACCCATCCGCGCCGGACCGCACTGAGACGACCCCATCTTCGCGCCAGGCGGTCACCATGGCGAAATCGGGAATGTCATCGCCATCGACATCGCCCACCCCCGCCACCGCGCGGCCCAGCCGGTCTTCGAGCTCGCCGGTATACGAAAAGAGAGTCTGTCCGGTTGCGCCGGACAGAACATCGACTCTGCCGGTGTTGGAAGCGACTGCGGGCTGGCCGAGGATGACGTCGTCGCGGCCATCGCGGTCCACGTCGCCGATGAAAGCGGGAGTGAGGTAAAACGGATTGCCCAGTGCAGGCTCGGGGCAGACGAAGTCCCACATCACTGCCCGGTTGCGGCTGGACACCATGACCGCGCGGCCATGAGTAACCCCATCTACTTTGAAGTACTTGTCGGCGACAAAGACATCCTCGAACCCATCGCGGTCGGCATCACCTCCACTGGCCACTCCGTGGCCGAAATAGGAGCTGCCCTCGGGACCAATGAACACATAGGGCAGGCCGTTCTGTGCTCCGGCGATCCGAGCCAGACCCAGCAACAGTGTTACTCCGACAGTTAGATGGGCGGATCCGCACACGGCGGGGTTAGCGCGTCGCAGCATGACTTGAATTCCCTCTCGCCGTGGTGATTCCGGGGTGCCGGGGCAAGGCCGACACCTCCCCTCTCCGGGGCGTCGTCCCAAATGTACCGGATGGCGATCGAAGTTGCAAGGCGCCCGGGCAGATACATGTCGTTTTCCTATCGAAAGGCGGCAACCTTGGAGTTTGCCGGGTTCGGACAGTTGGCGAACTGCGAAGGCAGACTGAACCCTCGCAGAAGGCAACAGAACTCAATCTGGAATGGCCCAGATTGAGAAACGCACATTTTTCTCCGTCCGGGGCGAAATCCCTCTGTCGGATGCTTGGATTCTGTGCATAATGGACCCGGCCTGACCTGCGGGTGGGCTGCGTTGGTCTTGGCACGTCCGGCATTTCATTTGGGAGCGGTCGCCATGCATCACCTGTACCTCGTGTTGGTGGGCTTTGGTCTTTGGGCACTTGGGACTCCGGTGGCGGTCGGCGATCCGCTCGACGCCGGGTCGGCAGATACTCAACTTCCTCATCTCGGTCTGCGCGGCATGAGTTTCGTTGAGAATCAGGGACAGTGGTCAGATGAGAGGGTTATCTATGGATTGCGATCGCGCGGTCTCGATGTTGCATTCCGTGAGTCTTCTTTTACAATGCACCTACAAAGGCGATCGGGACAGTGTGTTGCGCGGTGCGCAGACGACGATCCGGATGCGTTGGAGCCGGAATCCGAACTCGAGGCACTTACGCTCGAATTGAGTTTCCCAGGCTCGAATCCAGTACTACCCCAGGGAGCATCCGCACAAACTGCGAGGTTCAACTACTTCGTGGGTGGCGAAGGCCGATCGACTGTGTGCGACGTGCCTTCGTTCGCTGAGGTCGTCTACGCGAATCTCTACGACGGGGTGGACCTGCGCGTGATGGATAGCAAGGACGGAGTGCTGAAGTACGAGTTTCACTGCGCACCGGGTGCCGACTACTCGCAGATCTGCATCGCGTACGACGGTATCGACGACCTGTGTGTCGACGGTTCCGGCGACCTACACACCAAGACCACCCTGGGCACACTCATTGACGCCGCACCAATTGCCTGGCAGGAATCGGGATCGTCTCGCGTCGCCATTCCAGCGCGATTTGAAACGGGTGAAGATCACACCTGTCGGGTCGCTCTCGATGCCCCAATCAACCCGGCTCTTGAACTCATCATCGACCCCGACCTCGTGTGGATGTCCTACGTTGGCGGGACGGCGCGCGATGAAGGTAGTGCGGTCACGCTCGACGCGACGGGCGATATTCTCATTACCGGCCAGACGATCTCCCTGGACTTCGAAGGCCGCATCAACGCGCTCCACGGGCTAAACGATGCATTCGTCGCGCGCGTCAGTGCAACCGGGGAAGTGCAGTGGATGACCTACCTCGGAGGGAGTTCCTACGACAGCGGTAATGACATCGCCTTGGATGCCGCGGGCAGTATTCTCATCGCAGGAAATACAAGCTCGACAAACTTTGAAGGACGCACGAATGCTGCCTTCGGATCGAGCGACGGCTTCGTCGCCAAACTCACGGCACAAGGGACGCTGTTGTGGATGACGTACGTTGGTGGAAGCAGGGCTGACTACGCCAACGGCATCGCCGTTGATGGCGATGGCAATGCGCTGGCGGGAGGCGAAACTATGTCCAACGACTGGGCGAATCCGACCAACTCGTATCACGGTGGCTACACAGATGGATTCGTCGTCAAACTGTCGCCCGCCGGAGTTGAGCGATGGTCCACGTATGTAGGTGGACGCGGCGGTGATCCTGGGTATGGAATGGCGGTCGATGTATTGGGGTTTGCGTCCCTCGCTGGTCAGACGGACTCTACCGACTTCGATCGGGCTTGGAACACGGCACCGGGACCGGGAAACGGATTTGTGGCCCAGCTCAATACCACGGGAGCTGTTCAGTGGGCAACGTACCTCGGGGGTGCGTCATTGGACGGTGCGACGGACGTCGAGGTCACGAATTGGCGGACGATCATGGTGGGGGGATGGACTGGCGCTTCAGACTTTCCGGGGCGCCTCAACGAGAATCACGGCGGACGCGACGCATTCCTCGCTGAAGTGAGTTCATCGGGATTCACGCGATGGATGGTCTATCTCGGTGGTACTGGAAGCGATGAGGTGGCGAGGCTTGATGTCGACGAGGCCGGAACTGTCGCGCTGACCGGATATACCGAGTCGGTGGACTTCGAAGGCGCGGAGAACACCCACAACGGTGGATCAGGAGATGGATTCGTCGCCGTGGTCAGTTCGGATCGTTCACTCGCTGGCATGTTGTATCTCGGCGGCAGCAGCGGGTACGACTACGGTAACGGCATTGCGATGGATCGGTACGGGAACATCGTCGTTGCAGGATCCACACAGTCGGCTGACTTCAATGAGCACGGTAACGAGCACCGGGGCGGTCAGTACGATGCGGTCCTTGTCAAGTTGACCACCCCACAAGCGTTGCCGCTTGCGGTCCAATCGGCTTGCCCATGGCCGGGGCCAATTCAAATTACATGGTCGGGTGCGACTCGAGGGGGTGAGATTGTCCTGCTCTTTGCGCGCAGCACTGGTGCGTTCGCGATTCCAAGCGGTCGACCATGCCCAGGCACGGTGCTGGGACTCGGAGTGAATCAAATCCAGGTCGTTTTCCAGGGGAGTGCCGGGCCCGAGGGTTCGCGGACGCTCAACTCGAGTATTGGGCCAAGGGCCTGCGGTGGTCACCTGCAACTTCTCGATCTGCCGACATGTGCGACGAGCGCGGTGGCGAGGATTGAGTGATAGGAGCATTGACCGTTATTCTTATGCGGCTCGCGCGCACGCTGCGCAAGGCGATGGGGTTGCAAACCCCTTGAATACAAGGCATAACCGCGCTACTCTGCGCACGAATGCGCACCAAGCCGGAGTGGCGGAATTGGCAGACGCAACGGATTCAAAATCCGTCGCCCCTTAAAGGCGTGAGGGTTCAAGTCCCTCCTCCGGCATTCTGCCCCGAGCGCCCGTCGGCACGGCGGGCGCGGCCTAGCCCTTGATCAACTCGACCATGATCTTGGCCGCGGCGGTGCGGCCCATCGTGACCGCGGGGAGTTTGCCGGACTGCACCGTCACTGCTTCCGCTGCATGGTCTTGCACCAGCACTCGCGCCCGGGTGCCGGGGCGAAGCATGTGGCGATCAACGAATCGCAGGAACTGTTCGTCCTGATCGAGGACGCGCGCGATGCGGACCTCGGCGCCCTGCTCCACTTCTGTCAGAGCGGTCAGCGCGGAATGTCGGATCTCGCCGCCGGCCGTCGGGATCGGGTCGCCGTGCGGATCGACGCTGGGAAAGCCGAGGAACTCATCGATCCGGTCGAGCAGTTTGTCGGAGATCGCATGCTCGAGTTTCTCGGCTTCGTCGTGGACTTCCGACCAGTCCAGGCCGAGCGCCTCAACCAGCAGGCATTCGATAAGCCGGTGTCTGCGCAGTACGCGCAGGGCGACGGTTCGGCCGCGTGCGGTGAGCTTGACTCCGCCGTAGGGCTCGTAGGCGACGAGCTTGGAGTCGGCCAGACTCTTGGCCATCGACGTGGCGGTACCGGCCGTGACACCCATCGCGCCGGCGAGATTCTTCATGGAGACGATGTCCCCGGTCGGCTCGGCCTGCTGCTCGAGAAAGATGCGTTTCAGGTAGTTCTCGACGGTGCTGCTGGGCATCGGGCGGCAGGCTCCGCTGGGTTCGTTTTGGCGGGCTTGATCTCACAGTCATCGGCATTCTAGTTTTGGTTCTATCGGTTGACAATTATGGACAGTGCGTATATCATATTTTGACATATCAAAATTTCTGGTGATGACCGATAGAGACTCTTGCAGGAGCTTGGTCCTGCCGGGTTCGCCGGTTGTGCTCGGGAGGTTGGAACGGGGAATCGAGTGAATGGAATCTATCTCATTCTGGCTGGACTTGCTGCGCTGGCTGTCGTGTGGTGGCCGCAGCACGGGCTCTGGGCGCGATGGCGCTCGGCGCAGAGACTGTCTCGTCGCATTCGACAGGAGGATGCCCTCAAGCATCTTCTCAAGAGTGAAGCGAACGGTCGCGTGGCAACACTAAACAGTCTGGCGGGGAAGTTGCACATCACGACGGGAAATGCGGCTCGGCTGCTCGAGGAACTGGAGGAGCGTGAGTTGCTGACGTTTGCAGGCGGACAACTGCGCCTCAAGCCGGCCGGTCGTGAAATGGGACTGCACATCGTTCGTGCGCATCGCCTCTGGGAAAGTTACCTTGCGGAACACACCGGCATCGCCGAGCGTAAGTGGCACCTGCTCGCGGAGGAGCAGGAGCACAAGCTAACGCCGGAGCAAGCCGATGTACTCGCGGCGAAGTTGGGCTATCCCACCCGTGATCCGCATGGCGATGTGATTCCACGTTCGGATGGTCCATTGGAAGGGGAGTCCGGCCGCTCGCTCAATTCCGTCGAGCCAGATACGCCGGTGCTGATCACGCACATCGAGGACGAGCCGGACGCGGTTTACCGTCAGATCGTGGCGGAGGGACTGTCTTCGGGAATGAAGGCGTTCGTCATCGAGAGATCTCCCGCGCGAATTCGCTTTTGGGCGGATGGCAATGAACATATTCTCGCGCCCGTCCTGGCAGAGAATATCTCCGTCAATCTCCTGCCCGAGTTCCGCACGGAAGACCTTGCTGAAGGCGAGTACCTCTCAGGACTGCGGCCGGGGGCCCGCGCGCAGGTGGTGGGACTGTCACCCGCGTGTCGCGGACAGGAGCGGCGTCGGTTGCTGGATCTGGGTTTTGTGCCCGGTTCGGTGGTCGAGGTGGAGATGGTGAGTCCGGCGGGTGATCCGACGGCGTATCGCGTGCTCGGCTCGGTCGTCGCGCTGAGGCGACAGCAGGCCGATCTGATTCGGGTCAACTTGAACGAGGCGGTCAGCGCATGAGCGATACGACTTCTTCCTCATCCTCCGTCCACCTTCCACTCGCGGCAGATCCATTGGCGCCGGCGAAAGATGCATGCGCCTCGTGCAGCGTCTACCGCGCTGCCAATCTCAAGCGACTTGGCGTGTCGATGGATTCGTGGGACTTCGTGATTGCACTCGCCGGCAACCCGAACACCGGAAAGAGCACCGTGTTCAACGCGCTGACCGGTCTGCGACAGCACACGGGCAACTGGCCGGGAAAGACGGTGGCGCGCGCGGAAGGGGGATACGAGTATGCAGGCAAGCGCTACAAGTTGGTGGACCTGCCCGGCACGTACTCGTTGCTCTCGACGAGTCTGGATGAGCAGATTGCTCGCGATTTTATTCTCTTCGGACAGCCGGATGTGACGGTGATCGTCGCCGATGCGACGCGGCTGGAGCGCAATCTGAATCTTGTCCTGCAGATTCTCGAGATTACGGATCGCGCGGTTGTGTGTCTGAATCTCATGGATGAAGCAAAGCGGCACGGAATCGTGGTAGACGAACGGCAACTCGCGCGCGACCTGGGGGTGCCGGTCGTGCCTACGTCGGCCCGGTACAGCCGAGGCCTGCCGGAGCTGCTGCAGGCCATCAACGAAGTGGCAACGGGGGAGTACATCTGTCGACCCCAGCGCCTCGAAACTGAACCTGAGGTCATCAAGGCGCCGCTG
The DNA here is from genome assembly GCA_002418285.1 of Phycisphaerales bacterium UBA5793. Classification (GTDB taxonomy): domain Bacteria; phylum Planctomycetota; class Phycisphaerae; order Phycisphaerales; family UBA5793; genus UBA5793. The sequence continues at coordinate 88,381 of DIDT01000032.1, forward strand.
GCCGATCTGCTCGGCCGACTCAAGGCGGCGTTTCCCGCGCTTCCGAATCCGCGCTGGGTGGCGCTGCGCCTGCTCGGCGGGGACGAGTCCATGATCGAAGCGCTGCGCAGCGGACAACTCGGCACACTGCAGGCCCTGACGGCAGGAAATCTCGATCAAGTCCGGAATTGACATTGTGATGAACGAGAACGCAACCACTTCCAACTCGAGCACCGCGCCGGCCATCGCACTGTCACCGCAGGCCGAGGCGATCATTGCTGCGGCGCAGCAGTGGCGACAGCACATCCCCGGTGACCTGCACGAACACGTGGTGGAGGCGGTTTACGGCCAGGCGGCGCGGATTGCGGAACGATCCGTGTCACGCTCGGGTCAGGCCGCGCAACCCACGTTTGACCGAACGCTGGATCGCGTTCTTACGAGCAAGATCTGGGGTTTTCCCATCATGATCCTCCTGTTCGCGGTCATGTTCTGGATCACGATCGCGGGAGCGAATGTGCCTTCGAGTTGGCTTGCATCGATTCTGATCGAACACGGACATCCATGGCTCAAGGGTCTGTTTGAAACGGTCGGCTCGCCGTGGTGGCTCACCGGACTGCTTGTGGACGGCATTTACCTCGCCACCGCGTGGGTCATCAGTGTGATGCTTCCGCCTATGGCGATTTTCTTTCCAATGTTCACGCTGCTGGAAGATCTTGGATACCTGCCGCGCGTGGCGTTCAGTCTGGACCGATTGTTCAAGGCGTCTGGTGGTCACGGTAAGCAGGCGATGACGACGATGATGGGATTCGGCTGCAACGCGGCTGGCGTCATCGCCACGCGCATCATCGACAGCCCGCGCGAACGACTGCTGGCAATCCTCACGAATAACTTCGCGCTGTGCAACGGGCGCTGGCCCACGCAATTTCTGATTGCGACCGTGTTCCTCGGCTCGCTGGTGCCGGCAGCGCTTGCGGGCCTGGTGTCAGCAGCAGCCGTTACAGGTGTCGCGATGTTTGGTGTGCTGCTGACGTTTCTCGTGGGCTGGATGCTCTCAAGGACGGTACTCAAGGGCGAAGTGAGTACGTTCAGCCTGGAATTACCTCCGTACCGCCCGCCTCGAATCTGGCGGACGATCTACACCTCGCTGATCGATCGCACACTGTTCGTGCTGTGGCGGGCGGTGGTCTTTGCCCTGCCGGCGGGCGCGGTGATCTGGCTCGTCGCGAACGTTCATGTCGGTGGCGACAGTCTCGCCGGACACTTCATTCACCTGACCGATCCTGTCGCCATGCTCATCGGACTCAATGGGGTGATCCTGCTCGCGTACATCATTGCCATCCCCGCTAATGAGATTGTCATTCCCACCGTTCTGATGTTGACCGCCATGGTTACGGGTGCTGAACACGTGGGTGCGGGCGCCGGTGTCATGTTCGAACTTGATTCCAACGATGCCGTTCGCCAACTGCTCACCGCGGGCGGATGGACGACACTCACCGCCGTCAACCTGATGCTCTTCAGCTTGATGCACAACCCATGCAGCACCACGATTTATACCATTTACAAGGAAACCGGCAGCGCCAAGTGGACGGTGGTGGCCACGTTGATGCCGATTGTCATCGGCGTTGGCGTGTGTGGTCTGGTGGCTGGCGTTTGGCGCTTACTGGCGTGATCAGCCTTCGGGCGCCGGATCTTTCGGGGCATGTGTTACTTGGTGGAGAGGTGGATGACCCCGTCGAAAAGTTCATCCGCATGGGTCCGGTAGCGCGCGATCTCCTGAAGATAGAGGGTGCTCACCTTTGATTCTCCATGTTCGGCGACGAGGTGCTCCCAGGCAGTCTGCGCCTCATCGAGCTTGCGGTCGCGATAGAGCCGCACCGCGTTGGCCGTCGCCTCGATGAGGGAGATGATCTCTTCGTCATCGGTGCCGGGTTCGACGGGGAGAACCTCAAACAACTCGACTGGCTTGGACTGCCCGACCACGGTGATGAGCCCGATGGGGCGGCGGAGAATGTCCTTGCTGATCATGTCATTGGTGCGACCGTTGATGAGAATCGCCGTACCGAATTGCTTGTTGGCGGATTCAAGGCGCGCGGCGAGGTTGACCGAATCGCCGATGACCGTGAAGTCGCTGAACTCTGGCGGAGCGCCGCAGTCGCCCACCGTGACCAGTCCCGACGACAGACCGAAGCGCATGGTCAGTCGCGGCTCACCCTGTCTGGCCGCATCGAGGTTGAGTTCCTCAATGCGCTGGACGCAAGCGATCGCCGCGCGGACGGCGCGGTCGGCGTGCGAGGCTTCCTCCTCGAACGCGCCCCAGAAGGCCATGAGTCCATCGCCGAGAAACTTGTTGACATATGCCGAGTGTTCCGTGAGCAGGGCGTTCATGCTGCCCATGTATTTATTGAGGATGGCGACGGTGGCTCGCGAGTCCATGGTTTCGGAAACCGTTGTGAATCCCGCGAGATCGCCAAAGAGGCAGGTGACTTCGCGCTGTGCGCCGCCCATATCGATGACGTCAGGATGTTCGAGCAGGTAGTCGAACAATCGTCGGTGGATTCGATTGCCGAATTGCCGCGTCAGGCGCGATCGCTCGCGGCGTTCGTGCAGGCCGCGCGCGAACGTTGAGCCGAACAGACCGACGAGAATGCCGGTCATGGGAGTCGCCAGCGGCACGAGCCAGTGCCAGGAGTCAAAGAGCAGAAACGCGTTGACGACCATGTATCCGAGGCCGACGACAAGCGCGAGCAGCAAACCCAGCAGCGGACGGATCGAACGGATGCCGGCGACAAATGCCGCGAACGAACCGAGCACAAAGGTGAGCATCGCTCCGATCCAGAGTGGAGCCTCGTCGAATGCTTCGCCGGTCAGCACCATATTGGCCATCATCGCGTTGACGACGACGCCCGGCGTGAGCGGGCCGGCTGCGGTGGGGTACACGTCGCTGAGCGAACCCGTCGTGACCCAGCCGACGAACACGATCTTGCCCCGCAACATCTGCTGCAGTCGATCCCGGGCCGCGAGGAGTTCCCGTTCTTCTCCATCGATCTTGGATTGAATCTGGTACCAACGCCACAGCGCCACCTCTTCCGAAGTGGGATTGTCGACGGGGGGCTGTGGATTGCCGTCCGGCGTTTCGCCCAGCACAAACCTGGCCTGGTCGATCAGTTGCGCTGTCATCTCCGGCCGGCGCGCCGGGTCGTCCCAGTCATCGGGCGAAAATTCCGCTGGGGAAAGAAACGCCGTCGTCAGCTCGCTGCACAGCGCCTCGTATTCGGTTCGTTTTGCATGCAGCGCTGCCAGTTTGTCCTGCAGGTCGATCAGCACACCGATCGCGACGTGGCCCTGGGTCGGTGGATCGCTGTCGGCCTGACGCAACAGCCCGAGGGCGGCGTTCTGAGAACCGTGGACGACATGTCCGGTGAGAAGATTGAGCGGAGGCGAGCCGTCCTCGGTGCGAGGCCAGGCAATGAGCGTCGTGCCCTGGTCGAGTGGCAGGCGCGCCTGGCCAATCTCCACCGCATCGTCGTTGATTCTGATGTCCTTCCGATCCAGATGCAGATGCGCCATTGCTGCAGCCACGCCAAGTTGCGGATAGATGTGGCCGCCAAACCCGATGACCGGCGGAATGCGTCGAACAGCTCCATCACGATCAGTCTCTGTGGTGACAAAGCCCGGATGGCGCGCGGCGAGCGCTACCTCCATGATCGGAACCTCGATGTCGTCCGCCAGCCGCACCACCCCGGTTACACTCAACTCGGGCATCTTCGGCGCCAGGGCGCGCGTGACGTTGATTCGATCGACAACTTTGCGGATCACGCGATCCAGGCCCGGATCGCGCACACCCAGCAGGTTTTCTTCCGCCATGTGGCCAAGCACGGATTCGACGGTGAGCGGACCCGATCCGGTCAATTCCTTTGCAGCCTCCTCAATGGCCAGTTCGCGAAAGGACTGAAACCTCGCCTGCACACGCTGGGCGCGGGCGCCGTCAAGGCCGACCTGGTTGATCAGCGTGGTTGGATCGATCAGAATGTCACGCTTGAGCGCATCAATGACGTGCCGCAGCGCTGCGGCGCCCTCGGGTCCCTGCCACAGCGGGCCAAGCTGTTCCGTGGACTGCGGAAACTTGATCGCGATGACCGTGTCGGCCCCGGCGTCGCCGATCGCTTTGACCAGCGCCTGATCCTGCGCCGGGTCATCGAAATCCGGTTCGTCAAACAGGAGATCCAGAGCGATCACGCTCGGCTCGTAGGAATCGATGATCGAAATGGCGCGTCCGATCAGCGAGCGCTTCCAGGGCCAGCGGCCATACGACTGCAATGAACTGTCGTCGATATCCACATGAACGATGCGATCGTTGGCGCGCGGCGGATTGAGGCGGCCGAAGCGAAAGAGGAAATCGCTCGCCAGACCCTCGGCGCGGTCGCTCCAGGACGGGATGGTGAGCATGTAGGCCGTTACGGCAGCGAGCAGTGAGCCGGTGAGCCATGGCATCAGTGAGCCACGGCCGGATCCTGCACCAAAGAATCGAAACCGCACTCCCACCAGGTCCTCCGACGTGAAGCCGCTTGCAGCCCCGCGCGCGCCGGCGCCCGGTCCGTACGTTCACATCGGATGATTCAAGCCGCGAAGTGTCGCAATTTCCGCGACTGGCGCTTGCGGACGTCAGTTCCCGGGAGGGCCGTTGCCATAGCAGCCGCAACCGGAGCCCCGATCGTAATGCTGGATGAACTCCTGCAGCGTCTCGGTGTAGCCCTGCCGACCAAACGACTCGTCCAGCCCGATGTCGCGGAGCAGGTTCTGCCCATGCGTAACGATCATGGTGAGGAACTGGATCTCCTCCGGAGAGACCGCGCCCGCAAGCGGCAGGAAATAGGTGTGGGCAAAAGCTTCGAGCGACGGTAACTGGTGGTGATCAGTTGAGGCATCCTCGGCCGAGAGAGCCACCTTGATTGCGTTGAGATACGCGATCTCAATGGCGCGGATACGGTTGGTCGGCACGCCGAAGGCGCGGAAGCCGTCAATACCATCCCACACAATGCGCCAGCCGGTTCCTTTGACAGCCAGGGTGGCGCTCGGCGTCTTGATTTCAAAATCGTTCGACAGACCGACGTGATCGACCTTGACATCCGCCAGGCCATACTGCATGGTGACTCGGGTGCGCAGCGTGTCACCGGCCTGAATCATCTCGGGAAGGACGATGCGCGAGATGCGGTCGACCAGCATGGATGCGTTCATGCCGACGCGCAGCGTGACGGTCGAGTCCTTGCCGGTGCGGATTTCCGATCCCGTGGCGAGGATGTCATTGATCGCCGCATTCTTCCAGGGCGACTGGGCATCGGGCCTCCACTGGGCGCGCGTGCCTTCCACTTTCATGATCACCGCCTGAAGGATCTTCACTTCACCCTCAGGTAGCGGCGCGATCTTGGCGAGTTGATCACCGAGATCAATGCGCGGCAGGACAATGGCCTCGCCCACAACGAGATTGTTCGGGTCCAGATCCGGATTCGCCTCGGCGATGTCCTTGGCGAACTCCTTGCTGCCGTACCACTTCTCCGAGATCGACTCGAGCGTATCGCCTTCGCGCAAGGTGTATTTGATTGGCTGATCTTCGAGAACAGTCTCTTCGGTCGGTTGGGTCGGGGCGGCGGGCTGCTCCTGGGCCAGCGTCAGGTTGTGCCCGAGGCTCAGCGCCAGCAGAAGGGAGAGGAGTGTGCGAAGTGGTTTGCCGATCATCACGAGTCATCCGTTCCCGCGCGTCAGCGCGCTGGAGGCTAGAAATCCTGTCTGGGCGCTGAGACCAGTCCGGTGCGGCGATCCTGAATGCGCCCGATCGTTGCCATTAATTCGAGTCCTGAGAGGGCCTGGTTCTCCGATTTGCTCCCCATCAGTCCTTCGTAGTTCAGTTCGCGCAGCGCGTAGCGGGGTATCGGACCGAAAAGGTGCATGTTCACGCCGCCCTCGATGCCGGCCTCGATGCACATGGCCCGCGCCATCCAGCCGATCTGGGCCGTCTCATTGGCGATCAGAGCTTCATTCGCGCCGATCCAGCCGCGCTGGCGCGCGATGGCCAGTTCGGCGTCGAATCCGGCCGAGGGTTCGGCATCGGCGTCGGCCTCCTCCATCTCCTCGTGATCCGCATCCGATTCGGGCAGTACTTCAAAGGTCAGCAGCAGGGCGTGCAGGGCGTCGCGATTGCTGACCGCATCCTGCATGGCGAGTTCATCCCAGAAATCGAGTTCGGAGGTCACATCGGCCCCGCCGTACGTGTCGGCGATCGAAGCCTCGAGCATGGTGCGGGTGCAACCGCAAAGCTGCAGCGATGCGCTCAAGCCGATCAAGAGCAGGATGGCGCGAAACTCAGAACGCATAATTCAACCCCGCGTAGAAGAAGTGGCGCGTGTCATCGTTGCCGGCCGGCATCGCATCGCCGGGGATGAACAGGCCGTAGCGCACGTCGAGCGACAGATCGCTGTAGATCTGCCAGTCGACAAAGAAATCGAACTCAGCCCCGAGGAATCGCTCGCCGCCGGTCGTCGTGAAGCTGACCGGTGCGTTTGAATCGAGTTTGTGCAGCAGGTAGCCGTCCACGCCGACGCGCATCTTGTCGAAGATCCCCTGGCCGCGCCAGGGCGTGGCGCTCGCGCCCATGCGCAGCGTAAGCAGGTTCGAGAAGTTTGGCCCGAGCACCAGGCCGGTGTTGGCGTACCCCAGCGCGTTGAAGGCGTGATCCTTGGTTCCACTCTGGTTGCCGCCGAAGGTGTTGGACGTGTGCTGCCGATCTGAATCGCCCGAGGCCGCCATCACTTCCCAGTCGAGTCGCACGCCGTTGGGTCGGCCCCAGCGCGGCGAGTAGATCATCCGCGCCGTCGCCGCCCATGCGCTGATTGATTCCTCCGTCTGCGCGAGCGGCGCGAGCACCGGCGAGATGCTGCTGCTCAGCGATCGGCCGTACTCGTAGATGAATTCCGTCTGGTAGTAGAGTTCGGTGGTGAGTTCGCCGCTGCTGCCCACACCGAGGTAGCGCGAGTCGTAGTGGTATCGCGTGGGATACGGCGTGCCGAGGAGCAGCACCGTCTGGCGGTCGCGGTCGTTCTGATCCTGCTGGTCGAGGAAGAAGAAGTAGGGGCGGTGCTTGTCAAAACCCGTGTAGGTGAACATCAACCCCATGTAGCGCCGATCGACATCGGTATCAAAGCCGGGCCGCGAGCTGTCGAAGTCCACCGGCGCCGTCGACGGGGTCAGGCCGATGAGGCCCATGACCTCGACATTGTGCAGCTCCATCGCGGCTTTGGCGGCGTAGAGATCTTCGCTCAGCACCAGACCCGTACCCCAGTTGATGAACTGCCGACCGGCCTGGAACCACACGTTGTCTCTTGAGCGCTCGCCGGTGTCGGCCATGTGGGCGGTGCGGTAGTCGAAGCGATACCAGTAGCGATCGCCGATCGGTTCGTCGAGGTTGTCGCCGCGTCCGTCGAAACTGTCGCCGGTGTTGAAGTCGAGGTAGTTGAAGCGCAGGCGGCCGTAGACCTCGTGGCCGGCCATGGTGAAATCGGCCCAGAGTTTGGTGTCGCTCTGGCGGAGGATGCGCGTGCTGCTGGTGGCGTCGTCGCTGGCGACAAAGCCAAAGGTCGTGTAGCCGCCAAAAAGCAGCCGGCCGGATTCGCCGATCTCCAGATCTGCCGCCCCGACCTGGCGCGATCGCTCGATATCCTGGAGTGTGCGCTCCAGTCGTTCAAACGTCTGGGGATCCTGCCCGAGCGCCCGCTGAGCCGACCCGACGGCGGGCATCGAAGCGACCAGACCCATCACAACCCATCGAACCCTCATGCGGCGGCCTCCTGCATCACACATCGGTCGAGATCGGCGCGAGCGATGAGCGGTATCGTACCAGCCCGGCGGCCGAGTGCGAAATCGAGTCTGCCGGGCCCGGTCGCGGATCAATCTGTGTCAGGGCAGCGAGGCGGCAAACTCCTCCAGCCCGAGAAACTCGAGCATGTGCTGGTCGTAGACCTTGGCGTGCTCATCGCGCGACAGGTCGAGGCGGAGTTCGTTGATGACCTTTGTGCCCTGCATGACCCATTGCTGCCAGGTCTCTTTGGAGATGGTCTCGTAGATGCGCTGGCCGATAGGGCCGCGGAACGGGGGCTTGTCCAATTGCGTGCCGGGGCGGCCGGTGCGCTGGCAGATGAAGGCGCCCTCGGGGACGACGGGGTCGGGCGCGGCGTCTTTGACCTCGGGGATCGGGGCGCCGAGTTGCCTGGTGAGCATTTCGCCCATGGCGTTACGCGGCATGAGATCGCCGCGTCGGGCCGCGACCGCGTAGCCGCGGGTGAGCAGCTCCTCCGCCTCGGCTTCCTGCCCCGCCTGGATCATGGCCTGGCCGGCGAGTTGATAGGCCTTGCTCATCTCGGGCTGGAGTTCGATGCAGCGCTGAAACGAGGGGATCGCCTCGCGGGCCTGGCCGGCCTGCAGCAGGGCGTTGCCGAGGCTGAAATGGGCCATCTCGTTGGTTGGGTCCGCCTCGGCCATGTTGCGGAACTGTGCAATTCGCTCGGCGCTGTCCATCATCACTCCTCGGTTTGCTGGGGGCAAAGGGGATTATAGCGAAGCGGCGTCGCCGCCCGGCGCGGCTGGCGCGACAGATCGGGCGTTGCAACCCGCACCGGGCCCTGCTTGGGGACGATGTACGCCACTTCAGCCAGGAGCAACACGCGGCAACTCAAAAGACTGTCCCATGTCGTCACCCTCGCCACGGATGGCAACGGAGTTGCCGGTCTGTCGTCAGACGTCCCATCCATCGCCCGCAACAAGTCAATCCTCTTCCAGGCCGTGGTGCAGGGGGAGTGTGCGATCAGCCAACTGGTGGTCCATCGGTTTGAGTAGAGGCTGCCGCGATGCGGTGTTTCGCCACAAGCCGATTTCGTCGATCAAACGCAAACGGCCCGGACGACAAACTCGTCCGGGCCGTGTGTGTTCTTGTCGCAGCGTTGTGTTACTCGCTGACGGTCCACATCGAACCCGAGTGGATGAGTTTTTCGAGATCGCCCTCGCCGCGCTGCTCGAGGGCTTTGTTGACCTGGGCCATCATCATCTCTTCGTAGCAGGGCTTCTGGATGCGGTGAAACACGCCAACCGGCTCGGGCATGCCCTGCTGGTGGCTCATGCGGCTGAGCAGGAACGCCAGTGCTGGATCCGTCTCGTCGTGGAAGAGCAGGTCGTCTTCCTTCACCTTGTCGAGGCTGACCACTTCGAGGCGCGTGCTGTTGAGGCGGATGCCCTTGTCGCGGTTGTTGCCAAAGACGAGCGGCTTGCCATGCTCGAGCAGGACGGTCGTCTCGCGGGCCGTGTCTTTTTCGGTGGCGTAGAAGAATGCCTGGTGATTGAAGACGTTGCAGTCCTGGTAGATCTCGATGAACGCGCTGCCGCGGTGATTGGCGGCGGCCTTGAGGACGTCGCCGAGGATGTTCAGCCCGCCCTTGTTCACGTCGGTGCATCGCGCGACAAAGGTCGCCTCGACACCCAGCGCGAAACTGATGGGGTGGATCGGATGGTCGATCGAACCCATCGGCGTGGACTTGGTTTTGTGGCCCTCGAGGCTGGTGGGGGAGTACTGCCCCTTGGTCAGGCCGTAGATGCGGTTGTTGAACAGCAGCACCTTGAGGTTCACGTTGCGGCGAAGCATGTGAATCATGTGATTGCCGCCGATCGACAGGCCGTCGCCGTCGCCGGTCACCAGCCAGACGTCAAGATTCGGGTTGGCGGCCTTGACGCCGGTCGCGACGGCCGGGGCGCGGCCATGAATGCCGTGGATGCCGTACGTGCCCATGTAGTAGGGGAAGCGGCTTGAACAGCCGATGCCCGACACGAAGACGTAGTTCTCTCTGCGGTGCTGCAGATCGGGCAGCGCCTTGCGGACGGCGGCGAGGATGGCGTAGTCGCCGCAACCCGGGCACCAGCGCACTTCCTGGTCGGTGGCAAAGTCTTTGGCGGTGTACTTGGGAAGTTCGATCTGCGTCATGTGAATCTCGATTCGGTCGTTTGATTGGTCGGCCCTGCAGCGGCCGGTTGGTTCATGCTCTCAGTCGGCTTGCTCTGGCGGGGTACGCGCCACTCATTTCCTGGGCAGCAGGCTTTCCACCTCGGCGACAAGCTCGGCGACGAGGAAGGGCTTGCCCTGCACCTTGTTGATGCCCTTGGCGTCGACGAGGTAGTGCTCGCGAATGAGGCGGATGAGTTGGCCCTTGTTCAGTTCGGGCACGACGATGGTCTTGAACCGCTTGATGATGGCGCCCAGGTCGGGCGGCAGCGGGTTGATGTGGCGGAGGTGAATCGTGCCGACCTTGTGCTCCCGTGCGAGGAGGCGTTCGGTGGCGGCATGGATCGCACCATAGGTTCCACCCCAGCCGATGATGAGTACGTCGCCGCTGTCGGCCCCAAAGATCTCGGTGGGCGGAATGTCCTGCGCGGACTTTTCGACCTTCTGCTGGCGCAGGTTAATCATGCGCTGGTGGTTCGCCGGGTCGTAGCTGACATTGCCGGTGTTCTCCGCTTTCTCGAGACCACCGATGCGGTGTTCGAGATTGGCGGTGCCGGGGATCGCCCAGGGACGGGCGAGGTTCTCGTTGCGCAGGTATGGCCAGTAGACGTTGTTGCCCTCGCCGTCGTGATCGTCGGCGTGAGCGTTGAATTCAGTGGCGTACTTGACGGCGATTGGCTCGAGGTCGGCCACGTGGGGCAGCAGCCAGGGCTCAGCGCCGTTGGCGATGTAGCCGTCGGTGAGCAGCATCACCGGGGTCATGTACTTGACGGCCAGTCGCACGGCCTCGACCGCGGCGTCAAAGCAGTCGCCGGGGCCCTTGGCGGCGATCACGATAACCGGGCACTCGCCGTTGCGGCCGTAGACGGCTTGGAGCAGGTCGGCCTGTTCGGTCTTGGTGGGCAGACCGGTGCTCGGTCCGCCGCGCTGCACGTTGACGATGACGACCGGCAGTTCGGTCATGACCGCCAATCCGATGCCCTCGCCCTTGAGCGCGATGCCCGGTCCGCTGCTGGCGGTGACGGCGATGTCGCCGGTGTACGCTGCGCCAATGGTGGCGCAGATCGCGGCGATCTCATCTTCCATCTGCAGCGTCTTGACGTGGTAGTTCTTGTAGGCGCTGAGGAAGTGCAAAATGTCCGACGCCGGCGTGATGGGGTAGCCGGCGTAGGTGAGGTCGGTCTTGGCGAGTCGAGCGCCGGCAATGAGGCCCAGCGCCGTGGCCTCGTTGCCGGAAATCTGCCGGTACTGGCCCGGTGCGAGCTTGGCCTTGGGCACGACGTACCGGTTCTGGAACATCTCGGCCGTCTCACCCATGTAGTAGCCGGCCTTGAGCGCCTTGATGTTCATCTCAGCCATCTCGGGCTGGTTCTTGCGCTTCGCGAACAGGTTGGTGAGATGTTGGATCGTCGGCTCGAGCGAGCGGTCAAAGAGCCAGTACACGATGCCGAGCGTGTACATGTTCTTGGCGCGGCCGATGGCTTTGGATCCCATGCCCGTCTCGGCGAGCGATTCATCGCAGAGGCGCGAAATCGGAATCTTGTAGAGTTTGTACTCGTCGAGTGAGCCGTCTTCGAGCGGGTTGCTGGTGTAGCCGGCTTTCTTGAGATTGTTGTTGTTGAATGCGTCTTCGTTGACGATGAGAATGCCGCCGCCCTTGAGATCGGCGACGTTGGTCTTCAGCCCTGCGGGGTTCATCGCCACGAGCACGTCGACCTTGTCGCCGGGAGTGAAGATGTCGGTGCTGGCGAAGTTGACCTGGAAGCCCGACACGCCCGGGAGCGTGCCGGCTGGGGCGCGGATTTCGGCGGGGAAGTCGGGGAACGTCGACACGTCGTTGCCGAACACGGCGGAGGTGGTGGTAAACTCGCCACCGGTGAGTTGCATGCCGTCACCCGAGTCACCACAGAATCGAATGACGGCGCCCTCGAGTGTTTCAGTGGCGAATTGACGATCGACGGCCGTTGCTGGCGTGTTCATGAGTGGCGACGTCCTTACTCTTCGCGTGATGCGTTGTCGGTACAAAGACCCAGGTGCTGTCCCGTCAGCGGGAAGCCGGCCGAGTGCCAGTGCGGTGCTCGGATTCGTGTGGCCCGCCAACCCAGATAATCCGCAACTATAGGAGGGGCCATCGGCTTTCGGGAAGCAGGAGAACACCTTAACAAAGGGTTCGCCGCCTCCATCCGCGCCTTTCAGGAAGACGCCTGAGAATCCGCCGCCCGTTCAGCAGGTGACGACGCCGGGCTTGACGCTTTCCCACGCCGCTTTCATCTCCTCGGCGGTAATCGGTTTGCGGGTGTCCATCATCCGAATGAAGCAGTCGAACAGGTACGCCGCGTCGTGGGGACCCGGCGATGCCTCCGGATGGTACTGCACGGCAAGGATGGGCTTGCTCCGGTGCCTGAACCCCGCAAGCGTGTCGTCGTTGAGGTTCACATGCGTCGGTTCGCAGTCGGCATCGCGCATCGAATCCGTCTCGACGGCAAAGCCGTGGTTCTGGCTGGTGATCTCCACGTGACCGGTGAGCAGATTCTTGACGGGCTGGTTCGCTCCGCGGTGGCCGAACTTTAGTTTGTAGGTCTGCGCGCCCAGCGCCAGGCAGAGCAGTTGATGCCCGAGGCAAATGCCAAACGTCGGCACTTCGCCCGCGACTTCGCGGAGCGTGTTGATCGTCGCATCGACGGCCGCCGGATCACCGGGGCCGTTGCTGACAAACAGGCCGTCGGGTTTGAGCTGACGAATGGCGTCGGCAGACGTGTCGTAGGGCACCACCTTCACTTCGCAGCCGCGCTCGACGAGGTGGCGCAGAATGTTTTGCTTGGCGCCGCAGTCGATGGCGACCACGCGCCGTGTGCGCGTCTTGCCATGCGGCGAGCGCTCGTCGGTCATGCCGGCCCAATGACCGAGGTTCTGCGACCAGCCGTATCCTTCATTGACGCTGACGCCGGCGGCCAGATTGCTTCCAGACATGGCCGGGCTGGCCTTGGCCTGCGCAACCAGTTGTTCGTCGGTCAGTGAATCATCAGCACTCAGCACGCCGCGCATGGCGCCCTCAGTGCGCAGCCTTCGTGTGAGTGCTCGGGTGTCGATGCCTTCGACAGCCAGCACGCCCGATTTGGCCAGCCACGTCGAGAGATCGATCGTCGCGCGGTGGTTGCTCACAATGCGGCTCAACTCGCGCACCACGAACCCCGCCACCTGGATCGTCTTGCTTTCCATGTCCTCCGGATTCACGCCGTAATTGCCGATGAGCGGAGCAGTCATCGTCAGAATCTGGCCGGCGTAGGAGGGATCGGTGAGCGATTCCTGGTAGCCGCACATGGCCGTATTGAACACGACCTCACCCGGTACAGTGAGCGGTTTTCCGGCAGCGTCGGAGGTTGCGCCGAAGGCCCTGCCGTGGAAGATGGTGCCGTCTTCAAGGGCCAGGCGGGCGGCGCGCCGATCGGGAATCTCGTTGCTGTGCTTCGGGCTCATGTTTTCTCCGGAAGATTCAATGCGCGCCGGCGGCAACTGACCAACGTCCGTGAAGATTAGCGGCCTCGCCGGCGACGTCAGCCTACCCATTGCACACCGACTACATCTCAACCCGCCCGATTAGTTCGCTCACGCTTCGGCAACCCTGCCTGGCAACCCATTGCGCCAGCCCCGCAACCACCTTAAGGGGCAATCTCGGATCGACAAACAGCGCGGTGCCCATGCCAACGGCGGTCGCGCCCGCGAGGATGAACTCAGCCGCATCCTCCCAGCGCATCACGCCGCCGAGACCGATGATCGGCTTGCCGGCCTTCCGGGCCACCGTCTGGTAGACATCGCGCACCATGCGCACTGCGATGGGGTGGATGCCCGGCCCGCTGTACCCTGCCGTCCCGTTGGCGATGCGCGGCTTGCGCGTGTGCACGTCGATCGAGAGCGCTGTGAACGTGTTGATCAGTGTCAACGCATCGGCGCCGCTTTCAACGGCGGCCTCGGCCATCTTGACGATCGACGGGGCATTCGGACTCAACTTGACGATGAGTTTCGATTGCGTGATCGCCGGCCGCACTTCTGCCAGCAAGGCGCGCAACGAATCGGGATCCTCGCCGAAGATCAATCCATCGGCGGTGTTCGGACAACTGACGTTGAGTTCGATGGCTGGAATGTGCGGCGAGGCGTCAAATGCACTCGCCACCTTGACGTAGTCGTCAATCCCGTTGCCCGCGACCGAGCCGATGACCGTCGCGGGGCACGACGCCGCGCGCGGCAACTGCTCGCGCACAAAAGCGTCAATACCCATGTTCGCCAGGCCGATGGCGTTGAGCATTCCCGCTGGGGAATCGAGAATCCTCCAGGGCTTGTTGCCCTCGCGCGGCTCCGCGGTGATGGACTTGGTCACGACCGCGCCGATGCGCGAGAGGTCCAGCACATCGGCCATCTCATCGACGTAGCCGCACGTCCCGGCCGCCAACACGACGGGGTTGTGCAGAGAGATTCCGCAGAGATCCGTCGTCAAACTGGTGGGCGTCGGTTCAGCCATGCGCTGGGGCGATCGCTGCGATGGTAGTGCCGTCGGCGGGCATCGCCTTTTGAATTGCCCGCAGGCTCGCTAGACCGACACCCCGGCGACGTAGCCGCTCGACCAGGCCCACTGGAAGTTGTACCCGCCGATGCGGCCGTCCACATCGCAGATCTCCCCACACAGGAACACGCCGGGACACACGCGCGACTCCATCGTCGCTACGTTGATCTCGCGGAGCGGCACGCCCCCAGCCGTTACCTCAGCGACGGCGAAGCCCTTGTCGCCGACGATGGGAAGCGGCATGGCCGTGATGGCCTGCACCAGCGCGCGGCGCGATTCGCGCGAAAGTTGGCTGATCGGTCGGGAGGGATCGACCTTCGCTTCCTCGCAGAGCGCACGCGTCAGTCGCTCGGGAAGCTTTCGGCGCAGCACCCCTGCGATATTTCGATCATCGCGTGTCTGAAGCAATCCGTCGATGTTGTCGGCGGATTCATCCGGCAGCCAGTTGACTGTGAGTTGCGTGTTCGGGTCGCTCGCATGCGCAGCGAGGTAGTACCGGCTGATGTCCAGAACGGAGGGGCCGGACAAGCCGAAGTGGGTGCACAGCGTGGAGTCCGTAAACGCGGCGAGCACTTTTCCTGTGGCGCTGCGCACTTCGAGTCTTGTGTGAAGCGTCAGTCCGCTCAGCGCACGAATGAAGTGGCCTTCGGGAAGGAGAAGCGGCACGAGCGCGGGGAAGATGCGCTCGGTGAGCGAATGTCCCAGGCGGCTCGCCAGCGTGTAACCGAAACCATCCGAACCGGTCTTGGGCAGACTGCGGCCACCAGTGGCCAGGATCACTCGATCAGCCCTGCAATTGCCCCACGGTCCGTGCAATTCGAATCGTCCGGCATCCGTTCGCTCGATCGACTCCACGCGGTGCCCCGGCTTGATGTGTGCACCGACGCGTCGCACCTCGCCGAGGAGTGCGTCGAGCACGGTCGAGGCGTCATCGGTGATGGGAAAGAGCTTACCGGTGTCCTCCCGCTTGAGTTCCACGCCAATTTTTCGGAAGAAAGTGACGGTTTTTGCCGAGTCAAATCGCTGGATTACTTTTCGGATGGCGTGTCGAGACGAACCGGCGAAAGCCCTCTCGTCCACGACATCATGTGTCACATTACAGCGGCCGCCACCCGAGACGAGAAGCTTGGCGCCGATGCGATTGGCTCCATCAAACACGATGAGATATGTTCGTTTCGCGCTACGCGCGTTTACCTGTCCTGCCCAGATTGCCGCCATGAGTCCTGCGGCCCCTGCACCGACGACGACCACATCAGCACGATCCATGGGTGAGCATAGTCGCGCGGCAAACCGAAACAGAGTTGCTCCCAACTGCTGAACAGATGTTTGGGTTGCGAACTTTTGTTTCTCGCGCGCTTGCTTCACGCATGGCCATGTGAACAATCCCTGCGATCTCGATACTGAAGCAAGCATCCCGTTGGCTTCAGGTATCGGAGTGTCGCGTGCAAGAGGGGTCGGCAAGCGCGATACGGGCTGCCCTTCCAGTCGGCATCAAGACAGGTGCGCAATACGACTGGTGACGCCGGCAAACAAGCAGGTTTCACGGTTTCGGTTTCGTTGAACCGGGGCCCCGAGTCCTGTCGGGTTCAAAGTAGCCCGCAACATGCGAGGAGCGTCGCACGGCGTCGCTTCGATCGAGGGGAAGAGAATGCCCATCCGACGAATCTGGATTGTGGTTTTGGCCACCATCGGCACGATTGCGTGTGCGCCCGCCCTGGCGACAAGCTCACGCGAAGCGGTCAATGCGACCGAAGCCGCAACCCGGTCACGGGCCGCCGAAGCGCAGCCGTGTGTTTGGACTCGCGATTTTCCGCCACCGGTCGACGAACTGCCGATTTCCGTGATTCCCAGGGGTGATAGCTTCGCCGTGTGGACGCCGGATCTGGGGACCCTCCGCGAGGCGGTTGACCTCCCGTTTTATCTCTCCACCGATTGCGATGTGCAAACTCGGCTGGAGGTTGATACGAACGGTTATGACATGATCTTTCAGATCATGAATACCACCGGTTTGGCGCAGAGTCTGCCGACACTGCAGATCCCCGGCAATCAGCTGTTGCCGGTCATTGAGAATCTCGATCATCGAGTTGGATGCGAGTGGGAGACCATCGATGCGAGTGATGGCAGTCAATATTCCTCGCGCAAGGCGGCGTATCCCGAATCGCTGTACGCGCCGGTGCTTGTGATGCGCGACTGGCACTTCGCAGTTGGCTTCGCACTGCATTACGACGTCTTGGGGTACGCCCATGACATCCGCACGAATCTGTATCGTGGTCCATCCGGATCCCCGTATGCCGATTTCTGGACCGCCCGCTTCTACCTCGATGGAATGATTCAGCCAGGTGAGACGCGGTACTACCGCATCAACGTCTACTACAACCTGCCCAAGGACTGGATTTTCACGCTCCGATCCTATCGCAAGTTTCTCCGCTCGGCGTACGGCGGCGTCCAGTACCGCCAGGACATGCGCCCCGTCTGGATGCAGCAGCTTGGAGATACGCGGCGGTTGTCATCCGACAACACGCGCGGCTTTAACGGCGCCCGCGCCGATCTCAACGGGTTCGTTGAGGATGTCGATTCCGATCTGGGGTACATGCTCAGCGCGGGTTACGAACGAGCACTCGTGCGCACTCCGGCCGGAGTGTACTACCGAAACCGTCAGAACAACTTTCCACCACAGATCACAACCTCCTGGACGCCGCCGATGCGGGCGACAGGCCGCGAGTGGCGCCGGATGGGTCAGGCCGGAATTGACCTCTACTTCTGGTGGGGACGCAGTGGCCAGTTCGCGGATCGCTGGGACGATGATGAACTGGACGATTTCGATCCTTCCGATTCGACGCAATCCAGCCAGATGATGCTGGAATGGACGAACGCCATCGACGTGGGCGCAGTGGGATTGGGCCTCGACAAGTTCACCGTCCTGCGGCCGTGGGCCGCATTTCCATGGCTTGATCGACTTTGGGCCGCCAAATCAGATGCGTCGTTCGTTGCGGAGCCAGTCGCGTATGACCTGCTGAACATCCGCGTTCCGACCTTTCTCTATTCAGAAGACGTTCGCAACCAGCCTCATTTGCTGGCGGACTTCCTCGTCCCCGGTCGCGAGATCTGGGTGCTGTTGGAGGGTGAAGATAACACTCTACAACGTGCACTCGAGTTGATTGACAATGGTCTAACGATTGTGACCAATGCTCAGGACTTTGGCGCCGACGACCTGATGGAGGCGGTGCGCCGGGCGCAGAACTGCGGACCATTTCGCGGCGATTGAGCGATCGGGCGAGCAGGCCTTACCGTGCCCACGAGTCCGGTTGGGGAGCTTCCGCTGGCTCGCTATCGATAACAACCCGCCAGGCATGGAGGCCGAAGCGCCCGTCCCAGGGCGGTCCGCCATACAACTCATCGCCCAGCAGCGGGTGGCCGAGGTGCGACAGCCCCGCGCGAATCTGGTGCCGCCGACCCGGTCCGATCAGATCCACCTCGAGCAGCGTGTGGTGCGGGAATCTTGTGCGCACTCGCCATCGGCACTGACCTCGTTCGGCGTCCGCGCCTGAATCAGAAACCGAGATTTTCCTTGAGCGTCGGTAGCGCGAGTGGAAGAACAGTTCGAATGAACCCGGCGATGCATCACCCTCGACCATCGCGAGGTATGTTTTGCCAATCCCGCCCGATGGCCTGCGAATTGCACTTCTGAGCCGCGCGACGGCTTCGTCACTTCGTCCCGCAATCACGCAGCCTGAGGTGAGATAATCCAGTCGCTGCACCAGGCCGGACTCGCGCAGTGGAGCCAGCTCGGGAAACTGCGCTTCCAGCCAGTCCTGGAGCACCGGATCCGATGATGACGCCTCATCTGATCCAGACCCATGCCCGCCGTGGCCGGTGCGCACGCAGTGCCAGCCGCTGGGTTTGTTGATGACGAGCCACTGTTCCGTCTGGCCGATCGCTTGGGGTTGGATTGGTGTCTGCGGCAAGCTGGTCTCCGGGTGATTATGGCCCATCGATTCGCAAGTGCCGGATTCCATTGACATGCCCAGGGGGATTCAGGTCAATATGCTCATTTCAATGGAGTGGCGCACCCAATTGACCGCGGCAGGGGACCAGATCGAACGCGAGTGGCTGGGCTTCGCCCGGCCGCACCCGGCTCGCGTGCTCGATGGCCTTTGTGGATTCTCGCAAGCCGCGTTTGTCCCCGATATCGTGGGCCAACACTACTGCCCACGCTGCGCCGGCTCGGTTGGAGCGGGAGAGTTCATCGAGGGTAAGGGCTGCGCGGCGTGCCGAAATCGTCGCTACCCGTGGGAGCAGATCATCCGCCTTGGTCGGCACGATGGCGACTTGCGCCAATGGGTCCACGAGATCAAGTTTCACGCATGGGATGCCATGGGGATCGAGCTTGGCCGCCGACTCGGTCGCTCGCTGATTCAGGTTGGTGTGCGGCCGGATGCGGTTGTTCCAGTTCCCGCATCCGCATGGCGGAGGTGGCGGCGCGGTATCGATCATTCGCGAACTATCGCGTCGGGAGTTGCTTCGGTCTTGGATCTACCCATTGTGCGGGCGATGAAACGAAAGTCGCGGCCGCCGCAGCGAGCCGTCCCGCCCTCGCGCCGTC
This sequence comes from Phycisphaerales bacterium UBA5793, assembly GCA_002418285.1. Taxonomy (GTDB): domain Bacteria; phylum Planctomycetota; class Phycisphaerae; order Phycisphaerales; family UBA5793; genus UBA5793. The sequence goes on from DIDT01000032.1 coordinate 107,557, forward strand.
GCGAGAATGTTCGCGGCGCGTTCGGCGTCCGTCGCCTGAACTTTCTTCGTGACGCTTCAATCTTGCTTGTGGATGATGTCACCACCACGCGGGCGACACTGCTTGAAGCATGCACCACCTTGCGCCGACAGGCAGGCGTTGCGATCATCACGTGCGCGGTCCTGACCGTGGCAGAGACCGTTCGGAGTCAACGGGTCATCCCCGAAGGAGCCAGCCCCGATCATGGCGGGTAGGTGGACCGCCGACTAGGATTCGCACGTCAGCGGGGTGTGCCTGCGGGGAACGCTGAGCGGTCCTCGACTCAGCCGAGCCCCGTTTTCTTGGCACACTCTCCGTGCTTTTTTTCACAAGCGGTCGCTGACAACTTTCCCGGCGAACCGCATCAGGCAGGCGTGGTGGCAGCAAATGACAGAGAACCTTCCTCGCATCGAGGGTTCCGATGGACCGGACCCTGCAAGCCTCATCGATCAGGAAGATCGTGAAGCCTACAAACTGCACAAACTGGCCGGCGAGCGACAGAGCGCTGCTGCGACGAAACCTGAAACAGGCTTCGCTCGCCAGATGCTTCAGCTTGTCCTGATCCCCGCCCTGATCGTGGGTGGGGTGCTCGGCGTCTGGCTCATCGTTATCTCACTCGGGGGTCAGGCGCAGAGTCTGGACATGGTGCTGGGCACGCTCGGCAAAACCGGCGGTGGCGTGCCCGCAGACCAGGAGCGCGCCCGCATGGCACTCAGCCTCCTGAGCATTATCGAAGATGCCTCCGATCCAAACGGCAGTTCAATCTCCGAGGAAGATCGGCACAAACTCGCCACTGAATTGCCCCGCATCGCTCGTCTCAACCGTGGCGGCCACGAGGAGCTCTGTCGCGCCGTCATGGGCGCCCTGGGCCTGCTCGCCGATCCAACCACCGTCGAAGTCTTTCGTGAGTTCCTCGACTCACCCGACCAAAAAGACTGGTTTGCCGCAGTCTCCGGGTTGCACGGCTGGCGCGGCGACATGGCCGTCCTCGAACCATTGACGCCCCAACTGCTCAAAGTCCTCCGCAACGCTCCCCGTCCAACTGACAATCCCCGGGATGACCAGCCGGTCGACTCGCTCGCGCCGATCACGATGTCCGTGCTGGCGGTCGTTGCGGACCCGCAGAATCAGGAAGTCCGCGAGGCGCTGGCCAAGGAACTCGGTGCCGCATCGGGGGCCAATCGTGACATCGCATGGAACGCCGGCACTGCCTTGGCCGTTCTGGGCGACGAGCGAGGGGTGCCCGTGGTGATATCCCTGCTCGATCGGCAGTGGCTCAGCGAGCAGCCATACGATCCCCGACTGCCCAACAGCGGGCTGATCGACACTGCCTCGGTGCGAAAAATCATCACCAGCACGATCAATGTGGTGGTGGGCTTCGACCCGCGCTTGCAGGGATTCACCGTCCGGGTCAAGTCGCCGCAGGTCTGGGCTTTGATTGAGAAACTGGCCGAATCCGACCCCGACAGCGCGGTTCGCCAGTCAGCCCAGGCTGCGCTTGACGCGCGCGACGCGCAGCAAGGCGGCCGAAAGGAGTCCGGTGGCTGATTCGCACCAAAACCGGCTTAGACCCGGGTGCGGAGCGTGTCGTCCTTGCGTATCATCTGAATCCCCGGTCTGATTCACGTCGATGAAGACCTTGAATAACGGTTTTTGATCTCAGCGAGAGTGCGACGAAATGGCGGAAACGCACAAGGAAATCGTCAAAGTCTGGATCGCTCCCGGCTGCATCGTTTGCGATGCCTGCGAAACGGACTGTCCTGAGGTGTTTGACGTGCAGGAAGAGACCTGCATCATTCGCCCCCCGGCCCTCAAGCCGGATTTCACGCGACCGCTCACCCCGTCGATCATCACCGCTGCCGAGGGCTGCCCCGTCGATGTCATCAAGTTTGACATGATCGACGTTGATGGCCCGGAGCCTGCCGAGTGGGCCAAGCAGAAGGAAGCGGCGGAGGCCCCCGCCGCCGCCGGCGGGGGCGCTGGTGGGGGTGGTGGAGGCGGAGCCGCCGCTGCCGTCAGTTACGCCCCTCCCGATCCGAAGTGGGTCCAACTGCTCGAGGCGGCCCATGTCTCCGGCAGTCGGTCCGCAGGCGGGCCGCGATCAGTTATTCGCACGGCCAAGGTCCAACCCGAGTCAATTCAACAGGCGTTGCCTCTCGGGGCTCCGCCGGACGCGCAATTCGCCACGATGGTTGGTACCGGCTTCGTAAAGGCCGGCAAGTCGGTCGCTGATCGCATTCGCGAGACGGCCGAGAAGAAAGTCGCTGCGAGCACCGGCATGACGCGCCGCGGCTTTGGAGTGACGCTTGCTGCCGCCTGGGGCGCGCTCGTCTTTGTCAGCGCGACTTCGCTCGCCTGGCTCCAGTCATTCATGATTCCCAAGGCGCCGATCCTGCCGCCCACTCGCGTGCGCGTCGGCAAGCTTTCCGCGTACTCCGAACTTGGCGTGTACGAGGACTACAAACCGCAGAACATTTGGATCGTCACGCTCGAAGAAGAGGGCGTCAAGAAGGTCGTCGCAATCAACACCGTCTGCACGCACCTCGGCTGCATTCCGAACTGGTTGCCCGCCGCCCAGATCTTCAAGTGCCCCTGCCACGGCTCAGGATTCCGCAAGACCGGCATCAACTTCGAAGGCCCCGCGCCGCGACCATTGGAGCGCTTCAAGGTCGAGGTTGACGCGACCGGCACGCTCATCGTGGACAAGGGCACCAAGTTCCGTCAGGAACTCGGTCAGTGGTCCAACCCGGCGGCCCAGATCCTCGTCTGATTCACGCATCTGGCGTCGTACAGAACACAACAGGGTGAGAGGCAATCATGCTTCTCACCCTTCCAGTTTTTCTCTGCGACGTTTGCGACCAGGTCAATCGTTCAGGGCACGGTTACCCACGCCGTAGTTGAGCACCGTCATCGCGAAGATCACAGCGAACATCGCCCACGCCACTGCTGACGCGAGCCCAAGCTGAAACTCGTCAGTGAACGCAAGGTTGTAGATGTAGTAGGTGAGCACTTCGGTTCCATACTTGCCCTGCGTCATCGCGCGGGCCTGGTCGAAGCCACCCTGCAAGCCGCCGATGGTCGACATGATGACAATGAAGAAAGTGGTGGGGGCCAGTTGGGGCCAGGTCACGTTCCAGAATCGCCGCCAAGTGCCGGCCCCGTCGATTTCCGCCGCCTCCAACAGTTCAGGCGGTACATTGGACAAGCCCGCCAGGAACAGCAGCATGTTCGCCCCGCCCACCGCCGTCCACACACCCATCAGAATCAGCGCGGGTTTCGCCCAGCGCTCATCAACGAGCCAGCGCGGCGGCTGCAACCCTTCACCGGCGGCGAACCCTTCACGCACTGGCGTCGCGCGTGACATGACGCGAGCGATCGCCGCTTGCGCCTTCGCCTCAGCATTGATCGAGGAGGCAAGCGACTCGCCCAGCAGTCGAGGCTGAATCGACTCGCCGAGCGTATCGAAGATCAGATTGATCTCTGCTTCGCTCAAACCCGTGTCAGCGGCGCGGAGATCAGCGCGAATCGAAGCCGCCTCCTCGGTGGAAAAGTCCGCATACCCCGTCGCGAACAGCGACCGCGCCGGCATCTGGCACAGCGCGTAGCCGACACCCAGCCCCGTCGCCGCGATCGCCGCAACGGCCATAGCCGACCCGACCAGCGACAGCGAGCCGAAGTCACCGTCGAGCCGCTTGCGCACGGACACGAGCAGCAGCCAGCCACAACCGATCGATGCGCCGATCCAGACGGCAACGCCCAGCGCGTACCACAGTCCGGCCGGCGTGCTCGTCACCGCCCCCTGCATCCAATCGCACGCCGGGCGCAGCAACTCGTTGATCGCCCCTCCCGTCGGTTTGTAGAGCGACTTCCAGAGCAGGAACAACGCGATGCCCGCGAGCAGACTTGGCAGGTAGAAGATGGTGCGAAACACGACTACGCCGCCGCCGAGACCGATCGCCGTGATACCCCCGAGCGCGAGAAACAGCATCGCCACGGCCTTGGCGGACCGCACGTCCAGTTCATGCCGCTCGAGCACCTGCTGATACGTCACCTGAATGGCTTGCTCACCCTGAATCTGCGCAGCGCTGCTCGCAAACGCCTCCCGTGTCGGCACCGGCCCTGGATGCATGACGAGATACGTGCTGCCTGCCGCAAGCATGCCGATCACCAGCGCGATCGCCACACCCTTCCACTTCGTAGCGGAGCGCTGCGGCCCGATCGGCCGATTGAGCATGAGCGCCACGAGCAACGATCCCGCAATGCCGATCGGAATGCAGATCAGCAGGTACGCCGTGTTGTAGAACGCGGTCCAGAAGAAGTGGCTCTCGTCGCCCCACAGAATGCGGCGGAAATTCTCAAGACCGATGAACGACGGTGAGCGATTCGTCAGCTCGTTGTGTTTGGTCAGCGACCAGTCGGTAAAAGCCATCCACAAGCTGAACAGGACCGGCCCGGCTGTGAAGATCGCAAAGCCGATGAAGTTGGGCAGCAGAAACGCCCACGCCACAATCAGGCGCTTGCGCGAACTCGATCCCCCGGCGCTCATCGCTTCGCCCCCGCAGTCAGATCATCCCACTTCGCTTTGAGTTCCGGATCGCGGTTGACGTTCGCCTGGATCTGGTTGTTGACCTGGTCTTCGATAAGCCGCGCCGCTTCCGCCGCACCGATTCGACCATTCATGAGCTGGTCCATCACGCGGCCGGCGAGAAACCCGAGCCGCTCGGGGCCGATGAACGGGCTGAGTTGCTGGCTCTCGGCTCCATCCATCGCCTGTACGAAAACCGGTGAATCAAAGTCCTCCAGCCCGGGCAGCGGCTGCGGCGGCCCGGAAATACCTCCAGCGTCCGTGCAGTATTCGATCACTCCGCAGATCGAATCGAACGCGCCATTGATTCGGTCGTTGTATTCCTTGCTGGCAAGGAACTGCAGGAATCGCAGCGCCTCCTGTCGGTGCTTGCTCTTTCGATTCACCATCGCCACGCGAGCGCCGACGTCGGTGTACTTGATCCGCCCATCGACGGTCGGCACGTGCGCCACGCCGATGCGCAGCAGCCGGGCGCGGTCGTCGGCCGTGAGCGAAGTTCTGATCAGCGCCAGGTCGGCATCCGACATCGGCGTTAGGATGTCGCGATTGAGCGCAGCGATGATCCGATCGATTGTGGCTCCCGTGTCATCATCCGCATTGGCTGCGGCCCGCCGCAGCGCCGGTTCGATCACGCGCTGGAAGTTCGTCTGGGCGTACGTGGCGTACTCCCACCGCCCGCCGATCGTCATGGCGCACAGTCGCGAGGCAAAGTAGAGCCCGCCGCTGCCGCCGCCGGTGAACCCGCCCGCAGCCGCCATGCTGGCGGTGTCCGCCGGGCTGGGCATGACGTGGTCGACGTACATGAGATCGAGATACGCCTGGAACGCAGCGACCGTCTGCGGCGAGTTGTAGATGCACCGTGTGCCGTCATCGGTGAAGAACTTTCCGCCGTTGGACAGAGCCATCGGCCACGGGTGCATGCCGAAGATCCCCCAGCGCCGCCCGCCGGGGATGTCGGGCGAATCGACCGTCAGGCGCCGGGCGACATCGCGCATCTCGTCGATCGTCCAGCCGCCGGTTGGCGCATCGATGCCCGCCGCCTCGAACATCGCCTTGTTGTAAAACAGCACGGTGTAGCCGACGTTTGCGGGAAAGCCGTACTGCCGGCTGTTGTACACGAACGAAGACCACCCGGCATCGAAGCAGCGCTGATACTCAAAGCCGTGCTGTTTGGCTTCGTCTGTGACATCAAGCGCGATGCCCGAGCGAACCATCGCCTCCAGTTGCTTGGGGCCATAGGTCTCAAGCAGATCCGCACCCGCGCCGCCGATGGATTGAATCACCGGCTTGGTAACCTGCGCGCCTTCGCGCGTATCCCGGCTGGCCGGGTCGGTGACAACGTCAATTGGCTCGCCATAGTTCTGCAGATACCAGCGGCGGAAGAGCTGGATCTGCTGCCGCCGCGCAGGGTTGTCATCCGTTGCCCACACCAGCCGCACCACGCTCGACAGTGGCTTGTCGTGCGAGTCGTTGTACCACCTGCGAAAGCGGCTCTCCTGCTCCAGTCGTTGCGGATCATTGGCGGCATTCTCGCTCGACTCGGCGAATCGCGGCGGTTGCTGGCCGTACTCCGTGTAGTGCCACGTGCCATACGCTCGCTCCATAGCCACAACCGCCGGCAGATCCGACATCTCCCAGAACGCCGCGATCATGCCGCGATCCGCATCGCGCTCGGGCAGCACCCAGATCACGCCGACGAACGTCAGCGCCGACCAGATCGCGACCAGTGCAACGAACAGGACCTTCACGCGGTGGATTCCCCATTGAACTCTGCGGTGCAAGTGTAGACCCCGCCGATTCGCTACCATTGCCTCTGTGAATACCCGTCCGGCAATTCTCCCCCGTCCGCCACGATTCCCGCTGTTGCTGCTGTTGGCGCTGCTGATGAGCGGCTGCTATTCGCTTCAAGCGGCGCAGCCGGTATCGACCGACCCCGTCTGGCGACTCGCTGGCACCTTCAACGGCTGGTCCACCGCCAAAGAGGCCTGGCGCCTGACGCGCCTGCCCGATGGCAACTACTTCATCGAAACCTGGCTCGATGCGGGTCATCACGAGTTCAAGTTCGTCCGCGATGGTGATTGGAGTATTGAGCATCTCGGCGCAGCGGGAGCGGCGGGCCAACTCGTTCAGCCAGGTGGCAACATCGTGCTCGACTTCGCCTCGCGCCGCCTCGTTTCAATCCTGCTCGATCCGATTCACAAGCAGTGGCGGCTGCAGCGGCCCGTCGTCACCGAGCCGGTGGCGATTGTTGACATCGTGGGCCAGCCGCGCGCCGGCGTGCCGCTTACCCTCGACGCCTCAAGCAGTCTGCTCCCCGTTGGTGAGGCCATCAAGGAGATTCGTGTCGTGTCGCGAGGACCGGGAGAAGTGAACGTACAAGACGATGCAGGCCACCCGGATCGCGCCATCGTGGTGCCTGGGCAGCCGGGCCACGTGGAACTCGATGTATCTATCCGCTGCGGTCAATGGTCAAAGCCCACTCGTATCGCATTTGACGTCACCGAGCGTATCAGCGCGATCGCCTCCGGTGTGCCCGGCGGATCAATCGACTTCACGCCGATCGAGGGCGACATGGTCTGGGGCGCCGTGGCGCAGGCGCCCTCCACCGCCGTGATGACCTTCAAGATCCACGACCCGCGCCATCGAGGCAGCGTGATCGCACTGGCGCATCCCGCGCAGCCCGGCGAGACGTTCGCCATTGTGTACGACCGACGCGTCGGCAAGGCCCAGGCGATTCCCGGCCGATTCAGTCTCGCATCAGAAGAGGGCCAGGCGCAGCTCGTCGAGGCCCGACACGAAGTCGTTGACACCTTCTGGCACGACCCGCGCCGACCCGATCACTTCGAACCCATCAGTGCCGGACTCGGCCTCGTCGAACTTACGGCAATCACACCGCCCCGGACTCCGGAACTCACCGTCGTACTGACGACCGCAAGCGGATCGCAGCGCCGCATTCCCATGGCCCCGGTCGACGCGCACCCCGACCAAAGCGTCTGGAAGGCGCGTTTAACGGCGCCGCGAGGCGCAACTCGCCTCACCTACAGCATCGAATCCCCCGGCCGCACTGCTGGTCAGTCGGGTGTCATCAGTCGTCAGTTCGATGTCAGCATCGACCCGTTCTTCGAAACGCCCGATTGGGCCAAGCGCGCCGTCTGGTACCAGATCTTCCCCGAGCGATTCCGCAACGGACAGAAAGCCAACGACCCGTACGGCAATCGAGTCTTCCCCATGGCATGGAACGCCCCGTGGAACGAACTCGCGCCCGGGGAGTGGCAGGCCTGGCAAGAGCGCGTGCGTGCCGCCGGTGACAATCCCGACAAGTACGACCGCCAGAAGACCGGCCAACCCGGCGGCCGCTTCTACAACGTCGTCTGGGATCGACGCTACGGCGGCGACCTTCAGGGCGTCATCGAGAAACTCGACTACCTCCGCGAACTCGGCATCAATTCGATCTATCTCAACCCGATCTTCGAAGCGGTGAGCATGCATAAGTATGACACCAGCGACTTCCGTCACGTCGATGACAACTTCGGCGGCGACACCCGGCCGCCCGAATCCTGGCAGCCCGATCCCGACGAGTCCTATCACGATCCCGATTCGTGGAAGTGGACCGGCGCCGATCGCACATTCCTCAAACTGCTTGACGAAGCGCACCAGCGCGACATGCACGTCATCATCGACGGCGTGTTCAATCACGTCGGCCGCAATCACCCCGCATTCCAGGATGTGGTGAAGCACGGAAAGGCCTCGCCCTTTGCCAACTGGTTCGTGGCCGAGTTCGACGCGCGCGGCCGACTCCAGTCGTGGACGGCGTGGGACGGCCCGAGCGGTTGGCTGCCCAAACTCGCGCAGAATCCGGATGGTTCGCTCGTCGCACCTGTCATGCAGCACATCTTCGACATCACCCGCCGCTGGATGGACCCCGATGGTGATGGCGATCCATCCGATGGAATCGATGGCTGGCGACTCGATGTCCCGCTCGACGTCGGCGATCCATTCTGGAGGCAGTGGTGCGCCTACGTGCGATCGATCAATCCGAACGCGTACATCGTGGCCGAGATTTGGACCGACGGTGAAGCTCAGCCGCGATTGCGCGGCGACATGTTTGACGCCCAGATGCACTACCCCTTCGCCGGCGCCGTCATCGACTGGCTCGCCAATGATCCCGACGTGTCGGCGCGCGATCTCGCGACGCGGCTCGACGCTGCCTTCGGCAACGAGGCAACGGCGACGCAGATGGTCCAGCAGGATCTGTTCGCCAGCCACGACACCGACCGCCTCGTCTCGCGCCTCTTCAATGCGCGTCCCGGCTTCACCTTCGACTCGCGCAACCGCCCGCAGGATGGTGAGGAGTACAACGAAGCAAAGCCCGACGCCCACGCCTACGCGCTCAACCGCCTCGCCCTGGTCATGCAGGCGACCTACATCGGCGCGCCGATGATCTACTACGGCGAAGAGATCGGCATGCACGGGGCCGACGACCCATCATGTCGCAAGCCTCGCCCCTGGCCCGACCTGCCCGAGATGGTCGATCCTGACGATCGGCCCGATGCCGAACTCGAAGCGTTCTACCGCAAATGGCTCAACCTGCGCAATCAGAGTGATGTGCTGCAACTCGGCCTGGTGCGCCACCTCGACAGTGGTCGGCCCGATGTCTTCGCCTTCGAGCGCCGCGTGAACGAATCGGGGCTGCTCGTCGTGATCAATCGAGGCGATTCGTCCTACAACGTCTCCGCGCTCGGCGGCCCGTACGCGAACTCGACGGCGATCGTCGCACCGCTTGATGCAAGTGTGGTCGAGGCGGCCGCACCGTAGCAAATGAATGGAACGATCGGGTGCCACACACCACTTCGCTTTGAATGATGTGTGCGAATAGGCAATCGCGCTTATCTCGCGAATCTCGCACAGGCGGTGGGTCTGCGCATTCGCACGAGCGTTGCGACCCATGAGTTGGGATCGTCGAGATCGCTGCCGCCGTTGGGATCGACGGGTTTCAATTGCTGCCCGCCGATGGCCATCTGATTCGCAGTCCCGCCGTGCACGACCACTTCGATCACGTGATCAAGCGGGATCGAGCCGCTTACGCCGCCGTCCTCGATCGATACCGACACCGCCGCGGGCGGCTGATCAACCCACGTCAGCCCGTCATCGATCGCCTGCTTGCCACGGCCGCTGTCGCCGAAGCAATGCAACCGCCACTTTACCCTGTTCAGATCGCAATCCCAGCCGACAAATGAGCCGCCATTTGGCACCGGCTCGCAGACGATCGTGCCTCGCCGCGCGAAGAGAGGGATGTCATTCATCGAGACAGCGCGTTCAAAGATCACGCCGCCTTCAACCCACTCGCGTTGCATGAGGTCAAACCACTCGCCGGGTGGCAGGATGATGTGCCGCCGGCTCGCTCCCTGATGCACCACCGGCGCCACGACCAGATTCTCGCCCAGCACGTACACGTCAGAGACATCGCGGTACTTCGCATCTGCGCTGAAATAGCACAGCGGCCGCACAAGCGGTTCGCCCGTTTCGATGTGCCGGCAGAATTCTGTATAGATGCTGCCAAGCATTCGATAGCGCAGGTTGATCGCCTCACGGATGATGTCGCGCGTGCCCGAGCCGAAGCACCACGGCTCCTGGTGTGCTGTGGCATTGTTCGAGTGATTGCGATAGAACGGGAAGAGCACGGCCGCCTGGTACCATCGCGCGAGCAGTTCGGCGTTGGTCGATTCCATGAATCCGCCAACATCCGCACCGTTGAATGACACGCCTGAGAGTGCGAGGTTAAGCGTCTCGGGAATGCTCATGCGCAGGTGCGCCCAACTCGACGCGTTGTCCCCTGTCCACACTGCGGCGAATCGTTGGATGCCCGTCGAAGCCGAGCGTGTCAGAATAAACGGTCGCGCCTTTGGATCGTTCTGCCGGAAGCCGTTCCACGTCGCCTCGGCCATGAACGTGCCATACAGGTTGTGCAGGTAGTCATGCCGGATGGCGCCGCGATCAAAGAGCATGTCATCGACATCGCACATCCCCGTCGCCGGGTCGTTCATGTCATTCCAGATACCATCGACACCGCGCGAGAGATGTTGCGCGACCTGGTCGGCCCACCATTGCTGCGTCTCGGACAGGGAGAAATCGGGAAACACCGTCTGCCCCGGCCAGACCATGCCAACAAAATGCCGCCCCGACGGCGCGTGGCAGAACAGATCCTGTTCGCATCCCGCCTTGTAGAGCGCATCCTTCTCATCGATCGCCACGCCGGGATCGACAATCGTGACCAGCCGTACACCGCGCTGGCTCATCCACTGTGACAGCTTCTCAGGCGAGGGCACACGTTTTTCGTGCCACGTGAAGACCTTGTACCGGTCCATGTAATCGATGTCAAGCCAGAAGCCGTGCAGCGGGATGTGCTCTTCCGCGTAGTGATCGACAATGCGCTGATACATGCGCTGCTCGTCGTAGCCCCAGCGGCACTGCTGATTGCCCAGCGACCACAGCGGCGGCAGCGGGGGGGTGCCGGTGAGGCGCTGCAGCTTCACGCACACTTCGCTCATCGTGTTGCCGGTGATGAAGTAGAAGCGCGGCTCGCCGCAGTACGTGCCGAAGTAGAGCAGATCAGGCAACTTGAAGTCCGGCGTCTGGCAGTTGAACCACGCCGGTCCCGAGTTGTCGATGAGCACGGCCACATACCGCGTCGAGCCATCCTCCGCCGATACCGGCCAGATCGCCACCGGAATCGCACAATACGCCGGGTCATACGAATCGCTCTGGCAGCCGTGCGGATTGTCGCTGCACACGTCAAGGTTCCAGAATTTCATCCGCTGGCCATGTTTGTTCAGCGGCCCCGTCTTTTCACCGAATCCATAAAAAGGTGTCTCGGCAGGCAGAGGCAGGCCGATGCCGAACTTCTCGCCGCTGAACCCGATGATCTGTTGATTGCTGAGTTCGATCAGCGAGATCGATGTGTGATCGCCGCCGACCGCCAACCCAATCTGCAGACCTGCCGTCGCGAGGGTGAGTGTGACGCCCTTGCGGTTCGTGAGGTGCACAGTTTCATCGGTCACCTCGCACGTCGCTCCGGCATCGGCCGCCGGCACATGCGCCAGCGCGGGCGTATGGCGCGGCAGGGGATCGGTCTCGCGGTTGATGGTCAGTTCAAAGAGCCCGCCATCGAGCGCGCGGGCGGCCACTCGAATGGCCACGTTGCTCAAGACGACCTGGCCATTTGCGGCGACTGTATTCTCCGTCACCTTCAGGTCGTGCACGGGGGCCAGGCTGAGCGGGCTGGGCTGCTTGTGGAAGTGCATGAAATCGAATCCGTTACGGGTCAACCGGGGAAGCCGGCTGACGCTCGAGGGGCCGCTGATGGATGGAACGCGATCGTAGGCGAATCCGAACCCGGCCGCCGTGCCGTCGAGTCTCGCCGAGCTCGTCGAGTGGCCGCGGGCAGGCGCCATGCAAAGGATGAGACATGCTCAATCAGTGCCCTCCGCTGCGTCTCCCGCCGCGACGAATCATCTCACCGTTGCTGCCTCTGGTGCTGATCGTTCTCGCCGGCTGCGCCAATCGTCTCGAGCACTCCCATTTGCTGCACACGGCGCAACTCCAACTGACTTACGACGCACAGCGCGATCGCATCACGTCCTTCGGCCCAACGGGCGGCCCGAACCTGCTGTGCGTGCGCGATCTTGAAACGCCACCTGCCGCCGATGGTTCATACACGTTCTTCGGCGGCATGTACTCATGGATCAGTCCGCAGGGCGCATGGGTGGATGGGTCCGGGCAACTGCGCGACTGGCCACCCGACCCCGCCATGGATCGTGGTCCGACACTCATCGTGAATCAGGGTGCCAGTCGCCTCGTGGCGCGCGGACCGGTTACGCGCAGCGGCCTCGTTGAACAGAAGTGGTTCGAACTCGCGGCCGGCCAAAACGCGGCGATCATCGATCAGCGCCTGCACAATCCGACGGGAGGCAAAGTCGTCGGCGGTGTGTGGGTCAACACGGCCGTCAGGCCCGGCGCGGTCATTGCCGTGCGCGACGGCTCGAGCGATCACTTCCGCATCAGTGGCGGCGACGCAGCGAACACGCTCTGGGCTCGCGCCACTACTTCGCGCGATGGCTGGCTGCTCATCCACACCGATGGCGTTGACTGGAGCGATCTTGGAGCCGATTCGTTCAAGTTCTTCGCCGACGGCCCGGCCGCGATCGCCATCTGGACTGACGGCTACTGGTTGCTGCGCCAGGGGCTGACCAGCCACGCCGAGGGCGCACTGGCCGAACACGGCGAAGCACCGGTCGAGGTCTATGTCAATTACGGCCTGCAACTCTTCGAAGCCGAATTGCTTGGGCCGATCCAGACGATCCCGCCCGGAGGCACCTGCCAACACGTCGAGCGGTGGCTCGTCGTCCCCGCCGACCAGCCCGATCCGACGCTGCTCGACGATCTGCCAAACCACTGAAAGCCCATTCGAGTGGATGTTCTTGTTGAACCTGCCGGACTCCTCGTCGGCACGGTGATGCGCCCGTTTCGGAGATGACCTGATCGGCTGGGCAGCCGGCGATGGCCGAGCAGGCGTTCGTCGTCTTCGGAGATTGGATCGCTCACGACGCCGAGGTGCGCGTGCTGCGCAAGTTCGACGTCGTCGAGTGGCCGGCCTGGTTGATCCACTTCGCGCTGCTCGGTGCGCATCCTTGCGCCATGTTCGTTGGTCAGGCAACCGGCCGCCTCGCGCGTCAGGATCACGTTGTTGATGTGCCCGGCGCCGGCGTGCTGGGTCTGTCCACGCGGTTCTCCGACTCCGAGCAAGTCGGTGGCGCGCTGCTGCCGCGCACCGTCGAATCGAAATACGTCGCCTTGCTCGGTGGGTCCACGGTCTAATTGGAGAAGCAGGAGTCGATCGAACTCCAGGAGGATCTTCTCGACATCGACGCCCCTTGACCGGTCCCGCCCGACGCGCGACTTCTCAGGTGAATCCCCATATTCCCGCGATCGGCGAAGCACTCTTCTTATGCCAATCCGCTGGGATTTGGAACCATTCCCCAATGGTCCTAGATTAGTCTGGCGAGTCTGCGGGTCGGCTTCCTTGCCTCGCCGTCCTCATCCAAGACAGGAGTTCACCAATGGCCGGATCGACTTCGCACCCATTCAAGGCTCGCGCGGCGCTCAACGTCGGCGGCCGCTCGCTCCAGTATGCCTCGCTTCCCGCGCTGGCGGATCAGGGCTTGAGCCACGTCGATTCCCTGCCCTATTCAATTAAAGTGCTTCTCGAAGCGTGTCTGCGCAATTTTGACGGTTACGTGGTTTCCGAAGATGATGTCCGCGCTCTGGCCAACTACGACGCGACCAGGCCCGGCGATGTCGAGATCCCCTTCATGCCGGGCCGCGTCGTGCTGCAGGACTTCACCGGCGTGCCCGCCGTCGTCGACCTCGCCGCACTCCGCAGCGCCATGCAGCGCATGGGTGGCGATCCCAAGAAAGTCAATCCGCTTGTACCCTGTGATCTTGTCATCGACCACTCCGTGCAGGTCGACGCCTTCAACTCCGGCGTCGCGCTGACCATCAACAGCGAAAAGGAATTCGAGCGCAACAACGAGCGCTACGAACTGCTCAAGTGGGCTCAGGGCGCCTTTGACAACTTCCGCGTCGTTCCGCCCGCCACGGGCATCGTCCACCAGGTCAATCTCGAGTACCTCGCCAGGGGCGTGTGGGAGAAGGACGGCACGATGTATCCCGACAGCCTCGTCGGCACTGACAGCCACACGACCATGATCAACGGGCTTGGCGTCGTCGGCTGGGGTGTGGGCGGCATCGAAGCCGAAGCCGTCATGCTCGGGCAACCGATCTACATGCTCATCCCCGAAGTCGTCGGCATGAAACTCACCGGCCGTCTCCCCGCTGGCGCCACGGCGACCGATCTCGTCCTCCGCGTGACTGAAATCCTCCGCGCCCACGGTGTGGTGGGTCGCTTCGTCGAGTACTATGGGCCCGCGCTCGATTACCTGGCCGTCGCCGACCGCGCCACGCTGGCCAACATGGCGCCCGAATACGGCGCCACCATCGGCTTCTTCCCGGTCGATGCCCAGACGCTGCGCTACATGAAACTGACCGGTCGCGATGACAAACTCATCGAAGCTGTCGAAGCCTACTACAAGGCGCAGGGTATGTGGCGCGACGACTCCCGCAAGATCAAGTACACCTCGACGCTCGAACTCGATCTGAGCACCATCCAACCCTCCATCGCCGGCCCCAAGCGCCCGCAGGATCGCATTACGCTGACCGAATCGCAGTCGCAGTGGAACCGTGATCTGTGTGATACATTTGGAAAATCCAGCGCCGGCGCACAAACCACGAAAAACAACTGGGCCAGCGAAGGCGGCACCGCCGCTGCCGGCGCAACCGCAGTGGCCTGCGCCGAACCGGAGACCGAAGGCGTCGGAGTTGAATACGACGGCCAGCAGTTCACGCTGAAGAACGGCCACGTCGTCATCGCGGCGATCACGAGTTGCACGAACACGAGTAATCCCAGCGTGATGATCGGTGCCGGTTTGCTCGCGCGCAATGCCGTCAAACGCGGCCTGACCCGTAAGCCCTGGGTGAAAACTTCCCTCGCACCCGGCTCCAAGGTCGTCACCGAATACCTCAACGCCGCCAATCTCACCCACGACCTCGAATCGCTCGGTTTCTACCTCGTCGGCTACGGCTGCACGACGTGCATCGGCAACAGCGGCCCGCTGCCGGATCCGATCAGCGCCGGAATCAAGGAAGGCGATCTCGTCGCTTGTGCTGTGCTCTCGGGCAACCGCAACTTCGAAGGTCGCATCAGTCCCGATGTCCGGGCCAACTACCTCGCCTCGCCGCCGCTTGTCGTTGCCTACGCCATCGCCGGCACGATGGACATCGATCTCACCGTCGATCCGATCGGCAAGGACCAGGATGGCAAAGACGTCTTTTTGAAGGACATCTGGCCAACTCAGGATGAAGTGAACAAGGCCGTCGAGCAGTTCGTCACCCGCAATCAGTTCATCGAGCAGTACGCCAACGTATTCGACGGTAGCAAAGAATGGCAGGCCATCGACGCAGGCAGCGGTTCGATCTACCAGTGGAACGAGCAGTCGACCTATGTGCAGGAGCCGCCCTTCTTCGTGGATATGCCAGCGCAGCCCGAGCCCATCAAGGCCATCAAGGGCGCACGCTGCCTCGTCAAGGTTGCCGACAGCGTGACGACTGATCACATCTCGCCCGCCGGCTCAATCAAGAAAGACTCGCCCGCAGGCAAGTACCTCACCGACCACGGCGTACCCGTCAGCCTCTTCAATTCATACGGCTCACGCCGCGGCAACGATCGCGTCATGACCCGCGGCACATTCGCCAACGTCCGCGTCAAGAACCAACTCGCCGGTGGCAAGGAAGGCGGGTTCACCAAATACCTCGGAAAGTCCAACGGCCTCAAGACCGGTGACATCACCACGATCTTCGAAGCAGCCGTCGCCTACGGCGCGTGTCAGACTTCGGAGAAAGATGTCAATCGACGCGCCGACGGCTGTCCGCTGGTGATCCTTGCCGGCAAGGACTACGGCATGGGCTCCAGCCGCGACTGGGCCGCAAAGGGCACTTTCCTTCTCGGTGCGCAAGCCGTCATCGCCGAGTCCTTCGAACGCATCCACCGCAGCAATCTCGTCGGAATGGGCGTGCTGCCGCTGACGTTCAAGAACGGCCAGACCGCTGCGTCGCTCGGCCTCGACGGCACCGAGACGTTCGATATCGAAATCGACGACTCTGTCAAGCCTCGCCAGGAAATCAAGGTTCGCGCCACCCGCAGCGACGGCAAGCCGATCGACTTCACCACCACCTGCCGCATCGATACGCCGGTCGAAGTGGAGTACTACCGCAATGGCGGCATTCTCCACACCGTCCTGCGCAAGATGGCCAGCTCATGACGGCCAACAAAGTGACCTGAACTCAATCCTCGACCTGCGGCAACAGCGCCTACTTGGTAATGTCGAACGCGTCAAGCCCCACGGTTGTGCCGTTCGAGAGTGGGTTCTTGGTCACCGTGACGCGGATGTTCACGAAGTGCGGCCCTTCGTCCAGGTTGTTCGCGCTCAGCAGTTCAGCGACGAACTCCATGGACTCGCTGTACAGGTCGACCATGCCGAGCGATTGTCCGTCGAGCGTGACCTCTGCAATGCCCATATCCGGGCCACGCAAGCCGACCCATGAGACACTCGTTCCCACGAACCAGAAATCGATGCTGGCGTCGGGAATGGTGGATAACCGCATCCAGCCCGCACTGAACGCGCGGCTGCGAAGAATATCCCATCCTCCCGCGTATTCGATGGACTGGTTGTAGTCTTCGTAGCGCAGGCCGTTGGCTTCGATCTGCGTCCACGTGTCTCCCTCGTCCTCTGACTGGAAGAGTTGGTCATCCGATGCGAGGTAGATCAGGCCATCGGTGGCAAAGTCCGGAGAGAATCGGATCGCCCCGGCTTCATGGCCGGCCTGGAGCAGTTCCGGAGCGATCCACTCCCACGATTCACCTCGATCCCGACTGCGCAGCAGCCCCAGTCCCTTCGATCCGGCGAGCATCAAACCGTCCTGGGCAAACTCAGGAGAGAGTTGCAGGGCCCTGATATTCGCGTTGGCGATCTTCGGATCCGCGTCGAGTTTGGTCCACGTGGCGCCGATGTCGGAAGTGAAGTACAGACCGTCGCGCGCCGCTGCATACAGCGTTCGGTCGTTCGCGAAGTCGGGAGAAATCGAGAGTTTGATGTAGTCCAGCGCGCCTAGTCCCTCATTGACGGATTCCCACGTCCCGCCGCCATCGGTGCTCCGAATCACACCTCCGCCGTCGACCGTGGCAAAGACCGTCCGGTCGCTCGCGAATGCAGGCGAAACGGCGATGGACGGCACGAACCCCGCAGTCTGGTTGATCTGTTCAAAACTGCGGCCGGCGTCCGTCGTCCGGTAGATCCCGTCGGTTCGCGTCCCGATGAAAATCGTGCGATCCGAAGCAAACTGCGGCGAGAATTCCGCCGTGGTGGGAAACACCTGCGGGCCAATGGTCAATGCATTCCACCAGGCGCCTCCGACTTCCGAGTAGAGCAGCGTCTCCATGTGCAGCGCGATGGCGGTGTCATCATGTACGAAGTCTGGCGAGAGGTAGACGAGGTAGACATAGGGATTCAGGATCCCCAGGTTGCGCACGTCCCAGGATTCTCCGCCGTCCTCGGAGGCGTACAGCCCGGCCCCGTAGCGACTCATGATGATGAACATCGATCCGGATTGACGGCGCCGAACATCGAAACCCGAGACGACCCAGGGTGAGCGCGACTCCAGCTCGACCCACGAGTTTCCGCCGTCGTCGCTCCTGGCAATCCCGAAAAAGCCACCGACGAACACCGTTCGATCCGACGCATAGTCGTTGGAGATACGGATGTAGCGGAAGCTGTCGCTGGACTGGTCGGTCCCGTGGAGTCCATGACCCTTGTACGTCCACGTCGCGCCGGCGTTCGTGGACTTGTACACCGCTTCCTGCCCAGCGCAGCAGAACAGCGTTCGATCTCGCTCGAAATTCGGCGACGCCTTCACGTCGTAGATGGTTAGCGCGTGCAACCCCTGGTTGGATGGGGCGAAGGTCAGTGCCAGATCACGGCTGATCAGCACACCTTCCCCAAGAACGCTGAGAATGATCAGGACGCGGGAATGATCGCGCGCGATCTCGATCGCGGTGATCGGCTGGTAGGTGGGAACCGATCGCAATGCCCAGTGAGCGCCCGAGTCCCTTGACACCGCCAGGCCGCCGCGCGCTTCGGCAATGAGCACGATGCCGTCGTGCGCAAAGTCAGGCGAGAATTTGATCGCCGTGATCTGGATTGGAGCGCCAAGCACCTGGCGCCAAGTCTCGCCCGCGTCGGTTGAACGGTACAGTCCGCCCGTCGAGCCGGCAGCCAGAACCACGATCTTCCCGTTTGCTCCAACATCGCACGCGACCAGGCTAATGCTCGAGGTGGAAAGGCCAACACCGATGTGCTGCCATGAATCCCCGGAATCGACCGACCGGTACATGCCGTCACCGTCCGAGGCGAGAAAGACCGTCCCGTCCTCCGAGAATGCAGGAGACACGGCGAACGAAGTCAACTGTCCTCCATTGTCCATCCCCGCAACCATGCGCCTCCAGGTCCAGCCGCCATCGAGGGATCGAATCGCAGTCGAGTGATTGTCCGTCGAGATCGCAGCGAACATCACACCATCTTCCGATAACCGGGGCGAAAGAGCCATGGTGCTGATGGCATCGTGTGGCTGGTGCTGCACCTGAGCCTGACCAAAGGCAGTGCTCGCTACTCCGAGTGTGAGAACAAGCATGATCAAAAACTGCACACAACAGGCTGCCAGCCGGCTTGCGGCAATTGGATGGATAGATCTTGTTTTCACGATTTGGTGCCCCTCCCGGCTAACTTGGCGATTGGGTGCCGACCCCACCCCACGCGCCAGATGACAAATCGTGGGTCCGAAGCAACAACCCAGTTCAAATGACTGGATGTTCCACCAATGTCCGCAAACGCTCGAAAAAAACGGGGCTTCGGCCGCCTCCGGCTTCGAACCGGATGGAACACAGCTTCGCTGTACACCGGATTATCACGCGAGCCCGCGCAGCGCGGTGCCGATGCCGAATGCCATCGCAGCAGCAATGCCGCCGATGATGAGCGTCTCAATACTCGATCGCCACCAGGACTCGTCGACGAACGGACTCTTCACGGCACCGACGATCACGAATGCCGCTCCGGTCATCGCGGCGCTCCATTCGAATTTGAAGGAACCAAAGGTACCCGGGATGAGCAGGTCGATCACGTATGGCAGCAAGGGAATGAACCCAATGAGCACAAACGCGATGAAGGTCATGAGTCCCGCGCGCCAGGGAGTAACGCCTTCCAGCGCCAGACCATGCTCCTCAGTCAGCATCGTATCCACCCAGCGCTTGGGATCGGCCGTGATGACATCGACGACCATGTCGAGTTGCTCGCCAGTGAATCCCTTTCCCGCGAAGAGCTGCCGAATTTCCTCGCGCTCGCCCTCCGGGATCGTCTTGATGTGCATCTCCTCGGTCCGCCGGGTGCGATGGCGGATCTGGTGATCAGCCCGCGTGCCGAGGTAGTTGCTGATCGCCATGGAGAATCCGTCGGCGAAGAGATTGCCCAGCCCGAGGATGATCACCACACCAAGGGGCAGATCGGCGCCGACCACGCCCGCCACGACCGCAAACGTCGTCACCGCGCCGTCGATCGCGCCGTAGATGAAGTCCCGCAGATAACTGTGTTTCATCCCCGCGTTCAAGCGGCTCTGTATCGCCTCGGGTGTGTGGTCCCGGTCCAGGCGGGCGCGCACTGCAGGCGGCAGGTCATGTCGCAGACGACTCATGCACTGTTTTAGCAGGGGGAGGACGATGGGGCGAGATGGAAGTTCGCCCCGGAACCACCCGCGCTACTCACCCGTGAGATCAGAAAGCAGCGAGCCCTGTCCCGTTCGCGCCACAATGTGTGCGATTACGGCGCCCGCCTGTCCCTCCGCCTTCGTGATGCGGCGCTGCTCGCGAAATGCGCGCATGACTTCTTCAAGAGACCGTCCCGGCGGATGTGTCGCGCGACCGATCGCCTGCGCCCTGGAATTTCGCGCCGCTCCAACAGCTGCCGGATCGTCAGAATGATCAGGCGACGCCGTCTCACTCGGCGCGCAGAGAATCTCAGCAGGCGCTGCAGGCGCGATCGTGGGCGCACCTGCATGGTTCGTTTTGATACTCTCGTGTGGCATTGAATCATCTCCTTCTCTCCGGGTAAAACGAGTCCGGCGCTGACCCTCCATGCGCAGTGCTCTGAGAGCCGTCCCCTCGCAAAGGAACGCGGGCAGCCAAAGCTGCTTCGCGCCGCAAGCGGCTCTGCGAAGACGCAGCACGATTTCAGGTTCAACGCCGGACTCGGTACATCTCCAGCCCTCCAGCTGGAATACTCTCGCGTCACGAGGGACACGGCAGGCGCCGCGACGTGGCGGTCATAGATGTATCGTCAGTTGTCGCTTTTGTTCATCAGTCGAATCAACGTCCTTTCGGGACACGTTGCGCAGATAGGGAACTTTCCCCTCTTGCGGTGGTATGCGCATCGAGAAAGTGGTGCGCAAACGGTGGATGCGCTGTGACTACGATGTGACATGAACGCCACATACTGTATCGAATCGCTTGTGCGTTTTCCCGATGTGCTCCGCGCGGTCATCAATGGAGTTGACAATGGCACATTGGGCAAACGGGGCGGTGAGGATGGCAAGGCTTGGTCCATCGTTGAAATCCTCTGTCACCTCGCGGATGAAGAGACTGAAGACTTCCGCGTGCGACTCGAATTGACGTTGACCCATCCCGCGGCAACATGGCCGGGCATTGATCCCGAAGGCGTAGCCAAGTCACGCGATTACCAGAAACAGGATCCGCATGAAGCACTCGATCGATTCATCGCGGCACGCGTTGTGAATCTGCGATGGCTCAAGTCGCTTGACGCGCCGGATTGGTCCATTGAACATGCGCATCCTCGCATTGGGAACATCTCTGCGGGAGATCTGCTCGCTTCTTGGGCCGCTCATGATCTGCTTCATCTGCGCCAGATTACCAAGCGGCTCTTTGAACGCGTTTCCGAAAGCGCGCAGCCGTACTCCACGGGCTATGCGGGCCAGTGGGCGATCTGACACGTCCGGCTATCCGCGAGCCTTCGAATGGACCGGGGAAACTACCCTGAATACGATCGGAAAGTCCGTTTAGACGCTGCTTCATAGCGGAAAACAGGCAAACTGAAGGGCAGCGAGTGGAGTCGTACCCCGCTCCAGCCTATGAATACCACGGTGATTGAGAACCAGTCTCAATTGCAACTGCGAGAAACGGACCCGCCAATGGCCATTTCTGACTCCGTCAACCAGCCCTCAGCCGAACCCATCGCGATCAGCCTGACTCAGCTCAACCGCGGTCAGAGCGCCACGTTTCACAGGGCTGATTTGCGCTGTGAGGATTGCGACATGCTCAACGCCATGGGCATGACCGATCGCTGCCAGTTGAAGATCTGCAAGATCGGAGACCCCTGGATCGTCCAGGTGAAGTCCACTCGCATTGGCCTGGCCAAGAGCCTGGCACAGCGGATATTTGTCCTTCCTCCAATGTTGCGGCCGTAACATGACCCGTCTCAACTCGGACAGCGCGACAGCCGTCCGTGAGGCCGCGCAAAAGCGGCCCGCCCACTTGCACGAGAATCGCGAATTGCGAGTCGGCCTGTTTGGAAATCCCAATACCGGAAAGACAACGCTCTTCAACCGCCTGTGCGGCCTGCGCGCCAAGACCGCCAACTTTCCCGGCGTGACGGCTGAGGCTCGCGTTGGTCATTGTGCATCCGAACGTCACACACCCGTGGCCTTCGAGATCATCGATCTCCCGGGCATCTATCGCCTCACACTCGAAGTTCCTGAGTCGAGAGTGTGCCGTGACATTGTGCAAGGCAGCGCGCTGTACCAGCGGCCGGACGCAGTGCTCATCGTCGTCGACGCCACGAATCTGCCGCGCAATCTGCTTCTCGTCGGCGAGTTGCTCGCGCAGGGGCTGCCAACTGTTGTCGCGCTCAACATGATTGACCTCGCCCAGCGTCGAGGGCTGACCATCGATGCCGCCGAACTCTCCCGACAAATCGGCTGCCCGGTGATTCCGACCATGGCCCGCAAGGGGACCGGTGTCGCGGAGATCAAATCGGCCCTGATTGGTGCCGTGACCGACTGCACCACGAGTCGAGAAGCTGCGGAGGAACATTCCTCGCTTGAGAGCCTGGCGGCCATTGCATCCAACCCCGCGCGGCTCGAGGAATGGGCCGATCGGGCCGTGGCCGCCAGCGTTGGCGGGACCGATGCGGTGGGGGAGGCCAGCGATACTGTCACCGAGCGTCTCGACAAGGCGTTTACTCACCCCGTTCTCGGACTGCTGATATTTGCCGGCGTCATGGCTGGACTCTTCACTGTCATCTTCCAGATGGCGACAATCCCCATGGACTTCATCGAGAGTCTCTTTGGTGCACTGGGTAACTGGGTCAGCACCACGCTGCCCCCGGGGGCCATCAACGATCTGCTTGCGCAGGGCGTGATCGGCGGCGTTGGCGCTACAGTCGTGTTCCTTCCGCAGATCTGCCTGCTCTTTTTTCTCATCAGCCTCCTCGAAGACACCGGCTACCTCGCGCGCGCCGCGTTCGTCATGGACCGCATCATGTGTCGCTTCGGCCTGCCCGGTCAGGCATTTGTGCCGCTGCTTTCCAGCCATGCGTGCGCTCTGCCCGGCATCATGTCCGCCAAACTCATTCCCGATCGTCACGATCGCCTCGCAACGATTCTCGTCGCTCCGTTCATGAGTTGCTCGGCTCGCGTGCCTGTTTACGTACTGCTGACAAGCCTGCTCTTCCGTGATCGGCCCTGGCTCGCCGGTCTGGCGTTTTTCGGCTGCTATCTCCTCGGCGCCGCCGCAGGACTCATTAGCGCCTTCATCGCGCGCCGCACCATCCTGCGCGGCCGGTCGCGCCCAATGGTTCTCGAGCTGCCATCGTACAAGATGCCTGCGCTGCGCACCGCCCTCTGGGCCACGCTCGATCGCGGCCTCGTGTTTCTTAAGAATGCCGGCACGATCATCCTTGCGATCAGCGTCGTGCTTTGGTGGCTGAGCGCCTATCCCCACACCGACCCGCCGCAGGAAGCCGTGCAGATGCGCCACCAGGCGAGCGAGGTCATGCCCACCGATCCGCAGGCCGCTAAAGCACTCAATGTCCAGGCAAATCGCCTCGAGGCCAGCAATGCCACGCGCGAGAGCTACGCGGGTCGGCTCGGCCGCATCATCCAGCCCGTTTTTGCGCCGCTGGGTTACGACTGGCAGCTCACCGTTGGCGTGCTGACCAGCTTCGCGGCGCGCGAAGTCTTTGTCGCCACGATGTCGATTCTCCTCACCGGTGATGAGGACGCCGACGTCAGCGAGGACTCGGGACTCATCGACCGCATCCGTGGTGCCACGCGCGATGACGGCACGACACCGGTTTTCACTGCCGCCACGAGCGCCAGCGTGCTCGTCTTCTTCGTGCTGGCCATGCAGTGTCTGTCGACACTCGTTGTCACGCGCCGCGAAACCGGTAGCTGGAAATGGGCTGGTCTGCAACTGGGTTACATGTCTGTCCTGGCTTGGGTCGCCGCGTTCATCACCTACCAAGGCCTCACCTTGATGGGGGTGTCGTAATGCCTGACCTGCCACTGGGAGACTGGCAGTTCTACGTCGTCACCGGCGCGGCTCTGGGAGCGATCTGGCTCATCATTCGCCCCTTCCTGCCCCGCAAGGGTGGGTCGACCAGCTGCCCGAACTGCGCTGATGGCGCTGCGTCGAAACAGCGCCGGCGCAAAACGGGCCTGACGGTCGAAGGCCGGCGGATTTGAAGTCAACCCGCTTGCTTCCGCGCGACTGATCCTCTATGACACTCCCGCATGGCCAAGCGCAGCGCATCAAATTCGAAGAAGGGAAGCAGCGGCGGCGGCACGCTCGACGACTCCGTCCGCATGCTCATCCTCCACGGTCCGGAGAACTACCTCCGGACCGAGAAACTCCGCGCCCTGCGCGAGGCAATCGAGACCAGACACGGCGAAGTGGATGTCCTGCACTTTGATGGCGCCAGTGCCACTGCGGCCGATGTTCTCGACGAGGCGCGCAGCCTCGGTCTGATGCAACAATACAAGATCATCGTCGTCGATGAAGCCGACGAGTTCCTCAAGCGAGGCGACAACCGTCGCGGCATGGAACGCTACACGGAGTCTCCCGTCGAGTCTGTCACCCTCGTGCTTCGCTCGGCGACCTGGCACCCCGGCAGGCTCGACAAGATGGCCGAGTCAATCGGCCTGGTGGTCAAGTGCGAAGAACTTGACGTGCCGATGGCCGTGGCCTTCTGCATACAGCGCTGCGCCAAGCGCTACGGCTGCACGATCGACTCCCGTGCTGCCAACCTGCTCGTTGAGCGCATAGGAGCGAGTCTCGCCCGTTTGGACACCGAACTGGCTCGCCTCTCGCTCATGACGGAGACCGAAGGCGGCGTCATCGATCTCAATCTTGTCACCGACCAGATTCAACTCTCCCGTGAAGAAAAGGCATGGGAGGTGCAGGGAGCGCTGCTCACCGGCAACGGACCCACCGCACTAGGCAAGATCATCGAACTCATGACCGTCAGCCGCCTCGATCCTGTCCCCATCTTCTACGCCATGACCGATCTGTCGCGCAAGATTTACGCGGCCCGTCGCCTTTTCGACGCCGGGCAAAGCGAAGGCGCCATTCGGAGCCAGCTCCGGCTGTGGGGACCATCAGTCAACGCGCTGCTCGCGGCTGCCCGACGTGCGAACGGCCCCGATCTCGCCAGCCTCGTGCACGATTGCATTCAGGCCGTTCACCGCCCGCGCCAGAGCATGGGGACCTCTGAACGGGCGGTCGAGCAATTGGCCATTCGATTTCTGTCGGTCCTCGGCCCGGCCGGACGATGAACCCCTGTGCAATTCACTTCTCGACACTGGCCAGGATGGCCGCATAACAGCAGGAGGCTGAGTCGATGAACCGCAAGTCCACTGCCGCGCCCGCATTTCTGATTCTTCGCATCGGCCTCGGTCGACCCGCGATCTTGCTCTCTGCGATCGCCGCGTTGGGTTCGTGCAGCAGCGGGCAGAATCCGAGTCCGTCAATGCAGTACAACGCTTCCAATGCCCTGCCGCCTCTCGGCGAGCGTCAGGCTTCATCAACTGTCGAGCCAGGCATGGGTGATGCTGCTGATCCCGACCTCCACCTCATGCCGCTCGATCCCTGGGAGCGATCCAAGCTGGTTCAGGGCGCCAGGCAAAGAGCGATGCAGAACTCCAACGAGATCGCTACGAACGAGACGGCTGTCCCCGAGCCGCACCTCCGGCCGCCGGTTGTCTGGATCCCGGTCAGGCCGAAGATCGAAGATGAGACGCCAGTCTACTCCGGCCCCGAAAGCAAGTCGCTCGCAGAAGGGGTGATGGGACCACCCTCGCCGTTCGCGGGCATGAAGACGACCGACCCGTCACCGACCATCGAGCCGGTCGCCAACACGACGCCTCCCGTGCTGAAGATGGCCGACCTTATCGCGCCGCTCAAGAGTCAGCTCGCCATGCAGGCGGCCGATTCGAATTCGCCCCTGCGCGAGCATCTTGTCGCCGCGTCGCTGCTCATGCTCGATGGCCAGCGCCGCACCGATGCGGCGAGCATTGCCGACCTGACCGATCGTGAGCGCGAAGTACTCACCGCCTACCAGGACTTCTACACCCGCGTAGGTGAATCCCTGCGCACCGGCGCCGGCGTGGACGCCGTCGTGAAGCAAACCGGAGAGATCGCCTCGACACTGAACTCCGCCGGACAGTTGCGCATCGCCGACTTTCGTTTGTGCAGCCGCATCGTCAATTTTGGCCTCTACGACGAAATCGCCTCGTACAAGTTTCCGGCCATGCGACCCACGCCGCTGCTCACTTACGTCGAGATCGAAGGATTCAAATCGGTGCCCGGCGGCGATGGCAAGTTCGTCACCCGCGTGCGCCATGAACTCGAACTCTACACCGAGCGTGATGGCGAGTTGGTCTACGCCTGGCCCGCCGCGCCGGCTGAGGACATCTGTGGCAAGGTGCGGCACGACTTCTTCCTGCCCCGCCAGATACAACTGCCTTCCAATCTGACCATGGGTCGTTATCGACTCAAGGTGCGCATCGTCGACGAGCAGTCACAGAACCAAGCCGAGTCCGTCGTTGCCTTTTCAATCATCGCCGGCGGAGATGTAGCGGTCCAGAAGTGAGTCGCTCGGGAGAATGGTGGCCACCGGTCGCGTCGAATGGGCCGGGCTGGATTGTCAGGGGCATTACACGCCGCGCGTCTGAGGGTCCCAGATAATCTTGTGCAGTTGCGTCTGCAGCCGCACAGGCAGACCATCTTCGAGAATCCACTGCGCCAGATCCGCCAGCGGCAGCGATTGGCAGCCGGCGATCTCCAGTCCGCGTGGTTGCTCGAACACGCCTGCGAAGATCACCACGCCGGCTCGATTGGTCAGATCGCGCTGTCGCACGACGTCGCGCGACCACTCGTAGTCGGTACGATTCACGATCACGAACTTCACTTCATCGCGAGCGTTGAGCTGCTCGATGTTGGACCAGACGTTGCGCTCAACCTCGCCGCTGCCGGGTGTCTTGAAATCGATGATTCGAATGACCCGCGGGTCACACCTCGAAATATCACAGGCGCCGCTTGTTTCGATCAGTACCGTTCGGCCCAGATCGCACAGGCGCGTCATCAACTCATGCACACCATCCTGCAGGAGCGGCTCGCCTCCCGTGATCTCCACGAGTCGGGCGGGAAACCGACCGACTTGCTCGATAATCGAGTCGATCGACTGCCGCTCCCCTTGGTGAAAGGCATACTCCGTGTCGCAGTAGCTGCACCGCAGGTGGCACCCCGTCAGCCGCACGAACACGCACGGCAGCCCCACTCGGGACGATTCGCCCTGGATCGAATGAAAGATCTCGTTGATGCGCAATGTGTCGGACATTCCAGGCGGAAGGGTAGGAGCATCCAACGCGCTCGAAGAGCTTTGGTGAGGCCGGGGCAGCCGAATCCCGAAGGGCAGAAGACAAAGCTGACCCCCCAGGCGGCGTGAGAGTCCCGTCTTCGTGGCGATATACTCTCTCGCCATGCCCAGGCGCGTATTGCTGGTTGCCAATCACGATAGAGCCGAGATTCGAGCCATTCTGCCCGAATTCCGCCAATGGCTTGCCGAGCGTGCGACTATCGCTGGTGAGTTTGAGGCGATGTCGCGCGACCAGCCACCAACCACCGAAGTCGACCTTGCAGTCGTTCTTGGTGGAGATGGCACGCTGCTGAGCCAGGCACGCCGATTCGTCAATTACGGCATCCCCCTTTTGGGCGTCAATCTCGGTCGCCTCGGTTTCCTCGCTGAGTTCGACATGACTGGCCTGTTCACTGCATCTCCGGACATCTTCAGCGATGAGACCAGACTCGTTCTCCACTCGCACATGCTTATCGAGGTTCATGTCTACCCGGAAGATGCGGACATCGAGCAGCCCGCCACGGCTCGCGAGCGTCACCTCGCTCTGAATGACTGCGTCATCACCGCTGGCCCGCCATTTCGCATGATCGAGCTCTTCCTGACCCTCGACGGCGAGTCAACGCCGTCGGTCCACGGCGACGGGCTGATCATCTCGACGCCCATCGGATCCACGGCGTACAGCGTCTCGTCGGGCGGCTCGATTATCGAGCCTCGCCTCGACTGTTTTGCCATCACGCCTATCGCTGCCCACAGCCTTGCGTTTCGCCCGATCATAATCTCACCCAAGACCTGCCTGACGGTGACGCTCGAACGCGCCAACGCGGGGACCACCATGGTGCTCGACGGCCAGGTCTTTGCCGCCCTGCGCGCCGGCGACCGTGTGGTTATTCGCAAGTACTCGCGCCGTGTTGATTTTGTCGCCAACCCCGGCAACAACTATTGGCGAACCCTGACGCGCAAAATGCACTGGGCCGCTCCACCAACATCGAAGTAGTGTCCGAATTCGACTGGTTGCAGGTACGGTCGCCCCTTCCTGCGCGTCTGCTTCGTCCTACCATGCGCCCGCCATGATTGACCTCAAGCAACTGCGTGAGAGTCCTGACCGTTTCCGCAAAGCCGCTGCCGACAAGGGCGTAAGCGTCGACATCGATGCACTCCTCGCCCTTGACGCCTCGTTGCGCGAGGCGCAAACCGAACTGCAGAACCTGACCGCCGAGAAGAATCGCATCGGCAAGGAGATCGGCGCTCTGGCCGGCCGCATCAAGAAAGCCCCGGATGCGGAAAAGCCGGCCTTGGCCCAGGAGATGCAGCGCCTCCAGAGCCGGCCCACCGAGATCAAAACCCGCGAAGGCGAATTGACCGGCATTGTCAGCGACCTTGACGCCAAACGGCGCGACGTCTGGTTGCGCATTCCCCAACCCGCTGATCCTGATGTTCCCGTCGGCCGTGACGCAAGCGACAACGTTGAGATCAGTCGGTGGAACTCGTCGTGGTTCGACACTTCAAGATCTTTTGCCGAGAACAAGGGCTTCGCGCCGCGCTCGCACGTCGAGATCGGCCAGTCTCTCAATCTCTTCGAGTTCGAGCGTGGCGTCAAAATGGCCGGCTCGCGCAGTTACGTTCTCGTGGGTGATGGCATGCGCCTGCACAACGCCGTGCTCCGCTACGCCTTCGACATGATGACCAACGAGCACGATTTCACCGCCCTGAGCGTGCCGGTTCTTGTGCGCGATGAAGTCATGGTCGGCACCGGCTTCTTCCCCGGCGGTCGCGATCAGGCCTATGAAGTCCGCGAGACCGATCGCGGCGGAGGATACGACCTCTACCTCACCGGAACGGGCGAAGTCGGACTCATGGGCTACCACCAGGATGAGATTCTGGAGTTTGATCGACTCCCACTGCGCTACACAACGGTCTCGACGTGCTTCCGTCGCGAAGCCGGCGCTGCGGGCAAGGACACGACCGGCCTCTACCGCATCCACCAGTTCGACAAGGTTGAGCAGGTCGTCATCTGCCGCGCCGACGAGCGGGAAAGCCGGCAGTGGCACCAGCGGATGATCGGCTTCGTGCAGATGCTGCTGCAGAACCTCGAAATGCCGTATCGCCTGTTGCAGTGCTGCACTGGCGACCTTGGCACCAAGAATGCCGACATGGTCGACATCGAAACCTGGATGCCCAGTCGCGGCGAGGAAGATGCCAGCGGTTTGCCGCGCGGTGAATACGGCGAAACCCACTCCGCGTCGCGACTCTACGACTACCAGTGCCGCCGCCTCAACATTCGCTACCGCGATCCAGAAACGAACAAGCCGGTCGTTTGTCACTCTCTCAACAACACGGTTGCCGCGAGTCCGCGACTGCTCATCCCTATTCTCGAACTCTATCAGAACGAGGATGGCTCAATCACGATCCCAACCGTGCTGCAACCCTACATGAACGGGCAGCAGCGCATCGGCTGAACGATCGCTTCGCACGCCGCGCGTGGCCGTTTGGCACGATATCTCACCGACGTGCGAGCGGCTACTTCTCGTACCGACCGCCCTCGACGCGCTCAAACTCATCCACCGGCCGGTTGTACCAGTACACCCACGCATACGCGGGGGGTCCCTCGTGGGGGCTGGCTATCGCCTGCCGCCGCACGAAGAGCGAATCGCCCTCATGGCCGGGAAAGTACCCCTCGTACTCGTCGAGCCAAAGCCAGACTTCATCGGGATTGTCCAGCTCGTACAACTCGCCGTGGATCAGATCACCGTCTTGGGCCGCCTGCAACGCAGCGGGGTAGCGCCCCGTGTCGAAGAGCTGTCCGGGCACTGTGGCCGGCCCGATGAAGGTGGTGTGCTGGCTGAGCAGATCGGCCATGGGATGGCCGCAGCCGCTGCGCAACGTGCCGTACACGAAGAGATGTCGCGGTTCGGTGGTCACTATCGATTGGCCTCGATCTCTTTGAGATAGCCGACGAACTCGCGGCGATGCTTCTGCTCATCCGAGAGTAGCGTGATCGCCAGGTCCTGCGTGACGTAGTCCGTTCCTTCGCATGCCCGGATGATCTCCTCGTAGCCGGCGATCGCCGCTTCTTCAGCCGCGATCACGCCTCTGATCACGGCCACGACATCGGTGCTGCTGCTGGGCGGCTGCATCGTTTCCTGTGTCCACTTGAGTTTGAACGAGCCCGGCACCGTCCCGCCGATCACCTTGATGCGATCCGCCAGTTGTTGGGCGTGTCCCAGTTCTGCGGTGACGTCGGCCTGGAGCGAAGCCTTGATGTGCTCGGCGCGGATGCCGTCGAGATTCACCGCGTTGGCGAGGTAGTTCATCACCGTCTCGAGTTCGGCGTTGTACGATTTCTGCAACAGGTTGATGATCTTCTCATTGGATTCAGTCTTGCTGGGCGCCATCTTCGGTCCTTTCCAATTCGCTTGATGCGGTTGCCATGTATTCAATGGTAGTGGATCACGCGGAGAAACCACCGGCGATCGCGCGTGATTGGGGTTCAGTGCCCGGTTTTCAACACTCCACGGAGGCCCTCAGTCATGAATCGCGGTGAAATCCTCGCCAACGGCGTACTCGATAGCAAGGCGCTCTTGAGTCGCTACCTCAATGGGTTTGATGATTCGAATCGCACGACACAAGCGCCAAACCTGCCCAATCACCTCGCATGGTGTCTCGGACATTGCGCCCTGACCATGCACCGGGCCGCCGAGAAGATCGATGGTCACCCGCTGCCTGATGGTCAGTTCATCCTCAAGGCTGATCGGGGCGATGAACATCGGTTCGGTACCGAGACCGTCTCCTTTGCCTCAACACCAGTGGGTGATCCGGCCGTCTATCCCAGCCTCTCCCGGTGCGTGGCCATCTTTGACTCGGCGTGCGATCGCATTGCCCTGGCCGCGCGGATGGCCACCGACGCCAAGCTCGACGAGCGAATCAAGTGGGGACCAGGCGAAACCACCCTCGGATCGCTCGTGCTTCGGATGATCTTCCACAACGGCACCCATTGCGGGCAGATCACTGACCTCCGCCGCGCCCTCAAAATCGGCTCGATCTTCGCCTAGAGGACTGGTTTTTCGGCTCTCCTGAGCCGGTGCCCCTGCATCGGTGCCTTCA
Source organism: Phycisphaerales bacterium UBA5793 (assembly GCA_002418285.1). GTDB lineage: Bacteria > Planctomycetota > Phycisphaerae > Phycisphaerales > UBA5793 > UBA5793. The sequence goes on from DIDT01000032.1 coordinate 138,904, forward strand.
CGTGTCCTACACTTACGCCGACAATCAGAGCCCCGGGGGCCGCCTCTAGCAGCCGCTCGGTTGGGGGAGGTGGGGGCTGGAGCGGGTTAGTACGATCCACGGCTGGAGCGGCCAGGCAGGGCGGCCATCAATCTGCACCTCTCTCCCGCCGAGGCATCAGTTGAGCAGTTGACCGAGATGAAGGGTCCATGAAGATGGCGCAGACCAAAACTCCAGCGAAGTCCACCCGCAGCAAGAGCCGCAAGAGCACCGAGCCGCGCGCCGCGTCCGCACCCGTCGTCGAGACCCGCCCCGTCTCGGTGGCGCGCAATGGCTCCAGTGGCCCCCTCCATTCTGGCTCTTCCGCAGCCGCTCCCACTTCGCCCGCATTTGACAAGACCATGGCCGATCTCAAGAAAGCCGGCACGGCGCAGAACCGCAAGATCTTTCCGCGCCATGGCGTCAAGGGGGAGTTCTTCGGCGTGAGCCCGGCGCAGTTGCGCTCCATCACGAAAAAAGTAAAGGTCGACCATGATCTCGCCCGCCAACTCTGGGCGACCGGCAATCATGATGCGCGCATGCTCGCCACGATGGTCGCCGACCCCATCGCCTTGACCGCCAGCGAACTCGACCAGTGGGTCCGTCAGGTGGATAACTACCTCTTGGCCGATTCCTTCTCCGCCCTCGTGGCCCGCAGTCCGCAGGCCGCCAGCCGCATCGACCGCTGGACCCGCTCCAAGCGAGAATTCGAACGCCGCTGCGGTTTCGGCATCGTCGCCGAGGCGCTCAAGGAAGGCGTGACCATCTACCCCGCGCTGCTCGACGCCGCGATCAATCAGATCGAGCGCGAGATCCATTCTTCAGCCAATCGCGCCCGCGAAGGCATGAACAACGCACTCATCGCCATCGGCACCTACCGCGATGATCTCCGCGATCGCGCCCTCAACACCGCCAGCCGCATCGGCAAGGTCGAGGTCGATCAGGGTGAATCAGGTTGTTCGACCCTCGACGCCGTCGAGCAGATCGAAAAAGCGTTCAGCCGCAAGAAGACCACACGCAAGCCCCGCAAGAGCGGCTGATCGTCTCGGCGCGTCTCACCTCGTGTGCCGCGCAGCAACGGAACGAGTTCAGAATCGGAGACCGAATTCGATATTCCTTGACGGTCTGATCAACAGACCGACGTCAATGCGAAAGCCTGCCGGGGGCGCAAATCCTTCTTGGAGAAGCGAGATAATGGCAGACTTCCAAGCACCGCGAGCGTTCCTTCTCAACAGTTTCAAACGACTCCACCCAGGTCTGGCCGGCGCCGTACTGATCGCCAGTCTCGCAAACGCCGGCGTGGCTCAGGACACCCCGGAGGACGGCGATCGCCTCGAGCTCGGCATGCCTGCGCCCGCGTTCACGTTCTCCGACTCAATTCAAGGTCTCGACGACGTCTCACTCGACGCGCTGCGCGGCAAAGTCGTCGTGCTCGAATTCTGGGCCACTTGGTGCAGCCCGTGCATTCCCGCCCTGCATCACATGGACGAACTGCGCAAGGAACTCGAAGATCAACCAATCGAGTTCATCGGCGTCGGCATCGATCCGCCCGAACGCATTCGAAAGTTCCTCGAGCGCGATCACTTCGACCTCACACTGGTCGCGGACGAAGAGGGACAGTACTACGCCAGGTTCGGCATGCCCACGATCCCCGGCACCGTCATTCTCGATCGCGCCGGACAGATCGCCGCCATCACCCAGCCTGATCGCGTCGATCTGGATGTGCTCCGGCGCGTGCTCGATGGTCAGCCAAGTGGCGTCGCCCGCGATGACAGCAAGCGAGCCAACATCGACTGGGCGCCGCAGATCGATGAAGAGGGGATGGAGACCTACGCCTCAGTCTGCATCGCCGACTGCGATCCGCGCACGCGATCCGGCGGCTCTAAGTTCGTGCCCAACAGCGGCAAGATCAGTGCCGACGGAATGTATCGCTCCAACCTGCTTCAACTCGCATACGACGTGCCCAGCACGCGGCTCATCGACGGGTTCGGGGAGTGGAATCAATCCGATCCCAAGTACCGCATTGCCGTCACCGCGCCCGGAGGCGATGATGAACTCGCCCGCCTCATGCTCGCCCGCTCGCTCGAAACCAAATTCGGCTACACCGTCCGTCGCGAAACGCGCGTCGAGAGTGTCAAAATCCTCCACCGTATCGACGGCAGCGCCAAGGCGCTCGAGCCGTATGACCCCTCGACGGGCGAAACTCGCTCCTTCATTGCGTCCGGCGGTGGATCAAGGGCCGTGAATTCCCGCGTCGATCTGCTCCGCATGTGGTGCGAGAACATGGCCGGCAATCCCGTGATCGATGAAACCGGATATGCCTCTGACGGTGGATACAACTGGAGTCTCGAATGGGTCGACGGCCCCACATTCCATAAGGCCCTGGCGTCCGTCGGCCTCGAACTGATTGATGATGAGCGGCCCATCGAATACGTCATCATCGAGCCCAACGGCACTGCGTCCGATCCATGATTCACCGCGCCAGCGGAAGCGTCGGATCGCCGAACAACATGAACTTCATGCCTTGAAAGAAGATGCTTGCGGGATACCAGCCGGCGTCGGGCTTGATCGTGTCGAGATGTTCGGCGTCGTAGTAATGCGCCACTGCCGCCTTCCAGCAGTCGCCTACGCGCACGAGTGAACCATCCGCGCGCGGCCGCGCCATTTCCGCCGCGAATCCATCAAGCAACGTCAGCGCGCACGGCTGGCTCCCCGTGTTGCAGCCGATGTACGCCACGCATCCACGATCGGGGTTCCGCAGATACGACTCGCCCAATCCCGTCATGTTGTACTCGCCTCGTGCATAAGGCGAAGGCGGCGGTGGGGGAGCCGTGAACACCTCGCCTCTGTTCGTACCGGCGTGCTTCTCCCCGCTGGCATCCACATACGCCTCGTACGGCGGCAGCGTTGCAAATCGCGCCGTCGAGCATCCAACTGAGAACATGACCGGCAACCAATCGCTCGGCTTGATCTTCTTGAGCGTGTTCGTGCTGAGGCAGCCGGCCCACAGATTGTCGTTCCCATGCCCGGTGTGAATGACGAGGTCAATGCCGCCGTTGAGCAGATCGATGAGTTGCTGCTCATCCGGAGCCGGTGGCGCATCGGCTGATGTTGAACCATCGTGGTAGTATCGCTTCTCCACCGTCCAGCCGGCGCTGATGCGCGATGCAAATCGATCCAGATTCCCCCGCGCGTCCACCCAGCCATCGACCGCGATCAGCGCCGCCTTCGCGTGCTCTTCACCCCCGCGTGATTCGAGAGCCCGTTCATACCGCATCGACTTGGCCGCAACCGCCAGCACCTCCGCCGCATCGCTCACGGGCCACCGTCCCACGGCGATCTCGGGTCGATAGTCCGCACCGTCGAAGTTGATCGGGTCGTCCTTGTTCGCCTCGCCGCGCACCTCGCCGAAATAACCCCCATGAAAGTCGTCCTTCTGCCCGTTCCAGTCATCAATCGACCCATCGCGTTTCGCCAGGTCGGCATAGTACAGATCACTGGGGTAGAACGCATAGTCAAAGGCCGGCTCGGTCTTGCGATCGAGCACCATGTAGCGCACCGGCAGCACATCGGCGTCGCCCACCAGCAGCACGTGCGTGATGTGTTCGTGCTGCCATTTGAAATGCAGATAGCGCTTCAGCCTCGCCGGGTCATCCAAATGCCGGTCTCCAGCGTCCAATCCGGCGAGCAGCCCCACGTCGATTGCGGTTTTGAGAGTCGTGAGCTCGACTGATCCCAGTCGCTCCTGCTTGAACGCGGTGTACTCGCCGAGCGCATCGCACAGCTCGGCCGGCGCGATGATCAGCAGGCGCACGGAGTCGTCGCGAAGCGCCTGCCATGCCGCCAGCTTCGAACCGCCATCCGGCAATGCAGCCTGTGCAGTCGCGCTGTGCGCCGTCGAATCTGCGAGCATGGCCGTCACGACCGCCGCCAGAATCGCCACTCGTTGGCCGAACGGTGTTCGGTTTATCATCGGATTGCTCCTCGAATCGTGTCGATTCGCACCGTGTCCACGCAAGAATAGTCCAGCCGCGACTGACCGGTTCGCGCAGGAGTCATCCATGAGCCAGTCCGCACCGCTGCACGTCGTCACCGGCGCCCTGGGCTACACCGGCCGCTCGCTCACCGAACAACTCCTCCAGCGCGGCGCCCGCGTTCGGACGCTGACCAACTCGCCCAACCGACCCAACCCGTTCGGCGATCAACTCGAGATCCACCCCCTCGCATTCGACGACCCGCCCCGCCTCGAAGAATCGCTGCGCGGCGCGACCGTTCTGCACAACACCTACTGGGTCCGTTTCAATCACCGCAATTTCACCTTCGACTCCGCCGTCGCCAACACCAGGAAACTCTTCGAGGCCGCGACACGCGCCGGCGTCCAGCGCATCGTGCACGTCAGCATCCTCCATGCCGACCAGGCCGATGACCTCGGCTACTACCACGGCAAACACGAACTCGAAGACGCCCTGAGAGCCACCGGTATCCCGCACGCGATTGTCCGACCCGGCGTGCTCTTCGGCCGCTTTGACATCCTCGTCAACAACATCGCCTGGGTGCTGCGCCACATGCCGGTCTTCGGCCTATTCGGCGACGGTTCCTACACGCTGCGTCCGCTGCATGTCGATGACATGGCGGCCCTGATGGTCGATCACGCTTCTCGCGCTGGCAATACTCAAGCCGATGCCGTCGGGCCCGAGCGGTTTACTTTTCGTGAACTCGTGAGCACCATTCGCAGCATCCTCGGCGTCCGCCGCTGGATCGTTCCGATGCCGCCATGGCTCGGTCTTGCCGCCGGCAAGTGCATCAACCCGTTCGTCGGCGACGTCATCATCACCCGCGAAGAGATCGCCGGCCTCATGCGCAGTCTGCTCGATTCGCACGAGCCTGCGGCCGGTGCGACGAAACTAACCGACTGGGCTCGGAAAAACGTGGACGACCTCGGTCGGCGTTACGCCAGCGAAGTCGGCCGCCGGCTGCAGCGCACGGTGTCGTATGATGACGTAAGGTGATCGCAACCGGTGCCGCGCACCGTTCAAATCAAACAAGGAGAAACAAAGATGCCCACCAGCGATCCCGTCGATGTGCTTCTCGCCCACAACCGCTGGGCCAACGACAGCCTGATCAACGCCTGCAAATCATTGTCGCGGGAGCAACGGGATCAGTCATTCGAGATGGGCGTGGGTTCGCTGCACAAGACCATCGTGCACGTTCTTGGAGCGATGCGCGGCTGGACCGACATGCTCGCCGAGCGCGAAGTTCGCGAACGACTTGAAACGCAACAACTCACATTCGACCAGATCGCCGCGATGGCCGGTGAGATCGCCGACGAGTTCGAGGCGATTGTCCGCGCCCACCCGCTTGATGGGATTGCCACCGGAAGTCGCGGCGACCGGACGTTTTCCTTCGCTCGGGGCGCCGTGCTTGCTCACGTGACCACCCATGGCATGCACCATCGCGCGCAGGCGATGAACATGCTCCGCCAACTCGGCGTCGAGAAACTCCCACCCTCATCCGTGGTGGAGTGGATGCTCATGGCAGATGGACGGGCGAACTGATCAATCGGACCAACTCACCCGTTCCACCATGCTCCTGCGCTTCAAGAAAACCCGTGATGGCTGTGTGCTCACCTGCATCCGCGACGACGGCAGCATCGATGTGCAACGCTCTTCACAAGGCACGTTCTTTGCGCTGCACGATCTGCTGCATTACGCCGTTGAATCGACACTCGGCTTTCGCCAGGCGTTCCTCGGGCTGCTCGCATCCGGCTGGGATTTTCATACCTTTGAGGATCATGGCGACCCGCGCTACCAGTCGATGCCGGGCGAAGCACTGTTATGCGAGCACCTCGTCGCCATCCTTTCGCGCCAGTTCAGCGGCAGCGCCTGGGAGGATCCGGAGCTGCTCCCACTGTGGGCAGAGGAGATCAACGCGGAACTGGCCGTCGAACTCGCCAAGAGCGGGGCACCGCCGTATCGCGGCACCCCCGAACATCTCGCTTCCGTCTGCACCCGCTACCTCGAACTGGGCACCCATTGGGTCGGCGTACCCGTCGGCGAGCACCTCGAACTGAACTTTCCCGATTCCTGATCGCCTCCGCCGCCATCCGACCTATCCTTTCCCTTCACGCTCGGGGCGCGGCGGCGACGGAGCCGACCGCTGAGAGGCACCCGTGGAACCTGATCAGCCAGCCCGCCCGACCTCAATCGGCCGGCGAACTGCGGAGGGAAGCGACAATCGTGCCAGGCGATTCCACCACCCCCCTTGAATTGCTCCTCGAATACGACCGCTGGGCGACGCGGCGACTGCTCGATTGCTGCGCCGACCTCACCGCCGACGAGTTCGGCAGACACTTCGACATGGGGCTGGGCAATCTCCGCGACACGCTGACCCACATCATCGGCGCCATGCGCCGCTGGATCGATCGCATCAGCGGCGACGCGCTTCGACCGAGCGTCGAAGGCTCGAACTTCAATGTGTCTCAACTCGTCGAGTTGCATGACACTGTGGCAGCCGCCTTCGCCGCGCGCGCGCAGCGCGTCCTGGCCGATGGATCGTTCAATGATCCGATGGTCGTCGAACTCACCGACGACAATGGCGCAAAGCAACGTTTCGAATTCACCAAGGGCTCGGCCATCATGCACGTGCTTGTGCACGGCACCCACCATCGTGCTCAGTGCGCGTGGATGCTCCGTCGCGTTCGACCGGACTTTGCCCCGCCGGATATTGACGTCATCGAATGGGCCGTGACTCCCAACATTCACTAGATCTCAATGCAGCCCGCGCTGCACACTTCAGCCGAAAGGCAGACCATGCCCAACACACCCAGTCGCAACGGACATACCGGCCTGTTCACCGCGCCGCTCCATGGCGCGGCCAACCCGTCGACTCAGCAGCAGGGTACCACGCCCGGATCATTCGCCCGCGCAGCCGACATCGGTGGCCCGCACACCTTTGCTTCTCCCGACAGTCCGGGAATGCCCGCGCCCTCCGACAAGACGGCATGGGACTTTCTCCCCGAAGGCTGGAGCACTCGGATCGAAAGCGATGCGATTCGAAGCCCACGTTCAGCCAACGTGGGTTTCGCTCGCGCAATCTTCGCCGAAGCACGCGGCGACACGCGCTCCGTCGAGTACCCCCGTGACTTCAAACCCATCACCCAACTTGAGTATGCGCGCCTCGGCGTTATTACGCCCGAGATGAATCGAGTCGCTCAGCGCGAACCACACCTCACCCCCGAGCAGGTGCGCGATGAAGTCGCCGCCGGCCGCATGATCATCCCCGCCAACAAGGTGCATCTCAGCTACCAGCTCGATCCGATGGCCATCGGTCGTGCGAGCAAGACCAAAATCAACGCCAACATGGGCGCGTCACCCGTCTCATCCGGCACGGAGGAAGAGGTAGAGAAACTCCAGTGGGCGGTGAAGTGGGGGGCCGACACCGTCATGGACCTCTCCACTGGCGGCAACCTTGACGAGTGCCGCGATGCGATCATTCGCAACTCGACCGTGCCCATCGGCACGGTGCCGATCTACTCGATGATCATCGGCAAGCGGCTCGAAGACCTCGACGAGAAGACCATTCTCGATACGCTCGAGTTCCAGGCCCAGCAAGGGGTCGATTACTTCACCATCCATGCCGGCGTCCTGCGCGAGCACCTGCCGTTCATCAAGCAGCGCCTCATCGGCATCGTCTCGCGCGGCGGGTCGCTGCTGGCCAAGTGGATGCTTACCCACAATCGCCAGAACATCATGTACGACATGTGGGATGACATCTGCGATCTCATGCGCCGCTACGACGTGTCTTTCTCGATCGGCGACGGCCTGCGCCCCGGCGGACTCGCCGACGCCACCGACCGCGCCCAACTCGCCGAACTCGAAGCGCTCGGCCAACTCACCGAGCGCGCCTGGCGACGCGGCGTGCAGGTCATGATCGAAGGCCCCGGCCACGTCTCCTTTGACCAGATCGAATACAACATGAAACTGCAGCGCACCCTGTGCCACGGTGCGCCGTTCTACGTGCTCGGACCCCTGGTGACCGACATCTTCCCCGGCTATGACCACATCACGAGTTGCATCGGCGCCACGGCCGCCGGCTACCACGGCGCGTCGATGCTCTGCTACGTCACGCCCAAGGAACACCTCGGCCTGCCCAAGAAGGACGACGTCAAGCAGGGCTGTATCGCCTACAAGATCGCCGCCCACGCCGCCGACGTCGCGCTGGGCATTCCCGGCAGCCGCGATCGCGATGATGAACTGACCAAGGCCCGCGCCGCGCTCAACTGGGAGAAGCACTTCGAACTCAGCTTCGATCCTGACTTTGCCCGTGCCCTGCACGATGAGGATCTCGACGTCGATACCGACTTCTGCGCCATGTGCGGCCACGACTGGTGCTCGGTCCGCATCAGCAAAGAGATCCAGGAGTTCGCGTCGGGTAAGGACGCCGAGTATGCCTGGGACAAGCCGAAGGTCACCGACGCCCTGACCCCCGAGCAGCAGGAAGTCCTCAAACAGCGCGGCGTCCTCAGCCCCGAAGCGATCCACGCCCTCGCATCCAAGACAAAGAAGGCCCTGGTGGGCAATGGCTCGGCGACCCGCGCCCGGGAGCAAGCGGATGCTAAGCACGAAGCCGATCTCGCCCTCGCCAAGCTCTCCTGCCACTCCGACTACGTCGACCCCGAGACGGCCAAACAGATCCAGCGCGAAAAACTCGTCCAGATCAACACGAGCGAAGCCCACAACATCTCCAGGCATGATTCTGTGATTTGATTGACTCTCGCCCTTTCGCCGCCACTATTGTGCAACGCCTCCATGACTTGACGGGCAAATCAGGTCAACCCATAAGGAGGTGCACAATGCAACCACAACCGAATCAGAATCAGCGCTGCCATTGCGCCGACGAAGACTGCTTTCGAGCGGTGCTTTTGACGAATTCGATGGTGCCGCCATCGAACCAATGAGCAAGCGCCGACGCGGCTACCCCAGCGAGACGCACGTCAAGCGCGGCCGCCGCTCCGTCTCGACGCCCATGGGTGAGAAGGAACTGCTCGAGAAACTCGGCCGCAACGACCCATGCCCATGCGGCAGCGGCCTGCGGTTCAAACGATGCTGCCTGCGCTCCGGCCGCTTTTGACGGAGCCAACCGCAGCGAATACCTGCGTGAATAGCGCCATCGGGGCGAGGTGGAGAATGCCGCCTCGCCCTGCTTTGTCATGCAGACCTATCCTTGTCGCCGCGCAATCCGCGTCGGACCGCGATTCCCTCCGGGAGCCACGCCAGACATGCCATCGTTCCGCCTCATCCCTGTCGAGCCCGACCACCTGCCCGAACTCGGCCGCATCTGCTACGAAGCGTTCGCCACGCTGCAACGCCGGCACAATGCGCCGGTCGACTTCGAGTCCGCCGACGAAGGTCGCATGGTCATCAACCTGCTCGCCAATCGCCCCGACTACATCGGCGTCGCCGCCATCGAGGAAGACCGCCACGGCAAGCCGACCCTCATCGGATCGAACTTCCTCCAGACCGCCGACGTCGTCGCCGGCCTCGGTCCCATCACCGTCGACCCGCAATCCCAGTCGCGCGGCGTCGGCCGCGCGCTCATGCAGCACATTATCAAAGAAGCAAAACAGCGCGACCGCCGCGAAGTGCGTCTCTTCCAGGAAGCGATCAACATCACATCGCTCTCGCTGTACACGAGTCTTGGCTTCTCATGGGTCGATTCCGCGGCGCTCATGACCCCGCCGCGCCTGCAACCCGGCGAGGCCGTCAGCGAACTCGGCGTTCGCTCGATGACACCGGCCGATCTCTCCGCCGTGGCCGAACTGAGCGAAGCCACCTACGGCTACAGCCGCGCCGAAGATGCCGCCATCTTGCTCAATGTCCCATTCCCCGGCTTCGTGCGCGAGCGCGGCGGCAAGGTTGTCGGCTATTTCATCCCCAGCCTGCTCGGCCACGCGGGCGCACAAACCGATGACGATCTCATCGCCATGCTCTCCGTCATGGGGCAGCAGCTCGCCGGCCCACCCGCCAAGTTCATCTGCCCACTCAGCGAAGTCGAACTCTTCCGCACCCTGCTCGCGCGCGGCGCGCGCGTTCTCAAACTGCTCAACTACATGAGCTACGGTGGCCCCTACAAGCCGCCGCGCGGCAAGTGGCTGCCTTCGATCCAATGCTGATCAAAGCTCGCGTTGGTCGCAGCAGACCCAAGCGATTCAAATCTAGCGCACCACCTTGATCAGCGCCTGCGTCTTGCGTCCCACCATCGCCGCCTGTACTCGGATCGCCTGGTACCGCAGCACTCGATCCAGATTCTCAATTACGTACGTGGCCACTCCATCGCCGTCCGCCGTCGCACTGCCGACGAGCACCGCGTGGTTGACGTCGAGGGTCACACCCAGGCCGGGAACCTCTGTCGCACCCAGTGGCGCCGTCGTTGCGTAGAAGCTCACCTCGGCGCCCGGTTCCATGCGTCTGGCCGTCAGTGTTACAGGCTGGTTCACGTCCGGCGTCGTCATTGCCAGCCTCGCATCCGCCGTCGGCCCGTTGTAGTACGCCCACCACACGAGTCCCATTTTGTCATAACCAAGCGCGTTGGGGTGAATGTGGTCGGCAAGATCATCCGGCCCCAGATACTCGTGCATCGGCACGAACCGAGCATCAAACCCCGCGTTCCGCCAGCGACGCACCACACCCGGCGTCAGCGCTGCATATTCCTCGTTAATCTGCGCCTTCTCGGGGTTGTCTGTTCGCAGAATGGTGCTGGCGACGTACAGCCGCACATCCGGATCCGTATCGAAAATCGTGCCGATCAATCTCGACAGTCGATGCGCCGTCGTCGGCGCATCCGCCCCCGTCGAAATGTCATTCGTCCCGATGTGCAGCAGGATTACATCCGGCTCATAGCGCTGCATCCAGTCCACAATGTGATGCTGAATGTTGTACGTCCGCCATCCGCCGTGCCCCTCATGATTCGAGTCTGGCAGGTGCGGCCGATCCTTCCCCAGGGCGTTCGAGCCGACAAAGTCGATTGTCACGCCGTGCTCGTTCAGTCGGTTGAACAGCACGGTGCGATAACCGCCATCCGATCCGTTGGTGATCGAGTCACCCAGCGGCATCAGCCGCGTGATCTGCCCCGTCGCATCCGTCGCCGCATACACGCACACCGCGAGCGTGAAGATCGCCCCTGCCAACCTGTGAACATGAAATCGCATCAGCATCCTCTCCTGTGTGTGGCGCCACCAGTCGCGCCAGATTGTCCATACGAATGAACACCGTGAGGGGTTGCCCGTATTCCACCATCCACCACTCGACTCAGCGCCTGATGCAATCTTGAGGCCTTCACCCCGTGTCGAATTCGCATACCCTTGTCCCACTCACCCGCCACTGCGAGACACACTATGTCTGCACGCACCATCCGACGCTGCGACTGGGCCAGGACCGACCTCTCGATCGCCTACCACGATCAGCAGTGGGGCGTACCCACGCACGATGACCGCATCCTCTTCGAGTTCCTGATCCTCGAAGGCGCCCAGGCCGGTCTGAGTTGGGAGACCATCCTCAACAAGCGCGACGGCTATCGACGCGCCTTCGCCGACTTCGACCCCGCACGCGTTGCCCGCTTCACCAAGCGAGACATCACTCGCCTGCTCAAAGACCCCGGCATCGTCCGCAACCGCCTCAAGATCGATTCCGCCATCACCAACGCGCAGTGCTTTCTCGACGTTCAGAAAGCGCACGGCTCATTCGACGCCTATATCTGGCAGTTCGTCGATGGCAAGCCCATCCTCAACCGCCACAAAACGCTCAAGGATGTTCCCGCTACGACGGCGCAATCCGACGCCATGAGCAAGGCCCTCAAGAAACGCGGCTTCCGCTTCGTCGGCTCGACCATCTGCTATGCGTACATGCAGGCCATGGGACTCGTCAACGACCACACTACCGACTGCTTCCGCCACAAGCAACTCCGCCCATGACGTGCAGCGTTCCATGTCTGCCGCTCCACGCTTGCGCCTTCGCTTCACAATCCTTGGGCCAATAGTGCCATCGCCGCCACGTCCACCAGCGCATGCGCGATGGCGCCGGCCGCCACGCTCCCTGTCTTCTCGCGCAGCCAGCCGTATGGCCCCAGCGCCGTCGTCAATCCATGCCACCACGCAAACGTGAACGAGCCCGCAAAGTAATCCACCGGGTTCAGCGCATGAATCAGTCCGAACAGCAGCGATGCAATCACCAAACCCATCCCAAATCGCACGCCCAGCACCCGCCACGGCCGCCCGAACGCCTCATTCAATCGCGACTGCACATACCCGCGAAAGAACACCTCTTCACCGATCCCCGCTCCGATCACCCGCCACGCGACCGCGAGTGCAATCGGCCCGACCGCCGTGCCGCGATCAAGCGTCATTGCAATCGGTGCCATTAGCACCAGGGCGACGACAACAACACTGACTGCAACCGGCACGCGCCGCAGCATCCCCGGCCAGCGCTGCACGGTCCACAGCACGAGCGCCACGCATCCCAGCCCGACAGCGCTCACGATCACTGCACTCCACCCCGTCAACTCCACGGGCCGCAGGGCCACCCCGCACGCCATCACAATCGCGCCGGCAATCGCCATGACGACGAACATCAATACCCCAAGGTTCGCGCTGTCGCGCACCGGCCGAGCCGTCAAACCCCAGGCGTTTGCCCGCTGCCAATGAATAACCAGCATCGTCACCGTGGCGATGATCATCACCGCGCCCGGCGAGAAGTTCAGCCCCTGCGCCTGCTCCCACCGCCCGACCGCCGTGAACTTCACCAGCACACGAAACGCCACGTGCGTCATCGCGAACACGGCGAGCACTTCAAGCACCGCCAAGACCCGCACTCGAAACGCCGATCGCGCCATCGCACGACGGTAGTGCACTCACCGTACTGCAACCAATTCACATGATGGGCCGTGACGCCCGCATCGCGACACGTTCAGTGCCAACGTAGGCGTCACAACGCGTTTAGCAGCGACGCACGCGTCGCAAACCACCCCCACCGATCGCGACCATTGTTCACGACCACCCGCTGAACGCTTTTGCGCCTTCGCCTCAGCCCCTGCTCAAATCGATGCACGACGAGTCGGCTGATGGCGCATTCGTTCTGAACAACGGCCCGGAGTTCACTTCGAAGGTGGTGCGGGACTGGCTGAATCGTGTCGGGGTGAAGACCTTGTTCATCGAGCCGGGCAGTCCATGGGAGAACGGGTACGTGGAGAGCTTCAATGGCAAGCTGCGCGGTGTGCTGCTCAACGGGGAGATCTTCTATACTTTGAGGGAGGCAAAGGTGCTGACCGAACGATGGCGTGTGCACTACAACAGAATCAGGCCGCACTCATCACTGGGCTACCGGGCGCCGGCCCCCGAGGCGTTGGCCCCGATGGAGCCGTGCTCCGCTGCGCTGCGCACGCCTCCATCGGGTGTGCATTGCATCGAAGGACTAACATAAACACTGGTACGAAACCCGGGGAAAGGTCACCGGATTCGACGTGTCCTACACCAACGACAATCTGGGCCGATTAACCGACGCCACTGAAGGCACCTGGGGCGGCTCGTCGATCTCCAGCGAGACCCGCAAGCAGACTTGGACGCTCGACCAGGTCGGCAACTGGGACCATGCTCAGCTCGATCTCGACGGCAACAACAACTACAGCGATACCGGCAATGGCGAGTACGACGACGCCCGCACCCACGACATTGTGAACCAGCTCACCGGCCGCAACACGGACAACACCGGCGGCGATGAGTTCACCCTCACCTACGACGCCGTCGGCAACATGACCAGCGACGGCGCCGACACCTACATCTATGACGCCTTCGGCCGACTGGTCACGGTGAAGGACGCGAGCAGCAACACCCTCGCTGATTACACCTACAACGGCCTGGGCTTCCGCAAATCCTACCACGAGGATGAGAACGCCAGCGGGGTCGCCGACGGCAGCGATCCGACGTACCAGCTCATCTACGACGAGCGTTGGCGGCTCATCGCCGTCTACCGCGATGACGATGACAATCCCAAGGAACTCTTCGCCCACCACCAGGCCGGCCTTGACGGAGCCGGAGGATCCAGTTACATTGACAGTGTGATCCTGCGTCAGCGTGACCACAACTCGGGCTGGACGAGTGCCGCCGACGGCACGCTCGAGCAGCGCCGCTACTACTGCCAGAACTGGCGCGCCGACGTCTCGGCCATCGTGACCAGCGCCGGCGTCATGGTCGAATGGGACAAGTTCAGCGCCTATGGCATTCCCTTCGGCCTCCCGGCCGGCGACACCAACAGCGACGGGGACTGCGACTCGAGCGATGAGACCGCCATCCACGTCTGGGCCGTGGGCTATGACGTGCGCTACGACTACGACCTCGACGGCGACATCGATGGCGATGACGAGACCCTGGCCAACGCGAACAACGCCAGCACGGGCTGGAACGCCCTCTCCTCAGCCGCCGTCGCCAACCGCGTCAGCTACGCCGGCTACCAGAAGGCCAGTCACCTCGACCTCAATCACGTTCGCCACCGCGTCTACTCCACTGAACTCGGGCGGTGGACAAGACGTGACTCGATGGAGATTCTCGCTGGTCCCAATTACTATGCATATGCATATGGTGTCCCAGCGTCGTCGACAGATGCATTGGGCTTACTGCCCAGCTACAACATGCTTGGGGGTGCCCACGCGGTGACCGCCTCCTCACATTCCTTTACTGCGCTGACCTCGTGGCTAATAGTTCCCTACTCAGGCAGCTGGCCATGCGGCACCGACACTTCCGGTTGGCTTGTCCAAGAAGTCATATTCCAAGGCGGCGCATACGACATACAAACCCGCGCATCAATTAGAGACTACGCGGCCATCATTCCACCGTTCTTAGAAGCTCGCCCGATACTACGTCCCGATATCGCGATTAGCTTTTCCATGTTGCAACCTTATATGCCTTTCCGCACAATACTCACCGTGCAGCCCAGTGACGCGTCACAGCTAAGGGATTATTTTTTGGATCCAGCAGCTGGCCACATCGACTCTGGTGCGAATGTGAAGTTCTTTTGCAAGTCTTCGATCTCTGGAGACACTCCCGAAGGGTGGTCACGCGATATGAAACATCCTTCGCATGGGGGTCTGTACCACCTGCGACCGTTTCCGTCGTGGTGGGGAACTTCAAGTCCCATATGGCGATTTCATACGGTTGACTTCTGGCTGAACTCGCCTTCAGACTTCTCTGCGCGTTCGGTAGCATCGCCGTATTGGCCAGGATTCCACTGGTGCGAAACTTCAGATACTTTGCATCCCAAGTGTGGCGGGACGTGATCGGCATACCTTGATAGGCGAGTGACCAAATGATGCCTGCTCTCAATACAGTGGTGCCGATACTGATGATGGCGTTTGTGGCAAGCTGCTTTGCCCTTGTGTTCAGGAAGTTCTGGAGTCGGCATTGTCGTCGCAGATCTGGCCGGTGCATGTTTTGTGGCTACGACCTGCGAGGCCACATACATGAGCCTCATCTACCATGTTCCGAATGCGGGGCAAAACGAGTCCAATTTCGGTTCCAAAGGCTCATCCTTCTATCAAGTGGTATGGGAGCCGCCTTGTCGGTTGTGTTCCTTGCGATTCAGATAAAACATGCTTCAGTGATTTGGTTTCGCTCCCAATCTCCGGCACCGGCCGTAGGAACCTCGTCCGGCTTTTCTTCCGCGGCGTCAAAGATGTTCGCTGAAGCACGGATGGCCGTGCGAAGAGATTGGCAAACATGGCCAGAAGAATACGATGCATCGGTGCGAAGTCCGATGGTTCGCGCCGGCCAGCCCGAAGACGGACCGTTTCGGAGAGCCACTCGAAGAGAAAATACATTGCGGAGGGTTGCCGTCTCGGGCGATGGAGTCGAAGATGAACTTAGCGCCGTATTCCTGCCATGCCTCGCGCGCTGCGATTTGCGTTGGGGAGACGCCGGACGCGGAGAACTAGCGACTAGGCTTCTGCCACCCCTGCTGGATACGCTGAGTTTGCGGGTTATTGTTGAAAGCATCGAGGTGGGTGGTCGACCCCTAGACATCGAATCTCGCAACGAATCTTGGCTGCTGCCTGGAGTTCGAGGGAATAGCACCGCCAGTGGATCTCGTCTTGGTGATCCGTCTGGAGGTATGTTTGCTGGTGCGGCGATCGACTATAATATTGTCCTGAAAACAGCTGCCTCTGAAGATGATCTGTCTCTGGAGCCAGCTCCCGTAGTTGTGATATGGAGAGTCGAAGTCGTTGATAATGGGAAATCGATTGTGACTGGCAGAGTAAAGAATACATTTATTCAGCAGGGAAGAAAACGGGACCGGTACTAAGGGCAAGAAGACCGGACTGGTATGCTCCGTAGAAAACCTCTTGGATGTTACCTGAGGATCATGATGTTGTGGGTGAGCACTTTGAGCGCCATGGTTTGGTTCTGCGCGCGTCGGGTGACGGCCTGCAGACAGTCGCCCTGCCGCCGCTTGATCATGCTCATGCCCGTCTCCGCCTGCCACCTCTGGCCGCAGGCCCTCGTTGAG
The DNA here is from genome assembly GCA_002418285.1 of Phycisphaerales bacterium UBA5793. GTDB lineage: Bacteria > Planctomycetota > Phycisphaerae > Phycisphaerales > UBA5793 > UBA5793. The sequence goes on from DIDT01000032.1 coordinate 155,469, forward strand.
AAATGTCGTCTCATTCGTGTGCGGAAGTGACCGCTGGGTGCGCGACTCGTCAGTCGCCCGATCTTCGGCGGGATGATCGAACGAATGCCCGGTTTGGAAGCGGCAGGACCCCGCAAGTTCCGGCAGCCTCGCACGCCTCCCGGAAGCACCCCGAGAATCCGGCGAGCATGCCCGGCAAGGCGGGAGCACTCCCACGCTCTCGCGTGCATCCCCAGGTGTGCGGCAGCACTCCGAGAGCCGCGGCAGCATGCCGCGAGTGTCGCGGGGCACTTTTTCAACCGCTTTCGCCGATTGTGCCGCGCCCCGCTTGTTTGACGTGAGCAATGTGCCGACAAGTCCAAGTTGATCAACCTTGGCCGCCTGACTGACGCCGAGGGGAGCCGTGGGGCGGCTCGTTGCCACCTACCGAGCCAACGACGATGGTCCCAAGGAGCTCTTCGCCTACCACTAGGCCAGCGTTGCCGGGGCCGGAGGATCTGGTTACCTTTGCAGCGTGATCCTGCGGAAACCTACTCCCCCGCACCCCTGCACCCGCCGCGGCGTGATGAGTCCCATGCTGAGTCCTGAGTTCGCCCCTCAGGAAAGTAAGAAACCGTGTACGACGAGCAAGCGTCGGAGTGGCGCCAAGTCGTTGCCGGGGCGAGCGTTCAGCCCTATCTTGAGGTCATGGCAGAGCTTACGGAATTCCGCTTCGTCGAATCCCGCCCTCTCCGCT
>DIDT01000044.1 GCA_002418285.1 Phycisphaerales bacterium UBA5793
GTCCTTGGCGACTTCGTGGTGGTGCACATACTCGATTGAAGGCTCCGCATTCACCTCACGACCGACCAAATCGGAGGTTTTCTACAGAGCATACCGGACTCGTTTGTTGCGTGGGAGTGCCAAACCATTCATACCATGTTGGCGAGATCGAGCATGATCTGGGACTACGTTTTCTACGTGGTTCTCATACTCGGCACCGTGATCGTTTGGATCGCGGCTCCGGTGATCGTCGTTCGGTTGGGTTCGAGGGCCGATCTCGGCATGCAGGTGTTTTATTTGAGCGGTTTGCGCATCGTGTTCGCATGTGGCGGCTGCCTGGTCGTCGTCCTTCCGTATCTGGTTCCGTTGGAGGGCGACCACCTGTGGGAAGAACCGCATTGGCCTGAACGGCTCATTGGAACCGTTGGGACGATCGCCCTCTTATTCATTCCCTACCTGATGGGGTCAGGCACACTCGCGGTTGCGATGTACCGCCGCCTGTACCACAGCAATCATCCCGAAGACGCAAGTGACCCGGAGCGGCCGAGCGTGGAGGCGCACATCCGACGGTGGCGATGGTTGTGTCGGTTGATCTATCGAGATCGAGAGTCTTAGACCGGCTCGAAACTGCGCACCGCGCGCCCAGAGCAGCGGTCCCGTCCTATGTCGGGCTGCTTTTGAGAAGATCCGCCATGCTGTAGTACCCCGGCTGCTGTCGCACGAGCCACTGGCCGGCGCGGAGGGCGCCGATGGCGAAGAGCGAGCGCGAGGTGGCGCGGTGGAGGATCTCGATGTATTCGCCTTCGCCCGCAAAGCGGATGATGTGTTCGCCAACGACGTCACCGCCGCGCAGCGCGTGGATCTGGTCCATTTTCATAGCCGCGCCGCCCTTTCGTGCGGCGTCGGCGAGCATGAGCGCCGTACCGGACGGAGCATCCTTCTTGCGGCTGTGGTGGGCTTCGACGATCTCCACGCGGTAGTTCGGGCCGAGGCTGCGCGCGGCCATCTCGACCAGCGCAGCGCAGGTTGCGACGCCGATACTTGTGTTGGGTGCGATGAGAACAGGAATGCGTCGGGCCGCGGCTTCAAGCACCTGACGAGTGGCATCGGGCAGACCCGTGGTCCCCACGAGCAGCGCGGCGCCTTCGCGCAGGGCGATGTGAATCGCCGTCTCGGTACCCGCGGGTGATGAGAAGTCGATGACGAGATCGCACTTGCCGCCGTAGTTGGGCGTGATAACCGTGGCATGATCGGCAGAGGTAAACGATGACTTGCCAAGACTGGCGCTGCGCGGATGGGCAACAGCGCCCACCAGTTCCCAGTGCTGCTCATCGGCGCCGGCGAGCTCGCAGATGAGTCGGCCCACGCGGCCGCTGGCGCCGGTCACGACCAGATTGACGTAGTTCCGCTGGCTCAAGATCGCCTCAACGTCATCGCGGCAGGTCTATTCGCTGTCGGGCCGCTTGGTAATGGTGAAGTTGACAATGTGCGGGCCGGAGGTGACGGTCAAACCGGCGAGATGATCGAATGAAACGGCCTTATTTGTGATGCCGCTGCTCAGTTCGACGCTGTCGAGATCAAGGTAGCCGAAGATCTTGATCTCCTTGTTCTTCACCCTGGTGATTAAGTCACTGGGGCCGCTGAGATGAATTTCGGCAATGACCGGATCGGCGAGCGTCACTTCGTAATTCTGATCGCGCGGCAGGATGATGATCTTGATCGGCACGGGGCCGTAGGTCGTCTGGGCCTGGCGCGATTTGAGTCGGAAGGTCAACGCGACGCGTGCGCCTTCATCCAAACGCACCTGGCTCGCATTTGTCCCGAGCATGGTCACCAACTGCACGCGAGCATCAATGGTGTGCGATTGCCCCTCGGCGAGTTGGTCGAGATCCTCACGAGCGGGCGTGGCGACGAGCCGGATCTGGTCTGGTGAGAGCGGGAGCAACGACTGAGCCACGTCAACGCTCAACGTCGGCGGCTCGACGAGGACTGATCCCTCCAGCGCCAGATCGCCGAAATCGCCGGGCGTCACTTCGATCTCCTGCTTCACCCAACGATCGACGACCACGCGCAACGTCTGCGTCTGGTTTTCGGAGATGGTGATGTTCTTGCCGCGAAACCACTCATGCTTGGCGAGTACTTCACGGGCGAAGTAGTCGCCTGCGCCGATCTTCGAGTCGATCTCCCCGCCCACTGAGAGAGTGACCCGGTCGCTGGCGAGTTGAATCTTCTGCTGCAGTTCGGACAGTTGGGCCCGCGGACCGGAGAACTCAAACTGGTAGCCGCGGTTGGGATCCCCGAGTCGGGCAATAAGATCGCTCCCTTCGGGGACTCGCAACTGAAAGGTGATCTTCGCCTCCAGGGGTTGAGGTGGATTGGCCTGCTCGGCGTAGAGCCAGATGAGCAACGTCACGACTGTGACGGTGAAGATGGTCTTGAATCCCTCACTCATCCATCGCCCTTCTCATCGCTCGCCGGTTTCTCTGGCTCTTTGTTTGAGTCCTTGGCGGAGGACTCATCGGAGAATCCCGTCTCTTCCATCACCGGTCCGTTTTGTGTCGCCTCGGCGAGCAATCGCTCCGCGAGGTAGGTTCGCAGGTGATCGATACTCTCCATGCGATTGAGTTGGCCACGTTCGGCGACGGAGATACCGCCCGTTTCCTCGCTGACGACGACGGCGAGGCAGTCCGACTCTTCCGTGATGCCCAGCGCGGCGCGATGGCGCGAGCCGAGGCGCGGATCAACATCTGATCGCTTCGTCAGCGGAAACTGCACGGATGCGGCAATCACTCGCTTGCCTTGAATCACGACGCCCAGATCGTGCAGGGCGCTATTGGGCCAGAATATGGTCTGGAGCAACGGTGCGGAAACTTCGGCGTTGAGTTGCGTGCCGCTCTCGACGATGCCGCTGAGCCCGACACGGCGGACGATGGCCACGAGCAGGCCGATGCGGTTCTTGCTGTTGAACTCGCAGGCCTGGACCAGCGATTCGATCATCGGGGCGAGTTCGGAGCGCGAAGCGCGGAAGAAGGTCGCCTCGCCGAGCCGGATCAGGGCGCGGCGAAGCTCGGGCTGGAAGATGACGAGCATTCCGATGGCGGCGAATCCGAGGGCCTTGTCGTAGAGGAAGTTGAGGCGCTGGAAGCTCTCGCCATTCTGCCCCAGGACCCGGACGAAGACGGTTCCGACGATCAGCAGGAGGGCCAGGCCTTTGATGATGCCCGCCCCGCCGGTGTCGCGAAGAAAGCGGACCACGATGTAGACAACCAGCCAGATAATGGCCAATTCGATGGCCACCTCGAGCTTCGAGTAGTTGTTCAGGCGGGTCAGAAGTTGGCTGAGGTTCTCGAACACGGTGCGGCGATGTCAAAAAAGGCCCTGCCGAGGCGTCGATCTGGCCTGTCTCGGCCAATGCCTCGACGCTTCCGGCTCATCAGTCCGCCCCTCCAAGGCAACCCCGTAAATATAGCCATGGTTCTTGGCTTGACCGTTGAATGGCCTATAGTTGCCGCCTCAAAAAACTGACCGGAACCGACTTTCGCGGAGCTCTCACGTGTACGCCATCATCGAAGACAGCGGCAGCCAGATCAAAGTGAACAAGGGCGATGTCCTTCAGCTCGACCACCGACCCATCGAGGACGGCGGCGAAATCGTCTTCGACCGCGTTCTGATGACCGGCACGGGCGAAGGCGACGCCAAACTCGGCCAGCCCTACCTCAAGGGCGCGACCGTAACGGGCAAGGTTGTCCGCCACGAACTGGGCGAGAAGCTCGATGTCTTCAAGTTCCGCCGCCGAACCGGCTACAAGCGCAAGACCGGCCACCGCCAGCCCTACATTGCGGTCGAGATCACCGACATCAAGGGCTGAGCCGCCACGGGCCGGGCGACCGGCGCTGGGAACATATTGTGAGAAACAGCCGCCGGCACGAGCCGGCGGTTTTCGCTGCGCGGCCGCTGGGAAGGCCAGGTCCCGACGGGCGCGGCAGAGCGGCGAGCGACTCCGCCGCGGAAGAGTGAGCGGAAGCGAGCGGCTGATCTTCGAGTTTGCGGAGCGTGTGAGCATGTCTACCTATGGAGATTGGCGTGCACCGGTGTGCGCGGCGGGGCCGCGTGGCGATGTGAAAACAACGTCGGTCGTGAGCGAGCGGCGCGGAGACGGCCGAGTTTTTTCGCGGGCGGCGCGGCGTGAGTGGCGGTTTCAGAAAATGTGCGACGCAAAATGCGTGCCAACACGGAGATGCACCATGTTGGGCATTGTTCATGCGCGCCGGAGCGCTTCCGTGCGCGATTTTTGAGCGCGGGCGCGCGCTGCGGCGCGCGTTTGTGTAAATGAGCGCCTCTGTGCGGGACGAATCAGGAATTTTCGTCGATTTTCATTTTTCTGAGGGGGG